>CAWEGU010000001.1:0-230473 GCA_963808645.1 uncultured Alphaproteobacteria bacterium
CTCATCGCGTGCGCCAGAAAGCCCCCTGAGGCGCATCCGCTCGAAGCCGTGGTGTGTCTTCAAGTGTGCGAAGCGCATCTCAACACGCTTTCGTTCGTCGCGTGATTTGGCAAACGCCTTTGTCTTCATCTTCCGCCGTGCGATATCGCGGGCATCCTCATGGAGGTCGCGCGGGATCTTGCGCGCATCGGCCGTGGTGCAGCACTTCGCTCGTATCGAGCATATATCGCAGTCCCGCTTTGAGGCGCGGTACAGCAGCGTACGTCCGTCATGCACGGTGCCGCTGGTCTGCAGCAGTTTCCCGCTGGGGCAGATGTAGGCTCCGCGTTTCCTGTCCCAGTGGAAATCCGAACGGGAGAAGATGCCGTCCTGCCGATCGCTCTTCTCCCACACCGGGATGTGCGGGATGATTTTCTTCTTCTTGACCAGCCAGCCGAGGAACTTGCCCGTTCCATAGGCTGTGTCCGCGGCGAGTCGCCTCGGCCTCAGATCGAAGCGCTCTTCTACTCGATCCAGCATCGTTTGTGTCGCGGCAACTTCCGCGTAGGTGCGAGCCGGCGTTGCCTCGACATCTACGATTACTGCATTCTCGATGTCGATGAGGTAGTTCAGCCCATATCCGAATTGCACGCGTTTGTTGGCCTTGGCTGTCCATGCCGATTGCGGGTCCGACGGCGAGATCACCTTGGGCGGCTGGCGCTCATAACGGCGCTGTCGTTTGCTCTCGGATCCACCGCTCTCATTTAAGGCATCGCCTTCAATCGCCGCCTCGGCTTCGAGTGCCGCAAGATACTCAGCCACCGCACGCTTCTGCCGCTGCTTCTCAGTCCAATCGAGTTCATCAGGCGCCTTGCCGTGATAACGGCTCGCGTTCGCCTCCATGACGCTCGCGTCCACGGCAAACCCCTCGCCCTTGACGAGGCCCATCCCCATCGCAGCCATGACGACGCGCTCGAAAATATGGCGCAGAATGTCGCTCTCACGGAACCGGTTCAACCGGTTCTCGGAGAACGTAGAGTGGTGGGGAATCGCGTCATTGAGATCGAGCCGGCAAAACCACCTGTATGCGAGGTGGAGTTTTACTTCCTCGCACAGCTTCCTCTCGAAGCGAATGCCGAAGCAGTAGCCAACGATAAGCATCCGGATCAGCAACTCGGGATCGATCGAAGGTCGGCCGATGGCGCTGTAGAATGGACCCAACTGTTCGTGCAAGTCGCCGAGCACAGATGTCACGAAAACATTGATCCGGCGCAACAAGTGCCCCTTCGGGATCATGTCATCGAGCCGAAATTCGTAGAAAAAGTTCGCTTGCTCTCGATACTTTCGTCCCATCATCGCCGAATCATCCTACCCTCATTCAATCAGCAGGAATCATCGTTCAGCCCGTCGCGCAAACCCTTTTTCGACAGCATCGGTCAGATGCTGCCAAGCTACAGGAATAGAGTTCCGGCAATGATAAATTGCCGGGGTGCGGAGGACTCACTAGGCAGTTGTTGGGCTGGACGCCTGGCGTACATATGAGCGCCGCACTAGCGCCCCTCCCCCGCTTCCCAAAGCGCTTCGAGGCCCACGCGATAGGTGGGAAAGGCGAGTTTTACGCCTAGCTCGTCCTTCAGCTTGCGGTTTGAGGCGCGTTTATTCTCGGCATAAAAGCTCCGCGCCAAAGGGTTCAGGCCGGCGGCTTCGACGTCCTGTTCGGGCGGCGGCTCGATTCCCATGAGCATCGCAGCGTATGTGATGATGTCTTGCGGCGGTGCCGGCGCGTCGTCGCTCACGTTGAAGACACCGCCCGGGCCTTTATAGGCCAAGGCGGCGTCGATCGCGCGCACGATGTCCTCGACGTGGATACGATTGAAGACCTGGCCCCTCTTCACGACGCGCTTCGCGGTGCCTGCCTTGAGACTGAGGAGAACATTGCGGCCGGGACCGTACATTCCGGCAAGACGCAAGATATGAACCTTTTTATCGCTCTCCTTGCCGATCGCGGCCCAGGATTTCTCGACCTGAAGCCGCGCCAAGGAACGTTCCGAGGAGGGCGCCGGGGTCGTTGTTTCATCGACCCACTCGCCGCGCATATCGCCATAGACGCCTATCGTCGAGAGATAGACAATCGTCTGAGGGCGCCGGAGGCTGGCGATGCGGTGGCCAAACCGCGCCAGCACGGGATCGGCCGAGACGCCGGGCGGGACCGAGACAAGGAGTACATCGGCTAAGGCAACCCGCTCCGCGATGGCCGCGTCCTCTTGCTCGGGGCCGAACACGAACGTCTCGATATTTTCGTTCGCGAACTCCGCCACTTTGGCGGGCGCGCGCACGGTGCCCGCGACGGCATCGAACGGACTTCCCGAGCGAGCGATGAAATGGCGCGCGCAATAGCCAAGGCCGAATGCGAAGAAATTCATGACGGCCGGCCTTCTTTCAAATCAACCGCACGCGCGATCATGGCTCGCACGGCGCCGCACCGGTTGCCATCGCCCATTCAACTTGCACCATTGCGTCGACCTCGCTGGAACGCCAGCGGCATTCAAATTTAGCCAAATCAGCTGGCGAGACGAGCCGGCCGAGCGCCCACACCGCCATCGCCCGGACCAGAGCCGAAGAGCTTTTCAGTCTCTCCGCGACCGGTCCGGCGAGCGCCGGATCGCTGCTATTGCCCGCCGCGATCAAGACATTGCGCATGAAACGGTCAAACCCAATTCGCTTGATCGCGCTTCCCGTAAACAGCGCCCGAAACGCGGCGTCGTCAAGGCGAAGCAAATCCGCGATTGGGGGGGCGGAAAGCTCTTCCCGCGCGCAAAGCTTCGTTTCGCGCGCCGTTGCCGCGAATTTGTTCCATGGACAGACCGCAAGGCAATCGTCGCAGCCAAAGATGCGATTTCCGATCAGCGGCCGGAACTTGCGGCCGATATGGCCTTTGTGTTCGATGGTAAGATAGGAGATGCAACGGCGGGCATCGAGGACATAGGGTCGCGGAAAAGCCTTTGTCGGGCAAATGTCGAGACAGGCATGGCATGCGCCGCAATGATCCGGCTCTGGCTGATCGGGCGCGAGCGGCAGATCGGTAAAGATGGAGCCCAAAAACAGCCAGGAGCCGAACTCGCGCGAAACCAGATTGCTGTGCTTGCCGGTCCAGCCGAGGCCCGCCGCCTGCGCCAGCGGCTTTTCCATGACCGGCGCGGTATCGACGAAGACCTTGACTCCGGTTGCCTTGGCTTGCGTAACGAGCCAGGCGGCGAGCTGCTTGAGCCTTCCCTTGATGAGATCATGATAGTCGCGGTTTCGCGCGTAAACGGAAATATTTCCGGCCGATTTCCGCGCAAGCGCCGAAAGGGGATCGCTGGCCGGGCCATAATTCATGCCTAGCATGATAATGCTCGCGGTCTCGGGCCAGAGTTTGCGCGGATCGGAACGCCGCGCTTGGGTTGCGGCGAGCCAGTCCATCGAGCCCGCCGCGCCGGAAGCAAGCCAGGCACCGAGCCTTTCCGGCGCATCGGGGATAGCGCCCGGATGAGTGATGCGGCAGACATCGAAGCCACGCGCGCGCGCCTGCTCGCGCAACAGAATCGTGAAGTCCGGGCCTAGAAATCGAGATCCGCATAGATCGGGTTCGGGCAGAAGCCTGGCAGCCGGTCCGCGAGCAGTTGGCGGAACGACGGGCGCGATTTCACCCGGGCGTACCAGAGCTTTGCCGTCTCGTTCGTGTCCCATGGCACGTCGCCCAGAAAATCCACGCAGGAGAGATGCGCCGCGGCGGCGAGGTCGGCGTGCGACAGCCGGTCTCCGGCAAGCCAATTCCGGTTACCCGCCAGGTAACCAATATAGCGCAAATGGGTGCGGATATTCACTCGCGCCGCATGCACGAGATCCATGTCGGGCCCGCCGCCGCCCTTCTCGCGGGGCATGAACCGCTTATAGACCTTTTCCGCGACGAGCCAATTCGTTACTTCAAGAAAGAATTTTTGACTGAACCAATCGAACAGCCGGCGCACCTCCGCGCGGGAACCCGGATGCTCGGGCAACAACCTGTGTCTGCCCAAGGCAACGCCGCGGGTCTCGTCGAAATATTCGGCGATCGGCCCGGGGCCCGCGATGACTATCCCGGATTCTTCAACGAGAACCGGCGTTTGCCCGGCCGGATCGAGGATCAGGAAATCCCGTCTGCGCTCGAACGCTTGTTCTTCGATGAGGTCCGGCTTGATCGCATATTCGGCCAGGAGCAGCCGGACGAACCGCGAATGCGGGCAAAGGGGATGGTGATAAAGCGTGATCATTCGGCTTTATGTTCGGCAGCAATCGGGATCGGGACGGAGCTGCAACGGTTAAAGGTTTACGCAAACCGCAGTGGCACCGTTCCGACCATGGCCGGAGTAATCCTAACTTAAGGTAAAAACTTGGCAAACGCCGCGTGCTCGCGGCCGCGTGCCAGAAGCACAATTCCAGCGCGCCACACACGAAAATCGGCGTGTCGCCAGCGCTTCGCCAAAGATTTCACCGTGCGCCGAGGCCCGCGAGCAGCACCGCCATTATGCCGGTAACGAAAATGCCATCGAATGTCCCTGCCCCGCCGATCGAGGCGACGGGCGCGCCGAGGCCATGCAGCTTGTCGAGATTGAGCAGATCGGCGCCGATCAGTGTGCCAAGGCTCCCGCTGACATAAGCCAGCGGCCCGGCGAAACGCCGCGAGAGCAGCAGCGCAACGACCGCCGTGATGAGGGGCGGCGCAAGGACCGGCACCGCTATGCCGACGCCCGGAACGGGGAAGGCAAGTTGATTAACAATGACGGCCACAATGACGGTTCCCCCGGCGCCAAGAAGCCAAATCCGGTTGCGCACGAGCAAGTAAATCGAAAGCAGGCTCGGGATGAGCGCCCCGCCGACATTGACGGCGATTATTGTGCCGGGCCAGTCGACCTCAACCGGCACAACATAACGCATGCCGAAGAAATCGATCACCTCGTCTGATGCAACGCGCGCCTCCGCAAGCTGCGCTACCGGTATGTTGATATAACTGCCAAGGAGCGAACTAAGGAGAACCAGCATGGCCAGGCGGGAGTCGAGGCCGATGCGCATATAGGCGTAACGCAGCAGTTTGAGCTGGAGGAAAATGAACAGAGCGAGCAGGACGCCTGCGAAAATCGCGTAAAAGATCAATGGTAAAGGGAAATAATTAAGATGACTCGGATGCATCGGAACCTCGCACGCCCTCGGCACGCCATCGGCTTTTACATCGACATACTGATTCGCGCGAACCGAGAATAAGCCCGGCGACTCTCGGCACGCCATCGGCTTGTGCATCGATATCCGTCGCGGGAGCCGGGATAAGACCGGCGGCCGGGGAAATATCGCCTGGCCGGCCACCGTCGGGTCGCGTCGAGTTTGCCCGATGCGGCGCGCTTAGGCCATCTATGATCGCTTGGGCCGGAAGGATTTTAGGATCGCGGCATTCGTCTCAATAAAGGCGGCGCCGATGAGATCGAGGCAGTAAGGCACCGCCGGAAAGACCGCATTGAGGCAAATCTCGATGGACGCCGGTTTGCCCGGCAAATTGATGACGAGACAAGGCCCGCGGTGCGCGGCGACCTGGCGGGATAGGATGGCGGTCGGGACCTGCTTCAGGCTTTCCTGGCGCATCAGCTCGCCAAAGCCGGGCAATGTGCGCGGCGCCGCGGCCAGGGTCGCCTCCGGCGTCAGATCGCGCGGGGACGGTCCGGTGCCCCCGGTGGTCAGGATCAAATCGCAATGCTCCTGGTCGGCGAGTTCGATCAGCGTATCGCGGACGGACTCAAAACCGTCGGGAATGATTTTTCGCACGATATGAAAAGGGCTTTTCAGGATCTTCGCCAGATAGGCGGCGATGGCGGGCCCGCTTTGATCCTCATAAATCCCGGTGCTGGCGCGGTCGGACGCTGTGACGACCCCGATAATGGCCGCGCGCCTTGTCTCATCCGCCATATGCCAAACCTTCCGCCGCCTCGTTTCGTGTGGCGCTCAGTGTAGCGGACCGGAAAGGATTTTGAACCCGGCCGTCGCGCGGCGGGCAAAAGCGAGCAATCTTACTACTTTCATAGGGCAACATGTATAATTTACAAGGAGAAGCCCGTCTTCAAAATATAGGATAGAAATGCCCTGCTCGGATAAACGTATCCGAGGAAAATCCATGCACGTCAATGACATTTCACGTCAACAATTCAGCAAATTTGCGTCGCGCGGCTTTCAGGGCCGGATGACCTTGATGGAGCGCGGGCTCGTTCTCGGCGCCGGAACCTCTTGGCTGCCCTGCTCATTGCGCTAGGCGCAATGGTGTGGGAACTCGGGCGCGCAGTAACCGTTTCTCGTCATGATGGCAATGCAGCCAGCGGGGTGGGGATGTGACGAGGGACCTGTAACGGGCCAAAGCGCCACCAATGCGGGGGGCGACGTTGTCGAGGAATCTATTAAGGTTTGCACAGCGGTCGGATCATTTGCCGATTACACTATCCTCTTGCAACTTCACGGCGACGAAAAAACGACGACATTGGTCGAACACGATAGGCTCTCTTACGAATATCCGAAGTTTCGCTGGATCGACGACGACACGCTCAGCATCGATCTCGGCAAGGTCGAATGGATCTCTCGAAAGGTCGACAAAATCGGCGCGAGTCGCATCACCTATTCCTACACGAAGGCCGGAACAAGCTGGTGGTAGGGTCGTCCACAGGCGGATATTCTTAAAGATTGCGCGACGGTACGGATTCTTAGGTCATCGAACAGATACAGCGCAGCGGTTGTAAGGCCGATTGCAAAGAAAGAAATGATCGCCGCCTAATTACGATCAGAAAGCCAAACCTGACCAATCCCCCAGACGCCATCTCTGATCAAAGACCCATCTTCCCGCTTCTTTATCTTCATGCTCGCGAGGACAGCGCGGCGAAACCCACCGATGCCTATTGGCCGCATGCTAAGCGCATACCCGATGATTGCTTTCCGATGGAAATTCTTGGTCAAATTCTCAGGCGCCTTGTATTTGACCGCACATCAACTTCCAACCCGTCCCCACCTATCGCCACTAGCGATTTCGTCAAACCATACACGATCTCGCTATGGATCGATGAAGTTGGGAAAAGCGCGGCGAACTGCCTGCGGTCGAGTAAATAACTCGACTGCACCTTGCGCATCGCCTCATCGACGCTCGTGGCGCGACGCCAGAAGCCGAGGTCACGGCGCAAAACCAACCGGTAGCGGAACTGCTCGGGGAGCCAGTGGAAACACGGCGTGCGATTATGCGGCTCGATCGGAAAACCCCAGTAAGGAGTCTGTACATAATGCACCCGCGCGACGCGGCGTGCCTCGCCAGCCATGGCAGACATATCGGGCCAGCGGCCGACATGCTCGATGACGGAATTGGAGTGAGCCAGGTCGAATGACTTATCGGCGATACCGTCGAGATTCCGGGCGTCCCCCGTGAGCCGCTCAAATTTCCAGTCGAATTCCGAACTATAGTTGTCATCGGGGTAGCAGAGATTTAGCAGGGAGATTGATACCCGCGCGTCGGCCACCAGGTCGGCTCCATAGATACGCCAGTAATCCGGCAGACCGCCGATATCGAGGACCCGGCAGGCGCCGTCCTGAGCGAGCACACTCTCAACCAGCTTTCGGCAGAGAGCGAAGCGCCGCTTCCGAAATGGATTGTCGCGGCTGGTTGGAGGGGCGGCTGTGGCGAGGTTCAATCGCATTCAGTGTCCGCTAGATTGACAAAAAGTGAAAGAAGTGAAGAAGTGAAAAAGTGCCTCGAGCTGCAAAATTTGCCGCGAGAAGACTGCACTACCGAACGAACCTGAGCTGACCTCTGGGGCTGCGCCGCGTTGACTAAGCTCCGGCGCTAGCGACGAACGGCGGTGAGATGGACACGGCACCGCTCAATTGCCGTAGCCGAGTCTCGGTCTCGCAGAGGGCCTGGTTAGCGGCTTGGTTTTGGTGTCAGGCTGTTAGGCAGCGATCACGTTCTCCTTCATCTTCGGCATTCCGTGATCGGCATCGCGTCAAGGGACGTTTTGCATCGGCATCTTGCCGGAGCACCCGCGGCCTAAAAGTCTCGGTTAGCTTGCCGTAAAGCATGGCCACGCCGCGGGCGTTCTGAGCCCGATATGATTGCGAGAAGCATACCACGGCAGCGCTAAGTTGCGGGACTCCTAATCTGCTGGATAACAACTTCAGGATCAGCCCGCTATTTTCATATTGCTCCGCAGTATTACAAACGCCGGAACGCCGCCTTGGCGATAATCGCGACAAAAGCCATATTTGTCGTGAGGTACCGCTTCCACATCCTGCGCGGCTCTTGCATGATGCGATATAGCCATTCCAGTCCCATCCGTTGTACCCAAACGGGAGCGCGCTTGGTGATTTGGGCGATGATATCAATACCGCCTCCGACTCCCATGATGAAAGGTACGCTGATGGTGCCTCTATGAGCCGCCAAAAACCTTTCCTTGCGTGGCGTAGGCATACCGATGAATAGGCAGTCGGCGCCGGAAGCACGAATCGCCGCGACCACATCGGCCTCGGATTCAGGTGAGTAATAGCCATGCTGTGCCCCTGCGATTTCGAGGTCCGGAAGCCGAATACGCAAGTTATGCAAAGCCCGGGACAAGGCTTTTTCCGTCGCGCCTAGAAAATACGGGCGGTAGCGCTTGGCAGCACACGTCTCCAGCAAACGTTCCATCAGATCCACGCCTGCAACTCTTTCGGGTACCCTGATGCCAAACAGACGCGCGGCGAGGACGATTCCCATACCATCGATCCCGATAATATCGGCAGTTAAGACATCGTCGCGCAATTCTTGGTTTCCTTGCATATAAACGAATTTTGCCACATTCAGAGCCACGTGCTGCACGCGGCAGCGCGAACGCATGGCTTCTTCCGCCCTCCCTATGGTTTCTTCAAGATCTATCAGGTCTACCGGAACGCCAAGAAAATCTGCCCGCATTTCCTACTCGTCGCCTAAACCAGTTTTTCCCATTTGCCTGAGCCAGCTCCTTTGCGCGAGGCCAGCCTCCTTTAGATCGCATCTTATCGCGTCGAAGGTCTTGTGTAAGCATGTGCAAAAATACGTTCGTTCTGCGATAAGCTAAACGAGCACACGCATGGATTGCAGCAGCATGAATATCGTTGTCCCGAGCGCATCGTCATCACGCCGACTTCATCACGATCACCTCGCCGTCGACCACACCACGGCGGTGGGGTGCGCCTATTTTAGTCCAAGCCCTTGAAAGTCGCGCCAAATCCCGCGCGTGTCGAGAACCGACAGATGGCGCCGTTCGCTCAACGGAACGTTGCGAAATTCGTCATGGTCGACAAGGACGATGGCAACCTCGCAATTGGCGAGAGCATTGGCAAGGCCGACGAATTCCGCACCGGTTGCCGCGATCTCGTCCGGTAAACTATCGAGATACGGTTCCACCACCTTGATGCGCGATCCGTACCGCTTCCCCAAGCCCTTCGTAACCTCGACGGCAGGACTTTCTCGAAGGTCGTTTACATTTGGTTTGAACGCAAGCCCAAGGCAAGCGACGTTTGCATATGGCTGTTCATTGATCAAAGCAGACGCCGCTTCGATCGTGTAGTGAACCATATCGTCGTTCGTCCTGCGTGCAGCGGCGATCAGCTTCGCGAGGTCCGGGGCCGAATTAACGATGAACCAGGGATCGACGGCGATGCAATGGCCGCCCACCCCCGGACCAGGCCGCAAGATATTTACCCGTGGATGCCGATTCGCCAAATCGATAAGATCCCAAACATTGACTCCGAGCCTGTCGCAGATCATGGACAACTCGTTTGCAAACGCGATGTTGGTATCGCGGAACGCGTTTTCGGCCAACTTGACAAGCTCGGCCGTCCGCGCAGTGCTGACGATGCACGCGCCGCGCACGAAATGCTTGTAAAAGCGCTGTGCCCGACGCGCACAAGCCGGCGAGATTCCCCCAATGCAGCGATCATTTTGGACTAGTTCCGAAAGAATTCGGCCCGGCAGGACGCGCTCCGGGCAATACGCAACGTTAACGGTCGCCGCCGGTCCGGCTCGTGTTGGAAAGGATAGATCTGGACGCATGTCAGCAAGCATCTCCGATATCTTTTCGGTCGTACCGACAGGCGAGGTTGATTCGAGAAGAACCAGGTTGCCTACTTGAAGAAACGGAGCAATGGCCCGTACTGCGTTGAAAACGGAATTGAGGATCGGCACCTTCTCCGCGTTGATGGGAGTCGGCACGGCGATTATGAAGGCGTCGCTTGGTGCCGGCCGCATCGAAACTTGCAACGCACCGGTCGAGATTACTTTCTGAACAAGCCCATCCAGGTCTGGTTCGTAAATATGAACCGCGCCAGAGGAAATCTTCCGAACGACGTCCTCATTTACGTCAATGCCGAGAACGTGAATGCCGCGGCTGGCGATGAGTGCAGCGGTGGGAAGGCCGATGTAACCGAGGCCGAATACTGCGGCGTCTTTAAACTCCGGTTTCGCACCGGAACTCGCCTGCGCGCGGTGATATTCTACGATATCGTCCATCGGTTCCTCTTTTGTGGATTTTAAATAGCATGTCTAGTATATTCGTCTAGTATATTTCGGTGAACTCTGAGCTGAGGAAACGCTCCTTCCGTGGCGCTGCACCCCGGCAAACGGGCAATCGGCCCGCAACCTACAGATCTCGTCCGCCACGCCGGGTTTCCTCGTCCGGGCGAAGTAAACGCGCTCTGGCATTGTTGCGATGCGCTTTCCCCGGCGAACTGGAAGTCCGCTTCGCCAGAGAGCGCTCTAGGCACCCGATTGACATGCCTGTTCCTCGGCACAGCGCATATCTGGCGTTGCCAGCTCGGCTAGGACATTCATAGGGGATCTGGCTCGCTCAGCAGCGCTGCGATTTCGCAAGCCCTGCGCCTTTGCAAGCGCCGCGACAATGCGGGAAGCGGCATTGCCGTCTCCATAGACTAGTTGATTAGTTTCGGGCGAGTTTTCGTCGCTGAACTCCATAACCTCCTCGAATTTCGAACAGATTAGATTGGGATCCGTTCCGACAAGGTGGGCGAGCCCGGCTTCGACACCCTCCGGCCGCTCCGTCAACTCACGCATAACAAGCACTCGCTTCCCGAGCGAAACCGCCTCTTCTTGCACTCCTCCCGAGTCGGTTATCACAATCGCGGCCCGGGAAAGAAGATGGATAAAGGTCACATAGTCAACGGGCGGAATGAGATGCACGCGCCGCGCTCGGCCAAGAATGTTGTTAACCGGCTTCGACACGTTGGGATTTAGGTGAAGAGGATAGACAAGCTCCACATCGTCCCGCTCCGCGATGCGGCTAAGCGCTTGACAAATTCTCTCAAAGCCGGGTCCGAAGCTTTCGCGACGATGACCCGTCACGAGGGCGAGCTTCCGGCCCGAGGTTAGAACGGGGAACCGTTCAGCAAGCCTCAATTGAAGCTCGGAATCATCGTCGATTTTGGCAATCATGAACCGCAGCGAATTGACGATGGTATTACCGGTCACATGAATCCCATCGGACATGAAACCTTCAGCGAGAAGGTTTTGCTTTCCTCGCTCGGTAGGCGCGAAAAGATAAGTCGATACGAGGTCGACAATCCGGCGGTTCATTTCCTCGGGAAAGGGACGCAATAAATCATATGTGCGCAGGCCGGCTTCGACATGCCCGACTGGAATGTGGCGGTGAAAACAAGCGACACTTGTCACGAATGCCGTAGTGGTATCCCCATGCACGAGGACGATGTCAGGTTTCGCCGATGCAAGAAGTTCGTCGATGCTCTGAAAGATCCGCGACGAAAGCCCGTTCAGCGTCTGTGACGGCTGCATCAGATCAAGATCAAAATCGGCTTTGATGGCAAAAATCTGAAGCACCTGGTCCAACATTTCCCGGTGTTGCGCCGTCAGACATAGCATGGAGTTCATGCTTGGATGGGCCTGCAACGCCTTAATCACCGGCGCCATCTTGATGGCCTCCGGCCGCGTTCCAACCACGCTCATGACCCGCATGTCACTACCTAGAAATGAAAATAACATTCACGACATTGTGATGGTGGCGCTCGAGGTTCGGACGGTATCCACTGACTTTTTCTATTTCGCATCGCGGCATTGAAGATAAATAAAAGTTACGCCGCGCGGGATCGGATCGGCATGTTAGTTAGGCTGCGGCTTCAAATACGTGGAGCATGTAACGTCGGCGGAATAATCTTCAAGGTCGAGCCACACCGACCATTTTTCGATATATTTAACTTTCGATATGCTTGAGGTCGTGCTCGACCGGGCTCCTTCGGGGTCCAGCGCCATGCACAACATGAGTGGGCCTGCAAGGGCTGTCGCGATCGTGGCGGCAACGACGTCCAGAACCCTTCTGAGCGAGATCCGATTGCCGCCACTCATAGCGGGTGCACGATCGTCCCCGGCGAACGACGCTGCTCGAATATTATTCGGGTACGAAAAAGACAATGTTTGCACGAGATTATTCTAGCGCTTGTAATGAATGGGTATGAATATCAAGGGGTAGCCGCGCGGCAAGCAATCTGCCAAAACCGGGTTTCAATCTAGACGATAATTTAGAAAGACGCAAACCGGATGCAGAAAAAGATTAAAAATTATCCATCAACCGGAGCGGTCCCGCAAATTGACGATGTCGGCGCTCAGCTGGGTTTGACCCGACGATGTTATCAACCGTATCCAGAGGCGGGTCAGCCGAGTCGCTAAGCCTTTGCCTCGCAGATGCTGACGGACCATGAGAAGACTTCGAATGAATTGAAGTCGATGGTTCAAAGCGGAAGCGCAGGCGTGAGCATTCCATCAGACCTTGACAGCTCTCACCAGAAGACGCTGGACAAGCTCAAGGGCCTGAACGGCGCCGAGTTCACGAAGCAATATGATAAAGAGCAGGTCAGCGCCCATAAGGAAGCCGTGTCCTTGTTTAGGCGGTATGCCAAGAGCGGGGACGATGCCGCGCTGAAAAACTGGGCCGGGAAGACGTTGCCTGACTTGGAGCGCCACCTCGAATTGGCGCGCAACCTGGAAAAGTAAGCCCCAGCGGAATCGTCCGAGTCGCTTCGCGGTTCACCCGGACGGCTGTTATTCCGAAGGTAAAGTCTCGATGCGTTGAGGCTAGCCAGACGAATCCAGCGCGATGTCATCGACCTTGGCACGTTGGGATAGGGAGACCTCCTCGCGAGAAATTTTTAATTGCCCGCCTCCCACATCGGTTCGCAGACGTCCGCGAATAGATGCGGCGCATGCCGTCGGGAACTTTTAGGGCCGCTCGGTCTTCTAAGTACGTCGGGACGAATCCCGCCGCGGGTGCGGCAGGGTCCGGCTCAGAAAAGGCCGCGGGTGCGGCAGGGTCCGGCTCAGAAAAGGCCGCGGTGTGGTATGGTCGGGTCAGAAAAGGAGTTAGCCATGGACAATCAGGACGTGATCACGACGTTAAACGGTCTGCTTGAAATAAGCCGCGACGGAGAAGAGGGCTTCCGCACGTGTGCCGAAGGCGTTCAGAGCCCCAATCTTAAGACGCTGTTTGAGGCAGCGGCGGGGCGTTGCGCGGAGGGCGCGGCAGAGCTTGAAGCCAAGATTCGCAGCCTCGGCGGCGAGCCCGCAAAGGGGGGGTCCATAAGCGGCTCCATGCATCGCGCGTGGACCAACATAAAGTCCACAATTACCGGTATGAACGAACACGCGGTGCTCGTCGAGTGTGAGCGTGGCGAAGATGCCGCCAAGGCTGCTTATGAAGCAGCGCTCCAGAAAAACTTGCCGGCGGACGTGAGAACGCTCGTCGATCGGCAATACCAAGGGGTCAAGGCAAATCATGATCGCGTCCGCAATCTGCGCAACGCCGCTGCCTGACCTCGGGTATATCGGGGCGATCGACCAGCAAACGATGGCGAGACTCCTTTTAATGCGATAGCCAATGTTTTCATCGCGGGATCGATGGCACTGTTTTTGGCCGCCGGGGGACAACGCCAATCCGGGGAGGTGCAGGTTGGCCGCAGGCGCGAGCCCCGCGCCTCGGCCGGCCTTTCGGGCGTTATCCGACGGCGCGGCGTCGCTGAGAGGATTGAATTCACCGTTCCGCATGGCGCTCGCGGGCCATAATCTTTATGCCGCCAACCCAGATGCGACCTTCACCTATAGAGATGGCGAAGTTGCCATCGACCATGCCAGAGCGCTTCTGGTTGCCGATGATGGCAACCGCATGTGGCGAGTTTGACCCGCGGCTCAGAAGATGGCAATGGATTGAAAGCCCGAATTCCGCCGCCGGCCGGCTATCCTCGCCCTTCGGTGTTGGGGAAGCCGCGTCCGGCCGGCCGGTTTGCGCCCGCTGGCGAGTTCGCACCCATGCCCGGATCGCGAAACCAATTGACGATCGGATAGCGTCTGTCGCGGCCGAAATTCTTCCTTGTCACCTTGACGCCCGGGGCCGACTGGCGCCGCTTATACTCGGCGAGATAAAGCAGCCTCTCGATTTTTTTCACGGTCTCAAGATCGTGGCCCAAGGCGGCGACATCGGCAACGCGCATTTCCTTTTCGACAAGCCCTTCGAGGATCGCATCCAGCACCTCGTAGGGCGGCAGCGAATCTCGATCCTTCTGGTTTTCCCGCAATTCGGCTGACGGTGGTTTGGTCAGGATATTTTGCGCGATCACCTCGCCATTTGGCCCAAGCGCGCCCTTGGGCTTCCAGCGGTTGCGCAATTCTGCGAGCCGGAAAACTTCCGTCTTGTAAAGGTCTTTGATGGGATTGAACCCGCCGTTCATATCGCCGTAGATTGTGGCATAGCCGACGGACATTTCGGACTTGTTGCCGGTGGTGACGAGCATCGGACCGAATTTGTTGGAAACCGACATCAGCACGGCTCCCCGCGCCCGGCTCTGGATATTTTCCTCGGTGGTCCCGGCGGGCATGCCCTTGAAGAGCGGGGCAAGGACCTTTTCAAAGCCTTCAACCGCGGGCGCGACCGGCAATATACTGTAGCGAACGTTAAGCCCGCGCGCACACACCTCGGCGTCCACCAGAGATTCGTTCGAGGTAAAGCGATAAGGCAACATGATGCAATGGACGCGTCCGGGCCCGAGCGCGTCAACCGCCATCGCCGCGCAAAGTGCTGAATCGATTCCCCCCGAAAGGCCGATGACGACACCAGGAAAACCATTCTTATTCACGTAATCGCGAAGACCGAGGACGCAGGCGGTGTAATCGGCTTCGTCGCCTTCCTCGATGTCGCAAAGCGGTCCCTCGACACAAACAAAACCCTTTGCTCCACGCTCCCAAACCGTCTTCGCGACAGCGGCCGAAAAAGCAGGAAGCTGGAACGCACGCGTGCAATCGGCATTGAGTCCGAAGGACGCGCCATCGAAGACAAGCTCATCCTGGCCGCCGAACTGATTGAGATAAACGAGCGGCAATTTGCTCTCGGCAACTCGCGCGGCGGCGACCGAAACCCGCTCGTCCGTCTTGCCGCGCCAGTAAGGCGAACCGTTGGGAACAAGAAGAATCTCGCTGCCCGTGGCGGCGAGAGATTCGACCGGGCCGGGTCCCCAGATATCCTCGCAGATGGGAACGCCGAGGCGCACGCCCCTGAAGGAGACAGGCCCCGGCATCGGCCCCGGCGAGAACACGCGTTTTTCATCGAACACACCATAATTCGGCAAATCGGCCTTGAAACGGATCGCCTCGATCCGGCTTTTATCAAGAAAGGCATAAGCGTTGTAACAATGCCCATTCTCTACCCACGGCAGCCCGACGAGAATCGCCGGTCCACCGTCGCTAGTCCCGACTGCGATCTCCTCGCAGGCGGCGCGGCAGACCTCCAGAAATGCCGGCTTCAAGACGAGGTCCTCGGGTGAATAACCCGAGATGAAGAGTTCGGAAAACATCACGAGATCGGCGCCGAAGGCGGCCGCATCGGCACGGGCGGCGCGCGCGCGCGCGACGTTGCCCTTGATGTCGCCGACCGTGCAATCTACTTGCGCGAGGCCAATGACGAGGCGGTTCGCGGGCGCATTCAGCCTCATCGTCATTATAGGGACCTCGTCGGGCGGCCCCGGCCGTCAGGCTTCACTCCGCGGCATCGGCGCGGCGGCGCTCGATCCGTTCCGCCTTGAGCAGCTCGGCGACGAGAAAGGCCACTTCGATCGCCTGCTCGGCATTGAGCCTTGGATCGCAATAGGTATGGTAACGGTCATGCAAGTCCGCCTCCGAGATGGCCCGCGCGCCGCCGGTGCATTCGGTAACATTCTTTCCGGTCATCTCGAGATGCACGCCGCCGGCGTAAGTGCCTTCCGCACGATGGATCGAAAAAAACGTGCGGATCTCGGCCATGATCTTGTCGAAGGGCCGCGTTTTGTAGCCGCTCCTCGCCTTGACCGTATTGCCGTGCATCGGATCGCAAGACCAAACGGCGTCTCGCCCTTCCCTTTTTACGGCGCGGATCAGGCCCGGCAGGCGATCGGCCGCCTTGCCGGCGCCAAACCGGCAAATCAAGGTGAGACGGCCGGGTTCATTCGCCGGATTGAGAACATCGATGAGCCGCAGCAAATCGTCCGGCGAAAGCGTGGGGCCGCACTTGAGCCCGAGAGGGTTTTTGACCCCGCGCGCATATTCCACATGGGCATGGCCCGGATGGCGGGTGCGGTCGCCGATCCAAATCATATGGCCCGAAGTCGCATAATAATCGCCGGTCGTCGAATTGACCCGGGTCAGCGCTTGTTCATAGCCGAGCAGCAATGCCTCATGCGAGGTATAAAAGTCGGTCTGCCGCAATTCCTGATGCGCCTCGGGATCGAGGCCAATCGCGCGCATAAATCCAAGAGTCTCGCTGATCCGGTCCGCGAGTTCCTGATAGCGGGTGGACTGCGGGCTATCCTTGATGAAGCCGAGCATCCAGCCATGCGCGTTTTCGAGATTGGCATAGCCGCCCGTGGCAAAAGCGCGAAGCAGGTTCAAGGTTGCCGCCGACTGGCGGTAAGCCATCAGCTGGCGGGCCGGGTCGGGTTCGCGCAAACCCGCGTCGAACGCGATATCATTCACGCTATCGCCGCGGTAGCTCGGCAGCTCGACCCCATCGATCGTTTCGGCCGGCGCCGAGCGCGGCTTGGCGAACTGACCGGCGATGCGGCCAAGCTTCACCACCGGCAGCGCGGCGGCAAAGGTCGTGACCACGGCCATTTGCAGAAACACCCGGAAGAAATCCCGGATATTGTCGGCGGCGTGTTCGGCAAAACTCTCGGCGCAGTCGCCGCCTTGCAAAAGGAAAGCTTCGCCTGCGGCGACCTTGCCAAGCATACGCCTCAGCTTACGCGCCTCGCCCGCGAAGACCAATGGCGGAAAGCCGGCGAGCTGGCGCTCGACCTCGGCCAGCGCCGCCTGGTCGGCGTAGTCTGGCACTTGCTCGATTGGTTTGCGTCTCCAACTGGCTGGCGACCAGCATTCCATGGGTGTCCTCTCACTCCTCGGGCGGCGCTGGATAACGGAGGTTTAAATAACACTCATACGCGGCTTCCTGGTGCTTGTAATAAATGCGATCTTTTTTGTGCTTATCTGATAGAGGCTAGCACAAGGTAGCTAATCGCCTGAGCCAAATTCCAGGCACAAACGAATCTCCGGCTTTGCCCCGGGCACGGTTGAAGACGGCGAGTTTAGGACAGTTGACAAAAAGAACAAGGGCATGGAACAAAGACAGATCTTCGGGTTCTTGGCGGTCATTCTTATCGCGGCGAGCTTTTCGCTATACCCTGGGCGCTCTGGGCGGGGTGGTATGATCGAAGCTTTTGGCATGTCGCCATTGACGCCTGCGCGTTGACAATTGCTTGTCGGATGATTTGGCCTTCCGAACTTCGCTATTTTGCAGCGGCCCAATCCGGCATCCCGGTCCATTCATTCATTTTCATTTGGTTCATTTTTTTGCGTTCCTGTTGGTGGTCTGGTCAATCGCGTTTGTTGTACAAACATTTATTTTTCCGGGAGCCGGCTTGTTATTTCTTATTGTATGGATGGTCCTCTGCTTTCCATGCTCGTGCATTCTGTTCTTAATGATAGAAGTGCTGCTGTGACCCGCAGTTTCACCAAAGATCCATGCGAGGCAGTTCAGTCGAACGCCTGCTTTCGAACAACATGGGAGGCGCTCGTGTTCAGCTTACCTTCCCGTTAACTCCTATGAATCCGCACTGCGCCATCCAGCCCTCCGCCCAACGCCTCTATAATCGGGTGGCGGCGGTTCCGTTCAGTGGATTGGCGGGATCCCACCGGTAGCGCAATGTTTCGAAACGCATGCTGAGCGCATCGACAAGCACGAGCCGCCCGACAAGCCCTTCGCCGAAACCGACGATTTCGCGGATAACTTCCAGCGCCATCATCGCGCCAAGAATGCCGGTCAGGGCGCCGAGCACACCCGCCTCGGAACAAGCCGGCACTGTCCCCTCCGGAGGCGGCGCCGGATAAAGACAACGGTAAGTTGGATTGGGTTCGCCGAAGGGACCGTTTTCATAAGGCCGCAGAACCGTTAGCGCGCCGTCGAAGGCGCCTACCGCGGCAGTGATCAGCGGGCGCTTTGCATAATAGCAGGCGTCGGACACGGCATAGCGAGTCGCAAAATTGTCCGAGCCGTCGGCGACGATATCGAAAGAGCCGACCATGGCGCGGGCGTTATCTGCGGTGAGCCTTATGGGTAGAGCGGTGACCTTGACGTGCGGGTTCAATCGTTCAATCGCTGCTTTCGCGCTTTCGACCTTGGCGCGGCTAATGTCCGCCGTTCCGTGCAAAACTTGGCGCTGAAGATTCGACCGCGAGACTTCGCCGTCGTCGACAACGCCGATCTCGCCGATGCCCACGGCCGCGAGATACTGAATGAGCGGCGATCCGAGACCGCCCGCGCCTATGACGAGCACCCGCGCGGCTTTCAGCTTCTGCTGGCCAGGTCCGCCGACACCGTGCAATACAATATGGCGCGCGTAGCGCTCGATTTCCTCGGGCGAAAACATTGTCGCAGTTAAAGTGACTTTTATTCGGGGATATGGGCAAAGAGCAGCTTAAAGCGCAGTGGCGCCCGGTGCGGGTTGAAGGACAATTAGGCACCATCTGGCCAGCGGAAGCAACTGGCAAACCCCGCGTTTCCGCACGTGTTTTTGCCATCACCCTTGTAATTTAGCCGACTTCTCGTTGATCGTGACTGATCGAATCCTTCACACCGCAGGTAACCGGCGCCTCCAAACCGCGTGGCGATACATCGTCATCGGAAATTTTTGAACAAGTGTTACCTGAATTCATCCGCTTCGGTATCTGCGCGGCTGTATCATTCGTCACCCCGATCTCGGCCTTGGCGGAGCAATTGTATATGGAGAAGGCAATCGCTATAAGGGCGGCGGTTTGAGATTTGGGGGTCACGCAAGTGCCTATCGAGGAGGCCGAAGGCGGCTACAAACCGTCTGGAGACGAAGCCTTTATGAATGAGCGTCAGAGGGATTACTTCCGGCGCAAACTAATTGCCTGGAAAGAAGACATCCTGCGCGAGAGCCAGGAAACTCTCGTGGTATTGCAGAGAGAGAGTGAGAACCACCCAGATCTCGCCGATCGCGCCTCTTCCGAGACCGGAAGGTCCATCGAATTGCGGGCACGCGACCGCCAACGCAAGCTGATTGCAAAGATCGACGCCGCGCTGGAACGGCTTGATGATGGCAGTTACGGCTTTTGCGAAGAAACCGGCGAGCCGATCGGCCTAAAGCGGCTCGATGCGCGGCCGATCGCAACCCTTTCGGTGGAGGCGCAGGAACGCCACGAACGGCGCGAACGGACCCACCGCGAAAGTTGACTCGACGTTAATTCGGGCCGCACGATCGCGACGGCACCGCGGCCGCTTTGGCAACAGACTGGCTTTTGGATGCTCCTCGTTACCAGCCGCGCCCGCTTCCTTTCGAACGCGTCGCGATCGGACAGAATCGTTTGATCGATAAGTGCACAGCTCAAGATCAAAGAGTTGGAGCATGCCCGAAACGAAAAAACCGGCCAACATTCTAAAGGAGATGCGCTAGCCCGGCGCGCGTCCAAGCAGTCGCGCCATTTCTTCCTCGAGCGAAACGGCGCCATCTTCCGCCGGACCGGTCGCCGAAACCTCCAAGATTAAATGACTGGCGTCAACCGCCGGAGCAGCCGATCCCGCGGATTGCGCGGGCGTGGGGGCAAATTCAGCTTGCGGTGCCGCGTCACCCGCCGGGGGCTTTGGGATCTCTTCATGGCCGGGACGCGAGCTTGGGGAAAGCGCATCCGGCGGGGCTTCGGATGGCCCTGACGGGGCCGGTTTGGCGGCGGTCCCTTGCACCTGGCGCAGCGCCGGTGGCCGCAAAAAAGGCGTGGCGACAGGCGCGCGCGGAAAACCCTTAACGGGATTGTTTCCAAGCTCGGGTTTTTGCGGCGGATCGGCGCCGCCATGGAGCGGCTCGTGGGGATTCGATGTACCTTGGCCAAACGGATGAACGGGCGGCGGCGTGCGCGTTGGCGGCAGCGGAAAAACGGGCCGCCTTGGTGTGGGTAAAACAATCGGTGGCGCGGAATCTTGCGCGGATTCCGCGGTGGGGACAGCGGCCGTCACCCTGGTCTCCCACTCCAACCCGGGGTCGGTAGGAAACGGCATCTTGCGCTGCGGAGCATTCGGCGGTGGCGCTTCCGTCGGAGACGGCCAAGGAATTCCCGCCGGCACCGATGGCGCCTCGCGGGGCTCCTTGTCGCGAATTCTCGCCCCGCGAAGGTCGCGCGGGTCGCGGCTCTCGGCGCGGATAATATCGGATTCGATCACGACGTCGTTGGGTCCCCCAATCATTAGCAGATGTTCGACATTGTCGCGCCGAATAATGACGAGCTGGCGCTGCCGGTCGAGGTCGAAGGCATCGACAGTCCCAAGCCGCGGCAGCCGGGCCCTTCCGTTAGGTGGCAACCGGAGCCGGCTTCGGAAGGTGAAGCGGAAAATAACGGAGAACAAGCCAGCGGCGGCGAGGAATGCGATCGCCGCGGCGGCAAAGGCGAGACTCTTGCTCGCGAAAAAACTTTCATTCAAGCCCAGCATCTGGTGGCTCATTCGAAGAAAACGCGGCAGACGTTCGTCTGGTGTAGCATGTTCCAAGCCTCCATGCCGTTGCAGGCTAGCAAATAGTTAACGAAATTCATCAAAATTCATTAAAATATGATTCGCGCAAGCTACTATGCTACCGTCCTGGCGAGGAAACACCGGGACCTTCCGGGTGAGCAGCATCGGCGCCGAGACCCATGTGGCCGCGGGTGCCGGAAAAATCATAGCGGAACCAGTCCAATTCCTGGACAGGGCGGCCTTGCGGAATCCGGCCGCCGGCGGAGTTGGCGGCGCCCGCCCGTATTTGCGCGATGGCGCCGCCGGGAGCTAGCAACGAATGGTTATGCTGGCGAGGAACATTCCGAACAATTGCATTGGACTCATCCGTGCCGGGTGCCTCGCCGCGAGACGAGACCCTATCGCGAGTTTGCTTACTAAACACCTAAGCGCCAAAATAGTCGAAGTTCACCGGCAATGCCCGACCATTTGCCAAATTGGCGGCAGATGTGCCGCCGAGGCCGTGGCTTTGTAAGATCTCCAAACGCAATGATGGAGCTCCGGAGGAGACGGCGGCGAGTTGTCCAAGGATTCAAACTAGTTACTTCGCTTGAATCGGGTGAAACTTCATGAGCGAGCAGCCCGTCGCCATCCGGGGAATCGGATGCAGTGGCAGCCCTACCTTGACCTTGGCTTTTGCCATGTTTTTGGCGGGCGCCATAGCGGCTTTTTCCTTTTTGCCCGATGACGAAGGCACCGCCCTCGCAATCTTGCTGCTCGCCCTCTTCGCGGTTGCCGGTATTTGCGCTTCCTTCGCGTTTGTGGCGGGCCTCGTTCGGTTTTCCGGGCAAGCGTCGAGGAACGATGTCACCCAACACATTTGCGATGGGAATACCGACGGGCTGATCGTGACCGGTGCCGGCGGCAAGATCATTTACGCGAATGACGCCTATTTGAACTTGGCGGGGGCACGCGGCCTCCCGGACCTGCGCACGGTGGAACGGCTCTTTTCCGGATCCCCGGAGATTTCCGAGGCTATCTACCGGCTCGCCCAAGCCGCGCGCGAGCGCGCGAGCGCCACCGAGGAATTGCGCTTGTGTCCGCCGCTCGGCGGCGCCGGCGGGATCGGCTGGTACAAGATCACGGTCAGGCCGCTGGCTCTGGCAAGCGCCAAGCGTGCAAGCCTGTGGTCCGTCGCGAATGTGACGCGCGAACGGGAAAAACAGGAAAAGGTTTTTCAGGAATTGCGGCAGGCCATCGATTTTTTAGACCACGCGCCAGCCGGATTTTTTTCCTGCGGCCGGAACGGCGGCGTCTCTTATATGAACGCTACCCTTGCCGCCTGGCTCGGTTACGACCCGGCGGAGGCCGGCACCGGAAGCATCAAGCTGACCGACTTCGTGTCCGGCTCCGCCGCCGCGTTCCTCGCTCCGGCCGCCGGAGGCGCGGGCGAGGTCCGCACCGAGCAGTTCGATATCGATCTGAAATGCCGCAATGGCCAAAGCCTACCCGTGCGTTTGCTCCACGGCGTGACGTTCGGCCAGGATGGCGCGCCAGGGCCGTCGCGCACGCTCGTCCTCAGCCGCGCTCCCGGCGAGGAAGCGGCGCAGGATTTGCGTACATGGGAAACGCGCTTCGCAAACGTATTCAATGCGACGCCGATGGCGATCGCCATGCTCGACACGAGGGGACGGATCACGCGTTCGAACGCCGCTTTCGCGCGCCTCATGCCGGAAGCCTTAAAGCAGCCCGACGGCGCCGCGCGCTCGATCTTTGCCGGGATCCTCGAACGCGACCACGGCGCTGTCGATGCCGCCATGGCCGCGGCCTTTCGTGCGACTCCCGATATCCCGCCGGTTGATGCTGCCTTGGCTGGGGAAGGCGAGCGGTCGGCAAGGCTGTTTTTTGCGGCGGCGGACGAGCACGACGGGAGCGGCGCGACGATTTACGCGCTCGACACCACCGAACAGCGGACTTTGCAAAGCAACTTCGCACAATCCCAGAAAATGCAAGCGATCGGACAGCTTGCCGGCGGAGTGGCGCATGATTTCAACAATGTCTTGACCGCCATCATCGGCTATTGCGACCTGCTTCTCGCCAATCACCGGCCGACCGATCCGTCATTCCGGGACATTAACCAAATTAAGCAAAACGCCAACCGCGCCGCCTCGCTCGTGCGGCAGCTGCTGGCCTTTTCGCGCCGCCAAACGTTGCGGCCGCAGGTCCTGCAACTGGGCGATGTGCTATCCGATCTGCAAGTGCTGATGCGCCGGCTGGTCGGCGAAAAAATCGCTCTCGAGCTGCGCCATGGCCGCGACCTCTGGCTCGTCGAGGCCGACGTCAACCAGTTCGAGCATGTCCTCGTCAATTTGATCGTCAACGCGCGCGACGCGATGCCGCAAGGAGGCGAGATCATCTTGCGGACCCGCAACGTCATGGCGGCCGAATGCGCCGGCTTCAACGAGGCATTGCTGGATCCCGGCGATTATGTCGCAATCGAGGTCGAGGATTTCGGACATGGCATCGCGCCGGATGTAAAAGACAAAATCTTCGAACCGTTTTTTACCACTAAGGAAGTCGGAAAGGGCACCGGTCTCGGCCTCGCCATGGTGTATGGCATTGTCAAACAGACCGGCGGCTATGTTTTCTGCTCGAGCACGGTCGGCAAAGGGACGGTTTTTACGATCCTACTGCCCCGGTATAGCCCGGACGAAACCCATCCAGCCCGTCCCATCGAACAAGCGGCCGCGCCGTCCGTCGATCTCACTGGCCAAGGCACGATTCTCCTCGTCGAGGACGAGGAGGCGGTTCGGGCTTTCGGAGCGCGGGCTCTTGCCTCACGCGGCTATACCGTGTTGCAGGCGGCCTCCGGCAGCGAGGCGTTGCAGATCGTCGAACAGAACGGCGGACAAGTCGATCTTGTCGTTTCCGACGTCGTCATGCCGGAAATGGATGGCCCGACCATGTTCGGCGAATTGCGCAAACGCGGAGTCAAGGCCAAGGTCATTTTCGTGTCCGGCTATGCCGAGGATGCCTTCGCCAAAAACCTGCCCGAAGGAGAGGATTTCAGCTTTTTGCCGAAACCCTTCAGTCTGAAGCAGCTGATCGAAGCGGTGAAAGGCAAGCAATGTAACTGGACAACTCAATCCAAACAACCTCGATGGTGACAGCCAGCGCCGGGCCACTATCAGAGCCCGGCCTCCCCGCGTTCTAGGCGCCGCCCTAAGTGGCTGTGGTTGCGGCCATAAAAGAAATAAACGGCGAGGCCGATCACGAGCCAAAAGGCAACGCTTAGCCAGGTTTCGCTCGGCAGGCCGAACATTAAAAAGACCGCCGAAGCCACCCCGAGCGGCGCCACGACGAAGACGGCCGGCGTCCTGAACGGGCGGTGTATTTCCGGATGGGTGATCCGTAGAACGAGGACGCCAAGGCAGACCACGGCAAACGCGAACAGGGTTCCGAGACTCACTAGTTTGCCGACAAGACCGATCGGTAGAAGGCCCGCCAAGATCGCGACGCTCACGCCGGTGATCAGCGTCGTGATATAGGGCGTGCGGAACCTTGGATGCACGATCGCCGCGAAGGGAGGCAGCAGACCGTCGCGCGCCATCGAGTAAAAAATCCGCGGCTGGCCAAGCAAAAGCACCAGAATGACCGAACTCAAACCCAGGATCGCGCCGAGCTTGATGATGGCGGCGAGCCAGCCCAATCCTATGGCGTCGGCGCCGAGCGCGATCGGATCCGGCACGTCCAGCCTGTCAAAGGGCACGATGCCGGTAATGACGAGGCTCACCAAGACATAAAGCAGGGTGCAAATCGCCAGCGAGCCCAGAATACCAATCGGCATGTCCCGCTGCGGGTTCCGCGCTTCCTGCGCTGCGGTCGACACCGCATCGAAGCCGATATAAGCAAAGAAAACAACTGCGGCGCCGCTAACAATCCCACTCCAGCCATATTGGCCAGGACCGGCGTTCGGGGGAATGAAATCCCCCGCCGGGTTGCTCGTGGTCACCCAGTTCGAGGTTTTGACGAACCAAGCGCCTGCAAGGATGAAAAGGACAACGATTGCCAGCTTGAGGGCGACAATTGTATTGTTGACGTGCGCCGATTCCTTAATCCCGACAACGAGCAAGGCGGTAACCACAAGGATGACGAGCACCGCCGGAAGATTAACCAGCGCACCGGACGCCAACAAGGTTCCGGCCGCCGGATCATAGCTGAGCGGCGCTGACGCGAACTTCCCTGGAATCATCACGCCAAGATCGCGTAGGAAGCTTGCGACATAGCCGGACCAGCCGATCGCGACGGTTGTCGCACCGAAAGCATATTCGAGGATCAAGTCCCAGCCGATGACCCAGGCGATGAATTCGCCCATCGTCGCGTAGGCGTAGGTGTAGGCGCTCCCCGCAACCGGCACGGTCGAAGCCATTTCGGCATAGCAAAGCCCCGCGAAGGCGCAGACGATTCCAGCGAGTACATAAGAGAGACTGATTGCTGGCCCGGCGTGGACGGCGGCGGCATGTCCGGTCAGGACGAAGATGCCGGCGCCGATCACGGCGCCGATGCCAAGCGCGACAAGGCTTCCAAGCGAGAGCGTCCGGCGCAACCGCGCTTCCCCGGGCACCGATCCGAATTCGCTTTCTTTTGCCTCGGCCTGAAGCACCGCCATCGGCTTGCGCACCCAAATATTCGCCATTCCGCAAGTCTCCCACTGGCCGCGCAACGCCCGCGGCCGCTCGTGATGATTGCACGTGCCAGGTCTTTGTCGCACGCTTTCGCATGGGGTAGATTCCGCAAGGCGCCGCTTGCGTCCTGCGTTGCACGGCTCGGCCGCCGCGATCGCCCTCATGGACGGCACCAATCCGATCCGTTCATCGGGTCCGGCACGCCACGGGGCATCGATGACATGCCCGATAGTGTCGAGCCCGGCAACCCTTTCGTTTCTCCGCGATGCCAGGAGGAGAAGCTTATCGAAATCGGCCCGAAGGCTGTCCGCTACGGCCGTTATGCCGCCCTTGTCCGGCGCGCGACGCGCCGATCTCACCGGCGTTTGTGTGCATCGCCGCGAGGCCGGCCTTGCCAACCCCCCCCGAGCGCGGCAATCTCGCCCCCGCCAAGGCGGCCGTCCGTGGGGCGTTTACGGCGGGAGCGGCGGGGTAAACGCTCAACCTTGTAATTCCGCCGCGGCGGGTAGCTGGGACGCGAGAAGGAGTTTTTGAATAGACCATGCGCGCTCCCAATGAGATCGATTTCTGGCGCGGCTTTGCCCTTGTTACGATTTTTATCAACCATATTCCGGGGATCTATTTCGAGCGATTCACATTTCGCAACGTGTCGCTGTCGGACTCGGCCGAGCTTTTCGTGTTTCTCGCCGGTTGGGCGATGCGCAAGCTTATCGAAGGTCGTGCCCGCGCGCTGCCGGCAAAATGGCTCATTCCGCGGCTAGAATCCCGCGCCTTCCAAGTCTATGTCGCGCAGATGGTGGTCACGGAGCTGGCCATCGCGCTTCTCGGGGCGGCCGCGATTTTTCTCGATGCACCCTTTCTCCTCGACTGGCACAATGCATCCGCCGTGTTCAATGATCCCATCAAAGCGCATATCGGTCTCGTTTTGCTTACCCATCAGCTCGGCTATTTTAATATTCTTCCGCTGTATGTCGTGTTAATTTTCATCGCTCCGGCGGTCGCGCTTCTCCACCGTTGTGCTCCGGCCCTTTTGCTGCTCGCTTCGCTCGCGATCTATGCCGCGGCTCTCGCGTTCGGCGTGAACTTACCGACCTGGCCGGTCGAGGGCACCTGGTTCCTTAATCCGCTCGCATGGCAGCTCATCTATGTTCTCGGCTTCCTGCTCGCGGGCGAAGACGGGCTTGGCGGTTTCGCGCGGCGTCACCGTGCCATTTTGCGCTGGCTCGCTCTTCCGGTGGGGGCTCTTGGCGTTGCCGCGGGGATGACCGGTTTCTCCCCCGATCCGGTCGATCTCCCCGAGCCGAAGCTCTTTTTTACGTTCGACAAGACATTTCTATCGCCGGCGCGGCTCATTCATAGTCTGGCCTTGACCGCGATTTTTGCCGGCAGCTTCAAAATCATCGGCCGGTGGATCCCGCGTCTTCCCGGCTTTTTATGCCTGCTCGGGCGCAATTCGCTCGGCGTGTTCTGCGCCCTGTCTCTTCTCAGCCTGAGCGGGCAAATCTTCCGCTTCGTTTATGGCGGACATGTTGCATCCGACGCGTTCATCGTTATCTTGGGTGTTCTCCTGATGGGTTTCATCGCATGGGCGGCGGAATGGCGCGAAAGATTGCCGGCGGCTTTGGCCAACAAGCCGCTTTCGCCCTAACGCTAGCCTGCCTCTTCATCTTGATGCCGGGGATGCCGGCGCCGCGCGCGGAAGACGGGCCTCCCGCCGCGCCGCCGATGAGCCCGCCCTGCGACGTGCCGGCGATGGATATCGCCGCCCCGGCCCCGCTGTCCAACGTCACCGCCGCGCTGCAAAAGGGCGAAAAGGTGCAAATTCTTGCGATCGGCTCATCCTCGACGCTCGGCTACGGGGCCTCGTCGAAGGACATGAGCTATCCTGCGCAGCTCGGAACCATCCTCGAACATGCCCTCAAGGGCGTCGATGTCGTGATCCTCAACCGCGGGGTCTCCGGCGAAATGGCGGAGGACATGGCGGAGCGCATCCGAAGCGAGGTCGCGCTCAGGAATCCGGACCTCGTTCTTTGGCAGTTGGGAACCAATGACGCGCTTGCCCGGATCCCGCCGCGCGATTTCGAGGACACCGTGCGTTCGACGATCCGCTGGCTGAAGGACAACCGGATCGACGTCGTGCTGGTCGGGGTGCAATACACCATCCGCCTCGCCCGGGACGCGAATTATGTCGCGTAATCCGTTCGAAGCGGAGAATGGGGATTGGGCTCAAGCTTGGACCAGCCGCGCCCATCGGCTTGCGATTTTAAGCCTCGCCATCTTTTACGGTCTAGCGCTGGCCTCTTGGCTCTATAGCGGAACGGTGGTGCCGTGGGATTCGAAAAACCATTTTTACGCGATGTTCCGTTTCCTTGGCGATGCTTTGCATAATGGGGAGATTCCGCTCTGGAACCCCTATCATTTCGGCGGCCATCCGGCGATCGCGGACCCGCAATCCTTGATCTTCACGCCGAGCATCATGCTTTTTGCGCTTATTGCGCCTTACGCTCCGATGCAACTCTTCGACGCGGCCATCCTCGCGCATCTTTTCGCGGGAGGGGTTTGCATTCTGGGCCTTTTGCGGCGCTGGCGCTGGCATCCGGCGGCAGCGGTGCTCGCGGCGATCATTTTCATGCTCGGCGGCGCCGCCTCCTCGAGGCTTCAGCATACCGGGATGATTATTTCCTATTCGTTCTTTCCAGCGGCCTTGTGGTGCCTCGACATCGCGCTCGAACGCCGCTCCTATCGTTTCGCTCTCGTGTTTGGTCTCGCGGCATCCTTGATGGCGCTCGGCCGCGATCAGGTCGCCTTCCTGTTTTGCACGGTTCTTGCGGGTTATCTTGTCTTTGCCGCGGCCCAGTCGGGAAACGCGCTTGTCTATCTGCGCGCCCGGGCCGCCATCCTGGCGCTGAGCGTCGCACTTATCTTCGCTATCTTGATCGTACCGGCACTGTTGACCATGCAGTTTCTTGCAGACTCGAACCGGCCGGGCGTTCCTTTCGGGGTAGCGACGGCCGGTTCCCTCGCGCCGATTAATCTGATTACGCTATTCGCGCCAAACTTCTTCGGCTCCCTCGATCATCTCTATGATTATTGGGGGCCTAGCTATTATACCATGACGCGCGCCGACTGGACCGATCGCGCCGTCGATTATCTGTTCATCGGCACGCTCCCTTTCATGCTCATCGCGTGGCACGGACTTGCAGCTGGCCGGCTGTTCGCGCGGCACGGGTGTTTCTTTCTCGTTCTGCTTCTGCTGGCGCTTGCTTACGCGCTGGGGCGCTATACCCCGTTGTTCGCGCTCGCATTTGATTGGATATCCGGCGTGTCCCTCTACCGTAGGCCGGCGGATGCGACATTTCTTGTCAATGTCGCGCTGGCCTTTGCCGCCGGATTGTTGCTGCACCGGTATATCGAGGAAGGCCTGCCGAAGCCTTTCCGTACGTTGCCGAAATGGCTAGCTTTCGCGCTGGCCGGGACGACCACGCTGGCGCTCGCCGGGCTGACCGGCATCGGCCTCGCCTTTTCCTTGCGGCAAGGCCGGCTGACGAGTTCGCTTGCCGCGCTCGCGGTTGCCGCCCCAATGGCGGCCGCTGGGGCCGCCGTCTTGCTCGGGCTTCAAGCACGCCCGAGGCGGGCGCTCGCCGCGAATTTGTTCGTGCTTTTAAGCGGGACCGAAATCCTCTGGCGCAATGCCGGCTCCCCCCTCAATGCCGAGCCACTCGGTAGCTACAGCCTCTATGCGGGAATGAAGCCTGCCGAAGCCGCGGGCATCGAGGTTCTGCGCCACGAAATAGCCGCCAAGATGCGCGACGGTGACCGTCCACGCATCGAGATTCTAGGCCTCAAAGGGGCGTGGCAGAATGCATCGATGGTCCTCAAATTCGAAAATACGCTCGGCTACAACCCGTTGCGGGTCGATGATTACGAACGCGCGGTCGGCGCTGGGCCGGGTGCCGAGGATCTCCTTGCGCGCCACTATCCGGGCACTTTTCGCGGCTACAATAGCCGTCTCGCGGCGTTGCTCGGTCTCGAATATTTGGTCCTCGATCGCCCTTTGACGGAACTGCCACGCGACATTCCGCGACCGAAGGCTCAGGCGATTTATACAAGCGACACCATGTATATCTACGAGCTCGGTAAAACCGTGCCGAGAGCCTACTTCGCATCGGCGGTCGAGCCTGTCGACAATGAGGAGGTTCTCGACGATCACGTCCTTCCCGGCTTCGACCCGGCGAGCGAGGTTTTGATCAACCAGGCAAGCGTGGCCGATCTTCACCGCGGTCCTTACGCCCGAGGCACGGGCCAAGAGCGCTTGCAAACCGCGAGCCACGCCGGGCAAGCAATAGACCAATCCGTAAGCCACGCCTCGCGTGCGGGGCCGGGCCTATCGCATGTCGCGATCGTCAACTACGCCGATAACTCGGTCAAGATCGACGTCGATGCCCCAAAGGCGGGCATCGTCGTGCTGCACGATCTTTTCTATCCCGGCTGGGAGGCCCGCGTCGATGGGTATAAGGAACCGGTGCTTCACGCCAATCTTCTGTTCCGCGGCGCCGAGGTTCCGGCCGGCCACCATCGGGTGGTGTTTTCTTTTCACCCGCTTTCATTGACCAATCTCGCGGCGGCGGCATTGAGCGTTTTCCATCGATGGGAGGAGTAAGGCTTGAGTCGGCTTCCGCCGGCAAGAGCGGCTTCCGGCCGGATTGGACAGGGCTTCATCGCCCGGGGGACTTTGCTTGCGCGGTTGGCGGCATCCGCGCTGTGCCTGGTGGCTTGGCCTGTCGCGGCGCAATCGCCGAAAGCGCGAACTCCCGCCGGTCCGCCCCTGCGCTTGCCATTTACCCCCGAGGCCGCTCCCGTCGAGGCGGTGCACGGCGTGGTCCGGCTGTCGGCGCTTTTCGCCGCCACCGACACGCAGCCGGTGCGTGAAGGCCTGCAATGGCGCATATTCGAGGAAGTCCCGGGAACGGACGGAAACCACAAACTCGTTGCGCAATCCACCGACGCGACGCCAGACCTGTCCCTTCCCAACGGCAATTTCGTCGTGCATGCTGCCTTGGGGCTCGCGGGCGCGACAAAGCGCATCGCCATCAACGGCACGTTGTTAAATGAAACGCTCGTGCTCAATGCGGGCGGGCTGCGGATCGCGGGCGAGCTCGGCGACACGCCCATCAATCCAGCGAAATTATCGATTTCGATCTATGTTCCGGAGCGCGGCAATCCGGAAGCAAAACTGGTCGCGAATGCCAAATCCGGGGACACCGTCGGCCTTCCGGAAGGCAACTATCATGTTGTGTCGACATTGCTCGATGCGGCGAGCAATGGTTCGGCGAGCCCGACGAATTCGGTGATTAGCGCCGATCTCAAGGTTCGGGCCGGGAAGTTGACCGACGCGACGCTGCGTCACCGCGCCGCCACCTTGATTCTGAAGCTCGTGAACAGCCCCGGCGGCGAAGCCCTCGCCAATTCGGTTTTCACAATCCTGACGCCTGGCGGTGACGTCATCCGCGAGCTGATCGGCGCGTTTCCGTCGGCCACGCTGGCCGAAGGTGAGTATGTCGCGATCGCGAGGCACGACGGCAAGACTTATCAAACGACGTTCAAGGTGGAATCCGGCGTCGACAAGGATGTGGATGTACCCGCTAAGGAAACCCCGCCGCCAGAGGCGCGGTGACCATCAAGTATCGATTCTTGAAATCGTAGGGACAGCTTGCAGGATAAAGAAGTTTCTGGAACTGGAAGCCATGCGGACAGCGAAAAAGCGAACTCTGCGCCGTCGTTCGTTTGTATTAAAATGTGGATTTAGATCAGTCATCAGCGCCACGCGAGATCTTCCCTCAGGCGTTGCAAGAATGCCTCAAGCGCATCGCGCCGTAAGGTATACCTGGCGAATTTGCCTTCCCGGACGACCTCCACCAGCCCCGCTATTTCGAGCTCTTTCATGTGGTGGGAGAGCGTCGCCGGATTGATGCCCATGCAATCGCGCACCGCGCAGCAGGCGAGCGCGTCCGGGCGTTCGCCGAGACGCTTCAAGATTTCGTAGCGGCGCCGATCGCCCAAGGCCTTCGCGATCAGAAGAACTTGACCCTCGGTCAGCGTTTTGCCAGCCGGTTCCGGCATCCCCACCCCCTCGAGCATGACCGCGTCAAATTGAAGCGATCATGCTCATTTTTCTAGCGGCGGCGCGCCCGCCGTCACAAGGGCGTGATCACTTTAGCCCAAGCCACCCGAAACCGCCAGCGTATCGCCCGTGACCCAACGCGACTCGTCCGACGCCAAAAACACCGCGACCGGCGCTATATCGTCCGGCTGTCCGGTCCGCCCGAGCGGCGTCCGTGCGACCAGTTGTGTCTCAAAATCGCTTCCGATCACGCCCGCAGACTGTGTGCCCTCCGTTTCAATCACGCCCGGATTGATCGAGTTGACGCGAATTTTCCTCGGACCCAGCTCCTTCGCCAGCACGCGGGTCACCGCGTCGACCGCGCCTTTCGAGGCGGTGTAGACGACCGAATTCGGCGGATTGAGATCGCTCGCCACGGAGCCGATATTGATGATGCTGCCACCCTCGTCGCCAAAGAGCTTCGCCGCCTCCTTTGTCGCCAGCAGCAGGCCCAACACATTGATGTTGAAATGCCGGTGAAAGTCCTCTTCTGTGACCTCCTCGAGAGGCAAAAGATTGTAGACGCCGGCGTTGTTGACCAGAATGTCCAGCCGGCCGAAGGCTTGCTTCGTCTCTGCGAAGATTTTTTTTACATCTGCCGTCTTTGCGACATCGCCTTGCACGGCGATCGCTTTGCCGCCCTTGGCTTTAATGTCCGCAACGACGCGATCGGCGCCGTCTTTGCTCGAGGCATAGTTGATGACGACCGCCGCGCCTTCTGCCGCGAGGCCCTTGGCGATTCCCGCGCCAATGCCTTTTGACGCGCCGGTCACTACGCTGTTTTGCCAGACAACCTGCTCATGACTTCCATCCTCCGAAATTCACGTCACTTCGATAATTGTACAATTATCTAACGATCCGCTTACGTAAGCAGGCGGGACAGGTCTTTCAAGGGCGTGATGCGCGCTTGGGCGCCGAGACAGCGGATGCCCTCGACATTGACAGCCCCGCGGCCAACCGCAGAGTCTGCGCATTAATTTCGCGCGGAACCCAACCGTGGCTTGACCAGAAATTTCGCGTGTAGCAATTTGAGATTCGGTGTCTTTATCGCATGGGAGGCAACGGTGTCGAAAATAGTCCCGAATCTTTGGTACACGGAGAAAGCGGAAGAAGCCGCCGCCTTCTACGCATCGGTGTTGCCTAATTCCAAAGTGGACAGTGTTACGGCACTTCCTGCGGACAGTCCGAGCGGACCGGCCGGTTCTGTGAAGGTGGTCGAGTTCACACTCATGGGGCAGCCGTTCATGGCCTTCAGCGCGGGACGATTTGACGCGTTTAATCATTCCATATCGTTCATGGTCAAATGCGACGATCAGGCCGAAATTGACAGGCTCTGGGCGGCGTTGTCGGAAGGTGGAAAGATCGAGCAATGTGGGTGGGTGAAAGACCGCTATGGGCTCTTCTGGCAAATTGCGCCCACGGTGCTCGGCGATATGATGAAGGATTCGGATCGGGCGCGCGCCAAGCGCGTTGCCGAAGCAATGTTGAAAATGGTCAAGCTCGACATCGAGGGATTGAAGAAGGCATATGAGGGCTGAGTATTGCGACTTATGCGCCCAAAATTCAGGCCTTGATTTTTAACGGCTTCCTTGTTGCATAATTTCCGTGCTGGAAACATTCCGCCGTTTACGGCCGGGTATTGTAAAAGGCTGGTGACGGACACGACCAAGCGGCGGCGGCGGGCATTCCGTGTGACACACTCATCCCATCAGCGAATCCTACGCTCCTAGACTAGTAGAGGCCCGGAATGAGCCGTGACGTCCGGGCCCGGTAAGCGTCGTACTCAGCGCCGAACTGTGAGTGCAGCAGCCTCTCCTCCGCGCTGATGCGCGCGAGGAGCGGCGGGATGATAAGCGCCGTGAGCAGCACGCCGACCCCCGCACGAAAAGCGAGCGCCCACCCCAGCGAGTTGACGAGCAACCCCAAGTAGCTGGGGTGGCGGATGATGCGATAGACGCCGCTGGTGACCAGAGTGTGGCCGGGCTGGATGGCGACCAGCCCGCTGAACCGGTTTCCGAGCACGATGACGGGCCAGAGCCGCAGCGCGCCGCCGGCCACGAAGAGGGTGACGCCGAGCCAGCGGATGGCGTCGCCGTCGAGCGTCCAGACCTCCTTCCGGTCCGTCAAGGCCGGCAGGAAGGCGGCGAGCACCCCGATCAGCGAGAGGGCCGCGATAACCCAGCGGTTGCCACGGTCCTCGCGCACCCCCGGACTGAGGTTCCCGCCGGCGAACAGCGACGCGCCAGCCATGACGAAGACCGCCACCGCGAGCGCGATCAGCGCCGGGTGGGAGAAGAAGGCGGCAGGCCCGCCCCAGCCGAGGACGGCCAGGCCGAAATAGGCAGCGGTGGCCGCCGCAATGAATGCCACTCGGACAATCGATGCGACCATTGCTCCTCCCGTCCCCTGTTTGCATGGCGAGTGTACGGCCCCAATGAGATCCTTGCAGCTAAAATCAGGTTGACGGGCTTACTTGTTGCGCAATTCCGGTGTGGAACATCCCGCTGTTCACGGCCGGCCTGAGGACGCAACAGAGCACCCAACTGTCTATCGCCCGGAGCGGCCAGCCCCCTGGCGGCGCTTGAACTGGAACCTAATAATCTAACCTGCGTTTATGCCGAGGGAACCCCGGAAAGGAGATTTTCTATGAAGCTCGCAACAGCAATATCCACGGCAGCTCTCGTGCTTGCACCGGCCATCGGGCTCGCACAAGCTCCCGCAAATGGTGCAGGAGACACGCAGGATCAACCCGGCCTGAAGAGTAAGGTCCAGCAGATGATTGGAATAGGCTCTCCGGAGAAGAAAGAAGGTGCTGATGTAAAGAGCGGCGCTGCCGCGCCGAGCGCCGGCAGTACAGACTACCCTGATCGGGGCGCGATTAAGAGGACCGATAAATAACAAGATACCTGGCCGCGGCCAGAAGTCTTCGCCGGGGTATTTGCCGGTCAGTGTCGCCGGAGCTGCTCGCGAGGTTTGAATGAATGGTCGGGCGTCGCTCGCAACCACGATCCAAACCGCCGGGAGACAGCCCCGGCGGCTCTCCATAGAGCCTTATAACCTAGCGGTGTTCGCCGAGAAACGCGGCGAAGGTCTCGCGGGCTTCGCGAGAGCGCATGGCGGCGCAGAATAGCCGTGCCTCCTCCTCGATCCTGGCAAAAATTTCCTCGCCATCGCCGCGCATGAGGCGGCGCGTGGCGGCAACCGCCGCACTGGGTTTTGTTGCCAGCCGCCCTGCCCTCTCGATCGCAAAACCGCTCAGCTCGAACGCCGGAATGATGGCATTGGCAAGTCCCAGCCGCACCGCATCCTCGGCGCCGAACGGTTCGCAAAGCAGCAATAATTCAGCCGCCTTGGCCATGCCGACGCGGCGCGGCAGAAGCAGCGACGATGCCGCCTCCGCCACCAGGCCAAGGTCGACGAAGGGCAAGCGAAAAACAGTGCCAGGCGCGACATAGACGAGATCGCAATGCAGCATCATCGTCGCGCCGATGCCGATCGCAATGCCTTCGATTGCGGCTACAAGTGGCTTCTCGCAAGCCGCGAGCGTCTTGATAAAAGTGAAAGCGGGAAATTCCCCGGGCTCGGCACTCGCTTCGAGAAAATCCGCGATATCGTTGCCCGCCGTGAACGCCCCGCCAGAACCGGCAAACACCACGGCGCCAACAGACCGGTCGCCGCCGGCTTGCCGCAAAGCCTCGGCCGCGGCGTTATACATGGCGCGGTTAAGCGCGTTCTTTTTCTCCGGCCGGTCGAAGGTCACGCAAAGAACCGCGCCTATGCGTTCGATCCTCACGGTTGGCGTTTGCATCAATTGTCTCGTCGCGTCAGAGCCGCGCTATGGTACGGCGTCATTGGCCAGTGCGGCAGCGCTCGCGTGCACCGAGGCGGCGCCGCGAGTGACATCGCGTTCGAGACCGCCCGCCCCTACGGCGATATTTTCCGCAAAAAAGCGGGCTGTCGCGATTCGCAGGGGCAACGCGGGGTCAGTGTTGCCCGTTAGAGAGAGACGATGCGCAGCAAGCGCGCCTTTTGCCAGCGCCGTGCCTCCTCGCGCGTAAGCAAAAAGCCGCAAATAGGGTGTCGCACCGGCGAGCGCATCGTTGGGGCGTGTTCTCGCGGCGTCCAACATGAAGGCGGTGGCGCGCTCCAGCGCGTCCACGGCTTCAGCCAAGCACGGCTCCATTTCGCCGAGGCCGTCGGCGTTGCTCTTTCGCAGCGCCCCGACCGCCGCTTTCATATCGGCGATTTCGCGATGCACCGCCGCGCCCCCCGACAGACCGAGCTTACGCTGTACTAGATCGATTTCCTGAATGCCGTTGGTGCCTTCGTAGATCGCGGCGATCCTTACGTCGCGCGCAAATTGCGCCGCGCCAGTCTCTTCGATGTAGCCCATGCCGCCATGAACCTGGATTCCGAGCGAGGCGGCCTCGTTGCCGATGTCGGTGGAAAAGGCCTTGGCGACCGGCGTCAGCAACGCGGCCCTCTCCGCGGCCAGCTCCCGCGCGGCCTGGCGCTTTTCCCGGCGCGAACGATCGATCGAATCCGCCGTCATGAGACAGATCGCCCGCGCGGCCGCCGCTATCGCCTTCATTGTCATGAGCATGCGGGCAATGCCTGGATGTTGCACGATGGGAGTCATCGCTTCGCCGATATCGCCTGGCCCATGACCCTGGCGTCTTTCCTTTGCGTAAGCGAGCGCTTGCTGAAACGCGCGCTCCGCAATCGCGACGCCTTGCACGCCGACATTGAGCCTGCCGCTGTTCATCATCGTGAACATGCAGGCAAGCCCCTTGTTCTCCTCGCCGACAAGAAAGCCCGTCGCGCCGCCATGATCGCCATAGACCATCGTGCAGGTGGGCGAGGCATGGATGCCGAGCTTATGCTCCAACGAGATGCAGTGGACATCGTTGCGCGCGCCAAGCGCGCCATCGGCATCGACGAGAAACTTCGGCACGAGGAAGAGCGAGATGCCGCGCGTTCCCTTTGGGGCATCAGGCAAGCGCGCGAGCACGAAATGAACGATATTTTCGGCCATGTCATGCTCGCCATAAGTAATGAAAATCTTGGAGCCGAAGAGTTTGTAGGTTCCATCCCGCTGCCGCTCGGCCCTGGTTTTGAGCGCGCCGAGGTCGGAGCCTGCCTGCGGCTCGGTCAAATTCATGGTGCCGGTCCATTCGCCCGAGACGAGCTTTGCGAGGTAGACCGCCTTCAATGCTTTGCTTGTGTGCGCCTGCATGGCCTCGATCGCGGCAAGCGTCAGCAGAGGGCAAAGGCTGAACGCCATGTTCGCCGCGCTCCAGATTTCGAGGCAAGCGGTATTAAGAAGCACCGGCAGCCCCATGCCGCCGTAATCGGATGGGCCGGTAATTGCATTCCATCCCCCAGCGGTCCATTGCCGGTAGGCCTCGGCAAAGCCGGGCGCGGTCGCGACCCTGCCCGCTTCGAACTTCGCGCCCTCCTTGTCGCCAACGCGGTTCAAAGGCGCGAGGATATTTTCGGCAAATTTTCCCGCTTCTGTCAGGGTCGCCTCGGCAAGGCCATCGCCAAGATTGGGATATATTCCGTCCTCAATTCCAAGATCTAGCCCCGCCTCGTGGATCATGGCGAAAAGAATGTCGGCAATGGGCGCGCGATAGCTCATCGAAATCTCCGCAAATGCTTCACTCTTTGGATCGCGAGGGGATATCGTGGCAAGGATGCACCAGGCCAAGAATTAAATTATAATCCACTTGCCTTCTCTTGTGTCGTTAAGGATGAATATCGGCGGATGAAGAGCGATTTTGTTGTGCCCGGCCCCGCCCCCGCCACGCAAAGAGAAATAGCCGCGGACGCGGCGGGCATTGCCGAGGCGGCGCGCATCCTGAGCCACGGCGGTCTCGTCGCGTTTCCGACCGAGACCGTGTATGGCCTCGCCGCCGACGCGACCTCGGACGCCGCCGTTGCCGCCATTTATGCGGCGAAGGCAAGGCCCAAATTAAATCCACTCATCGCCCATGTCACGCGCCTTGAAGCGGCGCTTGAGCAGGGCCTTTTTTCCGGCGATGCCTTGCGCCTCGCCAAAGCATTCTGGCCGGGGCCACTGACTCTTGTGGTCCCGCTTGCGCCCGGCGCAACCGTCTGCGCGGCATCCCGCGCGGGCCAACAAAACATCGCCTTGCGGGTGCCGGCGCATCCGGTTGCGCTTGCGCTCGTTTCAGCGGCGGGGCGGCCCTTGGCGGCGCCGTCCGCCAATCGCTCCGGCCGGGTGAGCCCGGTCACCGCTGCTCACGTCGCGCGGGATTTTGGCGGCGAAATCGACCTGATCCTCGATGGCGGGCGCTGTCCGGTTGGCCTCGAGTTCGACGATTATCGAATGCGTCGAAGAGCACCCGCGACTGTTGCGGCCAGGCGGGATCGCGAGGACCGCGATCGAAGCCGTGCTTGGCCATGCGCTTTGGGACCCAGCGGGGTTAGGCCCAGCTCGTTCGCCGGGAATGTCGCAATCCCATTACGCGCCGCGTGCAAAACTTCGCCTTGAGGCGATAACAAGCGTCGAGGCCGAGGCAGCCCTCGATTTCGGCGGGACTTTTGGCGAGGGCGAAAATGTGCTGGACCTTTCGCCCGGCCGGGATCTCGCGCAGGCGGCGGCCAATCTCTTCACTTTTTTACGGGAGCTCGATGCGAGGGGGCCCGCCTGTATCGCGGTCGCGCCGGTCCCTCACGAAGGTTTGGGCGAGGCCATCAACGACCGGCTTGCCCGCGCCGCCGCGCCGCGGCCTAAGGCGGGAACATAACACGGCGTAGGTGCGCGGAATTTGAAGCGCATTTTGCCCAGCTTTGGCAAATACCATACTGGCTGATTATTGTAGCTACACGAAAACACACTGCAGTTACAAGCCTATTTTCCTTGCGACGAATATATTTCACTTGCGCTACCTTGAGAAAGTATGGTAGCTATATGGTTGCTAGGAGCGCAGCCATTGATTACCCTCAGAACCGTCGCAAGCCTTCAGCCCAACTCTGTACTTTGGGATGCCGGCAAAGGCGCCGTAACAGGCTTCGGGGTTCGCCGGCAAAAGGGTGATGCTGCCGTCTATATTCTCAAGTACCGCACGGTCATCGGCCGGCAGCGGTGGACCACCATAGGACGGCACGGCACGCCTTGGACACCGGACACGGCCCGCGCTGAGGCGAGGCGTCTACTGGTCGAGGTCGTCGGCGGTGGCGACCCTGCCAGGCAGAAACAAGACAGCCGCAAGGCCGCAACTGTCGCCGAGCTATGCGACCAATATCTCGAAGCGGCCAAGTCCGGCCGCGTCCTAACCCGGCAGCGCAACGCCAAGAAGGCCAGCACCCTCGCAACAGACGCAAGCCGCATCGCCAAATACATCAAGCCTATCCTCGGAAGCTTGAGAGTAGCCGCCGTTACCCGCGCGGACATTGAGCGGTTTTACGAGAACGTGCCGGGAGGGGCGTCGCGCACCGTTGGGCTGCTTGGCGGCATATTTTCCTTCTCGATCCGCCGCGGTCTGCGAAACGACAATCCGGTTAGAGGCGTCGAGAGGCGCGCGGATGGACAACGGAGCCGGCGCCTATCGGAAGACGAATATGCCGAGCTCGGCAACGCCTTGCGCGCCCTGTCGAAGGACACAACCGATTACCACAGCGGCGATACGATTCCTCGCTCTAACCGGATGGCGTCGAGGGGAAATGCTCTCTCTCAAATGGACCGAAGCAGACCTCGTCACCCGGACGGCGCGCCTTGCGGATACAAAGACCGGAGCTTCAATGCGGCCCTTGCCCCACGCGGCATGTGATGTTCTTCGAGGGCTTTCACGTTCAAGCGGCCTAGTGTTCCCGATGCTCGGATTTCCCAGAGCCTGGGCACGCATCGCTAGGAAAGCCGGGCTGCCTCCGGAAATTACGCCACACACGATGCGGCACTCTTTTGCTTCCGTCGCCGCTGATCTTGGCTTCTCGGAACTCACTATCGCCGCTCTGCTTGGCCACAGGAAAGCAACCGTAACATCGCGATATGCCCACCACGCGGACGCGGTAATGCTGGAAGCTGCGGACCGTATCGGCGACCACATAGCGGAATTGCTCGGCGAGACAAAACCGGACGCCAATATCGTTCCGATCCGTAAGCCTTGACACCAACATTTAAAGCATTATTTCAATTCCAAGCCGACTAACGCTTAGCTCGGCAAGCCGTTTTCGTACGGCAATGGCGCGCGACTCCGGCAAGCACCGGACGACGTTCGAGCGCATGGCAGCCCAGCCCGACGGGCCCTCCACACAACCCGGAGCATGCCATGCGAACCGCTTCGCCATCCCTAGGTGCACCTTCGCCCGAACCTAGGACGTTCGACTCTATCGATCCCCAAACCCTTTTAACCCGCACCCAGCTTGCGAAGATGCTGGAGGCATGCGGGACGCCCTTGACTTACCACACGCTTGCCACAAAGGCCACACGCGGCGGCGGTCCCCCATTCAGTATTTTCGGGAAGAACGCGATTTATTTGTGGTCCGATGTTGTTGCGTGGGTGAGAGAAACCATTGGCGAGCCCGCTCGGACAACATCAGAACACCGCATCCGACCGAAGCCCGGCCCCGAGAAACTTGCCGCGATGGTGGAAGGGAAACGCCGGTACGATGCTGCGAGAAAGACACCGGCTCGTTCATCCAAACCACACGGCGGGTGAGCCAATGACCATCCTCGCCCTCGACGCCGGCTCGCAAAATATTCTTAGTGAAGACGCTTACCGCGGCCGCCGAAAAGAAATCGTCGATTCTCTCGGCACAACCCGCGCTCACGCCGGTGCCCGACACGATCAGGGTTTTGCTCGTCTGTTTTTAAACTCGGGATGGTCCGTAAAAGAATTGGCCAAAATCGAGGGCCGCGGAATCTCATATATAAGCCGGTGTCTGCTGTTTGCCAGGTTTCTCGATTACAACGTGTGTCACGGTGGCACACCTAGAGCCGAACTATCCGAAGGCCGGTTTCGCAAGCTTTGGCGCCTTACGGACGCATCCTCCCCCGAAGGCGACCGCTTCGCACAAGTCGCCGAGCTTCTCGAAGACCCGCCACCGCCATCCCTCGCCGGGAAAATCTCTAAGAACTTCGCCGACGGCATTTGGCGCTCGTCGCAATCAATCGCGGCATCGCTGGCCGCACCCATCGACCTTGTGGAAGCCGCGTTATTCAAGCTGGCTGCAAAAACCAGCTATCCGCCAACCTTTCAAACTCGCCGCTCCGGCGCCTCCCCCGAATATCGCCTCATCGCGCACGCCAGCTTAACAAGTATCGCGAAGGAGCTCGATGCCGCTTTGAAGGACTTCCGGACCATCGACATGCCGCCCGGCGCAGACCCTATTATACAGCGACTTGAGCGGCTTCTGGAGACAAGCCGATGATACTCGCCCTCGTCAGCGGCACCGTATTCCGCAGCCCCGAACAGCGCACGTCGAAAAACGGCCGAGAATTCGTCACGGCTACGCTCATATCGAAAGACGGCGATGCGTCGACATTCGCCAACGTTCTCGCGTTCAACGATCGCGCCAAGGAATTGCTTTTAGCACTACACCCCGGCGATGCATGTTGCGTGCAAGGCAAGGCTACGATCGGCGTCTACGAGAAAAACGGCGAACATCGGCCAAGCCTTTCGATTGTGGCCGATCAGGTGATGGCGCTTCGGCAACCGAAGGACCGTAAGCCGGCGGCTTCGGCACCTGCGGACCGGACCCGACCGGAGCCCGCCCCCTTTAAGACTCGTGGCCGTTTTGAGATAGGCTCCGAGGTGAAAAGCAGGGATGCGCGAGAGCGCTTATATAGAACAGCGCAGGGATAGGCTCTGCAGGCCGATAAGCGAGGTAGTCCACTCGCTGTGTTCCCCGGACATTCGCGAGGACGGCGTAGATGCTTTACCAAAACCCAAAACAAGACACAGATTCCGCCTCCGTCAAATCAGCTGAAGACGCGGTTCGCATTTTGCTAACCGACCTACAAGAAGCAGCCAACCTATATCAGCGCAACGGACGCGAAGGCGCCATCGCAGCGCAAAACTACATACTCATGTTCCTTATGAGGTTAGAGGGCACGGCCTCAATTAGACAGACGTTCGCCGGGCTGTTGAACGCGCTTCTAAGCTTGGAGGACGGTGTAACGCTGCCGCTGCTTGAACCCAAAAAGACCAAAGCAGGGGGCCGCCCATCGTCCCCTGCTAGACAATGCGACTGGGCAATGGCGGCCGCTACGGTAACTAGGCTTACAGAGATTGGAGTTAGCAAACCAGAAGCTTGCGGGAAGGTCGCAAAAGCTTGCCGTGACGCGGGCCTAAGACCTGAGCGGTCGGTCTCCAAGATAACCGCCCGCACCGTCTCCTACTGGGTTCAGCGGATAGACGAAGATGTTTCCCGTGACACATTAGCTGGGCAAACCTTCGACCGGATTCTCGCATCGAAGTCGGAAACCAAAAGTGTTAACCAGCTTCTCAATGGGCTACGCATTTCACTCAGTGAGTTTAGATCAGCCGAAAACTGAAATTATACACCTGGACCCCCATTTCAGGTGGGAGGAATTTGCCTCATATTCTTTGGCACCAATTCAAAACAGGTGCCAAAACCATGCAAGTTCACGATTTTGCTGATTTTCGCTACGCCAACCCCTCGGCCGACCTGCCCGTTAAACGCGTGTTACGAAGCGACCGGGCGGCGTCCTACCTCGGGCTAAGCCAATCTTACTTGGATAAGGCAAGGCTTACGGGTGACGGGCCACCCTTTATCCGAATTGGCATTCGTGCCGTCGGCTACGTGATCGACGACCTCGACGCTTGGATAAATGCCCGAGCTCGGCACCTGATTGTCGACAAGGCGTAACCCCCGCCCCGCCTCGGTGAAGGCGAAAAAACCCACCCTAACCAGCTTGCTACGTTCGCTCGCAAACGAAAAGCCGCCCCGGTAAAGGCGGCTTCCGTAGTGTTATCAGTGTGTTAGCGGGACCAATCACTATGTCTCAATCTAATGTTCTTCAATTCCCGCGTCAAGCGGATTCCGCCCCCGTCTCCACAATTTTTCAGGTTCGGCACTGCCCCCGCTGTGACCGTAACCGAGGTGTTTCGCTGCAGCGGACCGCCCTGGCCAGGCACGTTTCGTGGCGCTGCTTAAGCTGCGGAACCACAATGCGTGACCGCAAGGGCCGCGCTTTCATTCCTCATTTCGAGCTTCGCGCCGCGGGGATCGACCCGGACCGGCTGCCTTTCGTAAAACTTGATTGGGGGCAGCCATGAGCGCGCTTGAACCCGCCTCCCCTCGAATTGCCCACCCCCCATCCGCGAACGCTTCGAAACTTTTCCGCCTGATCCTGCCGCGCGAAGGATACCGCGCCGGCGCAGCGACCTGGCAACCAAAGGATGGGGACACGCCAGCGCTCTACAACCGGCTTTTCGATATCGACGCCGAGCTGGCCCAGTGGACCGTGGCGAAGGCCTATTCCGGGAATGTGTGGCATGCCACGGCAACCTTCAAGGAAGTCGGCGAGATCGCTCGCGACTGGCGCTTCGGATTTAAGGGCCGCCGCGACGAATTGAACCTCTGCGCAAGGCAGTGTTTTCACGGCGATGTGGACGTAGGCGAGGATAAGCCATATGTCCGGTTCGATCATGCAAAGGCGGCATTGGGCTGGGCAATCGCTAAGCTTGGCCTGCCCTCGCCCGTAACTGTCTGCTCTGGGCACGGGTTGCATTTCTACTGGCCGCTCACCGCGCCAATGAGCGATGTGCGGCTCTGGCGCGCCTACGCAGGCGGCATCGCCGGCGCGCTGGAAGGGCAGGGGCTCAAGCTTGATAAACAATGCTCCGCCGACCCCGTGCGCCTTTTGCGGCCGCCGGGAACGGCAAACCATAAAGGCGGCAACCGCCTGCCCGTCTTTGTCGATAGCTGGGGCGATGGTCCGGTAGAGCTTGGAATATTCGACAAGCTCAAGCTCAAGGTTCGGCGCAAGTTTCGCGAACAGGTGCATGCATGCGCGCCCCTTCCTGCGACCGAATTCCCCGCGGTTTTGCGCAGGTGCCGACAGATCAATGATTTTGCCCGAAAGATGGGTGCCGTTCCAGAGCCTCAGTGGAAGGCGTGCCTAGGCGTGCTTGCGTTCGTCGAGCACGGCCGGGAGATCGCGCACGAGTATTCAAAGGGCGATTTAAGATACGATCCGGACGAAACAGATAAGAAGTTCGACGAACGGTGCAAGTTGTCCGGCCCAAGCACCTGCATGCAGTTTCAGAGCTTAGGCAACGGGCTGTGCGAGGCATGCACATGGCGATCACCCGCGATTTCGTCGCCCCTTCTAGTCGGGAGGGCGGGCTGATGGACAATGTTTTCGAGTTCCCGCCTGGCGGCGATCGCACCCCAGATATCGAGGAAAACCTTAGAGGGCCGGACAATCGGGTGCCGTTCCGGGCGTCCCCAGACAATTTTGCAGAATTGGTGGATCGCCTAGAAGACTTGATCAAGTCGCTTGGAATACCGCTGTTTCGGCGCGGCGAGTTTATCGTCAGAGCCGGCCGAGTAACCGAAAAGCTTCCCGACGGAACGTCTTATGGATCGCTACTGTCTCCAAGTGTTTCCGTTGAGTCTCTTGGCGAAATACTGGAATCGCGCATCGCGGCGGTAAAGGTAGATGCAAGATCAAGGAGAAACGTCTCGTCGCATATGCCAAAAGATGTTCTTAAGACCTTTATTTCAAAAGGACCTTTCTCCAAGATATACCCTCTAACCGGGCTCACCGACATTCCTATAGTTCTATCTAGTGGAAAACTTTTAAATGAGCCGGGCTACGACCCAGACAGCGGCATTTTTTACGCACCGTGCGGATTAGAATTCAACTTGAAAGAACACCCCACGCTCGAAGATGCCACGGTAGCTGTCGAAACCTTGAAGAAGCTTTTAGATGAATTCGCTTTTGTATCGGACACGGACTTGTCCGTTGCAATATCAAGGATGATGTCCGCGGTAAACCGGCCATCCTTGGGACCAACCCCACTGCTCGCCATTACATCCCCGACACCCCGGACAGGCAAGGGCTACCTGAGCGGGGTTATATCGATAGTAGCAACAGGATCGCTTGCAGTTTCGTGTACTCAGGGAGTTGACGAGGAAGAATTAGAAAAGAGGCTTTCCTCGCAATTACTTCAAGGTCGGCGGGTAATATCGATTGACAACTGCACCTGGACCTTGAGAGGGGCCGCAATATGCAGCTACCTGACCGAGCGGGTTGCATCGATCCGTGTCCTTGGCAGATCGGACTTGCCTTCCATCGTAATGTCGTCGTTCATCATGGCAAATGGGAATAACTTAGCCTTGGGCGACGATCTTAACCCTAGGTCCGTGCTTTGCCAAATGGACGCTAAGAAGGAAAACCCGGGGTCCAGGTCCTTCAATAAGAGCGCCCAAGAACTTGCCAGAGAAAACCGCGGCGAATACGTAAGCGCGTGCCTGACAATTATTCTCGCATACCAGAAAGCCCGGGCGCCGAACAAGACTACCCCGCTTGCCGGATTTGAAACATGGTCCCGCATGATCCGCGAGTCTTGATGTGGGCAGGGATGCCAGACCCTTGCGGCAATCAGGAAAAGCTTCAAGACAGCGATCCCGTCGCGGGCCAAGTGCTAGCGGTGGCGGAGCAATGGAAGGTAAAAGTCTCAGAATGGCTAGACCCCAAGGAAAAGGAAACTGACCGGGTCAAGGAAATTATCAGGCGAGGCCAAAACGGAGAATTCTGGCTTCGCGCGGGCGAGGTGGCATCCGAGGCTAATGCGACTGGCGGCGAGTTCAAAAGCGCGCTCATGGCAGTTGCCGGAGCAGGCCCCGTAGTTGACCCGGTCAGGCTTGGGCGCTGGCTCAGACGGTACCGGGACCGGCCCTTCGGCGAATACACATTCCGAACAAAAGAAGGACGGGCAAATGCAAACTACTTCAACCTTGAGGTTAAGCCTGAGTGGCAGGTTGGGGCTAAGCAGGGTAGGGCTAAGCAGCCTGGGGCTAAGCCTGAGGTAGATGACATTGAGTTTTGAGCGTTTTTGCTGCACCTGCGAAGGGATTTGCGCCGAAGCTTACTGCGGCAGGCAGTTTCGATATCCTAACCACGCGTAACCTGTTGAAACGGCAAGGGTGTGGGATTTATGAGGGGCGGGATGGTTAGGATGGTTAGGCTCGGTTCAACAGTACTAACCACCGGCAACCACTTGAAGTCTCAGAGGTTTCTACCGGGATGGTTAGGATGGTTAGAATGTTTTCTCCTTATGCGTGAAAAAAAAGAGGAATATATAAAAATAGCCACAGGGAAAAAAACCTCACCAACCTAATTATCCTAACCAAACTCGAACCGTAACCGTAGCCACGAAATACACGCCATGACATTGATATCGCATCCATGTAGCGCCAAGCTGCCGTCTGTTTCCGGAAAATTCGGAACCTAACCACATTGCTAACCGCAAGGCTCCAGCTCCAAACCTTAACCAACACCGCCAAAACCGACATCCTTCGCTGCACTGCACAACGATCGGAACTATATCTTGACCGACATCCTTCGCGCCATTCTGGAACTATGGCACCGTGAGTTTGGCTATTCCGAGCACCCTGCATCTCGCGCAGTTTCTCTTGCTTCGCCCGAGCTTAAGAGGGCCTTGCAGCTAGCGGCGCCGGCCACGACGGGTTCTATCAGCGCCCCCGCTTCAGCTTTACCTTGAAGACAGGGCTGGCCAGTCCCGCTCAGGCCTAACCCTTGCAAGGCGGTATATAAAGGCAGCACCTTCTTCCGTCTAGAAGGCGCACCTGCCCAGCTTCGAACGATGGCACGCCCTTGCAGCCTGCTGCCGGACACGCCACACCTCGCCCCTCACCCCTGCCGAGCTCCTGGCATGCAACCTGGCTACGTCTCTCCGCCGCCAAGCCGAACTGTTAGCTCAGCCCTTCGATGCTGAGAACCTGCAACATTCCAAACTGATTGCCGACGTTGCCAACCAAACCCTCAATGCCGCCCTAAGAGCACAAGAGAACGTCCTTGCCGCCAAGCGCGACGAAAACCGCCCCCTGTCTCCCGCCCTTCGCCAGCGTGTAATCGAGGCCGAAGAGCGCGTTCGCAAGTTGAGGGGAGAAGGCGACCCCCAATGACAACCGCGACCTCCTCATTGCCGCCGCCCAGGCCTTCTGCATCAACCTCAATGCCGACGGCGAAATCGGCAACTGCCTGCCCGATCACGCCGCCGGACAGCCTCTTGCTCTCTTGCGAGAGCACAGAGCGGGGATAGTCGAAGAGCTGCGGCAGCGGGAAGGTAGACCCACTTCGCCGGTTTCATCCGCCGCATTGCCGACCGCCGATCCACAAGCATCCCAGACCTTCTGCGTGAATTGCCCAACTTCCCGGAAGCGGCTGCTGGCTGGCTAGTCCGGATCCTGAACACTAAGGCCAAAGGCAAAGCCGCGGACATAGACCGGATCTGAAAGCTCAGCGTTGGGGCTCCACAATTCTGTGGAACGCCAGGCATGTTAACCGAGACTGCCGTCCCTCAATCAGGGAACAAGCCAAGCTCATGCGGTACTGCAATATGCTGGACAAGTACGGTTACGAGCAGGGGGAAGACGCCAAGGTGGGCGAGAGGTGCAAGCTCGCACTTCGCGGAAGACTGCGCTAGAAAGGCGCCGTGACGGAAAGCGCAAACTTCCCGCCACGACTTGATGCATTCCATGAAACCCCCAAGGAACACACCCAATGACGAACGATAACGCCAGGCTTCCACACATCAACTTATCTTTCGAAGTTATTTTCCGGGAAGTTACCCGCAACCTTCCGCTACGCGCCAAGTACAAAGGCGGCCGATGGCACTATGCAGAGCTTCACGTCGCCGAATTTGGGCTTTATGGCCCGGCGGCTTTGGGCGTCATCTGTGTAAAAAGGTATCCACAAATGGTGTCCCTAACCGTTGTGGATGATGTGCGCCGTTACGGGCTTGGCACTGAGCTGATCAAAGCTTCACTCGCTCGCTGGCCGAATCTGACATGGCAGGACACGATAGAATCCAAGCCGTCACGAGAGACTTGTACAGGAAGGAATTGCTAGGATAATCGGCAATCCCGACCTTGTCACTGCGCTTATTACGAGGGTCGCGCCGAAAAGGAACCCCGCAAATGACCGCCGGGACTGAGACTGCCGACTCCTCGCTTCCCGCATCGCCGGCGATCCCATCTTTGCCCACGAGCTGCTCTTCGCCTCACGTCACCCGTGCGAATCAGCGCCCGCGCACCAGGACTGATCGCCCTCTACCATTCCTCCCACGAGCGGGTGTGCGTCCTAGCCTTTCGAGGCTTCGGAAAGCAACTGGCGGAAGAGTGCCTGATCGTCGGCGCCCTAACCGAGGCCTTCCGCTACGACGACATCGTCTGCGCGACGCTAAGCCGTGCCGTCGACCGGCTGAAGTCAATCAAGCACGAGCTAGTCACCAACGATTTCATCGATGAAATATTCGGCCCGCAGGAAGGCGACACATGGCAAGTAGAACGATTAGTATTATCCAACGGCGTATGTATAGATGCCTTGGGTGCAGGACAATCAACAAGAGGTCTTAAGTATTTATCCCACCGACCGGAATTCGCCCTAGTAGATGACCTCGAAGAAGCAAATCAGAATTTAGACAATGTGTCAACTCCGGAAAGGCGCCAAGCCGTTTCGGACTGGTTCCTCGGTGTCTTCGAGCCGAGCCTGTCGCGCACCCCGCCGCCGAAGCTACGGATCGCCGGGACGATGCTGCATGAGGAAAGCCTGATCGGCCGAATGTCGAGGTCGCCGGATTACGTGTCCCTCGTCGTGCCGGTCGAGCACCTTTCCGCCACGGGCGCCCGCGTATCCCATGGCCCTCCCAGTTTCCGCTCGAATGGGTCGATGCCACCAAAGACAGGTATGCACGAAGCGGAGCAGCCGAGACGTTTGAGCAAGAGTACATGTGCCTGGCGAGCTCGGCGACAGCCCATGCCTTCAAGGAAGAACACCTGAGAATTCGACGACACGCCCCGCACCTGGGAACCTTGCCACGTGATCTATGATCCCGCGAGAACAAACATCCCGGGCAAGAGCTGCGCCACCGGCAAGGTTGTCGCCTCATGGGTCAGTGGCCGCCTTCACGTTTGGGAAGCGTCGCAAAACTTTTGGCTTCCGGACGAGATAATCGACGACGTGTTCAAATCGAATGAGCAATGGAACCCCATCTCCATCGGCATCGAGGAAACCGGCCTCAACCAGTTCCTGATGCAGCCCCTTCGCCAAGCCCAAATCTCCCGCGGCTCCATCCCGCTTCGCCCTCGCAACCCGCCGCGCGGGCCAGGCAAGGAACAATTCCTGCTCCGGCTGCAACCCTTCTTTGCGTCCGGCGAGGTCATCTTTCATGGCCCACGCGCCGCTTTCCAGAAGCTAATCGACGAGCTGCTCGGGTTTCCCTATGGCCTGAAAGACACAATCAATGCCCTCGCATACATGCTGGAAGTCAAGCAGGGCGAGCCGGTATGCAGCCGCTTCTCTCCTGCCCACGTCATCGGCGAGCCCCGCATCCCGCCATGGGCGCCGAAAAACCTGGTCCTTCACTCCGATGGCAGGGATACAACTGGGATCCTCGTCTCATATCATAAAGAGCTTTTAACAATCCTCGCCGACTGGCATGAGTTTGGTCCGCCAGGTCATTGCGTACCATCGATCGTGCAAGCCGCGAGACTGGCTGCCGGCGGGCAGATAAATGCACAGGCTCCCCCAGCTCATTTTGAGAAGTACGATGTGATAGGCCTGCTTCCCGCCGCTCGCTCCGCCGGGCTCACCATCACCAAAGGCGGCGACATCATCAAGGGCCGCGATGAGATGCAGCGCTTGATGCAAGGCACCCTCGGCCAAGCGCCGACCTTTCAGGTGGCCCAACAAGCGTCATGGACCCTGCGCGCCCTGTCCGGCGGGTATTGCATCGAGGCGGGTAAGACTGAGGCCGAGCGCGGCCCATATCGGCTGATTGGCGAGGCATTGGAAAGCTTTGCGGCGGGCCTCGAAGCCTTGAAGCAGGAGGCGGACGACAGCAGCCTGAATTACCAGGTTACGCCCGATGGCAGGCGCTATCTGTCGGCCGGGGCATTCCGCGTTCCGCGAGGGACGGGAAGGGGTTATTTGCGGCCGGGAAGGTAAGAGGCTGAATAATTACTTCTTCGGCTTTCTCTTCAGCCGAACGCCGCCGTCGTTCAAGAGCTCAACTCCAGCCTTCTCCAGCGCTCGCTTGAGCACGTCGAGAGTTGCTCTTGTCGGGGTTGTCGAGCCGAGCTCAAAAGCGCGCACCGTCATGTCGCTCACCTTCGCGCGCTCTCCCAACTCTTTCTGAGTAATTTGCAGGAGCGCTCTTGCCGCCCGCCCGGAATCCTGACCGCGCAAAACGGAAGGCTTTTTCGTCCTGGTCTGATCCTGTGCAGCTTCGAGGCCAGCAGGTGAAGGCTGGGGCGCTGCCCCCAACGGCGCGGCAAAGGGTGGGGCCTCGCCCATGCTCGCCTCGTCGCTTCCGCTCCTGCGGCTGCGCGTGTCTCTAGACCGTCTGGCCGCCGTCAATGACCATGGCATGCCCGATAACGAAGGCGGCCGGGTTGGAACATAGCCAGAGCACCGCCGCAGCGATCTCCTCGGGCTTGCCCATTCGCCCAATCGGCTCCTGCGCGATCACCCGCGCCACACCCTCGGGGGTGCCCCCTGTAAACCGCTGCATCATAGGTGTGTCGATGATGCCGGGACACACGGCATTCACACGGATGTTCTGCGCCGCATAATCCAGTGCTGCGGCCTTGGTGAGGCCAATCACGCCATGTTTGGCGGCACAGTACGCCGCCTGACCGGCGATCCCCTTCACCCCTGCGCCCGAGGAGGTATTCACGATCACGCCGCCGCCGTGCTTAAGCATCAGAGCAATCTGATACTTCATGCACAGAAACATGCCGCGCAGATTGATAGTAGCAATCCGGTCCCACTCGTCTTCGGTAATGTCGGCCGTAGCCGTGACGACCTGCTCTACTCCAGCGTTATTGAAGGCGAAGTCAAAACGACCAAACATGGCGACTGTCTTGTCCAGCGCAGCCTTGATGTCCTCGGCCCGAGCCACGTCACACCGGACGGCGAGCGCCTTCCCGCCGATCTCCTCGATCATACGGGCGGTTTCCTGATTGCCTTGATCCGAAATGTCCGCAACCACCACACTGGCTCCCGCGAGCGCGAACGCCAGCGCCGTGGCGCGGCCGATGCCGCTCGTCGCCCCGCTCACGAAGGCGACCTTGCCCGAGTAGCTCTCGTTCTGAATGGTCAATGGTCTTCTCCTTTCCTTGATCGCTGAAGCGCCCGGCTGCGCGTCCATACATAGAATGGAAATAGGCCGGCAGCTGCGAAATTTCCTTGTGAAATGGCTGGGGGACGCTGCCCGCTCGCGCGGAACAACGCTGCGCAAATGAACCGCTCAAAATGGAACGGTTTTAAGCGGTCAAAACGCCCTCTCGTAACTCCTTGAAAACAAAGGGGCTGGACCGCTTAAAATGGTGCGCTTATAATTCCGGCCATGAAAATAGGCTACGCCCGCGTTTCAAAGGATGAGCAAGACCTCGCCCCGCAACTGCATGCGCTCGACGCTGCGGGCTGCGGGACGGTGTTTCAGGATCAGGGGTGGTCGGGTGCCTCGGCTGCCCGCCCCGGCCTGCTGGCGGCTCTGGAAATGGCAGGGGAAGGCGATACGCTGACGGTCTGGCGGATCGACCGCCTCGGGCGGTCAACGCTGCACCTGCTGCAAATCCTCGAAGACCTGCACAGGCGGAATATCGCGTTTCAGTCGATCATGGACGGAATTGACACGAACACGGCGGCGGGCCGCATGGTCTTTTCGATGGTCAGCGCCATGGCGGAATTTGAACGGAATGTGATTTCAGAAAGAACCAAGGCGGGCGTGGCGGCGGCGCGTCGGCGCGGTCGGCATGTGGGCCGTCCGGCGAAACTCGCGCCGGAGCAACTCGCCTATGCCCGCCGCATGATCGTGGCAGGGGAAGGCCGGGCGCAAATCGCCCGGTCGCTCGGCGTCGATCCCTCGACGCTGCGGCGGCTGCTCGGGAAGGGGAAAGGATAGTTATGCGTATGCCTCCAAGCTGGATTTTATTCGCCCTGATAGTAATCGGCGGCGCAGTGGCCGTCATCGCCAATACGCTATATCCATTGGCAAAAGCACGCGAGGCCAAAGAACGGCTGGCAAGCGATGCCAGAGCTATTCTTTTGCCTGAAATTAAGCGAAATTCAGAGATCGTTTTAGCTATGCAATCTATTCTGGAAGCACGCACCGTTCCCGTGGAAAAGTTCGATGTCACTGCATGGGAGACAATATCAAAAGGGGGGCTTCTTCTGGGCCTTGAGCCAACGGAAATAACAAATTTTTTGCGGATTTACCGTCTCGTATATCAGGCAAATGACTTGAGCGTCCAACTATTGGATTCTGCAACTGGTGTCAGGTCGGCACTTGAACATTCGCAGCAAATCAAAGAAATGTTTCTAAGTAAGCTACAGAGTACGTTAAAGGAACTTCAGGCCGCTCTTTCCAACACAGAACGCAAGTAAATTGCAGGTGGTCCTGCGTTCCGCCCTCGATCATGAGCGCAATTATGCACCTGATTTACGCACCAAAAAAGCCCCGCAAATTCAAGGCTGATTTTCTGGTGCATAATTCAAGATTTATGCACCAAAGGGCGGGAAAATATCGGCTGCGGTCAGTTTGTCCTTGGGGATGGCGCGCCGCCGGTCCATCCGGCATGTCACGGCCCGCTGCGCCCGAATGAAGCGCCGCGCCTCGTCCATCACGCGGCGACGCTCATCGGACCCGAGGGGATAGTCGCGGCGGCGGTGAAAACACTCGCCCGCCCGCTGTCGGCAAAAATCTGCAACCCCTGCATAGTCTGTCATTCGCGGTGCGTCTTCATGCTGTTGATCTCCCATGCGAGACCTAACAGATAGCGGTCAGAAACCGGCTGTCTGTCGATGATCCTCCGCAACGTGCCGTAGCAGATTTCAGCAAGGCGGTTGCCTTCGAGTGCGAGCGACGAAAAGGTGAGCAAGAAATCCTGCTTTTCCTCAAAATCGAGCGCATTCAGGTATTGAAGCGCGGCAAGGGCGGCAGGGTGCGCCTCGCCGTCTTTGAGGCTCGTTGTGTCGGTCATGACGTAGCCCCGGAATTCAAGAATTATGCACCGCGCGGTTACGACGTGCGCCCCCACGCCTGCCCATCGATCTTCCACTCCGGGCCATGCTTTGAAAATGTATATGCGAGGGTGCCGGTCCGAACGACGGTTTGGCCCTTAATCGTTACCGTAAGAGTCCCGCTACGACCGCGTACGCATAGGAGCCTTCCACGTTCCAGAACCCCATCTCGTACGACAGGCGCTCGCGCGAAACCCCAAGGTTCTCACGCCACTTCTCTACGTCAGCAAGCCAATTGGCCGCAGCATTCGGGTTCAACCAGCGATAGGGTGCGATGCCGTCAATGATGATCGCGGTGTCCCCAAAAACACCGAGGAAAAGCTCAGTATTCCGGGTGTTGAAACCGTTGATGTGATTCTCGATAAGAGTTTTGGATTTCACTCGGTAGTTTGCTGGTCAAGGTCATCCTCCAGTCATACGACGGTACAATCCCCAAAATATCAAGTTTCACAGAAAAAGGCATCTGCCTCCCGCTGCCGCAAACGCCGTCAGTTCCGTAATGATCGCCATGCTCTCGCGCTCAAGCGCGGCGCAGCGGGCAAGGTCGCGGGTCAATTCCGCAGCGAAGGATTTAGCGCGGGCAAAGATGGCGCATGCCGTGGCCGCGTCCTCCCTACGCCAAGGCTCCGGGGAGACAGGCCCGCGCCTTCTTCCGCCGCCTGTACCATGTCGAGCGTGAAATGCCTGCCGCAAGCCAAGGGCGCTGTGCGGGCCGTCTTGGGCCTATCCCGTGCGCCCGTCGCCACCGTTCCGAGCGCAAGCGGTTTTTCTCGCGGCGCTCCGCGTCTGTCTGAAAATGTGGACGTCTTCTGATTTTTGGGCTACAATGTAGCTCAATAGGAGGTTCAACCATGACCGATAATTCCGTTGTTCGCGCCCGTATCGACGAAGGCACAAAGAGGGAAGCGGCTGCCGTGCTGAAGACGGTAGGGCTTACCTTGTCCGATGCCTTCCGCCTTCTGCTTGTGCGGGTGGCGGCGGAGAAGGCCCTGCCGTTCGAGTTGCATGTTCCCAATGCCGACACCGTCAAGGCGATAAATGCCGCGCGGGCGGGCAAGCTGGTCAACGTCGGCAAACCGGAAAAGCTGCTCAAGAGTTTGAATGCGGGACGTTAAATATACAAGGCGTTTCCGCCGTGATTACAGGCGTGAGAAATCAGGCATGCGCAGCAAGCAGCTTGACGCCCTGCTCATGGAGGTGGTGAATCTTCTGACTGCCGATGCGCCGCTGCCGCGCCGGAATTTCGATCACGCGCTTTCCGGCGAATGGAGCGATTGCCGGGATTGCCACGTCAGGCCCGATCTCGTTCTTATCTACCGCAAGCCGGATGGCGACAGCCTCGAACTCGTGCGGCTTGGCTCACACAGCGAACTTGGCTTGTAGGCAGTCAAAAAAAGTCCCCCCGTATTCGCCTTACGCCCCCAAGCGGGGGCCGAAGTCCGTCACGTTGCAAGAGCAACGCGCCGGAGCCTGAAAAAAGGAAGTGGCTTTCCAGAAAAAGCTTTCGTTTTTAAAGCCCGTACAGCGCGGTTTTGATTTTTGGCTATGAGGGTAGCGGGCATGTGCCTTGAAGCCCAAGGCCATTGATCCTTGCCGGGCTGGCGTTTGATTTCAGGCGCGGCCCGTCCGGTTGGTAAAGCAGCTACAGGTGAATTCCGGGGCGTGTCGGGGCGGCGGCTGATCCATCTCTCCCGGTTCCCATGCGTGGGGATCGAAGCCCCTGCTTTCGTGATAAAAGGTCAGGAGGCCGTTTAATTCTTCCTGCCAGTTGTCCGGGTTGACGGCTTTCAGCCAATTGAGGGCGGCGGAATTGAGCCGCACGGTCACAGTGTCCCTCGGTTCTGCGGCCTTCTGGAAGTCCTGCGGCAATGTCCCGTCTGTTTCAGCATCCGTCGCCACAAGTATAAACTTTTCATATTTAAGAAGACTTTAAGACACGGGCTTCCATTGGCAAGCAACTTTCTTTAGTTTCCGCTCAGGCTACACTTGCCGGTTACGCTCCCCTCCCCTGCCCTATTCCTTGTTCGATCCCGCGCCGAGGCGCAAAAGATCATTCCTTCGTCCCGATCAATATCCGGACAGCACGTAAGCGGGGTCCCGGTAGCAAACCCAAGCGTAGAGGTCGAGAGCAAGCGGGGATCGCCTCAAGGCTTTGAGGGCGCGCATGTCCACGGGGACCGGCAAGGCGATAAGGGCGTTGTAAAATTCTTCGCCTAACTGAATCCAGCTTTGCCAGAGTGCGCCTTGGTGGGGTCGTTTGGTGTCCCACCAGAGTTCACCGCGCGGCGCAACCTCCATGTTGAGCCATGCCTCGCGGCGGCGGCTGTCATCCTCGGATGTTTGCTGGAAGGTTATCCGGGAACGGAAAAGACGGTCCATCTGGTTATGAAGGCACTTCGCGTCTCCGCGCTTGCCGCCGCCTGTGTCCGGGCTAAGGCCAACTTCCCGCATGAATTCGGCAAGGCTGCGGCCTAAGTGCAAGGTGCGCTTCTCAAGGGTGGTGAGATCGGCGCGGTTTTTTGTGTGCTGAACCTCAGTTGTGATCCAGAATAAAATCAGGCGGGGAATGGTGCCGTAGGGGAAGCGGCGATCGGGGCGGCCCTAGCGGCATTGGCGGCGCTAGAGAACAGCTCAGCATAGCGGCAACCAATACAAAGTGGTAAAGCCCCACAGTGGGGATCGGGCAAAATTCGAATGCGTGCGGCGAGGAAGACTGGAGAGCTGACGAAGCAGATTGAGAAGGGTCACGGCAACAGGCATTCTAGAACTCCCGACAGTAGGGGGATCAAGGAAAAGGTCCTATCCGATGCCGGCATTTCAACCCAAGACGCCTCTCGCTGGGAACGTATATCCAACGTTCCGAAAGAGGAATTTGAGGATGTCAGCCGAAGCCTTCAGCTTCCAGATTGTCGAGCAGCGTAGCCCTTCGAATTTACGCCCCCTGGTAGCTATCCGGTTGCTAGGCCACCTCCAAACCAACTGCTTTTCCGCGTAACTATCTGAAATAGCTCACAATCATAATCAAAAACGGCGCCATGATTTTGCCCAGCTTTGGCAGGATCCAATTTAATCGTCGTTCTCGACGCAAACGGCACTGCCGTCCAAAATTTAGCCTGAAAACGGTGCTTGCAATGGAAACCGCCCAGGCTAGAGGATGTTGCCGATGACGCACTGCGATAAACCCTTGCTCTTCATGGCCGCGGCCAATCTGGCGGCCAATCTGTTTGCGGCGTTTGCTCCGGTTGCCGTTCGCGCGGAGACCGCGATTTTTCAAGACGCCCGGATCGTCCAGCTAGACGCGCAAATCGCGGCCGCGCGAAACGAAGTTCGCATCGCCCAAGAATACGGCCGTCCGCCTGGCGAAATCGGCGCGTCCGGCGATGTCCCCTACGCCGGGGAGCAGCAGGACGGAACGCAACAGGATTCGGCGGGTCTCATTGTCCGGATCGGACGGCTCGAAAGCCAGATGCGGCAAATCAGCGGGCAAATCGAACAGATGCAGTTCGAGACTCGCGGACTCGCGGAACAACTCAAGAAGTTCCAGGAAGATGTCGATTTCCGCTTTCACGAGGGCGCGCAAGGCACGCCTGCGGCCAAGCCGCCGCAGAAGCGTAGTGAAGCGCCTGAAACCCAAATCAATGCGGACGACCGGGGCCCGCCGCAAAATGCCGCTCTCGCACCCTCCCGCGCGAAACGGGCTGGCGATGCTTTCGATCCATCCCGAAATCCCGGCGCGCCGGGGGTTCCCCGCCCGCTTGGAAGCTTCGCCCCGGCCGCGACTACGAACCTGGCGGAAGACCGCCGCAACGAGAGCGGTCCGGCCGGCCTCGACCGAAACGAACCCGGCGCGCCGCTCGATCTCTCCAATGGCCGCTCCCGAATTGGGGGGCCGCCACCAGCAACCCCGACGCCGCCGATCGCCGCCGCCAGCGTCCCGGCGCCCGGCATCACTACGCCGGGTGGCACGGTCATCGCCATGGCGGCCAATCCCGCGCAAGAGGAGTTCGACATTGCTATAGGCTATTTCAAACAAAGAGCATATGAAAACGCGGAAAAGGGCTTTGCCGGCTTTCTCGAAAAGAATCCCAAGAACAAAATGGCTTCCGACGCGATCTATTATCTCGGCGAAACCTTCTATCAGCGCGGCCGGCAGCCCGAGGCGGCGGAACAATATCTGAAGATATCGACCCAATACGCCAATTCGCCGCGCGCGCCCGAAGCCCTCTTGCGCCTCGGTCAGTCGTTGAATGCCCTCGGTGCTAAGGAACAAGCCTGCGCGACCTATGGCGAAATAGCGCGGAAATATCCAAATGCGTCGGCCACGGTCAAGGCCGGCGCTGAACGGGAGGCCAAGCGCGCGAAATGCTGACGCCGATGTGCGATAGACCCGACCTGGCCATGCCTTACGCAATCCGTGCCGACAAGCGCCACGCCAGATCCGCCAATCCGCGGTCCCACGCGGCAGGCAAGGCAGGATTCTCCGTCTCCGGCATCGTAGCTCTGTTCAGCCCTTGGGCGGCCGCGCGGGGAATCGTTCTTGGCGTTTCCGGTGGCCCCAATTCGGTCGCCTTGATGTTGCTCGCGGCGGAGTGGACGCGGGCGTGGGCCCCGCCACCCCCGCTTCATGTCGCGACCGTCGACCACGGGCTACGCAAGGACGCTCGCGGCGAGGCCGAAATGGTCGCCCGCTGGGCCGCCGGGCTGGCGCTGCCGCATGCCATTCTCGCGTGGGATGGGGTCAAGCCAAAATCCAGAATTCAGGAGCGCGCCCGCGAGGCACGCTACGAGCTGTTGTTCGAATACGCGGCCAGGATTGGCGCCGATCACGTCATGACCGCGCATCATGCCGACGATCAGGCCGAAACGATTTTGTTCCGGCTGCTGCGCGGGACCGGCGTTTGCGGTCTCTCCGGCATGAGAAGTTCGAGCGAACGCAACGGATTGATCCTTGCACGGCCCTTGCTGGGCCATGCCAAGGCGGACCTCGCCGCCTTCTGCGAATCGAAGGCGCATCCTTTTTTCGACGACCCTTCGAACAATGATCCTTTTTATGCGAGAACTCGGACACGGCGCCTCGGCGGCCTGCTCGCAGACGAAGGTCTTGACCGCGCCGCCTTGCTTCGGCTCGGCCGCCGGGCCGCCAGGGCGGACGCCGCACTTGCCGCCCGCACGTGTGCGGTCCGCGCCGGTCTCGCGGTGCGGCGTGAGGAAGGCGGATTTCGGGCGGACGTAGCGGCGCTCGCGGACGAGCCGGAAGAGATTCTTTTGAGATTTCTGGCCGATGAGTTAAGATCGTTAAGGGGTTGCAAGCCGCTTCGTCTCGAGCGCCTCGAAGCTCTGGCGCTGCGGTTCGGCCAGGCGCTGCGCGCCGGGACCCCGTTCACGGCAACCCTGGGCGGGGCGGCGCTACGGCTGCAAAGTAACCGTACTCTTGCCATTGTGGGGGAAGGCGCGCGCCTGCGCGGCCAAACCCACCGGAGTCCGGGAGGCGATGTAAGGCTCACTTGAGAGTGATACAAGACTCTCTTGGCAAGCGCGCAAACCAGGTCTACATTGAACCAACGCCCATTTAGCAGCGGGTGCTGTTTTAATCGGTGACGGCCCTTACGCCGGAACGATGTTTAGCGGGAACGAAGATGAATCCGAATTTCCGGAATTTCGCTCTTTGGGTGATAATTATCCTGCTCGTCGTCGCCCTTGTCATGCTGTTTCAAAACCCTGGGCAGCGGGTTCCGTCGCAAGACATCGCCTTTAGCCAGCTTTTGAACGAAGTTGACCAAGGCCATGTCCGCGAGGTCACTATCGCCGGCAACGAGATCACGGGTCATTTCACCGATAATCGAGCCTTTGCGACCTACGCGCCAAACGACCCGTCGCTGGTCCAGAGCCTTTACAAGAAAAACGTTTCGATCACGGCCAAGCCTCCGTCGGAGAACACCAATTGGCTGATGACGCTTCTCGTCAACGGGCTGCCGCTGATTGCCATCCTCGGCATCTGGATCTTTCTTTCCCGGCAAATGCAGGGCGCCGGCGGCAAGGCCATGGGATTTGGCAAGTCCAAGGCGAGAACTCCTGACTGAGGCGCATGGGCGTTACACGTTCGAGGATGTCGCGGGCGTCGACGAGGCTAAGGAAGACCTTCAGGAAATTGTTGAATTCCTACGTGATCCGCAACGCTTCCAGAAGCTTGGCGGGCGAATCCCACGCGGCGTTTTGCTTGTCGGCCCGCCCGGGACCGGCAAGACGCTGCTTGCGCGCGCCATCGCGGGGGAAGCCAACGTGCCCTTCTTTACGATTTCCGGATCGGATTTCGTGGAAATGTTCGTCGGCGTCGGCGCGAGCCGCGTCCGTGACATGTTCGAGCAGGCCAAGAAGAACTCGCCTTGCATCGTCTTCATCGATGAAATAGATGCCGTCGGCCGCCATCGCGGCGCCGGCCTCGGGGGAGGCAACGACGAACGCGAGCAAACGCTGAACCAGCTCCTCGTCGAGATGGATGGCTTCGAGCCCAACGAGAGCATCATCATAATCGCGGCGACGAACCGTCCCGACGTGCTCGATCCGGCGCTTCTCCGCCCCGGCCGCTTCGACCGCCAGGTTGTCATAGCGAACCCCGATATCGTTGGGCGCGAGCGCATCCTCAAAGTGCATGTCCGCAAGGTGCCTCTCGCGCCGGACGTTGATTTGCGGACGGTGGCGCGCGGCACGCCCGGCTTTTCCGGTGCCGACCTCATGAACCTCGTCAACGAAGCGGCCCTGCTGGCGGCACGGCGCACCAAGCGTTTCGTCACCATGTCCGAGTTCGAGGATTCGAAAGACAAGATCATGATGGGCTCCGAGCGCCGCACCATGGTGATGACCGAGCAAGAGAAAATGCTAACCGCCTATCACGAGGGCGGGCACGCGATCGTCGCCCTCAATGTCCCGGCCACCGACCCGGTGCATAAAGCGACCATCATTCCGCGCGGGCGAGCCCTCGGCATGGTCATGCAGCTCCCCGAGCGCGACAAGCTTTCGATGAGCTACGAGCAGATGACTTCCAGGCTCGCGATCTGCATGGGCGGCCGGGTTTCCGAGGAAATCATCTTCGGCAAGGATAAAATAACATCGGGCGCGCAATCCGACATCGAGCAGGCGACCAAGCTCGCCCGCGCCATGGTGACGCGTTGGGGCTTCTCCGACGAGCTTGGCACCGTCATGTATGGCGAAAATCAGGAGGAGGTTTTCCTCGGCTATACAATGGGCCGGCAGCAAACCATCTCCGAGGCGACCGCCCAGAAAATCGACGCCGAGGTGCGCCGCCTGGTGGAGTCGGGTCTCGCCGAAGCAACCCGGATCATTACCGAGAAGCGCCAAGATCTCGAAATTCTTGCCAAAGGTCTCCTCGAATATGAGACACTTACCGGCGTAGAGATCGGGGAGCTTTTGAAGGGGCATGCCCCAGTGCGCGATATAGGCGACGATCACGAGCCTCCGCTGCGTGGCTCTCCCGTCCCGACCACCGGCATCGTGCGGCCGAAGCCTGGGCCTGGGCCAGGCGGAGGATTGGAGCCGCAGCCTCAAGCATGAGCGGTGCCCTCCAGCTACACGATGGAGCCGCGAGCGTTTTTGCGCTTCGTAGAGGAGGTGCTTTGCGCAAAGATTACAGAGCGGCTTGTTTCGACACAGCCACGGAGACGAGGCGGCGGCGAAACGGTGCTGCCACTAGGGGGCGAAATTCACGATGGCGCATCAATGCCCTTGCGCAACGACATAGCCCCAGATTTTTTGCGTTCCTGGTGGGCGTTGCAGCGCGTGAGAATGCGCCGCTTCTCAACCTTGAAGGGCTGCCCGCGCCATAGCCGTGCGGATCGATGCCGACACCTTCCTCCGGCGGCCTTGACGCTTTGACTATCGATGATGGCAGCGGCCGGCTGGCCTCTGTTCGGGCATCGGCCGCGCGGCGGCGCGAAGCCCGGCCACCCGCGCGGCGGGGACGCGCAGCAACGCAGCAAAACTGGACGCCGCATTCAAAATACGCCGCGCGATCGTGCAGCGCCTTCTAGACTGATTAATGCTGTCCAACAAATTGCCGGTTGCAAAGGTTTCCTCTGTCTTGAGTGAGCGGTACCTTCGCTACCCCCCGGTTTTGCAAACATCGCATGAAAAATTCTTTCGCGGCGCTTTGGTTATGTGGACTTAGCTTTTGCGGCCTGCTTCTTCCCGCGCTCGGGCAAGAGAAGACCGTTAACGTCTTTGGGTGGGGCGACTATATCGACCCCAAGGTCTTCGAGGACTTTACCAAGGAGACAGGGATCAAGGCCGCCTATGACGCTTACGATTCAAACGAGGCTTTAGAGGCTCGGCTCGTGGCCGGCAAGACCGGCTTCGATGTTGTGATTGTCTCGGGGTCCGTCCTGCAAAGGCAGATCGCGGCGGGGCTCTACCAAAAACTCGACAAAACCAAAGTTCCAAACAGCAAAAATCTTTGGCCAGAGGTGATGGCGCGCCTTGGAGTCCATGATCCGGGCAACCAATATGCGGTCAACTACATGTGGTTTACGGCGGGCATAGCCTACAATGTCGAGAAGGCCAAGGAGCTTTTGGGAGATGCGGCAGCCGATGCTTCCCTAAATTCCTGGGACATTGTCTTCAAGCCAGGGAATGCGAAGAAATTCGCCGGCTGTGGGATTACCGTCCTTGACAATGGCGAAGATCTGTTTGCGATCGCGCTTAACTATCTTAGGGCCGATCCGGCGTCGATGCGCCAGAACGATCTCAAGCGTGCCGCGGAGCTGTTAAGCGGCATGCGGCGCGACGTGAAAAAATTGGACTCCGCCGGCTTTGCGGACGCGCTCGCCAATGGCGACGTTTGTCTTGGCGTTGGCTATTCCGGCGACAGTTTTCACGCGCGCGACCGTGCGCGGGAGGCTGATAACGGGGTTGAAATCAATTACACTATTCCCAAGGAAGGCACTTTGGTGTTGCTCGATAATCTTGCAATTCCCAAGGATGCGCCGCATGCCGAGGAAGCCTATGCCTTTATCGATTTCCTCCTCCGGCCGGCGATCGCCGCCCGCAACACGAATTTCACCCACCTCGCCAACGGGATCCTCGCGTCAAAATCGTCGATCGGCAAGGACATCGTCGAGAACAAGTCGATTTACCCCGACCCCGCGACGATGCAACGGCTCTTCGCGGTGGCGAACCATGATTTGGCGGCGCGAAGAACGATCATCCGCGAATGGGCGCGGATAAAAACGGGCAAATAAGCCCCCAAGCTGAACTTCGTGACCTTGGCAAAATATTGCGGCAGCGCGGTTTTATGAAGATCGCCACGACTTCGCGGCACGCGCCGCACTAGCTCCGCATTGCTAGGCTCCGGCCGGTCACGAAAAACCGGCCGCGCCAGTGGTGTCACCAATAGGGATAACCGTAACCATAGGCGTAACCAGGATAACCATAGCCGTAAGGATAGCCACATCCATAAGGATAGCCATACCCGTACGCGCAATAATCCAACGCCGCTAAGCCATAGCCAAGCCCAAGGCCGGCATAGAGGGGCCACCAGCCACCGCCCCACCCCCAGCCGCCACGACCCCAGCCGCCGCGACCCCAGCCACGACCCCAGCCGCCACGACCCCAGCCGCCATGGCCCAAGCCGCCCATGGCCACGCTCCGGCCGGCAAACATCCCGCCGCGGAAACCGCCAAAATGGCCGCCGCCGAAACCACCCATATGGCCGCCAAAACCACCGCCGTGGAAACCGCCGCCGCCACGGAATGCCAACGCGGGACCGCTCGTGGCCAACGTCGCGCCCAGCGCGGCCGAGGCCAGCAATACACCGAAACGTTTCATATTCATTCTCCTGCCAGAAGACCGTTTTCGTCGCCGGCGCCTCAATGGCGAATGAACGATCTCGCCTCAGCGCCGTTTATAGATCCAACCGAGGGCGAAACACAGGTTTGGCGGAAATCGTTCCATAAATTTTGGTTTACGGGACTGCGGCGCCATCGCCGCACCGCGTCGCTTGCCAGAACTTCTTCGGCAATTCCCGGCAAGTTACGCTGCTTCCCCGCGGTCGAAAATCATCCCCTCCAACCCAATTGATCTAATCCCCGACACCTGCTTAAAATTGCTGGGGGTGGCCCGCGAAGCCTGTGCGAGCGCCGCGGCGCGCCGGTCGATGGTGTGGCCAGACCTTTCGCGACCCTAATCGGGCTTGCAGAACAAAGCCCTGCCCACGAGGCCGGCCACAACGCCGCCGAAGACCGGCGCCAGCCAAAAGAACCAAAGCTGATCGACATAGGCTTTGCCTGCGAAGATCGCCGGACCAGTGCTGCGCGCGGGATTGACCGAGGCGTTGGTGACTGGAAGCGCTATGAGGAGAATGAGGGTCAAGGTGAGCCCGATCGCGAGCGGCGCGAAGCCCGCCGGCGCCCCCGCCGATGTTGCCCCCAGAACGACCAGCACAAAAAAGAAAGTAAGAAGGATCTCGACGATAGCGCAGGAAAGAAGATTGTAATGACCGGGGCTCAAATCGCCGTAGCCGTTCGAGGCGAAACCGCCAAGAACAAAATCGGGGTTGCCTTCCGCCACGATTTTGAGCACCGCCGCCGCGGCGATCGCCCCGGCAACCTGGAACACGACGTAGGGAACGAGATCGCGGAAAGGAATGCGCCCTCCGGTCCATACGCCAATCGTGATCGCCGGGTTGAAGTGAGCTCCGGATATATGTCCGACCGCATAGGCCATTGTCACCACGGTGAGGCCGAAGGCGAGCGCGACGCCGAGAAAACCGATCCCCAGTTGAGGATAGCCGGCGGCAATGACCGCGCTGCCGCAGCCGCCAAAGGTCAGCCAAAAGGTCCCGAGAAATTCCGCGATTGAACGCTTGCCAAGATGCATGGGTAAAACCTCGCATTTAATACGGAAGGGGAGCCTGCGCGGGCCGTGGGCATGGCCTTAGGCAGACAGGATGGAACCTTGTTTTGCGCCGCGGCGCCGCGAACGAGGGGATTGTTTTCTCCTGCGCGGTTTGCGGGGGCTTTTTTCACCCCGCCAGCGGCTAGACGCGGCGCCTTTTCATAGCCGGTTGCAATTCTCTCGTCGAGCCCGTCTTGCGCGCAGCGAGAAAAAGCGGATGGACGGCGACTTTCGATCGCCTTCGCCGGGTCCTAGTCGCCGCCGGCGAGCTTCGTCGCGAAATAGGCGATCGTCCGCGCATAGACGTCGGCCTTGTTCCATTCCTTGATGACGGCAAAATTGGCCGATCCTGGCGTCCAGGCGCCGCCGCGTTGCCAGCCATAGCTCCGAAGGAAATTCGCGGTCGAGGCCAAAACGTCGGGCACGTTGTCGATGAGATCGCGGCGGCCATTGCCGCTGAAATCGACCGCGAACTTAAGATAGGACGACGGCATGAATTGGGTCTGGCCGACTTCGCCCGCCCACGCGCCGCGCGCGCTGGGCGACAGGTCGCCGCGCTGAACGAGCCGCAAGGCATCCATCAGTTCCGCTTGGAACATCTCGGAGCGGCGGCAATCATAAGCAAGCGTCGCCAGCGCGCGTAAGGTCGGCGTGTTGCCGGAAGCCGCACCGAAATCGGTCTCGAGCCCCCAGATTGCGACGATCACCGGTGCGGGCACGCCATAGGCCTGTTCAATCCGGGCAAAGGTCGCGGCGTATTGCTTCATTAAGCTCGCGCCCCGGCGAAGGCGGTAGGGGTTTACCATGCGGCCCGCGAATTGCTCGAAGCTCTGCCGGAAAACGTGTTGGCCATGATCCTTCGAGACGATCCCCGGATCATAGGCGACGCCATCGAGCGCGCCGATCGCCGATGGAGAAAGGCCAGTGGCCGCGGCCTCCCTCTTGAAGCCCGCGAGCCAAGTCTCGAACCCCGCCGGATCGCGGCAGGTCGCGGCTTCAACGGGAGAAAGCCACAGTAAACCAACAATCAAACCCAAAAAGCGTTTAGTCGATCGCATGAAGACAACTCCAGCTGAAAAGCAAGACGGACTCTTCGTCGGGGACGGCGCTTGCCCGGGAGTGCGGGCATCGCTCGCAAGAGGAACCGGCGCACGATTTCGTTCAAGGTGGGCGCGATGCCATCGTTAGCATGGGTGATCTTGTATTTGAACAGGACACTTGCGGGTTGCCCACGAAAGCGGCGCGGGTTCTCGCAAAGGACGGATATCGAACAGTTCCTCGGTGGCTAGACATTTTAAGTGACGTATTTGAGCGGGGATCTGGAAAAAGGCAATCCTGAACTTACGGCGCGGCGCGTCTGCAATGCGAAGGCGAGTGCCGCGGCTTCTTCCGCGTTACTGTGTTGTAAACCCACTGCAATGCTCGGCCATTTGAATGCGGGCAGGTGTTTAAAAAAGTTGATCGGCTTTTTCGGTTCTGTCATGATCCCTCGTGCCCCGGCCCGCGCGCCAAAGTTCAGATTCAAGGCTAGGTTTGCCATGAAATTTCTTGATTCGGCCAGAGTGTATATTCGTTCGGGCGACGGCGGCGCCGGTTGTCTATCGTTCCGGCGTGAGAAATTTATCGAATTCGGCGGGCCAGATGGCGGCGACGGCGGGCGCGGCGGCGACGTTATCGCCGAATGCGCCGCCGGCCTCAACACCTTGGTCGATTATCGCCACCAGCAACACTTCAAGGCCGCCACCGGAATGCATGGTATGGGCAAGAACCGCGCCGGCGGCAAGGGCGCCGACGCGGTTCTGAAGGTCCCCGCGGGAACCCAGATTTTCGATGAGGATGGCGAGGTTCTGATTGCCGATTTAACCGAAATCGGGCAACGCGTCCGTCTCGCGCCGGGCGGCAACGGCGGCTTCGGCAATACCCGCTTCAAGACCTCGACCAATCGAGCCCCCCGCCACGCCAATCCTGGGCAAAACGGCGAAGAGCGCATCATCCTGCTGCGTTTGAAACTCGTTGCCGACGCTGGGATCGTCGGCTTGCCCAGCTCCGGCAAATCGACTTTCCTTGCGGCCGTCAGCGCGGCAAGGCCTAGGATCGCCGATTATCCTTTCACCACCCTGCATCCGCAGCTTGGCGCCGCCGCTTGCGACGGCCGGGAATTCGTTGTCGCCGATATTCCGGGCCTAATCAAAGGGGCACACCGTGGCCATGGACTCGGCGACAGGTTTTTGGGCCACATCGAGCGCTGCCGCGTGCTCCTCCACCTTGTCGATGCCGGAACCGAGCATGCGGGCAAATCCTATAAAACGGTGCGCGGCGAGCTCGAAGCCTATGGCGGCGGTCTCCCGGAAAAGCCTGAGATCGTCGCGCTGTCCAAGATCGACAGCGTCGATCAAGCCACGCTGCAAGCTCAGATGTTGCGGCTAAAACGCGCCGCCAAGCAAACGCCGGTGCGGCTTTCGGTGCTCGCCGGCGCCAACCTGCGCGAAACCCTGCGCCGGCTTTCAATGATTATCGACGAGGACCGAAACGCCAAACCGGTTCAGCCGGGCGCCGTCGCGGAGTGGCACCCTTGAGCGTGGCAAGCCAAGCGGCGGTGGCGCCTCGTGCCCTGCCGAGCCTCAAGACCTTCCGCCGCATCGTCATCAAGGTCGGCTCCTCCTTGTTGATCGATCGCGAACAAGGCTGCGTCAAGCGAAGCTGGCTCGTCTCGCTCGCCCAGGACATCGCGGATTTGCACGCGCAAGGCGCTGATGTCCTCGTCGTTTCGTCCGGCGCGATCGCGCTCGGGCGCACCGTGCTGGGCCTCCCCGGCCGCGACCTGAAACTCGAGGATAGCCAGGCTGCCGCCGCCGTGGGCCAGATCGCCTTGGCGCGAATTTGGGCGGAAGTGCTCGCGGATAGGAAGATCACCGCCGGGCAAATCCTGGTCACCCTTGGCGATACCGAGGAGCGCCGGCGCTATCTGAACGCGAGGGCGACGATTGGCCGTCTCCTCGATCTCCGCGCCGTGCCGGTCATCAACGAGAACGATACGGTCGCAACAACCGAAATACGCTACGGTGACAACGATCGCTTGGCCGCCCGGGTCGCGACGATGGCGAGCGCCGATCTTTTGATTCTGCTCTCCGATGTGCTTGGGCTTTACACAGCGCCGCCGGCGGAGAACTCCGCGGCCGAGCTTGTTCCAGTGGTTGCGCGCGTCGACGCAGCGATCGAGGCGATGGCCGGCGGCGGCTCGCCGCTGTCGCGCGGCGGCATGCGCACCAAGATCGAGGCGGCGAAAATCGCGACGGCTGGCGGCACCCACATGCTGATCGCCGACGGAAGGGTCGCGCATCCCGTGGCGCGCCTCAATGCTTCGGTGCCTTGCACCTGGTTCCTGACCGGCTCCAACCCGGTCACCGCGCGAAAAAAATGGATCGCCGGTTCGCTAGAGCCACGCGGTGCGTTGCATGTCGATGCCGGAGCGGCAAGGGCCATCGCGAGCGGCAAGAGCCTGCTGCCCGCCGGCGTGACGCGGATCGAGGGTAATTTCACCAGCGGCGATTGTGTGCTAATCCGCGATGCCCGCGGGGCCGAGATCGGGCGCGGCCTTGTGGGCTACGACGCAAGCGAGGCGGTCTTGATCGCCGGCCGCAATTCACTGGATATCTTGAGCTTGCTCGGCACTCCGGGGCGCGCGGCGATTGTTCATCGCGACGACATGGTCGTCGCCGGCGGCCAATTTGCCGCACCGGCGCGGGACAAGAATGGAAAGCCTTAAGCGCATGGAAGACCGCTACGCCGAAGCCGGTTCCGCTAATGTGATGACTGACATCGGCCGCGCGGCCCGCGCCGCCGCGCACGCGCTTTCGCTTGCTTCGGCCGAGACAAAGAACTGCGCCCTACGCGCCGCCGCCGCGATAATACGCCGCCGCGCGACCGACATTCTCGCCGCCAACGCGCGCGACATGGCGTCCGCCAAGGCCAGCGGCACGACGCCCGCTTTCCTCGACCGGCTGGCGCTCGATGGCTCCCGCGTCGAGGCGATGGCGAGCGGCCTCGACGCCATCGCTGCGCTTCCCGACCCCGTAGGCCGCGTGCTCGCGCGGTTCGAGCGGCCGAACGGGCTCTTGATCGAGCGGATCGCAACCCAGCTCGGCGTTATCGGCGTCATCTATGAAAGCCGCCCGGCGGTGACGGCGGACGCCGGCGCGCTCTGCCTCAAGGCCGGCAATGCGGTAATCCTGCGCGGCGGTTCGGAAAGCTTTTTTTCCGCGCGGTGCATCCAAGAGTGTCTCGTCGCGGGCCTCATCGACGCCGGGCTGCCGAGCGACGCGATAGCCCTTGTGCCGGTAAAGGACCGCGCGGCGGTCGGCGAGATGCTCGCGGGACTGAACGGCAATCTCGACGTGATCGTGCCGCGCGGCGGCAAGAGCCTCGTCGCGCGCGTCCAGGCCGAGGCAAGAGTGCCGGTTTTCGCGCATCTTGAAGGCATTGTGCATGTGTTCGTCGATCGCGACGCCGATCTGAAAAAGGCGGAAGCAATCGTTTTTAATGCCAAACTCCGGCGCACCGGTATTTGCGGCGCGGCCGAGACTTTGCTCGTCGATCGCGCCTGCGCGCCCACGCATCTCGCGCCGCTCGTCAAAATGCTGCTCGATGCCGACTGCGCCGTGCGCGGCGATGCCGCAACGCTCGGCGTGGACGCGCTGGTCACGCAAGCGAGCGAGGCGGATTGGGCCACCGAATATCTCGACGCGATCATCTCCGTGCGCGTTGTCGAAGGCCTTGATCAGGCCATCGCACATATCGAAACATTTGGTTCGCATCATACTGATTGCATCGTGACTGAAAATCAGGCAACTGCGGAGCGGTTCCTGAAAGAGGTGGATTCGGCCATTGTGATGCACAATGCCTCGACGCAATTCGCCGACGGCGGCGAGTTTGGGTTTGGCGCCGAGATTGGCATTGCGACGGGCCGGATGCACGCGCGCGGCCCGGTGGGACTTGAGCAGCTGACCTCGTTCAAGTATCGCGTGCGCGGCGATGGACAAATTCGACCTTGAGTCTCGCTGCGCCTGATACCAACTCTCATGGGCGCCCGAACTCATGGCGAAGGCCGTCATTGCAAGGAGCATTGCTCCGAAGCAATCCAGGAGCAGTGGAAGCATGCTGGATTGCTTCGCTCCGCTCGCAATGACAGCTCCTTGCGGACAAATCCCTTATAAGCTGCCACCTTTTGCGCCGGGAATGAAAATCGGCCTCTTCGGCGGCAGTTTCAATCCGCCGCACGACGGACATCGGGAGGCGAGCCTTCTGGCGCTGCGCCGCCTCCAACTCCATCGCATCTGGTGGCTTGTGAGCCCCGGCAATCCGTTGAAAGATGCGCGGGAATTGGCGCCGCTCGCAATGCGCGTCGAAGCGGCGCGTAGGATTACTCAACATCCGCGCATCAAAATCACTGCGCTCGAGGCCGCAATCGGCTCCAATTCTACTTATCAGACGATTTCCTATTTGACACGGCGCTGTCCCGGCGTGCATTTCGTCTGGCTGATGGGGGCGGATAACTTTCGGCTGTTCGATCGCTGGCAACGCTGGCGCGACATCGCGGCGCAAGTTCCAATCGCCATTATCGACCGTCCGGGCTTTACGCTAACAGCAACTCACGGGAGGGCAGCCGAAACATTAGCGCGTTACCGTTTCGATGGAACCCGCGCATCCGTTTTGGCAACCTCTGCACCGCCAGCCATTATTTTTTTGCACGGGCCGCGCTCGCCCAAATCCTCGACGGAGCTTCGCGGGAGACTACGTTATGAAAGCAAAGGAAAGATGTTGTCTTAGTTAGGGATTCTGCTCAAGATCCGACGCCGACCAAGGAAATGTAGGCCCAGACGCAACCAAGGTCTCGGGCGAGTGCGGTTTGCAGTCCCCGAATGACCCGTTATTATTCTGAGCGAATTTGACGATTCAGGCGCTGCGCATTGCGCTCTATTGATCGCGAAACCGGCGGATGAATCGAGTGGTGAGGTTCTTCGACTGGATTTCGACCGTTGACTGATGCTATGATGGCATGGGTGCGATCCGCTATACCCAGGTCTTTCACTGCATTTTGCGGTTTATTTTCACAATTAGGAGGAAAGCGCCTTGCGCAGGATAGTTCGCATAGCTGGCGTCATCGGCGCCTTGGTGATCACTATGGTCGCCTTTGACGCCAACGCATTGTCAATATCACCGGTTCCTAACCAGAGCACCAATGTGACGCTGGTCGCGGGAGGATGTGGCCCGGGATTTCACCGGGGTCCCTATGGAGGCTGCCGGCCCAACATCGCGGGATACCCCGCGGTTGGGTACGGCGGCGTGTACCGGGGTGGAGTGTACCGGGGTGGAGTGTACCGTCACGGCGGCGTGTACCGTCACGGCGGCGTGTACCGTCACGGCGGCGTGTATCGTCACGGCGGTGTGTATCGTCGCGGCGGTGGGTTTCGTCGTCGCTGAACGATAGCCGTTTATGCCGCTTGATGAGCCGATGCGAATAGCGGTTTAAGCCGCTCGCAAAAACCTATCGCCATCATCGACCGCCCCGGCTTAACCTGGCAGCCCCCATTGGCGCGCGGGGTACATTGTGTCGCCGCGATGAGAGGTCCACGGCCTGCCTTGCTGCTGCTGCGCCGCCGGCGTTCGTGTTTCTGCATGGGCCGCGCTCGCCCATGTCCTCGACGGCGCTGCGCAGCAAAGTGCCCCTGCTGGCGTGCAAGACATAATGAACGCAAAATCACTTAGTAGCTCAGTTAGAATTTCTGCTCAGGACGCATGGCGCACCTACACACAAGAACCGATGACCGTCGCAAAGACCCAAGGTTTTTTGGCGCTCGACCCCACGTCCGGTCGCAACGCACGGGGTGCTTTGCGCCTTCATGCTATCAATGCAACAGTGCGCTAAGTCACGATGTGCCATGGTAGAATTACTCCTCTACAAAACGAGGATAACCAAGGGAGCGCCCGTCGCCAGCGCGGCGGCAGCGGTCAAAGCTTTCATTCCCTATGTCGAGGCGCGTCTTGCCGAAGGCGTTCCGCTCTACGCCATGACACGGCATCTCCTGGGGCTTTTCAATGGCTTCCCAGGTGCCCGCGGGTGGCGGCGCCATCTCGCGGTGGAGGCGGTGAAACCGGGCACCGATGCGAGAGTTTTGCACGCTGCCTTCACGTGTGGATGCCCGTCGGCTATCGGCGCGGCGGCATGAGTGCGCCTATTGAAAAAATCGACCGCGGGGGTCGATCTCTGGCAAGCGAAGCCGCCCATCTTGCAAATCCCCGGCGCGTACCATGGAGGTGTTGTCCAAGGAGATCGAACGATGAAAAAGCTTTCCTTCATCCGGCGCAACAACCAACGCCATTGGGTCGGCGACGGGTTTCCCGTGCGCAGCATTTTTTCCTACAATGACCTCGGCAAGGAAATATCGCCGTTTCTGCTGCTGGATTACGCTGGGCCGGAGAATTTTCCTCCCTCGGAACAAAGGCGCGGGGTCGGCGCCCACCCGCACCGCGGGTTCGAGACGGTCACGATTGTCTATAGCGGCGAGGTCGAGCATCGCAACTCCTCGGGCGGAGGCGGCATCGTTCGTCTCGGCGACGTCCAATGGATGACGGCGGCCTCGGGGCTCGTGCATGAGGAGTTTCACGGTTCCGAATATGCCAAGCGTGGCGGGTCGTTCGAGATGATCCAACTATGGGTCAATCTGTCCGCGAAAGACAAGAAAGCTCCGCCTGGCTATCAAAACATCACCGATGCCCAAATACCGCGAGTCGACCTGTCGTCCGGCGCCGGGACCGTGCGCGTGATCGCCGGCAATTATAAAGGAACGCAGGGCCCCGCGCATACGTTCAGTCCGATGAACGTTTGGGATGTGCGCCTGACAGCCGGCAAAAGTGTTGGAATTCGTGTTCCGGCCGGCTGGACGACCGCGCTCTTCGTGCTCAAGGGCCGGGTCCGGCTGGGCTCCGGCGAAATCGCGGGCGCGGCGGAATTAGCGGTCCTCGACCGCGAAGACGAAACATTTGCGATCGCGGCGCTGGAAGACGCCACGCTGTTATTCCTCAATGGGCAGCCGATCGACGAACCGATCGTCGGTCAGGGGCCCTTTGTGATGAACACGGCGGCCGAAATCGACCAAGCCATGGACGACTACCGCAACGGACGTATGGGCCGCCTTGCGGCGAATGCTTGATTATCTACACGTCGCCGGCCTCGTTGTTTGGCTATTGCGCTGTCACGGCTGGAAGCTCCTGGACCCTTGTGACTGCCGGCGGGTTCCACCTGCCGGTGAGCGCATCCGATTTCGGGGCATAGAGGCGCATAGTCAGATTGAAGGCCCCCTTTGGCGCGGGAAGCCAGTTGGCCTCCTAGTCCTTCCCGGGGCTCTCATTCTGGAAATAGAGGTCGAGCGAACCGTCGGCGTTGTATTTGAACGGCATCCAAGTGCTGACCGCAAAGCGGTTGAGGCTGTTCGCAACCTGGAAGCCCTCACTGTCGTAGAGTGTGATCGACCAGAAGGCGTTCACAGGCGGCGTCGCGCCCTTCTCGAAGTGGATCGAATACTTGCTAGTGCCGTCGAGTGGCCTTCCGGCCTCGTCACCAAGATTGAGCGGGTAGATCGCGTCCTCGGGCAGGTTCGCGCCGAGACCGACCTGTGCAACGATGGCGCGTTTGAGATAGTAGTTCCCGTACACGCCCATGGTATCGGTGTTCATCGACCAGTGGTTTACAACTCGGGCAAGCGTCGCTATTTTCCATTCCATCAACTTCTGCGCCTCCTCGGGCGCACCTTCCAACCCCTTCTCCACCGCCGGGCCGACCCTTCCCCCACTCCGAGAGCGGCGTGATCTTAAAGCCCGCCTGAATCTTATGGACGGCATCGTAGTCCGGTGGCCCGTCGGTCTTGGTGCGGCCGATGATCCAGACGTAGGGCGTCGGTGCATCGATGCGCTGAGTGTCCTTCGGAAGTTTGAACTCCTTGATCAGCCGGTCGCGCAAATCGGGCCGCCATCCTTGCGGAACCACGACGAAGTTACCCGCCTGCGTGCCGGTGGTACGCCAGCCTGGGGATGCGAAGACGTCGCTCCACATGTCGAGCATCGGCAGCAAGTAGTAGCGCCCGCCCGTGTCGGGGACCGAGACGACCATCGGTTCCTTCCTGAGGTCGAGATAGGCACTGGAGTACAAGGTGTCGAAGTTGGGGCGCACGACAGCCTTGAAATCTGCTGCCGGAAATGCCGGCGCGTTAGCGAACGTGTTCATCGGGCCGCCAAGGTTTCCCTTGCCGGGCTCGACATTGGTGAGCTGCTTACGGGTTACGTCCATGGTCACGAGCGAATAGAGGTAGAGATAGGCATCGACGCCGATGACGTGTGCCTCCTGTTCGGTGATCGCCGGCGGAGTGCCCTGGGCCATGGCCATCCGTGCCAGCGCTGGGCCAACGAGAATGGACAAAAGCAGCGCAAGGGATTTTCTATTTTTTCTCTTCATGTTGTCCTCCGATCGTTGTTGCAATAGAGCCTGTCTGCCCTTGTCGGAGGGCCTCGCGTTGTTTCTCGATTGCATGCCGGGCGTGTGCGATGGCGACGGAAAACGCGGTCGAGTCGGCGGTACCGCTGGCTTGTCCCTTGACGAACCACGCAATAATCTCGTTGAGTTCCTTCTCCAAGGCCTTGAGTTCGGAAGCTTGCGCTGCAAAAGCCTTGTCGGCGAGCTCGATCAGGCGATTGATCTGTCGCAGATCGCTTTCGGATTTCTTGCGATTGAGGCGTCCGACCAGCAGCGCGATCGCGGAGCCGGCCATGCTTAGGGCTATGCCGCCCAGATAGAAATATTTCTGGAACTCATCGAAGAAGCTCTGCTCTCCGCTGTTGAGGTAGGCCACGACGCCCGGATGAACCGGCAAGACTGGGTTCTTGTCATCGGGGTCGGGTGCTTCGATCTGACTGGCGAGCGGCGTTTTGGCCACCAGCTGGGCTTTGGTCTTGAAAATGGATCGCGCGATCGCTCCAGCCACGACGTCGAGCATCGTGTTGGGAGCGACAAAGCGGTAGGTGATGGCGAGGGTTGTCACCGTATCATCGGGGATGGGCGGCCGCCCTCGGAAGGCTCCGGCGGGCACGTCGATCGAACTCGAGGCCGGGAAACCGCTTGTTGATGGCGTCCGCCTCGTCGATGGCGAGGATGCCCGGCGCGCGTTTGGTCGCGAGCTTGACGGCGCTGACAACGTCGACGACATCGCCTGGCCCTATCGGACCGACGGCGAGGACCGCCACCACATGCTTATCATGAACCGCCGCTCCAATCTCAGCGAGCGGAAGGAAAACTCGTTTCACCGAACTCGCCGGAATATTGTAATAGCTCAAGATCGAATCGAGGGTCTGCTCGTTGTAAGTTTGCAAGGGCCCTTGAGGGATGCCGATGGCCTTGCCGGCGATGCTTGGGATTTTGTCTATCGGGGATTTGGCCGGTACGATGAATCCGACGACATCCCGGCGCAAAATGGCGATGGTCTCGCCGTTGGTGGGAATCACAGCATCGCTGCGCACGATGCCGAGGTCCGTGGCATGATCTTCGATCGCCTTGGCGCTTGCCGCCAAATCGGCGACTTGGACGAATTTAATGTGGATGCGCGGATGATTGGCCTCGATCACCGAAGCAAAAGCCGCATGAAGCGATAGGCCGTGCTGCCCGGCGGACCGGTCGTTACGCGGAGGTTCGCTCGCGGCGACCAAAAATAGACCGCTGCGACGAGGGCCGCCACGACGATCAACAGGCCTGCGGTCAAAAGTAGCACAGGGCGCAACGGACGCTTCCCACCATGTCTGGTCTCTCGCATTGGCACTTAGAGCATTTTCCAAAGTTCCGAAAACCGGGCCATCGCTTGTTGCGCCCATAAAACCCGCTGATCGGACTTTCATAAAGCAGAGGCGAAGCTTGTCCCCGCCGCCATGCCCGGCCGCGCGCCCAGCCGAACCCGCGGCTGCCCGGTGCCGGCCCTTGGCGCCATTGCTTTCGCGCCCGCTCTGGCTATATTCGCGCGCCATGCAGACAAATGTCTTGGCGGACGCAAGTTTTTAAAGGACTCGGGATTAGGGAGAAGGGTTTTTGTTTACGCCTGCTTTCGCCCAAGCCGCCACAGCCGCGGCCCCCACCTCGGCGGACATTTTAATGCAATTGGTGCCCTTCGCGCTGATCTTTGCCATCGCGTATTATTTTGTGATCCGGCCGCAGCGCAAAAAGGCGAAGGAACATGCCAATCTCATCAAGAATACGCGCCGGGGCGATAGCGTGATCACGACCGGAGGCCTGATCGGCAAAGTGACCAGAGTGGTGGACGAAGCGGAGCTCGAACTCGAAATCGCGCCAAGTGTCCGGGTGCGCGTTCTCCGGGCGATGATTACGGACGTGCGGGCCAAGGGCGAGCCGGTCAAAGATCAGGCTTGATTTCGAATCCGGCAACAAGCAGGAACTCCGGGCTAACGGCCTTGGCCGCGCCCCCAACCGTCGAGATTTTGCACCATGCTGCGTTTTCCGGCCTGGAAGATCGTATCCATTCTGGCGATGACCGCGTTCGCGCTTCTCCTCATCGTGCCTAGTCTTATGAGCCCGGACCGTCGTGAGGCGTTGATTTCGCATTTGCCGAAATGGGTGCCGGCGCGCGCCATCGTGCTAGGCCTCGATCTGCAAGGAGGATCGCATGTGCTTCTGGAGGTGGACAGCAATTCGGTCGTAAAGAGCCTTGTCGACAATCTACGCGATAGCGTCCGGCGGGTGCTCCGCGAAGAAAAGGTTGCGATCACGGGAGGCATCGGTGCTCAGTCCCGCGGCGTGCAGTTGCGCATCCCGGATCCAAACGAGCGCGCCAGGGTCATGCCGAAACTCAAGCAATTGGCGGCCTCCGCCGGCAGCGGCATTTCCGGTTCCGTTCGCGCGCCTACCTTCGACGTGAGCGAAAACGATAATGGCCTCATCCAGTTCACGGTCACCGGGACGGGCGTCGAAAGCAAGGTCCGCCGCGCCGTCGAGCAATCGATCGAGGTATTGCGCCGCCGGGTCGATGCGCTCGGCACCACGGAGCCCAATATCCAACGGCAAGGCGCCGATCGTATTCTCGTCGAAGTGCCGGGTTTGCAGGATACCAGCAAGCTCAAGGAAATTCTTGGAACGACGGCCAAGCTCGAATTCCGCCTTGTCGCTGATCCAGGCGCCGATCCCGCCGATGTCGAACACTTGGAAGACCTCGAGCAACCCGGCAAATTGTTGCCGGTGCAGAAGCGCGTCATGGTGCAGGGCGAGGATTTGACCGATGCCCAGCCTGGCTTCGACCCCCGCACACAAGAACCAATCGTCAATTTCCGCTTCAATATTCGCGGTGGGCAAAGGTTTGGCGAAGTGACGTCGGAAAACGTCGGCAAATTATTCGCCATCATCCTCGACGGGAAGGTCATTTCCGCGCCGCGCATCATCAGTCCCATCACGGGCGGTTCCGGCCAGATCTCCGGGCATTTCACGGTCGAAGCGGCGAATAATCTCGCGATTCTTTTGCGGGCCGGCGCGCTGCCGGCCAAGCTGACGATTGTCGAGGAACGCACTGTTGGTCCGGGTCTCGGTCAGGATTCGATCGACGCGGGCAAGCACGCGGCCTATGTCGGCGCCGCCCTTGTCGCCTTCTATATGCTGGTCACCTACGGCGTATTCGGCGCCTTCGCCAATATCGCGCTGGCGGTCCATATCTCGTTCATTTTTGCCAGCCTCGTGCTTCTCGGAGCGACGCTCACCCTGCCGGGCATTGCGGGGATCGTCCTCACCATTGGCATGGCGGTCGATTCCAATGTCTTGATCTACGAACGTATCCGGGAGGAAGCGCATATGGGTCGCTCGATCATCTCCGCGCTCGACGCGGGGTTCAAGCGGGCTTTTGCCACCATCGTCGACTCCAATGTCACCATGTTCGTCGCCGCCGCCATATTGTATTTTTTGGGATCGGGGCCGGTGCGCGGCTTCGCCGTCTCATTGGCCCTCGGCATTCTTACCTCGATCGTGACAGCGGTGACGATGACCCGGATGATGATCGCGCTCTGGTACCGCTACCAGCGGCCAACGAGATTACCGATTTAGCGGATTGGTAGAACCGCGCCTTTAAGGCGCGATCGCGAAGGGATAGAGTGGTTTTATGGGCCAAGCCAATCCGCCTCGACGAAAGAAACAAGAACCGCTGGAGTACCGTTTCGGAAGAGGCCCCATCGAATGAAACTCCTGCGCCTTGCGCCCGAGAATACCAAATTTCCATTCATGCGCTTCCGCCGCGTGAGCTATCCTTTCTCGGCGATCCTCTCAATTATTTCGGTCGTGCTTTTTCTCTCCTTAGGAATGAATTTCGGCATCGATTTTTCCGGCGGCACTTTGATCGAGCTGCGCGCCAAGGACGGCGTCGCCGACCTCGCAAAATTGCGTTCTATCGCGGAGCATCTCAAGGTCGGCGACGTCGAGGTGCAGGGTTTCGGAGGGCCGTCCGACGTGACCATGCGTTTCGGCCTTCAGGCGGGCGGCGATGCCGCGCAACAGGCCGCCGTGAACCGCGTGAAAGAGGCCGTCGGCGATGGCTACGAGGTCCGGCGCACCGAAGTCGTCGGTCCCCGCGTCTCCGGCGAACTCGTGCAGTCCGGCACGCTTGGTGTGGTGATTTCGATCATCGCGGTGCTTTGCTACCTCTGGTTCCGGTTCGAATGGCAGTTCGCGGTGGGCGCGATCATCGCGACGATGCACGACCTCTTGCTCACCGTCGGTTTTTTCGCGCTGACCCGGCTCGAATTCAACACGACGTCGATCGCCGCCATTCTGACCATCGTCGGCTACTCCCTAAACGAAACCGTCGTGGTGCTCGATCGCATTCGGGAAATGATGCGGAAATACCGCAAGATGCCGGCCGACCAACTGATCGATGTCTCGGTCAACGCGGTCTTGCCGCGCACGATTATGACCGCGACGACCGTGTTCCTCGCCCTTCTCTCGCTCATTGTTTTCGGCGGCGAGGTGATCCGCTCATTCTCGATCGCGATGATGTGGGGCATTTTTGTTGCGACCTATTCCTCCGTCTTTATTTGTTCGCCGATGCTGATCTACCTCGGCCTGCGCGGCGACACCGCGGGTCCGGCGCCGGCCGCCGTCCCGGCGAAGAAGCGGGCGTAGACGCGGGCGCGAGCGGCACGGCATTTAACCTGGCGCGCCGCTTTTGATGGAATCAAAATATGCCCGCTTTTTGCCCAGCGCCGACAGGGGCCGCCGCGCGCACCCATGCCATCCTGCTCGCCGAAAGGCGCTGCATCGCCGCCGCCCTTCTGGCCGTGCCCTAATGCGCGGGCGCGAGGCGCCGCCAAACGAGGATTATGCCTATTGCGAGGGAGTGCTCCGCCGCGAGGATCGAGACCGCTGGCTCGCGAGTTTTTTTATCCCGCCCGAGTTGCGGCGGCATATCCACGCCCTCTATGCTTTCAGCCTCGAAATCGCCCGCGTGGGTGAAATCGTCTCCGAGCCCTTGCTTGGCGAAATCCGGTTCCAATGGTGGCGGGACGCGCTCGAATGGACGGGCGAGGCCAAGGCCAATCCCGTCGCCGCCGCCCTTCTCGATACGATCGCGCGCTTCGATCTGCCGGAAGCGCCCCTCCTCGAATTGATCTCCGCGCGGGCGCACGACCTTTATCGCGATCCGATGCAATCGGCCGAAGCGCTCGAAGCCTATACAGAGGCGACAAGCGCGAATCTTTTTCGCCTCGCCGCGCTGATCCTCGACGGGGCGGAGTTGGCCGCCAGCCGCGATGCCGCCTTCCATGCAGGAATTGCCTATGGCATTACCGGTTTGTTGCGGGCTCTGCCTTGGCATTACGCGAAGGGCCAGATTTTTGTCCCGGCCGGGATTCTGCGCTCACATGGAGCAGGTCATGGCGATCTTGCCGCTGCGCACGCCTCGCCGGGAGTTATGGCCGCGCTTGCGGATACGCGCGCCGTTGCCCGCACACATCTCAGTGTTTTTTATGCCAAGCTCCCTGGCTTGCCCGAAACAAGCCGTCCGGCGCTCTTGCCCGTCTGTTTTTGCGAGCCTTATCTGCGGCTGATGGAAAAGCCCGGCTACGTACCCTTCAAGACCGTCGTCGAGCTGCCGCAATGGCGAAGGCAATGGATTCTTTGGCGCGCCGCGCGCCATTGGGGCTAGGGCTGGATCCGGATAATTTGCGCTTAAACGGCGAGAGGAGAATTTTGGACGAGGACACGTTGGCTGAGGACGAAAACGGGATTCGAACAAACTCTCGCAGGATTTTGCTACTGTGACGGGTTATCTCCGGTCCGTAAATTAGACAACCTAATGGGCCGGTCAAAGGACGCCACTGGCCGCCAAGGCTTGGATTCGATCCGCCGTCCGCGCGGCGATGGCCTGGATGGTCAACGACGGGTTCACGGCACCCGATGTCGGAAAAACCGAGCCGTCACAGACGAACAGATTAGGCACATCGTGTGCTCGACCGTCTCCGTCGACCACCGACGCACGAGGGTCTCGGCCCATCCGGCATGTGCCCATAAGGTGCGCCGTCCGCTCGGCACCCCACACATCCTCGCCGTCCGCGGCGCGCAGGATCTCGCTCATCTTTCCGATTGAGTGGTGAATCAGCCGCTGATCGTTCTCGTGATGGCTGAAGAGCAGATGTGCCACCGGCAGGCCATAGCGATCGCGCTCGCTGGCGTGCAGCTTGACCCTGTTGCCGAGCTGCGGAAGAGTTTCGCCGACGATGCCGACACCGGAGTAGTAGTTGTAGTCGAACATCGTCTGGCGGAGCGTGGCGCCCCAAAGGCTCCGCGCGGCACTGATCCGGGCAGCAAAATCCACAACATGTGGCCCAATCACTTCGATGGTGTAGCCGCAAGCGAAATTCACATCCGGCATGGTGCGGTTGAAGTGCTCAGTGATCGCCAAGCCCGGCGGCGCCTTGTATTGGCCGATCCGCTGCGGGAATTTGGCGAACGTCTGATGTCCCGCATGGATCATGAAACATCGGCCGACCATGCCGGAGGAATTGGCCAGGCCATCGGGAAAAAGCGAGCTCGCGGAATTCAACAGCAAGCGCGGCGTCTCGACGGCATAGCCCGCGACAATGACCGCCCTGGCACGCTGGCGAAAAAGCTCCGAACCGCCGTGGCCGTCGCCAGAGCCGTTTCGGAAATGCAGCACGCCGGTTATCCGGCCGACCGCATCGTGCTCGATCCGAGCGACCATGGCGTTCGGGCGGATTTCGGCGCCCGCGTGGATCGCGCGCGGGATGTAGGTCACAAGGATAGAGCTTTTGGCGTTTGTCGAGCAGCCGTAGTTGCAAAAGCCGCGGTAAACGCAGGGTGGCCGGTCGGCATGGGGGGCGCTTAGCGTCGCGACCGGTGCCGCAGCCACCGGGATTCCGAGCGCCGAGCAGCCGCGCACCAGCATGTTCGCCGATGCGTTCAGCTGGTGCTCCCGCTGGGGAAACCGACGCCGCCGCTTCTGCCAGGGATAACGCACCGGTCCGGCAATCTGCAGTGCCTCCTCGACTTCGTCGTAGTAGGGCTCGAGATCCTCATAGTCTAGCGGCCAATCTTGGAGATCGGCCCCCGCGATCGCGCCTTCGAGCGTGCGCCGGCGGAAATCGTCGGCATGCAGGCGCATTGCGATCATCGAATAATGCACGGTGCTCCCGCCGACGCCCTGGCCGGAATTGTTCGACCCGAGCTCGACGGGATCCTTGCCACCGGTCACGCGCTCGTCGGTCCAGAAAAGCTTGTGGGCAGCGGTTTCGTCGGAGGCGAAATCATGGGCCGGGTCCCAGTGCGGTCCCGCGTCGAGGATCACGACCGAGAATCCGGCCTCGGCGAGCTTCGCGCCGACCACCCCGCCGCCGGCGCCGGCGCCAACGACGCAGAAATCCACCTCATCGCGCGACCAGTCGCGCATCGGCACGGCCTCGCCGTGGATCCCCGGCGCCAAAAGCGGCCGTTCATCGTCGAAGGGGGACGCCGTCGCGTTACCGCCCCTGCCGTTGCCGTGGGTCATTGGCTTCGATCCTCAGAGTTATCTGATCCGGTTAACGGCGCGATAGGCGTCTCGTGAGCTTCCCAAGGATCGACGCCGCCCTCCCAAATCCGCATGTGGCCGCGCGGCGACGAGGGGCCGTTGTATCCGACTTCGTTCCAAGCCGATGGGTGGGCGTAATACGTCTTGACGATCGTCATGCAGAGCACGCTCTTGAAGAAGCGTCCCGCCGGCAGCGTGGTCCAGGTTGCACCGGGCGGATCACCGTGCTCGATGCGCCGCAGTACCTCATCCTGCGCGGATCCATCGAGATAAAGGAAGCGCTTGCCGTCAAAGAGCGCGCCCGCCGTCTCGTCGATCCCGGCTATGCCGCGCCGCCATGCCTCGCGCTGCGGCGGCATTCCGTCATAACGGTAACCGTCGCGCCGGTCCTTGTGCAGTTTGTCGTCGATCCAAGGCGCGATCGGGATCCTTTCAGCCGCGCTCCGATCCGGTTGCGGCACAATCCGCTCAGCGACAGCTTCGAGCGTCCGCGCCTCGATGCCGGCGAAGAAACGGATCTCGGGCACGTTGAACAGGCGCTTGCCGACCACCTCACGGGTCTGATCGTCCCAGTCCGGTGAAAACCATTTATCGAGGACGTCGTAGCTAGAATAAGGTGATCGTATAGGATGGCTCATCGGGTGCCTCCGTTTTTCCGAAGGAAGGGCGCGCCGCGCGACCTGTCGCCGAGAAAGCAGTTGCTTGGGTCACAAAAGGCCCGTCGTGACGAGCCCAATCGCGGCGAGGCCAATAAACAGCGCCGGCGCAAAAGCCGGCGGTCCTTGAAGCCAATTGAACAGCGGGACGTACAAGCCGGCCATCTGTCGGTCAAAGCCGCGCAGATGCATGCCGAGGCCGACAAAGCCGGTGAGGAGCGTCAGCCAAAACAGAGAAATGAGCGCGACGAGAGCGACAGGATTGGGCTCCGCCATCACCCAAATGCCAACGAGCGCCGTGAGAACCGGAATGGTCAATGGCGCGTACATGAGCGGATTGTTGAATGCACCGCGAAAATGAAGAATGCCCGCCTGCAAAATGGCTCCGAACAGGCAGACGATGATGGTGGCCAGCAATGCGGCCCGGATGGGAAGCCCCGCGATCCCGGGAGCGCCTGCCAGTCCCCGTTCGGCGATCAACGCAAGTAGGCCCATGGCGGTCAGCGCCAGGGGCGCCAGAGGTGGCGCGCCATACATCAGTGAGTTGAGAAGCATTTTGTAGCCGCCGGGCTTCCGAACGATCCCATAATAGTGATGAAAGCAGAACCCGATCAGCCCGGTCGCGATCGCCAGCCAACCGGTGGCGCGCAAGGCGACCTCGATCCAGCGGGTGCGCGGCGCAATGGTGGCCGCGACCGCGAAGAGCACGAGCCCGCCGCCGCTGAGAAAAGGCGCATACTGCGCGCGACGGATGAAGCCGCGACGGTAATGGCCGGCCCAGGCATCCGCCAGCACGAGCAAAGTGAGAATTGCGACGAGCAGTGCGATCCACTGAAAGGGATTAAGTCCGATAAAGCTGGAGTCGGGCACTGCTATGACCTCCGTGCCAACTCTTCGGCGGTCGCTCGGTGCGAGACAGCCGATCGGGAAAACAGAATCCGTGCGGCCGGCCAGCTTGCGATAACGGAACTTCACCTCGGCTCCGTAGCGGTAGACAAGCTCGCCGCCGAGATAACCCTGCGCAGCCATCACCAGCATCACGCCGGCCATCGCCGCCAGGTACCACCATGTCACCCCCGACCCGGCCTGCCACAACCTGCCGCGCCAGATGCCCACCGCGACCAGCAGGCCGAAAAAGACCGGCCCCAAGGCCATATGGACGCGCAGGAACGACCGTACCTCTCCCTCTTCGACGGGCAACCGGAGCCGCGATTTGACGCCGGTTACGATGGTGGCCACGGTCACTACGACAGCGGCCGCCAGCGTCCACCATCCAATCGCAATCAGATCGCCCGCCCCGAAGAGAAACGCGAGCAGATCGAACGTGAATGCGGCCGCGGTCAGGCCGATCGTGAAATGTACCAAGATCGGGTGGAGGGGCGCCGTCAGCTTGGCGAGCCGTATTGCTTGGCCCAATCCAATGATTGTAGCGCCACGGCCGGGCGGCAAAGTCGTCGCACTATCCCGTTTCCGCATCGCCCACACCGACTTGGTTGTTGGGACAGCAGACTCACGCTGGAACCGGTCCCGCGCCTCAGGCGTCGAGTTCGCGCTCAGATGCCGGGCTGTGCCAGGCTGCGGATCAAACGGCGTACTGTTGCGCATCGGCATGCTTGAACTCGAGGCCGAGGCCAGGCCGGCTCAGATTTGGGTGGAGCACGCCGTCGACAGGGGCCGGCACGCCATCGAACAGCATGGTCGCGATGCGCACATGGTCGTGGAAATACTCCATGTGACGCACGCGCGGGCTGGCGCAACTTGGATGAAGGTGCAGAATCGGCGCGCAATGACACGAAAGCGGCATGCACTGCGCTTCGCACAAGGCATCGATTTTCAGAAATTCGGTAAAGCCTGCGCAGCGCGTCGCGTCGGCCTGGAGGACATCGACCGCCCCCGCATTCAGCATCCGCCGGAAATAGCGCAGATCGTAGCCATACTCGCCAGCGGCGATGTCCATGCCCGGCGGCGCGCGGTCGCGGAGCAGCCGCAGTCCCGCCAAATCATCCGACGAGACCGGCTCCTCGAACCAGCTCACCCCGAACTCGTCGAATGCTTCGGCCATCGCGAGCGCCTGCTTTCGGCTGTACGCCCCATTGGCGTCGACGAAGAGCTCGGTACTGGGCCCAATCGCCTCACGGGCGGCGCGAACGCGCTCGATGTCCTGCTCGGAATTCCGGCCGATCTTCATCTTCACCCGCGCGATGCCATTGCCGGACCAGCCGCTGAGCTGCTGCTGGAGCTTGGCGACAGAATATGACGTGAAGCCCCCGCTACCGTAAACCGGCACGCCATCGCGGACCGCGCCAAATAGCGTAATCAAAGGTACGTCCAGAATCCGTGCCTTCAGGTCCCAGAGCGCCGTGTCGACGGCCGCGATGGCCATCGACGCTATGCCGGGGCGGCCCAGATTCCGAATGGCCTGCACCATCGCGACCCAATGGCCCGCCACGGCCATGGCATCGCGCCCGCGGACCACCTCGGCCAGCTTGTCCTTGATCAGGGTCGCCGCCGCGGTATCTGCGTAGCTATATCCAATGCCGGTTTTTCCCGCCGCCCGAGCCTCGACGAGGACCAGCGTGGTCAACTCCCAGGCAAAGGTGCCGTCCGATTCGGGGGCGTCGGTCGGGATCTTAAACGCCGAAACCTGCAGCCGCTCAACCCGCATGTTGTCGCCGGAAGGCATCGGGCTAATCTCCGTGCGGGAGGTATTCCTCGACAAACTCCTTGAACGACTGTTTGATGATTCCGAGTTCGTTTGGGTCGCCCTTCCACAGCGTCGACATGAACGCCTTCGCGTTCTTAAGCGAGATATGCGGCGGTAGGGGGGGTACGTCCGGATCAGTATAAGCCTCGAGGACGACCGGCCGGTCTGCGGCAAAAGCCTCGTCCCACGCGCTTCCGACTTTGCCGGGGTCGTTGACGAAGATGCCCTTTAAGCCGAGCAACTCAGCGTACTTCGCGTAAGGGAGATCGGGCACGTCCTGCGATCCTTCGAATTTGGGATCACCGGACATGGCGCGCAGCTCCCACGTCACCTGGTTGAGATCGCGGTTGTTGAGCACCAGCACGATCAGCCGTGGATCGGCCCAACGCTTCCAATATTTGCTGATCGTAATAAGGCCGTTCATACCGTTCATTTGCATCGCGCCATCGCCGACCATGGCGATCGCCACGCGATCCGGATAGGCGAACTTGGCGGCGATCGCATAGGGCACGCCGGGTCCCATCGTCGCTAGATTCCCCGAGAGTGACGCCATCATTCCACGGCGGATCTTGACGTCGCGTGCGTACCAGTTCGCCGAGGAGCCCGAGTCCGAGGTCAGGATGCAATTATCCGGCAGCCGCGGCGACAGCTCCCAGAAAAGGCGCTGCGGATTGAGCGGATTGGCCGTGCTCATAGCGCGCCCCTCGAGCACCTTCCACCAGTGCGCCACGCCGTTCTCGATTTCCTCGCGCCACGAGCGGTCGGTCTTGTGCTGGAGCAGCGGAATCAGCGCCTGCAATGTCGCAGCGCTGTCGCCTTGCAGATTGACCTCCATCGGATAGCGGATGCTCAGCATCTTCCCATCGAGGTCGATTTGAACGCCGCGAGCTTGTCCTTCCTTGGGCAGAAATTCTGAATAGGGAAATCGCGACCCGATCATCAGGAGGGTGTCGCAACCCATCATCATGTCGTAGCTGGGACGGGTGCCGAGCAGCCCAATCGCGCCGGTGACGTACGGCAAATCGTCCGGCACCGCCGCCTTTCCAAGGAGCGCCTTGGCGATGCCGGCTCCAAGCAGATCGGCGACGTCGAGAACCTCGTCGGTCGCTTGGAGCGCCCCGGCGCCGACCAAAATGGCGACCTTCTTGCCGGCGTTCAGCGCAACGGCCGCACGATGCAGATCCGCTTCCCTTGGGACAACCAGAGGTGCCGAATATCCGGGGCCGGAATGGATGGTCCCGTGCGCGCGCGGCGGTTTCTCAACCGCGTCCATCTCTTGCAGGTCATTCGGTAGGATAAGGCATGTCACCGTGCGCTCGGCCTGGGCGATACGCACCGCACGGTCAACGAGGTGGCGCACTTGATCGGGCGTCGAAGCCATGTGCACGTATTCGCCCGCGACGTCCTTGAACAGCGAAACGAGATCGACTTCCTGCTGGTAGTCGCCGCCGAGCGCCGAGAGGGCTTGCTGTCCGACAATAGCCACCACCGGCTGGTGATCGAGCCTGGCATCGTACAGACCATTCAAAAGATGGATGGCTCCGGGGCCGGAGGTCGCCAAGCAAATGCCAACCTCGCCGGTGAATTTGGCGTGGGCACAAGCCATGAAGGCGGCCATCTCCTCGTGCCTAACCTGAACGAAATCGAAACGATCGCCGGCGCGAGCGATCGCCGCGATGATGCCGTTGATGCCATCCCCCGGAAACCCGAAGATCCGCTTGATCCCGCACTCAGATAAGCGCCGCAGGAGAAAGTCGCTGACTTTTGTGCTCATGGTTACCCTCTTCGAGGTCCCGCAGGACGGCAGCAATTTGCCTGCCGGTGAACTCGGAATGAAATCGTACGTTCCGAAGGCTGCCGCCTCCGAGGACGTAATTGATGAGCCTGACCTTGTCCTGGCACTCGCGGAACTCTCCGTTGATGCCGCCGTTGCCAGCTACGTTGTTTTCTTCTAAAGAGTGCTGTCGACGCCCCCATCCTTCGAAAGACGATCCGGCAGCGTCCCCATTGTGGGAGACTCAATCTGGAGGCGGCGTTGTCGCAACGTGCGGAGCCCGACCAAAGCCCTTTCCCAGAACCCTTCAACGCGGCGTACTCAAAATCGTTCCGCCATTCTCGCCCGCATCTCTCTCGGCTTGCCTCCACGGGGGGTCTGCGGTGGTTCGTCTTTTCGTGCTCGGCATGACCACACGGATTCAGCACGCGCACTGTGCAAAGCGGCATTTCGGGCCGAGATCGTTCGCCGAGAACAAGGGCCGTAAGGCAGTCCAGCGGAGCGAACGTCGCGGCGGTCCTCTTGGACAAACAGAAAATTGGAACCCGCCTCCGCCTGTGGCGTTGAGCCGTCTGCCAGAGATTGGCGCCGGCGGGGGTCCGCAGGGTGTGCGCCATGAAACGCGTCGGCCTTCGGCGCGCGGCTTTGAGCAACGGAGACGCCCATGCCGGAGGTCGTGGTCATCACGGGGGCGAGCGCCGGTGTCGGCCGAGCGACTGCTCGCGCGTTCGCGAAGCGCAAGGCATCCATCGCCTTGATTGCCCGCGACACGGAGGGGCTGCAGGCCGCCGCTGCGGAGGTAGAAGCCGCCGGTGGGCGGGCGCTGCCACTGCCGCTCGATGTCGCCAACCCTGATGCCATCGAGAGCGCGGCCGAACGGATTGAAAGCCAGCTCGGACCAATCGCCATCTGGATAAACGTGGCGATGGCCACGATCTATGCGCCGCTGCATCGCATCGCGCCCGAGGAATATCGGCGCGCGACGGAAGTGACATACTTCGGCAATGTCTATGGCACGATGGCCGCGCTAAAGCGCATGCGGCCACGCAATCGGGGGACCATCGTCCAGGTCGGTTCGGCCCTCGCTTATCGCGCTATTCCGCTCCAGGCTCCCTATTGCGGCGCCAAGTTCGCGATCCGCGGCTTCACCGACAGCCTACGCTCGGAGTTGCTGCACGATCGCATCAACATCCATGTAACAATGGTACAGATGCCGGCGCTCAACACGCCGCAATTCGACTGGGGCCGGAACAAGCTGCCCAAGCGTCCGCAACCGGTGCCACCGATCTTCCAGCCTGAGGTCGCGGCCGAAGCGATCGTCTTCGCCGCGTATGCGCGCCGACGCGAAGTTTGGGTCGCCGGCCCCACCATCAAGGCCATCGTCTGCAACAAGATCGCGCCAGGCCTCCTCGATCGATATCTCGCGCGGCAGGGCTATAGCGGACAGCTCTCTGCCGAGCCTGCGGATCCTGCCGCACCGGACAACCTGTTCGAGCCGGTCCCGGGCGATCACGGCGCCCATGGGCGCTTCGATGCGCGAGCTACGCCGTGGAGCTTCGCCCTCTGGGCCTCGATGCACAAGGGCTCCTTGCTTGCCGGCGGGACGGTGGTCGGTCTCGCGCTCGTGACGGCGGCCCTCGCCGCACCGAAATGATGTCGCGCAACAGTCCCGCGTGCACATTCAGCCGGCGCACCTCCCTTTCGGCTGCATCCCATGCGGCCTATGCGCTCGAGACTGCGCGCAAAGGCAAGTGCGAGTTCAAGATGTCTCTCGCCCACAGCGGGCTGAGCCATGCTGCAGCTCACGCCATGCGGCTTGCCGGCAGCTTCCCGCAGGCTTTCTCCTGCTCAACGCCGCCCAGAACCTCACCCTCGCGACTGGACCGGCGAGGCAGCGATGTCGCACGATCATGCCCGCAATCGCCCTGCCCCATAGCCATAGGTTTCCAGCCGGCTGCCGCGACGATGTGTTGCAGAGCCAATCTGCCTAATGTCTGCCGGTCCTTTCGAACTCAACTTTCAGCGCTCCCTAAATCGCAAGAACACACGGAACGACGTCGCCTCCGGTCTCACGCGCGAACCGCAGATCGAGGGTAGAGGCACCGATCCTGAGACCATGAAGCTCGACATCCTGGATAGGCTCCGGGAGCACCGGACGGACAATCCGAAGCGTTTCATCAAACGCATTAGGATGTAGCCCGAGCAGCTCGACAACCATGAACGGCACCGCCCCCGATGACCAGGCCTGCAAGGGATCGGCACGCGGACAATGGGCGGGAGAGGACCCCTCTTCCCGTCGGGTGCCGGCGAAGAACTCCGGCAAACGGCCGTGGGGGAACTGCTTTGCCGCGTCCAAAGTGCTGCTGCAGATCCGGCAGGCGAAGTCGTCGAGACCGTAGCGGCGAAACCCTGCCAGGATCAGAGAATTGTCGAAGGGCCACACACTGCCAAGCTGATAGGCAAGCGGGTTGTAGCGGACCGCCTTGTCCGACAGCGTCCGGACTCCCCAGCCGGAGAACATGTCGTCCTGCATCAGCCGCTGGGCCGTCTGGAGCGCCTTGTCATGATCGGCAATACCCGTCCAAAGGACCTGCCCCGCATTGGAGGTGATGACCGATACCTGGCGCCGCGCCTCGCCCTCGAGCCCGAGGCAATAGCAGCCTTTGTCCTCCATCCAGAAGTCGCGATTGAATCCGTCGCGCAATTCTTCGGCCTCTCGTATGAGCCGCTCGGCCGTGGCCTGCTCGCCCGCGCGGCGGTAGAGGTCAGCGATCGCGGTCTTCGCGAGGTAGGCGTAGCCCTGCACCTCAGCGAGGGAGATTGGCGGCTCCGGGAAGCTGCCATCTTCTCTGACGACCCCGTCCTCGGAATCCTTCCAGCCTTGATTCAACGGAGCCCCCTTGTCGGTCTTGCCGTAATACTCAATGTAGCCGTCGCCGTTGCGGTCGCCGTTTTCCGCCATCCACCGCAATGCGCGGTCGACGTTCTCCCGAAGCTCATTGAAGAGGTCGAGGCTGCCGGTCCAGGCAGCGTGCCGAGCGACGAGGATCAGGAACAAGATGGTCGAGTCGATCGACGCATAGCTAGGTGTCTGCGGAACCTCCCCGAGGTTGGCCAATTCCCCGACTCTCAGCTCGTGGAGGATCTCTGCCTGGCTCTTCGTGTCGTCTTGCGTCGGTCCTGCGCCCCTGCCTTCCTGCGAGAAGATGAGCGGTATGCACGGCCATCTCCCGGTCGAAGGCAAGGCACTGCAGAGATGGTATGAGACTGTCTCGACCGAAGATGCCGACGAACCATGGCATCCCTGCTGCCGTGAATTGCCGGCCATTGCGATTGAGCCGCAGAAGACGGATGTCGCTCAGCGAGCGATGGAGAATGTCGTTCAATACGCGATCGCTGCTGTGGGTCTTCGTGAATCCCGCGAGCCATTCCGTCGATGTATGCTTTTGATAGTCGCGGAGCTTCTGGAGCGTTGGTGGCGGAAAGAACCGGACAGCGGGGGCCTTCCCCTTTGGAGTTCTCGTTGACATGAAAAGAGACAATGAGGTCCTTGCTTTGCTGCGGCGCGAGAACGATGTCGAAGTTCGCGACCGTCTTCGCGCTTGTCCGTGGCGCCACGATCGGGGTCATGGAGAAGCTCACGTTCAGGGTGCGCAGGACTTCGTCGGCACCCAAGTAGCTGAACGTGACATGGCTATCGTTCCACTCCGGCACGCGCATCGTGCCGCGTTTTCCCGGCGGTGCTCCGCGCAGCACGAAGACGCTCTCGAAGCCGGCTGCGAACGTCAAGGCGAACGGGAATTCCAGATCCTCGCGGCTGAAGTTTCGGAAAGTGATCGCGTCGGCGAACGCGCACTCGTCCCCGATAAGGAGGTGCTTGCGCTTGATGCCTAGCAAGTGGGCTTGGATCGGTGTTTCGTTCGCAGTCTTCAGGTCCGCATTGCTCAACTCGATGTCCGCGACAAATCCGTCGTCCCAAGCGGTCATCAAATGGAGGGGACCGGTGCCGTTAAGCGAAAACTCGTACCGGCTGAGATAACAGCAATCGCGATAGAAGAGGCCGAAGCCGGGCGGCGCCTTTGGCACGCTGCCGTCCTGCTTGGTGATGAGAAACAAGTCGGCGTTCTTGATGAGGAGAGGATTTCTGATGTCGATGCGGTCTGCCATCGCTGGAAACCAAGTTTGATGAATTACGCTACGGCATGGTTTTGGAGGGTCGTGACGTTCTAAAACGGACGCTTTCCGCGCTTGCGCGGAACCGAGCTAACGGCGCCTTGGCTATACAGTATAACGCCCTATGTTCGCGCCGGTTCCCATTGACAAGAGGCGGCGGCCAAACATCGCGAGCATGAATTTTTTCGGCGGCTAGCGGCTACGCTGCTCAATTAATTTTCCGTAATCATGAGATCGCGCTGCACGAGGCGACCCCTAGTCGGCGCTCTGCGTCTCGGTGAACAGGTGAGAAGTAGAATGGCGACAACTCGTCCGTATCGACAATGCTCGTGAAAGTAATATGCCGGATGTTGGTCGCCGTAGCTGCCTCTATGGCATTGGCGTGGTGGCGCATGACTGCGCTCGCGTCGCCATCGCTAGAGATGAGGACCATATCATCGATGCCCGCGAGCGCCCTCTTCAAAGCTGAGGCATCCTCGTAGTCCGCAACGCGCAGGGCGATTCCAGATGGCAGGCACCTGCTTGCGGCTTGGGCGTCCGGACCATTGCGGACCATGTCGTGGCCGTGTGACGCCCACCTGGAGACGACGGCGCCCCACATGGCCGGTGGCTCCAGTGACGAGGATCATTGTGCCGCTCCACGTTCATGCTTGACGCACATATATCTCGGCGGTTATATGTCAATCAATAGCCACAGATTATCGATCGCAAATGCCGAACGCTCACGATCTGCTCTTCAGAACGCTCGCCGATCCAACTCGGCGGGCTATTTTCGAGCGATTGTGCCGCGAAGGAGAGCAGACGGTCGGGGCACTGACCGCTAGGGCCGGGGTCTCGCAACCGGCCGTCTCAAAGCATATCGGCGTTCTGAAGCAGGCCGGGCTGGTACGCGACCGCCATGAAGGACGACAGACCCATTATAGCGCGCAGCTCGGCGCGCTTGCCCCCCTGATCGACTGGACAAGCCAGATGGCCGGCTTCTGGGAGAGCCGGTTCGACGACCTCGAAGACCTACTGAAAAGGATGGACCAATGACCAATACTGCGACCGAAACGCTCTCCGTCGTTGTCGAACGGGAGGTACTGTTTCCGCCGGAAAAGATCTGGCGCGCGCTCACGCAACCACACCTGATCGAGGAGTGGCTCATGAAGAATAACTTCAAGCCTGTCGTGGACCACCGTTTCAATCTTCGCGCAGACTGGGGCGTTGTCGACTGTCAGGTCCTGGCAGTCGAGCCGAACAAAACGCTGTCTTACACGTGGGCGGCCTATGGTCTCGAGAGTGTCGTCACTTGGACTCTCTCCCCTACGAGCACGGGGACCCACCTGCGCATGGAGCAATCGGGCTTCCGGCCGGATCAGCAGCGGGCCTACCAGGGCGCCAAGGGCGGGTGGCAGCAGTTCTTTGCGGCCCTGGAGCAGGTCTTGGCGCGGATAGATTGAAGTCTGCCGGCACAATTCAAAGCTAGGGCGAGCGGAACTGTTGTGGCGTCTCAACGTTTAAGTCATTCGCTACTAGCGTAACGCAATAGGGAGAAACATGATGGCCATTCGCGTAGCAAGCCGGACATTGGCTCTGGCTTCGATTCTATTCTTGTCCCTGGGACAATTTGCCGTGGCGCAAAACGCCGGGAATGCTCCGGGGGCAGGGCCTGGAAATACCTCCGGGCCTGCTATGGGGACGGATGTACAACCGAGCACGGCAATTCAAAAGGGCCAAACGGGTGGCGACGCCTCGAATGCTGCTGGCGCACCTGGGGTAGAAGGCAAGCCCGGCTCAGAAAGCGGCACGCTGCCTCAAGGTCGAGCCTCCCAACCTCCGAAATAAGCATTGCGTGCTAGCGGGAGCGCCGGGCGGAGTCAGTCCTGTGCTGTCCCTCGCCGCTTAATGACCAATCGGCCAGCGTGCGGGGGTGAGGCGTTGACGTCTCTTGGCTTGGACCCGATCCCAGCGCGCAATCGCGAATGGTCACAACCAGGCAATTGGCCGTGACGCGAAAGGGCGCAAACATATCGTTATCACCCGCAATTTCTGCTCCTCCCGCCGATGAGAGTGAAGGGTGACGGCCATGGCCAGTTCGACGGCGCCTTTGCCAACCGAATTGTTCGGCCAGACCCCCGATGGGCAGCCGGCCATGGTCTACACGCTCAAAAATTCGCATCTGCGGGTGCGCATCACGGACTATGGCGGACGCATGGTCTCGATCGAGGCGCCGGATCGGTTGGGACGCCAAGGCGATGTTATTCTCGGCTTCGACGACGCGGCGGCCTACGTGAAAGCCGGAGGCGCGTTCGGCGCCCTCCTTGGCCGCAATGCCAACCGGATCGCCGGCGGCAGTTTCACCCTCGATGGTCATACATACCGCCTGCCGGCCAACGACGGAACCTCGACCCTGCACGGCGGCCCCGTTGGCTTTGACAAAGTCTTCTGGAAGGTGGCCTCGCCGGCGGCCGAGTCAGAGCCGACTCTCGTCCTGACCCATGTCAGCCCCGATGGCGATCAAGGTTTCCCTGGGGAGCTCTCGGTTAAGGCTACCTATCGCCTTGACGGCAACTCCCTCTGGCTGGCATTCGAGGCATACACAACGAAGGCTACGCTCGTCAGCCTGAGCGCCCACCCATATTTCAACTTGGCCGGCGCGGAGGCCGGCGATGTTTTAGACCATATCGTCACCATTCCATCGGACGCCTTCCTGCCCACCGATGACAACCAGATCCCGACAGGGGAGATCCGATCCGTCGCCGGCACTCCGTTCGACTTTCGTGAGCCAACGCCGCTTGACGCGCGCATTCGCAAGGCCGACCCTCAGCTGATCTATGCCAGGGGTTATGATCATTGCTACGTGCTGGGCGGCGGGCAAGCCCCGGCGCCGCGCCTCGCCGCCCGCGCCCTCGATCCGGCGAGCGGCCGGGTAATTGAGATTCACACCACACAGCCCGGGCTACAGCTTTATACCGGCAACAAACTGAACGGCTCCATCGCCGGCCGCGGTGGTGTCATTTATCGCCAGTCCGCGGGCTTCGCCTTCGAGCCGCAGGGCTTTCCCGATGCGCCCCACCACCCGGCATTCCCGTCCACTATCCTGCGCCCACAAGAAAAGTATACCGCGATCATCCGCTACCACTTCACGGTGAGCGGATAATCGCGATCCCGGCGGGTGACGGCGGGCGATCAGGCACCCAGATTCGTCCCTACCCAACTGCAACATCCGCTGCATCACTTCCGATTGCCGGCTCGCACACACGATAATTTGTTCGCGGCGATGGGCCCCCGCCATCTGCACGGCAGAGATCAGCACGAGCGGCCGGCTAGTCGCGCCAACGGCAGCAAGCTCGCGTAGCGCCCAATGGCGCAGAAGCCCCGGCGGCGCGACGAAAAAGCACGCCAAGGGAACGTTGACACTGTCTTCCATTTAGCTAGGCTCGGCTGCAGATAGCCCCGCTGGACATGGAGCAAATCCGAATGGCCGCTATTTTCCGGCCCAGCGCGAATTTGGCGGCTACGCTGGCCCTGTCGGGAATTGCAGGGTTAATCGTCGCTGGCTTCGGCTGGTGGGGGCTCTGGCCCCGAACCAACTACGCGCGTCATGTCGGCTGGCTTGTCAGTCAACCGGTGCCATTCAGCCACCAACATCATGTCGCGGGTTTAGGGATCGATTGCCGCTTTTGCCATACTTCGGTTGAGGTGTCGTCCAACGCTGGCCTGCCGCCCACCTACACCTGCATGACGTGCCATTCCCAAATCTGGACCAATGCAGATCTTTTGGCGCCGGTGCGGCAAAGCCTCGCTGACGACAAGCCGATCGTCTGGAACCGGATCAACGACTTGCCAGACTACGTTTATTTCAACCACAGCATTCACATCGCCAAGGGTGTCGGATGCTCGAGCTGTCATGGGGAGGTAGACAAGATGCCGCTCACCTACAAGGCCAAAAGCCTCACCATGCAGTTCTGCCTCGACTGTCATAGCAACCCCGGCCCGAATCTGCGGCCGAAGGATCAAATCTATAACACCGAATGGCACCGGACCGCCGGCACTGCCTCGCCGGAGATGCTGATGGCCGAGTATCACATCGGTGGCCGCAATCTCACGGATTGCTCGATATGTCACCGGTGAGCTCCCAATGGCGCAGCCTGGAGCAATTGGCGGACGATCCGGACTTCGTCGCGCGGGCGGCACAGGAATTTCCCGGGCTGGCCGAGGCGCTGGCCTCGCCGCGTGATCGCCGGAGCGCGCTCAAGCTTATGGCCGCGGCTTTTGCGATGGCCGGGCTAGGCGGCTGCGATTGGGCACCAGAAGGGACGCTCATTCCAGCGGTGAGGGCGCCGCCAAACATTATCCCCGGTCTGCCGAATTTCTACGCCACCGCCAACGTGCTAGACGGATACGCGACCGGGGTCGTGGTCAAGCACCAGATGGGCCGGCCGATCAAGGTGGAGGGGAACCCTCGGCATCCCGCAAGCCTCGGCGCGACCGACGTCTTCGCGCAAGCGCAAGTGCTCGATTTCTACGATCCCGATCGGGCTTGGGCGATAACGGCGCACGGCTCCCCCTCCGATCGATCTAGCTTGCAGACCGCATTGGCGACGCAGCGAGCAAAAATCGCGGAGAGCCGCGGCAATGGTTTCCGCATCCTCACCGGCGCGATCACCTCGCCGACCCTGGCCGGGCAGCTGGATGCGCTGCTTGCGCTTTACCCGGAAGCCCGCTGGCACCGGTGGCAGGCGATCTCGCGCGAGAATGTTTCAAAGGGCGCTGTGCTTGCGTACGGCGAACCAGTCGAATTGGCGCCGAAACTCGACGCCGCAGACGTCATCGTCGCCATCGACAGCGATCTCTTGAGCTCGGCGCCAGGGCACTTGCGCTTCGCTCGCGACTTCGCTTCTCGCCGCAATCCCACGCGTACGCGGAAGATGAGCCGCATTTACGCCGTGGAGCCGACGCCGACGCTGATCGGATCCGTAGCGGATCATCGCTTCATCGCCGGACCGCATGAGCTTCACCAAGCCGTCATGGCGCTGGCGGCAGGAATCCTCGACGGCTCGCCCATGTCCGGACCGCCGGACTGGGCCGGCCAAGTCATCAGGGATCTCAATGCAAATCGCGGCCACGCGCTGGTTCATATCGGACCTGACCAGCCTCCCGAAACGCATGCGCTGGTGCATGCGATGAACGAGAAGCTTGGCGCGCGCGGAAACACGCTGGAGCTTTTCGCGGCGGTTGCATACCCGGCAGACCAGGCTGCGCCGCTGGCGGACCTCGTCGAGGACATGCGAAACGGCAACGTCGACACGCTGCTGGTCCTGGATAGCAACCCTGCCTACGGCGCTCCAGGAGGGCTCGGTTTCGCCGAGGCGCTGAAGCGGGTCGATTTCAGCCTGACGTTGACCGTCTCGCCAAACGAGACCAGCGAACTTACGACGTGGGCCGTGCCGATGGCGCACCCATGGGAGACCTGGAGCGATGCCCGCGCCTTCGACGGCACGGCGACAATTCTACAGCCGCAGGCACTACCGCTCTATAACAGTCTCGGCATGCACACGATGCTAGCGCTTTTCACGGATCCTGCTCCATCTGCCACGCTCGAGATGGTGCAAGCGTCATGGAAAACCCGGATGGGTGGCGATTTCGCGCAAGGCTGGAGGGACGCGCTGGCCAGTGGCGTCGTTCCCGGCAGCGCCAGTACGAAGGCCGACGTGACCTTGCACGCGGATGCCGTACGGCCGCCGCCTGAGCCCCCCCAGCAACCATTGACGATCCTGTTCCGGCCGGACCCGAATTTATGGGACGGACGCTACGCCAATAACCCTTGGCTGCAGGAGCTGCCGCGGCCCCTGACGAAACTGACCTGGGATAATCCATTGCTGATCGCTCCACAGCGAGCGCGGCAGTTGAAGCTTCGTAACGGCGACATGGTCCGCCTCTCCGTGGGCGACACGAGCGTTACGGCTCCCGCCTGGATCATGCCGGGCCAAGCGGCGGATTGCGTCGTGGCGCTGCTTGGCTCTGGCCGGCGGCGCGGCGGCTCCATCGGGAGCGGCGCCGGGTTCGATTTTTATCCGTTGACAGGCCGCGCGGATGCGCTGGCGCTAAAAAAAATCAAAGGGCGCGCGGATCTCGCCTACACCGACCATCACAACCTCATCTTCGACGAGACGGGGGAATATGCCAGGCACGCAACACTTGCCGAATATGGCAGGGACCCGCGGTCTCTCGCCACCACTAAGCCGGAGCCGCACTTGTATCGTTGGAAGCCCGAAGGACCCGCCGCCTGGGCTATGAGCGTCGACCTGAATGCTTGCATTGGTTGCAATGCTTGCGTTGTCGCCTGCCAGGCCGAGAACAACATTCCCGTCGTCGGCAAGGAGCAGGTGATTCTCGAGCGGGAGATGCAGTGGCTGCGCATCGACCGGTACTACGAGGGAAGCCCCGCTGCGCCCGATATCTACTTTCAGCCGGTGCTGTGCATGCATTGCGAGGAGGCGCCGTGCGAGGTCGTCTGTCCGGTAGGTGCGACCGTGCACGATTCCGAAGGCCTCAACGTGATGGTGTACAACCGCTGCATCGGGACCCGGTTCTGCTCCAACAATTGCCCCTACAAAGTGCGCCGATTCAACTATTTCGGTTTCGCGCAGAAGGAACACCGGCCGCCGGAATCACGCAATCCCGATGTCACCGTGCGCGGGCGCGGGGTGATGGAGAAATGCACGTTTTGTTTGCAGCGCATTGCGGAAGCCAGAATTGTCGCCGATCGAGAGAACCGGCCGGTCGGCGACGTGACGACGGCATGCCAAGCCGCCTGCCCGACGCAAGCCTTTACCTTCGGCAACATGGCGGCGCCAGACAGTGAGGTCGCGAAACGTAAAGAGAGTCCGCTCAATTACGCACTGCTCGCCGACCAGAATACGCGCCCTCGCGTTACCTATGAGGCGGAAATCCGCAACCCGAACCCGTCCATTGAGGGTGGCGGATGACCGATATTCCAGCCTCTCGCGCATTGCATTCCGCGAGACCCGCCGCCCACTCGCGACCGCCGCATGCAAGCGACCCGGTGGTCCTACCTATTTCTACGATCAGGTCGATGACGGACCACGTATGCTCGATCGTCCTGCGCGAGCGCGCCTTTCTTTGGTGGTGGATCGCGATGATTCCGGCCTTGGCCCTCACCGGGTTGCTGGTCGTCGCGATCCTCTGGCTGTTTTACGCCGGCGTCGGCATTTGGGGCATAGACTGGCCGGTGGTCTGGGGTTTCGCGATCATCAATTACGTCTGGTGGATCGCGATCGCGTCTGGGGGAACATTCATCTCCGCGCTTTTCTATCTGGCAAAGGTGGAGTGGCGCTCTTCTCTCAACCGCATCGCCGAGACGATGACGGTGTTCGCTGCCGCTTGTGCGGGGATATATCCAATCCTGCATTTGGGCCGGCCATGGTTATTCTATTGGCTGTTTCCCTTTCCCAATACGATGACCCTATGGCCGCAGTTTCGAAGCCCGCTGCTGTGGGATTTTTTTGCAATTCTCACCTACGTTATCTCCTCCATCCTTTTTTGGTACTTCGGCCTAATTCCCGATCTCGCGACGATGCGCGATCGCGCGGCAACGCGCCGCAAGCAGATCCTCTACGGCGTGACGGCCCTGGGGTTTCGCGGTTCGGACCGCCAATGGCGGCACTATCATCCGACCTATGGCGTCCTGGCGGCGATCATGGCGCCGCTGGTCGTGTCCGTGCACAGCATCGTCGGGTTGGATTTTGCCGGCGCCGCCACCGTCGGATGGCATTCCACGGAGTTCCCGCCCTTCTTTGTCTTCGGCGCCTTGTTGTCTGGGTTCGCTACGGTATTGCTGCTGGCCGTGCCGCTGCGCCGCCTGCTGAGTCTCGAAGATTTCATCACCGGGCGGCACCTCGACGTGCTCTGCCGGCTGCTGTTGGTGAGCAGCTTATGTCTCGGCTATGCCTACATGATGGACGCGTTTACTGTATTTTACGGCTCCCAACGTGCCGAAAAGATCATGTTCCTCGACAAAGTCAGAGGATCCTTGGCTCCCGTTTATTGGGCAACTGTCCTGTTCAACATCGCCCTTCCGCAGCTCATGTGGTTTAGGCGATTGCGCGTGAACCAGACACTGATCATGATGGTCTCCGCTGGCGTGATCGTCGGCATGTGGTGCGAACGCTACACCATCGTCGTGATGAGTCTGCGCCGAACTCACCTGCCTTCGGCGTGGGGTGATTTCCACGCGACTTTTTGGGATTGGGCAACGCTTTTTGGTACCGTCGGCCTCTTCGCTTCCGGAATTCTTCTGTGCGTGCGCTTTCTGCCGGTGATCTCAATGTTCGAGATGCGTGCGCTGCTCCAGGGCCGGCCAGGCCAAGGAGAAAGCCGATGAACGGCGTCATCGTAGCGTCTTTTGAAACCGAGACGGCCCTGCGCGACGCAATGGAGCACTTGCGCGCCGGGCGTGTCGGCGTACTGCAAACATACACGCCGAAGCGTCTCGATGACAATCCCGAGGGTTCGCTTGTACCGCTAGTTATCCTGATCGCGGGGTTGTTTTTCACCGCGGCCGGTTATGGCATGGAGGTTTATGCGAACATCATCGGTTATCCTCTCGACATCGGCGGCCGTCCGGAATTTTCCTGGCCGGCTTTCGTGACGATCGCGTTTGACATCGGCGTACTGTTTGCCATTTTCGCCGGAGTTATCGGCTTTTTTATCGCCGCCGGGATGCCCAGTCTCTATGACCCGATCGACGAGTGCCAGTCCTTGCGGGAAACCATGCGCGATGGATGGGTCGTCGCGATTCGCACTCGCGACTCGCAAGAGCTCGAACGCGCCCGTATCATCGTTAACGGCCTCAATCCCAAGCCGATTGAAGAGATGCCGGGATGAAGCGCGGCGTCCTCCTGATCGCCGTGCTGGCGCCGCTAGGCGGCTGCGACGACATGAGCGTTCAGCCCAAACAGAAGGTCTATACCCCCCTCGCCAGCCCCGCCAAGGTCCCGTCCGACACGGTGGAATACCAGGACAAGCCAGCGCCGGTCCCACCGGTGACGCTCGCGCTCCTGGAGCGCGGGCAAGACCGCTTCCGGATTTACTGCACCCCTTGCCATTCGGAGCTCGGGGACGGGCGAGGCATGATCGTCCAACGTGGCTTCCCGCCGCCGCCCTCCTATAACACCGACCGCTTGCGCAAGGCGCCAGTGCAGCATTTCTACGACGTGATCACCAACGGCTACGGCGCGATGTATTCCTTTGCAAGTCGCGTGCAGCCCGCGGATCGCTGGGCGATCGCGGCCTATATTCGCGCCTTGCAGCGTAGCCAGCACGCCCCTCTCGCCGATGTCGCGGCGGACCAGCGAGGAGCGCTACAATGACACGGCGCCGCGCGGAGCGGATGGCCTGGATGGTAGGGGTAACCGGTCTCCTTGGCACGGCGATCGGGTGGTTGCTTGCGCCGGCTGCATTCCCGCACGCTTGGCTCGCAGCGTTGACTGCCTGGCTCGGCTGGCCGGTCGGCTGCATGGGGCTTTTGCTGATCCACGCCCTGACCGGCGGGCGCTGGGGTTACGCGATCCGGCCGCAGCTGGTGGCGGGCACCCGTACGGTGGTGGTGCTGCTGCCGGCAGTGATCCCTTTGTTGATCGTGTTGCCCGCGCTCTATCCCTGGGCACGCCCGGACGAGGCGGCGCATCTCGGCAACCGGTTTTACCTGAACCTGCAGTTCTTTTTCGGCCGGGGAGCCGGCTACCTGATCGTGTGGCTCGGGCTGGCCGGGCTGATTCTGCGAGCGCTCCGGCAGGGCATCCCGGAGACAAGGCTCGCGCGCATCGCGCCCGCCGGGTTGATCCTTCTGGCGATTACCGTAACCTTTGCGGCAATCGATACGACCATGTCGCTCGATCCGCGTTTTGCGTCCAGCGCCTACGGCCTGATCGCGATTGCTGAAATGGGGCTTTTGGCGCTCTCGGTATCAATCCTCGCCGCCGTTATCGGCGAGCCACCGGACAATGCCACGTTGCGCAACCTTGGGAGGCTGCTGCTGGCGCTGCTTATCCTCTGGGCGTATCTGGACTTCATGCAGATTCTGATCGTCTGGGAGTCCGACCTGCCGAACGAGGCGCCGTGGTATATCGTCCGCTCGAGAGGCGGATGGGGCCTCGCCGCCGCCGTGGTCGCGGGGTGCCATTTCCTGCTGCCCTTCTTCGCTCTGCTGTCGCCGCGGCTGCAAGGTTCGCCGCGCGGAATCGCTTGCGTCACCGCACTGCTGATCCTGAGCCAGGTCGTCCGCGGCTGGTGGCTTGTGGTGCCGGCGTCCGGGCGCAATTTCGGTCCGGTCGATATATTGGCGATGCTCGGCCTGATTGGAATTGCGGCAGCGCTGGCTCTACGTGCGCCGCTCTTGCCAGGCATTCCCGAGGCGGTACGACGCCATGTCTGAGAAAGTCCTTGAGCCTGCGCGACACGAGCCGGCCGATGTCGGCCGCCGCTTCATCTTGGCTGGCTCGGCGCTGGTACTGGTGACGGTGTTTATTTGCGGGATGATCGTTCTGTGGCTTTTCCCGCGAGCGGAGACTGACCGCACCTTGCAGTTGCCCTTGCCGTCCTACCCAAATCCCCAGCTTCAGATCAATCCAGCTGCGGACATGGCGCGGTTCCGCGACGAGGAAATGCAACAGCTCAACGGCGCGGGTTGGGTCAACAAGGCGAATCGCATTGCGCACATCCCCATAGCCGATGCGATGCGCAAAATAGCGCAGGAAAATATTCCTGGCTGGCCCGGGGCGGCGGAGGTGCCCGTCGCGCGCAACAATGCTCCTGCTTCGCCCGCGCCAGCCGAGCAGGCCCATGGAGCGCAGGAGATGGTTCCAAGCTCGCCAGCATCGACGGAGAAAACCCATGCGGCTGCGCGTCTTACTACTTCTTCTGTTCCTGGCGCCACCATTCGCGATTGCGGCGCCCACGCCGGATCTAAGCGGCATTGCTTACGAGCAAAGGCCAGGCGCGCCGCTCCCGCGGGAAGGCGTGTTTCGCGACGACACCGGGCGCGTGGTGCGGCTGGCCGATCTTTTTGAAGGAAAGCCGTTGGTACTGGCACTTGGCTACTTCCGTTGCCCCAATCTCTGCAGCATCGTTCGTGCCGATCTGTTCGACGCACTCCGCGCGTCGGGAATGACAGATGGCCGCGATTACGCGTTGGTTGCTTTGAGCATCGATCCGTCGGAGACCAGCGGCGACGCCGCTGCGGCCAAGCAGGAGGACTTGCAGCGGTATCCCGCTCCGGGCGCCGAGAGAAATTGGCATTTCCTGACCGGAACCTTGGACGCCGTGCAGGCGGTCGCTAATGCAGTTGGTTTTCACGAGCGCTTCGATCCGGAGTTGAAACAATTCGCCCATCCGGTCGGCATCGTCTTCGCCACGCCGACTGGGGCCGTGTCGAGCTATCTGCTCGGCGTCGGCTACCGGCCCGCCGACGTACGGCTCGGCGTGACCCGGGCCGCGTCGGGAAGCATTGCGGCTGCGGCGCTGCCGGTGCTGCTGCTGTGCTACGACTACAATCCGGTGACGGGGCGGTACACGCTCGCCATCATGAAGCTATTGCGCTTGGCCGCGGCGATCACGGTAGTCACCGTGGCAGGCGTCTTGTTCCTCGCGTTTCGCCGTGAGAAGGGGCGCGCATGAGGTTCTGGCTCCCTGAGGCGACAACCTCCGCGGCGGAAGTCGATTACCTGATTCTCGCCCTGTTTCTGACTTCCTGCGCGATCCTCGCGCTCGTCTTCGGCCTGATTTGGCGTTACATGATCAAGTATCGCGCTGGCAGCGATATTATTCGTGGTGCTATCGCCGGCAAGACTTGGCGGCTGGAGACGGCCTGGACCGTCGCAACCTTGCTCATCTTCTTCGGTCTGTTCATCTGGGGCGCGGATCTCTACGTCCGGCTGTTCCAACCGCCTTCCGACGCCTTGAAGATCTATGTTATCGGCAAGCAGTGGATGTGGAAAATCGAGCATCAAGGCGGCCAGCGCGAGATCAACGCTCTGCATCTGCCGGTCGGGCGCCCGATCCAGCTGGTGATGACGTCTGAGGACGTGATTCACGACTTTTCCATACCAGCATTCCGCATCAAGCATGACGTGCTGCCGGGCCGTTACGAAACATTGTGGTTTGAGGTCAAAGAGCCTGGGACCTATCATCTGTTCTGCACCCAGCTCTGCGGCACAGGGCATTCCGAAATGGTGGGCGAGGTCGTGGCGATGCCGGACCCAGAATACCAGAACTGGCTGGAGCAGAACTCCGGCGGCGAGACGTTGGCCAGCGCGGGTGAGACGTTATTCATGCGCTATGGCTGCAGCGGCTGCCACGGCGGCAACGGCGTCGGCGGTCGCCAATCTGGCAGTACGGTGCGTGCTCCCGCGCTCGCAGGCCTGTACGGCAGCCCGGTGGCGCTGATCGACGGCAGCATCGTCACTGCCGACGACCTCTACATCCGGGATTGCATCCTCTTGCCTGAAGAACGGCGGGTGGCCAGCTATCCGCCGTTGATGCCCTCCTTCGCGGGACAAATCAGCGAGGAAGATCTTCTAAAAATCATTGCTTACATCAAGTCCCTGACGCCAGAGAAGCAGTCATGAGCGACACCGTCATCGAGGCTCCCGGAATTGCCGAGGAATCGGCCTCGTACCTGACCGACGGCTCCACCCTCGGCAGCTGGCTGTTGACGACCGACCATAAACGGATCGCGATCCTCTTTTTTGGAACAATTACGATCTTTTTCTTCGTCGGCGGCGCGGGGGCGGCGTTGGTCCGCTATAATTTGATCGTGCCGCAAGGCATGATCGCCTCCGCTGAGACGTACAACAGGCTGTTCACGTTGCACGGCGTGGTGATGGTCTGGTTCTTCCTGATACCGGCCGTTCCGACCACCCTCGGCAACTTCCTGGTTCCGTTGATGCTCGGCGCGCGAGACCTGGCCTTTCCAAGGCTGAATCTGTTGAGCTGGTATCTATTCGTCATTGCGGGACTTGTCGTCCTCTATGCGCTATTCGAAGGCGGCGTCGATACCGGTTGGACGTTCTACACTCCCCTGGCATCGACCTATTCCAAGAGCCATGTGGTGGCGGCCGTCGCCGGTGTTTTTATCGCCGGCTTTTCTTCCATTGCGAGCGGGTTGAATTTCATCGTCACCATCCATCGCCTGCGCGCGCCGGGTATGACCTGGTACAAGATGCCGGTCTTCCTGTGGTCGCTCTATGCCACCAGCGTCCTCTTTGTCCTGGCGACACCAGTTCTTGCCATGACGTTGCTGCTGCTGTCGTTCGAGCGGATCTTTCACATCGGCGTATTCGATCCGGCGCTGGGCGGCGATCCGCTGTTGTTCCAGCACCTGTTCTGGTTCTACTCCCACCCGGCCGTATACATCATGATTTTGCCCGGCCTTGGTGTGATCAGCGAGATCGTTCCCGCCTTCTCGAGCAAGCCGTTATTCGGCTATAAATTCGTGGTCTGGTGCAGCATCGCTATTGCCGTGATCAGCTTCCTTGTGTGGGGGCATCACATGTTCGTCGCCGGCACATCGCTCTATTCCGCCCTCGTTTTTTCGATCCTGAGCTATGTGGTTGCGGTGCCATCCGCGATCAAGGTGTTCAACTGGATCGGCACGATGCACAAGGGGTTCATCCGATTCGACGCGCCGATGCTTTATGCGATCGCCTTCATTGGACTTTTTACGATGGGTGGCCTGACCGGCCTTTTCGTGGCAGCGCTCGCCGCCGATGTCCACCTGTCGCAAACGTATTTCGTGGTGGCGCATTTTCACTACGTCATGGTCGGCGGCATGGTCTCCGCCTTCTTCGCCGGCCTGCATTTTTGGTGGCCGAAAATCAGCGGGCGGATGTATCCGGAGATGTGGGGCCGCGCCGGCGCGGTGATCATTTTCGTTGGCTTCAACCTGACCTTTTTCCCGCAGTTCATTCTGGGCTACCTCGGCATGCCCCGGCGCTATCACTCCTACCCGCCGGAATTCGAGGTGTTGAACGTGCTCTCGTCCGCCGGCGCGACGATACTGGCCCTGGGCTACCTACTCCCGCTCGGATATTTGACGTGGTCCCTGTTCTACGGCGAGCGCGCCAGCGGTAATCCATGGGGCGCGACGGGGCTTGAGTGGCAAACGGCATCGCCGCCGCTCACCGAAAACTTCGTTACTACGCCAACGGTAACGGAGCCACCTTATAATTACCCGCCACCCGAGGCCGTGCAGCGCCATGCCTGAAGCTTCGCTAACGCATGAGTTCCAATATTCAAGCGCACGCCACCAAGCGGAGACGGCGGTCTCCGGGATGTGGCTGTTTCTGGCGACCGAGGTGCTGTTCTTCGGCGCGCTTTTTCTCACTTGGATCTATTCCCGCCATTGGAATCAATCAGGGTTCGACGCCGGCGCCCAGCAGACGGAGCTCGTGATCGGCACGATCAATACCGTGATCCTGGTGGTCAGCAGCTTCGTCTACAGTGCCGGAGTCGCCTACATCGAGGCAGGGAACATCCGCAAGCTCATCCAGTGCTGCGCCATCGCCTGGCTGCTCGGCTTCGCCTTTCTGATCCTCAAATTCGGGATCGAATGGCGCGAGGATTTCAGAAAGCACCTGTTCCCAGGGCCCGGCTTCGCCATCCACGGCCCATCGAGCGGCGGGGCGGAGCTATTCTTCGTCTTTTATTTCTTCGGCACTGCCCTTCATGGGCTACATATGATTGGCGGGTTGGTTCTTGTCGGCTGGATTATTTTGCGCGCGCGGCAGCAAGACTTTTCGGCCCGTTACCATACGCCGGTCAGCGTGGTAGGCCTCTATTGGAGCTTTGTCGATATGGTGTGGATCGTTCTCTATCCGCTGATCTATCTGGTGGGGCGCGGCCCATGACGTCGCGCTTTCACCGCTTATGGCTGACGTTGGTGGTGCTTCTGGTTCTGCTGGCGATAGAGTTCGGGGTGAGCTTTCTGCCGCTGGATCGGGCGGCCCGGCCGCTCGTTCTGATCCCCGCCGTGCTGATGGTTGGGGTGGTCGGGACGAGCTTTATGGAGGTCGGGCGAGGCCCCGAAATTATTCGCCTTTTCGCCATCGCCAGTCTGCTCTGGCTGACCATCCTGCTCGGCTTGGGCAGCTTGGATCCGATGACGCGAATTGTTTATCACGTACAAAACACCTATCCAAGATAACGAGGAAGGTCCATTGGCTTGTCGCAGGCCGAGACGAATACACTGATTTTGCGGTGTCAGCCGACGCATCAGAGTCCGGAACGCCTCCGCTGCAGAATTGCGTGATCATCGATAGCTGCTGGGGGGAGACCCGCGACATATGCGCTGGCTCAGTCAAGGCAAGTCTGCGTTCAAGGCAAATCTGCGTTCAAGGCAAGTCTGCGATTCCGACTCGGCCCCGATAGACCATCTCCCAGCCTTTCCATCCAGTGAACAGCAGGATGCCGACGACGACGAGCGACAAAATCAGTCCGCTCGGCACCACCCACCCTTCACCATATGGCCGCAGTAGCCCAAATTGAATCCTCAGTTCGCCAGAACACCAGGTCGCACACAAACGTACTGACGAAGAACGTAATGGGGAATGGGATGACCATGGGATGAATCGGATGCCCGGCTATTTTCGCGGTGCTCCGTGGGTTCACCATCATTGCCTCCCGATTAGAATAGGAATTAAACCGACTCCCGTAACGTATAGATCAGGCGTAAGTTCCCATGCTTCCAGGTTGATCATTCGTGGCGCAGGTCAGGCTATCGTCTTCCTCTAAGACTTTAAGATCGGGCAAGCCTTCCTCCGGCGGGCTTTTAAGGGAAGCCAGACGCATTGCTATTTTCAGCCGAGGTAAGATGATCATCGCGATGTTAGGATAGCGCCGATGTTCCGTCTTTCGGGGCAAATTGATCCGGCGACCTCCAGGAATCCGCTGCGTGTCCAGCCATCTTCTCGCGATCGACCAGGGCACGACCTCTACGCGGAGCCTCCTCTTCGATGCATCGGGAAGGCTGCTCGCCAGCGCTCAGCGTGGGTTTTCGCAGTCCTATCCGCAACCGGGCTGGGTCGAGCACGATCCGCAGACGATCTGGCGCGACGTGCTCTCCACCGCGCGCGAGGTCATCGCAAGATCCCATGTGCAGGTGGCGGCGATCGGAATTGCGAACCAGCGGGAAACCACCGTGGTCTGGGAACGCGCGGGCGGCACGCCGATCTACCCCGCCATCGTATGGCAGGACCGGCGCACCGCCGCGGAATGCGAGCGGCTGCGGCGGGACGGCGCCGAGGTGCTGGTTCGCGCGCGCACGGGCTTGCTCCTCGATCCTTATTTCTCGGCAACGAAACTTGCCTGGATTCTCGATCACGTGGCAGGCACGAGGGCGCGCGCGGAGCGCGGCGAACTCGCCTTCGGCACCATCGATAGTTTCCTGCTCTGGCATCTGACCGGGGGCAAGACGCATGCGACCGACGCCACCAACGCCGCGCGAACCATGTTGTTCGACATCCACCGCCAATGCTGGGACGGCGATCTTTTAAGTTTGTTCAATATTCCCGAAGCGCTTCTCCCCGAGGTTCATGACAACAGTTTTCTTTTTGGGGGCACAACCCCCGGTCTTTTTGGTGAGGGAATTCCGGTCGCGGGCATGGCCGGCGACCAGCATGCGGCGTTGGTCGGTCAGGCCTGCCTTGATACCGGAATGGCGAAGGCGACCTACGGCACGGGCTGTTTTTTCTTGCTCCATACCGCGCAACAGGCGTTATCCCCGGCGCGAGGAACGCTTACGACCATGGCTTACCGTTTCGAGGGTCGCGCTTCCTACGCCGTCGAGGGATCGATTTTTGCCGCCGGAGCCACGCTCAAATGGCTGCGCGACCGCCTCGATCTGTTCAAAGATGTGTCGCGAACCGGCGCGATGGCGGCGGAGGTTTCCGGCAATGCGGGAGTTTATCTGGTGCCCGCGTTCGCTGGCCTTGGCGCGCCGCATTGGGACCCTGATGCGAGGGGGCTGATTTGCGGCCTCGCATTCGATACAGGCCCCGCGCATCTCGTCCGCGCTGCTCTGGAATCGGCCGCCTACCAAACCCTCGATCTAATGCAGGCCATCACGCGCGGCAGCGGGCCGCCTCGCGCGCTGCGTGTCGATGGCGGGATGGCAGGCAACGACTGGTTTTGCCAGTTTCTGGCGGACATCATCGCGGCTCCCGTCGAACGCCCGGCCATGCTCGAGGCGACCGCAAACGGCGCCGCCTTTCTGGCCGGACTCACAATTGGCGTTTTTCCCGATCTCGCCGCCATCTCCGCCGCATGGGAGCGCGGCGCAAGATTTGAGCCGCGAATGGCGGGCGCCAAACGGGACCGTTTGATCGCGGAATGGCGGGATGCGGTCCAGCGCACGCTTACGCGGAACCCGGGGGCGATAGATTGAACCAGCACAAGGTTGCAAGACCGATCGGATCGAATAAAGGTTTGGCGTGTTTCCTCCCGGCGGGTAAACGCCACCGCCATGCAAAAGGAGAGATGGCATGCTTTCCAAAATGTCGATGCAAGAAAGCGAGACGCTGTCGCGCCGCGATTGTCTGACGAGCGCCGCCGCCGCGGCCATGGGCTATACGCTTGCCGCCGGCCCGGTGCGCGCGGCGGCAATCAAAACAAGCACGGAGGGTCTTTCCGCCGGCATGGCAAAAGTGGATGTGCCGGGCGGCGAATTGCCGGCCTATTACGCGAAGCCTCTGGACGCCGCGATGCCGTCGGTCATCCTCGTCGCGATGGAGGTCTTCGGCCTGCATGAACACATCAAGGATGTGACACGGCGGCTAGGCAAGCTCGGCGCTTTCGCAATCGCGCCCGATTATTATTTCCGGCTTGGCGACCTCACCAAAATCACCCAACCAGCGCAACTGATGCCGCTTGTCAACAGCAAGCCCGATCAAGAGCTTTTTTCCGATCTCGACGCGACGGTCGACTGGGCCAAGTCACAGGGAGGCGATACGGATCGGCTTGGCATCATCGGCTTTTGCCGGGGTGGACGCACGGTATGGCTTTATGCGACCCGTAATTCCAACCTCAAGGCTGGCGTTGCGTTTTACGGAAGCCTGATGGATCCCCCGAACGCGGCCATGCCGAAAAACGCCTTTGACCTCGCAACCGAGGTCAAAGCGCCGGTGCTCGGCCTTTACGGCGCCGAGGATGCGAGCATTACGCCCGATCAGGTCGAGGCGATGGAGGAAAGGCTAAAGGCAGCGGGAAAAACCGCGCAGTTCAAGATCTATCCAGGCGCGGGCCATGGTTTCTTCGCCGACTACCGGCAAAGTTTTCGCGCGGACACCGCGCAAGACGCATGGCTGTCAATGCAGGCCTGGTTCAAGAAATACAAGGTGCTGGACTAATTTTGGGCTTGGTTCTGAGACGGTGAAACGGTAGAAGTAACCGGGGACATTTCCTTGACCAATGGTGACTGCGCCGAAGACTTCGATGTGTCTGGCGTGGCTAAACTGGAGCCCGGAACAGTGATGGTTTTGGGTAATGAAGGCGCTCTGTCTGAGAGTCAACAAGCCTATGACAAACGCGTCGCGGGCGTCATCTCTGGCGCGGGCAACTACAAACCGGGCATCGTGCTGGATAAGCAACAGACCTCGCGCAATAGGCAACCAATTGCCTTGATGGGCAAGGTCTTTTGCAAGGTGGACGCGCAATTTGGCGCGATTGAAGTGGGCGATCTGTTAACGACTTCTCCTACGCCCGGGCACGCGATGAAGACAAGCGATCCACTCAAGGCATTCGGTGCAGTCATTGGTAAGGCTTTACGGCAGTGGACCAGCGGCCAGGGGTTGATTCCCATTTTGATCGCATTGCAATAACGGAGACGAGCGATGAAGAGTCTCCGCCAGGCGATCAAGAAATCATGGCTTCCCGACATGCAGGTCGTTCGAGGTGACCTGGCATCATCGCTCGGGTTAAGCCACCCCCTCTCGCTGACCGAGCTGACAAGGCTCTTCGATCAGCCCGAGGTCCGCAGCCTTAAAGGCGATCTTGATGCAGATGCCCTCCACGGCGCCGTGGAATTCATCATGCGAAGCGATGGCACCTACACCTTCCGTGGACACCTGCGCGCAACCGGCGCTCCGTCGTTTGCCTACAAGGTCCAGGCATCGGTTCGGTGCGCCGCTGGGGTCGTCATCGTCGTCGAAGCGAGTGGGCGCGTGTTCGGTACCGACACACCCGGGGATCGCGAGAGGGAGTGGAACGAGAATGGCGCAAGCGAGGCGATCCGCCTCTATTGGACGTGGTTGCGCCTCGACCCGCGGCTCGAAACTGATCTCCAGAAGAACCTGAGCGGGGTAACCGGCGCCCTGGTCGATGTTGCCGAGACTGTGGTCGAAACCTATGTCGCCGCGCAATTCAGTGGCGTCGTTGGCGCGGTGATCGTGCTCGGCGGCGAACTCGGTGCGGCGACCGGTGTGACCTTCGAAAATCCCCACATCCTGGCCGGCGTTATGGTCGGCAGCGGCGTCCTGCTGGTGTTCGGACCGAGCGCCATCATCCCGGCGCTGGTCGCGGGAACGGCGACCGCGCTGCTCACCGACATCCAATTCCGGCCGATGCATGGTGACGAGATTGCGCTCGCGTTCGAGGTGTTCAAGGGCACGTTGCCGATTGACAGGATTCTGCTCACCAATCTGTATAATCCCACTAACACACCTTCCGGCTTCCTGGCACGTGAATTCACCGTGCCAGGGATCGCTGGCAAGATCCTGGTCAACATGGGGAAGAACTTTGAACATCCGCTGGAGCCGGATGTTCAGCAGAGCGTGCGAGGCACGAGCTATAAGGCCAGAGGTCAGGTGTTGATCCATGAACTGGTGCATGCATGGCAGATCCATCATGCGACTTTTCTTCCCGGCTTGCTCTGCAAGGCCCTGGCGAGTGCGAATTACGAGTATGATAAGGCTAAGGTGAAGGAGCACGCGGACTGGTCGTCGAAATCGTTCGACCTCGAAGGCCAAGCTGCCATCATCGATTTATGGTTCGGAGACAACCGGGATGCGTTGGACAAATTCAACGCCATCAACGACAACCGCTTCTTCTACGTGTCGCAGAATATTCGTACGGGCAAGACATAGGCAGGCGAAGTTAACCGGCCGGGGCAGCGGAAGCCCTCTGCCCGGCGTCGTTATCATGCAGCTACGGTCACGGATAGGTATTTCAATCGCGCGCGTCGGTTCTGTCGCAAACTTTAGATGAGGACGAGTTACAAAGTATTTGTGGACACGTTGCTCTCGCCGATTCTCCTCCTGCACACTTGAATCTGTACCACCTCGCTGGGACTGGCAATCGGCCCGTTGCCACCATATTTTAAAGCAGCCTGCAAAAGGACTAAGGCCATGGGAGCTCTTGCGCAAACGGGCCTTCCCCCCGGCGCAAACCCTGACTGGACGATTCCGCAGGGGTTCGAGCGCTACAGCGAGGCCGAGCACCGGACCTGGACGACGCTCTATGAGCGCCAGGCGGCCATATTGCCGGGACGCGCGTGCGATGCGTTTCTGCATGGGCTCGACGCCCTCGATCTCCACGGCCAAGGCATCCCCGATTTCCGGCAACTGAGCGAAACACTCTCAGTCCTCACCGGCTGGCGGGTTGTGGCGGTGCCTGGCCTCGTCCCCGACGCGGTGTTCTTCGACCATCTCGCCAACCGGCGCTTTCCGGCCGGCAATTTCATCCGCGGCGCCGATGAGCTCGACTATTTGGAACTGCCGGACACCTTTCATGATGTCTTCGGTCATGTGCCCATGCTGACCGATCCGGTTTTCGCCGATTACTTGCAGGCCTACGGGAAGGGCGGGTTGCGCGCCCTGTCGCTCGGGCACCTCGCCAATCTCGCAAGGCTCTATTGGTACACGGTCGAGTTCGGGCTCTTGGAAACGCCTGAAGGCTTGCGGATCTATGGCGCCGGCATTGTGTCATCGAGAACCGAGACGATTTTCGCGCTCGCCTCCGATTCACCGAACCGCCTGGGCTTCGACCTCGAAAGGGTGATGCGCACGCTCTACCGCATCGACGATTTTCAGCAGGTCTACTTCGTCATTCCCTCGCTCACCTATTTGCTTGATGTCACGACGGGGACCGATTTCGCGCCCCTCTACGCCAAAATCTCGAAGATGCCCGATATTCCGATTGCGGCGATCGAACCAGGCGACAAAGTTTTCACGCGCGGCACGCAAGACTACGCGAGGAGCGGCGGGCGCTTGCGCCAAGGCGCGGCCTAGCGGGGAGGATGAGCATCATGCGGGACAAGGTTGTGGTTGTCACCGGCGGCTTCGGCGTGCTTGGGGCCGCCGTGGCGGAGGCGGCGCTCGCGGCGGGAGCCTTTGTGGCCCTCCCTCGCCGGGAACAAGAGAGTAAGATCCCCGCGCGGGACCGGCTTCTCGTTCTTGGCGGAGTGGATTTGGCGGATTTCGCGGCGGCGAAACAAGCTTTTGACGCTGTGGCCACGCGCTTCGGTCATATCGACGCGCTGGCCAATGTCGCGGGCGGCTTCCGCTGGCAGACCGTCGGCGACGGCGATCTCGCCGGATGGACTGAACTTTTCCGGATGAATTTTTTGACCGCCGCCACAGCCAGCAAAGCGGCGCTGCCTTATCTGCGCGCTACGCAGGGTGCCATCGTCAACGTGGCGTCGGCTCCCGCAAAAAAGGCCGGCACGGGAATGGGCGCCTATGCCGCCTCGAAGGCTGGCGTGTTGCGGCTGACCGAAAGCCTCGCCGAAGAAGAAAAGAACGCCGGCGTCCGGGTCAACGCCGTATTGCCGACGATCATTGACACGCCACGTAACCGCGCGGACATGCCAAAAGCCGATTTTTCACGCTGGGTTAAGCCCGTGGAAATCGCCAAGGCCATTTTGTTTCTTCTGTCCAGCGACGCCGCGGCAATCACCGGCGCGGAGCTTCTGATATCGGGGCGGACGTGATCACGAGGCGGATTTGGTGGCTCTCAGCGGCAGGCGATGGCTGTCCTTGAGCGTCGTCAACACGATCGACGATTTGACGTGCGAGACGCTGGCATAGAAAGGGAAAATTCGCTCGTTGTACATACATCTCTTGCATCTCTTGCAGTTCTCGCCATTTCTTTGACTTCACAACGAAGGATAAGGAAAAATGGGCCCATTCCCGCACGACGCGCCGCCAGCCAAAATCAGCGCCGAAAACCCCGCCGGCACCGACGGGTTTGAATTCGTGGAATTCGCTCATCCCGAGCCGGGTGCGCTCAAGACATTGTTCGAAGAAATGGGTTTCGCGCTCGTCGCGCGGCACAAATCCCGCGCCATTGATCTGTACCGCCAGGGCGGTGTCAACTACATCCTCAACGGCGACCGGACAAGCTTCGGCGGCAGATTCGTTGATCTGCACGGGCCCTGCGCGCCCGCGATGGCCTGGCGGGTCGTCGATGCCAAACACGCTTTTGCACATGCGCTGGAACGGGGAGCCAAGCCATACACGGGCGAGGCTGGCCCCAAGACCATTGACGCTCCCGCGATCGCCGGCATCGGCGGCAGCCTGATCTATTTCATCGACACTTTTGGAGCCAAGGGGTCGCCCTACGAGGCCGAATTCAATTGGATGAGCGAGCGCGATCCGGTGCCCGCCGGTTGCGGCATCGATTATATCGATCACTTGACCAACAATGTGTTTCGCGGCGCCATGGATTGCTGGTACCAGTTTTATCAAAATCTCTTCAACTTCCGTCAGATCCGCTATTTCGACATCGCCGGGAAAAAGACGGGGCTTTATTCCCGCGCGTTGACCAGTCCGTGCGGAAAGATCCGGATTCCCTTGAATGAATCCGCCGACGACAAGAGTCAGATCGAGGAATATCTGCACCAATATAAGGGCGAAGGCATTCAGCATATCGCCTGCGGCTGCAAGGACATCTACGCCACCGTCAAGCGCTTGGCGGCGCGGGGTCTCGCTTTCATGCCGCCGCCGCCGGATACCTATTACGAGCGGATCGCCGCACGGCTGCCAGGCCATGGCGAACCGCTGGAGGCGTTGCGGGCGAACGGCATTCTCATCGATGGCGAAGCCGTCGAAGGCGGCAAACCGAAACTCCTGTTGCAGATTTTTTCAAAGACGGTGATCGGCCCGATTTTTTTTGAATTCATCGAACGCAAGGGCGACGAGGGTTTTGGCGAAGGCAATTTTCAGGCCCTTTTCGAGTTGATCGAAGCCGACCAGATCGAACGCGGCGTGCTCGTCGCCTGAAAGGCAACGCCTCGGGGCTGTTCTTGACTGATGGGTTACGTTTCTTCTGGTCCCTGCATAATAGGCGGAGCTGCGCGGGCCTTGCTTACGCCTCCGAATAAGAGGAAGCGCATTTGTTCCGTTCCGATAGCTCCTTCGAGTTCCCTGAAGGCAAAGAACGGCATCAACACGACGAACATGATGATTTCGACCATGAGTATTCCCTGCAGTGTTCCGCCACCGATATTTGGAATGCTTTGAGAAACCGTCTTGCCATGCAACACTCCGATAAGCGTTTCTTCGATTATATGGAAGCAAATCAATATCACGGCAAAAACGATAGACTTGAATATAATTGGATAGATGAGCGGCTTATTTTTTAACTTGTCTCCGACATGAAAAAACTCGCCAACCAGCACGACCTTTGCCAAGGCCAGGGCATTGATAATAGCAAATCCTTGATGATAAATCAGGCTCTCTTCATTCAAAAGGAGCGCTTTATGCAAGGAGAACAAACTCAACAGAACCCAAAAATAGATAAATATCCCGAATAGTTTCCTTGTTTCGTCGATGGCTCCGGTTGTTAGGCGAAGCAGTCGTTTCTTCACCATGTTCGATCCCCTGCGATGGCTAAGTGACGAGGCAGGATAATGGTGGGATTAGGCGCGTACGGCAATCCCCGTCGATCGGGCCAATTTCAACCGACATTGCCGAGATAGCCTTCGTTTCAGCCCCATCCTTTCCGCTTTCCTGACCAGGCGGAGCTGGTGAGCTTGCAATCGCCCCCAAATCGCGCAGCAAATTAGCGCGTCAATTGGGGAATGCGGGATTAAGAGCGCGGCTTGTCAGTAGATTCTTCGCCGTAAGCTCGACGCCGAACGTAAGCCCGAGGCCGGTAATCAGAGGCGAGGAGCGTAGACCCGGCGATGGGTAATAACCGCCCCGCGGGGTCCGGCGCAGCCCGCGCGAAAAACGCCGCGGGCGCAGACGATTGCGTTGGCTTCGGACACCGCGGCGATTAATTGATTTGGTGCAATGGCGCAACACGGAACGATAAATCGACTTCTTGGTTTTGGATTTGGGAACATCCGTCTCTAGGACGGCTCGCGCCATTTACCGGCGCGATAGCGTACCGAAGGAGTGAGAGCATACCAAAGGACGGAGCGATGTACGACTCTGCTAGCCCTCAAGCGCTGCGGCCAACGCCGAGACGCCCAATTTTCCAAGGCCTATTCAGCGGGGTAGCCGCCTCAATTTTTTTTGCAGCCTCGCCGGGACCATCTGGAACGGCGGTCGCGCAAGCGGCAAAGCCCAACATAATTTTTATCATGGGCGACGATATCGGCTGGTTCAACATCGGTGCCTACCATCAAGGGATGATGGCCGGCAAGACACCGAACCTCGATCAATTGGCGGCCGAGGGCATGCGATTCACCGACTATTATGCTGAACCAAGCTGCACCGCCGGCCGCGCTAATTTCATCACCGGCGAATTGCCGCTACGCACCGGTCTGACCACTGTCGGCCAGGCCGGCGCCGATATCGGCATTCCCGCCGAGGCGCCGACCATCGCCACCGCGCTGAAGGCGATGGGCTACGCCACTGGGCAATTCGGCAAGAACCACTTGGGCGACCTCAACAAATACCTCCCCACCGTGCACGGGTTCGACGAATATTTCGGCTATCTCTACCATCTCGATGCGATGGAAGACCCGTTCTGGCATTCCTATCCGCCAGAGCTCGTCAAAGAGGTCGGCCCGCGCAATATGGTGCATACTTTCGCGACCAATGTGGACGATCCGGCGGTCGAGCCGCGCTGGGGCAAGATCGGCAGGCAAAAAATCGAGGACGCCGGGCCTTTGCCGCCGCATCCCATCGAAGGCATCAAATATAACATGGAGACCGTCGACGACGCGATTCTCGGCTTCACCTTCAAATTCATCGACAAGGCGGTGCAGCAGAAAAAGCCATTCTTCGTCTGGCTCGATCCCACCAGGATGCATGTGATCACGCATCTCTCGCCCAAATATCAAGCGACCGAGACGCCTGAGAACGGTTATTACACCGAAGAAAGCGGCATGACAGAGCTCGACGACGAAATCGGCACCCTGCTGAAAAAGCTGAAGGACCTCGGAGTCGAGAAGGATACGATCGTCGTCTTCTCGACTGACAATGGCGCCGAGAATTTTACCTGGCCCGACGGCGGCAACACACCCTTTGCTGGGGGCAAGGGAACGGTTCTAGAAGGCGGGATGCGGGTGCCGATGATTGTGCGCTGGCCCGGCCATGTGCCGGCCCGGAAGGTCGAAAACGGGATCATGTCGGGCCTCGATTGGTTCCCTACGTTCGTCGCCGCAGCCGGCGACCCGAACATCGTATCCGAGTTGAAGCAGGGCAAGCAGCTCGGCGATCACAAGTACAAGGTTCATCTCGACGGCTACGACCAGACGAGTTTGCTGACCGGAAAAGGCCCGTCCAACCGCCACGAGATCGCCTATTTCGCCGAAGGCACGCTCGGCGCGGTTCGAATCGACGACTATAAATACCGCTTCATCGATCAACCCAACGGTTGGCTCGGCGGCACAGTGAAAGTTGATTGGCCGATCATCACCAACCTTAGGCTCGACCCATTCGAGCGCCTCGGAATGCCGACCGCGTCGGGAGGATCATTGTCATATTATGATTTCTTCGTGCACGAATTCTGGCGGTTCACCTATGTGCAGAAGGTGGTCGGTGAATATGCTCAAACCTTCATCGAATTTCCGCCGATGCAGAAAGGCGCAAGCTTCAACATGGAGGCGGTAAAGCAGCAAATCGAGGCCGCGCAAAAAAAGTTCCATTCCCAGTGACACCGTCGGCCTAGGTAGGGCGACGCGCCGGCAGCGCCGCGTTATCGCACAAAGCATTGGGATCGCGGTGCAAGCCTGCCGCTTCTCCTGGCACGCAGTCAAACGGCGTCGAAGAGTCTCCCCCATGAAACATCATTACATGTCCGGCTTCGGCAATGATTTCGAGACCGAGGCGCTGCCGGGCGCCTTGCCGCAGGGGCAGAATTCGCCACAGCGCTGCCCCTATGGGCTTTACGCCGAGCAATTGTCGGGCACACCGTTTACGGCGCCGCGCGGGGCCAATGCGCGCTCCTGGCTCTACCGCATGCGTCCTTCCGTCAAGCATGCGGGCCGCTTCACCCGCATCGATGTTCCCTTCTGGAAAACCGCGCCGCATATCGCGGCACACGGCTTGCCGCTCGGTCAATTGCGCTGGGATCCCTTGCCGATCCCCAATGAGCCCTTGACCTTCGTGACCGGCATGCGCACCATGACGACCGCGGGCGATGTCCACACCCAGACCGGCATGGCGGCGCATGTCTTCCATATGACGCAAAACATGGAGGACGATTATTTTATGAATGCCGACGGCGAATTGCTGATCGTGCCGCAAGCCGGAGCCCTAGAGATCGCGACCGAGCTCGGCCGCATCGGCGCCGGACCCGGCGACATCGCCGTCGTTCCGCGCGGGATGAAGTTTAAGGCAGGGCTTCAAGACGGCCCCGCGCGCGGCTACGTCTGCGAGAATTATGGCGCGAGATTCACCTTACCCGCGCGGGGCCCGATCGGCGCCAATTGCCTCGCCAACCCGCGCGACTTCAAGACCCCGGTGGCAAGCTTTGAGGAGAAGGAAACGCCCTGCCGTCTTACGATCAAATGGTGCGGCGGCTTTCATGTCAGCGAAATCGGCCATTCGCCGCTCGATGTCGTCGCCTGGCACGGCAATTACGCGCCCTACAAATACGATCTGCGGACCTTCGCGCCCGTCGGCGCCATTCTGTTCGATCACCCTGACCCTTCCATTTTCTCGGTGCTCACCGCGCCATCCGGCGAGGCCGGCACCGCCAACATCGATTTCGTGATCTTCCCGGAGCGCTGGCAGGTCGCCGAACATTCGTTCCGGCCACCCTGGTATCACATGAACATCATGAGCGAGTTCATGGGGCTGATCCACGGCCAATATGACGCCAAGGCGAAAGGCTTTGCGCCGGGCGGAATATCGCTGCACAATAGCATGCTGCCGCACGGGCCCGACAGGCAAGCTTTCGACAGAGCGAGTTCCGGCGAATTGAAACCGCAAAAACTCGAAAATACCCTCGCCTTCATGTTCGAAACGCGCTATCCGCAACAGGTGACGGAATATGCAGCCAAGCTGCCAGCCTTGCAAGGCGACTATGCCGATTGCTGGCGGGGTTTGGAAAAGCACTTCGATCCAAACCGCCGTGAATGACCAACGCCGCGAGGGAGCCGCGTGAAGCTTGCGACACTCGCCAACGGCAGCCGCGATGGGCGGCTCGTCGTGGTTTCACGCGATCTTGTCTATGCCACGGACGCGCGGGGCGTCGCCCAAACCCTTCAGCACGCGCTCGACAATTGGGCGCGGCTGTCGCCAAAGCTCGAGGCGCTCGCGGCAGCGCTTGAAGCCGGCTCGGTGCCCCGCGAGCGGTTCCGTGAGCATGACGCGCTCTCGCCGCTGCCGCGCGCGTTCCAATGGATCGACGGCTCCGCCTATTTGAATCACGTGGAGCTCGTGCGCAAGGCGCGCGGCGCCGCGATGCCGCTGGACCTTTGGACCGATCCCTTGCTTTACCAGGGGGGATCGGACGCTTTTCTTGCTCCCCGGGAGCCGATAAGAATGGCGGATGAAGGTTTCGGCATCGATTTCGAGGGGGAAGTCGCGGTCGTCGTCGACGATGTCGCGATGGGCGCCGATCGCGCCGAGGCCGCCGCGGCGATTGCCCTCATCTTCCTTGCTAATGATATCTCTTTGCGCAACCTTATCCCGGCGGAGCTCGCCAAGGGTTTTGGCTTCTTCCAGTCGAAGCCATCTTCGGCCTTCTCGCCGGCGGCGGTTACCCCGAGCGAGCTCGGCGCCTCTTGGGACGGCGGACGCTTGCATCTTCCCTTACTCGTGAGCCTCAATGGCAAGCCGTTCGGGCGGGCGGACGCCGCCGTCGGCATGAATTTCGATTTTCCCGCCTTGATCGCGCACGCCGCCAGGACAAGGCCCTTGGGCGCGGGCAGCATCGTCGGCTCTGGTACCGTTTCCAACAAAGGCGCTGATGCCGGTCCCGGCCGCTCCGTCGCCGAAGGCGGAGTTGGCTACTCATGCCTTGCCGAGGCGCGGATGGTCGAGACCATTCGCGACGGCGCCACGAAGACGCCGTTTATGCGCTTCGGCGATACGGTGCGCATCGAGATGAAGACTCCGGGCGGCCAATCGATTTTCGGCGCCATCGAACAGACGGTCGAGCCTTATGCAAGACCCTCTGCGTGAGCCTTGCCTCTTCGGCTATTGGCGATCGAGCGCCGCCTACCGGGTGCGGATCGCCCTCAACGTCAAGCGGATTGCGGCGAGGCAAGTCTCGGTGCAACTGCAACTGGGCAAGCAGACGAGCGACGAACATCGCGCACGAAACCCCGCGGGCCTCGTTCCGGTATGGCGCGACCCGGACGGGTTCGTACTCGCTCAGTCGCTTGCCATCATCGGCTATCTCGATGAAATTTATCCCGATCCGCCGTTGTTGCCGGACGATCCCAGGCAGAAGGCGCTTTGCCGCGAGATCGCCTACGCGATCGCCTGCGACATCCATCCGATCGGCAATTTGCGGGTGCTTGAAAAACTCACCGCGGATTATGGCGCCGGCGCCGGCGCCCGCGCGGCCTGGAACCGGCACTGGATCGGGATCGGGTTCGGCGCGATCGAAGCGCGCCTCGCCGCGATCGCCGGGCGCCACGCCGTCGGAGACCAGATTACCCTGGCCGACATTTGCCTGGTGCCCCAGGTCTATAACGCGCGGCGCGCCGGCCTCGATTTGGCGCCCTATCCGGGCATCGCCGCGGCCGACGCGGCGGCTCGCGAGCAGCCTGCCTTCGCGGCGGCGGCGCCCGAAGCTCAGCCCGATGCGTCATAGCGGCTTTGGCCGCGTCGCGCGGGCACCCGTGTTGTGCCGTCATTCTACTTGCCATGTGGGGAAAATAGCCTATGTCCTCTAATTGTTCACTCTCTCAGGGAGGAGTAGCGTAAAATGGCACAGTCACCGAAGCATCCGGCGGGTGAGCATCACCACTCCGCCGCCGCTCACCACCACGCCGCCGCCCATCATCACCATCAGGCGGCCCATCATCACGAACGGGGTGAGCACAAAGAGGCGAAAGAGCACGCGGCCGCGGCTCTCGACCATAGCGAGGTTGCCCACAAACATACCACGACCGCCCACGGTCATTCTCACAAATGACGATAGGAAGTGGGGAGTCATAAAGATCGGGCCGAAGGGTCAGGCGCGTAATCTCCTGAGTACTTGCCGAAGGGGCCAATTTGATCCTGGTCACGTGCGCCGGTCTGGCCGCTCCAATGGATCGCCGCCTTCTTGCACGCGCCGCGCCTCCGCAATGCTCGGGATTCCGCTGCGCCTTTGTGCGACGAAACCCGGCGTCCTATCTCGCAGCCGGGCGCGCCTTCATCGCGATGCCGTCCGATCCACCGGGTCACCGCCTGACGGCGAACGCCGGCGCGGCATTGCGCCGGCGCCGCGCGCGGCCAAGGTTACATTGGCCCGGATCTTGATCACGCGGGCCAAATCCACCCGGCGCCGACGCACCACGCATCCACGAGACTTTGCGGCTCCGCTACTGCCGCTTCCCGATGTGGAGGAAGCCGAGGTTTCGGTTCAGTGGTCATACGGCTCGGCCCCCGCCCGGCCTTTCTGGCCCGGCTAGCCGCTCATTGCAAAAAGCGCCCGCTCAAGCGCCTTGGGCATGGCCGCGTTAACGATGTTTCGAAATGCCTCAAGCCGGCCGTTTTGAATCCTAGCGTTCCGGTTGTAAAGTAACCTTTGGTTAACGGTTGCGCCCGGGCGGCTCCCGTGCATTCGTGCAAAATCTTGGCCCCTCGCGAGAGACTTTGTTAAGAGGCATTCGATGGCAAGTTTCAATAAAGCACAAGATCCCGCGGCGGCGGCGCTTTTGGCCATCGAAGAGGCGTTAAATCTCAGCGCCGCACCCCAAGATGCTGGGCCGGCCGAAGCAAATCCCCTCGGCGCGTCCAGCACGGCCAAGGCGAAGGAGCGCTTGTCTGGCGAGCGCGAAGCCGCGATATCGCGCCCCAGCTCTTCGCGGCCGCCGCGTGATACCGCGCGGGCGCTGGAGCCAAGGCCGACGGCGATCGACGAGGATCAACTCCTCGGTCCAGCGCGCGCGAATGCCGCCGCACCAGCCGCGGAAATTCAAGCCTCCCAGCGCTCCGGCGGGGCCATGCCGTCGATGCAACCAGCCAACGACGACCGCCAATCCGCCGGCGAGATTCTCCGCGGATTTCAGAGCCGTTCCGACCGGGTTCCAGCAGCTTTTGTCGCGGCTTGCTCGGGTTTATGGGTTCTCCTCACCTTCGGTTATTTTTTTGCCAACCGCGCGGTCCTTTTCAGTTTCCCGGCTGAGTCTCTATTGCCGCAAGCCACACTTTATGTAATGACCATCGTGGGCCCCGTCATCTTCGTTTTGGTGACGGCGGCGCTGCTTCGCCGCGGCCAAGAGATGCGGCTTGCCGCCCGTTCGATGACCGAAGTCGCGGTCCGCCTGGCCGAGCCCGAAACCATCGCCGCCGGGCAAATGATCACGCTTTCCCAGGCAATCCGCCGCGAGGTCGCTTCGATGGGAGACGGCATCGAACGCGCCCTCGCACGAGCGAGCGAACTCGAAACCCTGGTCAGGTCCGAAGTTTCCAATCTGGAACGATCCTACTCGGACAATGAGCGCCGCGTCCATTCCTTGGTTGACGAATTAGCCTCCGAGCGAGAATCCATTCTGACGAATGCCGATCGTGTGCGGGGCGCGATTGCGCTGGCGCACGATAACCTCTCCCGCGATCTAGCAGGGGCCTCTTCGCGCTTCGCGGAAAATGTTGGAGAAGCCGCCGGCCGCGTCACCGCCTCGCTTAACTCCAAAGGCGAGGAAATCAAAACGGCGCTCGGCCGCGGCCGGGACGATCTCGTCGATCAACTGTCATCGCATGGGAATGATCTCATCATGCGGCTGACCCAAAGCGGACAAGACGCCACAGCCAGTCTCGCGGGAGCGAGTGACGGCATCGCGCGCGCGCTTGCCGATCGCTTTGCGGAAATGGACGACAAGTTTAAGACCGCCAGGGAGACCCTCGCCGCCGATTTCGAGATTCGCGGCGATGCTCTCGCGCAACGGGTCGACGCCACCGGCACGCGGATTGCCGACACAATCTTTTCGCGCGGCGAAAATCTCGCGGTGCGCTTGGCCGAGACCAGCGATCATTTGCATGATGTCGTCGCGGTGCAAGGCAATACGCTGCACGATAATTTGGCCGGGATGAGCGAACGCATCGCGGGCCTCATCTCGGACCGCACCGCCGAAGCGCGACATTCATTCGAAGATGTGACCCAGACTCTTGCGTCGCTATTTGATGAAAGTCGGGCAAGGCTTAACACTCAATTCGAGCAGCATGGCGGCGAACTTCATCATCGCTTCGCCACGACTGCGGATGCGACGGCAGCCGCGCTGACGAGCCATACCGAAGCGTTGCACCAGCGGGTCGCCACGACGGTCGCGGACACGCTCGCCGCGTTGACGAGCCATTCCCAGCAATTGCATGAGCATTTGGCGGTCACGGCGAAAGATACCGTCGGGACTTTCACCAGCCATACAGGTACCTTGAATGAGCGCCTCGCCTCGACGCTAAACGAAACCTTTACGGCCTTGGCGAATCACTCCGAGCAGATGAGCGAACGTTTGGAATCGACGGCGCGGGCCACGGTGGCCACGCTCACCAACCAAACCGGAGCGCTGCACGAGCGGCTCGCCGCGACGAGCGCCGAGACTCTTGGCGCGCTGTCGCGCCAATGGGAGGAGGTGGGCGGACGCCTGGAATTGACCGCGCAACGTTCGGTGATGGCGCTTACGGACCAGACCGAAGTGCTCCACGCCCGCCTGGAGTCGACCGTGGGCGAGACGCTCGGGGCGTTGTCGCGCCATTCGGACGCGATGAGCGAACAACTCGAAACAACCGCGCAACGATCAGCGACGGCATTTACGGACCAGACCGAAGCGCTCCATGCCCGCCTGGACTCGAGCGTGGGGGAGACGCTCGGGGCGTTGTCGCGCCATTCGGACGCGATGAGCGAACAACTCGAAACAACCGCGCAACGATCAGCGACGGCATTTACGGACCAGACCGAAGCGCTCCATGCCCGCCTGGACTCGACCGTGGGGGAGACACTCGGGGCGTTGTCGCGCCATTCGGACGCGATGAGCGAACAACTCGAAACAACCGCGCAACGTTCAGCGACGGCATTTACGGACCAGACCGAAGCGCTCCATGCCCGCCTGGACTCGACCGTGGGGGAGACACTCGGGGCGTTGTCGCGCCATTCGGATGCGATGAGCGAGCAACTCGAAACAACCGCGCAACGTTCGGTAACGGCATTTACGGACCAGACCGAAGCGCTCCACGCCCGCCTGGAATTGGGAGCGGCCCATTCGGCGGCAGTCCTTGCTAGCCATACCGAAACAGTGCAATCGCGCCTGGCTGCGACCGTCGGCGAGACGCTCGGAGCCTTGACCGGATATTCTGAACAAATAAGCGAGCGGTTAGAGGCGTCTGCGCAGCATTCGGCCGCGGCTTATGCAGACCACGCCGAGGCCCTGCATGAGCGGCTCGCCGCCACGCTCGACGCAACGTTTGGCGCCCTCACGAGCCACGCGGATGAGATGAGCGAACATTTGGCGGCGGCCGGGCGTGGAGCCGCCGCGGCTTTCGCGGATCACACGGGAGCGCTGCGCGAGAATTTCGACCTGACCGCGCAACAGGCGATTGCTTCGATCGGCTATCAAGCCAACGATTTCAACGATCGCTTCGCGGAAACCGCGAATGAGGCGATCAATGCCATCGCAACTCATGGCGACCGCGTCAACGAGGCGCTCGCCGGCCGGCTTTTGATGTTCGAGGAAACCGTAGTCGGACAAGGCGGGGCGATCGCCAGCAACATCGACGAGCATGCCGAACGGTTTACCGCGACTCTTGCCGATCGCCTGGGTTCGATCGAAACCACGCTCACCTTGCAAGGGGGCGACCTAAACGACAAGCTTGGCCTGCGTGCCCAACAGGCCGCCGCGGCGCTGGAGGCGCACATCGAAGCCTTCGAATCGCGGGTTGCCGTTAAGGCCGAGGAGGTTGGCCAGGCACTCGAGAAGCTCGTCTCCCGCGTCGATCAAGGACTCGACACACGCGCGCAAATGCTCAGCGAGACTTTGACCGGCAGAGCCCTCGATGTAGCGAGAGCGCTCGGCGAAAGCGGCGGCGATGTGGTCCGTGCGCTCGATGAAAAGGCTCAGGAAATCAGTACGACCATGGCGACTCGCTCGGCCGCCATCGCCGAGACGCTGGACGGCGGGGTCGCGCACTTCGAGGAACGCGTCTTGGGCCGTCTTGCGGCGGCTGCCGGAGACCTCGGCGCGACGGGCCGCGCCGTCGCCGAAACCCTCGCGTCAAGGACGCGCGAGATCGATCAATCGCTCGGCCTTCATGCCGGCAACATCAACGCGGCGCTGGATCGGGAAGAAGGCCACCTTGGGCAACTGCTCGCAGGGCGCGCCGAGGAAATCCGCGACACCATTGGGCAGGCGGTCACAGATCTCGACACGACACTAGCCGGGCGCGCCGGGGAGATCGGCGAAGGCCTCGCCCACCGGATCAATGAAATGAGCATGGCCTTGGCGGGCCGTCTTTGCGAACTCGAAGGCGCGCTCGGGGAGCGCGGTCAAGCGCTCCAGCGAGCATTGGCGGCCCGCGCGGGCGATTTGCGCGAGCTCTTCGATACCCGCGGCGAGCAACTGGTCGCGACCCTGTCCGCGCGCGGCAACCAGATTGCCCAGGAGATGGCAAGCGTCGGCGAAAGCATCACCGAAACGATCGATGGCCGCGGAACCGCTATCGTCCAGAATCTCGGAGAGAAGCAACACGAACTCACGGCGGCGATCGAATACTCGACGGCGGATTTGCGCGCGGCGATCGAAACCGGCGCCGCCGCATCGATTGGAGCCCTCGTCGACACCAATGAAAAATTGCGGGCGGGGATGGCCGAGGTGATCGATCGCCTCGTCAACAGCAGCGCGGGATTGCAAAGGGCGATTAGCGCGACCGGCACGGATTTGGTGGCGGCGGAACATTCGCTGAGCGAACGCATGGACTATTTCCGCTCCATATTCACCAATGTCGCCGGGGAGACGAATCAACTCAACCTATCCACGCGGGCCGCGCTCGACGAAGCAAACAGCCTTGCCGAAACGATCGCAGGCCACAAAAAGAGCTTGGCAAGTTCCGCCAGCGATCTCTCCCGCGAGCAAGGCGACCTCGATCAAATGCTAACGGCGCGACGCGAACTCACTCGAATCCCTTGTCAACAGCATCAAGGCGCGCCGCGAAGACTTGGAAGGCCTCATGCATTCCTTCGCGGAGCATATCGAGGACTCCTTTGAAAAAGCCACGACGCGCGCGCGCGACATCGGCGCCTTCCTATCCGAATCCGCGCAGTCCACCGGCGGAACGATCGACCAGCAATTCGCCGGCATTCGCGCCAATATAGAGCAGGAGCGCGAGAGCACGGCGGCGGCGATGCGGGCTGCCTGCGAGCAGGCCAATGCGGAGCTCGCGGGCATTTTCAGGCAAACCACGGAGCGTTTCCAATCCGCGGCGACGGAGCTGCGCGATGTGTCGCGCGAGATCCAGCGCGAACTCGAAGTGACCCGCGATGCCCTGCGCCGTGGCGCCGCCGACTTACCGCAGGAGACGGCGCAGCAGGCGGCTGCCATGCGGCGCGCCGTCGCCGATCAGATCAAGGCGCTCGAGGCACTGAGCGAAATCGTAACTCGATCCGGCCGCGCATACGACGTTTCTCAGCCGGCTCCAATCGGTGCTGAACGCGCCATCCATCCGGTACCGCACCGGCGCGTCGAGTCCGCTCGTGCGGAGCTCCCCCGCTCGGAGGCGCCAAGGCCGCGCTCCGCTGCACAGCCGGCCGGCGCTAAATCCTCCGAAGGCGGCGGCGGATGGATCTCGGATCTTCTCGCGCGCGCCGACAGCGAGGAACCCCCAGTCGTCCCCGATGCCCCCGCCAACCCCACGCAACCGGCGCAACGGTTGGAAGCAATTTCTCTCGATATCGCGCGGATGATCGATCACGCCGCCGCTGCAGCCGCCTGGGACCGCTATCGCTGCGGCGAAACCAATGCCTTCTCGCGGCGGATCTACGTCGGCCGCGGGGCCCAGACATTCGACGAAATCCGCCGGCGTTACCGGGCCGATCTTGAATTCCGCGCCACCGTCGATCGTTACGTGCAGGAGTTCGAGCGACTCCTGGCCGAACTCGGCCAGGATGAGGCAAGCGAGGCCGTCGCCAAGACATATCTTTTGTCTGAGACCGGCAAGGTTTACACCTTGCTTGCCCATGCGGCGGGCAAACTGAGCTGATCGCGTGTCCCGATCAAATGGGCTCATCTTTGATCGATAAGGACGCAGCTCAAAATCGAAAGGGTCGGAGCACGTCCTGATCGTCGAGCGACCGTTAAGCACACGCTCTGCGTGCGCGAAATCCGCGGCGATGTCCGCTTTAACTCTCCCGGTATCGGGGTGCGGCGCCAGCCAGCCTGTAAGCCGGGTTTTGTATGGCGCGCGGTTTCGCGCGCGCGATGGCCATTCGTCTAGGACGGCCGTTGCCGGCCGTCTCGAGCAACCAACCCGGGCAACGATCCGGAGACGGATCCAAGGAGTCCTCAGCGAGAAACGCCTTACGTCGCCCCTATTCGGTTTTGCTCCCGGTGGGGTTTGCCATGCCGCTCATGTTGCCATGCGCGCGGTGCGCTCTTACCGCACCGTTTCACCCTTGCCTTGCGGCGGTTTGTTTTCTGTGGCGCTTTCCCTGGGGTTGCCCCCGCCGGAAGTTATCCGGCACCGTGTCCCCGTGGAGCCCGGACTTTCCTCCACTGCAAAAGCGGCGGCCATCCGGCCGGCTGGCTCGATCCCCATAGACGCCCTGGGCCATTTCGTCAATTATCGAATTCGCAACGCGGGCGTGGTACAAATGCCGCACGGGGATAAATTCCGCTCCCAAAAGTCGATTTCCGGCTTGACCCAGCGCACCGGCTAGGGTGTCTGAACGGATTTGGGATTGGCGCGGGGAACGCTAGGAAGAGGCATGCAGAAGATTTTCCTTTTAGCGATATTGTTCATCGCGTCCATCGCGCTTGCGGGCTGCGGCTATACGCCCGAACAACGTGGCGTAAGCGGCGCGGCTCTTGGCGGCGCGACCGGTGCGGCAATCGGCGCGGCCACCGGTGGTGGGGCCGGCGCCGCTCTCGCGGGCGGTGCGCTAGGCGCGGCGACCGGTGCGATTGTTGGCGCAAACACGGCGCCACCACCTCCGCCTCCACCTCCTGGCTATTACGGGGCACCGCCGCCACCGCGCTGCGCACGGTTCGGTTACGATGACTATGGCAACCGAGTTTGCATGGCATATTACGGCTATTGAAACCCGACAGCTCCTTGCCCGCCACGCTCGATCCCTCGCCCAACCACGGCGTGCGCAAAGGCGGCCGGACGCCCAATTCGATTCTCCTGCATTACACCGGCTTGCCGACCGGAGAGGCCGCCTTGCGGCAGCTTTGTAATCCGGCGACGGAAGTTTCTTCGCACTATCTTGTCTGGGAGGATGGGCGCCTCTTCCAGCTCGTGCCGGAGGTGCGCCGCGCGTGGCACGCGGGCCGCGGCACCTGGGCCGGCGAGAGTGACATGAACGATGTTTCGATCGGGATCGAAATCGCCAATTCCGGCTATCGGGGGGGCTCGCCAGCCTATCCATCGGCGCAGATCGAAACCGTCATCGCGCTCTGCCAAGATATTGTCGCGCGCTGGCGTATCCGGCCCGAGCGGGTGCTGGCGCATTCGGACATCTCGCACGGCCGCAAGATCGATCCCGGCGAGCATTTCCCCTGGGGGCAATTGGCCAAGGCCGGAATCGGCCATTACGTAATGCCCTCCGCCATCGAGGACGGCCCGCGCCTGGAAGCCGGCGCCAAAGGTCCGGAAGTCGAGGCCCTGCAAGCGATGCTGTCCCGCTACGGCTACGGCCTTCATGTAACCGGTCTTTATGATACCATGACCGAATCCGCGATCACCGCCTTCCAGCGTCACTTCCGACCGGCCCGCGTCGATGGGATTGCGGATCATTCGACCATCACGACCTTGCGGCGGCTGATCGGCTCATTGGCGAATGGTTAAACCGGGGTCGCTTGGGCCGCCTGGCCCAATAGAAGCCGCCCCGGGATCGAGGCCCTTCGGGGCCGCCCATTCTCGTCCGAACCGGCTGGGCCCGCGCAGAGGACATTGGAAGCGATGCGGTCACGCCCGTTCGATCTGCCAGACCCACCGGAAGCCCGGCGCAATGCGAGACCGAGATCACCCCTGAGCCTCGCCTGCGGCCATTGCATTTCGTCCGCCCGCCAGCCGTACCGATAGGCGATCGAAATAGAGGTAAATCACCGGCGTCGTGAAGAGCGTCAGGACCTGGCTCACGATGAGCCCGCCGACGATGGCGATGCCGAGCGGATTGCGGAGTTCCGAGCCGGTGCCGGTCCCAAGCATCAAGGGCAACGCGGCAAATATCGCTGCGAACGTCGTCATCAGGATCGGGCGGAAGCGCAGGAGACAGGCTTGGAAAATGGCCTCGCGCGGGACCAGCCCTTGGGAGCGTTCGGCATCGAGTGCGAAATCGACCATCATGATCGCATTCTTCTTGACGATGCCGATCAGCAAGATGATGCCGATGATCGCGATGACATCGAGCTCATGGCCCGATGCCATTAAAGCGAGCAGCGCACCGACGCCAGCCGAGGGCAGTGTCGAGAGGATCGTTACCGGATGGATGAAGCTCTCGTAGAGCACACCGAGAACGATATACATCGTGATCACAGCGGCGATAATCAAAAACAGCTCGTTGGTTGCCGAAGCGCGAAACGCCGCGGTCGCACCCTGAAAGGACGTTACGAAGCTGCCCGGCAGACCGATCTCTTGCTCGGCCTTTTCGATCGCCTTCACCGCGGCGCCGAGCGAGCCGTCTCGCGCGACATTGAACGAAATGGCGGTGGCCGGAAACTGCCCGAGATGCGTAATCAACAACGGCCCTTGGCGCTGGTTCACGTGCACAATCGCAGACAGCGGAACTTGCCCGTTGCTGCCCGACGCCGACGACGGCAAGTAGAACGAGGAAAGACTGGACAGCGCGCGCTGCACGGCCGGGTCGGCTTCCAGGATGACCCGGTACTGGTTCGATTGGGTGTAGATGGTCGAGATGATGCGCTGGCCAAATGCATCGTAGAGCGCATTGTCGACGCTGGCCGGCGTAATCCCAAACCGGGCCGCCGTCGCCCGATCGATGACGAGATCAACCGCGAGCCCTTGGCTCTGCATATCGCTGGCGACATCGCTGAGCTCCGGCAGTTGGCCGAGCCGTTGCATCAGCTTTGGCACCCAGGTTTGAAGCGCGCCGGGATCCGGATCTTGCAAGATAAAATGATATGGCGCCCGGCTGACGCTGGAATTGATCGTGAGATCCTGAACGGGCTGCATGTAAAGCGAGACGCCAACGATCCCGGAAACCTCGTTCTGCAGGCGACGGACGATTTCGCTGGCGCTGAGCGCCCGCTTGTCCCGAGGCTTGAGAGTGATCAAAAATCGGCCGCTGTTCAGCGTGGTGTTGTCGCCGTCGACGCCGATGAACGAACTCACGTTGTCGACCGCCGGATCGCGCAAGATCGCAGCGGCGAGTTGCCGCTGAAGTCCCGCCATCGCCTCGAAGGAAACGCTTTGCGGCGCTTCTGAGATCGCTTGGATCATGCCGGTATCTTGCAGCGGGAAAAATCCCTTCGGAATCACGACATAGAGCACAATTGTGATGGCGAGCGTGGCGATCGCAACGAATAGGGTAAGCGGCTGGTGCCGCAGCACAATGCCGAGGGCATGGCCGTAACGCGCGACCAATCCGTTGAATGCCCTTTCCGCCATGAGATCGAAGCGGTTGCGCTGGGCATCGGGGCGATGCCGGATCAGCCGCGCGCTCAGCATCGGCACAAGGGTGAGCGAAACGATCGCCGAAATCACGATCGTGACCGCGAGCGTGATCGCGAACTCGTGGAACAGACGGCCGACCACGTCGCCCATGAACAAAAGCGGAATAAGGACAGCTATCAGGGACACGGTGAGTGAAATAATAGTGAAGCCGATCTGCTCTGAACCTTTGAGCGCGGCCTGCAAAGGCGGATCGCCGGCTTCGACGTAGCGGGCAATGTTCTCGATCATCACGATCGCATCGTCCACAACGAACCCGGTCGAGATCGTCAGTGCCATCAGCGAAAGGTTGTCGAGGCTGAAACCCACAAGGTACATTGCGACAAAGGTGCCGATCAGCGACAAGGGTACCGAAAGGCTTGGGATGATGGTCGCCGGAAGAGTTCGCAGGAACAAAAAGATGACGAGGACGACGAGCGCCACCGCCAGCGCCAGCTCGAACTCGACATCCGCCACGGACGCGCGAATGGTCGTCGTACGGTCGCTCAGCACTTCGACGTTAACGGCGGCCGGGAGGTTCGCCACGATGGTCGGCAGGAGGCTTTTGATCGTATCGACGACTTTGATCACATTCGCCCCCGGCTGGCGGCGGATGCTGAGGATTATGGCCGGCGTGGTATTGTCCAAGGCGCCGAGCTTCGTATTTTCGGGGCCAGGGCCAACGCTAGCGACGTCCGAGAGGCGGACCGGACCGCCATTGCGGTAGGCGATGACAAGCGTCCCGTAGCCGGCGGCATGGGTGATTTGGTCATTGGCATTGATCGTCGAGGCTTGTGCCGGGCCGTCGAAACTCCCCTTCGGCGTGTTGACGTTGGCATTGGCAATCGTGGTGCGGAGATCATCGATATTGAGGCCATAGGCAGCGAGCGCGGCGGGATTGAATTTGATCCGCACGGCCGGCCTTTGGCCGCCGCCGATGCTCACCAGCCCGACCCCCGGCTGTTGCGAAAGTTTTTGCGCGAGCCGCGTCTCGCTCAAGTCCTCGAGCTTGGTCAACGGCAAGGTCTTGGAGGTGACCGCGAGAGTCATGACCGGCGCGTCGGCCGGGTTCACCTTGGCATAGATCGGCGGCGCCGGCAGGCCGCTCGGCAGCAAATTGTTGGCGGCATTGATCGCGGCCTGAACTTCCTGCTCGGCAACATCGAGACTTAGATCCAGGCTGAACTGCAACGTGACGACCGAAGCGCCGGCCGAGCTTGATGATGTCATCTGGTTAAGGCCGGGCATTTGCCCGAGTTGCCGCTCGAGCGGCGCCGTCACCGAAGACGTCATCACCTCGGGACTTGCGCCGGGGAGAAACGTTTTCACCTCAATCGTCGGATAGTCCACTTCCGGGAGGGCGGAGAGAGGCAGGAACCTGTAACCAACGCCGCCGGCGAGCATGATCGCCCCCATGAAAAGCGTGGTCGCGACCGGGCGCAAAATGAAAAGGCGCGATGGATTCATCGGCCGGCCCTAGCGCGGGACGCCGGTTTGCGCCAAGTCATGGCTGGCCCCCAGACCGCCCGCCGCGCTCGCTTGGATGCGGCTTTGGGAGACGGTTTTTGCCGGGCGCCGCGGCGGCCGCCGGCCGCGCCTTCCCAGCGCCATTGGACCCCTCGGCCGCGGAGACCAGCACCTTTGCTCCGTCGCGCAAACGGTCGGCGCCGTCGACGACAACTCTATCACCAGGCGAAAGGCCCGCGTTGACCGCGTACATTGCTCCGTCCAGAGGTCCAAGATCGATGGTTCGCGCCGACACCGTATCATCCGCGCCGACGACGTAGGCATACGTGCCGGGGGCGCCGCGCTGGACAGCGCTTGAAGGCACGGTCACGGCGCCGTGCAAAGTTTTGATCAAGAGCCGTGCATTGACAAACTGGTTCGGAAATAGCTTGTCGTCCAAATTATCGAAATTCGAACGCAACTTCACCGTGCCGGTCGTTGGATCGATCTGGCTGTCAAGCGCCGCGACTTTGCCAACCGAAAGGGGGGTGACATTGGCGCGGTCGTAGGCCGTGACCTCGAGCGCCGCGCCGGCGTGAATCGCTGCCATGATTTCTGGAATATCGTCCTCTGGCACAACGAAAATCACTGATATGGGATGCATTTGGGCGACCACCACGAGGCCGGGGTCGGTGGTCTGCACAAAATTGCCAGGATCGACCAAACGCAGGCCGATGCGGCCATCGACGGGCGAAACGATGTGCGCATAGATCAGGTTTAGCTTTTGATTGTCGATCTGCGCCTGATCAAGCTTGACCGAACCCTCGTATTGCTGGACGATAAACACTTGGTCCTCGGCCTGCTGCCGCGCGATGGAGTTCTGCTTGACGAGGGCTTGATAGCGGGCCAGATCCATTTTTGCTTGGTCGAGGAGCCCCTGGTCGTGGACGAGCTGTCCCTCGTATTGAGCTTCGGCCAACTGAAATGGGCGCGGGTCGATCTGCGCCAGGAAGTCGCCTTTCTTGACCGATTGGCCTTCCCGGAAGCCCACTTCGAGCAATTGACCGTTGACCTGGGTCTTCACCGTTACAGTCGCGATCGGCGTCACCGTGCCGAGGGCCGTTACGACGACCCTGATGTCGCCGGTGCCGATGGTGGCCACGCCGACCGGTTGCGGCGCGGTTTCCTTGCCGCGTCCCGAATCGCTTGGCGCCCGAAGCGTCCCCGTGATCCGGTAAATGCCGAGCCCAAGCAGGACGGCGATGCCAAGTAGAAAGATCGGCCGCAGCCGCGACCTCGGCTTTGCCTTGGTACCGGGCGGCATGGCCTTGTCTTCGCGAAGGCCAGTGCCGTCGTCGCGCAAAAGCGTATCATCGGAGGTCTCTGCCTTGGCCCGACGGGTCCGGTCATCCATGCTTTAACATCCAGTGCCTTGCCATTTCATGCATCTAGCTCATGGAAAAGTTGGCCGATCATTCTCTCCAAACTGCCTTACAGCCGCCGTTCCCTGGGATGAACGTTTCGTAATGTTCCCACTTCACACCCCGCCGGCTTATAGCGTTTGGTGTGGCATCGGCTCCAATCAACAGGAGGAGACCGTGGAACCCGCCACACGCGCGATCTGTTTCACCCGCCTTGATCTTCACAACGGATGGCGGCTCAATTCTCCCTAAATGGGAGGAATGAGAGGATTATACCTGCTTTCCAACTCCACGCTGCTTGGCAGAAGCCCGCTCTCCCAACCGCCGCCAAGCGCTTGGACTAGCGCGACGGTGGCAAGAAAACGACTCTGTCTTACCGCCAGAGCGGACTGCTCGTTCGTAAGCAAGGTTGCTTGCGCAACAACGACGGCGGTGAAGGCAACCGTGCCGGCCTGATATTGATTGAGCAGAACGTCGAGTTCCTCGTGCGCCGCCTTGACCGCGGCGTCGGCGACCTTCTGCTGGCGCGCCAATATGCGAACCGCGGCGAGCTGGTCTTCCACCTGCTGGAAGGCGGTCAGCACCGTCTGGCGGTAAGTTGCCACGCTTTGATCAGTGGCCGCTTTCGCCGCCTCGACTTGAGCGCTGAACAGGCCCGCGTTGAAGACAGTTTGGGTGGCCGAGGCGCTGAGTCTCCAGAATTCGTTGGCAAGCGCGAGCGCAAGCCCTCCCTGTCCCGTGAAGCCGAACATGCCGGTTAGGGTGATGTCGGGATAATAAAAGGCGACGGCGGCGCCAATGAGAGCATTCTCCTGCTGCATTTTTCGCTCGGTCGAGGCGATATCCGGACGCCTTTCCAACAGCGTCGAAGGCACGCTCACCGGAATGTTGGGAAGCTTGAAGCCAAGTGGCGTGGGTGGGATCGTCAACTCCGCCGGCGGTCTGCCCATCAATGCCGCGATCGCATGTTCGAACTGCGCCCGCATAATGCCGACATTGATCGCCTGAGCCTGCGTATTGAGAACCTGCGCCAGCGCGGTGGCGACGTCGGCCTTCGACACCGTGCCCGCGGCATACTGATGCTGGGTAATCGCCAGCGTCCGCTTGAATGCTACGACCGTGCGATCGAGCAGCGCCTGCAGCGCATCCGCCGCGCGCAGGTTGTAATAGGCGGTCGCGAGCAGGGCCTGGGAGGAGAGCTTGGCATTGGCGAGATCGGCGGCGGAGGCCTGGGCCGCTGAAACGTCGCTTTCGATCATCCGGCGGATCTTTCCCCATAAATCAACGTCCCAGCTGCCGTTCGCGGCTAGCGTGAAGATCGTCCTAGTTACCCCAGAGCCTAGCGCGTTCCCGATTGCCCGCGGCCCGAAATGCGACCTGGTTTCGTTATAATTAGCGGTGACGGTCGGAAACAGGCCAGCTTGCGCCTCCTTGATGACGGCAAGCGATTGCCGGTAGGCCGCCTCGGCGGCGGCGACGTTCTGATTGGAGATTTCGACTTGCGGTTCAAATAAATCGAGCTTCGTATCCCGGAACACCGACCACCAGGGGCCGCGGTCGATGTCGTCGCGCGGCGTAGCGCGTTTCCAGCCTTTTAGCTCTTTGTAGGCCACAGGTTCGGGCGCGGACGGGCGCAGATAGTCGGGTCCGACGCTGCAGGCGGCCGGAATGACGGCGAGGATCGCGCCCGAAAAGCCTGCCCAAGCTTTCCATCGAGGCGCGCGCATTGACCACATCGGATACAGTTGCTCCGGTCACTGCCGTTCGATCCCTTCGGCCAGTTGGCCATCGATAACGGATTTTCCGCAAACCTAGCAATGTAAAGCGGCGACACCAAAGCCAAAACCGGCTAGCGCCGAGAAAACGGCCCGGTGCCGCTTTCAAGCCACACTCCCCGCCTCGGGAAAATTACGCGAAAGCCTATGAGCCGGATGTCACCGGCTCCGGTCGGGCGAACGAATTTTCTGAAATGCGCAGTATTTGCGCCTCCTTCCAACTCCGCCAAACGCGCGCCAAGCCTAACCCGCCTGAGCCAGCGAGAAAAGTCAGCCCACAGCATCGCTACAAGCATCGCCGGCGCCTCTGGCCAGCAAGAACCTGCTCTTGATCCGCAACGACCGGCCGAGCAGCAACGGCATCAGCGATGGCCTCGGATTGGCGGCGCCGTGGGCCGAAATAGCCGCCCGTCCGCCCCTTCAGGGCCGCCCATGCCGCAAACCAAGAAAGCGACGAACCCGAACGCCCCGAATCCCTGATAAGGCGATGCCCTCGCCATAACAATTATAACTGTAGCATTAATCCCCTGGCGCCAGTTTTTTGGCGACCTCGCGCTTGATAGCCCGCGCGTCGCGCGAAAGCCCAGCGTCGCTCGCCTTCAACAAAAACGCATCGAGGCCGCCGCGATGTTCAACTGTGCGCAGCGCCGAGGCGCTCACGCGCATGCGGACTTTGCGCTGCAACACGTCGGATATCAACGTCACATTGCAGAGGTTCGGCAGAAACCGCCTCCGCGTTTTGTGGTTCGAATGGCTGACTAGATTTCCGGTCTGCACGGCCTTGCCGGACAATTTACAACGACGGGGCATTCGCTTTTCCTCGCTATACTCCGGCTGATCAGTGAATCCTACCCGGTCAGGCCGAAAAGGCCGACGGGCGAGTTTTCCATTGCGCAGGATGGGGCGAGGTCTCTTAAGCTAGGGTCAGGACAGCGTCAAGGCCGGGCGACGAAAAATTGTCGGCTGCACACGATATGCCCGGTTTAGGTAGCGCATGAACTGTCATGTTCTGGCCCACGATACTCGTTCGCGGTCGAGGCCGACAGGGAGGCGCGGCTTTCGTTAGATTCCCGGGCGTTGATCTTGGCGAGGCTCTCTGCCCGGAAGAACGCCAGTTGTGTGACGTTCAATCGACAGAGACAAAAGATGTCCGCCAGCCTTCCGCAATGCTATGGGCCCTTGTCGATGGGCATCATGTACCGCATTTCTCAAGAAAGTAATAGCAACTGCGGGCTGCTGTCTCATTTCAAAATCACGATGATCTCAGCTTCGAGCAATGGTTGCGGCGCGTATACTTTTTCGATCCCGAAAAAAGCGAAGCCTTCCGCTTGCCGCTGGCCAAAAAGACGAGTACCCGTCAACCACGCTCCCCCGCCAAATTGACGGCGCGTGATCTCTTCTTCGTGAAGCCCATGATCGACCTTAGTCGCCGCACGGTGGTCAAATATCTCGTTCTCTCGGGCGCTCTGCCATCAACCATCAGATTCCGCGCCGGCCCAACCTGGGAAGGCGCCGCAGCCGCCGCCGAAATTCGGCTTCGACGATGTCGTGCGCCGCGCCCGCGACCTGGCCACGGCGGAGTTCGACATCGCCTCGCCGGCGCTCCCCGAAGCGCTGAACAAACTCGACTTCGATGCCTGGCGCGACATCAGATTTCGCCCGGACAAAGCATTTCTCGCTTCCAACGGAAGCCAGTTCCGGCTGCAATTGTTCCACCTCGGACATCTCTACCGGCGTCCGGTGACCATCAACACGCTTCGTGACGGCATTCCAACCCCCATTCCCTATGCCGCCAACCTTTTCGACTACGGCCGCACCAAGATCGACAAGCCCCTGCCGGTCAATCTCGGCTTCGCGGGTTTTCGTCTGCATTACCCCTTGAACAATCCCAAAGTCTTCGACGAGGTCATCGCCTTTCTGGGCGTCAGCTATTTTCGCTTTCTCGGCCGCGACCAGCGCTATGGGATGTCGGCGCGCGGGCTCGCGGTCGAGGCGGGTACCTCCGCCGAGGAGTTCCCTTTTTTTCGCGAATTCTGGATCGAGACGCCCGAGCCAAACGCCGATCAGGCGAGGATCTATGCGCTGCTCGACAGCCCGTCGGCGACCGGCGCCTACCGTTTCGAGCTCTATCCTGGAATCGACACCGTCATCGAAATCTCGGCGGCGCTCTTTCCACGCAAGCCGAACGTCAAATTCGGTCTCGCGCCCCTCACTTCGATGTTCTTCATTGGCGAGGACGACCATCGATTCAACGAGGACTTCCGCCGCGAGCTGCATGATTCAGATGGGCTCCTGATCCATTCGCGAACCGGCGAATGGATGTGGCGCCCGTTGCGCAACCCGGCGAAACCGGCAGTCTCCGCTTTTCTCGACCGCGAACTTCGCGGATTTGGCCTGTTGCAACGGGACCGCGACTTTGACCATTATCAGGACCTCGATCTCGCCTATGAGATGCGGCCAAGCTATTTTGTCGAGCCGCGGCAGAGTTGGGGCGAAGGCCGCGTCGAGCTCGTCGAACTTCCGACTGAGCACGAGACGAGCGACAACATCGTCGCCTCGTTCGTGCCCAAGGATGCGCCGGAGCCGGGAAAACCTTTCAGCTATGCCTACCGCATCGTTGCCAGTCTCAATCTGGCCCAGCTCTCACCCAATGGGTGGGCGCTGAACACCTTTCAGACGGTGGCCGCCGCGCTCGGTCCGGTCGAACCGCCGGTGCCTGGTTCGCGCCGGTTCATTATCGATTTCACCGGCGGCGACCTTGCCTATTACGCCGCCGATCCGCAACTGGTCGAGGTCGTTCCCTCGGCGAGCCAGGGCAAAATCGTACGCTCCTTCACCGTTCCGAACATCCATACCAAAGGGTTTCGCGCGGTCATCGACGTGCAGCTCGATCCCGGGCAATCAGCGGATTTGCGGGCTTTCCTGCGGGCCGGCACCCGTGCGCTCACCGAGACCTGGACCTTTCCGTCGCGGGCGGAGTAAGCGTCGCGGCCTCATGCCCAATTGTGCCCAAACGTCTCGCGTGAGACATTTTGCTACGATGAGTCCAGGAAAAGCAAATGGAGAACGAATGTGCCTCCCAAAGCGGCCAGCAGTGATATACTCGGTCGGTTTCGGGAAATTGTGTCCGATCCGATCAACCTTCTTATTGAACGTGTACCACAGGCCGGTTTTGTAGAGGACAATCTGGTCTGTCTTCATAATGGAAATCGCGTTCATTATTCTGGACACCATGCCTACTATCAAGGATTCAGCGATATTCTGGTCATCAATCGTGGAGTTCACGAGCCAGTCGAGGAATTTGCTTTCCAGGAATGTTTGAAGGTGCTTCCGCTCTGTCCGTCCATGCTCGAACTCGGGGCTTATTGGGCGCATTATTCAATGTGGTTGAAGAAGATTCGACCGAACGCTACGGTCACCATGGTCGAGCCAGATCCGGCCAATCTGAGCGTCGGGTTGAGCAATTTCAAGTTGAACAGGTATCAGGGCAACTTCATGCCGGCCTTTGTCCGAAAAGGCCACTTCGAGGTGGATGCGTTCCTTGAAAGCCGAAACTCGAAGCATCTCTCGATTCTTCACTCCGACATACAGGGCTTTGAAAAAGAGATGCTCGATGGGGCTGCGAGATCACTGGCACAGACCCGGATAGATTATGCGTTTATCTCGACTCACTCTCAAGAATTGCACTATGCGGTGGCAGAGCGGATGAAGTCGTTTGACTATCGGATCGAAATATCAAGCGATTTCGATTTTGAAACGTCGTCCTATGACGGGCTGGTATTTGCTTCAAGCCCATCCGTCGCGCCAATTTTCGGCGTGTACGGGCCACTGGGCCGCTGTGAAATTCTCGGTCTCGCTCCGTCGCAGCTGGTCAAGCGCCTTCATCATCTTGTTCTGCAAAGGTCGGACCTTCCCAGCGCCGAGTAATTCGGTAGGGCCGGTCCCACTGCCGGGTCTATTTATCCGCGCGGACCGGGCCGTAGCCGCGAGAGGTCGAAGCCGCCGATGTCTTGCAGCAATTCGATGAAGGCCGTGGCGCCATAGTCGGCGCAGGCCTCGCCCTTGCGCGCATTGGCGGCCGCCGCATTGCCCATGGCGCCGGAGGTGGAAAGATCCTGGCTCATCCAACCAAAGCCAGCCGGGCGGCTAGCGCGCAGCCAATTGAAATCGCGTTCCATTTTGGCGTTCGCGGAGGCGAAATCGGCGGCCTCATCCTCGCGCACGAGGTCCGGCCGGAAGTTCAGCATCAGCGATGTCTCGATCTCGCCCGCATGAATGCCATGCGCTTGTTCATGCGCGGAAAACAGTCCGTCTGGCGCGCCAAAGCGCCGCCAGGATGCCAGGACAACCAGCATGCCGAGCCGCGCGCGAAGGTCATGCGCGATCATATCGAGGATCGCTGAATTGCCCCCATGGGAGTTCAAAAGAACCAGCTTGCGGCAGCCGGTCCGGTGCACGCATTCGCAAAGTTTTGTCCAGGCAGTGATGAGGGGCTCGGCCGGCAGACTGAGGGTGCCGGGAAAATGCGTGTGCTCGATCGAAAGCCCGCAATTTTGCACGGGCAGGAACAAAACGGCGAGTTCGTCCGGCACGCGCGGGACAACTCGGGCGATATACCCCTCCATGATGAATGTATCGGTGCCAAGCGGCAGATGCGGACCATGCTGCTCGGTCGCGGCGACCGGCAGGACCGCGATGGTGCTCGCCATGTCGCGAGCCTGGAAATCGGTCCAGGTCATCTCGGCCCAAAATTTTGTTTGCGGCATGCGGCATCCTCGGCGCGGGGCGACCGCTGCGAGCCTGTCTCGATAACCTTGGCCCTCAATCCTGAGGAAGCTTGAAAAGCGTCTCGAAGGATGAGAGCCCGCGATTGGCGAAGCGCATTTTATAAAGAAACAGAACAAATCGAGCTGTTTCCGTCGAATTCGTCTGAATTGACGAAAACCATGAACTCCGACCGACTGCGCCAATTTGTATTCGAACGCCTGAAATCGATATTTCCGTTCGTCGGCGAAACACAGCTTGAACTAAAAAACTCACGGGGCGCGGTTCTTTACCATTTGTTCATCATATGCGCCAATCCTTCGCAAGCGGCGAAAGCTCTCGCGAAGAGGCTTGCGGGACATGCCGTGAACCGCGCCCGCGCCTCAAAGCGGTGATGAGATGGCAGGCCGTTCAGATATCGAATGGACGGAAGCAACGTGGAACCCGGTAGCGAGTTGCGCGATGGTGTCGCCGGGTTGCACGAATTGCTACGCCCAATGGATGGCGGCGCGGCTCGAAGCAATGGGCATGGAAAAATACGCCGGGACCACGCGGAAATCTGTTCACCGCGCGGTTTGGACAGGGCATGTCAATTTAGACGAATCTTCTCGCTGAAATGGCGTAAGCCGATCCGCATATTCGTGAATTCAATGTCGGATTTGTTCCAAGATTCGGTGCCGGACCGCTTAATTTCCGGCGTGTGGCAGGTCATGGAAAAGGCTCATTGGCGCTCATTTCAGATTTTGACAAAGCGCCCAGAACGGATGCGTGAAGTTCTGCGCGGCAGTTCATATCTAATATTAAGAAATGTTTGGTTGGGCACGTCAGTCGAAAGCCAAGATATGCCGACCGGATAAAATTGCTCCGCGGGACTCCGGCGCATATCCGTTTTGTCTCGTTTGAACCTCTCATTGGCCCGGTTATTGAGGTCGATCTTTCGGGCGTGCATTGGGCAATCGTAGGCGGCGAGTCCGGCCCCGGTGCACGGCCTATGGATGGTGGGTTGAAGAGTTGCGAGACACCTGTCGTGAACAGGGGGTAGCGTTCTTTTTCAAGCAATGGGGTGGCGTTCGCAAGGTCGAACGGGCCGGACACTCGAAGGCCGCACATGGGATGAGTATCCAGCAGTTGCGGCAAGTTAGTGGGCAACTCCGCAGCCTGCAAGCGTTGAATATGTCTTCCCGTGTCGATTCACCGCCTGTCCAAAAACGCCGCTATTGACATCGCGCATCCTAATCCATTTGATGGTTAGGGCGGCTGGGCTCGTTGGCCCATTGGCGCTCGACGCTCAACTAAAGGGAAACCCATGAACATTCGAGCCATTCTCTGCGCGGCATCTCTTGCCGTATTGGCCGCAAGCGCGCAAACCGCTGTTGCGCAGCAAGGAGTGAAAGTTGGCGTATTACGCTGCGAGGTCTCGGCGGGCCTCGGTCTCATCATCACATCGAGCAAGGAGATGCGATGCGTTTTCACCTCGGCGCGCGGACATCGTGAGCCTTATTACGGGACGATTCGCAAATTCGGGCTAGATATCGGCGCAACCGATCGGGGTACCTTGGCCTGGGACGTTTTTGCCCCAACCGCAGGATCCAGGCGCGGGGCGCTCGCGGGTGACTATGCCGGCGTCGACGCTTCGGCGACCATAGGGGCCGGAGTTGGCGCGAACGCGCTCGTCGGCGGCTCCGGCCGCTCGTTCACCTTGCAGCCGTTATCGATTCAAACGCAGACCGGCCTCGCTCTTGCCGCCGGCGTTGCGTCGATGACGCTTCGCGCCGGGCCCTGAACACCGGCAGGACGCCATGGCCCGTTCCGCGCCGGGGCCGCGAGTTCGAGCCGGGTCATCCCGGCCCAATTCGGCACGGTACGAGGTGCCGGAGATGCGCGCCAGCCAGTCCGAAATGCGTCCTTAGTTGCGCAAAGCGGAGTAATGCGGCGGCGAAAGACGAGAATCCAACCACGTTGGATGGATCTCTTGCGGTGAGACCAGGCTGACTACGACAATTATGGCCGACGTTACGAGCGCGCAGCTCGACAAGATCCAGAGCGCGATTCCGTAAATATCCGGCCTCATACCACTGGGCGGAATGGTATAGTAGATGGCCACGGCGGAAACCAGGCATAGCCAAAGAGCCAGAAAAGCGATCATGCTTTCTCCTTTTTTCCAAATATACACCCAAGAAGGCTCCCTGGCAATACTCCGATCATCGCTCCCGCACACGAGAGCTTCGGCATTCTCGCTGAAGGACAGCAAAGGCGTCGCCGCGCTGTTGATTCATAGCGCAGCAGGCAGAGAATGGGTCTCTAGCGAGAAAAGAAAACCAGCCAACGTGCCGATTAACGCCGCAAGAAAAAACCCGCAAAATTCCGCGTAACAACCCCCGCGCTGGCGCTCGGCAACGTCACTCTAGCGACGCTTTCCGAGCCTCGGCCGGGCTGTTCATCGCTAGCAATTGAGATAAAAATCCCCATAAATATAGACTTAGGCTTCCCCCCACGAATAAGAGCTTTCGTTTGCCGCGCGGCGAACGAACATGCAGGATCCATGGTCAAAATCACTTATATCAACTCGTTTGGCGAAGCCCGGACCATCGAGGCGCAAGAAGGCGCTACGGTCATGGAAAACGCCATCCGCAACGCGATCCCCGAGATCACCGCCGAATGCGGCGGCGGCTGTGCCTGCGCAACGTGCCATGTCTATGTCGGCGAAAAATGGGTGGGCCTCACCGGCAAAGCATCGGACCAGGAAGAAGATATGCTGGATTTTGCTTATAAGGTTCAGCCCAACTCGCGGCTGAGTTGTCAAATTAAGGTCACGCCGGAACTCGACGGCCTCGTCGTCACCACCCCGGACCGGCAGGGCTAGGAGCTCCTTCGCCGGAGAGGGTTATCGCGCGACCTATGCGGCTTCCGGCCGGTAACAGCATAGCCGGACCCGCGCTGGCGGCGCCATGAGACCGCTTCTTTTCGATACTGAATCCGGAGCAAGGCATGAGGGAAAGCATAAAAACCGGCGTGGTCATTGTCGGCGCCGGGCCAGCCGGTCTCTTCGCCGTGTTCGAGCTTGGCCTGCTCGATATCGAAGCGCATCTTATTGACATTTTGCCGAAACCCGGCGGCCAATGCGCCGAGCTTTATCCCGAAAAGCCGATCTATGATATTCCTGGCATTTCAAAAGTGTCTGGGCAGGGCCTCGTCGATGCCTTGCTGCAGCAAATCGAGCCGTTTCGGCCTTCGTTCCACTATGGCGAATTGGTCGAGGCGCTGGAGGTTCTGGGGAGCCCCGAAGCGCCATCGTTCCGCATCCGCACCAGCGGCGGGCAAAGCTTCGAGAGCAAGGCCGTCATCGTGGCGGCCGGCGGTGGTTCGTTCCAGCCGAAGAAGCCGCCGATTGCCGGTATCGAGGCCTACGAGGGCACGTCGGTTCTTTACGCCGTGCGCAAGATAGAGGATTTTCGCGGCAAAGATGTGGTGATCGTCGGCGGCGGCAATTCGGCGCTCGATTGGACCCTCAACCTTCAGCCTGCCGCCAAGCATTTGACCTTGGTTCACCGCCGCGATGATTTTCGCGCCGCGCCGCGTTCCGTCAAGGCCATGCGGGAGCTTGCCGCCGCCGGGCGGATCCATTTGCGCCTTGGCCAGATTGCCGCCTTAACCGGCGAAGCGGGTGAGCTCTCCTGCGTGACCCTCAAGGACGCGAGCGGCAGATCGCACGAAATCCCCTGCCAAAGGCTGATCCCTTTTTTTGGGCTCACGATGAAGCTCGGTCCGGTTGCCGGTTGGGGTTTGAACCTGCACGAGAACCTCGTTCCGGTCGATGCGGGAACCTTCGAGACCAATGTCCCCGCCATTTTCGCGATCGGCGACATCAATCATTATCCGGGCAAGTTGAAACTCATTTTGTGCGGCTTCCACGAGGCCGCGCTGGCGGCGCAAAAAATCTACCATTATGTCTACCCAGGCAAGAGGCTGACGTTCCAGTACACAACATCCTCCACGAGCTTGCAGAAAAAGCTCGGCGTGAATTGAATCGGCCCGCCATATCGCATGGGGAGAGAACATGATCCGCGTCGCCCTTTACGCTGGTTCCTTCGATCCCTTGACCAATGGCCATGTCGATGTCATCGAAAACGCCAGAGCCGTCTGCGACGAGCTCGTCGTCGCGATCGGCGTGCATCCTGGCAAGACTCCAATGCTCGGCATCGAGGAGCGCACGGGCCTTGTCGAGAACGTCTGCGGCAGACGGCTCGCGGCGCGCGGGTGCAAGCTTTCGGTGCGCGGTTTTTCCGGCCTCGTGGTCGAGGCCGCGCGAGCCGCCGGGGCGAGTCTGATGCTGCGCGGCCTTCGCGACGGCACGGACCTTGACGCCGAGATGCGGATGGCGGCGATGAACGCAGCAATGGCGCCGGAGATCAAAACGGTGTTTTTCGCGGCTTCGCCCGCGGTTCGTCATATTAGCGCGACATTAGTGCGGCAGATCGCCGGGCTCGGTGGCGACGTGCCGGCATTCGTGCCCGAGGCGGTCGCCCTCGCGCTCGCGCAGCGGCGCGCGGGCAATTGACCTTGCGGCTTGCTTCTGTTTGAAAGGAACGGATCAGAATGACGCTTCAACGGATGATCAGTCGCATTGTCCTAGGCTTTGGTTTTGCTTTGGGCCTGGCCTTCGAGTTGCCCCCGTTTTCAAACGGGCTTTCCGCCGCTCCGGCGCAAGACCTCCAACACATGCTCTATCTCGACACCAAGGACGGCCGTGTCACAATCCTGCTCCGGCCGGATCTCGCGCCCAAACATGTGGCCCAAATCGAGGCATTGACGAAGCGCGGATTCTATAATGGCCTCGTCTTCCACCGGGTCATCGATGGTTTCATGGCGCAGACGGGCGATCCCACCGGCACCGGGATGGGCAAATCCGATCTGCCCAATATTCCGGCGGAATTTTCCGCCGAGCCATTTAGGCGTGGCACCGTCGGCATGGCCCGTTCGCAAGACCCGGACTCGGCCAATTCGCAGTTCTTTATCTGCTTTGCCGATGCGGCGTTCCTGAACAACAAATACACCGTCGTCGGTCAGGTGGTTTCCGGCATGGACGTCGTCGATGAGATCAAGAAGGGCGCCAAGGAAGACAACGGCGCGGTGACCGGTCCCGACAAAATCGTCAAGATGCAGCTCGCGGCCGATGCCGTCGGGCAAAAAATAGATGATTAAACACTTGGAGCACGTTGAAAAACATGCTCTCGTTGCGCCGTGGGCGACCCGCGGCATGGGCGTGGGCGTTGCAGGGCGGGGAAATGCTTTGGCCAAAATGCCGGCGTCTGTCTACCCCGCCGGCGACGCGAGGCAAGGATTTGAGAAAAAATGCCACCTTTTGCCTATGAAATGCATGAAATGGCCTATCTTGCCTTGGCTCCGGCGCGGGCTGTTTCCGATGCCGCGCGGACGTGGCTAGAGCATCCGGGCAATCCGCTCTCCTATACCGCCGCCGGCCGCAATCTGGTCGCCTCGGCGAAAATCTTCGAGCAATTGACGCGGCGCTACGAGAAGCCCGCGTTCGATCTCGCCACGACGGCCGTTGACGGCAAAACAGTTCCTATCGCGGAGCGGGCGGCCTGGGAGCATCCGTTCTGCAAGCTCCTCCATTTTGAAAAGCAATTTGTCGCCGGGGCGCCCGAGCCGCGCCAAAAGCTTTTGATCGTCGCGCCCCTGTCGGGCCATCACGCGACCCTTCTGCGCGGCACAGTCGAAGCGTTTCTCCCCTTCTATGACGTCTACATCACGGACTGGGCCGATGCCCGGACGGTTCCTCTGGTCAGCGGTCAGTTCGACCTTGACGATTACATCGACTATTTGATTGCAATCTGCGAAACCTTGGGCAAGGAGCGTGACGGCGCGATATTGCATGCGATCGGGGTCTGCCAGCCGGCGGTTCCGCTGATAGCCGCCGTTGCCCTCATGGAGGCGCAGGACAACCCGCACGTTCCGGCTTCGATGACGCTGATGGGCGGGCCGATCGACACGCGGCGAAGCCCGACCAAGGTCAATCTTCTGGCGCAGGAGCGTGGCGGCGCGTGGTTTGAGCGCAATTGCATCTGCGCCGTACCCTATGCTTATCCCGGGGCGGGACGGGATGTCTATCCGGGCTTTCTGCAGCTCACGGGCTTCATGGCAATGAATATCGATCGCCACATCATCGCCAATTTGGAGTTTTTTGATCATCTTGTCAGCGGCGATGGCGATTCCGCAAGAAAACACAGTGAATTCTATGACGAATACCGGTCAGTCATGGATCTGCCCGCGGAATTCTATTTGCAGACGGTCGAAACCGTCTTTGTCAAACATGCGCTGCCGAAAGGCGAAATGACGCATCGCGGCGCGCCGGTGGATCTTGCCGCCATCCGTCGCGCCGGGCTATTCACGGTGGAAGGCGAAAACGACGATATTTCCGGGATCGGCCAGAACTCTCGCCGCGCATGACCTCTGCCGCGGTATTCCGCGATCGATGAAGGCGCACTATCAGCAGGCCAAGGTCGGTCACTTCGGCGTGTTCAACGGTTCCCGGTTCCGCAACGAGGTCGTGCCCCGCATCCGGGAATTCCATGCCTCGTTAAGGCCTCCAGCGAGAGCCCTGAGGCTGGTGGAAAACAGCTGAGAATGCGAAGACCCCACCTTCGCCCGGGAGCCGAGCGAAGCCGCGCCTCCCTCCCGATCTAGTCAGGCCATTGATCGAGAAGCGGTGCGCACAGCTCCGGATAAGGCCTTATCACTTCGTGCCTTGCTGGCGGCGATCGCCTGTCCGGCGGGCCTGACGCTGCCTTGGCGAGGTCGGCATGGAGCTCGCATTTTCGTCGCCTGCGCGACAACGTCGGCGTACGCCATCTTGGCATGTTCCATCTGCATCTAAATCATGGTCGAACAGCACGGTGACGGCGGAGACAAAAAAAGGGCAGGTTGGCGACGAAAACCGGGTCCTTTCTCCGCTTTGCAAGTCTCGATCAACGAAGTGCTTCGCGCCCTTTGACGTCCTTAGCGGCCCAAGCATCACCTATCGTTCATGTAGCGGTGTGGCAAAGCTCTACGGCATGCGGCTAGATCAGGAGACATGGCTCACATCCGCCACAGAGCCCCGGTCATTTGCCGGGGCCGCCTAGTATTTAAGTTGATCTCTAACTTTGCCACGGGCGCTAGCTCCGCAAAGCCCGCGAATTTCAACGATTAAGCTCTAGCGACTCACCCGGCCTCCCAGTATTCTGAGGCCATGCCGCGCCCCCCGCGCAACTATGCGCCCCGCGTTTCCGGTATCGCCTACCTCGATGTGTCTCACGCAGGCGAAACCTATCAAATCAATTTGCGGCGAACGGCGGCCGCGCGCCGCTTTACCTTGCGGGTCCGGGCGGCAACACAGGACGTTGTCTTGACAATGCCTTCGCGGGGAAGCATCGGCGAGGCAAAGTCCTTCGCTGGCCGGCACGCGGCCTGGATCGGCGCGAAACTGCGCCGGTTGCCAGAAATGGTCCCCTTCGAGCCGGGAGCGCTCGTTCCCTTGCGCGGAACGTTGCACCTGATTACCCATTGCCCCGCGAAGCGCGGGAGAGTCTGGATCGAAGGCGGCGCGGCAAGTCCGGGGAGGAACGCCGGGCCCTTGCTCTGCGTGAGCGCCGGCGCGCCGTTCGTGCCCCGCCGGGTGCGAGACTTTCTCTTTAAGGAGGCCGGGCGAGACATCGAGGCCGCCGTTGCGAGCCACGCCAAAAAGCTTGGAGCGGCTCCGCGCAAGATCACCTTGCGGGACACGACGAGCCGGTGGGGGTCTTGCTCCTCGTCCGGCACCCTCAGCTTCTCTTGGCGCCTAATCATGGCGCCTCGTTTCGTCCTCGATTATCTCGCGGCGCACGAAGCAGCGCATCTCTTGCATATGAACCATTCCGCCGCGTTCTGGGCCTCGGTCGGGCAGTTGACGGCTGATACGGAGCGCGCCGAAGCATGGCTCAAGGCGCATGGATCCGGCCTCCTTCGTTTCGGCGCGGACCAGGCGTAGTGCCTCTCGGGAAACGCTCGCCGTGAAAATCCGCGTATTGGAATGTTGCACGGCCATATGCCGCGCATGGGAGACGAAACCGGCCGGGTGGTGGACATTGCAACCGCGCGGGCAGCGTTTTAAATCCCGGCTTGACGAAGCGCGGATCAAAATCGCGGTTCGCGGCGCGCACATGACTGGACGTCGACATGACCGAGACCACGCCGCAAGACCGCATCCCTTTGAAGAATCGCACGAAATTAGTCCATGCCGGGCGCCGCCCTAGCCAACAGCATGGCTTCGTCAACACGCCGGTCTATCGCGGCTCGACCGTGCTTTTTTCGACTTTGGAGGATTTTTCGGCGCGCAGGGCACGGTTTTCCTACGCCACCCAGGGGACGCCGACAACGGAGTCGCTGGAGAGCGCGTGGACGGAACTATCTGGCGCTGCTGGAACCGTGCTTGCGCCTTCGGGCCTCGCCGCGATCACGCTCGCCCTGCTAGCCGCCGTCAAGACCGGCGATCATATTCTGGTGACCGACGCGGTCTATCGTCCGTCTCGCAACTTCTGCGAGACGGTCTTGGCCCGCATGGGGGTCGAGACGACCTATTACGATCCCGCGATCGGCGGCGCGATCGAGTCATTGGTCCGGCCGAATACAAGCGTGATCTTCATCGAGATCCCTGGTTCGCAGAGCTTCGAAATCCAGGATGTTCCGGCAATCACCGCGATCGCCCGGTCCAAGGGCATTTGCACAATTCTCGACAACACCTGGGCAACACCCCTGTTCTTTCCGCCCCATGCGCGTGGCGCGGATATGGCCGTCGAGGCCGGAACAAAATATCTTTCCGGTCATTCCGATCTTCTGATCGGGCTCGTGTCCGCTAACCCGGAATGGTTTCCAAAACTCAGGGCGACCTTCGACGCCTTTGCGATGTGCGCCGGTCCGGAGGATGTTTTCTTGAGTTTGCGCGGGCTGCGCACGCTCGATCTCCGGCTGCGGGAGGCCGAGCGTCAAGCGCTCGATCTCGCCCATTGGCTCGCCGCCCGGAAGGAGATTGTCCAAGTCTTGCATCCAGCGCTTCCCTCCTGCCCGGGACACGCTTTTTGGAAGCGGGATTTTCTCGGCTCGTCGGGGCTTTTCTCGGTGCTTCTTTCGCCCTGCTCACGGGCCGCGCTCGCCGCCATGCTCGACGGGCTAAAATTGTTTGGCATGGGCTATTCATGGGGCGGCTTCGAGAAGTCTTGTCATTCCCTTCGACTGCCGGAGTTACCGCAGCGCGACGGCGTGGAATCCGCCAGGTCCCGCCTTGCGCTTCTCCGTCGGCCTCGAAGACATCGAGGATCTGAAGGCAGATCTCGAGGCGGGTTTCGAGAGGATGCGAACCGCCGTTTGAAATTGGCCGGGGATGTCACACGCTCCGCAAACCACGCCAGCTCGTGCCCTATTTCGGTCCGGGCGAGCGATCGAGCCTGAGACTACCCGACACTGGGGCATCGCCAAGACCGGCAACAGCATTGCCCGGCGCGCGCTGCTCGAGCACGCTTGGACACCGCCACAAGGTCGGCCGGTTCGAAGCCGTTTTCAAAAGTCGTCCGCGGCAAGCCCGGACATGCTTATTTTATGATTCTCCCGTCCCGAGCCGGCTCCGCAACGGTCTCTCTTTAGTTTTGAGGCACGACCAATTTGATTGCGTGTGACTGAGCGAGAACTGCCGCAAGCCTCAGCGAGGCGCCACGCAGTAACCCGGTTTTGTCGTCTGCATGCCAAATCTTCGCCATTCGTGCCCCGCCCGGGGCCAAACACTACCATGGGATCTCCCCATTCTCGTCCATGCGAAGACCTCATTGCGCCGGAAAGGCAAGGCTTATGCCCGTTACGAAGCACAGTTGTGGTTAACAATTTACTCTCTAAATAATTATAATGTTATCTCTCATTCATCAGTCAGCGTTTCCCACTCAAACTCTCACGAGGTCATCATGCACAGTCGCACTCACTTTCGTTGTTGTCGTCTTAGAGTCCGTCCCGAGATATCACGATCCGCTTTGACGCTTCTTACGTTCGCAATGGCGCAACCGCACTTTTCAGCGCTCGCACAGTGCCCGCCGCCACCGCCGCCGCAGTCACCCGGGGGCGGCCAGCACTCCGCATTGCTCGCGAGCTATGCGACGCGGCCCTCCTGGAATGTTGCCGGTGTGGACTATACCGTGGGTCTCCCGCAGGGGACGACGCTGACCGATTGGCAGTCATTGAGCGGCCCCGGCATCACCGTGAACACGACGGCAATGCCCCCCTATGTTCGCGTCGACGATAAAAGCAATGTCGTGATATCCGGCGTCGATTTCTCGTTACATGGCGGTGCTATCCTCTTCTTTGTCAATTCCCCAAATCCCACGGTCGTTAGCAGCAATTTTGCTGGAACAAATCTCACCAAAATGACGAATGCCGTCATTGCTACCGACGCGAGCTCTCCGGGCCTGACCGTCTCATACAATACCATCGACGGCGCGGGCGCGGGGAGTGGCTCGACGCTGGTCAGCGCTGGAGGTGCCGGAACGGCAACGCTTACCTATAATTGGCTTAAAAATTTCCCTCAACACGTTTTGGAAGTGAACGCCGCACGCGACCCCTATTCGATCGTCTACAAATATAACCTCATTGAGCAAGGCGCAATAAGGCCTGATGCCCACCTCAACTATCTCCAGTTTGGAACAGATTCGAACTCTTCTTCATCCGTTGATGTCGAGTACAATACCAGCTATCAAACCCGGCAAGCAACTGCTGGAGAAGGATACCAGTTTGCTTCCTTCCGTACCGGTCTAGTCAAAAATGTAACGTTTGCGTATAACGTCATGATAGCGGCAGGAAGCTCCGTTTCCATGTCCTATCTTGTCCACGCTGGTGGCTCTCAGAATGCAGGGATAGGACACGATAACTACGTGGACACAACAGCCGCTTATGGGGCGTGGTATCCTGGATCGTTTACTGGATGGACTATGTCGAACAACTACTTAATGACCACCGGGGCTCTCCTATCCAAGCCGTAGCTTCATTACCAGCCCGTTGACGAAATCGTCGCGGGCTGTTTCTGTCTGAGGGTCCGGGATTCCGGGACGGGCTACCGCTACTGGCGATGGCGCGTGAGAGCGAGGTTCGGAGCGGTCGTTTGGCGGCATGGGCAGAGGCGCCGCGTTCGCCGTAACTAGGCGGTTAGTTTCCATTCATTCATTGCTGTTGACGAAGCGCTGGTCACGGCCGCACGGGGTCGGATTTTGCCCCGCTCCAAAGATCGCTTCGCCATGGTCTGGTAAAACTGATGGAAATTCCGAGAGCGTCGACCCAAAGCCCTTGATGGTGTGGGCCTATCGTCAGGGCCGAGAGAACGCGGACCATCCTGCCGTAACGTGCCCTGCCGCTCGCGCGGAGCCCATCCGGATCAGTCTCCGGCAGGCATCCCGCCCGCTGCCGCGCGCGCGCGCCATAATCTTTTGACCTGGGATAGGACTTTGCCCCGCTCCAAGATTGCCTTTGTCATTCGCGTGGTAAGAATAGCGGAAGTTCTGAGAGCGTTGACCCAAAGCCCTTTGATGCTGGGAGCATAGATGTACACGGACAACTCAAGCCAACTTTTGTTTCCGAGACGTGCCTTGTAGATTGCATCGCCAATACCGAAGTCGATGCGCGCCACCTGTGCGCAGCGTCGGTTTTCGCACATCTCCTCTATCGCTTTGATAAGCAGATATGATCCGGGTGAATAACCGCCATGGACCGGGTTGAACGCGAGGTAGGCGCTGAGAAAGACATCCTTAGACAGCGTTCCGATCCAGAACGCGCTAGGCTCTTCGTCGAGGTAGAGGATATAACCGCGAAGCCATCCTCGTTGTGCTTCGAACTCCAGCCGTCGACGGATGTCGGGCGTTGCGGAAAAACCCACTCCCAACCCACGTTGATAGGATGCTCTCGCGACTGCTTCGGCATCGGTCATGAGACGGTCGATGTCGGCGATATGGTGGAAATGATCAATACGCACCTTTTTCCCGAAATCATTGAGCAGCATACGCTGCCTTTGCCGTTGATAGGTCCGTTCCCGCCTTGGCAAGCTTGTAAGGAAGGCGCCCTTCATGTTGGAAAGGTCGCGGATCCGGTGCGCTTGGGGGTTCGTCGCATGGTCCGCCCAAAGGAAACTGGGCAGGGAAGCAGCCGCCCGATAGACGGGGGAGTCGATAGGCACGTAGTGAAACATTGCGGCCTCCGCTTTTCCCCCCGCCAGCCCGTCCATGGCGCGACGAACGAGAATCTCGGCATCGCCGTCCAGCAAACTGCCGAGCAGACCACCATGGACAAAGGTCAGCAGGCGCATCCGCGGCGTCGGGATTCGCAAATAACCAAATTTTACCACGGGCTGTGTCTGATCGATACGGCCCACGAGGAGGGCCTGGATCTGCCCACCACGGGTCAACACGATGACGTGCGGCTGCGAGGCTTCGTTCGATTGCTCAATGAAGAAGCGAAAAAAATCGATGTCGGCGTCGCGATGCGGTTGTTGGAAGGTCCAAAATTGCCTGAACGGCTCAATTTCATCCCAGGTCTCAAGAACACTGGTCTGAGCGGGAATGGGCAATTTTGTGGTCACTTCAGCGGTCATTGCCTCGTGGCCGTGGAATACGCCTGCGATGGCGTCACAGAAGGAGCCAAAGCAGACGCTCCTTGGATAGGTCCTCGACGCCGGACGGTTATCGGGCCATCCACGCCGCTAATCCCGGCGCCTCCAAATCAACGCTTGCGGTCCGCCTTAGATGACGTTGAACCGCTGAAGAAACGGCGGACGATCGATGATATTCGCATACAACGGGCGATGAGAAATAACGAATATCTGCCGCTGAGGATGCTTGACAGCACGCGCCTCTTTCGTTTCGCGATGGCCAACCACCCAGTTTCGCCAAGCAGGGTTTTCAACGTATAATTGACACGGCCCAGGCTCGATCGCAACAAATTGGCGGTCAGCCCACGAAAATTCGGCGCGAAGATATACACCAGCGCTTCCTCAACGGCTTGCTTGGTCAGCCGTCGCTTGTAGGCCTGGTTGCCGAGGCCGAAATCAATTCGGCGCGCGGGATCGGTACCATCCTTGGCCAGGATTTCGATAACTCCGAGTGTCACGTACGCTCCCGGCGCATATCCCCCGAAGGCAGGATCGAAAGCCATATAATCGCTGACGAAAATACCTTTGCGAAGAGTCCCGATCCAGAACGCGCTAGGTCGATCGTCGATGCACAGCACGAAGCTACGCAGCCAACCCACACGGGCCAGAAACTCAAGACGCGCGCGCGCGTCATTGCTCGCGGCGAAGCCTACCCCTATATTGCGCTGGTAGGACTTTTGGGCGATCGCTTCGGCATGCTGCATCAGTATACCGACGTCCTCTGGTGAAGAAAAAGCGTCGATGCGAACCTCGGCGAAGCCTTCGGCAAGCTTGCGGTCACGCTTGCGTTGCTGGTAGCGTTCGTTTTGCGATAGTGAGGCGAGGAAGCTCTTATCGCCAATCGGAAGATCCAGGACCCGGTGCTGCTCGCGAACGATTAGATGATCTCGGGAAGCGAACGTGGGCTGCGCGAGAGCTTGTCGCGCCAGCGGCGATGTAAGCTCGGGATAATGCAGAAGTGCGGCGTCAGCCTCACCATTCGTCAGCAATTGCCGAAGGGATTCGACGAACAAGGCTGCCCGCAATTCATCGATCTCACCGAGCCAGCCTGAAATGATCAGTATCCGTAATTGGGGCGAGGGAATGCGGAAATAGCCAATTTTGATTGGCAATCGTGTGCGTATCAGTCGTCCGACCAGCAGTGCCTTTAGTTCGCCTCCGGAGCGTAAGATTAAAATATGCGGCGTATCCCCCTGAGGCCTCGTCTCGATGAGAAATCGGAAGAAGTCCGGATCGGAATCCCGCGGGGGGTTGCAGGCCAACCAGAAGCCGCGAAACCTTTCCATCTCGTCCACATCAGTTAGGACTTCGACGTGGTCTCCCTCCATCGAGGTCGAAATCCTTGACGAAGGCCGCGCATTGGGTGCTTGTTTTATTCAAGGCCGCTGCCGTTGGCATTTCGCAAAGGAATTAGGAGTCCGATAATAGCTGTCACACGTCCGCGCTATCGATTTCGGAAGTGGCCGAATGGAGATCTTACAGCAGGCCGCAATCCGGGTCAAAGCTTTGAGCTGCACCCCCAAATTCAGACCAGGCTATAAGGTCCAAAAACGAGAACGGAAAGGGTCCGAAAATGGCTGGGATAGGGGCGCAGCATGGGAATGAACTGAAGCTCAGGGTTGTGCTTTGAAAAGCTGGCCGGCGAGTAGCCGCTTGCGCAGTAGCGAGCGATTACGGGGTGCACCCGGAGCAAATCAGGCGCAGGTGAATTTTGCGCATTGCGGCGCGCCCGCCTGTGAACATAATGGACAATGCACGGCTGCGCTCCGCGTTGCCCGCATTCCACAGGCGCAACAACATCAACAACCGCGGATTGAGAAGGCAGCGTAATAAAAGGGGTAAATCACCGAACCCTAATTTACCCCGGTTCCTGGTCTAGACGATGGGGTGCAGCTACAGGACAAGACTCCAGATGATGCTAGTAGGCGGTTAATGACAATGAAAGACCCGGTTTCAACTTGCATTTCGCTTTGGAGTGAAATTTTTAACAGGGTTCGCCGCGATGGCCTGTGTCGGACAACGGCGAAAGGGATGCGGTACCTATGGCACGACAGATCAGCATTTGATCGGAAGTACGGCACCGATACCGGAAGGATTGAGCCGCTCTGGCGGCTCGATATTCGATCAGCCAATCTTCCGTTTGCGGGTCGCTACGAGACGGCCGGCGAGGAAGTGATTGAGGCCGCAATACGGCATCTCGGCTTAAAACATAGCGAATTCATCTTCATTGATCTCGGGTGCGGGAAGGGCTTGCCGTTACTCATTGCGGCGCGGCTTGGGTTCGCCAAAGTCATTGGTGTCGAGTTTGCCCCCAAGCTTGCTGCTATTGCGCGCTCCAATGCAGAAATTATGGGAATAAAGAACATCTCAGTGCTCGAAATGGACGCGGCCGAATTCCAATTCCCCGGCAGTAAGATTGTTCTATTTCTTTGCAATCCTTTTGGCGACCATGTCATGGAAAAGGTCTTGGACAATCTCAATCACCAAATGGATCAGGTCAGTCACACCATTCTCCACCCGCCCCTTTTTGTCATTTACGCAAATCCGGGAGCGTTGCTGGATCGCTGCGGCTTTCTCGAAAAACTGGTCACACTGCGCGTCGGGAAATGGCCGATTGCCATATATCAAGGGTAGAGCGGTATCTCGCCTGCGGAACCAGAAGGTGCTGCGATCGGCGGACACAACGGCGATGTTATTCTGGGCTTTGCTGGCTTCAGGTCGGATCACGATGCGCGAGGTGGATGGCTGGCAAATAAAATCAATAACTCGTCGCCTGATGCAGCATCTTCGTCACGCGGGAGATTGCGCCAAAATCAATTCCAGCAGAACTCGCGACGGCACCTCTTCCGGATCGGGCCATGCCCCGTTAAATCATTGAGACTGATCCAACTCAGCTTCTTTTCGGAGCGGCATTAATGGCATTCCTTCACCCTTCATCATCAAGCCCCGGTTCTCGTGGCAGGGCTCCGAGCGCACCCAAGTGCGCTCTAATTCCCGCCAGAAAACTGATCAGAACAGAGACAGACCCCCAATAGTATACGGTAAAGCCTATATAAACGGTAAGGCCTATAATTAGGCTAAGCACGAAGCCTAGCTGCCTCTCCTGCTTCGTCAAATTTAGGCTCTTGTTTCCGATATCCATCGAAATCGAACATGCGGTGATGTAGGATAGACCAAGGAGTATTGATCCCGGAATGCCAAACGACATCGCCATTTGAAGCCAAAGTGAATCAATCGTAGGCGAGAGCCCGGACGCAGCGGCATAATCGTAGAATGGGCCGATACCAATAATGGGCGATTTCATGATAAGGCCGCCGGCGAAGTCCCATTGCAGAAGACGATAATAGCCCGACGCGGCGTCGAATGTGAGATGGTTAAAAATAAATCCCCACGGTCTGGGATGGGCGCTAAAAATGAATAGTGTGACCCCGGCGGCGCTTGCGAAAAGGAAACTCCAGCGGAAAGGGAAGTCTCGCAAAAGCTTATTGTATAGTAAAGCACCGAAACCTATTACAGCTCCACTGATTGGCGCCGACGACACGGACAGCGCCAACCCCACGACAGGCCCCGCGAGCATGAATTGTCGCAGCGCCCCGCGCATCGTAGTTGCCATCAACAGGCCAAACAAAGAGGCGGTTCCCAACAAGATCGGGTGTTCCAACGTGCTTGTCGCGCGAAAGAGCGAACCGCGCACAAGTGTAGCATAGTCAATAGGTCTTTTGTGATATCCGGTAAAAGATCCCACGATTTCCCGGAGCACAAAGCGCCCCGAGAACTCATCGAAAATCGCGAGCACGCCTATCGTGGCAATCGCGATGCAAAGGAAACGTACAAGAGCAACTGCTTGACCTCTTTCGGCGAGAAACACTCGAGCCGCCATATAAGGAATACAAAATTCCAGCGCCGAGATGCCACTGAACACGAGCGTCTTGTCCAACCCGACGATCTCAGTCGGCCCAACGAACATCCAGAGCCCGGTGACAGGCACCAACACATCCGACCAAACAAACCGGTAATGCCCGCTGACCATCGATCGCACGAAGCCGAATAAGACCGCCGGTGCGATAAGCAAAAGAAGTAGCCGGCAAATGGTCAGGCGTAATTCGCCAAAAAAAAACGATGTCTCTTCCGGCAGGAACATGGCCAACGCGATCAGAACTAAGACGAGCGGCACCTTGACCGAGGACACGCTGCGCCTTGCAATGGCTGGCAGTTCATCCGGGCATTGAAAGTCAGAATTCAACGTTTGAGCCATGGCACCGTTTGTCCGGGACCGCCTCTTGTTAGCTCGAATGAGGAGACATCCGACTCCGATACTTCGGCACCCTCGCGAGCTCGAAGTGCCGCGGTGAATTCAGGCCTATCAGTCAGTTCAGGAAAATCGCGGCGACCACCGAAGGACCAGAGAATCCAGCCCAATTCATAACTGCGGACTTCCAAAGAGAGAGCTCGTCCCGCGCCCCTTGCGGTACCAATCTCATCATTCCGGTTAAGCGCCGCTTTCGTCAAAGCGCGCAACCCGCGCGCGGCTCGGCTACCGCTGATGCCGGCCCGCCTTTGTGATCGGTAGAAGAGGTGCAGATCAGGTCGCAACATCGTGCGACCCAATTCGTTATCGCCGAAAAGCCAAATGAAGCCTTTTACCAAAGCTTCGCGCGCGCCTGGCACGCCATGCACAATCGCATGATGCAAGATTGCCGGTGCCATGCCATGCTGATGCACCGCATAAACTTCATAGAAATCGACGACCATCCCCCGTCCCGGGGCAAAAAACCAGGGCCATTCTCCCCGAGGACCCTGCAGTGCAATCAGCCGGGCGACGCAAGCATTCGCCGCCGCGATGGAGAGAGGATCGTCCATCGCCTCGCCATAGTGGAAGAGCCCGAGACAGCTATAGATCTGAGTGGCGAAAGACGCGAAATACCGTCGCACTCCAGTGCCGGAATCGAAGAACAATCCGCTTGGCGCGCGAAACGAGGCGAGGATTACATCACGTAATGAAGTGGCTTTCTTGCACCATGCCAAATCCAAGCGGGACTGGGCGACAACGCCTGATAGCATCAATCCGATATCCTGTGCCTTCCAGTGAACCGCGGCGGCTGGGTCCCCCTTCAAATCACGGACCTTGGCAAGAACGTTTGCCGGGACATCGAAGCCTAGCTCCGCACCCGCCCACAACGCCATGCCAAAGGCGTAGATGCGCGTCCGTTGTACCAAAAGGGAAAGGGCGGCCGCCTTGAAGATCGCCTCTAGATGGTAGGGCTCTCCGGCAGCAATCTGCGGATTGCGCGCAAAGCCCAGCAAGACATTGAGGCTATAGAAGCCGTCGCTATGCGGTAAAGATTCGTTTGGCTCCGGCCGACCGTCAAGATGATATTTATGCGACCAGAGCCCGGCGCGAGGCATGTAACACCGCCGGAGACCGAGCGTCGCGTAGCGGATAACGGAGCTTGATGACGACATGATAGGATGTTTCAATTGATGCCTTTAAATGCCAATCACCTTATCCGCGGTAGCTGGGCAGAAGTTGCCAGTAAACCATGTGAATATGAAACTTCGAATGTTCCCAAGTCAATCTATTCAGGATTACCAGGCGGTGGCGCGACAGGTCTTTACGCCGCTCTCGATGTCTCATTGGAATCAATATCGGTTGGCGTCACGATCGCGAGGACACGGGCGTTCCGAAAGCCGCTTTTGGCGGTAACTCGAATGTTGTGGCAAGGCGGCTAGCGTCCCATCGGCTGCGCGCCTTGCAGAGGGGCCCCGGTCTCGAGACGGCCTATTCGAGATGACGCCAAAGGTCCAAATCGCGTAAATCCTGGCCCGGTATGAGTTCGCATTCAAAACCGTGTCGGCACCCCATTGGCGATCCAAGGGTTGGGAAGAGAATCCCTGATCGTGGGAGACAGACTGGAGGCGATGCCGAGCAGGGACGGCCGATCGCTTTTGAAGGCGGTGTTGAACCAGTTACGCCGGCCTCTCTTTATGATGTTCGAAATGATCCTCAAGGTGGAAATCGAATAGGCTTTAGAGTTTCACTCCTCATCGCTCATGAGCGCGATGGTTGCCAACTTAGCTAGCGGCCATGTTGGGCGTCGGCGGCCTCTTCGCTGTTCTATTCGCGAAGAATCGCACCGCGAACGGGTTTCGCGATCGCCGAGATCGTCCGTGTGAGGGACGATTGGTCGTCGCCATGCTCGTAGTATTTTTCGGTGGCAGTGAAGAATTTGCTATAATTGTAGCCAAAGGACTTGATGGTAGCTAAATTGACCTTGTTCAATACGACGCCCGTTACGGCGCCCTTGTTGAGATGGACGCTGTCAATTGCCTGAAACACTAGATCACGATCCGTCTTGTTCCATTCAATCAAGAGTATGGTTTTGTCTGCAATGCCAGAAATTACTGCAGCGTCCGAGACCGGCAGGATTGGAGGGCTGTCGAGAAAAACCAGATCGTAATGTTGCGAAGCAAATTTCAGGACCTCGATCATTCGCGGCGAACCGATTAGATCGAGCGACCTTTGGGCACCGTTTCCTACGGGCACAATTGTCAAAGATGAATAATCGTTTGCGACCTCATCCCATTTGGCATGTCCGGCAAGCAAGTCAATAAGACCGCCGGTTTTTTCTAGATGAAATAATTTCGATGTCATTGGGCGGCGAAAGTCACAGTCGATGAGAGCCACGCGTGCGCCGGAGAGCGCCGACGATAGGGCGAGCGTCGCTGCCAGGGTCGACTTGCCCTCGGCGGGGACAGCCGAGGTGATCTGAATCACTTTCGCTGCTGTCTTATCGCCATCCGTCCGCCGCAATCCAACGCGGATGCAGCGCAAGGCTTCGGCAAAATGAGAAAACTGGTTCGCAGCCACATATTGGAGAAGGTCGAGATGGTGCCCTTTTTGCCCAAAATCGTCAGCATTGAGCAGGGGAATACTCGCCAGCATAGGCAGGCGCAAAGCCTGCTCAAGCTGCATTGGAGTGATAAAAGTCGATTGCATCCGGTCGGAGGTCAAGTACTCGGCAAGGAAAGCGCCGCCTATGCCGAGCAACAATCCAAAACCGAGAGACACTGTCATGAAGAGCGGCAGGCGAGGGAAACTTGCTTGTGTTGGCACGTGCGCGCTTTCGATGATACGCGCCTCGGCTTCCTGCATGGTCTGGCTCTGCTCTAATTCCTTGAATTTATTTAGGAAAAAATCATAGACCTGCCGGTTGGCATTAGCAACGCGCTGAGCTTCTCGAAGTTTTGCCTGTCCGTCGGGGTTCGCCGCACCGCCGGCCCCCGTTAGCTTTTTCAATTGCTCCTTTAAGGCAACGACATTGTTGCGAGAGGCCGCGTAATCATTTTCTATATTAGCAATGATGCGGTCTTCTTCGGCAGATATTTGGCCGTCAATGGCACGGAGCCCCTCTTCCGCGCGAATGGCTTCGGGGCGCCGGGCCACCTCGTGCTGTGACGGCAAGGGCTGCATTTCGGCCAATTTCCGGATAATATCGGATCGCTGGGCGCGGAGACCCGTGACCACGCCCGATGCCATGACTGCCGCAAGACCTTCGATATTGCCGCCAGATTGCCGGACGCTGCGAGCCTGCTCGACTTTCACCCGTTTAAGCGAAAGTTCCACCTCCGCAGCGCTAATCGCCGCATTGAGCTCGGTGATCTGTTGGCTAGCTATGGTCGATGTTCCGTTCTCACCGGTTGCGGTCAATCCATACGCCCGCCGAATCTCGGCAACGGCCTCTTCGCTATCGATCGTTTGCTTGCGCATGTCCACGAGACGGCCGAAAAGCCACGACGAGGCGCGCCGCGCCGCTTCGTACTTGGCCTGGAGCTGGTCATTTAAGTAGGCCTCGCTGACAGCCTGCGCCAAATGTGCCGCTTTGACTGGATTGCTGGATTTAACTTCAACCTTGATGATATATGTTAAATCCTCGCGCGCAACCGAAGTGGCCTTTTGAAGGCTCGCTGTCGCAGCGGCAACGGGATCCTTTCGATCAGCATCCCTAAATCCCGGGAACACGGACAGCAGCCGCGCCAAGAAACTTGGCCGGACTAGTCCGAATTCTGGATCATCGTAGAGCTTCTCGGACTTGACCACCCGCTCTAGCACCGCACTCGACTGAATGATCGATCCAATGCTGCCGATCTTGGTGGAATCAACCAACATCGCCGCACCGAAGTCCGTTCCCGGGCCGAGTGAACCAGGATTTTTGGGGTCGATCAGGATCTCGACCGTACCGACGTAGCGGGGGGTCAATGAGATAAAGATCACCATCGCGACGAGCACGGCGACAAAAGGAACACCGCATACAATCGGCAGCCGCTGGACAACTATCCGTACTAACTCTCGAAGGTCTATGGCCTTGGCCTCCGAGGGCGCCTGGCCTGCATTCCGCTGCCAGTCCTTGGCCGGCATATACGAATTCATCTCTGCCTCAATTCATTGCTACTCAAATGCACCTAAAGCTAAAAAGCCACAGCTTAGGACTTGCAACAATCTATCCTTCCGACAAAGGAAAAGCAAGGTCGGGCCAACCCAAATCCCACGGCATGGAAAGGTCGGTTAACGGACAGGTCTTGGTCGATTGCGGCGAGCTGCTGAACGGTGGGCGCGCCGCAATCGGGTCGGTTACAAATTGCGACTTTCCTGGGATTGCGAGGGTTGGCGAGAACGACGCGTTTACAGATTACGGCGGCGCGGGCGATCTGGGCCGGCTATCCCTAATGCGGCGAGAGCGAGGTTCGACCTCGACGCGGCCGCCGCTTGGCGATTGCGGTTCGGCGCGAGCCGGTGCGCATGACGTGCGCATGACGGCGGCTGTTCTCGACCGGAGGCAGGTTTCCGCGCGGTCGGCTAGGAGAGGGATGGCCGCGGGATCGACGCCGTCGTGGGGACAGCAGGATGCGATCTTGTTACTACTCTCAGTCTCTCTCAAGCAGGAGAAGGCGAATGCTCGATTGGCGCGCTATGCCGCCGCTCTGACGTCGATCACCCGACGCTGCTCCGTCGAATTGATGCTCCGGGCCATTTGTCATATCCCTCGCCTACTCCCTGCGCCATCGCCTTCTCATCGTTATTGCGGAATTTCTTCCACTCCCCATTATGCAGAATTTCTTCCCGTCCCCTCGGTTGACCCTATGGCGAATTGCGGACCAGGAGTGAAAACATTTCCCACGTTCTCCAAAGGCGCAGGCGAGCGAGAACCTTCAAACCACCCCACCGCGATCTGGAGCCAATCAGTCTGGGCGACGTTAAGATATGGTAGGCGTGTGGTAGGACAGACAAAGGCATTAGAGATGCGCGTAGCAACCATTTTACTATGAAAAAAGGATATTCCTGATAAAGTAAAAATTCTTCCAATATCATCCGCTTCCACCGCGCCGTTAGCTCGGGCCACGTTTTCCGGGCGGGATGTTCGACGATCAAGTCCTTTACATAGCCAAGCCGGAAGGTTCGGGAGCGTGCTCGAAAGGACCAGTCCACGTCTTCAGCTACACAGCTCCTGAATGGGCCCACCGCATCGAAAACTCTACGCCATACGAACATATTGCCAGTACCCGTGAATCCTACACGGTTTATGTAACGTTCAAAATCAAACGCGAAAACCATTTCGAATGCTTCGATTGGAGTCGGACGGAGCGGGTCCTCACCGGTAACAATAACGCGGCCGCCGACAAAATCGTAAGCCTGAATTCCCGCAACTCCTTTCTCGATCCAGTCGAGATTGGGCAGGCAGTCTGAATCGATAAACGCTAGGATGCTTCCCTCAGAAGCGGCGACCCCGGCATTTCGAGCCGGACCAGCACCTTGCTGGTTGGCATGGATAACCTTTGCGGCCGGCGCTGCCCCCCGAACTGCGTCCATGCCGCAGCTCGAGTTATTATCCGCGACGATAATTTCGAAACGGTCGCGGCGGAATGTTTGCCGCTCGAGAAGCGATACACAGTTCTTCAATTCCGGAAGGCTGTTATAGTGCGGGATCACCACCGACACCAAGGGCAGCGGTGCGCCGCCGTCGGTTGCGCTATAATGAGATAATTCCTGGTTCATGCCTAAATACATCCCCCATCAAGACGGCTCGATTTGTTCGCCGCGCTTCACATAAAGCGCATGATGCCGTCGTAGATCCCCGGATCGAAATAGTCGCCATAAGATGGTTTTCAACGGGTTCTATCGTGCTGCAGTCCGCAAAAAGCTCCATGCTTCGATCGCGAACTTATGGAATGACCTCGATCAGGACATTGATTACAAGGAAATAGCCGCGTCAAGGACGCCAGTCATGGGCGCTGACGGCCCGGGCAGCGCGTCTTAACCCAGTCGTTGCTCTGCCGGGACCTCAAGAATGCGCGCTCGTAGTATTGGGATCGCTAAGACAAGCTCGGTACACCAAGGCGGAAACGAGCTTGTGGCAGGATTTTGGCCCGTGGCGTGGCGCGGGCAAAAGCGAGCAATCTTACTACTTTCACAAGAAGCCTGCCGTGTTTCAAATTGCTGAAGAGTAGGTCACCTTGGGCGGTTCGACTATCAGCGCGATCAAGCAAGCAATACATTTTATCCAGCGTATAAACATGCAAGCAATTGCGCAGTAGCCATATATTGGCAGGTGCTGGCTATACGCGTGAGAAAACTAGCGACATTTCTTAAACATGTGCACATTTATTCTCTAGTAACTATAAATCCAAAAAGGTGGAACGACAATATTGGACATCTCGTGGTTGGGACGCAATTTGGAAATGAGGCTGTTTGTCTGGTTTGAATGGATCGCCTTTGCCGCCGGTGCGCTTATTCTCCTTTATGTCTCCTACAAAGTAGGCCCTTTTTTTGTATGTGTTTGTCCTGATCTAGTTAGGGCGATGTTCCCCTACTTGACGGATGCAATTTTTCATGCTACGGTCTTTCCAACAAATGGGAGACCGTTATGGCTAGAGCAAAACAAACCCCGCAAATCCACCAGCTGACCGTCCCTCAATTTGAGCGGATGTTCCCGGACGAAGACGCTTGTTGTGCTTACCTCATCGGGAAACGCTGGCCTGAAGGCGTCCGCTGCCCGCGCTGCGGTAGCGAGCGTGCTTATGACCTCAAAACCCGGAAATGGCATTGGGAGTGCCCGGAATGCCGACAAGGGGGCGCATATCGTTTCTCCCATCTCACTGGCACGATATTCGAGAACACCAATAAGCCGCTCCGTGATTGGTTCCGCGTCATTCATTTGATGCTGACCAGCAAAAAGGGAATAAGCGCTCGCCAGATTTGGCGTTATATGGGTTTCGGTTCGCTGAAAACCGCTTGGTATATGTGCCACCGCGTCCGCGTCGCCTTGATGGAAGATATTGATAAGCTCGGCGGCATTGTCGAAGTCGATGAAACTTTCGTCGGTGGCTTGGCAAAGAACCGGCATTGGAACAAGCGTGGCGGCGGCGGCGGAACCGGCGGCATCGGTTCCGGCAAAACACCCATCGCCGGCGCGGTAAGCCGCAAGGGGAATGCGGTCGCTCGCGTTGTCGCGAATATCACTTCCGATACTCTCACCGCGTTCGTCCGCGAAGCCGTCTCGCATAAAGTCAGCTTGCTTTGCACGGATCAATGGCCAGGCTACAACCGGCTTAACGGCGAATATCCGCATAGCGTTATCGATCACGCCAGAGGGCAATATGTCGTTGGGGCAATCCACACTCAAACCATCGAAGGTTTTTGGTCGATTTTCAATCGCGGTGTGGTTGGCACGTTTCACAAAATGAGCCGCAAATATATGCCGCTCTATGTCGCCGAGTTCCAATTCCGTTATAATAACCGAGAGAACACGGACATCTTCGGAACGGCGATCAAGGGATGCTAAGAGCGGCGGCGCAATCGGCAGCACTTTTCGTATTTGTGCTTGTCTTCGCGTTTTTGACATATTTGCTCGTTTGCACATTATTTCCATCTGCTCAGCCCATAGAACAAAGAAAAACAGAGCAGCCACAACAATATAACGCCGAAAAAGACGAAAACCGAAAGCCTGCCGAATCCTTCTGGCAACGGCCGACGGAAGACCCTGTTGCATTTTTTACCTTGTGGATAGCAGCGTTCACCGCTCTCTTGGTTCTCGTATCCGCGTTCCAGATTGGTTTTTTGATTCGGGCGGACGATACCGCGGCGACTAGCGCCCAAGCAGCCAAAAAGGCCGCCGACGCCGCAAGTAACAGCGTAAGGGCTTTCATCGACGGCGAACGAGGCCGTATGTTTATTAGAGAAATTAAACTGATCAAAAAAGACGGGAACGATCCACAACCAACTATCGATTATGCTTTTCGTCAACGTTGGTCGGAGCGCAGTTGTGTTGATTCAAGGATCGATTGAGTGCGAACTCATTGGCTCGGAACTCTCGAGCGTTACCATCGCCTTTGATCCAACTAAAGAATATGCAGCCGATATCGCCGTCACTGCCGGGACTCTCGTTGGCGTCAATACGACGCCTTCCTTGCCGCCATGCCCCCCATTTAGAACGCCCCTTACCGCAGGTGATTATGCCAACATCGCAGCTAAAAAAGCCTACATTCTGGTTAAGGGATTTCTCCGCTATAGGACAGGATTCGATGACATTTACCGTCGGAATTTCGCGTCCGTTTATGGAACACGCGGGGACTCTTTTGGAGGGTTGACTATTCCAGGGTCCAACGAAGAATATCGCGAACCAAAACCAAAATAGAGCAAAGCCGGCCTGTCGGAGCCACCTTAAACACGAACCTGACCATCCGTTAAGTAGGGGAACATCGCCCTAGTTAGACCTTACATGATCGCACATGGGAATTTTGCTAAGAACGAGCGCGGCGATCTGGTCGAGCGTCAGGTGCGGGACTGCGCGATTATCGGTTCCGCCGCGGAAGACCGGATTGGTCTGACGCTCGCCGATACGGAAGACTTCATTGCATGGGTCTACTTCGATCAGGGGCTAAATTTGCACGAGCCGGGTTTGCTCTGGCTCGACGATCACCTGAGCGTCGATCTCGGCAAGGTAACTCGGCTTACCCCCCAAATCGACCACCTCGGCCACGTCAAGATCAGCTATAGTTACAGCGGCGCCGAGCCCAGCCTCGAATAGACCATGCCCGATCGCAGCTCCTTTTCACGTGTTTTGCGCGCCTTCGGGCGGCTCCTGCGACGGCTGACGATCGGGCTCGCGGCGTTGATTGTGCTCCTGTACTACTTTGGCGATTGGGCCTATTTCCCCTGGCCCTATCCAGCCTGTTCGGAGGCAAATATCGAGCCTTTCCAATCCAACGGACGCGGCGATGTCGCTGAAATCGCCGTGCATGGGTGCGTTCTCGGCCTTTTCAATCGCCAATATCGCGTCCGTGTGCGCCCAGCCGACCGCTCCCGCGCAAAAATCGTCGTTCGCTTCGATCCGAAGGGCAGACCCGCACTGCATTGGCTCGACCTCGACCATTTGCAAGCCGTTCTCGGCGACGTCCGCTCTTTGAGCCCTCAGATCGATCAAGCCGGGCCGATCCACATCACGTTCATTTATAGCGGCGCCAACCCTTCCCTCGATCGAAGAACGCCACCCCGCCACGGCTTAACCCGCTTCCGTCTTCATCGGATATTTGGTTTGGAAGCGCGGCGCCGCGGCAAATATCTTTGTTCGCCGCAACACAGGCAATACGTTTCGTAAACCTTACTAGAACTTTGCGATTTACATGAGATTTGCGAAATGAGAGTCCTTTGGGAGCTGGTCTCGCCAGCCTCCCTAAGGAACTGTCATGCGGGCCATCCTAAGTGCTTGCGCTTTGTGTTGCGGCGTTTTCTCCATGCCGGAAGCCGATGCATCCGTGCTGATCCATATCGATCTCAGCTCGCAGACCATGCATGTGAGCTCGGACATGGGCAGCTATGACTGGCGGATTTCCACGGCACGTTCCGGCTACCGAACGCCGCGCGGGTCTTACCGGCCCCATCACCTGCTGCGCATACACTATTCGCACAAATACCATATGTCGCCGATGCCCTATTCCATCTTTTTCGCCGGCGGCTATGCGATCCATGGCACTTATGAGACGGCATCGCTCGGCCGCCCGGTCTCGCACGGCTGCATTCGGCTCGCACCGGGCAATGCCGCGCGTCTTTTCCACATGGTGCAAGTCGAAGGCGCGGAGATCACGATCTCCGGGACGCCGCCACGCGTGAATTATTATGCTAGGCTCCGCCATCGGAGGCCGTCTTACTACGCCTTGTGGCGCCGGAAACCTCATAGCGCGTTCGCCTATGCGCCGGCGACGCGTGCGCCTGCCGCGGTCCGGATCTGGCAGATCAATCCCGTTGTCAGGTCGCTGCCGCAATGGCCAACGTGGCCGTGAGTTTTCGATACAGCGGCTCCGTTTCCGTCAAATCGGAACCGTAACTAAGGCAGGAAGCGGGCGCCACGCGCGTTCTTGCCTCGTACGAAATGCGCCGTGAAGTGGCGCAAGGACGGGGCCTGCTTTGCGATCGTGTAAGGCGGGATCGCATCGCCGTCAGACGAGATGGGAAAATATGCTTGAAGCCGGTGATCTCCCGCGCACCGTGTTTTCGAAGCGATGCCAGGACGCGCTTCCCGCGTCTTTCATCTCCGAGCATCAGCGCGGCCCATTGATGCGCCGACATTGCGCCGGTGCCGCTGTCGGTTAAAAGGTCGATTGTGATATCTTCCGCATCAAGCAAAAAAACATTGTTGTGGGCGGACGCCAAGCGTGCTTCCCGGTCGCCGCGTGTCGTGATGGGCAATTCTTCGGTCATCTTAATCCGGAAGGGCTCGATGATCGTATGCATGAGACGGCTCCCTTCAAGCTCCGAAAAGGGAGGGGATCGGAAGGTTGTCCACGATGTTCGAGGCTACGCGGAAAAGACCGCGCTGCTAACGCGATACGCCGGTTGTGGCCTGGTCCCATCTGAAATAGGAGATGATGATGGATTGGATGATCTACGGCGCCAACGGGTACACCGGTGAATTGATCGCGCGCGAGGCGAAAAACCAAGGCAAGACCCCTATGCTTGCCGGCAGAAGCGCGGCGAAGATCATTGCATTGGCTAGGCAATTGAAGCTTCCGTCGACCACTTTCCGCCTCGACGCGCCGGCCGAAATCGTCGCGGCGCTGCGTGGTGTCGGCCTCGTGTTGAATTGCGCGGGACCTTTCTCGAAGACCGCCGATCCGTTGATGCGGGGATGTCTCGCCGCCAAGGCACATTATCTGGACATAACGGGCGAAATCAATGTTCTCGAAGGCGCGCATCGCTTCGATGCCGACGCTAAAGCGGCAGGCGTGGTCTTATGTCCGGGCGCCGGCTTCGACGTGGTGCCGACCGACTGCATAGCCCTGATGCTCAAAAAAGCATTGCCGGAGGCAGTCGAGCTGGCGCTCGGATTCGAACTCTCAGGCCGGCGGATGTCGGCGGGCACCGCCAAGACACTCGTCGAAGGATTGGGCAAAAGCGGCAAAATTCGCCGCGCTGGCCGCATTATCGATTTTCCACTTGGCCGGGGATTGCGCCGCATCGATTTTGGCCGCGGCGCAAAGCTGGCGATGCCCATCCCATGGGGCGATGTCGCCTCGGCTTTTTACACCACCGGTATTCCAGACATCACCGTCTTCACGCCAATTTCGCCGCTATCGCTGGCGATTGCGCGATTGGCCACCGGCTTTGGACCCGTCCTGCGGTCGCCCCGGCTGCAAAATTGGCTCATCAAGAAGATCGAGAAAGATGCAAGAGGGCCCGACGTTTCAACACGCAATGCGAATCCGAGCTGGGTGTGGGGCGAAGCAAAGGATGCCTACGGCCGAAGCCAGGCGATCCGCATCGTCACATTGAACGGCTATTCCCTAACTGTTTTTAGCTCTTTGGCCCTCGCCCAACACGTGATGTCCAATGCTTGTCGCCCCGGTTGCTGGACGCCGGCGGGACTCATTGGCGAGAACTTCATTTTGAGTTTGCCCGGCACATCGAGGCTCGATTTACCGCATCAAATTGCGTAATGGATTGCGGCCCAGCGGAGCTGACTCCCAACAGTGGATCGGGGTGATAGCCTTGGGCAAGCGGAGTTGGAATACGCCGCGCGATTCCGATCTTGGCCTCCATAGGATCGAGAACCCAGCGGGCCTGTCGATTAGCGTTTTCCCAAACGGGCACATCTTCGCGATCGAACACCGGCGCGAAGACGCGACGAGGATGATCAATCAACTGCTCGGATCGCCGGTCGATGGAGGCATCGCCCGGCTGTATCTGCGCATTGGCACCGCGGCGCCCATCACCGCCGCGGCCGCCGGGCATGGCGTCAAAGGCCGGTTCGGCGCCGCCGGCGACCGTTTCGTTTGGGAAGACGAGACGAGCGGGCTCCGCCACCGCGTAACACTCTCGCTGCATCCGCACGACGCCGCTTGGCTTTGGCGCCTGGATGTGACGAATATTGGCGAAGCTGCTCGGACTGTTGATGCGATTCTCATTCAGGACATCGGCCTCGGAGATCGCGGTTTCTTGATGAACAACGAGGCCTACGCCTCGCAATATATCGACCATCATATCGCCAGCCACCCGCGTTACGGGCCGGTCGTCATGAGCCGCCAGAACTTGCCACAGGGTGGACGGAACCCGTGGGCCATCCATGGATGTCTCGATGGCGCGAGCGGCTTTGCGACCGATGGGATGCAGCTATTCGGCCCGGCCTTTCGCGACCGCGACGCGTTTCCTTTCCCGTTCGGCACGAGCCTGCCAAACATGCGGCTCCAGCATGAGCTTGCGTGCATCGCGATCCAGTCTTCCCCCGCCAGGCTGCCGCCGGGCGCCCGCGCGGCATGGCGGTTCCTCGGCCTCTACGAGCAAGATCACACCGAGGCCTCGAACGACCGGGACCTCGCACGGATCGATGCGGTGGTCTGGCATCATCAAGACCGCACGGACACTGCCCTCGCCGTGCCGGTCAGGAGCGTCCTGCAGAACGCCCCTTCGACCGCGGCCGAACCGATCGACGTTGGCGGCCTCGCGCAACGCTACCCGGACCGGCTTCACGAGGAGCGAGGGGAAGAAGGCCTCCTCTCCTTCTTCACCCGTGATCCGCCGCGCAACCGGCATGTCGTGCTCGGGGATAAGGAGCGGATCGTCATACGCCGCCACGGCACCCTGCTGCGTTCCGGCCAGGCGATACTGCCCGATACAGCAACACTTTGCGCTACTTGCTGGATGCACGGTGTATTCGCCGCCCAGCTGACAATCGGGAACACGTCTTTTCACAAACTTTTTTCCGTCTCGCGCGACCCTTACAATATCACGCGCGCCAGCGGTTTGCGCATGCTCATCGACACCGGCGAGGGCTGGCGGCTGCTCACCGTTCCGTCGGCGTTCGAGATGGGCCTCTCCGACTGCCGCTGGATTTATCTTCTCGGTGGCCGCGCGATAACCGTTCGCGCCATTGCCTCCGGCGAAGAGCCGGCGATGCAATGGCGCATAACCGTCGAGGGCGAGCCCTGCCGCTTCCTCGTCTTCGGACAACTTGTGTTGGGAGAGCGCGAGTTCGATTGCGACGGTCTTATCGAGGTTGACACGCAATCCAAACGATTTTCGTTGCGTCCTCGCCCGGACTCGATTTGGGGCCAGCGTTACCCCAATGCGGTCTACCATCTGGTCAGCAGCACTCCCCACGCCGTCGAAGCCATTGGTGGCGACGAATTGCTCTACGCTGACGGACAGCCTCGGCATGGGGCCTATTTGGCGCTGCGCACGCGGCCGGTGCGCGAGTTCCGTTTCGCGGTCGTCGGCTCGATGAGCAGTCCCGAAGCGGCGGGGCAGCTTGCCGCCAAATATCAGCATGGCGTCGAGGACGCGAGCCTGCTTCAGCCGGCGCGGCGATTCTGGGGAAGAGTCACCCGCAACCTCCGCGTCAAGGGTGGCAGCACCGAGGGCGCCGCTCTCGAAACGCTGTTCCCGTGGCTCGCGCATAATGCGATGATTCATCTGACGGTGCCGCATGGGCTCGAACAGTACACAGGCGCCGCCTGGGGAACCCGCGATGTCTGCCAGGGACCGATCGAGTTCCTCCTCGCGCTGGAACATGACGCCCCGGCCAAAGAGATCCTGCGCATCGTCTTCGCGCAACAATACGAGGCGCGCGGCGACTGGCCGCAATGGTTCATGCTCGAACCCTATTCGGTCATCCAGGACAGGGTCAGCCACGGGGACGTCATTGTCTGGCCGCTTAAGGCGCTCACCGACTATATCGAGGCGACCGGCGACATCGGCTTTCTCGACGAGAAGATCGCATGGCGGTGCGAGGACACGCTTGAGCGAACGGCGCGGACCGATTTTGTCGCTGCGCATGTGGAAAAGCTGCTTGCGGCCACGCGAGCGCGCTTTATCCCCGGCACGCATCTGCTTCGCTATGGCGAGGGCGACTGGAACGATTCGCTCCAGCCCGTCGATCCCATGCTGCGGGAATGGATGGTGAGCAGCTGGACGGTCGCGCTTCTTTTCCAACAGCTCAACCGCTACGCCGAAGTGCTGCGCCGTGCCGGCCGGGAGGCGGAGGGGTTGAGCCAGTTAGCCGGCCAGATGAAGGCGGACTTCAATCGCTATCTCCTAGGCGACGGGACGGTCGCGGGCTATGCCGTCTTCGATCCGGGAGGGGGCTCGCCCGAGCTGTTGCTGCATCCAAGCGATTCGCGCACCGGCCTCAAATATTCGTTGTTGCCGATGACCCAGAGCATCATCGGCGGACTGTTTACGCCGCGGCAAGTGGAGCACCACCTCCGGCTCATCCGCGAGCACCTGCTCTTCCCCGACGGCGCCCGGCTGATCGACCGGCCCATCGCCTATCGCGGCGGCCCGCAAATCATGTTCCGGCGCGCCGAAGCGTCGTCGTTTTTCGGACGCGAAATCGGCCTCATGTATGTTCATGCGCATCTTCGCTACGCCGAGGCGATGGCGGTCCTTGGTGAAGCCGAAGCGTTCTGGGACGCGCTTTTGCTAGCAAACCCGATTTCTGTGACGGACCGCCTCGCGCAGGCCTTGCCCCGGCAGCGTAACGCTTATTTCAGCAGCAGCGACGCGGCATTTCCGGACCGTTATGCCGCGAGCGGCGAGTGGTGGCGGGTTAAAACCGGAATGGTCCGCGTCGCGGGCGGCTGGCGGATCTATTCCAGCGGCCCAGGGATCTACGCAAAGCTCATAATCAGCCATGTGCTTGGACACCACAGGAAGTGGGGCAGGCGGACCGCGAAGCCCTTATTGCCGCAGGCACTTCAGGACGTGACGGTGGAATTGGACGATGGCGGTTGAGGCGCCGGTTTTCCACTCATTCCCTCCGATGCGGGTCCGGAAGAAATAGACCGGGGCCGCCGGTGCCGCCACGGTTTTGCCGCCTCCAGGTCACAAAACGACCATGCTGTGTTACAAATTGTGAGAGCCAGCCCAAGCATGGATCGCGGCTCGTATTTTCGCCGAATTGGGCTCGCATTCGCGCCGGTTTCCCAGCGAAAGGAGCTGTTTCCGGCCGCAGCGAAATAATATGTCCACCCCCGATTGGGGGATGCGTGCCGCGCCTTTCGTTGCCATTATTCAGACGCGATTGGGAATAGCCGATCGCACCTTATTCGACACGCGATGCGGCTTGCCGGAAACTCGTGGTCGCCGTCGCGGCTCCGTTTTGAGGTGCTGGTAAATTATGCCTTAAGATCCCATTGAGTTAACGAAACAATTTCTCCGATTCCCACGCGTTCGCCAGCAGACGCGTGGGAACTTTTCATTTCAATATCCATGGCGCATTTTCAGCATTGGTGGAATCACAAGCGGGTCCCCATGCGGCGAGATTGCGATTGGCTTCCCTCACTGATTCGCTGAAGGAATGTGACGGCCAAGCCTGCGAGAAGCTGTCATGGCGGCAGCGGATTTCGGGAATTGGCGCTATTATGCTGCGGCCCTGATCGTCGGCGTCGGCGCGTCCTATATCACCAACTCCCTCGGGCGGCGCAGATGCAAAGAGAGCCCGTGCTGGACACGCCCGCCCGGCCGGTTAATGACCGCCGCCGTCTTGGCTGCCCTGTTGGATGCTCTGGAATACCTTTGCGTTGGGCGGTCCCTCAACATCGAGAAATCCGGCCGCGCCCTTCTGCAGCCGGCCCAAGCTGTGATCGACGAGAATATAACTGCCCGGAACCTCCGTCTTGAATTCGACCATCGTCGCTCCGCCAGCGGGGACCAGGGTGGACTGCACATTGCTGAGGGTCTCGCTCGCCCCTTCCGGATGGACTTTATCAAAAATCTCGCCGATGACGTGAAAGCTCGATACGGCGTTGGGTCCGGCATTCCCGAAAAAGATCCGCACCGTCTCGCCCACCTTGGCTTTCAACGCGCGCTCTTTGCTAAGCGACCCGGAACTCCCGTTGAACACCACGAAATCGGGTGTCTCCATCACCATTTTGTCGACGGCGGCTTCATACACGCCGCTTCGGACTGGACCTCCCTTGAGGTAAATATCGCCTTCCATCACGTAGAATTCCTTGTCCACCTTCGGCCAGCCTGCGGGAGGCTCAACGACCATAAGACCATACAGTCCGTGCGAAAGGTGATAGGGAATCATCGGCGTCGCGCAATGATAGATGAAGACGCCGGGGTTCATGGCCTTGAATTGGAAGATGCTCGTGGCGCCGGGCGGGGTCTGGGTCACCTTGCCGCCGCCGCCGGGTCCGAGCACCCCATGTGAATCGATGCTGTGGCTCACCGGACTGTCGAGCGCGTTGCGCAACGTGATCTTGACGGTATCGCCCTGGCGGACGCGGATCATCGGACCGGGCACGGTTCCATTATAGGTCCAATAACGGTAGCCGATTCCCTCGGCGAGGAGCCCGGTGACCGGCCGGGCTTCCAGCTCGACATGAACGCTCGCCGGCTTCTTGCGGTTGACCGGCGGCGCGATCGCGGGCGCCGGCAGCCGTTCGAGGTTCGCCGGCAGATCGGAAACCAAAGCCTCGCCCACCACGGAAGCAGGAGTTGAGGAGGCCGGGGGGCCCGCCTTTTGCTCCTTCTGCGCCAGCGCGCAGGTGACGTACCAAGGCGTGCATAGGGCGGCGGGAAGCGCGACCGCACGCATAAACGGCACCAGCCGTTCACGAAGTCTTTTCCCTGAGTCCTTGTGCATCTTGTTTTCTCCCTCTCCTCCGCGCCACTGGCTTTGCCGCCGGCGCATTTTGATTTTTCTGACCAAATTCTTCCGGGCGGGTGCTGCCCAGTACCGGAATGCCGCTCAACGATCAGCGACAATCAGCGTGCCATTCATGCCCGCTTCGTGATGACCTGGAAGATCGCAATTGTAGTCGTATTTTCCGGGCTTCTCGACCAGAATATTCTTGCGAGCGATCTCGCCGGCCTTTGCTTGCAAGCGAAAACCCAAACCCGGCACGAAAAGGCCATGCTCCGTTTCACCCCCGCTGTTGTCGAGAACCAGCGTGACCGCCCGCCCGGCGGCGACCAAAACTGTTGCCGGAGAAAATCTGAATTCCGTGGAAACGATCCTGACTTCGGCGGACTTAGTGTCATTCAAGGACGCCAAAATCTCTTCCGCCTGCGCCCTGGTTACCGGCGGCATCGCGACCGCCGCAGGCTGCACGCCATCACGAAACCGAATGGCGAATGGCGTCCGGACTTTTTCGATTCGACCATTTTCCTCTCCCGTAAATTTGGCGGCTAATTCATGGCGCGTTAACTATGTTTGTCTGTGCGCGCGCTCACACAAACCGGGCCGCGATAAATGGTATTTGAATGTTGAATGACATCCATTCTCTTTCGTTTCGGCCACCTATAGGTAATATGAATTGCAACATTAGCAGCCGGGCGCACCCCCTAATTGGGGGGTGCCGATCTCGGTTTCGCCGCGCCATGCAAGGCGAGTGGCCTGGACCAGGAAGCAAGCTGGTCGGCAATAGGCTCGATGCTAAAACAAGTGTCATCCGGGCGGGTGCCGCCCGGAACCGGAGGGCCGCTTAACGGTCAACGACGATAAGCGTGCCCATCATTCCCGCGTCGCGGTGACCTGCCAGATCGCAATTGTAATCGTATTTTCCGGGCTTCTCGACCAGAATATTCTTTCGAGCGATCTCGCCGGCCTTTGCTTGCAAGCGAAAACCCAAGCCCGGCACGAAAAGGCCGTGCTCCGTTTCTGCTTCGCGGTTGTCGAGAACCAGCGTGACGGCCCGCCCGGCAGCGACCAAAACCGTTGCCGGAGAAAATCTGAATTCCGTGGAAACAATCCTGACTTCGGTGAACTTCATCTCCTTCAAGGGATCGAGCGTCGCAACCTCTTGTGCCCGCGCCCCGGCAACTGACATCATCGCAACCGCCGCCAGACTGAACGCCATAATGGAATTGAATGATGAAAGGCGTAGGAATTCATTCCTGTCTACCATGTCCACCTCCCGCGAATTGCCTTTGCGGTTTAATTGATGTGACGGTTTCGTTTTAGATCATTCCTTGCTCGGCAACATCTATCGAACCAAATATGAATTGCGATTTTTTGCATTTCGGATGCGGTCAAGCGCCGTCTTTGGAAGGCTCCATGAGTGAATGGGATGAGAATCGCGCCCTGGAGGTCGTCGAGGCATTTCATGAGGCCGCCGCACGGTCGCACCTTTGGCCCAGTGCGCTTGAAATATTGGCAGGCTGCTTCGATGCTGACGGCTGCATGTTGCTCGGCGGCCCAACCGCGTTCTTTGAGCCAATTTGCTCGCCTTCTCTTACCCGAATCCTAGAGGAGGCCTTGCGCGGCATGCGCGTCGGACGGGTCGACAAGGATGCCCGCCTAGACAGGTCATTACGGGCCTTCACGAAGGGACAAGACATCGTGACGGAGTCGCCGATTGTCTCCTCATCGGAGCCCGATCGTCAGCCGTTCAACGAGGAATTTCCGTGTCGCGCCGACGGCCGACGGTTTGCCGGAATGCTGCTGGCGGGCGAAGGACCTTCCAGTATCGTCGTCGAGCTGCAACGCCGAGCCGGACGCGAGCCATTTTCCGAACCGGAGATCCAAGCACTGCGCCGCCTGAGGCCGCATCTCCAAGAAGCCGGAAAATTGGCATTGCGCCTCGCGAGGGCATACCACGACGGGCTGCTCGGCGCCTTCGCCACGTTCGATTGCGGCGCGGTTCTTCTTGATTGGAAGGGGCGTGTCCTGCTAGCGAACATGAAGGGGGAAGTCATGATGAGCGAAGCGTTCACCGTCCAGAACGGACTTCTGAGGGCGGCCGCCAGCGAAAGCGATGCCTCGCTGCAGAAATTGATCCGCTCGACGATTGCTAAAAGGATTGTCCCGGCAGCCGAGCCTTCCGGTGCGATCGCCGTCGCACGACGGGAGGCGTCGCCTCTTATTGTCCATTCGGTCCCCCTGCCAGCCTCGGTGGACCGGTTCCGGCAAGCACGAGCTGCCGTAGTGATCGTTGATCCAGGCGCCTATCGCGCGTTGCAGGTGCCGGACCTGCGTCAGATGTTCGGATTGACAAGGTCGGAAGCGGCCGTCGCGGCGGAATTCGCGCGCGGCCGCGTCATCGCTGAGATCGCCGGGATGCGTAGGGTCAGTCCTGGCACGCTACGCGCGCAATTGAGATCGATTTTCACCAAAACAGACACGCGCCGCCAAGCCGAGCTCGTGGCGTTGCTTCTGCGCTGTTCGTGGCTGCCGAGATGATCCAGTCAGGAGTTCGGCATGCCGGGAGCCGGTAACACGCTCACGCTAGAGAAATGCGGGCCGATCTTGCGTCAGCCTAGCGCCGGTGGAATCGTCCCCGCCGGTATTTTTGCCCTCCTCCCCCCGAAATCTAACGAAACTCAGCGGCCGAAAAGGCGCTGACGATTAGCGTGCCCGTCATTCCCGCATCGCGGTGACCTGGCAGATCGCAAATGAATTCATATTTTCCGGGCTTCTCGAACACGATATTTTTGCGGGCGATCTCGCCGGCCCTTGCTTGCAAGCGAAAACCGAAAACCGGCATGAAAAGCCCGTGCTCCGTTTCGGCCCCGCTGTTGTCAAGTACCAGGGTCACCGCCCGCCCGGCCGCCACCCGAACCGTTGCCGGAGCATATCTGAATTCCGTGGCAACGATCCTGACTTCGGCGGGCTTGGTGTCATTCAAGGACGCCGAAATCTCCCGTGCCTGCGCCCTGGTTACTGCCGGCATGGCGACCGCCGCCAGGCTAAACGCCAAAAAGAAATTGAGCTGTGAACGACGTCCGGACTTTTTAGGTTCCGCCATTTTCCTCTCCCATAAATTTGGAGGCGATATTATTGGTCGTGTCCGGGTTACGTGACCACACTATCGATCCGGACGCGCCCCCTCATTGGGGGGTGCCGATCTCAGATCCGCCGCGCCATTCAAGGGGAGTGGCCTGGACCAGGAAGCAAGCCGGCCGGCAATAGGCTCAATGGCTTTGGGTGCCGGAGCCGCCGGCGGGCGAATCGCAAACTTTGACCTGCCGAGCCATTTTGATGACATTATCCTGAGCCACGAGGTAGAACTCCTTCGAGGAATACGTGGCGGCTCGCCCACACTGAAAACACAATCGTTTCTCCCCGCCATTACCAAGTTTGCTGCCGAGATGCGAAGCGTCGTTTCGCAAATCATCAGTGCAAGCTACACCGCATCAAACCGGGCGAGAATTTCCCTCAATGAATATTTCATAGGTCTGTGCATTGGGTTCGGGAATTGCTTTTCTTAAGGTGCAGCCTTTCTTAAGGTATAGACCGGTGAAAAATTCTTGCGGTGTTTGTTGTGTGCGGTCGGACCGAGATCGATGTGTCTGTTTTCGCTAAGGGCCGGGGTCCGGGTTTGGGGCTTTCGCCGCCCACAGAGGGAGGCGGCGCTATTTCTGTTCGCGAGCGCGATGCTTGCTGCTTGCACGATTCCCCCGCCCGTCGGAGCCAATGAGCCGCCGGACGCGGTGGACCGGATTTGCGCGGTCGACTTGCAGCCGCGGTTTCCGCAATCCTCCGCTACCGCCGATACGGGAACGGCAGGGAATAAGCCGCAGGTATATTTTGGCAGCTCGGGCAGGCAAGCAACGGGCCCGGCGGGGGCCTCGCCTGAACCTGGCCCCGGCGCGAGCACGGCACCCGACGGCGGCGTCAATTTGAACTTCGAGGATAGTCCCGTGAGCGCCGTGGCGAAGGTCATTTTGGGCGACATTCTCGGGGTGGGTTATTCGATCGATCCGCGGGTACAAGGAACCATCAGCCTTTCCTCGGGGCGCCCGGTTCCGAAATCCCAGGTGTTGTTCGTCCTGGAGAGCGCCTTGCACACGAGCAATGCGGTCTTGGTGCACGATGCCGGGGGCTACCATATCGTTCCGGCGGACGACGCCGTCGGCAGCGGCCGCGTCGATCGCGCCGGGGAGGGCCGCAATCCGGAGCCTGGTTATGGAGTTTCCGTGGTTCCCTTGCAGCATGTTTCGGTGCAAACGATCACGAAACTCTTGGAAAGCTTCGCGACAAGACCTGGTTCGATCCGCGCTGACCCAACGAAAAATCTCATCCTCGTCGTCGGCAACGGAACGGAGCGCCGCACGGCCGTCGAAACCATCCTCAGCTTCGACGAGGATTGGATGCGAGGCCAATCGGTCGGCATTTTCCCGGTCCGCAGCACGCAACCGGAGCCGTTGATCGCTGAGCTCGAAAAGATCCTGGATTCCGGAGAAGACGGCCTCAGTCAGCATTTGGTCAAGCTGCAACCCGTGAGCCGCATGGATGCCGTCCTGGTGGTGGCCCGCAAGCCCGAATTGCTGCGCGCCGCCGCGAAATGGATCAGCCGTCTCGATAATTCGGCCGTGGCGAGCACCGGCGTCAAGGTCTATAAGGTCCGCTATGGCGACAGCGTCAAGATCGCCAAGTTGCTCACCGCTTTGTTCGTCGGCGGCCCGTCAAGCGCACTCGAGTCGCCCACAAGTCAGATCGCGCCCGGCGCGGGGGCGACGACGTTGTCCGCCGCGGCCGGAGGTGTTTCGGGGCAAGGCCAAACGCAAGGGCTTGGAGGGCAAACGCAAGCGCCGTATGGGGGATTGGGCGGCGGTGGCGGATTGGGTGGCGGTGGCGGAATGGGGGGCGGCGGATTGGGCGGCGGCGGATTGGGCGGCGGCGGATTGGGCGGCGGCGGCCAGGGTGGTGGCGGCGGAGTGGGCCGCGGCGGGCTGGGCGGCGGCGGTGGCGCGGGGACGCCCGAGTTGCGCGCCGAAGCCGAGACGGCGGGCTTTGCGGGCGGTTTTGGCGGCGGCCCAGGCAAGGAGCACGCTCTTCTGCCAGGGGTCCGGATCATCCCGGATGTCGCGAATAATTCGGTCGTGATCTATGCTAACGCGGAAAACTACCGGATCATTGAAAAGGCGCTCAATCAGCTCGACCGGCCGCAGCTGCAAGTCGCCGTCGACGTGACCGTCGCGGAAGTGGAACTCAACAACACCCTTAATTATGGCGTGCAGTTTTTTCTGGGAAGCATTAATACCCTTAATTCGTTTTCCAATGGCGTCCAGGCGATCAACACGCCCACGGGAGCCGGGCCTGCGAGTCAGCCCGGCGGCTTCAATTTTATAATTGGCAGCAAGATGGCCCCGCATGTCGTCATCAACGCCTTGAATCAATACACAACTACAAAGATCCTCGCGAATCCATCGCTCGTGGTGCTCGACAATCAGGTGGCGGCCCTTCAAGTGGGCGACACGGTGCCGATAACGACAGGCAGTGCAAATATATTGAACTCGGCCACTGCCACCTCGAATACTGTCTTCAATTCCATCACCTACCAGAATACGGGCATTGTTTTGAGCTTTCGGCCACACGTCCATGCCAACGGCAATGTTAACCTCGAGATCGACCAGGAAATCAGCGCGTGCAAGAATTGCCAAGCCGTTAATCTCACGCCGTCGTTCACGGACCGCCACATCAAGAGCTCGATCCAAGTGCCAAATGGCCAGACCGTCTTGCTCGCCGGCCTCGTCCAGGAGGAGCATGACAAGACACGCGACGGAATCCCGGTTCTCGATCAAATTCCGGTCCTTGGCGAGGCCTTCGCCAACGCCAACAACCATGCCGTCATCCGCACCGAGCTCATTATCTTCATAAGGCCGCAGGTCATTCGCGACGGTGTGGATGCTTCGTTCATCGCCGAGGAGCTCCGTTCCAAGATACGCGGGGACAAAATCGGTACGCTCCACCCGCCTGGCGCCGTGACGCCGTACCCGCTTGGGCTGGTTCAATGATCGTGGCCCGGCTTCGCCGCGCCGGGCTGAGGGCGCGCCCGGCCGGAGATGAGATTGACTTGGCATCGGCGGTTCGCGGGACGGCGAAACCGGCGAGGCGAAAGCTGGTCACATACGCCGCGTTCGCCGCCCTTGGATGCTCCATCGTGATCGCGAGCCTTGTTGCCGCGCCCGTCACATCAGGCCTCTTTGGAGGCGCCCTGGGGCTTTTGATGCTCGCGGTAGCGGTCGCTGACGCCCACGCGTTCATTATCCCCGACAAGCTGACTCTCGCCGCTTTCGGGCTGGCCTTGACGAATGCGGCGAAAGAGGGATTGGTAACCGTGCCGGAAAACATCGCGGTTGCCACATCGCGTGGATTTGTTTTGGCCCTCGCATTCTTCGCCCTGCGGGGAATTTATTTTCGGCTGCGCCGTCGCCATGGAATTGGCCTTGGCGACGTCAAGCTCGCCGCGGTAGCCGGGGCCTGGCTCGACTGGGCGCTCATTCCAGTTGCGATTGAAATTGCAGCGCTCACGGCGTTGGTCGTTTACGTAGCGAGCCAGCTTGTCCGGCGCAGTCCTTTATGCGCGACCGCAAAATTGCCTTTTGGGCTTTTTTTCGCGCCGGCAATTTGGGTTTGCTGGCTGCTCAACGCAACATTTTTCGAATTCTGAAGGAGCACGGCCATGAGCACCATTTCCTTCGTGCAAGGCCGCGGCCAATTTGTCGGCTCCGTCCGCGCCCAGGAGGCGCGGAAGCCGCGCCGATGGCGTTTACGGGCCATGCTAGGCGTGCTTGTTTGCGCGGCAATTGTCTCAAGCCCCGCTGCCGCTGATCGGTTGCGCGATGGGACCCGGGCGTTCGTAGCCCACGATTACATAACGGCGGCCCATATCTTCACGGATCTCGCCCCGCTCGGCGACGCGAGGGCGCAAACCTATCTCGGCTACATGTTCGCCAATGGCAAAGGCGTGCCGCAAAATTACATGGTGGCGGCGGGATGGTACCGCTGCGCCAGTCAACAGGGGTTTCCAACGGCGCAGTATATGCTTGGGCTTCTGTACGACAAGGGCCAAGGCGTTCCGCAGAACTACGTCATCGCCTATGCCTTGCTTGACCTTGCAGTCGCGGGGGCAGGTCCAGAGCGCGAGCATTGGGTCAGGATACGCGACGCCGTCGCCTCGAAATTGAGCCTCATCGAACGGGTGCGCGCGCAACAGCTGGCATTTGAAGGACTCCTAGGAGGCGGCTGCTTACCAATAGTCACGGGCTATTAGGCGGCCCTCCCTCTTGGCGGCAAATTGCGGTGCATATGGCGAGGCAATACTATATTGTGCCGGCCAGCGTGCCTGCGTCGCAGGCTCGAGCAAATCCGGTTCGTTCGACAGGGCCATGGCGTCTTGCCGATTCTATCGCCGGCGCGTTTGCCTTTGAAATGCCGGCACTGCAGGTCGCCGTCTGAAAACGCGGAGATGGCCTATGAGAACTGTCGGCTGCCCTGGCCTTGGCCGCGGAGTCTCGGCCTTGGGCTTCGGTTGTGCCTCGCTTGGATCGCGGGTTTCCGAGGCGCAAGGCTTGCGGGCGCTCGGCCTTGCGTTCGAGCGCGGCGTGACCTGGTACGACGTCGCGCCTCCCTATGGTGATGGGGAGGCTGAGGGAATACTGGGAAAATTCTTAGCCGGTCGCCGGGACCGCGTGGCTATTTGTACGAAATTCGGTATTCCACACCCGGTTGTTTCGCCGGCGATGCGCCTCATAAAACCAGCCGTGCGTGCCATAGCGCGGGCGTTTCCGCAATTGCCTGGTGGGATGGCGAAGTCGCGTGCGGGCGGGAGCCGTGACCGGCTGCGTCCGGAACAAATCGAAAGCTCGGTCATCGAAAGCCTCCAGCGCCTGCGAACCGATTACATCGATGTGCTGGCTCTACACGAGCCGGGGCCTCGGGATTGCGCCAGCGAAGCCATTCTGGGCGAATTGCGGCGCATGATCGAGAAAGGCTACGTGCGCTGCGTCGCGATCGCCGGAGCTCCGGAAGCGATCCTCGCCGGAGCACGCGGTTCGGAGCTGTATAAAATCGCTCAGCTTCCCGATGATCCTTTCGTGCGGACGGTAGCGGACTTGAAAGGCGCGCTCGCCGGGGACGCATCGCTTTTTTACGTCACTTACAGCGTCTTCGGCGCCCATGAACGCTTGTCGCACCTCCTGGTTGGCGGCGGCGGCCGCCTCGGGGCGCTCGCTTCCCAACTCGGATACGGTCCTCCATTCATGGCGAGTGAAATGATCTTGGATTACGCTTTTGCGGCCAATCCGGACGGCGTGGTTCTCGCTTCGATGTTTAACCCTGCCCATATCGAAATGAACTGTGCCAGGGCGGCGCGGCCGCCGCGGAAGGACATAGGCCCGTTCATGCAAAAATTCGTCGTCGCGGACAACCAGTGACAGTTTTTTAACGACGCAGTATTGTCACTCGTCAGTCAGCGGGTGCAAATCGCGCACCATGGCTTTCATCCGCTCGTCGAGCACATGGATGTAGATTTGCGTCGTGGAAATATCGGCGTGGCCGAGCAATTCCTGCACGACGCGCAAATCCGCGCCGTTTTGCAAAAGATGACTGGCGAAGGCATGGCGGAGCACATGCGGACTTATCCGCGTGGCGCCGATTCCCGCCGCGGCGGCGCACGCCTTGAGATCGCGGGCGAAAGCCTGGCGCGTGAGGTGGCCGCTCGCGCTATCGGCCGGAAACAGCCAATGGCGAGACGCCGCCCCGGCCCCAGTTTTCTTTAGAAAAGAGCGGTAGGCCGAAATCGTCCGCCGCGCCTCGCTAGGCAGCGGCACCAGCCGTTCCCGCCCGCCCTTGCCGCGAATGTGGATGAAAGGCTCCTTGGTTTGCGCCGCGCTCGACGGCAAGGTCACGAGTTCGGAAACCCGCAGACCCGTCGCATAAAGAAGTTCGAGCAGGCAGGCCGTGCGCAACGCGCGCAACCGTTCGGGCGCGGGGCGAGCGTCGTCGTCGAGCCCCTCCTTGGAGACTGCCAGCAGATGATCGACATCGGCGACGGACAGGGTCTTTGGCAGGCTCCGGCCGCGTCTGGGCGCCTCGATGATCTGCGCCGGATCGTCGCTGCAGCGCCCCTCGGCGGCGAGAAACCGGTGGAATTGACGGATCGAGGAAAGTTTTCGTGCGCTCGACGAAGGTTTGAGACCGCGTTTTGCAAGCGAGGAGAGATAAGCGCGAATGTCGCCGGTCGCGGCGTTATGCGGCGTCTTTCCCATGCGGGCGAGTTCAGCAGCGTACTCGGCGAGGTCGCGGGCATAGGCGTCGAGCGTATTCTTCGCGGCGCCGCGTTCGGCCGCGATCATCTCAAGAAAGGCTTCGATCAAAGGAGGCATGGTTCGCGCCATCGGCTGGCGGCTCCTATTTGTTCAGCCGCGCCGGGGGAATCGTTTGGCTCATCTCGCGCGGCTGCGGCTCGACGAACGTCACCAGCGCGATCATGCCGCCATAAACCATCGCCGCCAGAACACCGGCGAGCAAAAGAAATCGGATGAGTGAAGGCACGCAATTCTCCGTTGACGGTCCGCTCTTATCGGACAGGGATGGGGGTAGGCAAGCGCGCGAGGACCGTCGGAATCGCAGAGTGTAAGTTTATGGTAAAAATACGATCGGATGGAATACCGAACCCAAAAGGGCCAAAATTGGTATGCGCAAGCTCTTTCGCCCGCGCTCCAAGTTCGCACATCCGCCGGAGCTTGGCGAGGAGAGATAAGGCTCGACGGGCCGCCATAGGCCGCGCCAGCAGCGCGCTCGTACGCACTTGGTCAGGGAACAAGGATCGGGGGCCTTATCTGCGGCGGCGGTTTGGCTGAACCCCTATCTTTATCCAAGGCATACGACTTGATTACTCCTGCTCGTTTCTTTGCAATTTGGTTATGGAGCCTGATATTCTGTCAAACTCCGGGAGATGGAACGATTTCCTTGTCCCCATTTCTACTTTGTTCTTATCATAAACAGCCGAATTTAGTCCGAAGTGTCGAGGCCAAGGCCCTCAATAAGAATAGCCTTCTAGGCTCCTGTTAAACGGCCTTTTGCCCCGGCAACGCGCCTTCGCTTGCGTTTGGCCCAGCCGCCCGTTAGGTTTGCAAGAATCTTGGTCAGGTGAGCTGCCAAATTGGCGTTCGGTTCCAATATTTTGCACAGAGGCAGTAAACGCCACGCGCCGTTGAGCGACGCGCGGGTGCTTTATCCCAGTCTGCTTCGGCTTATACGCCCCTGAGGGCCGGCCGGGCGATACGCCTGGGCGCTCAGGGGAACCCGGCAAGCCTTTGAAGTCAATGTTGACCGGACAAAAGCCATGACAAACCTCGCTACCGCTTCCCGCGTGGAGCCCGCGCGGCAAAACGCGCAATCCGTCGCGATTTTCGACACGACCCTGCGCGACGGCGAACAATCCCCGGGCGCCTCGATGACCTTTGAGGAGAAGCTGCAAGTGGCGAGCCTCCTCGACGCGATGGGCGTCGATATTATCGAGGCCGGTTTCCCGGTGACCTCGGTAGGCGATTTCGAAGCGGTCTTCGCGATCGCGAATCGCATGAAGCGCGCGAGCGTCGCGGGTCTTGCCCGCGCGGCCGCGACGGATATCGACCGTTGCGCCGAAGCGTTGCGTCCGGCGCTGCGCCCCCGCATTCATTTGTTTATTTCGACCTCGCCGCTCCACATGAAATATAAGCTGCAAAAGCAGCCGGATGAGGTTCTCGAAATCATCGCCGCAAGCGTCGCGCGGGCGCGCAACCTTGTCGCCGATGTCGAATGGTCGGCGGAGGACGGAACTAAATCCGAAGTCGGGTTCCTCTGCCGCTGCGTCGAGGCCGCCATCAAGGCGGGTGCCACGACCATCAATATCCCCGATACCGTCGGCTACGCGGTGCCGTCTGAATACCGGGCTTTGTTCCAGACCGTGCGCGAAAAGGTGCCCAATTCGGACAAGGCGGTCTTTTCCGTTCATTGCCATAATGATCTCGGTCTCGCCGTCGCCAACACGCTTGCTGGAATCGAAGGCGGCGCGCGACAGGTCGAATGCACGATCAACGGCATGGGCGAGCGCGCCGGCAATGCTGCCATGGAAGAGGTTGTGATGGCGCTGCACGTGCGCGGCGACACAATGCCCTACCAGACCAACATCGATACGACGATGCTGACACGGGCTTCAAAGCTCGTCTCGGCGGTGAGTTCGTTCCCGGTGCAATACAATAAGGCCATCGTCGGGCGGAACGCTTTCGCGCATGAGAGCGGCATTCATCAGGACGGCATGTTGAAGAACGCCGGGACCTATGAAATCATGACTCCGGAGAGCGTCGGCGTGGCCAAGACATCGCTCGTCATGGGCAAGCATTCCGGCCGCCACGCGTTCAAGGAGAAGCTCAAAGAATTGGGCTACGAGCTCGGCGAGAACGCCATCGAGGACGCTTTCGCCCGTTTCAAAGATCTCGCCGATCGCAAGAAGGTCGTATACGATGAAGATCTGGTCGCTCTTGTCGACGACGAGATCGCCCATGCGTATGACCGCATCAAGCTTGTCGCCCTGACCGTGATCGCCGGCACCAAGGGGCCGCAATCGGCATCCTTGACCCTCGATATCGCCGGCGAACAGAAGACCCACCAGGCGACGGGCAATGGCCCGGTCGATGCAATTTTCAACGCGATCCTCGCGCTCGTGCCGCACAAAGCTGTGCTTGAACTTTTCCAAGTGCACGCGGTCACCCAAGGAACCGACGCGCAAGCCGAAGTTTCCGTGCGGCTCGCCGAGGACGGTAAGTCGGTCACCGCCAAAGGCGCCGATCCCGACACGCTGGTGGCATCGGCGAGGGCCTATATCGCGTCGCTGAACAAGCTAATCGTCAAGCGCGGAAAGCAACGTCCGGAAGTCTTACAATAGCATCCCTCGGCAGAGGGGATGTTGGGCCTGCACGTTGAGAGCACCTTTTCAGTGGGGGGAAACCCCGTCTTTCCCTACTCCGGCTACCACGGCGGCGACGACGCGTTCGATCGAATTGTCCATTAAATCTGGCGCCATGGGAAGACCCAACACGCGCGGCGCTAAGCTCTCTGTAACTTCGAGGTTTCCTCGCGGAACCTCGGCAAAGTAGGTTTGAGTATGCAATCCCCTACCGTACCAAAGGCGAGAATCAATACCAGACCGCGAGAGACTGCTTTGAACTAATTCGGCTCTGGCCACGCTCGGGCACTGAAGAAGGACATAGTTCGGTGCGACGTTGGGCATCGACCGCAACCATCCCGATAAGCCCGCATCGGCCATCCTTCGCTGGTACCCTTCCGCCACGGCGCCGAAGGCCTGCAGCTTGCCTTTCCAGCCATCGAGTTCGGCGAGACCCACCGCGGCGTGATATTCGCTCATCTTGCCATTCGTGCTCGCCGTGCGGCTATCGCGGCTGCCTGAAAAACCAAAGTTGAGCGCCTGGGCGGCCCGGACCACGAGACCGGTAGCACGGGAAACGACCGCGCCCCCTTCCCCGGTAGCGAAGCATTTGGTCGCCTGAAAGCTCAAGGCGACAAGAATATTTCCGAGAAATTCGTCTGCCTTGTTAGCTACCCCGGCAAAGCTGGCCGCGCCGTCTATCACAACTGGAATCCCAGTTTTTTCGCGAAAGGACTGCCACGGCGCTTGGGGGACGGGCCGGCCAAACGTCGCTACCGGGATCACCAAACCAATGTGCTCCCGCATCGGATGACGGAGCAACATTTCAGGATCGAGCAACCAGGTGTTCGCATCGACGTCGGCTAAATAAAGCTGATAACCGCACTGTTCGACCGCCGCCGCAGTTGCGACAAAAGTAAAAGCCGGGACAATGGCCCAAGGCCGTAATGTAGTAGCGCGGCCTGCGGTTGCCAGAATCGCTCCGGTCAGCGCGCTGGTGCCAGAGCTTGCGCATATGACGCCGGCCGGCGGCATTCCTAAATAATCGGACAGCCTGCGCTCCAACTCGAGAAGCAACGGGCCATGGTTGGAATAGACGCGGGTGGCGTCGATGCGACGCAAATAGGTCAACACATCGCGACAGCGGGGCAGTTGTGGGCGGAATACGGGAACCATCCGGCTGGGCGCTTTATCAGGCTTGTAGGCGAAGGCAGTGTATTCAAAGAGACCGTAATCGGCGCGCAATCGCACTCGGCGGCCAGCCAGTTCGTGCAAAAAGCTGGCGGCGTCGTCCATTGCGAGATGAAAAAGATCGTCGCGCTCCCAGTCGACGATTTTTGACATCACATTGAATGCGACGCCTCGCCGCACCAAGGGCCAGACCCGGCTTATCGTTGACTTTAGAAACGACCACATTTGGTCGTCCGACATTTCCCATTTCACCGTGAACAGACCGTTGGCAACGAGATAATCGCACGCAATTTGAGCAAGCTCAGCTTCGGACGAATTGACGTCGATTTCGATGAAGGTTGCGTCCGGGAATTTGGCCCGCGCGTAAGAGAGCGCGGTGGCCGAACGATCTGCTCCAATGTAGGTAACGTTGCGAAGGCCTCGTTCGCGGAGGTGTGCAAACAGTTCCCCAGTGCCACAGCCTAGATCGCACAGTACTGTGGGCGCCTCGGCCCCGCTGGCCATCACATCCAACATGACGTCAAAGCGGGCGCGTCGATCCGCTTCGTTAGGCCAACTGGCGCCGCAAGCAGTATCGCCGTGAGATGTCAGCATACGCTCGTAATTTTGAAGCAAAATATCGCTAGCGGTTTTGGATTCAGACATCATATTCCTATCAAGGACTGCACTTGAAATTCGTCGTGATCAAGGCCACCAAAGGCCTTCATTCGGGTCGGATAATTTGTGGCTCAGCGATGAAAAATGGGTGGCTTTTGAGCCGCCTCTCGGATGATCCGCGGTGGCCCGAGCGCCAGGACAATCGTCGCCGCACCAGGGCCCGCGCTGGGGTCTTACGACCTGTATCCGTCGGGAGGCGCACGCCAGCGGCAACCCTCGCGCATCGACAGATGATGCCGCTGGTACTGCATATTCGTCGCGCTCTTCGAATGCTGCTATCCGCCGCCGCTCACGACGGCCGATGGTTCGGCGCCGAGCAGCAGCTTTGCGTCTCTTCCTACAATACACGGCGCGACGCAAGTATTCCAACCAACCGCAAGTTTCTCTCATGCCTAGCATGAATTGGTAGACTTCCGCGTGGTACTGCGCGAACTCATACCGTGCGGGAAACGGTTTTGGCACATGCCAGCCCTGCCGCGGGGCAAGGCTACTCGGCAATTTTAGGAAGTATCCGGGAGTCCTCGATCGCCGAGATGGCAACACACGGCCTCTGCGACCATCGCGTCGATCGTCACATAAGTGATCTCCCCAGGCTGACGCGTATCTGGGCCTCGAAAAATCTCAAGCCAAGCCGACGCGGCTTGGGCGAGGCCTCCCGACGCCCGATCGAATCCCCGTCAAGCCAATATTGTAAACCTCTGCCGCACCGCTGAGCCGGGACCAAGGGCAGGGCGGGAACGGCTCGTCTTTTCATTGCGTGCCAATGGCGCGGCGGGGCAGCGTAATGTGGAATTTCGCGCCCGTATTCTCTTCATCGACGCTGGGGGCGAGCGTGATGGCACCGCCGTGGCCGTGCACGAGATCGGCCGCAATCACGAGGCCGAGGCCGGACCCGCCGGAACGGCTTGAGCTGAAAGCCGTGAAAAGCCGCGGCCGCACGCTCGCCGGCACACCCGGTCCGGAATCGGCGACTTCAATCACCGCCGTTTTGTTCTCAAGCCACGCCTCGACCCGGATCCGCTTCGGCCGTCCGGGCTCCGCCCCGGCGTTTTCCAGCGCTTCGGCGCTATTTCGAAGAAGATTCACAAGCGCGCGAAACATTTGCCCTCGATCCGCTACGATCTCGAAATCGGCGGCGATCGCGTTGACGAGCTCGATCCCGCCCCGCGCTTCGAGCCCTATCGTCTCCATCACCTCGGCGACGAGTCCGCGCAACGGAAAACGCGTCGATTTTGGCGGATCGTCGACGGCGCGGCCATAGGTCAGCGTCGCCTGACAGAAACGGATCGCGCGATCGAGCGTGGCGACGAGCTTGGGCGCGAGCCGTTGGACGAGCGGATCGTCGGCATTCGCGAGGCGGTCGGACAGAAGCTGTGCCGAGGTAAGCATGTTGCGCATGTCGTGATTGATCTTGGCAACTGCGAGCCCGAGCGTCGCAAGATGTTTTTTCTCTTTCAACTCGCGGGCCAGAACATCTTGCATGTTCGCAAGTTCCTCTTCGGCATAAGCAATCTCGTGACTGCCGCCGGCAGGGATGTTGATGCGGCGGGAGGAATTCTCGGGATTGGCGCCGAATTCGATCAAACTGTCGGTGAATCGCCGCACCGGACGAAGCACCATGAAGTAAATCGCGACAGTTGCGAGGTTCGCGACGACCATCGACATGACGATGGTAATCGCCAAAAGCCGAAGCGAATAGGCGCGCATGGCTTTGATCAGCGGCGCCTCGTCCATGGTGATCGCGATCCAATCCCCCATCGGCGCTTCGCTGACGATCGTGATGACCCGCCCTGGCGGCGCCATCAGCGTCGCCATCGCGTCAGGCAGGGGCAGGAAAGCAAATTCGCGAAAATCGTAAACCTCATCGACGCGGCGAGGCAATTCGGACGCGGCGAGGATTCGCTTCGTGCCATGCTTGCTGAGGACGATAATTCGCGCGCCGACGCTGTCCAGCAATTGCCGCGACAAGTTGGGGGGCACCATGGCCTGAGGCGCCGCGTCGAGCACGAGCGCGGCCGTGTAGGCGGCGCTGAGGCGTTGCCGCAACCACTGGTCGCGATAGTTGGCAATGGCGGGGATGTAGATCATCGTTGCCGCAGCAATGACGAATGCCGTGTTTAACAGGAGTACCCGCGTCGCCAGGCCGAAGCGGACCGGCCGGCGTCTTTTCACGAGGATCCCGCTCGCCGCGAGACCTTCGCCCGGAGGCATCACGAGATCGGTCATGGCTGGCAACCCCTATTCAAACCAACGCCCGAGGCGCGGACTAGTTCCGCTCGGCTAGGATCGCTCCAAGTCGAATCGCCCGTACCACTACTTATTTGTTTTCTCGGCCGTTTCTGTCCAACGGTTCTACCACTTTTTTATTATCGCCGCTAGGTTGGGCTCCGGAAAACATCCCGTGCTTTATCGGCAAGGAACCACGCCAACTCTCTGATTTTAAAGGTTTGCTGCTCGATCGAACGATTCCATTCGATCAGAAAGCGCCATAACGGGGCGTCGAGCCTGCTGTCCCGAAACGTCATGGCGGCGCGCCGCGCCGCATCGGCCAGCGCCGGATAAGGAACCATTAGAGAGGCTATATCGCTGGCGGTCATGCCTTTCGATATGCCGAGTGCAAAGAGATTGATCAACTCCTCCGCCCCCGGGCCGACGATACCGGCGCCGAGAAGGGCGCCCCCTCGGGTGGTGATAAGCTTAACGTGACCGCCGGGCCGATGCTCGATGCGGGCCCGCTCCGTTTCCGCGAATGGCCAGCGAAGCACGCGAATACGTCGATGCGTCACCCGCGCTTGCGCTTCCGGCAGTCCCGCCATGGCCATCGCGGGGGAGGTCAAAATAACCCGGGTGGCTACTTGCCGGCGTGTTCGCGGGCCCGGCAATCCGAGAACGCTGCGCAGGACGAGACCGGCGTGCTGCTCAGCGGCGCCGCCCCGTCGCGCGCTTCTCACGACCTCGCCGATCGCGTGGATGCGCCGGTTGCTAGTGGCAAGAGAAACATCTGTCTGAATGCCGCTTTCGTTGTAACGCACCTTCGCCGCGGCGAGGCCGAGTCCTTCGACGGCCGGCGCACGGCCGGCGGCGACCAGAACGTGCGAACCCGCGACCGATTTTCGATGCCCAGCGGCGGCGATGAAAACTCGAACGCCATCGCCGCGCGGCTCGATACGTGAAATCCGCACGTTCTCATGAACGACAACGCCGTCGCGCGCGAACGCGGCGCGGACCGGCGCGGCAAGTTCTTCATCTTCCGGAACCAGTATCTCTCCCTCCGCAAGGACGATCGCCTCGCTCCCGAGCCGGCGCATCGCTTGCGCGAGCGCGAGCCCATCCGGATCGGCGCCGATGACGATAAGACATCGCGGCGGACGGTCCAACGCGCAGAGCGCGGCGCAGTTGAGCCGCCGCACGAGGTCGAGCCCCGGAATAGGCAAGATTTTGTCGACGGATCCGGTCGCGATAACGAAGCGCCGCGCCTTGATCTTCTCGCCGCCCGCCGCGCAGGTATCGGGATGGGTGAATCGTCCCGGCGCACGAATGACCTTCACATTCATGGCTTCGAGACGCGCTTGGGTATAATTTGGCGCGATCGCCGCAAGCGCGGCGGCGGCATGTTGGCGCACGCGTGCGAAATCGATTTGCGGTTCCGGTACGGCGATGCCGAAATCGGCGGCGCGTCGCGCCGACGTGGCGGCCCGGCTCGCCGCCAGCAAGGCGTGGCGCGGAATGGCATCGGTAAGCCTCCGGCCGCCAAGCGCGCCTTTCTCGACGAGCACCACGGACCCGCCGCAAGCGGCCGCCCCTAGCGCCAGCGAGAAACCACCGGGGCCCCCGCCAATGATACATAGATCGGGCGACGTGTCCGCGTTCATCGCGTTGCGCCGTTGTTGCTCAATTGCCGCTTGCCGGCCGTGGGTACAATCGCGTCCGGCGCAAGATGCCGCCCCGCACTGGTGGTAGGTGCCGCCCCGCTCTCAATCGTGCTATGGCTGCACGGGGCGTTACCGACACGTTGAGGGCGAAAGATGCACATTGCAATGATCGGTTCTGGCTACGTGGGAACTCGTGTCGGGGGTGTGCCTCGCGGATTTCGGACACACGGTCGTTTGCATTGACAGCGATGGACAAAAAATCGAGGCCTTGAAGGCGGGGAAAATGCCGATCTTCGAGCCCGGCTTGCATGACCTTGTCGGAAATAACGTGCGGCAACGCCGGCTTTCATTTTCCACCGATCTTGCCACGGCGGTCGCGGGGTCTCAAGCGGTCTTCATTGCGGTCGGAACGCCGTCGCGGCGCGGCGATGGCCATGCCGACCTTTCCTTCGTATACCATGCGGCGCGCGCGATTGCCGCCGGGCTCGATGGGTTTACGGTGATCGTGATGAAATCCACCGTTCCCGTCGGCACTGGCGACGAAGTCGAGAGGATCATGCGCGAGACCCGGCCGGACGCCGATTTCGCGGTTGTTTCCAACCCGGAATTTCTGCGCGAAGGGGCGGCGATCAATGATTTCAAGCGGCCAGACCGCATCGTCATCGGCGTCGAGGAGAAACGCGCCGAAGCGGTCATGAGGGAAATCTACCGGCCGCTCTATCTGAACCAAGCACCCTTCCTTTTTACCGGCCGCCGCACGTCGGAACTGACCAAATACGCGGCCAACGCTTTTCTCGCCACCAAAATAACGTTCATCAACGAGATCGCCGATCTTTGCGAACGGGTCGGGGCCAACGTCCAGGACGTGGCGCGCGGGATCGGCCTCGACAAGCGCATCGGGTCCAAATTCCTGCATGCGGGTCCGGGCTATGGCGGCTCCTGCTTGCCAAAAGACACCCAGGCTCTGATCAAGACCGCTCAGGATCATGGCGCGCCGGTCCGCATCGTCGAAGAGGTAGCCGCGATCAACGACCAGCGCAAGCGCGCCATGGCCCGCAAGGTCTTGGCGGCCTGCGGCGGGACGGTGCGCGGCAAGACCATCGCGGTTTTGGGCCTCACCTTCAAGCCGAATACCGACGACATGCGCTATTCCCCCGCGATTTCTGTCATCACCGCGCTGCAAGATGCCGGGGCGCGCGTCAACGTCTTCGATCCCGAGGGCATGGATCAGGCGCGCCTTGTTATTGAAGGTCTCACTTTTTTTTATGACCCTTATTCCTGCTGCGACAAGGCCGATGCGCTGGTCATCGTGACCGAGTGGGACGCGTTTCGCGCGCTCGATCTCGATCGCGTCAAATCGGCCCTCGCCGCGCCGGTCATGATCGATCTGCGCAACATCTACGATCCGGCGGCCATGGCCCGGCGCGGTTTTATCTATTCTGGTGTTGGGCGAGGTGCCGCCCAAAGCGAAAGCATGGGTTAATAGACTGCAAGCCTGTATGACTGGCGGGACGCGGTCCGGCGGGCCACACGAATTTGCGCTCTTCCGGGAAGGTTGCCGCGTTGATGCCCGCTCCCCGACGGCGCATCAGTCCATCATCTAATTCCCATTGCTCGTTGCCGTGCGCGCGAAACCAATGGCCGGAATCATCGCGCCATTCGTATTGGAAGCGAATGCTGATGCGATTTTCATGGAACGCCCAAAGCTCATTGATGAGCCGATGATCAAGATCGTTCGCCTATTTGCGAGCAACGAATTCGACGGTCGCCGAGCGTCCGGCAAAAAATTCCGAGCGGTCTCGCCAGCGGCTATCCCGGTATAGGCAAGCGCGACGCGGGCAGGGCCGCGGCTGCTCCATGCATCCTCGGCAAACCAGCATTCTCGATCGCGGTTTCGCGCGTAGAGACGGCAGACGCAGGCAGCGTGGCACGGCAATGCTTTGTCTTTTTAAAATCGGGACTTAGAATCGGGACCAGGCGGGGGACAAAAGCTCAAATCAAAAGACGCCTCGCAGGTTCGTTAGCTTCCTGATTTCCGTGGGCTTGGCGCGAACCTTTTACTCTTCGCTTCAAGTAAACCACACGGTGCGTTGCCTGGGCTATTGACACCCCTATAGTCTATAGAGTTAGTAACCAAGCGCTCCGAAACAGTCGCCCGCAACGGTTTCGTAGCCGCTTGCCCACGGAAAAGGACAGGTTGCGCGCATGATCCTGAAGCCGGTTTTTCTATCGAACGGTTTCGCCGCGAGCGTCCAGGCCTGGCAAGGCAGGCAATTTGCGAAACCCTTTCCCAGTTTGGGTGCCCGGTCATTCCGCGCCGGCCTGCGGATGTCCTGCTTGAGCCTGTGGTTTGCCGCCGCCTCGCTTCCGGCAATAAGCAAAGAGGCGAGGCTCCTCAACGTTTCCTATGATCCCACGCGGGAACTTTATACGGAAATCAACGATTTGTTCGCGGAGCGCTACAAATCCCGCACCGGCGCGAGCGTGATCTTGGAGCAATCGCATGGAGGGTCGAGCAAACAAGCGCGTTCGGTCATCGAAGGGCTAATAGCCGACGTCGTCACTTTGGCCCTCGCCTGGGATATTATCGCGATCGAGCGCGCCGGGCTGATCAAGCCTGGCTGGCAGGAGAAATTGCCTTACAACTCCTGCCCTTACACGTCGACGGTCGTCTTTCTCGTGCGCAACGGCAATCCGAAAAACATCAAGGATTGGAAGGATTTGACCCGCCCGGACGTGCAAGTGATCGTGGCCAATCCCAAGACGAGCGGCGCCGGGCGCTGGGCGTTCCTGGCGCTCTGGGGCGCCGTGGCCAGGGCGACAACTTACGATCCCTCCACGCTGGAGGGATTGCAGGAATCGCAGACGGCGGCGCGAATGGCGCGAGACTTCCCCGCATATCAGAACGCCGAAGCCCGCGCGGCCATTGAGACGTTCTACAATCACAATGTTCCGGTTCTGGATACCGGGTCGCGCGGCTCGACCGTCACCTTCGCGCAAAAGCAACTTGGCGACGTCCTGTTGAATTGGGAGAACGAGCTCTGGCTGGCGCTCGACGAGTTTGGCAGGGACAAGTTCGAAATCGTCTATCCGCCGAGCAGTATTCTCGGCGAGCCACCTGTTGCCGTCGTCGACGAAGTGGTGGACAAAAAAGGCACGCGGGATCTCGCGGAAGCCTACCTGAAATTTCTCTATACGCCCGAAGCACAGGAGACCATAGCGCAGCTTCATTACAGGCCGCGCGATGTCGATGCCTTGAAGAAATACAGCGCGGAATTGCCATCTCTCCCGCTTTTTACCATCGACGAGACCTTCGGCGGGTGGGTGAAGGCACATGAGGCGTTCTTTGCCGGCGGCGCGTTGTTCGATCAGATTTACAGGCCGGCAAAATGAGCGCAAACGCGGCGGCGGGCGGACCCCCGGCCAGATCCTCCGCGGGCAACATGTTGCGCCCCGCGCCGCATCCTTCGCGGCTTGTTCCGGGGCTGCCGCTTACCCTCGGCTATACACTTTTTTATCTCTCCGCCCTCGTACTGATCCCGCTCGCCGGGATGGTTTTCAAGACGGCTCAGCTCGGCTGGAGCGACTTCTGGCAGACCATCACCGATCCAATCGTCGTCGCGTCTTACCGTCTTACTTTCACCGCCGCGGCCATCGCGGCGGGGGTCAATGGCGTGTTTGGGCTGATCATCGCCTGGGTGCTCGTGCGCGAGCCATTTCCAGGACGGCGGCTGTTCGACGCGCTCATTGACTTTCCTTTCGCCTTGCCGACCGCGGTCGCCGGTCTGACGTTCAGTTCGCTTTATCTGGCAGATGGTTGGATCGGCGGATTGGGCCGCCACGTCGCGGGCTCTATCAACAGAGTGGCGGAACTCGCAGCGTTTGGCGAGGTTTTGTCGGTCGATGCCCTATCGTGGTTGGATTTCCCCTATTCCCACACCAATACGGGAATCGTGCTCGTCCTGATATTTGTTGGACTGCCCTTCGTGGTGCGGACGGTCCAGCCGGTACTGCGCGATTGGGATACGGAATATGAACACGCGGCGTTGAGCCTGGGGGCCAATAGGCTGACGATTTTGCGGCGCGTTATCTTCCCTGAAATCTTGCCCGCCTGGCTCAGCGGATTGGCATTGGCCTTCGCGCGCGCGATTGGCGAATATGGCTCGGTGATTTTCATCGCCGGAAATATTCCTGGCAAGTCGCAGATCGCACCCTTGCAGATCGTCACCAAGCTCGATGATTTTCGCACCTCGGAAGCGACCGCGATTGGCATCGTTTTGCTTTTCTTCTCGCTCGTTATATTGCTCGCGATCAATGGCCTCGAATGGTGGGCCGGCCGTCGCGAACGAGCAACGTGAGGTAACGCGCGCGGTTCCAACCGCATCGATCGCACTTTTGAAACAAGGACTGGTTCATGGCGGAAGCGTGGGCGGCCCAAACTCAGCCGATCCGAGCGTCCGGGGGCCCGCTCCCGCCGGGCCATCGGCTCATCCGCCGCGTCATGGTCGCGACGACGGTCATCTTTCTCACCCTCTTCATTGTGATACCGGTGGTGAACGTATTCGCCCAGGCTCTTTCCAAGGGGGTTGACGCCTATGTCAGCGTGTTGCATGTGGCCAGCCCGCCCGAGGGCGCGCGGTTAAGTCATGCCGCACGGCGCAAGCTCGCGGCGGAGCGCGGCCAGGCCGAGAAGACCTGGAGTTCGATCCGGCTGACCGCGGGCGTCGCGGTCGTTGTCGTTCCTCTCAACATCGTCTTCGGGCTTGCGGCCGCATGGTCGGTGACAAAATTCCGGTTCAAGGGCCGCGCCTTTTTGATCGCGCTGATCGACCTGCCTTTTTCGGTGTCGCCGGTCATCGCGGGCCTCATCTTCGTCCTGCTGCTTGGCCGCAGCGGCCTGCTCGGGGCGTGGGCTTCGGGCTGGACTTGGCCCGACCCTTTTTCGCTGTACTGGCGTGGCTTTGCGCAAGATTGGTGGCCACTCGCCTTCACCAGAAGCTTCACTGGCATCATTTTTACGCCCATGGCGATCGTGCTCGCTTCGATCTTTGTCACCTTCCCATTTGTCGCGCGCTCGTTGATTCCGCTCATGGAAGCGCAAGGGTCCGACGAAGAGGTGGCGGCCCTCTCGCTTGGCGCCTCGGGCTGGCGCACCTTCCGGAAGGTCACCTTGCCCAATGTAAAATGGGCGTTACTTTACGGCGTAATCCTCTGCACCGCGCGCGTTTTTGGCGAATTCGGGGCGGTCTCGGTGGTCTCGGGGCACATCGACTCTAATGACACAATGCCGCTGCGCATCGAGAAACTATGGAACGAATACAATAGCCAGGCAGCGTTTAGCGTCGCGTCTTTGCTTGCCTTTCTGACGATCGTCACGCTGATCGTCCAGGCGATCGTTGAGCGTCAAACGGGCAAGCTTGAAACGTACCAGGTCGAGGACGAAGGGATGCCATGAGCATCGAGGTTCGCGGGGTCAACAAAACCTTCAATCGTTTCAAGGCGCTCGACAATGTTAGCCTCAAGGTCGAGACCGGCGAACTCGTTGCCCTTCTCGGGCCGAGCGGTTCCGGCAAGACGACGCTTTTGCGCGTGATCGCGGGCATCGAAGCCGCCGACCCCGGCAGCGGGCCGATCCTCTTCGACGGCCACGACGTTTCCGCTCAGGAGGCCGGCAAACGGCGCATCGGCTTTGTGTTCCAACACTATGCGCTGTTCAAGCACATGAGCGTTTTCGAAAACGTCGCCTTCGGGCTGCGCGCGAAGCCCTGGCACCTGAGGCCGAAGGAAGCGGAAATCCGCGCCAAGGTCGGCGAGCTTTTGCAACTCGTTCAGCTGCAAAACTTTGCGCAGCGGTATCCTTCCCAGATCTCCGGAGGGCAGCGGCAACGGGTGGCGCTGGCCCGTGCGCTCGCGGTCGAGCCTCGCGTCCTTTTGCTCGACGAACCTTTTGGCGCCCTCGACGCGACCGTCCGCCGCGAGCTGAGGCGCTGGCTACGCAAATTGCACCGCAGGATTCATGTGACGACAGTCCTTGTCACCCACGACCAGGAAGAGGCGCTTGAGGTGTCGGATAGAGTTGCGGTCATGAACGAAGGGAGAATTGAGCAGTTCGCCTCGCCGGAAGCAATCTACGACAACCCGGCCAACCCGTTCGTCTTCGGTTTTTTGGGCAGTTACAATCTTTTCCATGCCCGCAAGACGAATGCCGGCAATGCCGTGGCGGCCAGTCCGGCGGAGGCCAACAGCGTGACTTTCGTGCGTCCGCACGACATCGAAATAAGGCGTGACAATTCCGATGGCATTGGCATCGCCGCCAAAATCAACCATATCGCCTTCGCCGGTTCCTCGGTGAATGTCGAACTCGCCCGCATCGATGATGAAGCGCTCGTCGATGCGGCTCTGCCCGCGCAAGCGTACAAGGACCTTGGGCTAAAGCCTGATGACAGAGTATTCATAAGGCTGCGCAACACAAGGTTCTTCGACGAGGATTTCTCGATCTGAAAGACCGGGAACACCACCGCCATCGGTTGCCGTATTCGCCGCCGCGCCGACCGTCATTGGGGGGTGTGGGCCTCCACCAAGAAGGTCTCACCACTCGCCCTCATCGTCATGATAGTGATGGCGGTGATGGTAATAAGGCTGATAGTAACGAGGCTGATAGTAACGAGGGTAGTGGTACTGATGAGTATATATTTCTTCGTCTGTGTCTTCAGTCTCGAAACACCTTCCCCAAGCATCACATATCTGTGCCTGTGCTAACGTTGAACTGCTAGCGAGTACTGCGAAGATAAGTACTACCGTCTCATCGTCTTGCTCCATATCTAGAAAGAAGGAATGCACAAAACTTCCCCCCGGTTCCAGGGCCCCCGGCGCCGGGTTCGCACCCAAACTATGCACCAGGGCCGCCCCGTCGCACCCACAGCCTCCTGCCAGTTCGATTAGATGTGCATATTGGGGTAAGTGGCGCGCGACCCCTCTAGACATTGGCCGCCTCTTTGGCAACTGTTCCCCTCATGAAGGGAGGACCTTGTTCTAGGAGTTTAGGTCAAATGAGTAATAGTAAGAGTAGCGTTTCTAAAGTGGGTTCGTTTCCTCGTCGGCGGCCAACCCCGCGCCGCTCACCTCCGGTAACCCCTGAGATGATGGCAGAAATGCGGGAGATGTATTACGCCAAAGGTATGGCTCAACATGAAATTGCGGCGCATTTTCATGTGAACCAAGGGCGGGTCAGCGAGGCTGTCAATCCTAGACGCTAACACCTAGAAACCCTGATCAGCAATTGGTCGGGGTTTTCCCCAACAGGCCCTGCCAGCGCCTTCTTTGCACCGGGGCAAAGACGCACGCTTGCCAAGCGACCAAAAGACGGGGGTGAATTGACCCAATATGGCGAACGAGGCGCGACGCAGGCGAACCTCAATCGCCCGCCGTACCCTCACTCCGCCTCGAAAACAATCTCGCCCGCGACCATGGTGAGCTTTACCTTGCCCTCCATGCGGGCCTCGTCGAAGGGCGTGTTCTTGCAGCGAGAATGCAGTTTTGCCGGATCGACAACGAAAGGCTCATCCGGGTCGAAGCGGATGAGATCGCCCGGCGCGCCGATCTTGAGCCTTCCTTGCGGCAGACCGAGGATCTCGGCCGGCCGGATGGTCATGGCGGCAATGAGACGCGCGAGCGGAATTTCCCCGGAATGCACGAGCCGCAGGCCCGCCGAAAGCATCGTCTCCAAGCCGATCGCGCCATTTTCCGCCTCGGTGAACGGCAGGCGTTTGGTTTCGACATCCTGCGGGTTATGGTCCGAAACGACGGCGTCGATGAGGCCCGACGCCAAAGCCGCGACGAGCGCGCGCCGCTCGTCCTCGTGGCGCAATGGCGGCGCGAGTTTCAAAAACGTGCGGTAATCGCCGATGTCGTTCTCGTTGAGGGTCAGATGGTTGATCGAGGTGGCGCAGGTCACCGGAAGGCCATCGGCCTTGGCTTTGGCGATAATGTCCAAGGAAAGCGCCGTGGTGACGAGCGCGGCATGGTAGCGCGCGCCGGTGAGGTTGACGAGCCTTATGTCGCGATCGAGCATGATTGCTTCCGCCTCGCGCGGAATTCCGGCAAGGCCGAGGCGCGAGGCGAATTCGCCTTCGTTCATCACGCCCTCGCCCGCGAGATCGCGATCTTCTGCGTAATGGATGACGAGGGCATCGAAATCGCGGGCGTATTGCATGACGCGGCGCGTGACACGCGCGTTGCGGATCGCTCGCGCGCCATCGCTGAACGCCACCGCACCTGCCTGTTGCAATAAGCCGATCTCGGCAATCTCCGCGCCGTTGAGGCCGGCCGTCAAGGCCGCCAAGGGAAGCAAGCGCACGCGGCCGGTATCGCGCGCGCGGCGCAACAAAAAATCGACCACCGCCGCCTCGTCGACCGGCGGATTGGTATCGGGGCGGGCAACGATTGTCGTGATGCCGCCCGCCGCCGCCGCCGAGGTCGCGGTCGCGATTGTCTCGCGATGTTCGGCGCCTGGCTCGCCGACGAACGCCCACATGTCGATGAGGCCGGGCGTCACGCAATCGCCGCCGCAATCGACAATTCGCGCGTGGGCGGGGAGATTTTCGGCGATTACGGCGGCGCCAAAATCGCGGATCAAGCCATCGACGACAAGGACGCCGCCCATCGCCTCGCGAAGTTGCGCCGGATCGATCAGCCGCGCATTGACGAGCGCGAGCGGTTGGTGGGCAATGGAAATGGGGGAGGAAAGTTTCACGCGAAACTCGCTCTCATCCATTGGGCAAATGCTGCGCCAAGGCCTCCAACACGGCGATCCGCACCGCGACCCCCATCTCGACCTGCTCGCGAATAAGGCTCCTTGGCCCGTCGGCGACGGCGGAATCGATTTCAACGCCGCGGTTGATCGGTCCTGGATGCATCACCAGCGCATCGGGTTTGGCATAACAAAGCTTTGCCTCGTCGAGGCCGAAAAAGCGGAAATACTCCTTGGCCGAGGGGAAATAGCCGCCCTGCATCCGCTCGCGCTGCAGGCGCAGCATCATCACGATGTCGGCGCCTTCGAGCCCCGCTCGCATTTCGCGGAAAACCCCGACGCCCATGCGCTCAATTCCAGGGGGCAGCAGCGTCGATGGCCCGGCCACCCGCACCCGCGCGCCGAGCGCTGAGAGCAGCACTATATTGGAACGCGCGACACGCGAATGAAGAATGTCGCCGCAGATCGCGACCGTGAGGCCTTCGATCCTGCCCTTGTTGCGCCTGATCGTGAGCGCATCGAGCAGCGCCTGGGTTGGATGCTCGTGCGCGCCATCGCCCGCGTTGACGACCGCGCAATCGACCTTCTTCGCCAAAAGATGCACCGCGCCGGCCTGGGAATGGCGCACCACGATAATGTCGGGCCGCATCGCGTTCAGCGTCATCGCCGTATCGATCAGCGTCTCGCCCTTCTTGACGCTTGAGGTTGCGACCGACATGTTCATGACGTCGGCGCCGAGACGCTTGCCGGCAAGTTCGAACGACGCTTGGGTCCGGGTCGAAGCCTCGAAAAAAAGGTTGATCAAAGTCCTTCCGCGCAAGGTCGAGCGCTTTTTCTCGACCTGGCGCGACACTTCGATCGCCGCCTCGGCGAGATCGAGGAGAAAGCTGATGTCTTGGGCGGAAAGCCCCTCGATCCCGAGCAGATGCCGGTGGGGAAATGCGGGCTCTTTCGCCGGTTTGACCATCGACCCTGTTCTATAGGACGGGAAACGACCCCTGCATGATAATTGGCGGATGTGCGCGACCTACCCACATATAACCAGTTTTCGGCCGGTCAAGCATCTCGTCCAGCCCCGGCGGGGGCGCGGAAATATCCAAGCGATCCCGGGCGTGCTATGGATTTCACCCCAAGATTGCCTTCTTGGAGCCGCCTTCAGAGAATCGTGAAGCGATTCACCGTGATTGTCCTGTTGCATTTTCCGGCGCGAACCGGTTCAAGCGCCGCCGGGAAGGCTCTCATCAAAAATCGGAACGCCATGAAAACCATCTGGAAGACTATTTTAACCGCGACGGTGATTTTACCGGGCTCGGGCGCGGCATTTGCGCAAAACCGACCGCTGACTTGCTGGTACAACGACCATGCCGATTTCACCTCGGCCGATAGCGCTCCGGCCGGTGCGGCAATCGGGAGTGTCGTGAAGGCCGGCAGCGGCGACAAGGCATCTTCTTACACGATTTCGGCGCGGGACGGCACGGCTTGTCCGGTCCAGGTCCCGCTCTCGACGAAGACGGCGACGACGGTTGCCCTAGTGCGACAGGACGAAGGCAGCTGCACCAATGATAACGTCGCCGACACTGGTTCAGCCGTCGCCGCCGGGTCCGCGACGGTGTCTCCCGAGACGAGTATGACATCCACGGCCGCCATACGCCTGGCCGGAACCACACCAAATACGAGCTACCACGTCTATTTGAAATGCTTCCGCCAGCTCGGAATGATTCGAACCGACGCGGACGGCAACGCCGGGAGAACCTTCCAATTTCCGACCGACGCGGTCGGATCGGTAATCGCGTTCGAAATTTCTCCGGACGGCACGCCGCCCGGTCCCAAGCTGCAAAGCCTGGCTATAAAAAAGTGAAATATAGCGCCGACCACGCCGGCCCTCGCCTGATTTCGCTGCGCGATTTAACTCGGAATGCCGGGAATTCTGCCGGGCGCCCCACGCGAGCCCCGGTTCAGGTTGCTCCCTATTGATGGGCTTCGAGAAGCGCAGAGGCTTGGCCGTGCTATGCTCGGGCTTGGCTATAATTTGGAAATTAAATGAATTGGTTCAACTTGCCTGATACGTTCCGGCCCGATTTGACTACAGGCTCGCGCTGCCCCATCTTCGCGGCCATCGATTGGGGCCAAGCTCAAGATCGCCGCTTGGCGGACTCGGCGCCTCCAATTGGCGGGCTTATGGCGACGCCCGCTGAAAACCAAGGAATTCATTGGCATCGAGGGACCACCGCATGAATATCGTCATCGTCGAGTCGCCGGCGAAGGCCAAGACGATCACCAAATACCTCGGGAAAGGCTATGAAGTTTATGCTTCCTATGGCCACGTTCGCGATTTGCCGGCGAAGGACGGTTCGGTCGATCCGGACGGCGATTTCGCCATGCTATGGGATGTCGATGCCAAATCGGCCAAACGGCTGGCGGAAATTGCCAAAGCGGTGAAGGGCGCGAGCCGGATCATTCTGGCCACCGACCCGGATCGCGAAGGCGAGGCGATTTCTTGGCACGTCCTCGAAGTGTTGAAGGCGAAGAGAATCCTCGGGGCGAAATCCGTGGAGCGGGTCGTGTTCAACGCGGTCACCAAATCCGCGATCCTCGAGGCCATCAGTCATCCGCGCGAGATCGACGCCGCGCTTGTCGATGCGTATCTCGCCCGCCGCGCGCTCGATTATCTCGTCGGCTTCAATCTTTCGCCGGTGCTATGGCGCAAATTGCCTGGCGCTCGCTCGGCTGGGCGGGTGCAATCCGTCGCCTTGCGCCTGGTCTGCGACCGCGAACTCGAGATCGAAAAATTCGTGTCGCGCGAATACTGGTCAATCGTGGCGCATTTGAAGACCACGGCCGGGGCGCCTTTTGTTGCCCGGCTCGTGGGAGCCGATGGCCAGCGGATCAATCGCCTCGACATTGGCTCGGAGGCGGAAGCGACAGCCTTCAAGGCGGCCCTCGACGCGGCCAAATTCTCGGTGGCAGGGATCGAGGCCAAGCCTGCCAAGCGGCATCCGCCGCCGCCGTTCACGACCTCGACCCTCCAGCAGGAAGCGTCCCGCAAGCTCGGTTTTGCGCCGGCGCGGACGATGCAGCTCGCCCAGCGGCTTTATGAAGGTGCCGAAATCGGCGGCGAGGCGGTCGGTCTCATCACTTATATGCGCACCGACGGCGTCGATCTCGCGCCGGAGGCGATCGCGAGCGCCCGCAATGTCATCGGCAAGGAGTTCGGTGCCCATTATGTCCCGAAGGCGCCGCGCAAATATACGGTGAAAGCCAAGAATGCGCAGGAAGCGCATGAAGCCATCCGCCCGACCGATCTCGCCCGCTTGCCAAAACATGTCTCTCGTGGCCTCGAGCCGGACCAGAGGCGGCTTTACGAACTCATCTGGACGCGCACCGTCGCGAGCCAAATGGAATCCGCCGAATTCGAACGCGCCACGGCCGATATCGTGGCCCATGCCGGCACACGAACGATCGATCTCCGCGCGACCGGGCAAGTCATGCGTTTCGACGGCTTTTTGAAACTTTATCAGGAAGGCCACGACGACGAAGAGGATGAAGACGGCGGGCGTCTGCCCGCGATGGCCACAGGCGATGCTCTCGCCAAGGACAAAATCGCGGCGGACCAGCATTTCACGGAGCCGCCGCCGCGCTTCACCGAGGCGACGCTCATCAAAGGCATGGAGGAACTTGGCATCGGCCGGCCTTCGACCTACGCTTCGACTCTCGCTGTTTTGCGCGAGCGTGACTACGTTCGTCTTGACAAGAAGCGACTCATCCCCGAAGACAAAGGCCGTCTCGTGACGGCTTTTCTGGAAAGCTTTTTCACCCGCTACGTCGGCTATGATTTCACCGCCGCGCTTGAGGAGAAACTCGACCTCGTCTCCAACCATGAGCTCGACTGGAAGCAGGTGCTGCGCGATTTTTGGGCGGATTTTTCCGGCGCGCTCGCGGGCATCAAGGACCTGCGCACAACTCAAGTTTTGGACAGTCTGAACGAGCTTTTGGGGCCGCATATTTTCCCCGCCAAGGAAGACGGCTCGAACAGGCGTGCGTGTCCGTCCTGTGGCACAGGCCAGCTCTCTCTGAAACTCGGCAAATTCGGCGCCTTCATTGGCTGCTCGAATTATCCCGAATGCAAATTCACCCGCACCTTGGCAAACACGAGCGCGGATAGCGCCGCCAATGGCGAACGGGCGAACGCCGGAATCTTGGGCCAGGACCCGGCGACGGGGGAAGAGATAACCTCGCGCGACGGCCGGTTTGGCGCCTATGTGCAGCAAGGCGAGGGTGAAAAGCCAAAGCGGGTCTCATTACCCAAAAACATCGATCCGGGCGCAATCACCCTCACCCAGGCACTCGGCTTGCTTTCGCTGCCGCGCGAGATCGCCAGACATCCCGAGACAAAGAAACCGATCCTAGCCGGGATCGGCCGCTTCGGTCCCTATGTCCAGCACGGCAAGACCTATGCGCGCATCGGCAAGGACGACGACATTCTGAGCATTGGCGAAAATCGCGCGATCGATCTCATTGTCGCCAAGGAAAGCGGATTAACCGGCCGCCGTTTCGGCGATGCCGCGAGCGCGCCCGCGCGGGTGCTCGGCGAACATCCCGAGGGCGGTAAGGTGGTAGTCAAAGCTGGGCGATACGGCCCCTATGTCAATTACGGCAAAATTAACGCGACCTTGCCGCCCGATGCCGACGCCACCACGTTAACGCTTGAAGACGCCGTTGCGCTTGTCGCCGCGAAAGCGGATGGGCAAGGGGGGAGTGCGAGCGTCCAAGGTCGCCTGCTTGGAGAACATCCCGCGGGTGAACCGGTAACCGTACGCGCCGGACGATTCGGACCCTATGTCAATCGCGGCAACACCAATGCGACCTTGAAAGGCGGCATGTCGCCCGAGACAATCACGCTTGAAGAGGCGATACGCTTGATCGAGGACAAGCAGGGGGCGCGCCCAAGACCGGGGGCCAAAAAAACCAAGCGGTCCGCGCCGAAGGCAAACCCAAAGGCAGCGGCACCGGCACGAAAACCGTCGGCCAAACCATCGGCGCAAAAATCGCGGAAGGCTAAGCGAGCGTGAAAAAATACGCCGGTGGCCAGGACGTAGCGCAGTCTGCGCACGAGCCGCGCGATGGAGGTTTGCCCTCCCGCGCGGACGTTTTGGCCTTCGTCGCCCGAGTGCGCGAAACCTTCGGCGGCAAGACGCGCGGCAAAATCGGCAAACGGGAAATCGCCCGCGCTTTCAATGTTAAAGGCCCCGCGAGGATCGCCCTTAAACGCATGCTAAAAGACCTCGAAGCCGATGGCGCCAGCGAAAGGAAGCGCAAAAGCATGCATAAGCCTGCCATCCTGCAGGGGGTCGTTCTCGCCGATATGATCGCGCGCGACCGCGACGGCGATCTCATCGCCGCCCCCGCCGAATGGGACGAGGGCCAAGGAGAGGCGCCGCAAATCCTAATCATGGCCAAGGCCAGGCAAATACCCGGACCGATCGCTCCCGCCCCTGGCGACCGCGCCCTGATCCGGGTGGAACCGGCTCCCGGCGCGGTGCGAGACGAACCTGCCTACACCGGGCGCCTCGTAAAGCTTCTGCCGCGCGCGAAAACGCAAGTCCTCGGGATTTTGCGCGCGGATCCGCGCGGCGGCGGCCGTGTCATGCCGATCGACAGGAAAAACGTAAGTCGCGGTGAACTCCGCGTTGGCCCCGGCGACGAAGGCATGGCGCGCGACGGCGATCTCGTTACCGTCGAGGTCTTGCGCACTGGCCGCCTCGGCCTTCCCGTGGCAAGCGTCCGCGAACGGCTCGGCGCCGTCGACAATGAAAGAGCGATCAGCCTCATCGCCATCCATGCGCACCAGATTCCGCACGCCTTTGGCCGGGAGGTCATCGCAGAGGCGGAGCGGGCGAGACCTGCGACCATGGCCCATCGCGAGGATTGGCGCGCGATCCCGCTCGTGACCATCGACCCGGTGGATGCCAAGGACCACGACGACGCGGTCCACGCCGAGCGCGACCCTGATCCGGCCAACCCCGGCGGCTTTATTTTGCGCGTCGCCATTGCCGATGTCGCCGCCTATGCCCGCGCCGACGCAGCGGTCGATCGCGAGGCGCAGGATCGCGGCAATTCGGTCTATTTTCCCGACCGTGTCGTGCCAATGCTGCCGGAGCGGATTTCCAACGATCTCTGTTCGCTGCGCCCAAACGAAGATCGCCCAGCGCTTGCCGCCCGCATCGTCATCGCCGCCGATGGTCGTAAATTAAGCCATAGTTTCCATCGGGTCATGATGCGCTCCGCAGCAAAACTCTCCTATGCCCAGACGCAGGCGTTAATCGACCATGGACCCGACGAGGCCATGGGCCCGCTCCATGCCTCTGTCCTCGTGCTGCTTTACGAGGCCTACGCCGCGCTGAAAATCGCAAGCGACAAACGCGGGTCGCTCGATCTCGATGTTCCCGAACGCAAGATTATTCTGGACGATAAAGGCGCGGTGAAATGCATCACGACCCCGCCAAGGCTCGACTCCCACCGCCTCATCGAGGAATTCATGATCCTCGCCAATGTGGCGGCCGCCGAAACGCTTGAGGCGAAACATCAGGCTTTTATCTACCGCGTGCATGATGAGCCATCGCTCGAAAAGCTCAACAATCTTGCCGAATTCCTAGCCTCGATCGGCATTAAGCCCGGCAAGGGCCAAGTTGTTCGCGCCGCGCAATTCAATCGCATTCTCGCCCGCGCAAAAGGCACGGACAACGAGCATCTCGTCAACGAAGTCGTGCTGCGCACCCAGGCGCAAGCCGAATATGCTGTTGAGAATTATGGTCATTTTGGTCTCAACCTGCGCCGCTACGCGCATTTCACTTCGCCGATCCGCCGTTACGCCGATCTCATCGTCCACCGCGCCTTGATCTCCGCGCTGCATCTCGGGTCGGATGGCTTGGCCTCGATCAGGAACGAGGAACTGGCCGAAATCGCGGCCAAAATATCCGCCACCGAGCGCCGGGCCATGGCCGCCGAACGCGAGACATCCGAACGCCTGATCGCGACCCATCTGGCCGGCCAGATAGGGGCGACGTTCCAAGGCCGAATATCGGGCGCGACCAGCGCCGGGCTTTTCGTCAAGCTCGACGAGACCGGCGCCGACGGGTTCATCCCGGCGGCCATGCTCGGAGATGATTATTTCCGGCATGACCCGGCGCGGCACGCCCTGATCGGCTCGCGCACCGGCCAAATGCATCGGCTTGGCGACCTTGTAACAGTCAGGCTCGTGGAAGCCGCGCCGCTCGCCGGCGCCCTCCGCTTCGAGCTGGTGAGCGAAACCAATCCCCGCCAAACGCGGCCTAATTCTGCCAAAGCCAAGCGTATGGCGCGCCGCGGCATCCGGCCAGGTTTCGGATCGCCACGTACGCGGCGAGCTGAAAGTGGGGCCGCGAAACTTTAAGCGTGTTGCCCCCCACCGGCCGCCGGCAAGAGACGCCCGATCTCGTCCCGCCCAACGGTTTTTCTTCTCCATCGCCGCCCTGCTCGCGCTCTGCCTCCGTCTCGTTTCCGGGCGAAGGCCCCCGCCATAGCCATGGGGGATGGCCCGCGCTATGTTCCCCAAGAATCAGACCTTTCGGTAGCCCGCCCCCCATCGAGCACCGCGAAACATGGCTGAAGAAACGCATTTCGGTTTTTCCCGCTTGCCGCTGCAAGACAAGCAAGCGCGGGTGGACGCGATTTTTCACAAGGTCGCCTTCCGCTACGACCTCATGAACGATCTGATGTCCGGCGGCCTCCACCGGATCTGGAAAGATATTTTCGCCGGTAGGGTGATGCCGTCCGGGAAAACCCGGTTCCGGCATCTCGATGTGGCCGGCGGCACCGGCGACATTGCCTTCCGGGTCGCGAAGGCAGGCTCACCCTTGACCGAGATCGTTGTGCTCGACATCAATGCCGCCATGCTGAAGGAAGGACAAAGGCGCGCCGCCAAGCGTGGATTTGCGGCGACGCTCGACTTCGTCGAGGCGAACGCCGAGGAGCTGCCCTTCGCCAATGCCAGCTTCGATGCCTATACGATCGGCTTCGGCATTCGCAACGTGCCGCGCGTCGGCAAGGCGCTGGCCGAGGCGCACCGGGTTCTTCGGCGTGGCGGCAAATTCCTCTGTCTCGAGTTTTCGAACGTGAACGTGCCTGTTCTCGACCGCCTCTACGAAGCCTATTCGTTTCGCGTCATCCCTCTTATCGGCCGCTTGGTCGCGGGCGACGATAAGCCGTATCGTTATCTCGTCGAATCGATCGCGCGGTTTCCCGATGCCGAGACTTTTTGCGGCAAGATCGCCGCGGCGGGATTCGAGCGGGCCTCGTTCACGCGGCTTTCGGGCGGGATCGTCGCCATTCATTCGGGCTGGAAGCTTTAGGCATGGTCTGACAAACCCATGGAATTTCCGGATAGGATCATGGCGTCAATCAATGCGAGCAGGAGCATGACTCTTAATAGTGAAGCCAGCGATCGCGGTCCGATCGTTCGCAAACTCCGCCCTTCGCGGCGCGATCCAGTCCTATCGGATTCGGCCACGCGTTAGGGCAGGCGGGAATTGCGTTCCTCCCTCGGTTCCTTGCTGCGCCTCGCGCGCGCGATTATCGTGCTGGCCCGGGCCGGCGTGTTCAGCGACGTCGATCCGTCGATCGTTCCCCCGGCCGCGCGGCTGCCGCTCGCCTTGGCAAGGCTGCTTGCTCAAAGCGGTGCGAGAACTTCCGGGGCCAACGCCGCTAGCAAAAAGGCGACCGGCCTTGCCAATCTCCCCGCCGCGATCAGCCGGCTCGGGCCGTCCTACGTCAAGCTCGGCCAATTCCTCGCGACTCGGCCGGACGTCGTCGGCGTGGCCGTTGTTCGGCAGCTCGAGCTTTTGCAGGACCGGATGGCGCCTTTTCCGCGCAGGGTTGCGATCGCGACCATCGAGGCCGCCTTCGGCGAACCGCTCGGCCGCACCTTTATAAGTTTCGGAGAGCCGGTCGCCGCCGCCTCGATTGCCCAGGTGCACCGGGCGCGCGTGAAGGACGGCGATGGCGAACGCGAAGTCGCCGTCAAGGTGCTGCGTCCGGGTGTCGAGCGGCATTTCAAACGCGACCTCGGCGACATGTATTTCGCGGCGCGCCTGGCCGAACGCTGGCTTGAGGACGCCCAGCGCCTGAAGCCGGTCGAGGTCGTCGATACGCTGGCCCGCACGGTCAAGATGGAAATGGATTTTCGGCTCGAAGCCGCCGCCGCTTCCGAATTCGCCGAGAATACGGCCCAAGACAAAGATTTCCGGATTCCTCGAATCGACTGGGATCGGACTACGAAAGAGGTGCTGACCCTCGAATGGATCGATGGGACACCTTTATCCGACATCAAGGCGCTCGCCTCAAAGGGCCATGATTTGCAGGCCCTCGGCCGCAACGTCGTTCAATCCTTCCTGCGCACGGCGATGCGGGACGGATTTTTCCACGCCGACATGCATCAGGGAAATTTATTCGTTGATGCACAGGGGCGCCTCACAATGGTGGACTTCGGCATCATGGGCCGCCTCGGTTTCAAAGAGCGGCGCTTTCTCGCGGAAATCCTCTATGGATTCATCAAGCGCGATTACAGCCGCGTGGCGGAGGTTCATTTCGAGGCCGGCTATGTGCCGCACGTGCATAGGGTCGAGGATTTCGCGCAGGCCATCCGGGCAATCGGCGAGCCAATTCATTCCCGCACCGCCGATCAGATTTCCATGGCGAAACTGCTGACGCTTCTATTCGAGATCACCGCCCTTTTCGACATGAAGACGCGAGTTCGAACTCGTCCTTTTGCAAAAGACCATGGTTGTCGTCGAAGGCGTGGCGCGCACGCTCGATCCGAAGCTCAACGTATGGACAACCTCCGAACCGGTGGTTGGCGCCTGGATCGAGCAGAATCTCGGGCCCATCGGGAAACTGCAGGACGCCGGCCGCGCCGCCTCGGCGCTCGCACAGTTCGCTTCCAATCTGCCCTCGGTGCTGTTGCGCGGCGAAAATATCGTCAATCAGCTCGAAGGGATGGCCGAAACCGGTTTCGAGCTATCCGAAGGAGCGATCGCTAAAATCGGCAAGGCCGAAGCGCGCGGCGCGCGCTGGGGCCACCTCGCCCTCTGGCTGATCGCCGCGATCGCCCTCATGATGCTGTTGCGTTGACGCATGCGCTGTCCTTGACGCGGAACTTGCGCGTGTTGGGGTCGAGCCTGCCTTGCGCAACCTGGTCGACTTCGGCGTGCCTGCCACAAGCTCCTCGTCCTGGCGGACCGCAATCAGCCAGATCGCATTCCATCCCATTGAAGCCGGTGGGTCAGATCGCGGCCAGGACGACACAAGACGTTCTATATCGGAGGCATAAAGATCCTCTCACCGCCCTAATTGCTGCCGGTAGAAGGCTACCTCATCGGTAAGTATCTCGGCCAGCTCATCACGTACCGGACCAGTCGTAAGAGCGACCTCCCGCATCGATGAGTAGTCTGCCGTGAGATTCCGGCACTCCGTAGCGCGAGCTCCTCGGACACCGAGCAAAGCCTCAAGCCGCCCCAATTCTTCATCGAAAACCGACATATCGCCAATAAAGTCAAAGCTCGCCATATTGACGTCACGAAAGAAGTAATCCCGGTAGCAGCAACGCATTTGAGGCAAACGAGCAAAATCGAGCATTCCCATTCCCTCGTCAAGAACACGCTGATGCAGACTGTGACCATCGCCTGGCCTGTTTAGCCAGAAACAGTAATGCGAAATCGTACGTTCGATAGGATCGCGTAGAAACGCGATGCGGATGGCGTTCTCGGTCTGCTCGTATTTTTTCGCCCAGAAATGGCCATGCACGGCCAGGATCCCCTTGGGCAATCGCCGGGCGGCCCCGCACCGCGAAAGAAACCCCGCCGGATCGACGTTCATTTCCGACTTCGGGTCGATGGGCCGATCAGCATTGTCCCGCACTATCTGGCAACTGCCAAATACGCTTTCCAACCAAACCGCGAAGCTCGTACCGGCTGTTTTGGGAACATGAACTGAAATGATTGCTTTCTTCATGCATCGACGCCCCGCTTGTTTGAACCATCTTACAGAGCGCGAGCCGAGTCCTTTTACCGGAGCAGGCGATTGCATCAGGCGCTTTCCTTGGCACGAAAGGCACGCTTGCGCGCGTTGGGGTCGAGCAGCGCCTTGCGCAGCCTGATCGATTTTGGCGTGACTTCCACAAGCTCGTCGTCCTCGATATAGGCGAGCGCCTTTTCGAGAGTCATCCTAAGGGGCGGAGTCAGGCGGACCGCCTCGTCCTTGCCGGCGGCGCGGACGTTGGTCAGCTGCTTGCCTTTTAAGACATTGATCTCCAGATCATTGTCCCGCGTGTGTTCGCCGACGATCATGCCGCGATAGACCTTGCAGCCGGGCTCGATCATCATCGGACCTCGATCCTTGAGCTTCCACATCGCATAGGCGACCGATTCGCCATTGTCGTTGGAAACCAAAACGCCGTTGCGCCGCCCCGCGATCTCACCCTTCCAGGGTGCGTAGGCGTGAAACAGCCGGTTCATGACCGCGCTGCCGCGGGTATCGGTCAAAAGCTCGCCCTGATAGCCGATAAGCCCGCGGGTCGGGGCGTGAAAGACAAGGCGCAGGCGATCGCCGCCGGACGGACGCATCTCGATCATCTCGGCCTTGCGGCCGGCCATCTTTTGCACGACGATGCTGCAATTTTCCGCGTCGACGTCGATGACCACTTCCTCGATTGGTTCGAAAAGCTGGTTCGTGGCCTCGTGTTTTTGAAAGACGACTTTCGGCCGCGATACTCCGAGTTCGAAACCCTCGCGACGCATGGTCTCGATCAGGATCGCAAGCTGCAATTCGCCGCGCCCCGAGACGACAAAAGAGTCCGATCCGGGCGAATCCTCGACCCGCAACGCGACATTGCCTTCGGCCTCCCTGTAAAGCCGGTCGCGGATGACGCGGCTCGTTAGCTTGTCGCCTTCGGTTCCGGCGAGCGGCGAATCATTGACGAGGAACGTCATCGACAAGGTCGGCGGATCGATCGGCTGGGCCTGCAAAGGTTCTACGACGTCGGGCGCGCAAAGCGTGTCGGCGACATTGAATTTTCCGAGCCCGGCGATCGCGACGATGTCGCCCGCTTCCGCCTCCTCGATCGGCGTGCGCTCGATGCCCCTGAATGCCAGGATCTTCGAAACCCGCCCCTGCTCGACCACATTGGCCTTGCGATCCAATACCTGGACGCTTTTACCGGGTTTTACGGAGCCCGCGAAAATCCGCCCGGTGATGAGCCGCCCGAGATAGGGATTGGCTTCGAGCAATGTGCCAAGCATCCGAAAACCGCCTTCGCTCGTATTCGGCGGCGGGACATGCTTTAATACGAGATCGAACAAGGGCGCCATGCCATCCTTCGGGCCGTCCGGGCGCTCGGCCATCCAGCCCTGTTTCGCCGAACCGTAAAGGATCGGAAAATCAAGCTGTTCGCCGGTGGCGTCGAGCGCCGCGAAAAGATCGAAAACCTCGTTCACGACTTCGCTCGCCCGCGCGTCCGGCTTATCGACCTTGTTCACCGCGACGATCGGCCTGAGACCGATTTTTAGCGCCTTGCCGACGACGAATTTGGTTTGCGGCATCGGCCCTTCCGAGGCGTCGACCAGGACGATCGCGCCGTCGACCATTGACAAGATGCGCTCCACCTCGCCGCCGAAGTCGGCGTGGCCGGGCGTATCGACGATATTGATCCGGGTGTCCTTCCATGCGATCGACGCCGCCTTGGCGATGATCGTAATCCCGCGCTCCTTTTCGAGATCGTTCGAATCCATGACCCGCTCGGCGACTCGCTGATTCTCGCGGAAGGCGCCGGATTGCTGGAGCAGACGGTCCACGAGCGTCGTCTTGCCGTGATCGACGTGAGCTATAATGGCGATATTGCGAAGCTTCATTTTCAGACCTGAATCATATTTGCCGCTCCGGACAACCTGCCGGTCGTTCCGCTCCAGACGACGTTTTTTGAGAGAAGACTTTTCGCGAGAGGTTATTTCAGCCAGCCCATAATATGGGGCGGCATCTTCGCGATTGCAGCATCCCTTATACCAAACAACGCGGTTTGGAAACCGGTCATCCGCCTGGCAAAAGGGCTGATTTGGGATCGCCCGTTTGGCGGAGTCCCACGCTCTACCGAATACCCTGCGGGAGAAAGTTATAATCCGGTCCATAAAGGAAAGTAAGTCGGTTGGCGAAATGGTGTATTATGTTCCAGAATTGTTTTGCACGGTTAATGGTGCTCATTTTGCTGCATGAACGGTATCCTGTTCAGGTCACCTATATACATTGAGGACGGTATGTTATCAACAATTCGACTCCTTCGAATAAAACAGATCCGTTTTACAGCTCGCCTGTTGCGCGCGGTTGAAACGCTGCCAGGCGGTGATCGTCTGATGAGGCGAGTGGCCAATTGGCCAATCACCGCGCCGATTCTGAACGCCATGTTAGGGTATCTTCGCGTTTTCGAGAGCTTGTCGGACGCTGTCTCCGCAGCTCGGCCCTACGCGGAAGGGGGTTTCGAACATCCAGACTACGCCAAGCTGCACACCTCACTAGCCGAGGTCCCCAGACCTAGCGATTATGCCGCACTTTTTCACATGCGGGGCTTGATATTGGACCGAGCCAAAATTTTTGATTTTGGTGGAAGTATTGGCAATCTTTTCTATCTGTACGATCGATATTTAAATCTTCCTTCGAACTGCATCTGGCTGGTTTTTGACTTGCCCGTATGGGTGGAAACAGGGCAAAATATAGCCGCAAATCGCGGCGAAAACCGCCTTCGGTTTACGAGAAAATGGGAGGATGCGGCCGGGGCGGAACTCTTGATTGCATCTGGCTCTCTCCATTCCTTCGATACACCTCTTCCCCAAATGGTGGCGGGGCTCCCGCAAAAACCGTCGCATATCCTGATCAACCGCACCCCTCTCATTGATGGACCGACCAAGGCGACGGTTCAGGACGGGGGCATATGCAGGGTCGCGTGCGTCCTCTATAACAGGGCGGAATTCGTAACAGCCTTTGGGGCGATCGGTTATGAGGTTGCTGACAGCTGGAAAGCGTGGGAACTTTCCCTAAAAATCATCGGGCAACCAGAGTACTCGGCGCTTTCATATTCTGGGTTTTTCTTCCGGCTGAAGAAGCAGGCCTCAAAACGCGGAGGACTGGATCACGACACCGCCGCAGGCGCATCCGGTTGACATGGGAAATCTTCCTCACAAAGTAAGAAACAAACCGTATATCTACCCTAAGCATTAATCTGTTGACAACGACAATAACGAATGCCCCGCCCCTCCGTTCATCCGCGCGAGACTTCATCGAGCGATCGACCGGCCAGCTTGCCATGGCGTTGCGATGCGAGCCGTGGTGTCCAGACCGGATGTGCCCGTTTCCGCCTCAGGAGACGATAGGCGCCATAAAGGCCATTGCCAGCAGTGAGCTTCAAGCGATCGCGCCAAGGGGAATTGCGCGGCGGGGCCGGGGCGACGCCCAATTTGCGCAGCAAGCTATTCACCTGATATATCCGTTTCTCGGAGAGCATAGGGCGCAGCTGATAATTGACGCTCAAGGCAACGGAGATGTTGTCGTGATTGCGCACCCAATGCGGCGCGAAAACGGGGATGTGTACGCCATATCCGGCGTGTAGCTCATAAGCGGTAGCCTCGCATTGCCGGCTTTCCTTGTAGACAATGCTATTATGGTTACCCCTGTGATACTGCTCGCGCTCCTCGTGCGAGACCAGCGTCGGATCGGTGTGATCATATACCCAAAGCGTCTTGTTTCCGGCGACCTGCATGAGAAAGTTGCAATCGTCATCCATGTGATAGGAGGTAAGACGATTGGGCGAGCTAATCAAAATAGTTGTCTCGCCCGCTACCACTTCTTGACGCATTTGCTCGCCTGACAATGCGACAACCCGCGCCAAAAACTCCTGGAGCAAGGGACCATAGACCGGATCCTGCGCGACTTGCTTTAGGATCACCAAGGAATTATTGTCGCCGATATTGGCGATGGTATCGATAAGCGACAACCGGGCGTTCCGGTTGATCCCCCACGGATCGTTCGCATTGACCTTGCCATTCGACCAATAGGCCTCAACATGCAATGGCCGCTTGGCCAACTCGATCAGATTTGGCAGCTCGAACAGCGGGTGATCCTTGAGCCCATGCGGAAACAGGAAATGGCGGCGATTGTAGTTTCGGGGAAATTGCCCGTCCGGATCGGTCAGGACCGGCGGATCGCCGTCTCGGGCAGCGGCCCTAGAATCCGACACTCGTTCTTCGAGCGGCAAAGACACTACCTGACCCTCCAACATGGACCTACCAACCATCCAACCAATATGACACGGTATGCGGTATGCCGCTATTTTTATGAACTATTGCCGACCGTTGAAAGCCCGCAAGACCCAAACGCGGGCTAGAACAACTTATCAAGGTGATTTCACTAAAAATGCCGGAAGGAAGGCTGCGTGAAGATCAAACTCCGCCCCTGCGCATTCTTGAACGCTGGCGGCGCGCTGCCAGGCTTGGCCGTGCCGACCCGGCGCACCGAGATACCGGCGGCATCCGCGCGAACTTCGAAGGCGGCGCCTTGGGAGGCCGGCACGGCGCAGAGAATCTCATAATCGTCGCCGCCGGTAAATATCGTTTCGAGGAGAGACGGGGCCACGCGCAAAATTTTTCGCGCGGCGCCGGAGAGCGGCACACCCGCCGTTCTGACCTCAGTAGTCATCCCGGTGAGCCCCAGCATTTTGGCAAGGTCCCCCGCAAACCCATCGGAAATGTCCATGGCCGCGTGCGCATGGGCGCGCAGCGCCTCGCGCAGGCCAAGACGCGGGCGCGGCAGAAGGGCGCGGCCGGTGAGATAGGCAGCATCCGCTTGGTTGACGAAGTGGATCCACTTCGCGTCTTGCGCGGCATCGAGGCGAAATTTCAAGCCCAACGCCGCATCCCCAATTGTCCCCGTCACGTAAATGCGGTCGCCTGCCGCGACGCCTGCGCGCAAGATTATTTTTTGCGCCGGGACGGTGCCGAAAGCGGTTATCGAGACGGTGAGCGAGCTTGAACTCTTCACGGTATCGCCGCCCAGGAGCGGACATTTGTAGGCCGCGGCATCCTCGCCGAGCCCTTGCGCGAAGCCCGCGAGCCAATGCGCCGTCCAATCTTGCGGCAAGGCAAGCCCGAGGAGGAAACCGGAAGGCTCCGCGCCCTTGGCGGCAAGATCGGAAAGGCTCACCCGCAAGGCCTTGCGTGCGACCGCCCCCGGCGGATCGTCCGTAAAGAAATGGACCCCGGCGATCAACATATCCTTGGTCGCGACGATATCATGGCCGGGTTCCTGGGCGAGAATCGCCGCATCATCGCGCAGGCCAAGGGCCCCTGGCCCCGCGAGCGGCGCGAAGTAGGTCGCGATCAATTCGTCTTCGGAAGGACGCGACATCGATTTGCATTTTATCCGCGCGGCTCGAATTCCGCCGCGCGGCACTGGCGCGCCAGGGCGTCCAGCACCGCGTTGATCATTCCAGCTTCCTCGGGTCCAAAAAAGGCGCCGGCGATATCGGTATATTCCTTGATCGAGACACGTGCCGGAACGTCGGCGCGCGCTTTCAATTCATAGGCGCCCGCGCGCAAAATCGCGCGCATGACGGAGTCGATCCGCGCCAAGGGCCAGCCCGCCGCCAAGGCTTTATCGATAGACCGGTCGATTGGACCTTGGGCGGAAACAACGCCGGCCAGAATATCGCTGAAAAACGCGATTTCCGCATCTTTATATTGCTCACCATCGATTTCATTGCCGATCCAGAACGACTCGAATTCGGCGCGGGTCTCCTTCAGGCCTTTCCCGGTGAGCTCCATTTGATAAAGAGCCTGAATGGCGGCGAGACGGGCGGCGGAACGCCGATCAGCATTGGCCATCAGGACGCCCCGATTGCAAGCTTCAGCCGATGGATCGAAAGAGCCGCCCGCGCGGCATCGCCACCCTTGTCGCCTTGCTGGGGATTGGCCCGCGCCAAGGCCTGCTCCTCGTTCTCGGCGGTCAAAACGCCATTGCCGAACGGGAGTTTTCGCGCGAGGGAAACCTGCATCAAAGCGCGCGCGCTTTCCTGGGCGACGATCTCGAAATGGTAGGTTTCGCCGCGAATGACGCAACCGAGCGCCACCGCCCCGTCGAAAGGGTGCTTCGAGGCCGCCGCATGATCGAGCGCGATCGCTAGGGCGAGCGGGATTTCGAGCGCGCCGGGCACACCGACGAGGTCGAACGAGGCTCCCGCCTTGGCAAGGGCGGTTTTCGCGCCCTCCGACAGCATCGCGGCGATATCTTCGTAATAGCGTGACTCGACGATGAGGAAGCGCGCGCCCCTGGCTTCAAGGAGGGGCGGAGACCGGCGCGGCGAGGCCATGATGTTTACCCAAAAAGAAAGGGAGGCGCGGACAACGCGGCCTCAGGTATCCAGCGAAACCTTCCGCCGCAAGCCCGGGGTCGAAGGCTCGCCGTATCGCAGCCTCCCAAAGCCGGGCATTTCAGAGGTATTTCTGGCGCTTACGCCTTGCGCTTTGCGCCGCCGGCGGCGTGATATAGGCGGACATCGCGCGTCGCCATCCTCACGAGGAAGCGCGATAGCCGTGCTGTAATTTCGTCGAACGAATTATCGCGCGCGCCTCAGCGTCATGACCTGCCGCGCAGGCGTTGGCCGCGCGGCCTAAATCGGTCTCGATCTGATCGTACACGGACCGGTTGACATTTCCAGTCCCGACGTCGGCGTCAAGCACGGTTTGATAGTGGTTGAGATCATTGGCGCAGGCAGCGCCCTCGGGCATTTTCGGCCAGTTCGGCGGAGCCGGCGCCTGGGGCGCCACAGCCGCGACGGGTGCGGAGGAGCGAGAGGTTTGATTGCAGGCGCCGAGGGCTATCGCGGCGAGAAAAATCCCCGTCGAAATGGATGCGGTGCTGAATATTGATCCAAATCTGGACGTCTTTCGCATGTAAACTCCGCAAGATGCGCTAGGCTTGAGTTTCGTCGGCTGCCGCCGTGTCAGTACACATGCGGCCAGAGATAATCAACCGGAATGGATTCCGCCGGAAGCGCCGCGCGCGCCTTCGAAGCCCCGGCCGTGAGATACGCGGTTTCCTTTCAGCAGAAGCTGGTTCCTCATGTGGAAGACGTTCTGGTTATCGCGGTCAGCAAGCTGCGCGAGGGGTTTGAGTTATGCCTGAGCGGTGGAGAGAAGTTGCAATCGGCCAACGTTATAGTTGCCACGGGAATGGATTATATGGCGCATAGTCCCGAGGAACTGGGCCAGTTGCCGGCCGAATTGTGGTCGCGAGCCGCGGCGTCATCCACCATGGAGCTTTGGCGGTTGCTCGAACGCTTGGAAGGCTCGGCGCGCCCGTCTATGCGGTTGTCGAGAACCGCTACTCACCCCTGGCCATGTCGCGGTATCTTACGGGAGCCTTCGCCTGCGAAAATTGGCCCGGTGATCCGGCTTCGTTCATGAAGGAGATGTCGACGATCGCTGAATTCATCGACCATCCCACGATCATCATTCCGATGGATGATTTGTCCGCCGTATGTGTTGCCGAGAACGCAGCCGGCCTTGCGCGATGATTTCTCCTTCCGCAGGTCCCGCCGCAGCTTCCACGTCAGTTGGCCAACACGGCCAGTCTCTACGCCCTGTGCGCCAAGATTGGAATACCTTCCGTACGGAGTGTCGTTCCCCATTCCATTGATGATGTCAGAGGGTTCGCCCAGAGCACGGCATTTCCGGTGGTGGTGAAGGCCACCGAGCAAGCGAAAGGACGAGCGGGGCGGTCAACACAAGATTCTGGATTGCAATCCGCGTATCGGGCAGAATTTCCGGATGTTCGAGAACAGTGCGGCGACTGACGTGGTTCGAGCACAGCATCTGGATCTGACCGGCCGGCGCATTGATTGCGCTCCCATGATCGACGGCCGGCTGTTTACCGTCGAGCGTTTTGCCTCCGAGCACTTCTTCGCCGGCCGCGCCGCAGTACGTTGAAGCCAGATGGAAGTATATATCTGCAGCCTGGGGGCAGGGAGCTGGCATGGTGGAGTAGCGATGATCGGTTGCCTTTTTTTATGATGGGCATGCGTCTATTCTTCCGTGTTTTGGGGCGCGCGTTCCGGCATCTAGCGGGTCGTCCGTGAAGCCCCTTGATCCCATCGCGGATTTTGGGGTCGGCTTGTGCTAGCCTGAGCGGCCCTATATATCGCTTCCCGCCAACCCTTAGGGGCATGTCGTTGCAAGGAGCCGAGCGATTTTTATGATCGGGCATGTTTTTTGGTTTTGAGCGCGTTCGGCTTGCAAAGGAAGCGCTCGAGGGGCGCGTAGCTCAGCGGAAGAGCACTACGTTGACATCGTAGGGGTCACAGGTTCGATCCCTGTCGCGCCCACCATGCCTAAAGGCCGTACGTTCTGCTCTACGCCTTTGAGAAGCAAACGATATTCTTGTAATCGGGAGCGTTCGTCGCGTGAGTGAGCCTTTCAAGGACATCGAGGATGCGCGGGCGCTCGCCCAAGCCATCGTAGACACGGTGCGCGAACCCCTGCTCGTGCTTGACGGCGAGCTCCGCGTGCTCGCCGTCAGCCGCTCCTACTACGTGACGTTCCGGGTCGACCGCCAGGACGTCCTGGGCCGGCCGCTCTACGCGCTCGGCGATGGCCAGTGGCACATTCCAGCTCTTCGCATCCTTCTGGAGAAAATCATCCCGGAGCGCGCCGCCATGGACGCGTTCGAGGTCGAGCATGAGTTTCCCCGGATTGGTCGCCGCGTCATGCTCCTGAACGCCCGCGCGGTGTTCTACGCGGATCACTCTCGCACGACCCTTCTTCTTGCTTTCGAGGATGTCACCGAGCGGCGGGCCGTCGAACGCGAGAGGGAAGGACTGTTGCGGCAGACGGAGGAGTTGCTTCGGCAAAAGGACGTGCTGCTCCGGGAGCTTGAGCACTGTGTCGCCAACAGCCTTCAGATCATCGCCAGCATCTTGATGCTGAAAGCGCGCACCGTGACCTCGGAGGAAACCCGGCGGCATTTGCGGGACGCGCATCAACGCGTGATGGCGCTAGCGGCCGTGCAGGAGCATCTTCACGGATCCGAGCGGCACGACCAGATCGAGGTTGGTCCTTACCTGTCGCGGCTATGCGAAAGCCTTGCGGCCTCGATGATCGGTGACAGGCGGCCGATCTCGCTGCAGGTTCGGGTTAGCGGCGGCACGGCCGTGTCCGCCAAGGCCGTCAGCCTCGGCCTGATCGTCACCGAGCTCGTGATCAATGCTCTGAAACACGCTTTTCCCAAAGACAGACAAGACGGCCGGGTCGTCGTCAGCTACGAGATCGACGGATCGGACTGGAAGCTTGTCGTGTCCGACAATGGGATCGGAAAGCCGGATGCCGCCGCCGCTCCGGCGAAGGGCGGCCTCGGCACAACCCTCGTCAAGGCGCTCGCGCAAGACCTCGATGCAGAGGTCGAAGTCGTCAGCGGCCCGGGAGGCGTGAACGTGTCGCTCACGCACGGCGCCTTCACCTCGCGGCAATCACAATGAACTTCAGCAAGGGGTCAACCTCCCATCATCGGGAACGCCGACCCGAACTTCCGCACAGGGCTGGGAGCGAGAAATTCAAATTGAGACATTATCTTGATCAGCAACATCGCCGGTCAAGATGGCTGCGGCGACGCGAGCATATGAGCACCGGACAGACGGGCGCGGGCTCGGCAAAACAGCGCTCTAGGGCGCCGGAGAAAATAGCTTCTAGCCTGCGAAGATCGGCGATCTTGGCGCGGGCCTCGCCGAAATGGATCGCCGTGAGCGTTTGAACCTCGGCGCACGATGCCCGGCCCGATCCGGCGAGAATGAGCAGTTCCTTGATCTCGCCGATCGAAAGGCCGATCATGCGCGCGCGGCGGAACGAGCTCCTCACCCCGCCTGGTCTTGCAGGCGGGCGAGGCTTTCTTCCCGGCCGAGGACCTCCAGAACATCGAAAATTCCTGGCGACGCCGCCCGCCCGGTGAGCGCGGCCCGCAGCGGCTGCGCCGCATCGCCGAGCTTGATCTTGTTTTCAGCGGCATAATCGCGCACCACCGCTTCGGTGCTGGTGGCGCTCCAATCCGCGAGCGCCGCCAAACGCGGGATCAACCCGGCGATATGCGCCCACCCTCCCGCGTCAAGGATGCTCGCGGCCTTGGCGTCAAGGGCAAGCGGCCTCTCCGCGAACAGAAACTTCGCGCCATCCAAGAGCTCGACCAAGGTTTTGGCGCGCTCCTTGAGGCCCGGCATGGCCGCGCTGAGTTTGGCCCGCGAGGAATCGTCAAGTTTGCTTAGCGCCGCGTCGCCGTCCGGCAGGTAAGGCAAGGCGGATTCTAGCGCGGCCACGAGATCTTCATTCCGGCTTGCGCGGACATAATGCCCGTTCATGTTTTCGAGCTTCGCAAAGTCGAAGCGGGCAGGCGAGCGTCCAACATGCGCGAGATCGAAAGCCTCGATCATCTCCTGTCTTGAGAAAAATTCCTTGTCGCCGTGGCTCCAGCCGAGTCGCACCAGATAATTGCCTAGCGCTTCGGGCAGATAGCCCATGGCGCGATAGGCGTCGACAGCGAGCGCGCCATGGCGCTTCGACAATTTGGCCCCGTCCGCGCCGTGGATGAGCGGAACATGCGCCATGATCGGGGCGCTCCAGCCGAGCGCCTGATAGATCTGCAGCTGGCGCGCCGCGTTGGTGAGATGATCATCGCCGCGAATGATATGGGTGATACCCATATCGTGATCGTCCACCACCACCGCGAGCATATAGGTCGGCGTGCCGTCCGAGCGCAGAAGCACGAGGTCGTCGAGATCCTTGTTGGCCCAGGCGACCCGGCCCTGAACTTTGTCGTCGAGAACCGTTTCGCCCTCGCGGGCAGCCCTGAGCCGGACGACAGGTTTTACGCCTGGCGGCGCTTCTGAGGCGGATCGGTCGCGCCACCGTCCGTCGTAGCGCGGCGGCCGCCCTTCTGCGCGCGCTTTCTCGCGCATCTCGTCGAGCTCTTGCGGCGTTGCGTAGCAATAATAGGCATGGCCCGAGGCGAGCAGTCTCAAGGCCATCTCGCGGTGGCGCGCCGCGCGCTGGAACTGATGGATGACATCGCCGTCCCAATCGAGGCTGAGCCAGGATAGCCCGTCGAGAATGGCACTGATCGCCGCGCTGGTTGAGCGCTCGCGGTCGGTGTCCTCGATCCGTAGCAGCATTTTGCCTCCTGCGTGCCGCGCATAAAGCCAGTTGAACAGCGCCGTACGGGCGCCGCCAATATGCAGAAAACCGGTCGGGGATGGCGCGAAGCGGGTGATCACCGGATCTGGCATGGGGGCGGTCTCGCGGTTCGAAATGGCGTAACCGGTAGCGGCTTGCCTCGAAGCAGCCCGTGTAAAACGACGATATCAAATTGCGTCGACGGGGGGCGCGGAAGTCAGGCTAACGGTGCAATGGGAGGAGGCGCTCTCGGGGCGAAGAAGAAACCGCGGCCGCACCGGCCGTGGCAAGCTGCGCATCCCGAACGACCTGGCCGATGAGGAGAGGGCGCGCATTGCACCCCTGCTCCCACCCGCCGACCATGGCGGCAGAAGGCGGACGCCATCGCCGCATCTTGTTTTGAAACCGATGCACACTGTTCTGCGCTCGGCAAAAACCATCACCATCACTTTGCGCTCAATCGGTAATTCGCCTTTAGAACGGGATGTCGTCGTCGATGATGTCTGCCGCGCGGCTCGGGCCCGTGGCGGCGGGAGGGCGGTCCGGCGCCTGCTCCATCGGCGGCGCGCGGCCGAAAGAACTACTGGACGCCTCGAAAGCACCGCCGGCGTCGCCGCGGCCGCGGCTGTCCAGAATGGTCAGTTCGCCGCGAAAGCGGGTCAGCACGATGTCCATCGCCTTGCGTTGAATGCCGTCGCGATCGGCATATTCGCGCGTCTGCAACTGACCTTCGAGATAGATCTTCGTGCCCTTTTTGCAATATTGCTCGGCGATCTTGCCTAAATTCTCGTTGAAGATCACGATATTGTGCCATTCGGTCCGCTCCTTGCGCTCGCCGGTGGCTTTATCACGCCAGGACTCGGACGTGGCGAGAGAGAAGCTTACGATAGGATCGCCGGCGCCCGTTCGGCGCACCTCAGGATCGCGGCCGAGATTACCGACGAGAATGACCTTGTTGACGCTCCCAGCCATGTTGTCTCCCTTATTGTAAAACGGCAACTATACTGCCTATCGGCAAATGGCTCCTTTGCCGCATGTCCGCGGGCCTTGGCGTGGCTCCCAGGACTCGTCCTGACATTCGGAGGTTAAACGCTCTTTTTCGTTCTAGCACCGCAACAGCCCTGCGCAAGCCGCCCGCGCGAAAACCAGCCCGACTGAAGCCGACGATGACAATGCGCTCCGCATTCCAAGCATAGCTTCCGAATCGCTGTCAAAAAATAAATTATGATATTTCTTACCAAAGCCCTTTACAGCCGCGCTAGGGTATTAGAACATAGAAGCAACATTTAATGAACATATGGAGACAAAAATGAAAAAGCCGGCATCGTTAGCGCGCACTTTAAGCCGTCTTTCGACGGGCGAAAAGACCACGAAACCTATTGAAATCACGCAAATTGTCGAGGGCGCGCAATGCACCGCGGCCTATATTGCTCAATTGACCGGAGAACTCGCGACCCTCGCCAATGGCGCGCGCTTCGCCAATTTGGCCCTTCTTCTCGCCCGGGCCCAGCTCGAAGCCGAGCTTTGGTCGTGTCAAGGTGGCTGAAGACCGGTAGCGGTACAGTTCGAAATCCTTCGAAATCAGTGGCACCCGTCACGCATGGCGGTGGTACAGTTGACCTGGTGCGTTTGGCACGCGTTTTCGTCCAGAGCTTGTTGCATGGCATACTTTGATCGCGATCTGAATAACTTTCGGCTTCTATTCGATCTGCGAGTGATCGAAAGTGGGGAATAAATACGGCGCGTCCACAACGCATATAGAAGGCGGCGGCGGCAGATGCCCGATCCTCGCTTTCGGAATTACTCGCGCGAGATATGTCGAGGACAACGCGCCCAATGCAGAACAGGCGAGCGAGAATGATGACGAAGACGGCGAGTGAAGATCTTGCTCTATTCTCAGCGAACCGGCGCTTTTCGACGGTGCTCGCTGACCCGCCTTGGCGATTCCAGAACAGTACTGGCAAGGTTGCTCCGGAGCACCGCAGGCTGAGCCGCTACGTCACCTTGTCCCTCGCTGAGATAAAGGCCCTTCCGGTCGCGACCATCACTGTCCCCACGTCGCATCTATATCTTTGGGTTCCTAACGCCCTCTTGGCCGAAGGCTTGGCCGTCATGGCGGCATGGGGTTTTTCTTACAAGTCGAATATCGTCTGGCATAAAATCCGGAAGGATGGCGGCCCCGATGGTCGCGGCGTCGGATTCTATTTCCGGAACGTCACAGAGCTGGTTCTGTTCGGAGTGCGCGGCAAGAACGCCAGAACCCTTGCGCCTGGGCGTAGTCAAGTGAATTTTATCGCGACCAGGAAGCGGGAGCACTCCCGCAAGCCGGACGAGCTTTATCCGATCGTAGAGGCGTGTTCGTCCGGGCCATATCTTGAGCTTTTCTCGCGCGGAGCGCGGCGCGGCTGGCAAGTTTGGGGCAATCAGTCCGACGCTAATTACAGCCCGAGCTGGCCGACCTATAAGAACAACCGCGCGGCCCTTATTGCCGCTGAATAAACAGCCGATTTTCAAACTGTGCCACTACCAAAGACCGACGCGTGCTTCTCGCGCTAAAGGCCCGCACGGCACGCCCGCTCTCGCTATTCGCACCAGAGCCCGGTGAACGGCATCTTCGCTCAATTTTCCCGGAGATTATCCGACAGAGGTTACCCGCACATTGCGTGCGCCATCATCAAAGCCGGGCGCGACGGCGATAAAACCTCGCCCCTGAACTGGGGCTGCTGTCTCGGCCATTAACTCAATCAACGCGACGGGATGAACAAATTCGTCCTTAAAGCAGGGATAGAGCTGGGGATCGAAAATGCGGCGTAACCATCCGAGGACCACCATATGTCTCTCGGAATTCTTAAGGTCCGGGTGATAAGTTACCCAGATGTCATAGAAGTGGCTAATTCCAATTTCCACAGGAACCAAACGTGCGCCCAAAGCGAGAGCATAGCTCGGCAGAAACCCGATCCCGGCTCCCCGCTCAACGGCGTAGAGCAAAGCCGAGCTCGCATTGGTCCGGATGTTGACTGTTTCTTGTAAATTGTGCAATTTCAGTTGCTCGGCAAAGACAGTTTCCGAAATTTGCGGTGAGACTTGCTGCAATAGGCGATGGTGACGAAGATCGTGCAACGATGTCGGCAGGCCGAACAGCCGCTGATAGCTTTCGGCGACGAATGGAAAGACGTGCAGACGGCCAAGGCGTGTCGCGATCATGTCCGGGTGAGACGGCCGCTGCAATTGAATTGCAATGTCGGACTGCAACCGGGAAACATCAGTTAATTCCATGGTGCAGTTCAGTTCGAATGTGAGCATTCGGTTAGCGTACTGGAACTCGATGAGCTTGGGCATTAACCAATAAGTGCCTAGGCCCTCGGTGATTGCAACGCGCACCACGCCGCGTACACGGTCATCGACGATTTTGGTGCGGCGAATGATATCGAGGCTGCAACGTTCCATGGCGCGCACATCGGCTGCTAGCAACTTACCGTCGTCGGTTAGCGTCACGCCAGCGTTCAGGCGATTAAATAAACGCTGTCCAATTGCGGCTTCTAGCCGGTCAATTCGTCGCACCACGGTAGCTGCGTCAATTGCCAAGCTCTTGCCCGCACGCCGAAAGCTTCCGCTATCCGCACAGGCTAGGAAGAGGCGGAGGTAATCCCACGACACTGAGCGGGATGCGTCCTCAATCTGCCGCTGCACGACCGCAACATCCCGTCGCGGATTTCCCGGCATATCGATCTCCTAAAAAATACTTATATTTGTCAGACAATATCGCACGAATTCTCACGGGTGGGAAATGGCTTTCGATCGAACTCGAAGCACCTAGGGAGCGCAAACCGCACAGTCTCGATCACCTGCCTCTGACCAAGCGCTACGCTGTTCGAATTGCCGACGACAAAGAGCTTCCGGAGCTGGCGGCATTGGTTGAACGGCATATTCCCGGGATTACCAATGCGTACGAGCCCGCACGCCGGGTACATCTCCATCATCGAGGCAGTGTGCTCGCTGTCGTTCGCGGCGAACGAATTGTGGGGGCTGCAGCTTGTCTTTATCTTAATTCTGCGGGGTTGGCGCAGCTCCGATCCGGCAGCTTCTCCTACGGCGCACCGAAAGTGGACGTCTTGGCTCTTCCTGGGGAACCTACCGCGGCTATCTATGCTTGGGCTCTTTGCTTACCCGCAGCCACGATCGGAGCCATAGGTAACGTCATGCACTGGCTTCAGCGCCCTCTTTATCGGGAATCCGACATTTTTGCCCGTGCAGGAACGATCGGTGGGATGCGCTTCATGCGAGACACCGGGTTTGTTGCGAGTGTCTCCCGCGCTCCAGACTTGTGGGTATACCAGCGTCACCCTCGCTCGAATTCGAATATTTCAACTAATACCAGTTGACCATGACCGGTACTCCAATCACGAATCCCGATCGCAAAATCGATGAGCCGTTCCAGGCGAAGCAACAGTGCTCGAGGAAGTCGTCTAGGATTTGAACACGCGGCTCGTCCTTCGGCGAGAGCCGAGGAGCCAGTTGGCCTTCCTGCGATTTTCTGGACACCGGATTAAGCGGCTTGGCGCTCTGCCTGTCCGGAGGTAATGTACCCGACTGAATGGAGCCTTTGACGATTGTCATATGATTCCTCGCCGTTCGGTTCGTCGACGGCAGACAAACATTCTTCGCTCAGCTCTATTGTCTTCGCATCAAATTGCCGTTCAAGCTCGCGAAGCTGTGCTTCGAACCTGTAGCCCGCCTCGCGAAGCCGCACGACCTTGGCGCTGGCGTCATTTCGTTCCATCCCCTCTTGCGATGGCACGCCTGTCTTTGTGCCGAATCGCCAACGCAGCTAAAGCGTTTCATCATTGCCATCCTTTGCGCGCGCAAGAACGGCGGCTGCCTTCACGCCGATATGGTCGGCCTGTTTCTCGCGTTTAAGTACGAGATCCGCATGCCATCGCGCCACTTCCAGATGGCGCATCCCATTTCGCAGGATTACGCCTTGCAGGCATTCGAGAAAGCACACTTTCCAGGAGCCGGTTAATCTGCTCAAGCTCGGCAACGACCGAATTGTCCGCTGGCCTTCACTGTTCTGGCCTTCATTGTTTAAGTGCTCTTTATCGTCGGCAGTTTGAAACGGGTAGCGCCTAGTCAAATGCAGGTAATCGAGGCTGCGCGGTTTGCGCCCTGTAAACGCTTGGAGTTCGATCGAAAGCCATTTCCCACCCATGAGGAATTGGTGCCATATGTCTCTGACGACTACTAATATTGCCTAAAAAATCAGTATGCCGGAAAATTCACGACGAGGTGTTGCGGTTGCGCAACGGCAGATCGTGGGCATCCCGCTCAATCTCGTGGGATTACTTCTCATATCACGTCTCATTGCTCGTGACTCTCGTCGCCATGGCCGTCTCGGACTTGACGGCCGGGGCGATGGGTCATTCTCTTCGAGACCCCGTTTACGAGCCTGTTTCAAAAGCTTGCAAAAACCTAAGTCTTCCTCCTGAAGAACCCGTATGTTGTCGCCCGGATCGTACCAAAATGGTTCACGTGCGGCGACGGGACGACTTCGCGCCGGGCGCAGAAAACGCCAGCGCGAACGTCAGGTCAAGTTGATCTTAACCTAATCCCAGGAAATTTTAACAATTGTAAGCGAAGGCCCGAGCACACATAAGCGTTCCGGCTGGGCTCCATAGACGACCGCCGGGCAAAAAAGCGCCCGCCGAGGGGGATCGGCAGGCGCTTACGGCTAGGTGGGAGGGTACCATGCCCTAGCCGGTGCAATGAATAGTCCGCACTAATCGTAAGGTACCTTGCCTTAACCCGTTGACAACCATAAGTTTTGCAACGCTCATATGTCACAATGCATGCACATTCGGCAAGGCCCAAACCCGCGCGCCCAATGTTTCTCCGTTTCATCGATGAGCCCGCGCCGGCATTGCTGGCGAGGCGCATGAATGAGGCGCCCAGCAACGGCCTTGGCGAGTACCTTATCGCCGGTATCGAGGCCCTTGGCGGCCATGACTTTTAAGGCAAGCTGACGAGTATTCAGCGGGCCGCTGGCGAGCGCTTCCTTGCAATGGTTGATCGCCTCCCCACGTTTGAAGCATCGATGAATGTCAACGTAGGGCGGGATTTCTGCGATATCGCAAGAGGCTTCAAAGATCGTGATCGCAGCGGTTATATGGGCAAGATCGGCGCGGGCTTGCGCGAGCCTCTTTTCATAGTTGACGATTGAGGCCATGATTTCCGCTCGCTTTGAGCGAAGCGTCGTGACCGTGCGAATTTCTGCCATGCGGCAGAGATAGACGCTGGGCGGTTAGATTTCTTGTGGCAGTTGCGCCATAATACCGAGCTAAAGCGTTTCATCTTTCCCGTTCTTTGCGCGCGCAAGAACGGCGGCTGCCCTCACGCCGATATGGTGGGCCTGTTTCTCGCGTTTAGGTACGAGATCCGCATGCCATCGCGCCACTTCGACGTGCCTTTGCGCCACTTCGAGAGGGCGCATCCCATTTCGCAGGATTACGCCTTGCAGACATTCGAGAAAGCACACGTTCCAGGAGCCGGTTAATCTGCTCAAGCTCGGCAACGACCGAATCGTCCGCTGGCCCTCACTGTTCTGGCCTTCATTGTTTAAGTGCTCTTTATCGTCGACAGTTTGAAACGGGTAGCGCCTAGTTAACGGCAGGTGATCGAGGCTTCCCACCCATAAGAATTGGTGCCATATCTCTTTGATGACTATTAATATGCTTAAAAATCCAGTATGCCGGAAAATTGACGGCGAGGTGTTGCGGATGTGCAACGACAGATCGTGGACGCATCCCGCTCAATCTCGTGGGATTACTTCTCATACCACGTCTCGTTGCTCGTGACTCTCGTCGCCATGGCCGTCTCGGGCTTGATGGCCATGGTCGATGGGTCATTCTCTTCGAGACCCGGTTTACGAGCCTGTTTCAAAAGCTTGCAAAAGACCTAAGCCTTCCTCCTAGAATCTGTATGTTGTCGGCCGGATCGTACCAAAATGTTGCGCAATTGTACATTTGCAAGGCGCGGCGAGGTAAGAAGCGGGGATTTTGAGCGAGCGAAATAGTGCGATAGTCTGCTAGGCCGAAATTTTTGAAACAGGCTTTTAGAGAAACGTCAATGAACCGCGCAAAGGCGATAGCTTATCCGGCGCTAAATGGCGCCGTTACCAGGCAACAAAGTATTCGCCGCGCAGAGGTCAGGATTGCGCGCGGCTTCGACGACCTTTTGATGGTTTATTCTGTCCGGTCTGCCGTTTATATTGCAGAACAGGAGTGTCCATTCGCGGAAGAATTCGACGGTAATGACCACTGCGCTACCCATTTTATAGGCTTTATTAAGGGAGAACCGGCCGGATGCATCAGGGCGCGATTTTTCCACGATTTTGTGAAATTGGAACGGTTAGCTGTATTGAAACGATTCCGGAAGTCGACCCTCGCTTATGAACTTGTCCGCTCTGGCATCGATCTGGCGCGCCGCAAAGGCTTTCGACGAATTTATGGGCATTCGCGCGAAGGCCTCGAAGCATTCTGGGCACGCTTTGGGGCGAAGCCGATCGATGGGGATAGGCACCTCACCTTTTCCGGTTGCAGGTATACTGAAATGGTGCTCGACGTTGAGCCTCTTCCCGATGCAATCACGCTCGATAGCGGGGGATTCGTCCTCTTGCGCCCGGAGGGCGCCTGGGATCAACCCGGAATCCTTGAGATTTCGGCTACCCGGCCGGTCCGCGCTCCGGGGGAAAATGTTGTGCGGTCTCGCCATTTACTAGGGTCTGCTCTCAATTTAACGAAGCGTTAAGGGGCGGATCCCTCCTCTGTGGAGGTGGGCGGGAAGGTCTGCTTTGGCTCGATTTGCAATGGTCCTCTCTCCGAAGCCTTTTGCCCGGCCGGAAATGGGGTGGGCCGCGGCGGCTCGACGATCGTCGCGTGATCAGCGGGATAAGCCATTGCGGCAATCGGGCATGCGCTGGCGCGATTGCCCGAAGGAGTATGGCCGCCCACGACGACCTATAACCGCTGGCATCGCTGGTCGCAGCAGGGACTGTGGCAGAGAATGTTCAAAGAGTTGAGTGAGATTGTCGGCCCCCATTACGAGAACGCCATCGACAGCACCGCCGTCAAGGTCCATCGTTCGGCGCGGGGTAAAAAGGGGGCCAAGATCAGGCTCTCGGCACAAATCGCGGCAGATGCACGACCAAAGTCCACGCGGTGATCGACCGCAAATGCCGCCCTTTACGCTTTCTCCTGAGCGGCGGCCAATGCTTCGATGGCATGGCCGCCGTGCCTTTGCTGAAGCCCTTGCCGCCGGCAAAGAAATTGTTGGCTGACAAGGCTTACGATTGTGCCGCGTTCCGCGCCTGGCTGTCCCGGCGCGGCACTACTCCGGTCATTCCCAACGACATCAATCCCGCAAACCTTATCCCCATAACAAGCGAGCCTACCGGCACCGCAACAAGATTGAACGCATGTTCTGCCGTCTCAAAGACGCCCGGCGCATCGCAACACGCTACGACAAATGCGCAATA
>CAWEGU010000002.1:0-223093 GCA_963808645.1 uncultured Alphaproteobacteria bacterium
TTTCAAGGCCCTCTTAGCACGGGCGGCCCACGGCGAGCTACCATCGAGCACGAGATAGCGCCGCCACCACCCCGCCGCTTCGTCGTGCCGCTCCAGTCGCTGGAGAAAAAGGCCAATATTGAACATGGCATCAGCATATGTGGGATCGGCATCAAGCGCGCTCTCCAGGCACTCGATCGCCTCGTTGATGCGGCGCTGGTCATCGAGGACATCGGCGAGGTTGTACCAGGCCGATGCGAAATTCGGATCGGCCTTGACGGCTGCCCGATAGGCGGTCTCGGCTTCGAGGCGGCGATCGCTCGAACGCAGCACATTCCCGAGGTTGAACGGCGCGGCCGGGTCCGCGGGATCGATCTTCATAACTCGCCGATAGAGACGTTCGGCCGTTGCGATGTCGCTCCCCGCTTCGGCGGCTTGGGCCTCTTCGAAAATTGCATCAGCGTTGTCAGCAGGCTTTTCAACGTCGAGAACGAACTGGCCGGTCTTGTCGGTGTGGCCTTTCATCTGTTCGACAAGGATGCGGTCGGACAATTCCGGGAACAGCTTCAAATTCGACAGGCCCGCATCGGGAAGCCATTTGCGAAATCTCGTGAAGGCTTTTCGTAATCACCGACAGCACCGTCCCGGCGGCGAGCAGCCCAGCAACTTGGCGCGCCGCCGTAAGATCGCGGAAACCATAAAGGCCGTGGTGGGCTTCGATCAGACCGAACACGGAGAGCTGGTCGACAATCTCCTTCGGCAACTTGCTCAACGAAGCAAGCTGGTCCGCGGTGTAGGTCTTGGCCTGTTCTGCGGGGGCACGCCTTCCGAGCCACTGAAGGAATTGTCGCTCGCTGGCAATCAGAACGCGGTAGGATTTCGCCCGGGCGAGGCTGTTCGATGGCCGGCCATCATCGAGAAGGGGCCAACCGAATTCGCCGACGATGAGCACATCGGTGCGTTTCGTCACGCCCTCGCGCGGTTTGCCGCCGTGCGTACGCACCAGCGCGAAAGCGTCGGCCCGCCTCATCGACGCAAGCCGGCCGGTGAAGGCGACAATGCCTTCGAGCGCCATGCTGTCGGGTTCGGCGTGCTGCGTCAGCGTCCGGTCTTTCTCTTGGCACGGGCACCGGCCCCGGCCCGAGCTTTTGTACTGGTCGCCGCCGGCTTCTTGTCTTTCTCAGCGCCGATGCTTGCGCGCAGCGCGTCCATGAGATTGATCACGCGTCGAGGAGCGGAACCTTCCTCCCGGACGGGTTCAATTGCGCGGCCTTCCTGTTTCTTCCTCAACAGTTCGATGAGCGCAGTCTCGTAATGATCCTCGAATTTCTTCGAATCGAAATGGCCCGCCTTAGTGTCGATGATATGGCTGGCGAGTTGGATCATTTCGGCCGGCAACTTGAGTTCGGGGATGTCCTCGAAGTAGGCGCCTTGATCTCGAACCTCGTAAGCATAGCGCAAGGTCGTCGCCAACAGGCCTTTGTCGAAGGCGTCAAGCATCACGACACGCTCACGACGGGTCAGAACGACACGGCCAAGTCCAACCATCCCCTTGTCGCGGATCGCATCGCGGATAACGGCAAATGCTTCCTGTCCGACCCGATCGGTCGGAGCGATGTAGTAGGGGCTCACTGGGTAGCGATCATCGATTTCGGAGCGCGGCACGAAGCTGTCGATTTCGATCGTATGAGTGCTCTCGATTTCGATTTTTTCGAGTTCGTCGTCCTCGACCGGGAGGTATTGGCCCTTGCCAATCTCATAGCCGCGACCAATGTCCTCCTTTTCGACCGTCTCGCCGGTTTCGGCATCGACGAGCTGCTGCTTCAGCCTGTTTCCGGTCTTTTTGTTGATTCGATTGAACGACACTCGCTCTGAGCTCGACGCGGCCGGATAGAGGGCAATAGGACAGGATACCAGGGACAGTTTCAGGTAGCCTTTCCAGTAGGCTCGCGGGGCCATGAGGACTCCTACGCAACATGCGCACGATCTCTTAATCGTGAGCGTTAAATGATTGCACTATAGCCGTTCGATATATCGTGGTCGATACGTTGGACCGACGCCCCCCAGCTCACAACAAATATTATTAAAATCGAGTTCATAGCTTGCAGCGAGGAGGTGCGATAAGGATCATTGCTGCGCCAAGCTGAAATCAATTCTGCCCGCTGTTGCCATTTTGCGGTCAGGTCGCCAAAATGCCAGCATTGAAGCGACGAAAATTGGCGAGGTGTTGCTGTGACGCTCAGCAGACGGGCACTGATCGGCGCCCTTGGCTGTTCGCAGCGAAAGCGGCGCATTGGCCAGAAGCGCGCTGCGAAACGCGCGGTGACACACTTCGGCTGAATTTTGCTGACGAAAACGTAGCATTCGACATTGATTATGATAGCATCCACTTTTTACCATTCCCGGTTGTTTCATTTGAGTTGAAAAATGCGCAAATCGATCCTTCTGGTCTTTGGCATGGCGCTATTTTTCTGGGCCGTCCCCGCGCATGCGCAGAAAAGTTTCGTAACCGATGAGCTGACCAGCGACGCGACCCGGCTCGAACTAAACGTCGGCAAGGATTTGGGCACCCTCCCCACCCAGCCGCTTGCAAAATTACGCAAGAATGCCGACCAGATGCTAGCGCGCAAGGATTTCAAGACTGCGGTCAAATATCTCGCGGCGATCGTTGCGGCAAATCCAAAGGATGCAGGTGCTTGGCTTAACTATTCGCGCGCGGCAATCGCCGCTGGCGATGATGATCATGATCTCCAGCAGACCGGCACGGCGGCCGCCTATATCGCCTATCGGCACGCAAGCGATAAACCACAGCGCGCCCTCACTCTTGCCTGGCTTGGCGAAATCTACGCGAAGAGAAGCATGTGGCGTCCGTCGCTCGATGCCTATCGCGCGAGCCTCGATCTCGCGGACATCCCCCTGGTGCGCAACATCTATGAGGACCTACGCGAAAAGCATGGGTTTCGCATTGTCGATTACAAAATCGATAATGAGTCGGCATCGCCTCGGGCGTGCTTCCAGTTTTCCGAGCCTCTTGCCCTCAAAGTCGATTTCGCGCCCTTCGTGACGGCATCTGGTTTCGCCACTGCCGCGATCTCGACCGAGGCTCAACAGCTCTGCGTCGAAGGCCTGAGGCACGGCGACCGTTACAAAATCGTGTTGCGTCAGGGCCTCCCCTCCACGACCGGCGAAGCTCTGCTCAAATCGGCGGATTATGAACTTTACGTCCGCGATCGTTCGCCTCATGTGCATTTCACCGGCAAGAATTACGTGCTGCCGCGTGTGGGGCAGGAAGGCATTCCTGTCGTATCCGTCAACACGCGAAAAATCGGCATCGACATCGTACGGATCGGCGATCGCAACCTTTTGCCGACGATAAGATCCGAAGATTTTCTTGCTCAGCTCTCGTCCTACCGGATCAAGCAATTGGTCGACACCGATGGCAAGAAAATCTGGTCGGGCACGCTCAACGCCAGCCCCGAACTCAATGTCGATGTGACGACCGCTTTCCCGGTCGTCACGGCGGTCGGAAAGCTCGATCCCGGCGTCTACGTCATGGTCGCAAGGCCGGCCGACGATCAGACCGCCGCGACCAGCAACGACGGGGAAAGCGGCGACACGGCGGCAACCCAATGGTTCATCGTCTCGGACCTCGGACTTACCTCCTTCACCGGCAAGGACGGCATTCACGTGTTCCTGCGTTCATTGGCAAGTGCCCTGCCGATCGCTGGAGCCAACGTGCGCCTGGTCGCGCGCGACAATGAGATTCTGACCTCAAAAAAGACCGATGCCGACGGCCACATCCAATTCGATCCAGGATTTTCGCGTGGCACGGGAGGGGTCGCGCCCGGTCTTCTCGTCGCCGAGGACGGCAAGGGCGATTATGGTTTCCTCGACCTCGCGCAGCCCGCGTTCGACCTCACTGACCGTGGCGTCAAAGGACGCGCGGCGACGGCCACGCTCGATGCTCTGGTCTTTACCGAACGCGGCGTCTATCGATCCGGCGAGACGGTATTCGTCTCTGCGCTATTGCGCGATGGGCTTGGCATCGGCGTACCCGCCCTGCCGCTCACTCTCATCTTCAAACGCCCCGATGGCGTCGAATATAAGCGGGTCCAGGTCGAAGATCAGGGAGATGGCGGCCGCAGTTTTGCGCTCTCGCTGCTGCCCGGCATTTCGACGGGGACCTGGCGCATCGAGGCTTTTGCCGATCCGAAAGCCGCTCCGGTCGGGCGAACGAGCTTCCTTGTCGAAGATTATGTCCCTGAGCGTCTCGAATTTTCGTTGACCTCGGCCGCGACGACGGCGCGGGCTGGCGATACGGTCGAAATAGCCGCGGTGGCGCGCTACCTCTATGGGGCAGCCGGCGCAAATCTCGAAATCACCGGTGACGTCCAGATTTACGCCGCGGGCCAATCGCAATTGCCCGCCCTCGCGGGCTTCGCCGCGGGGTTGCAGGACGAGCCTTTCGAGACGATCAGCAATGAAATCGAGGATGTCGCGACGACTGATGCCCAGGGCACGGCGAAGATTCTTGCGCCGATACCTGACGTCACTGCGGCACGCCCCCTTGAGGCCAAGATCATATTGCGAGCCGGCGAGCCAGGCGGGCGCGCGGTCGAACGCTCCGTGGTCCTGCCGATCCTGCCGAAGGGCGGCCTTATTGGCGTCAAAAAGAATTTTACCACTTTGAGTGACGGCGCGACGGCGAGTTTCGACGTCATCACGGTTGGCGCAGACGGTGCTCGCGTCGCCCGCAAGGGTGTCGCCTGGTCGCTGTACCGGATCAGCGATGATTACCAATGGTACCGGGCCGACGGGCGCTGGAATTTCGAACGGGTCAAATCATCGAAGCGAGTAGCCGACGGAACGATAGACCTTTCCACTAACGCGCCGGCAAAAATTTCCGCCATCGTCGGACTTGGCGAATACCAACTCGATCTTGCAAGCCACAATAGCAGCGATCAGCCCACGAGTATTACCTTCGAGAGCGGCTGGTCTGGCGAGGCACGCGCACAAACACCTGATCTTCTCGATGTCAGTCTCGACAAGGCAAATTATAAACCGGGCGAGGAGATGCGGGTACGCATCGCCTCGCGGTTTACCGGCACTGCGACGATCGCGATTGTCGGCGAGAGTTTGAACACTCTGACGACGCTCGATCTGAAAGAGGGCGACACGACCAAGTCGATTCCGGTCGCGGGTGAATGGGGCGCTGGCGCTTATGCCGTGGTGTTGGCCCATCGTCCGCTCGACAAGGCGGCCAATCGCATGCCGGGCCGGGCAATCGGCCTTGCCTGGTTCGCCATCGATGCCGACGCCCATAAGCTTGATGTGAGCCTCGCGCCGCCGGCCAAGGCGCGGCCGCGTGAACCGCTTACCATTCCGGTCGAAATCAAGGGCTTGGCTTCGGGAGAAGAAGCCAAAGTGATCGTAGCGGCGGTCGATGCCGGCATTCTCAATCTCACTCATTATGAAGCGCCCGATCCGCGCGGCTATTTTTTCGGTCAGCGGCAATTGACCACGGAAATCCGCGATCTGTACGGTCTTTTGATCGATGGAATGCAGGGCTCGCGCGGGGCGATCCGATCGGGCGGCGATGCGTCCCCAGGCCTCGGCAGCGAACGTCCGACTCAGGAGCCGCTTGCCCGCTTTTCGGGCGTTGTCAAAGTAGGCCCTGACGGCCGGGCCCGGATCATTTTCGATCTACCTGCCTTCAACGGCACCTTGCGGGTAATGGCCGTTGCCTGGACAAAAACCAAGGCGGGCGGCGCCAGCACTGATGTCATCATTCGCGATCCTGTTGTCATGCAGGTAACGGCGCCGCGTTTTCTTTCGCTTGGCGATCGGTCGCAATTTTTTGTGCAAGTCGATAATGTCGAGGGAAAGCCCGGCGAGTATGCCCTCGATCTCGACGTACACGGCCCCCTCTCGGCGCCGGCCGATACCTTGCACCGCAAGGTCAAACTCGACACCGGAGCGCATAAGGCGCTGACTGTCCCGGTCACGGCTTCAGGGGTTGGCCATGCCGCCATCGACCTCAAGCTGGCCGGCCCCGGCCCCGAGGCGCCGCAGACGCTCGCGCTTAATATTTTGCCCGGCACGTCCGAGCTTTATCGCCGAACAGTGCGGACGCTAGCGCCGGCAACGAGCCTGAATGTCTCCAACAACCTCATCGCTGATTTCGTGCCCGGTACAGGGGTGATTTCGCTCGCTGTGTCGCAACTTGCCGGAATAGATGTTCCAGCCCTTCTTCAGGCGCTTGATCGCTATCCTTACGGCTGTACCGAGCAGATCGTCAGCCGTGCCCTGCCACTCCTTTATGTGAACAAGCTTGCCAAGAGCGCCGCGCTCGGGATCGACTCTGACGTCGATCAGCGCATCCGCGAGACGATCGAACGCGTGCTGTCGCGCCAGGATTTAAATGGCGCCTTCGGCCTCTGGTCGTCGAGCAATTCCGAAGACATGTGGCTGCATGCCTTCGTCACCGATTTCCTGACCCGTGCGCGGGAAAATCATTTTGACGTGCCGCAGAAGAAATTCGATGCCGCGCTGGAGCGGCTGCGCAATCTTCTTGTCAATTCGAATGATATTGGCGCGGGGCAAGGTGCCCCAATCGCCTATGCCGCTTATGTTCTGGCGCGCAATGGCCGCCAGGTTATGGGCGATTTGCGCTACCTCGCTGACGCTAAGATTAACTCATTCGAGTCTCCGCTCGCGCGTGCCCAACTTGCCGCAGCCTTGGCTCTTCTGGGCGACCGCACCCGCGCCTCGGCGGTCTTCAGCAAAGCGACGGATCGTTTGAGCACGATCGGCAATCCGCTTTACTCCAGTCCCGACTATGGTTCCCGGCTGCGCGATGGCGCCGGGGTTCTCGCGCTGGGCGTCGAAACCCAAATGTCCGCCGCCGAAATTCTACGCATATCGAAGGTTGTCGAAGACGCGCGTGCGAAAACCTCTCTCACCAGCACGCAGGAAAATGCGTTCATGGTCCTCGCCGCTGAGGCGCTCGCCGACAAGACGGAGACCTCCGCCCTCTCGATTGACGGCGTGCCTCATGCGGGCGCATTCTTCAAGAGCTGGCGCGCAGCCGCGTTCGACAAGAAGACTGTCACGATCGTCAATAGCGGGCAATCGCCGGTGAGCGTGGTTTTGACTACGTCCGGCAATCCGCTGACCCAAGAGCCAGCCGCGCAACAGGGTTATCGAATTGAGCGCGCGTATTATTCGCTGGCTGGAACGCCCATCGAGCCGGCGGCGCTGATCAAGCAGAACGACCGCTTTGTCGTCACTTTAACGGTTACGGAAAGCGAAGCCGCGTTTGCCCGGCTGCTCCTCGTCGATCATTTGCCGGCGGGACTCGAGATCGACAATCCCGATCTCTTCGAGGGTGGTTCGATCGAGGCGCTGTCCTGGCTCAAGAAAACCGTCGAGCCGGCGCACACCGAATATCGCGATGATCGTTTCATCGCGGCCTTCAATCGCGACGGGCATGACAAAGCGAACTTCTCCGTTGCCTATGTCGCGCGCGCGGTGACGCCGGGACATTATGTCCTGCCGCCCGCGACGATCGAGGACATGTACCGCCCCGAACAATTCGGCCGCACCGCTTTTGGAGCCATCGATATCGCCGCACCCAAATGAAAATGTTTCAGGTAAAGCATTTTGGCAGGATTGCCGCGCTCGTCCTTACATTTACGGTGCTCGGGCTTGCCGGGCCCGCGGCCTTTAGACATTATCGCCATTCATTTGGCCCGCTCAACCTCGATGCGCCGACCCAAGGATCGCGCATCGTGGTCGACCGCAATGGCCAGCTCTTGCGGGCCTTCACGACGCCGGACGGGCGCTGGCGGCTTCCCATCCTGACGGGTGATATCGATTCCCGCTTCATGGCGATGTTGATTGCTTATGAAGACCATCGTTTCAGCACCCATCGCGGAGTTGATTTTCTGAGCCTCGGACGTGCCGCGCTGCAATGGGCAAGTCATGGCCATATCGTTTCAGGCGGCTCGACGCTGACGATGCAAGTGGCCCGGCTCATCGAGCCGCGCGCGGAAAAAACCATTGCGGCAAAGCTCGCGCAAATGCTGCGTGCCGTTGAGATCGAGCAAAAGACAAGCAAGACGGGCGTCCTTAATCTTTACCTCGCGCTCGCGCCTTATGGCGGCAATATCGAGGGGCTGAGGGCGGCGAGCCTTGCCTATTTCGGCCATGAGCCTAAGCGCCTGTCGATCGCCGAGGCGGCGCTTCTGGTCGCTTTGCCGCAATCGCCGGAAACCCGACGGCCAGATCGTTATCGGGAGGCCGCGCGTGCCGCCCGCGACACTGTCCTCGACCGGGTTTTTGCACAGGGCGTGATCAGCGCGGCCGAATATGACGCGGCCAAGCGCGAAGCTGTCCCCAGCGAACGCCGGGCATTTCCGATGCTCGCCGCGCATGCCAGCGAGGCAGCGCTCCGGAGCGCGCCGCCGCAGCACATCCACCGCCTGACGCTTGAGGCAAAACTGCAAGCCTCGCTCGAGGGTTTGGCGCATGAGGCGGCGACGACGCTCGGACCCGGACTGTCTTGCGCGATCCTCGTCATTGACAACGCAAGCGGCGAGATTCGCGCTCATGTCGGCGCGGCAGACTATTTTTCGCAAGAGCGCGCCGGTTCGATCGATATGACCGAGGCCATCCGCTCGCCCGGCTCCACATTGAAACCTTTGATTTATGCGTTTGCTTTTGAAAACGGTATCGCCCATCCTGAAACCGTCTTGGACGATCGGCCAACACACTACGGCATCTACGCGCCGGAAAATTTCGACCACTCCTTTCAAGGCACGATTACGGCACGCCACGCACTGCAAATGTCCTTGAATCTACCGGCGGTCGAATTGCTCGCCGAAATCGGTCCAGCCTATTTCATCGCGCGTTTACGCACTGCCGGCGCACGGATCACGCTGCCGGACGAAGCCGCTCCAGGGCTTGCCGCCGGTTTGGGCGGGCTGGGAATCACGCTTCGCGATCTCGCAGCGCTTTATGCTGGACTGGCGCGCGGCGGAGACGTGCCTGCCCTGACCGAAACGGCGCGGGACGACGCGACGGCGGAAGCCCAGTCGCGGCGAATGACCGGGCCTGTCGCAAGCTGGTACGTCGCCGACATTCTGCGTGGCGTGCCGCCGCCGCTCAATGCGCCTTATGGGCGCATCGCCTTCAAGACCGGAACTTCCTATGGCTATCGCGATGCTTTCGCGATCGGTTTCGACAAGGCCCATACGATTGCAGTCTGGCTTGGGCGGCCGGACAATGGAGCAGTCTTTGGGCTCGTCGGGCGCCAGGCCGCCGCGCCAGTGCTCTTTGACGCGTTTACAAGGCTTGGCACCGAGCACGAGTTCCTAGTGCTGCCTGCCGGTATTCTCTCCGGCCGCACCGCCTCTCTTCCCCCGCCCTTGCGGCATCTGCGCAAGGACGCACCAAAAACTCTCGCTGCGGCGGCGATAGCACAAGTGAAGATTGCTTTCCCGCCGGATGGTGCCCGTGTCGATCTCGGCCTAAGCGATCCCGTGTCGCAAGAGCCCCGCCCTGGCGCGCGCCTGGCCTTAAAAGCCGAAGGCGGAGTTTTGCCACTGAGATGGATCGTCAACGGCACGCCAGTCGGCGACCCGGACTTGCGCCGGCAAACGGCGTGGACGCCTGATGGGGCGGGCTTTGTCCGCGTGTCGGTCATGGATGCCCAAGGCGCAACAGATAGCGTGCTGGTGCGCCTTGAGTAATCCGCCGTGGGAAATGTTTTCGGCCTTGTCATGTCTGGATGACGCCCACTTGGCGAGGAATTAGCCGATAAACTCATTCGCCGATTGCAAAGCAAACGCTGGCATTATTTGAACAACTCGCCGAACTACGGCCACCGCCCGTCACATCCACAGCGTCATGCGTTCGATGCAATCCGTGGGAAAGGTGCGTCTCGATCACGGCAAATACAACATTTTTCGTAGCTCAGCGAGGCGGCACGCCCCGACGCCCGTCCACAAGGTGCTGCGGCAATTCATGCTTGCCAGGAACGCCAGTCCGGTACAATATCAGGCTGAAATCGGCGCCTATCTGGGGAATGCCGCATTAGGATTCCATCTATGAAAAAAGCTGTTCTAGTCTTTATCGCTGCCGCTTCGATTCTCGTTCCAGCGCCTCGCGTTTTCTCTCAGGACAATGAGCCGAAATCGGCGGCGGATGCTACCAGGTTTCCGGCCGCAACGCCGGACGAGCGAGCGGACCGATATCTAAAATGGTGTCTTGCTCCCAATTACTGTCAGCGATGGAAGCAAGCTTAGATGCTGATGTACCATGCCGATGCGGTTGGCCAAGGCTTCCCGCGGGCTATAAAAGCGAATCGGACGCCCGCGCAGTAGCATGGTGCCGGCATCGGCTCGACACAGTCCTACCAGGATTTTCATAAGGGTGGTTTTTCCTGCTCCGTTCTCCCCGAGCAGCGCGTGAATTTCCCCTTCATGCACGGCAAAGCTCACCTGGTCGAGGGCGCGAGTCCTGCCGAAAGCTTTCGATATTCCGTCGAACTGCAGAACAGGTGTCATGCGTCCCTCCCCCGGAGGTGTTGTGATCGTCTCGGAGAGCACTTGCTTGAGAGTGGCCTTGAGTCAACGAAGGTGACTATGTCTAATCCATGACGCTTGTCCGCAGTCATCTCAGCACTACAAATCCTGTTCGAGAAATTGTCCATATTTTTTCAGCCACACTTTGGCCTTTTCCATGCCGGGCAATTGGGCCTTCACAATATTCCAGAAGCGAGCCGTATGGTTGGCTTCAATTAGGTGCGCCAGTTCATGGGCGATCACATAATCAATCACCAACACGGGCGCCTTGATCAAGCGCCAGTTGAAAGTGACGTTGTCCTTTGGGGTGCAAGAACCCCAACGAAAGCGACTATCAACGATCTTCGCGTCATTCAGTGCCACGCCCAGCGCCTTCGCGGTCTGTCGAACGCGCGAAGAATCCGTTCGGACGCCTTTTCCTCATACCAGCGCCGAAATGCCATTTGGCGCTCGCTTGCTAAGCTCCTTGGAACAAAGAACTTCTGATTGAAGCGGATATTTTTCGAGCCTGAATCAATCAGCTCGATACGGTAGTTTCTGCCCAAGTACGGCATCAATTCCTCAGACACCAACTCTTTGCCAGGCGCGTGGGGCCGATCCATATATTTCTGCGGATGACGGAGTTTTTCCAATAGCCATTGGCGCTTTGCATCCACGATTTCCTGTACCGTTGCTTCAGATGTCCCCTCTGGGACATGAACGATGACAGAACGATCTCGCTCGACCGTCCTCTCCGGCTGCGGAGGCTTGTGTCAATCTATTGGGTCGAATGACCTTCGACTTTAAGGGCGTGGGCTGGGAGCTGGCACAAATCACGACCAATGCGCAATGACGTGGCGGGTGCCACTGGCGGGGCTCACTGGCGCCATCGCGGTCTTCGCCGGGCTCGCCCTCGATAAGACCGGGCCAGGTGGAGCTTTGTCCGCAAATGAAGTGACCATAATCCAAGATGAAATCTTCAATGCCGTCGCCATTGGTATCGCGTCGAGTTAGAAAGCTTTTCTCAAACTTCACTTTTTCGTCGCAGTCCTTAATCGCCTTATTTCTCTGATTGCACTTCAGGAGGCAATGGCTTAGCCGCCTTCGACGGCGCAAATGAATATGGCACAAGCGAGCAACGTCGCTGCAACGATTAACCGCATCTTTTCCTCACGCGTCAGCTTAATGCGAAGGGGTAAAGGTCGAGCCGTTCCAATAGAGTACAGACGTGCAAAGATCACCAGGACCCTTTTTAACACGCGGAATAGAGGATCATAGCCGACCGGCCTTTGATTCGGCGGAAGCTGTATCTGTACACGGTAACGTCAACCTTGGCATAGGTGCCATTTGAAAGGGGATGCGAAGACAGTCACCGAGCATCCGCGCGTTCCACAAAACGGGCGAGTGTCATCCTTACACCGGACTTCGCTATAATCGACAATGAAATCGGCAACACCGTCTCCGTTGATGCGGCTTCATGGATTTCGGCCTGCACTTCCGGAGGCAAACTTTGGGCACGTGGGAATTCGGTTTGCAATGCTATCAAGGCGATGCCAATTGTCTTGAGACTTTTAGGGTGGGCCATGTGATCCCCTTTTATAGCGGGAGTGCGCTACATGACTAAACATCTTATCCCGATCCTGCTTTTGATCTCCGGCCCGGCGCTGGCAATAGATCGTTCCTATCTCGGTACCTGGACACGAGAGCCGGGCAATTGTGATTTCAGTGGCGCGGGTCCCTTCAGGATCACGTCCAAGGGGATCGAGGGGCATGAATTCGATTGCACGACAAAACGCGCCACCCCGGACGGGGGCGGGTGGCTTGTCCACCTTTCCTGCGCAGGGGAGGGTAACACCTACAATCTCACGCTGCGCTGGAAAATTCTGCCCAACGGGCACTTGCGAGAAACCGCCAAGGGGAAGGTCGTCGAGTACGTCCGGTGCACAAAGTAGATCGGGACACTCATAACGTGTCCTGAACCGCAAACCGACTTGTTCCGCGGACTCGCTGTGCTTAGTCGGACTCGTATCCGTAGGTGCCGCAGATGTCATTCATGCTCTTTGGTTTCGTCGCACTTGAGGATGGAGCCATCCAAACGCCGCCGGATTTTGGCTTTCAGACAGCGATGAATGTGTCACGCCAGCAATAAGCAGAGGACAGGTAATGCGCATCTTGCTCCCCCTCAAACGGACTCGCGCAGCAAATTAGCAGGTCATGCGGGGCAAGGGCCTTCACCATTGGAAAGGCTTGGCGATTTTTGATTTATTTCCAGTTCATTACTATCGCATTGAGGTCAAGAAAGTTCTTTGCAGCTGCAAGTTGCGGCCTGACTTTCTCGATATCGAACACGCCGGACAGTGACGAGCATTTGCCCGGATAAGCGGCCTTAAAATGCCGACCACTTTTTCCGTCGGGTGCGTCCTGTTGCCGGAATATTCCCACGGCTGAACATCCATGATCGGCTTTGCGGGGCGTCCGGGATTGCCTTTTGCCAGCAAATAAGCCTGCTCATGGCGATATTGGAAAAAGCCCGCACTGGAAGAATAATCCTTCTGCCAGACGATATGGCCGACGGGCCGGAAACCCGGCCTTCCGCCATGCGCCGAAAAATTCATCGACGCGGTTCCAGCCGTAAAAGCAGACGCAAAAGCTGTTCGGCTTCAAAACCCGGTACAGGTCCGAAAATGCGGCAAGAAACTCAGGGTTTCCACTATCATTCCTGACCGTCCGTCCGCTCCTGTCGCGGTAATGCACAAGGTAGGGCGGGTCGGTAACGACAAGATCAACAACGGCGTCCGGCAGGGATTTTAGAAGCCGGACACAGTCGCCTTGCACAATCTGATTGATGGGGTTCATTGCCTTTCTCCTTACCTTAATTGCTAAAAGGGTTGCTCATGCAACCCTGCTAGCCCGAGCGGCAATGAGCGGGGGGGATGGCGGTCAAGGCCGGTTATGCCGGAGGGGGATCACCCACCCGGAGGGCGGCGCAGCCGTCTTGCAGACCGCGCTTGCGGGCGAAAGATGGGGATACCGGCATAACCGCCCGCAGGGCCTGGCCTTGACGGCCCTGGGGCGCAGCCCCGTCTTCCTTCAAACGGGACAAAGCCAGCCGTCAGGCTGTCTGATTGTCTTCGCGTGAGGGACAGTCACCCCCCGGGCCTGCGCCGGGGCAGGCTTATGGCCGAGACCACAGGCTCGGGGAGGCGTCAGCCGAGTATGGCCCGACGGTCGAAGACCGGCACGCAAAAATGCTCTGCTCAAAATAAGACTTGCGGAATGCACGCCACCGGATTTTCATTTTGAAAAATCCAGTGCCAAATCGTGCCGGGACGACAGTGCCGGTCGCGACGTTTGCGTCCTGTCCTGAACGGGCCGCTTCAGGAGAGAGCCCATGTCTATCTCGGCTACTGGGTCGCGGGCTCCCGGAAGATGGCCTATAAGGCGCGTTTCCTGCCGCAGGAACGGCTTGGCATCAACGGCTGGGAACGCGTGGATTAAGCTCTTGAATTAAGAGCTATTAGCGCCGGCAGAATTCACAATAGACGCCGCAAACGGTGTGGCGCGCTTAGCAAAGGTATCGTTCAATTGGCGCCATTCAATAACGATTTTACTGTCTCAACGTTAGCTCCGGATTTCGACTGCCGCTCCGCTTCGATCAGACCCGCGACCCATCCTCCACCAACGAGGGTTAAGCGCAGAGCAGGATCCTTCGCATCTGGGGAGAGCATTGCAACAAGAGTCGTCGGGCAAGAACGCACGTCTCTCGAAAGAAGCGCGCTTAACATCGCGTCACCTGTCATCCCTATGCCGTCAGGCAAGACGTGATTTTCTGCATCCCGAGAATGACCCCAGTACGATCGCATTTCGTCCAACTTTCCCTCGGTATAAACGTAACCATGGGTTTGGCTAACAACGTCAATTTCCCTACACGCCCGTCCGAGGGCTTCTGGATTATCGGTCCAATATAGATCATCTCCGTAGCCTCGGTCGTAACTAGCGGATGGAGGGCCATATTTATCAGTTAATAGCTTCGACGCTTCTTCCTTCGTCAATCCGGGCAGGGGCAATGCAAGACGGCGCGATACCCCAACAATTCGATTTCCCGCCTGAGGTAAGGTGTACAATGCTATCAGTTCCGTTCCATTGCTAGAGGCATAGATGCGCCGCCACAACAACGTCGGCGTATAGCCCCAGGTGCCGGGTTTGAGCTCTACAACGGCGGCAACCTTCATCTGCTGACGGATGATCGCGTCGGCCTGTTCGATTGGCATACCGAGTTGCACCTTCACGATGTCCCTGCCAAAGGCACCGGCTGGCCGCTCTTGTTTGTGCGCAATATTTCTTTCTTCCTCAACAGCGGCGATACGTTTCTGCTTTTCGCTATTGATCTTTTCTTCCTCGGCTTTCTTAGCCAGCGCTTCCTTTTCCGCAGCTGCTGACGCTTTCGCTTTCGCCTCGTCATGCTGTCTTTGCTCGGCAAGGCGGGCTTTATGCTGGGCGCGTTCAATAGCTTTTCCGGCGTCCTCCGCGTCTTTCTTGGCTTTGTCCCGCTTCTCGGACTCCAAAACTGGCGGCTTTACAAAAGGCTTGGGCTCGATCCAGAGCCCTTTCTTCGCCACCATGAGGTTTCGGTCCAAAAAGTAATTATCACGAGAAAATTTCATGGGCTGACCAGGACCAAAAAGGTAATTAAGTTTGTCGAACGGTAAATAGCTTGCACCTTCCCGCAATTTATATTGCTGCATTTCAGCTAATTGCGCGGCCGTCAGCTTGCCTTTTTCATGGCCAAAAACCCACCTTCTCAGCAACGATTTAAGAGACTCTTCTTCGGGGAGATGTGGGTGCAACCTAGGCTCACGTATTTGCTGATCTCGAGCAATTGTATCAAGCCACGCTCGCGTGATTGCCGGCCACACCTCCTTTGCATTGAGCTTGCTCGTATCGCCGAGACGACTTAGAAAAAATGCTATGGCGTCGTCTCCGTAGTTTTCTTCTCGAAGACGCGCGACCGTCTTTTCCGGCGTCAGCTCGACATTCTCGAAATCAATAATCGCCGCCCGCAGCTGTTCAGTCAACGCGCAGTTTCTCGGCCGCGGAAGGCTGCTCACTTTCAGGCAGCTTGGTTAAGGCATTCTCAATTGAAGAATTCAGACTATAAGTAATATAAATGTTCGCAAAATCATCGGGTGTCTTAGGTTTTGGCGAGTATTTACGCCGCGAAATGCTCCACTTTTGATATTCCCTCCGATCCCGCGCCATACGGTATCGGTCGTATACATCGGCTGTCTTTTCAATGGCATTCTGGAAAGCGCGCGGGTTCGCTATAAACAGAAGTCGGCCATCCTTTGGTTCACCGAGCTCCGTTCGCACGGCTTGGGCCCAAGCGCTAAAGGCATCTTCCGCATCAATACCCCCGTCGAAACTGCCCGACGTAAGCGTATCGAGCGCATTGACCCGCTTCTTGGCCGCGAACATGCCTTCGCTTACATACAGTGAAAGATAATAAACATCCTTGCCTCTGAGCATTCCGCCGAATTCTTTCTCGGCCGCAGATCCTTTTTCACCTTTGTCAATTTCCGCAAAAAACGCCGCGCGAGCTTCTGCATACTTACAATTCGCTTCTTGCTTGGAATTCTCAAACGCGTTGCCTTTGGCGATCGCGTCGGCGATCTGATCACCAAGAACGGCAGCACTGTATTCTTCGATGGTTAGGAGCTGTTGGGCAAAAGCTGCCTCTGGCGTAGTGATGAAGGTTACCAACGCTATGGCACGCATCAGTCGATTTTGAGCTATCAAACCGTGCATAGCAGGAGGACCTTGTTAGAGCCGATCCGGGAATATTGACCGACATTTCCGAAATAAACGCCCGAACAAGCCTTAAACTGCCATAGTGAGGCTAATCTGACAAGCCCGCGCCGCCGCCATCGAGCAGTTGCAAGACGCGTCTTTCCCGTGGTCTTTGATGGGACACTTGATATCGAACGCATGAGCGGCGGCGGCCTCAGTTGCCTATCTGGAGCCGTATCCAGTCTGTCTGCTTTTTCGGAGTTCAGCATGGGCGATACCCATGCGTGAGCAGCACATCTTTTGGTGAGGTGGAACTCCGAGCGGAGCGCTCAGGCCCGGAGACAAGCACTTGTTTGAGGGGACCGTCTTTCGGAGGAGCCAAAGAAGTGCTTGCGGCCATCGGGGCCGCGTTCCGCCAGGTTGGCACTCAAGGCTGGCGTGCGGGATCAATGCCCGGCCATGCTGTTCTACCTTCCCCATGGCACAATCATCTGGCTGCCATTCTTGCTATTTCACACGCTGCTCCTGTTCATGCTTTACGTTTTTGTCGTTAGAGTGGTCCAATGGCGATGGGAAATGGATGATACTGTGGCCGCCAGTATATGCGCTGCGCTTGTTCGTTTGGCTGTACGTCTAGTCAACTCCCGTCCTCGAGAGCTGTAACCCGAATTACCGCTTAGGGTCGATCATGTTGAAGAACTCGACCTCTGACTGGCTTGGGGCGTGTTCGTGGGTGGTCGACGCGAGGGTTGATGAGGGTCTTGAAGCCTCATGTGGCCATAATTGGCGCCGGGACGGGAATCAGCTTGGCCAGTTTCCGCAGATTCTGCGCCGTGGCGGCGAGGAGGAACTCGTCGCGGGCGCCGGAGGGACCGCGTAGTCGCAACCGATCGAGTCTGAGGATGCGTTTGAGGTGAGCGAACAGCATCTCGACCTTCTTTCGCTCTCGTCGTGAGACGATGTAGGCCTCGGTCTTGGCAATGGTTCGGGCCTTGTCGCGAGCGGCTTCATGGATGGAGCGCGGAACCTTTCGCGCCAGGGCGTTCGGGCAGCACTTGGCTTTCAATGCACAGGCGCCGCAGTCGAACTTGCTGGCGCGATAGAGCACCATGTTGTCTTTCGTCACGCCGATCCGCGGCACAGCGAACGGGCGATGGTATTTTCGTAGTTGCTTTCCGGCCGGGCAGGTATAGGCGTCGCTTTCCGCGTCGTAGGCGAAATCGGTGCGCGAGAAGGTCCCGTCAGTGCGCTTCGACTTGTCGAACACCGGGATGTGTGGCTCGATCCCGCGCTCGTCGACCAGCCAGTCGAGCATTTCGGCCGAGCCATAGCCGGTGTCGGCCGCCAGACGCGAAGGGTTGACCTCGAGCCGTTCGGCGGTGCGCTCGATCATCGTCTTGGCCGCTGTGACTTCCGCCTGACGTACGGCGGTGGTAGCCTCCACGTCCATGATCACCGCGTGTTTCAAATCGATCAGATAGTTGTCGGCATAGGCATAGACGGCGGGCCCGCCGCTGGCGGCTGTCCAGCGGGCCGCCGGATCGGTGGGAGAGACGAACTTGGGTTCGACTGGCGTCGCGCCGCCGAAGGCCGCGTCATCAAGAACGGCCAGTTACTCTGTGACCGCTCGGTTCGAGGTCGGCGCCAGTTCGTCGGAACTTGCCACGCCGCGTTGGCGGTGAGCATCGGCGACGACCATGCTGGCGTCGACGGCGAAGGCTTCGCCGCCCACCAACCCGTCGGTCATGCAGCGCGCCACCACCGTCTCGAACACTTGGCGCAGAAGATCGCTGTCGCGGAAGCGGCCGTGGCGGTTCTTGGAGAACGTCGAGTGGTCGGGCACGTCGCCGTCGAGGCCCAGCCGACAGAACCAGCGATAGGCCAGATTGAGATGAACCTCGTCACACAGCCGTCGCTCGGAACGGATGCCGTAGCAGTAGCCCACCAGCAGCATCCGGATCATCAACTCTGGATCGATCGAGGGTCGACCCACGTTGCTGTAGAAAGGCTCTAGGTGCGCCCGAACGTCCGACAGATCAACGAACCGATCGATCTTGCGAAGCATGTGATCGCTCGGGATGTGCCGTTCCAGGCTGAAGCCGTAGAACAGCGCCTCCTGCATCACTGTCCGCTCGCCCATCATCGTGAGAGCCCCCAACTCATTGAGAAAACTGAATCGGAGCCGAGTCATCGAAGCAAGCGAGTTTTTCAACACAATCGGTCGATTCCGGCGGTTCGACTGCGGACCAGCGAATGACCGCTCCTGGGGCGCGACTCGGACCTACTGTAATGTCCGCTATCCCGTCGTTATGGGATTGCAAGCGGACCTTGAGGAAGCCGTACTCAACAAGCTCGATTTGATGAGTACGCGCGCTAGCAAACGGGCCTAACGGCGCGCCCAGCCAGTAAATTTCCGGCGCCCCACTTTGAATCTCCCGCATCCGGCGAGGAGCCGCACCACGGCGATCTCTATGTGCGTCCCATCGCGTAGGGTCCGCGCCGGCTGGAGGCTCTATGACCCGCGACCCGCGCGCTACCACACCTGCCATCACGTGACGCCTTCATCGGCACCAAGACGAGCACGCCGGCGGAATCCTACTTTTCCACGCTGTGTCATGAGCTTTGCCACTGGACCAGCCCCCGAGCCCCGCTGCCATCGGCAACTCGGCAAACGCTTCGGCGATCAGGCCTATGCGATCGAGGAACTGGTCGCCGAACTCGGCGCCGCCTTTCTCTGCGCCGATCTGCGCATCACCGACGATCCCCGCGCCGATCACGCGCAGTATCTCGCGTCCTGGCTGGCCGTGCTGAAGGCCGACAAGAAGGCGATCTTCGCCGCCGCATCGAAGGCATCCGAAGCCGCCGCGTTCCTCGCGGCTCTACAACCCTCCCAACCCGCGACCCAGGAATGAGGTGAGCCGTGCCGCCCGTCATCTACAAAGACCACCGCGGCAACCGGCTGCCGTCCGTCACCACCATCATCGGACGCTTCAAGGAATCCGGCGGCTTGCTCTACTGGGCCAACCAGCAAGGGCTCGAAGGCAAGACGCTCGACCAGGCGCGCGCGGAGGTGACCACACCCGGAACGCTGGCGCACAAGGCGGTCGAAGACCACATCAACGGCCGGCCCGAGACGGCGCTCACGGGCGGGTGAAGTCACGGCAAAGGCCCGCAACGCCTATGCCGCCTACCTCCACTGGGAGGCGATCAACAAGATCACGTTCCGGCACACCGAGGTTGCCCTGGCGAGCGAACAGCGCGCGTTCGGCGGCACCCTCGACGCGGTCGGGATGATCGGCAATGCGCTCATCCTGCTCGACTGGAAATGCGCCAACGCGGTCTACGCCGACTATCTCTACCAGCTCGCCGCCTACGGGCTGCTGTGGAACGAGAATTATCCCGACCACCCGCCGGTGGGTGGTTTCCATCTCTGCCGCTTCGCCAAAGAGCAGGGCGATTTCTCGCACCACTATTTCCCAGCACTCGACGACGAGGCCGAAACCTTCCTGCGGATGCGCGCTCTGTTCGATCGCGTCAAGAAGGCCGAGCGGCGCCTGCGCTGACGGAGACTGCCGCCCCACCCGTCCGACCTGTCCGTCCTTGTCCGTCCTGTCCGACCTGTCCGTTCCGCCGCTTCGGCTCTCCGTCATGCCGGAAATCAGCTCACGATCTGATTTCGGCGGGTGACTTGCCGGCGGAGGGCCTGCGTCGCTTCATCCGGGATCCAAACTTCTGGAAAAAAAGCAGCTGCGCCAGCACGGCGGCCTTTGGAAACTCCTCCCGATCAGCCTTTTTGGAACCCGCTCTAATAAAATTTCTTGACTTCTCCCTTATATTTGTGTCACCTGACAACGGAAACACTCGGGGATTGTAGTGCCTTCAAGATCGATGACGCGAGCCTTGCGTGGGTCTGCGGCCCTGGCGATCGGCGCGGCGGTTCTTGAGACCCTGAAAAGCGAGGAACCCAATTTGGTCGCTGCGGCAGAACACAAGGGACCGCCGGTTGCCGCCGAAGTTCGGAGAGGAGGTGAAGCGAACTTCAGTCCGCCAATTCGTCAGAACTCGCTACCCGAGCCATCTTAGAGGAAGCGGGTGTGCCATTGCATCGGGTTCTCGTGTCAGAATTGGGAAACCTCCCTCATCATGACAGGTCAGCAGGCAGCAAGATCAAGACGGCGTTCCAGGGGGCTGTACGGCGGGCCGGGATCAAGAACTTCCGTTGTCACGACCTTCGACACACCTTTGCTTGTTGGCATTATGCGGAGCATCGGGATTTGATTGCGCTCCAGCAATTAGGGGGATGGAAGACGTTATCAATGGTCACTCGCTACGCGCATGTGAACAGTGAGAATTTTCGAGCTTCTATCAATGCAATGCCGTCCTAGGGCAGGCGTAGGTGAACAAATCTGGGCAGAAAGCGGGTATTGGAATTCCTTTGCATTCATAAATTATTGATAATAAAGGAGCTTTCATTTCCAACCCCTCCCGTAGGGAGTGCTCTCCCGCTGAGCTACGCGCCCGCCATGCGTGCCGGCGCACGCGACTGCCTTTTATGAAAGCAAGTTATGAAAGCAAGTTATGAAAGCAAGCTTTTTCAAGTCAAGGCGGATTTCGCCCCTATGCCACGCCGAGTGCTGCGATTGCGCCCCATAATTCGTCGTAGTGGCCGATTACCCAGTCCGGCTTGAAATTATCGACCGGCTGTTCCGTATAGCCGAAATTGACCGCCACGATGGGGATCCCGGCATTGCGCGCGGTATCGATGTCCATTCTGGAATCGCCGACCATCACGGCCCGGCCGCGATCGCCGCCCGCCCGTGCGATGGTTTGCAACAATGCCTCGCCATCGGGCTTGCTGACCGCAAAAGTATCCTTGCCGCAGATCGCCCGGAAACGCCCGGCGACGCCGAGAGCGGTCAACAAAAGAACGGATGGATATTCGACCTTGTTGGTGCAGACGGCAAAGGCAAACCCCGCCGCTTCGAAGCGGTCGAGCGCTCCGGCGATGCCCGGAAACAAGACCGTCTCGTCCGCGACATGGGCCTCGTAATAGGCTAGGAAATCGGCAAGCAATTCGTCGACACGGGTTTCATTCAGTTTCATGCCGTGGGCCGAGAGTCCGCGTTCGATCAAGGCCCTGGCGCCGCCGCCGACCATCGCGCGGGCATCCGGGACCGCGATTCCGGCCAGGCCTTCGCGGGCGAGAATGATATTCAAGGTCGCGACAAGATCACCGGCTGTATCGGCGAGCGTGCCGTCGAGATCGAACACGAGAAGGGGCGGGCGCTGGTCTTGCTGCATTGCGCAGGGCTTAGGATGCAAGCGCGGAGTGGTCAAGTTCTTCGCCGGTCTGTTCTCGGGGCCGCCCAAACCGGCTTTGGAGATCGCCCTCTCGCTTAATCGCACTCTCGCGTATAAGCGGGCGATCCCGAACACGTCCTTGGGAGCTGGCATGATGGCGGTTTCGCGTATCCTGTCGCCGCGCAAGGGGCACTTGCTCGTTGCAGGGATGACCGTGCTTACGGCCGCGCAGGGCGCATTGGCGGCGAACTATGAATTTCTCGCGGCGCCGGAAACCGATCTCAACCGGGTCTATCGCCTCGACCGGGCTACCGGCGAGATTGGCGCCTGCCAATATGGCTTGAAGGAAGCCTCGGTCGGCGTCACGCTCTGTTATCCGCCAGGCGAAGGCGCGGGTCCGCAGGCGCCGAGCGAATATTCCCTCGTCGCCTCCCGCCATGAGCGCGAGGGCGGCGTCTTCAGGGTCGATTTGCGCACCGGGATGATGTCGGTTTGCTATGTTTTGAACGATGCCGTCGTCTGTACGCCGCAGGCGAGGTGATCGGGCAAAGAAAACTACGGCGAACTTGTCCAAATCGTGCTAGCGAGCAGCTACGTCCGCGCCTGGAGGCTCTTGCGTGCTTACCGTCCGCCTTGCCAAGATTAGCTGCGTCGCCGCCATCGCATTCTACGCGGCGCTCGTCGCCTTGGGCAACGTATCGGACTATTCGACGAACTTCGCCTTTGTCACAGAGGTGCTCGACATGGACGCGGTCCCCGCCGCGTCGCACATCCGTTGGCGCGCCGTAACGTCGCCCGTCTTCCACCATGTCGGCTATATCCTGATCATCGCCACGGAGATCCTCACCGCGGCGCTTTGCGCACTCGGCGCGATAGCGATGGCCCGGCGGTTGCGGGCCAAGGCGCAGTTGTTCCACCACGCCAAGAGCATGGCGGTGGCTGGGCTAACGTTCGGGTTCGTGCTCTTTGAGGGTGGCTTCGTGGCCATTGGCGGCGAATGGTTCGGCATGTGGCAGGCGCGGGATTTAGATGCCGTGCCAAGCGCCTTCCGCATTCTTATGACGATGCTCGGCGTGCTGATTTTCGTCTCGCTCAAAGACGATGAGCTGGCATGACGTCGGACAGGGTGAGGATTTCAATGAGCGCGCGTTGCCGTGCTTACTGGAGAAATCCTGGAGAATCTCCCCCGCCATGCTAAAAGCGGCCCAATCATGTTCACGCTCGCCGAACCCCTTGCACAGCTTGATGGTCAGGCCCATCGCGGCCGGGCTTCGCTTGCGGGCGCCACTCGGCGCGAACTTGCCGCGGCGCTTGCCGCGGCCGGCGTGCCGGAGCGCGAAATCCGCATGCGCGTGGCGCAGCTCTGGCATTGGATTTACTACGCCGGCGCAACCTCCTTCGATGCGATGGGCAATGTCGGCAAGATTGTACGCGGCGCCTTGGCCGAGCGGTTTACTCTTGCCCGCCCCAAGATCATCGCCGAACAAATTTCCCGCGACGGTACAAGAAAGTGGCTGCTGAACCTTGACCCGACGGATGCGCGGGACAAGGGCGCCGAGGTCGAATGCGTCTATATCCCCGAGAGTCATCGCGGCACGCTGTGCGTTTCGAGCCAGGTTGGCTGCACGCTGAGCTGCACCTTTTGCCACACCGGAACGCAGAAGCTCGTCCGCAATTTGACCGCGCGCGAGATCATTTGCCAAGTTTTGATCGCGCGGGAAAGACTTGGAGATTTTCCGGGACTGACGCCGCCAGGCGACGGGCTCGTGCCGGGCGAAGGTCTTCGCGCGGTGTCGAACATCGTGTTCATGGGCATGGGCGAACCGCTCTATAATTTCGCCAATGCGCGCGACGCCGTGGCGGTGTTTTCCGATGGCGACGGCCTCGCGCTGTCGAAGCGCCGGATCACGGTTTCGACGGCGGGTGTCGTACCGCGAATGGAGGAACTCGGCCGCGAGACCGGCGCGATGCTCGCGATTTCGCTCCACGCGGTGCGCGACGAGCTGCGCGACAAACTCGTGCCGCTCAACAAAAAATATCCGATCAAGGACCTACTTGCCGCCTGCCGGGCCTATCCCGGCGCCACCAACGCGCGGCGCATCACCTTTGAATATGTGATGCTGAAGGATATCAACGATTTGCCCGCCGACGCGCGGGAATTGGTGCGGCTTTTGAAGGGTATTCCGGCCAAGATTAATCTCATACCGTTCAATCCCTGGCCCGGCGCGCCTTATAAATGTTCGGACTGGGAATGCATCGACAAGTTTTCCGAAATTGTGTTCAATGCCGGCTATGCAAGTCCCGTGCGCACTCCGCGCGGGCGCGATATACTGGCCGCCTGCGGGCAGTTGAAGAGCGAGACGGAAAAGCTGCGGGCGAGGGCAAGGCTCGTGGTGGGTTAATAAAACAATTGACGGCTTCGTTCGTTTTCAGAATCCAACTCTGGGGGAGTCAATGTTTGAAAGCTTAACAGAAATTCAAAAAACAATTAACCTAATTCAAAGTACCATCCCAGCAGCAATCTTAACGACCACTGGAATACTGCTCTTCACGATTGCCATTGTTTCATTGATTGGTATTGTAAAACTAAAACCAGAGCAAACTCCTAATTGGCTTAAAGTAGATTAATATTCCATTTGAATAAGGAGGTCTATTATAACAATGAAAAAATCCATCTATATCCGGCAAACGCTCGCGGCCTGCTGCAAGTTATCAAATACATCGAAGAAAAGGACAAAAATATTCATAACAAATTGATCTTGGACAAGACATTGAATGATGAAGAAATTGCGGACCTTGAAAATCTAGATTTAACCTCATGGGCGTGGGATCAGTATAAGTCCCATTATAAGAGATACTGTGAATTAGCCTTCAAATTCAGATGTGGAAATTACGATGCATCGCGCTTGATGAGCGAAGTCAAGTATGATTGGCATCCTATCGGCATTTCAAGTTCAGAACGAGCGAACGTATGTATTTTTCCGGCTCAGTCTACGGCGCAATGTAACGCCAAGGATTGGGGTGAACTTGTCAAATTAACATTGCCCAAACTTGGAAGTCGCATATTCCTCTTTCCAAATCTTGAATTGGTTCAATTGGACGATCGGTATCTCATTGACTTTGGAGACCCGGCTAATCAAATGATACCGGAAATTGGCTCGACTGAAGATAGCCAATAAGTTTTATACTCGAAACCCAACCACCCAGAGCGCGGCAAATCCCGCCGAGCTTAGCGCGTTCCAGGCGGTTAGCGACAGGCCAAATATTCGCAGCGCCGGGCATCGCAACGGGCGATCTTGACGGTTTGCAATTGCTTCAGGAAATCATCTCCCGAGGCCGCGCGATCGAGCAGGCCGGTGCACTCTATTGGCCCAGGCCAAAATCCCGCCGGCAACGGCAGCTTGGACCGAGGCATCGCGGGCCCGCGGTGATCGCGGTTGGCCGGCCCCCATCGCGGCGTTCGTCCAAACGCGGCCGGATTTTCGGCATCGCGGCGCGGCGCTCGCCGCAGCCAGGCCCGAGGAAACCCTCCGGCCCGCGTCGTATGTGAACACCAGCGCAACGCCGCTCGCTTGGTCAGGAAAGGCTTCCTTGAGCAAACGATTATACACACGTTGACAGGCTTTGGGAATCAACGCTTAAAATCCGGTTCAGATTTGCAGACCCCTGGTTGAACCCTCGCTCACGCGCAATGGCTTGCCTATCTTGAAGCTGGGGACGATATGGTGCTAGGAAGTGGTCCCGAGGAGCTAAGAAGACGGTCAATCGGGATTTCCGCTGCTCCTTACAACTAACAGGTTACCGGGAGGAAGTGACAATGGCGCCGCCCACCCAGCCAAAAAAACGCGCGAAAGTAACGGTTCTCGATGTGGTTATCGTGATCGGCGGCATCATTGGGATCATGGCCTTCAACCGGATGAGCATCGCCAGGCTTCAGCGCTCGCTCCCCAATGTGAACAGCCAGATCGTGGGGGAATGGAAATCCACGCGCGGACCGGAGCACCTTGTTTTTCGTGCCGACAAGACCATCAGCATGACTGTCCCTGCCAATCCGCCGGAAGGAAACGCGACGCCGGCCGCTCCGGAAACAAATGGTCCGGCACCGGTAACGGGCAAGTACCAGCCCCTGCAGGGGGGGAAGGTGGCTATCCAGCTGATGAACGGAAGTAAATATACGACGTCAATCGCTCCAGGGAACCCGAACCGCTTTGACCTTATCGATTCGGCGAACGAGGGGGTGACGACATATCAGCGGGTGCCAGCTCTTCCCAGTGCTGGGAGCACGGCGAACGAGCCTCCCCCTCCCAGTGCGGGGAGCACGGCGAACGAGCCTCCCCCTCCCAGTGCGGGGAGCACGGCGAACGAGCCTCCCCCTCCCAGTGCGGGGAGCACGGCGAACGAGCCTCCCCCTCCCAGTGCGGGGAGCACGGCGAACGAGCCTCCCCCATGAAAGTCGCGCTTGACTGCGAACTTTCCAACGTGGGCTCGGCCTCGACAAGCCAACGCCGTCGTGTAGAGCTGCTTTCCTTAATTCAAAAAAAGCGTACTGAAACGCTCGCCGGAAGATCGGGCGAAACGGCGAGGCTTTAATCTCCATGAATCTCATCGCGGAACTCGAGGCCGGGCAGATCGCCAAGCTCTCGGCTGGCCGAACTATCCCGGCGTTTCAGCCTGGCGACACTGTCGTCGTGAATGTCAAGGTGACGGAAGGCGAGCGCACCCGCATGCAGGCCTACGAAGGCGTATGCATCGCCCGCAACGGCGGCGGGATCAATGAGAGCTTCACGGTACGCAAAATCTCTTATGGCGAGGGCGTTGAGCGCGTTTTCCCGGTACTTTCGCCGAATATCGAATCGATCAAGGTGGTGCGGCGCGGCAAGGTCCGGCGTGCAAAGCTCTATTATCTGCGCGACCGGCGCGGCAAGTCGGCGCGTATCGCCGAGAAAATGGAGACGCCCGCCGCCAAGGCCGCGCGCGAGGTCGCCAAGAAAGCAACCAAGGCTGCCGCCAAGGCAAAGAAGGCAACGCCCGCCGCCGAATAGGCGCGCACGTGGGACTATGTTTTGTTCCAGCGCCGCCAAGGGTGCGTACGGCAATCATCTAATTGAGCCGCCAGATAAATGCACCATTCTTTCGAGACCTGGCGAGTTTAGCGCTCGTTGTCGCGAAGCTTTTTCAGCTGGTAAAGCGCCTCCATCGCCGCGCGGGGCGACAATTCGTCCGGATCGATCGCGTCGAGGGCTGGCCCGAGAACGTCGCGTTGCGGCGCGGGCGGCGGGCCCGCCGCTGTGAATAAGGGCAGGCCGGCTGCCTGCCGGTCCGCGCTTGAAAGCCGCTCCGCGGCCTCGAATTCCGCCAGCAGCGCCCGCGCGCGGGAAACGGCCGGGGCAGGAAGGCCCGCGAGTTTCGCGACTTGGATTCCATAGGAACGGTCGGCGGCCCCAGGGATGATCTCATGCAGGAAAATCACCTCGCCATTCCAATCGGTCACGCGCACGGTCAAATTGGTAAGCCGGTCGAGTTTTTCCGCGAGCCGCGTCAATTCATGAAAATGGGTGGCGAACAATGCCCGTGCGCGATTTTTCTCGTGCAGATGCTCGATCACTGCCCAGGCGATGGAAAGGCCGTCGAAAGTGGCGGTGCCGCGGCCGATTTCGTCGAGGATCACGAGCGAGCGTTCGCCGGCCTGGTTGAGGATGGCGGCGGTCTCGATCATTTCGACCATGAAGGTCGAACGGCCGCGCGCGAGATCGTCGGCCGCGCCGACCCGCGAATAAAGCTTGTCGATGACGCCGATATGGGCGCGTTTCGCGGGGACGAAGGAGCCCATCTGAGCAAGGACGGCGATCAATGCGTTCTGGCGCAAATAGGTCGATTTGCCGGCCATGTTCGGGCCGGTCACGACCGCGATCCGGCCGCCTTTACCGGGGGAACCCGAAAGCTCGCAGCCATTCCCGGCAAAGGCTTCGCCATGCAAGCGTAGCGCCGCCTCAACCACCGGATGCCGCCCGCCTTCGATCTCGAAGGCGAGCGAACTATCGACCTCGGGCCTTGTCCAATCCGAGGTTTCCGCCAATTCGGCGAGAGCCGCGGCGGCATCAATTGCCGCGAGCGCGCCGGCGAGCCGTCTGAGGGCGGCTTGGCTGCCGAGGGCAAGCGCGGCCAGCATCTCGAATATCGTCTGCTCGCGGGCGAGCGCCTCCTCGGCAGCGGAGGCAATCTTGACCTCCAGTTCGGCGAGTTCCTTGGTCGAAAAGCGCATCGCGCCCGCCATGGTCTGCCGATGCACGAACATCGTGTCATGCGGGGGCTTCAACAGCCTTTCGCCCTGCGCTTGCGGGACCTCGATGAAATGCCCGAGAAAATGATTGTGCTTGAGCTTGAGCTGCTTTGTTTCCGCCAAATCGGAATAACGCGCCTGGAGCGCGGCGATCACACTCCGGCTTTCGTCGCGCAGAGCGCGCAATTCATCGAGGGCCGGATCGTGACCCGCGCGGACAAAGCCGCCATCGCGCCGGTTCTGCGGTAGCGTTTCAGCAAGAGCGTCGCTCAAGCGCGCGGCGAGAGCTGGGTCCACCTCGGCGGCGGCCTCGCTCGCCCGGCCAAGCTCTTGCGGAAGCCGGCCGGTTCTGGCCAGCAAGCGTGCGACGGCTTGGGCGGCGGCAACTCCGTCGCGAAGCGCCAAAAGATCGCGCGGACCGCCGCGATCAAGCGCAAGGCGTGATAGCGCGCGGGTCATGTCCGGCGCGGCTTTAAGGCAGGTCCGCACATCCCTACGCAAGCCTGGATCATCGACTAAAAACGCAACGGTATCTAGGCGGCATTCGATTTCCTTGGGAGCAGTCAAGGGCGCCGCCAGGCGCTCGGCGAGCAATCGGCTGCCGGGCGCCGTGACGGTCTTGTCGATGGTTGCCAGCAAGGACCCCTCCCGCGCGCCGGCCAAGGTGCGCGTGAGTTCGAGATTGGCTCTCGTCGCGGCATCGATTTCCATTCGTGCGCCCGGCGCGAGCCGCGCCGGTAGGCTCAATGCCGGGCGGGCCGAGAATTGGGTACGTCCGATGTAGAAAATCGCGGCGGCGGCGGCGGCGATTTCGGCGCTGGTAAGATTGCCCAATCCGTCCAGCGTCGCGAGCCCAAAATAGTCCTTGATGCGGCGCTCGGCGCTTGGCCCCGTTCCCGCTTCGCGGCCGAGCGGGGTCACGGGAATCTTCGTTTCGCGCGCTAGCCTCGCAAGGCAGGGAAGCGCGCAGAGCGCTTCGGGAGCGACGATTTCGGCCGGATCGAGGCGCGAAATCTCGGCTTCGAGGGAAGCCTCGCAGACCGCAGCGACGACGAAGGCGCCGGTCGAGATGTCGACATTCGCGAGCCCAAGGGCTAAGTCCGGCTCACTCCCCCGCGCGATGGCGAGCAAGCTGTTTGCGCGGGCGGGGTCGAGCAGAAGCTCCTCGGTAATTGTGCCCGGCGTCACCAGACGCACCACCTCGCGCCGGACCACAGATTTCGCCCCGCGCTGTCTTGCCTCGGCCGGATCCTCGACCTGCTCGCAGACGGCGACGCGATGGCCCTGGCTGATCAGCCCGTTCAGATAATCCTCGGCGCGCTCGACCGGCACGCCGCACATCGGGATATCCCGCCCCTCATGCTTACCGCGTTTTGTCAGAACGATACCGAGCGCCCGTGCGGCGATCTCGGCGTCCTCGAAAAACAACTCGTAGAAATCGCCCATCCTGTAGAACAGGAGAGAACCGGGATTTTGCGCCTTGATCGCGCTATATTGCGTCATCATCGGCGAAAATTTTGGCTCGGCGGCGCCGCCAAGGGGAAGTAACGGCAGACCCGCTTCCGGCGCGGGATGTGCTAGATCGGGCGAAAAATGATCGTCGGCCGCACTCTTTGGCATGATCCGCAGCGTATAGCGCTTCCTGGCCAATTGGAATCTTTTGATAAGCACCGCGCCGCCGAAGGGGTCCGCTCGCGTCCTTGACAGGAATGGCCCGCTCGTCAAAAATTCCCGCCGCCGGTGTAAGGCAAAATCCGGCATCGGACCGCCGTTTGAAGTCCGGTATTTACAAGTAAATAGCTGGGGGGATGCCATGACGGTTTCGCGTCGAAATGTCTTACTTCAGGGTTGCGCCATCGGAGCAGGCATCACTGCAACGCAGACACCCGGCGTCGTTGCGCTCGCGCAAGGGCAGCCGCCGCAGCGCCGTTCGCTCGGCGATCTGCAATTGAACGAGCGTCGCGCAATTGAAGCAGACGCCGGCGAGCCAGGCGATCAGCTGGGCGAACTTCGCCGCCATTCATGGGAACGCCAACGCCTTCAATCTGTGTCCGCACGGCAACTGCTACTTTCTTCCCTGGCACCGGGCATTTCTGCTTATGTACGAGCGGACGGTACGGCAGCTGACTGGGCACAACGACTTCGCGCTGCCTTATTGGGACTGGACCGCGGATCGTCAGCTGCCCGCGGCTTTCACTCAACCGAGGTGGAAAGGCCGACCAAATCCGCTGTACGAATTGCAGAGGTCGATGTCGCCAACCAATTCGCTCCCCGACGAGATCGTCGGTCGAGGGGTCATCGCCACGATCCTCGGCGAGACGCGTTTGAGACTTTCGGATCGAGCCGGCCGAGCGGCCAGGACTCGCTCGACCGGTCCTGGATTAACTGCGAAGGCTGCGGCGTTTCCGGCACGCTTGAAGCAACGCCGCATAATAACGTGCACAACATCGTGGGCGGGCTCATGGGCGGCACCCAGTCGGCGCTGGATCCGATCTTCATGATGCATCATTGCAACATCGACCGGATCTGGGCGGTGTGGAATGTCAACAACCAGAATTCCAATGACCCGCTCTGGACCGATATGATTTCCAAAACAATTTCTACAATACGGATGGATCATTCTATTCTCCGAAGGTCTCGGAACTCTACACTCCTGAAACGCTTGGCTACACCTACGGGCTCGCGCCAGCGCCCGCCGCGACGGTGGCACCGGCGATTGTGGCGCTCGGGGACAAGATCAAGACCCTTTTTGCAACTCCCAACGTGAGCGGCGCCGCCGGGGTCAAGACCTTCATAGCGCCGAACCTCAGGCAAGCGGCGGCGACAGCGAGCAAGCCTCTCGACATTGCGGTCGAGGTCGATCCCAATCTATTGGTCGCGGTCGCCAGACGTCCGCTGCCCGGAGCCGGCAGTGAGCCGCTCGATTTCAACACGGCTCGGGAACAGGCCGCCTCGGGCCCACGAGCGCTCGCCTTCATTCGTGACATCGGGGTCACGCAGCACAAGAACACGCCGTACAGAGTTTTCATCGACTGCGACTATCTCTCGCAAGGGACGCCGATTTCCGATCCTCACTACATCGGCACGTTTGGGATTTTCGGGGACCATGAAGGCCATGGCGGCAAGCCGCCTGCAAAGCCGTCGATCATCGTCGATCTGACACGCGCGATAAAGCGCGTTTATGGCAGCGCGACGGAGCTTCCCGGCCGCATCCGGATTCAAATTCTGCCGGTGCCGAACACGTCAATCGCAGGTCCACCCCGTACGGCCGCGCCGGGGCGCATCGAAGTTGCGTTCGTCTCCCCCTGAGCCCATATCGGCATCGCACGGCGTATGAGTAGGGACGAAGGGAATGGGTGATCGCCGGTCACTTTTGACGCGTGTGCATGCGTGGTTGCGCTAATGTCTCAGAGTTCCATTGCGGCGCAGGATAGTCGATCGGTTGCAACGGTCGCCGGCCCCGCTGTGGTCACTGCAACGGGGGCGCCTCTGGCTGACCAGGGGGTTGCGAGCCAGCGCCCTCGCGTGATCATCAGTGTGACCGGCTTTCGGCCGCCGCGCGATGGTGCTGTCCAAGCTGTCGTGAAGGTCCAAAAGAATGGGGAATGGACGGAGCAGGAGATCGGCCGTTTTGGTATTTACCCAATGCCGAATTCAAAGCAGCCGACCCATCCAAGGCGCAGCGCTTCGGCCTTCCGCTGCCAAAGGAGCTGGCCAGTGGCGGAGTCGTCAAATTGCACGTGTATTTGGTTCCGTTCAAGGGCGATGGAAGCGGCTCGCTCTTAGAGATCGGCGGCGCCGAAATCCATTGACTGGCGCAACCATCAACCTGCGCTCGTTTTCGGCGCTGCGGCCCTTAAGAGTTAACGGCCTGATTTTGGTGCATTTATCTTTAGCGCATTTCGCAGCTCAGACAAAAGGAGGCAAGGCTGGACTCGGAGCGACGCCTATCTAGGGAACGAGGGCTCAAATTAGTTGCTTTGACCGCTTTTGCAACGGGGCTATGCCAAGCCGGTTTCGGCGTCCCTGCTGGTGAGGCCCCGCCGGACGCGACCTAATGGCAACGTGACGAATCTCGCATCGGCACTGATTATCGACAGCATGAAAGGCGATCCGAAAAACATATAGATACGGGTTATCAGCGAACGTGCCCTTAATCAAAGACGCAATCTTCGCTGGGACAATATCATGGACAGGTGGGTCCCAAGCTGAAGCTGCACCTGCAACATAATCAGCCAATCTAATATAAGGGTCGCACCACAGATCATTGTTCTTCTGGACGAAAAAGCCGAGTTTAGGCTCTGGTATTTTCTGTCTTTGACATATAGCAGAAGCGTTCACCGCAAACATGGTGCTAGCAATTCCACGATATGACTTAGTAATTTTATCTCTATCTGGCGCCCATCCGATCAGTTCAGCTAAACTATACCTGCACAGAAGCATAACTATATACGCAGCAATTGCAGTTGTAAGAATAATATCTTTAAGAGCCTTAGATTGAGACTAGACTTGTTAGCTTCAGTGCGCATCGAGCGAACTTTTGCGATAATGTCTTCGCACGCTGTAGCGTTCTCCCATTTTTCCATCATGGCGATGGTATCGTCGATGCTGCGGCGTGCAACGTCAGAGCTGAGGAAGAGCCGCCTAAAGCGGTCTGCGACAAAGCCAAACGTAAAGACGCGACCTTTTCTCAAAATTCGCTGCAGAGACGGCGGAATTCTCTTTACATCCTTTAGGTCACGAGCCGGTAGCCTCGCGAGCATTTTGTTGGTTTCTTCGAGCTGTTCGCCCGCGGGAAATATGACAAAAGCGAAGGAGTCGTTTGGGCGGACCTTGTCGCGTATGCAAAAGTCCGTCGCAATTATCCATTTCCTAACCCCACGCTGACGTGCGAACGCTGCGAAGCGCTTTTCAGCAAGCGGGCTCACTGCTGCGTGCATATGCAGCCAAAGTCCATCCACGAATGACGGTGTTGGTTCGTCGACGGCGACTGGTTCTTCGATGCCATCACTCACCGGTGCCCCCCAAGCGTCGATATGGGACCTGCTGTGAAGAGAAGCGCCAGCTGGATAAAACCGTCAACACGGAACCTGCTGCAGAAAGGAAGAGGCACTCGTATAAGCCCAAATATGCAACGCGTTGCAGGCAGCCCGAAACGTTCCTTTTCGCGCGGGTTGATTTTGTCAAAAGCGCAATTCCGATGGCGTCTTTAGATCCGCGAATTGTTCTTGAATTTTGCTTGGTTGTCCTGATGCCGCGCCCGCGGAGGTTAGACCGTCACTTGCGCTCCTAGCTCGACGACTCTGTCCGAAGGAATCGCGAAGAAGTCCGTCGCGTTCGCCGCTTGCCGCGACATCGCAATAAACAGCCGGTCCTGCCAAGAGGGCATGCCGGAATTGGCCGCCGGCTTGATCCTCCAGCGGCCGAGAAAGAACGATGTCGTCATGATGTCGAATTTCAAGCCGGCCTTGCGCAGCGAGGCCAGCGCCGCGGGAACGCGCGGACTTTCCATGTAGCCGTAATGCAAGATCACGCGGGTGAAATCATCGGAAAGCTTTTCGATATGATAGCGCTTGCCGACAGGAACCCGGGGCGTGTCTTCAGTTAATACCGACAAAAGCCAGACGCGCTCGTGCAGGACCTTGTTGTGTTTGAGATTATGCATCAAGGCGGAAGGGGCGATCTCGGGCGAACTCGCCAGGAAAACCGCGGTTCCGGCGACCCGCATCGGTTTCGATTTCTCCAGCATCCGGATGAGATCGGGCGTCGGGATCGAACTCGCGGCGGAATTTTTGAGTGAGAAGCTTCGTGCCGCGAATCCAGGTCCACATCACGGTCATCGAGCCGCCCGCGAGCAGCAGAGGCACCCAGCCGCCATCGACGATCTTCATGAGATTGGCGGCGAGAAAAGCAAGATCAATCGCTAAGAATCCGGACACGAACAGCGCCGCGAGCCAAACCGGCCAGCGCCAGCATTTCCACACCACGACGAAAGCAAGCGCGGTGGTCATGACCATGGTGCCGGTCACCGCGATGCCATAGGCGGCAGCGAGCGAACTCGAACTTTTGAACAAAAGCACCAGCAGGAGGACCCCGGCCAGTAGAAGACGATTGATGCGCGGAATAAAGATCTGGCCTTCCTGCGTCTCGGAGGTGTGCAAGATGAGCATTCGCGGTAGCAGGCCGAGCTGGATCGCTTGGCGAACCATGGAGAAGGTTCCGGTAATGACGGCCTGGCTCGCAATAATCGTGGCAATTGTAGCGAGGATCACAAGCGGCAGAAGAGCCCAGTGCGGCGCAAGTAGGTAAAACGGATTGGCCAGTGCCGACGGGTCGGCGAGAACGAGCGCTCCTTGACCGAGATAATTTAAGGTTAGTGCGGGAAGCACGAAGACCAGCCAGGCGATCTGAATAGGGCCGCGGCCGAAATGGCCCATGTCGGCATAAAGGGTCTCCGCTCCGGTTACCGCAAGGAACACCGAGCCCAGCACCACGAAGCCGAGCATCCCGTGGCCGAACAGAAACGTTAAGCCGCGGACCGGATTGAAGGCTTGAAGAATGCGTGGCGCGTCGCCGATGTGTGCCGCGCCGAGGAGGCCGATCACCACAAAAAAAACCGCCATGATTGGCCCGAAGAAAGCCGCGACGCGTGCGGTTCCGCGCCGTTGCGCCCAGAAGAGCGATATCAGAACGGCAATGGTGAGCGGCAGGATAAAGTCTAAAAAAACCGGGGTGACGAGATCGAGGCCTTCAAGCGCGGAGAGAACCGAGATGGCCGGCGTGATGACCGCGTCGCCTGAAAACAATGCCGCCCCCGCGACGCCAAGGAAAAAAACCGGTGCGACGCCACGGCCAAGCGCCGACTGCGCGAGCGCCATAAGGGACAACGTGCCGCCTTCGCCTTTATTATCGGCATGCATGAGAAAAAGCACGTATTTCGCGGTCACCGTAAAAAACAACGCCCAGATGAGCAGGGACACGGTTCCGGTAACCCCCGCATCGGTCACGCCGGCGGCTTTGATGTGACTGAGCGATTCGCGCAACGCATAGAGCGGGCTGGTCCCGATGTCGCCATAGACGACGCCAAGCGAGCCGAGCGCCATAGCGGCAAAGGCCTTTTTTCGCGGCACGGCGGCATCGCCACACGGGGTCGGCGGGCCTTGCTGTTGCGCGATTTCATGGCCCATTTGAGTGTCCTTTGGGGCTGCGGTCATGCGCGGGTACAATTGGCGGCGCCCGGTTGTTGCGACGCAATATAGTCTCTTGCCGGCCACCGGAGAAGGGGGTTGATTTGCCCGAAGATCCGGCTCCCCTGCCGGACGCCTTTATGAACTCATGCCGGGATAAGCCCGTCGAGTTGACGCCGCCGCGCTTTGCGATCCAATAGCGTCATGAAACCTGGACCATGGCGATGCCGCCGGGTTTTATTACAACCCCGGAGCTTGGGTAACGTCTCATATCGCAATGGCCATGGGGGAGGCGGGATTTTTACCACGTACGCGGCGCGCGAGGTTGCGCGAAGCTTACGGCGGTCGGGCTCGAACGCGGGCGGGCGCAAAGGGTTGGGCCCTAAGCCTTGCTCTTCATGGCGTGCGGATTTTATAATGCGTAGATGCGCAAAAGAAACACGGGAAGTAAAAATCCGGCGGCCATGATTTTGGACAACGCCATTTCAGCGCTCGGGGCGAAGCTGAATACACCACCGAAAAAAATCTCCAGGCGCGCCCTGGAACCGGCAGGCGCACGGCAAGTGCCGCCGGACCCGGCAGCGGTGGCCGAGATTTTCCGCCGCTTCGAAGCCGCCAATCCGCACCCCAGAGGCGAACTCGATTATGTGAACGCCTTCACCCTGCTCGTCGCGGTTGTGCTTTCGGCGCAAGCGACCGACCTCAGCGTCAACAAGGTCACGCCCGCGCTTTTCGCGGTGGCTGACAGCCCAGCCAAAATGGCGGCGCTCGGCGAGGAAAAGCTCCGGGACATGATCAAGACGATTGGCCTTTACCGCACCAAGGCAAAAAACCTGATTGCCTTGTCGCAGCGCCTCGTCAAGGATTACGGTAGCGAGGTGCCGTACAGCCGCGAGGCGCTCGAAAAGCTCCCCGGGGTAGGCCGCAAGACCGCCAACGTCGTCATGAACACTGCGTTCGGCGTGCCGGTAATCGCCGTCGATACGCATATTTTCCGGGTTTCCAACCGCGTCCCCCTGGCGGCCGGCAAGACGTCGCTTGAAGTCGAAAGCGGGCTTGAGAAAATCATTCCCGCTGCGTTCAAGCCCCACGCGCATCATTGGCTGGTCCTGCATGGCAGATATACCTGCAAGGCCCGCCGCCCGGAATGCGAACGGTGCCTGATCTCGGATCTCTGTCGATGGCCGGACAAGCCGGCCCGAAATATTCAGGGCACATTCCGCCGGGATGGATAAGCGCGTCGAGCGAGGCGAAACAGCGATCCGCCGCCGGCAAGGGGCGCAATGATGGCAACCCGGCAGTCGCGTGCGGACCTGAATGCTCCAGCCAAACACACGCGCCGCGCGGGGCGGGTCTGTAAGGCAATGTCATAGGACAATCGTCAGCCGCTCCGCGGCGCGGGTAATGCCGGTATAGAGCCAGCGGTTGCAGTGTTCGCGAAACGCGAAGCTTTCGTCGAACAGAACCACATGGTTCCATTGCGACCCCTGCGCCTTATGCACGGTGAGCGCATAGCCATAGTCGAACTCATCCGACTCCCGCCGGATTATTGGGCTTAGACTATCTTCCAGACCTTGAAAAAATTCCGGCAGCACGCCGATGCGCAGCGGCTTGCGGACCGGATCGTCCTCCGGCACAACGTTCAGCGCGAGCTTCTTCTTGCGCGTTGGCGCGGTGGTCTTCACGAACCAGATCCCGCCATTCAAGAGACCCTTTGTCCTGTCGTTTTTGAGACACACCAGCTTATCGCCCGGTTGCGGAAAAACATCGGCCTGCCCGGATAGCTCGCGCATCCTTCTGTTGTAGGAGTGGCGGGTGCGGTTGAGGCCAACGAGCAGTTGATCGGCCGCGGTCACCGTGTCGGAATCGATGTCGCGCCGCTCTATGACATGGCTCTCGCCATAAGCGCCAAGGGAAAGCCTTCCTCCTTCGCGCACAAGCATGGACATTTTGATGATCGGATTGTCCACCGCTTGGCGATGCACCTCAGTCAGCATCACGTCGGGCGCGCCTTCGGTAAAGAACCCCCCGCCCTTCACGGGAGGCAATTGCGCCGGATCGCCAAGGACCAGCACCGGCTTGCCGAAGGACAAAAGATCGCGGCCGAGTTCCGCATCGACCATCGAACATTCATCGACGATGACGAGACTCGATTTCGCCACGGCGCTGCCTTCGTTGAGGACGAAGGATGGCTCTTGCGTATCGGTCGCCTGCAGCCGGTAGATCAAGCTGTGGATCGTGCGCGCTTCCGTGCAGCCCTTGGAACGCAAAACGTGCGCGGCCTTGCCGGTGAAAGCCGCGAAGGCGACGCCGCCATCGATATCCTCGGCGATTTTCTTGGCGAGCGTGGTCTTGCCGGTGCCCGCATAGCCGAAGAGCCGGAACAATTGCGGCTCACCGCTTGCCAACCATTGGGCGACGGCTGCTAGCGCCGCCTCCTGCTGCGGCGGCCAAATCATGCCGATGCCGTTCCGGAGTTCATCGGATTTCGCTCATCTCTCGAGGTGCACCAATCCGCTTATACCGACGCCAGTAGCATTACCACCCTCGCTGACGGAGAGGGGCCGCAGTTCGATTCTCGACGCGATTCCGGGACCGCCCAGAAACCAACGTCCGGCTCGGGACCGGCAACCCCTCGTCATCCAAGTCTTGCTTCCAGCGTTTCCCTCCCGCCCCGGACACGCCATTTGGAGCGGGATTTTCTCGGCTCGTCGGGGTCGCGCCATGCTCGATGGCTAAAACTGTTTGGCGTGGGCTATTCATAGAGCGGCTTCGAGAGCCTTGCCATTCCCTTCGATTGCCGGAGTTATCGCGGCGCGACGGCGTCGAATCCGCCAGGTCCCCCTTGTGCCTTTTCATTGGCCTCGAAGACCTCGAGGATCTGAAGGAAGTTCTCGACATGAGGTTTAAAATTTTGCGAGCCCCCGTTTGAGGGTTCGCCGGGCGCGACATTATTTGTCTCTTGAGCAAATTCGCTGACGCACGCGGAACGGCTTGGCTGGAATGAACTAGCTGATTTTGAGGTTCCATGTGCGAGTTCCGGCGCCGCCATCATCGGGGATATCGTCCGGCGGGTCGCCAGCAATTTGGCGATACAATTATCTAGCCTTTTGGTGAGCCATTTGATGCCCGCCCGACGGGATGGGATTTCATCGGCCCAACTACTTAGGTCACCCGCGACATATCACATGTCGATGGCCGCGCGAATCAAGAGATCGGCAGATTGAGTTGCTCTGGTGCAATTGATTTTTGCCACAATTGGATTTGCCCGTTCTAAAAAATATTGCCTTAATTTATTCTACCAAAAATTTATTCTACCAAAATTTCACCAAAACGGCACGGATCGACGGAGGCGGGCGGATGGCACGCTTCGAACTATAGAAAAATCAATTACTTGATGGGGAAACTTGTTGGCAGAACTTGACTTTAATAGATATCGTATATCCCTAATTTATTGTCAATGACCAAATTAGTAAAAAATGTGGTGTGACAAAATGGTTAGGTCGGCGTCGCCCGATCGTGTCAATGCGGCGCAATCGACGAAATCGGAGCATCCTTTGTCTGCGCCCGCCGCCGAGTTGTCATGTACCGGCTGGCGAAGCTAGCGCGCGTTTGCCTGACGCGGCGATGTATTTCCGCCAGCCTTCGGCGCGAAGCCGGCAGGCGGGACACGAACCGCAGCCATGGCCCCAATCATGCCTGATCACGCGCTCGCCGAGGTAGCAGCTGTGCGTCGACTCCACGATTAGAGCGACGAGCGCGGCTCCGCCGAGCGTTTCCGCGAGGCGCCAGGTCGCGGCCTTGTCGAGCCACATCAAAGGAGTTTCAATAACAAAACGAGCATCCATGCCGAGATTTACGGCGAGTTGCATGGCTTTCACGGTATCGTCGCGGCAATCCGGGTAGCCCGAAAAATCCGTTTCGCACATGCCGCCGATAATTTGCTTGAAGCCGCGCCGGTAGGCGAGCGCCGCCGCCAGGCTCAGGAACATAAGGTTGCGGCCGGGGACGAATGTATTGGGCAGGCCGCGCGCATCGGTGGCGATCTCGATATCGTGGGTCATTGCCGTCGTGGAGATTTGCGCCAAAGCCTCGATGCGCATCAAGTGGTCCTCGCCGAGGCGCTCGCGCCACGCGGGGAAATTTTGGCGAAGTGATTCGCGGATCGTGGCGCGCTGGTCGAGTTCGACGCGATGCCTTTGGCCGTAATCGAATCCAATCGTCTCGACTCGCGCATATCGATCAAGCGCCAAGGCAAGACAAGTCGTCGAATCTTGGCCACCGGAAAACAGCACGAGTGCCCCCGCCGCGGCCCCGGTCATCGCGCGGCGCCCGTCCGGCCTGGCGGCACATCCTCGGGACCGGATTTCGACGCATCCGCGCAACGGATAGACAAGTTTCATTGAGGAGTAAACGTTGCAAAAGAGATACACGAAAGTGGTCATCGCACCGTTCTTACAAACAGAAGGGTTCTGCTTCGTAAATTTTCTTGAACGCCGTTTCAATAGGTGAACTTGGCCGGCGGAAGATAAAGATGATCTGTCCTGCCGCCGCGCCCCTCCGGCAGGTATGACGCCGGTTGTGGCTTCGGCCGTGTCTCCCATATAAAGATTTCGCAAAAGGGTGACGCAATGCCGCAAATCACCGTCTATACGATGGCCGCCTGCCCTTATTGCCGCCGGGCCAATGACTTGTTTCGCAAGAAGAACCTCGCTTTCACCGAGATCGCGGTGGATGGCGACCCGGGTACGCGCATGGATATGACCGCAAAGGCGCATGGCCGAAGGAGCGTTCCGCAAATCTTTTTCGACGATATTCATATCGGCGACTGCGACGAATTGCACGAGCTTGACCGCGATGGCAAGCTCGATGAGCTTCTGGACGGCGGAGTGCAATGATCAAATTCGAATTGATTTGCGCGCGCGGCCATGAATTCCAGAGCTGGTTCCGGAGCAGCGAGGCTTTCGAAACGCAGGTCAAAACCGGCCTCGTCCTTTGCCCGCTTTGCCAGGTGACGGAGGTGACAAAAGCGATCATGGCGCCGGCGATCGCGAGCCGGGGCGAGGCGGCGCACGCCAAACCCTCGGCGCAAGCTCAGTCGCAAACCAAGGTCGCGCTTCACGATCGCCATGACCTGAAATCGCGGGCAATGATTGACGCTTTCCGTAGACGCATTTTCGCGGAGTCGGACGATGTCGGCTCGCGCTTTGCCGAGGAAGCGCGCAAGATTCACAACGGCCTCGTCCCCGCGCGCCCGATCCATGGCCAGGCGAGCATCGGCGATGCGCGCGCCTTGATCGAGGAGGGCGTGCCGGTTTTGCCGGTGCCGCCTTCACCGGACGAGTATAATTAGGGTCCAGACTCATTTCAACCGATGCTGTCGAAAAAGGGTTTGCGCGACGGGCTGAACGATGATTCCTGCTGATTGAATGAGGGTAGGATGATTCGGCGATGATGGGACGAAAGTATCGAGAGCAAGCGAACTTTTTCTACGAATTTCGGCTCGATGACATGATCCCGAAGGGGCACTTGTTGCGCCGGATCAATGTTTTCGTGACATCTGTGCTCGGCGACTTGCACGAACAGTTGGGTCCATTCTACAGCGCCATCGGCCGACCTTCGATCGATCCCGAGTTGCTGATCCGGATGCTTATCGTTGGCTACTGCTTCGGCATTCGCTCCGAGAGGAAGCTGTGCGAGGAAGTAAAACTCCACCTCGCATACAGGTGGTTTTGCCGGCTCGATCTCAATGACGCGATTCCCCACCACTCTACGTTCTCCGAGAACCGGTTGAACCGGTTCCGTGAGAGCGACATTCTGCGCCATATTTTCGAGCGCGTCGTCATGGCTGCGATGGGGATGGGCCTCGTCAAGGGCGAGGGGTTTGCCGTGGACGCGAGCGTCATGGAGGCGAACGCGAGCCGTTATCACGGCAAGGCGCCTGATGAACTCGATTGGACTGAGAAGCAGCGGCAGAAGCGTGCGGTGGCTGAGTATCTTGCGGCACTCGAAGCCGAGGCGGCGATTGAAGGCGATGCCTTAAATGAGAGCGGTGGATCCGAGAGCAAACGACAGCGCCGTTATGAGCGCCAGCCGCCCAAGGTGATCTCGCCGTCGGACCCGCAATCGGCATGGACAGCCAAGGCCAACAAACGCGTGCAATTCGGATATGGGCTGAACTACCTCATCGACATCGAGAATGCAGTAATCGTAGATGTCGAGGCAACGCCGGCTCGCACCTACGCGGAAGTTGCCGCGACACAAACGATGCTGGATCGAGTAGAAGAGCGCTTCGATCTGAGGCCGAGGCGACTCGCCGCGGACACAGCCTATGGAACGGGCAAGTTCCTCGGCTGGCTGGTCAAGAAGAAGAAAATCATCCCGCACATCCCGGTGTGGGAGAAGAGCGATCGGCAGGACGGCATCTTCTCCCGTTCGGATTTCCACTGGGACAGGAAACGCGGAGCCTACATCTGCCCCAGCGGGAAACTGCTGCAGACCAGCGGCACCGTGCATGACGGACGTACGCTGCTGTACCGCGCCTCAAAGCGGGACTGCGATATATGCTCGATACGAGCGAAGTGCTGCACCACGGCCGATGCGCGCAAGATCCCGCGCGACCTCCATGAGGATGCCCGCGATATCGCACGGCGGAAGATGAAGACAAAGGCGTTTGCCAAATCACGCGACGAACGAAAGCGTGTTGAGATGCGCTTCGCACACTTGAAGACACACCACGGCTTCGAGCGGATGCGCCTCAGGGGGCTTTCTGGCGCACGCGATGAGTTTCATCTCGCTGCCATTGTGCAGAACCTTAAAACACTCGCGCTCCGGACCCTTGGGCCACCGTCAACCCGACGGCGCGCATCGTTTGCCTGAAATCGCTTAGGATTGGATCAGTTCAGTCCGTGTCAAAGTCGACCCCATTTCAAGATTGCTTCAATGCCGCCGGTGCATCTCAATCGAAAGACCGTAACGATAAGCAAAAAACCGGATTTTTCGACAGCATCGACCATAAGTAGAAAGCGGCGATCAGGCAGACGACGCTGAGGAAGTTCTCGGCGCATTTGTCGTAACGTGTAGCGATGCGGCCTGAGCCTTTGTGGCGGCAGAACGTGTGCTCCATCCTGTTGCGGTGTCGATAGGCGCGCGTCTTATTAGGGAAATGGCTTGCGACGATTGATCTCGTTAGAATGAGCGGGGCGGTGCCGCGCGGCCTAAGCCAACCTCGGAACGCGGCGCAGCCATAAGCCTTATCGGCGAGCAATTTTTTGGCCGCCAGCAGGGGCTTGAGCAAGGCACAGCGGCGGCTTTGCTGTCGAACCACTGTCGCCGCTCAGGAGAAAAAGGGCGGCCTTTGCGATCAATCACCGCATGGATTTTTGTCGCGCAGCCACCCCCGGCTTTTGGCAAGCGCTTGGCCTTGGGCCCTTTTTCCTCGTGCTGAGCGAGGCGCCTTGATCGCCGTTGAAAATCCCCAATCGTTGCCGCTTGTTCGTATTCGGGCCTATGGGCCCGGATCATTCGGCTAGGGTGCGCGCTGGCGGGAAGACAACCTCGACCAAAGTGCCGCCGTTCTCCTTGCTCTTAATGGTAAGAGAGGCGTGATTGGCCTCGGCCAAGGCTTTTGTCAGCGGCAGGCCCAGCCCGGTGCCGCGCGATGGCTTCGCGGTGGCAAGCCGCTGGAAGGGCTCGAAAGCCATGCCGATACCGGGCTCAGACATGCCAATTCCGGTATCGCTAATGCGAATTACGGCATTTCCAGCATCGGCGAGCGCGGTGTTGACAGTGACTTGACCGCCCGCCCGGTTGAACTTCACCGCGTTCGATAGAAGATTTAAGACGATTTGGCGAAGTGAACGCTCGTCGGCAAGGACGTTGGGAAGCGCTGGCGACAATGAGAGCCTCAGGCCGACCCGCTCGCGGCTTGCCTGCGGCTGCATGATCGAGACGCACTCGGAGACAATGCGATTGGCATCGATCGATGCAAAGGCGAAATCCATCTTGCCTGCCTCGATCTTGGAAAGATCGAGAAGATCGTTGACGAGACTCATGACGAGCGTACCCGAGGCATGGATGTCGCCTAGATAATCTTTGTAGCGCTGATTGCCGATCGAGCCGAAACGCTCGTCCATCATGACTTCGGCGAAGCCAAGAATCGCATTGAGCGGCGTCCGGATTTCATGGCTGACCCTGGCGACAAAATCCGATTTCAATGCGCTTGCCCGCTCGGCGTCCTTGCGGGCTTCCTCAAGCTCCCGCTCGACCTTTTTCCACTGCGTGAGATCGCGCAAGAGGGTGCAATAGTGCGCCGCCCGTTCCTCGCCGACGCCGGGCGATGCCTCGATGCGGCCAAGCGTCATGAAGACCGGAATAGTCCCGCCTTGCCGGGCAAGGCCGATGACCTCGCGTCCCCGATTAAGCAGACTAGCGGCGCGACGCGATTTCAGCCCTTCGAAATAGGCGGCCGCCAGCGCGCGGCTTTCCGGCGCGATCAAACTGCTGAAATGCTTGCCCGCTACCTCGCCTTGATCGTAGCCGAAAAGAGCCTCGCCGGAGCGATTCAGGCTCAGGATTCGCCCTTGCGAATCGAGGACAGCAACGCCGTCCATCGCGGTGTCCAAAATGGTGCTTAGTTCGCGAAACTGGGCTTTCTGGCGGCGCAGCTCCTTTTCGAGGCTTTCGCCGCTGGTTCCGGCGCCCGGCCGCGCCGGGAAGAGCGCGGCCTTTGGCTGACCCGGTTCGACGGGTTCCTCCCCCTCGCCCACGGCTCCCGGTCCGGCCGGCAGCTCGGCGCGCGCGTCCTCACGCCGCTCAAAAACGTCGAGGACTGCACCGGCGAACAATGGCGGCGCTCCTTTGGCACCAGCCCGGCGGCAAAGGAAGGTGATGATTCTCGTAGCCCTGCCGATGCGGAAATGCAGCGTTTCGATGGCGGGCGCGGCATCGAGACTGAGGTTCGCGACAACATCGGCGAATGGTTGCGAGCCGCCTCCCTCGCCGCCGGAAAGAAAGCGGAAAAGGCCGGCGACATTTTTCGCGCCGCACAAGTGGAGCAGGCTTTTGCTGGCGAGAATCAGCTTGTCCGGGGGCGCCGCAGGCTCGCCCCGCATCGCCACAATTGGCATATGGGAAGCAAGCCCGGACGGCAGGACGGCCAAAACCTCCGCTATGTCTTGCCGGGTCAGCCCCGGCGCGCAGCAAAACCCGGTCATGCAATCTTGAGCTTTTTCCGCCGGCATGAATCACCTTTACGAAATCCTAGCGGTGCGAGCGCCGGAGGTCCTCGGCCACATCCTTTTTCAGGCGATTACATCGACCTGCTTTCTCGTCAGCATGTCCATCGCAACGATAAACGCCCAAACTCCCGCCAAAAGAACTCAATGCTACATCCGTTACCATTCTCCTAGTCAATGCTGTCTTGCCGTCTTATCAACGTTTTGTGCCCGCCCCTCCGAAGAGAGCGCGACTGACGGCTCCATATCTGAAAATCGAGATCGGCAACATCGCGGCTTACTTTTCTGCTCTTGCCAGATGACGTTTGCGGCCTTGCAATCGCGGAGTGATACTTTTACGGTCCGGCGGATTTGGCGCGCCGCCATAGCTCAGTTGGTTAGAGCGCTAGATTGTGGATCTAGAGGTCCCCCGTTCGAGCCGGGGTGGCGGTACCAGCTTGCAAAAATCACGCATTCCATGTTCACGGCATTCTACGCCTTGCCAAGCCCGGGCTAGGCGCCAGCCGGGTGTCAGGGCTGGTACCCGCCGCGCACGGAATCGACAACACCACGGCTGGTGATCACGATCCAGCCGGCGCCGCGCCTTTCGATCGATTTCACCATGCCGGCGCCGGGAATGGTCTCTCCCGGCGCGACCTCGATCGAGCCGCGCGGACTTTCGACGAGAGCGATCCCGTCGTAAACATCACGGACAACCCAGTTCGTGATCAATTGCGGACCTCCCCTTGCGTTTTCAAGCGGCGGCTTTGCCGGAGGAACGGCAAGCTGCGCTTGTTTACCTGTGGCCGCCAGACCCGGTGCCGAAGTGGCGCTGATTGATGCGGTAGTGAGCGGAGCCGCGATCTGTCGCTCGATGCGATCGAGCCGCTCGAGAACCTGGGAAAGCTTCGCGGCGGGTTCGCGCTGCACGTGCTCGACCTTGGCAGCAAGCTCGGCGATCGAGGCGGCGGTTTCGGTGTTCGCCGCTTCGAGACGCGACTTCAGGCCTTCAAGCGCGGTGGCATCCTTCATTGCCCGGCTTTGCGCAGCGCGCAAAGCTTCGACGTTGGCTTTCAGGGCCCGGATATCCTCGGCCATTTTTTGCGCCGTGCGGAGCATCTCGGTCCGCGCCGCGGTCTCTTGCGTCGCGAGAGTCCACGTGGATGGCGGCTTCAACTGGTAAAGCGGAGAGTAATTACCGGAAAAATACGACCCCGCCACCCATGCGAACGCAAAAAGAGAGGCTGCCACGGTCGCGCGCGAACCATAGCTGAACAGTTGCTCCAAGCGCGGCGGCGTCCTTGTTGCCGATGCTGCATCGGCTTCCTTGAAAGGCACAAGGCCGGAGGCAGCCCCGTTCTTCGAGTCCCTGCCCCGCGCTCCTGCCGTAAGGGCGTTCACGCCCCGCGGGCGGGCCGCGGCGGGTTCAGCAACGGCTTCGCCTCGAGAATCGTCCATGTGCGCGCTCCAAAGTTTGGTTAAGGCTTTAGTAACGAGCCTTGCGCGCATCCAATTAAAGTTGCGTTAACGGACGCGAGGCGGGAACCCACATTAAAAGCCCCGGAAGAAAAAAGCCCCGGAAGAACCTTCCTTGCCGCCGGGACGTTATGCCGGCGGCAAGGAAGCGCTATCAGGGGAAAGGAAGACGCTATGATGAAACCGCTTTTTATTGCGCTCCTGTGCGCGACTGTCACCGGAATCGCTGTCGTTCAAGCTCAGACCGGCACTGGCCCGGCCCCCCGGCACAAAGCGCCAAGACTTTTGAACGAAAATTATTTGACTGCGACGGGCGAGACGGTAGCTCATCCAGGTGCGTCCCAAGGCACGGCCACCACGGATCTCGACCGCCGGATCGAACAACAAAATGACCGCGTTAATCAAAGCATCTGCAGCAATTGCAACTAACGTAATAGATGCCGGCCGGAATATGCCTTGCCCAGCCAAAGAGAGAGCTACCACGCCTTAAGGGCCAACAAGGCGTCGCCCTATAGACTTTATCGCAAAGGTGGTCATCGCTTGAGACCATCTTGACCTCTGTAACGAGGCGAATAAGCGATGCCGCGCCGGAACGGTCTTCGATTTCGATCATACGTTTTTTTCGGCTGTCGCTTCGGATCAAAGGTTCATAGAATGGCTTATGACCGAGCAAATCATGCGGCGACTCTGGTTCCGCTCTGTTTTCATGTGCTCGCTGGCCGCCGCCGCAGGGGGCTTTTACCTTGCCCCGGTGGCGGCGGCTTGCCCGCCCGAAGCTCTCGGCGTTGCCCGCACGTTGGAGGTGGGGACGTCCGGCGGCCTGCAAGTGGGGCTGAAAACCTATCCGCGAAGCTTGGCGCTCGGCGATCGTGAAATCGTGCTCACCTTCGACGACGGGCCCTCCGCTCAAACCACACCAAAGGTGCTCGACGCGCTTGCCAAGGAATGCGTGAAGGCGACATTTTTCCTCGTAGGCCGCAATGCGGAGTCCTTGCCCGCTGTGGTCAAGCGCGAAATCGCGGAAGGGCATACTGTCGGGCACCATACATTTTCGCATCCCGCCGCGACATTGCGGGGCTTGAATGAAAGCGCGGCGCAAGAAGAGATTCTGCGCGGCTTTGAAGCGGACGACAAGGCCGCCTATGGCATGGCCAGCAGCGCGCCAAAAGTGCGGTTTTTCCGATTTCCGGGCTTTGCCGATACGCCGAACCTGGTGGCCTGGCTTTCGGCCAGAAATATCGCGGTCTTCGGCGCCGACTTTTGGGCCTCGGACTGGGTCACCATGACGCCGCAGGCCGAACTCGCCTTGATCCTCTCGCGGCTCGATAAGGAACGGCGCGGGATACTGCTCCTTCATGATACTAAGCAGCAGACGGCCGCCATGCTGCCCGATCTCCTGCAAGAACTCAAAAAGCGCGGCTATAAAATCGCCAATATCGTACCCGGCACGAACCCAGCCCTAACGCGCGCGGCGCCGGACGGCTGGACATCGACAACGGAGAAGATCATCGCCGACGTTTTTGCTAAGGCGCGTCGGGCTGCCAAGATTCGCGCCACGGCCGGGGCGGCGACGGAGCCAAGCGGGCAGGGAGGCAACCCTTCGCTCAAATAGACAGGAAATGGTGCGGCGAACAGCGGTTTCCATGTTTAACCAACAGGTCAGGGCGAAACGTCACTTGATTGACTTAATAATTTACCCCGCAATTTGGAACACACCGTTACCCTTGAGTTGATGCTGCTTTTTTCCGCGAAGTGCGCCGAAGCCAATTATGCGAGCTGGAACGAGCTTTCAATCCAAAAGCTCAGCAGCGATATTTCCCGGGATCTCTCCCTGACGCTGAGATGTTTTCCGGCCTCGTTCTATACGTCCGAGTGAAGTCGTCGAACACTCTCGCGAGCTCTCGCCCGATGGACGGAGTCTCTGAAAAGCTGGGCGGTCACCAAGGGTCCGAGCCTCACGGTCGGCGAAAAGCGGCTTGCGGTCCGCACCGAGGACCACCCGATCGAATACCTCGATTTCGAGGGAAATATTCCGAAGGGCGAATATGGCGCGGGCTCGATGATCGTCTTGGACCGCGGCCGGTGGCAGCCGGAGGGCGCCACGATCCGGAGAGAAGACCGAGCCTGGCTGCTCATCAAGTCGGATGACCAATTCGCCCGGGGTGCGGGCTATCGGGAAATTGCGGAGGAGGAGACAACGTCCCAACTCAGCGGCCGCACCAACGCAGAACTCGCGGCCACAGGTGAGATACGCAAGGATCACGCGGCCAGAGTCACGGCGGCGAAAGCGCGGAAAGCTTCCCTGCCGACCATCAGCAAACTTTCCGCACTCGCGCGGGGCTGCTCCCGGCTTTCCTCGAGCCGGGCCTCGCAGCGTGGACCAAAACTGCGGTGGCTAGATGGACAAGAAATCGATATGATGGCCTGCTCGGCTGCCTAAGCGAGCCACGTAGGACATACCGTTATGAAATATTGACCGAGCAGGGTGGGAAATACTCTGCCCGCTGAGAGTATTACTATGGTTAGCGCGTGGCTGGCTCTGAAGTGTTCCGAAGAGCACGGAGGCACCTCCCCGCGCGAGCCACCCAATTATCATGCGCAGAGCTGCTGATCGCGGGGCATTACCAAGATGTCGACCTTGGGCCACATTACATTGATGTAGCCGTCTGTTGCCCCATGCGTCGGATTGGTGTAGCCTTTCTTAAGTTCGGACGTAGGCCGATGAGGGTAGAGCTATCCCCGCCCTAGTGGCCGGAGCGAGGGTATCTGGCCACCAATCATGCAGCCCCGCAGCCCAGATGTCTCGCCAAAGCACAAATGATAGCGCAAATGCTCGCACCCCCACTTATCCTCCGCCCGAGCCGGAGGGACTAACCCCCGTTCTCGAACGGAACATCCAAGCCCTTTGCGAGCGCAGAAAACGCGAGGCAGAAGATGCCTCTTGGCAGGAGCGGGCAGCCGTTGCCATTGGACGCTTTACTGGCAGCATGACCTTCGTGTACCTGCACCTCTTCGTCTTCGGTATCTGGATCGCGGCGAATCTGCACTGGATTCCAGGCATCCCTGCGTGGGATGATACTTTCGTCGTCCTCGCCATGGTGGCCTCGGTAGAGGCAATTTTCCTGTCTACTTTCGTACTTATCAATCAGAACCGTATGGCGGCTGCCGATGATAAACGCGCGGACCTGGATCTTCAAATAAGCCTTCTGTCGGAGCACGAAATCACCAAGCTAACGGAGCTGGTTTCGGAGATCGCAATCAGAATGGGTGTGAAGACAAACGTGCAGTCCGAACTTGATGAGATCAAACGGGATGTTGCTCCTGACGCGGTGCTCGACACCATTGAAAGGAAGAGTACTCAATAGCCTCGGACCGCAGGCTCAACGTGACGGCAGGACGCCCAGAATTTAGTTGCCGGCAAGCCCATCGGCAAATTCCCCAATAAACAGAATTGAGGCGAAGCCGGCGAGCGCAGCCTCCGAACTCTCTCGTTGATTGCGCTCTGTTGATTCCTTTGACATCGGTGCATGCCGACGTGGATTTCTGTCCGTGAGCGGCCCTATGTCTTGGCGATAATTGCTGAAGATGGTTCGCCACGTACAAACCTCACAATCGCGGCCGCGATTTTAGCGCCGCCGCCGGCCGAAGGCTCGATGGGGTTTGCAAAATCTTCGTCTCGATCAAGATCACGCGCAGGTCTATTAGAGTCAAACCTCTCGAGAATGCCTCACGTGTAATGCGGTCATTGAGCACCGTTAGTGCCGTCGTAGCCACCCTGCGCCGGCGAGGTTCCGGAAACCGCGGCTCGTATATCGTGCAGATGGCTATCGGCAGCGCAGGCTTGATTGCCTCCTCCAGCATAGCCGAATAGTTTCGGCCAAACAGGCCACCCACTGTCGCCAGCATTTCCATAGCATTCGCGACAGACGTGGTGCGCTCATCCAAGATACCGGAAATTTGGAGCGCGTCGTTTCCGCCAGCACTGATGATGAGGTGCGTGGCAGTTCTCGGGAGGTACTGTAGCTGCGATGGGATATCCGCGATAACTGCCCCGTCTTGGGCGAGCAATGTGGCCTGCGAGCCTTGCGGCAGGAGATCTGCCACTTGGCGCTGGACATCCGGGCTGCCGCCGACATACGCCGCATTGTCGAATACCGAGTCGCCGAGAAGGGCGATGTGCTTCATAGCCGCCAGCTCAGATCGGACCGGCTGACTAGCAAAGCCAAGAAGGCTTGCACCCAACAGACTCCGTCGCGAAGCCAACATACATGCGCTCATGTTGTCTCCCAATACTGATAGCCGAGGCGGTCGGCGTCCAGCTGAAAGCCATGCTGAATTCGCGTACGCGGTGCCGCGGCGGTTGCAGCTTATTCGACGCGTGCATTGCCTCGGGCATCGGTTTCGACGGCCCTCAATTGGGACGAACTTTCGCCCGGACTCCGTTCAGACCACTTTACAATCGGAACACGCTGCACCGGCTTTCATCTCTCAAACAAGATCCTTGGCAGGGCTTCTTCAAGATTCGTCAGCGGCTGCCGCAATTCCAGCATGTCACGCGATGGCGGCGAGCATCTTCATAGCGGAGGGCTTTTGTACGCGCAGAAGCCGAGGCCGTAAACTGCGGAAACGATCATAAAACAGGAAACGAAGCTGAGGCCGCGACGTGGGTTATTCCTGCGAATTTGAATCTCTTATCCGAACTCGGGCCGGAGCGTGAGTGGTCTCAGTGCTGTCGATGACGGTGCAATCCCTGGGAGGGCGCTCCCATCCGAAAACGCTCCGGCCTGCATAGGAATGGGAAAGTCTTCGCTCTTCGGCAATCAGCGCTTCCACAGGAGGGCTTGACGTACGGCGTTCGATGAGCCGAGCCTGATCGTCGAGCCGCTTTAGCGCGGCGAGCTCTTCCTCGCGTCCGAACTTCGCGTTTCGTACCGCTGATTTCAGCACATGAATCGTCTGATCATAGACCCGAAGGGGCACAGGAAACGGATGCCGGTCCTTGCCGCCATGCGCAAACGAAAAACGCGCCGGGTCGGTGAAGCGGTACGGCGCACCATGCATGACCTCGGCCACCATCGCCAAGGCGCGTACCGTCCGCGCACCGATACCCGAAATGAGGAGCAGCTCGGCGAAGTCGAGAGGCGCCCGATCCGCTGCGGCAGCCAAATTGGCGTAAAGGCGCGGCGTCAGCACGTCGCTTGGGCGGACATCGTGATGGGCCGGCATAATCAAACGCGGCAGAGAAAGCTGCGCCGGAATGGTGATCGCTCTTTCGGCCCGGCTCGCCACAGCCGACAATTCGCGCGCGATCCCGTCTGGCCCCAAGGAGTGCAGAACGCCAAGCTGACAGCGTCGCGAGGCTCTAGCACGGCGATCGGTGAGGTTGATGATCTCTCCCTGCCCAACTCCATCGATGGCGGAATGGGGCTCTTCGACAAAACTTTTCAGATCTTCGGAAAGCCAGTGATACCGGCGAGCCTGCTTGCGGTCGCCATTCATTCCCTGCTGGACTACCACCCACTGGCCATCATTGGTCACGATGAATCCGTGCAGATAGAGATCAAAGCCATCCTGCACGGCGGCGCTGTCCACCTTGGCGACGAGCCGGCTTGCATTCGCGAGCAACAATCCGTCAAAGCCCACCCGCTCCCCGATTGCTACAAGCTCCTGCGGCGTTTGCCGGGAACGTTTGCCGCGGCCGCCACAGACATGGATCCCAAGCTCATTCGAGAGAGGCGCCAAGCCGCGCTTCAACGCGCCGATCACGCTCGTTGTAATGCCCGAGGAATGCCAATCCATGCCCATCACCGCGCCAAAGGATTGGAACCAGAAAGGATGGGCAAGGCGGCGCAGCAACTCGTCGCGGCCATAATGATGGACGATCGCTTCGCTCATCACGGCGCCGAGGCGGGTCATGCGATCTGCCAGCCACTTTGGCACCTGCCCGCCATGCAGCGGAAGATCGGCGCTTCCAGCTCTTTGTGCCATTTGGTCTCTTTATAATTGCGGTTACATCGAAATCACCTTGAAGATCGAGGCGAAACAGCGGGTCGTTGGTGGGCACGGTCCTTCTGGACCTCGCGCTCTGGCCTCACATGACGAGGTTGTGCATATCGAGGGCGAGACCATTGGGTGTCAACGAGTGAACCAGATCACGCTCGCAACTACCGCAATTACTATAGCTATCCCTAGCGTGACAATGGCGGCGAGCTGCAACCGCCGCCGATGCTCCGGAGAACTGCCCAATCCGAATGCCACTTAGAAGATAAAGCAGCAGCGCCACGAAGAACAGCGCATTCAAGAGTTGATCAAGTTCAGGCATTAAGTTCGGCAGCAGCGCTGATATCCGACTTGCGTGTGATGAGGGTGGGAGTAGCGTTTTCCCGTATCTAATCATCATATATATATATATAAATGCACCCCCAGTTTCGATTAGATATTCAAAACGATTGATATTATTGGTACGGTTGCAGGAATGAACCACAACAGAACCGGGCTCCTGGAGGCTACTTTCAGGCCCGACGAAATACTCGTCGAAACCATGCTATGAGATGCAGGCTGCGACGCCGTACTCCTTCCAAAGGCGGGAAACAGGTAATTTCGATAAATGTTTGATCAGAGCGCATCCGACCACCGCGCTTACGGGGCGCGATGAATAAACAAGAACGAGCGCTCCCGTCGCGCCAACTTCCGGAAATTTCTTCGTAGCTCGACAGTCAGGCATTCTCATGAAGCTGGTCGCCCCGTGAGAGGCGGGCTGCGATATCGAAGTGTCGCCAGTGCGCGGTTCAAGTCGCGGACGAGGGCCGTTTTGGTGACTCCAGTTCCAGCTGCCCGGGCGCGAGGCCGGTCTCGAAGAGAATCTCGTGGACCACTTAGGCGAAGTTCGCATTATGTATTTGCACGGCCGATACATTTACCGCGACGGTCAAGGGTTGGGTCCAGGTTGCTGCCGCACGGCAGGCTGTCCGTAGCACCCATTCACCGATCTGAAGAATGAGGCCGGCATCTTCGGCAATGGGAGTGAACTCTGTGAAAACTCCCCGCGAGTTGGGCGTTTCCAGCGCAGCACCGCCTCAAAGCCACGACCTTGCCGGTGCGATATTGTTTTCTGGTTAATAAAAGCCTCAACTCTCGATGCGAAATTGCAGTGCGCAGGTCATGTTCCGGAAGGCGGCGTTCACGGAGCGCACGCCCATCGATGCATCGAAGTAGCGATAGGCCGCCCTGCCTTCATTTTTGGCACGCTAGAGAGCCATGTCGACGTGAAAGAGCAGGGCATGCCGATCCGTCGCATCATCGGGACAAAGCGCGATCCCAATGGAGACCGCGATAGGTCCAACGAATTCCATGTTCTAGCCCGCGGGGAGATTATTTAGCCTTCAGGATATTTCCACGGCTGGGCAAGATGCTTTACTGCATTCGAAACCATCGTTTTTGAGCCCCGCCATGCCACATCCGGGTGCGAACGGCATTCCGCCCAAAAATTCGCCGCGAGCGGAACGCTACGAAGCTGGCCGGGCACTGCGCAATCGCGTGGCACTTGAAACCCACGCCGAATGTCCGCAGGCATCCGGCCGCGATCCGGTCGCCATTCTCGCCCTGACCGACGGAGCGCGCATTCCGGAATTGTTACCGATCCGGTACGAGCGCATGCTGGAGTTGCCCTTCACCTTCCTGCGCGGCGCCGCCGCGGTGATGGCGCATGATTTGGCTTCCTCGCCACAGAGCGGCGCCCATGTGCAGGCCTGCGGCGATTGCCATTTGCTGAATTTCGGAGCTTTCAACTCGCCGGAAGAACGCGTCCTATTCGACATCAACGATTTCGACGAAACGCTGCCCGGCGTCGATTTCACGGTGGACCTGAAGCGGCTTGCGGCCAGCGTGGCGGTAGCCGCTCTGGACGCGGGCAAAAAGGCGCGCGGTCTTGCCCAAGCCACGGCGAAATCCTATCGCGAGTTCATCCTCGATCTCGCCACCAAGACGCCACTCGAAATCTGGTGCACGCGGATGGACTTCGACCGTGAGGTCAAGCGGATTGCCGACGACAAACTGCGCGAAAAAATTTTCGCCGCCCTGGTGAAGGCAAAAAAAGATTTAGCGGCCGACGAGAATTTCCCGCATCTCGCGACGGCGAAAGCAGGCGCCGCCCATATCGAGGACCGTCCGCCGTTGATCTATCATTTCGACAGCGAGGCAACGAGGGGCTACAAGATTCATGCGCATTCCGCGTTCGCCAACTACCAAGCGTCCCTCCTGCCCGAACGGCGGGCGCTCATGGAGCACTACATCCTCGCTGATATCGCGTTCAAGGTCGTCGGCGTCGGCAGCGTCGGCACTTTCTGCGCGATCGGGCTCTTCATGACGGCGGATGGAGAGCCATTGTTTTTGCAAGTCAAGCAGGCGCTTGCTTCGGTTCTCGAAACGATCGCCGCGCCGCCGCCAGGCTTAGTCCACCAAGGATGCCGCGTGGTCGAGGGGCAGCGCGCCATGCAGGCCGCGAGCGATATTTTTTTGGGCGCTACCGAAGACCCGAAAACCAACCGGCAGTTTTACGTTCGTCAGCTCAAGAATCGCCATCTCGGTTCGATCGGCGAGGTCATCGAAGGCAAGGCGCTGGATGCCTATGCGAGCCTTTGCGGCAGGACGCTTGCCCGGGCCCACGCGCGAAGCGGCGACCCTGCCGTGCTCGCCGGCTATATGGGAAAATCGGAAGTGCTCGACGACGCGCTTGCTTCATTTGCGATGGCCTATGCCGCGCTAACAAAACATGACCATGCCCAGTTGAAGGCCGCGATCGGCACAAGGGCCGGCCTTGCGAGCAGGTAATTTCATCCGGGCGGCCGCCCGTTACTCGGCAGGGGATTTGCGGCAGGACCTTGCTGCTGGGCTAGCGCTCGCGGCCGTCGCTATTCCCTCGCAATTGGCGACGGCGCATCTTGCCGGATTTCCCCCCGCCACTGGATTAATCGCTTTCGCGGCCGGGTCGATCGGCTTCGCTTCCATCGGAGCCAATCATTTTCTTGTGGCCTGCGCCAATTCGACCATCGCCCCGATTTTCGCCGGCGGCCTTGCCACCTTGGCCGCCTCCGGAAGCCAAGACTATTTCGCTCTTTGCGCGAGCCTCGCACTCATCGCCGGAGCAATCCTTGTTTGCTGCGGCTTATTCCGGCTCGGCTGGATCGCCGACCTCGTATCGAGGCCGGTCACGCTCGGATTCCTGACGGGCATCGCCTGCCATATTGTGATCTCGCAGCTTCCTCCCCTTCTAGGGATAACCGCTCCCGACGGCGGCCTATTGCAGAAAGCCTTCGTGATCGCGGGCAACCTTGGCGAGGCCAATCGCGTTTCGCTCTGGTTAGGGCTCACTGTCTTCGCCGTGACAGTTTGCGCAGAATGGATCAGCCCGCGCATTCCAGGCGCGCTCTTGGGCATCATGGCGGCGACTATCGCGGTCTATTGGTTTGGACTTGAACGCGATGGGGTCGCGGTTCTGGGCCAATTACCAGGTGAATTTCCGCGTCTTCACTTTCCCTCGATCGCATTCGCGAACCTCGTTCAAACCACGCCGCTCGCCTTCGTCGTCGTCGCCACCATCATGGTGCAAACCGCCGCAACGACACGCTTGTTCGTCGCGGTCCCTGGTGCCACCGCGTCCATCAATCGCGACTTTACCGGAGTCGGCGCGGCAAATCTAATGGCCGGCCTCTTCGCTGCATTTCCCGTCAACGCCAGCCCGCCATTGACCGGGGTCGTGGCCGAAACGGGAGGGCGCAGCAAGCTCGCCGGGCTCGTGGCAGTCGCGCTTATTCTTGGCATGGCCGGTTACGGCACGGCGCTTCTCGCGCATGTTCCGCTGGCCGCGCTCGCGGGCATTCTGATCTTTATCGCAATGCGCATCGTGCACTTGGGGGAGATCGTCACGATTTCTCGGCACGCTTTCGGCGAGTTCATGTTGATCGTTGCGACCGTGACCGCGATCATCGTCCTCCCCGTGGGAACGGGCGTTGCGATCGGCATCCTGCTTTCGCTGCTGCATGGCCTATGGTCAACAACGCACGCCAGTCTCATCACCTTCGAAAAGGTTCCGGGGACCTCGATTTGGTGGCCGCCGGGCCGCGATCACAGGGGCGAGACGATCGAAGGGGTGCTGGTCATCGCTTTCCAAGCGCCCCTCTCCTTCCTGAACGCCTATAAGTTTCAAGACGGCGCGCGGCGCGCCGCGAGGCAAAGCCGTACTCCGCTCGATCTCATCGTTCTTGAGGCAAGCAGCATCGTTGAAATCGACTTCACCGCCGCGACAATGCTTATTGAATTCGTTGAATTTTGCGCGCAATCGAAAATCCGCTTTGCAGTTGCCCGCCTCGAATCGATGCGTGCCGGGGAAGCTTTCGAGCGTTTGGGAATCACCGATGCCGTGCATCGGGACCATTTCTTTCACAGCGTGGACGAAGCGATTAAGGTGCTCGCGAAAAAGGAATGAGTTCCTGAAGATGAAAAAGGAATGAGTTTCCTGAAGATAAGGAGTAGAAGCCGGGTTCGGACGGAGGCTTGGCGCGGCGGTTTCGCACAATCGGCGGCCGCTTGAAGGAGATTGTTTTCATGGGTTTATTCCCGGAATTTCGCGGCATGGAACGCTTCGCTTGTGATGCGCGGTCGCGGCGGAGCGATGCCCGCGCCGCCTTGATGCTCGCGGGCGCGCTGGCCTTGGGCGCCGCCGGAAACCTCGGGCCGATCCCCGGCCCTGCCTTCGCGAGGGGGGGATTCGAGTCCCTCGCCGATCTCGCGGACGCGGTCAGCGATGCCGTGGTCAATATCTCGGCGACGCAGACCATGGACGACAAGCACGCCGAGAATGCGCCCCAACTGGAGCCAGGCACGCCCTTCGACGATCTTTTCGAGGAGTTCTTCCGCCGCCACCAGCAGGGCGGCAGCGACCGGCAAGGTCAAAAACAACGCCAGCGCAAATCGAATTCGCTCGGTTCCGGCTTCGTCGTCGATCAATCCGGGGTTGTCATCACCAACAATCACGTCATCGCCGACGCCAATGATGTAACGGTCATTTTCACCGATGGCCAGAAATTGAAGGCCGAAGTGATAGGCAAGGACGAAAAGGTCGATGTCGCGGTGCTTCGGGTGAAGCCGGACAAGCCGCTCAAGGCAGTGAAGTTCGGCGACAGCGAAAAGATGCGCGTGGGCGATTGGGTGGTCGCCGTCGGCAACCCCTTTGGACTTGGCGGCACGGTCACCGCGGGCATCATCTCGGCCCGCCATCGCAACATCGAGTCGGGTCCCTACGACAATTATTTTCAGACCGACGCGGCGATCAACAAAGGCAATTCGGGCGGGCCGTTGTTCAACATGGCGGGCGAGGTGATCGGGATCAACACGGCGATCCTGTCGCCGAGCGGCGGCTCGATCGGGATCGGCTTCGCCACCCCCGCCGCGACGGTTATTCCGGTCATCGATCAATTGGAAAAATTCGGCGAAACGCGGCGCGGCTGGCTCGGCGTGCACATCCAAAACGTCGACGATACGATCGCCGAGAGCCTCAATCTCGGCCAGCTGCGCGGCGCGCTCATCGCGGGAACCGACGACAAGGGACCGGCCAAGGCGGCGGGTCTCAAGGCCGGTGACGTCATCGTCAAATTCGATGGAATCGAGATCAAGGAATCGCGCGACCTGCCCAAGATCGTCGCCGCGGCGCCGGTCGGGAAGGATGTCGATATCGTCGTGATCCGGCAAGGCAAGCAGGTCACCAAGACTATCAAACTCGGCCGCTTGGAAGACAGTGACAAGCAAATCTCCCTCGCCGCGAAGCACGGCAATGCGGGAAAGCAGGCGATCGCCGGCGCTGTCGAAAAGGCGCTCGGTATGGAATTTTCGAGCCTCACGGACGATGTGCGGCAAAAATTCGCCATCAAGAACAATGTGGCCGCCGGAGTCGCCATAACCGGCGTCGATCCCGACTCCGCCGCGGCGGACAAGCATGTCCAGGCCGGCGATGTAGTCATGGAAATCAACCAGGAACCGGTCAAGGAGCCCAATGACATCGCCAAGAAAATCCAGGCGCTGAAGGGCGCGGGCAAGAAATCGGCCTTGCTCCTTGTCGCTAACGGTCAGGGAGAAGTGCGATTTGTGGCGCTCGGCTTGCGCTGATAAGCGCGCCGCCGAATAACTCACGAATAACCCAGTCGTAGATTTCGCCTTAATCACAGCAGGACCAGTATTTGACAGGAGCTAGGCTTTCCAAAAAAGACTTTAGTCGACGCTAGGAAAGATCCGGCTGAGGCCTCCCCGACTCCAGTGGTGAAGCATTACCCGCTTGACACGTCGCGACAAAATCCCTACTTACGGCCAGCGCGTTAGCACTCGTCCCCGACGAGTGCTAATATGCGCAGTTGCAAATCAGCCGCAAGCTTGGCAAGGCGCCTGCCGCGACAAAGGCGCGCCGCCAGCGGCGCAGAAGGGAACCAAAAAACATGAACTTTCGTCCTTTGCACGACCGCGTCGTGGTCAGACGTCTCGAAGGCGAGGAAAAGACCAAGGGCGGGATCATCATTCCGGATACCGCCAAGGAGAAGCCCCAGGAAGGCGAGATCATCGCGGTGGGGCCCGGTGGCCGCGATGAAAGCGGCAAGCTCACACCGCTCGATGTCAAGTCCGGCGACAAGATTCTGTTCGGCAAATGGTCGGGCACGGAGGTCAAGATCGACGGGCAGGATCTCCTCATCATGAAGGAGAGCGACATCTTGGGCGTCGTCGCCTGAGCCCGGCACAGCCTTCACCCACACCCAAAGAACCGTTTCAGGAGTTTCAAAATGGCAGCCAAAGACCTGCGCTTTTCATCCGACGCCCGCGACCGCATGTTGCGTGGCGTCGATATTCTCAATAACGCAGTCAAGATCACCCTTGGCCCCAAAGGCCGCAATGTCGTCATCGAGAAATCGTTCGGCGCGCCGCGGATCACCAAGGATGGCGTGACGGTCGCCAAAGAGATCGAGCTTGCCGATAAATTCGAGAATCTGGGCGCCCAGCTGGTGCGCGAAGTCGCCTCGAAGACAAACGACCAGGCCGGCGACGGAACCACTACGGCAACCGTCCTCGCCGCTGCGATTGTCAAGGAAGGTACCAAGGCGGTCGCCGCCGGCCTCAATCCGATGGACCTGAAGCGCGGCGTCGATCTCGCGGTCAACGCCGTCGTCGCCGATCTTAAGAAGAACTCGAAAAAGGTCACCTCTAACGAGGAGATCAACCAGGTGGGCACGATTTCGGCCAATGGCGACAAGTCAATCGGCGAAATGATCGGGAATGCGATGCAGAAGGTCGGCAACGAGGGCGTCATAACGGTCGAGGAAGCAAAAAGCCTCGAGACCGAACTCGACATCGTCGAAGGTATGCAGTTCGACCGCGGCTATCTCTCGCCCTATTTCATCACCAATGCGGAGAAGATGATCGCCGAACTGGAAGATCCTTACATTCTCATCCATGAAAAGAAACTGTCTTCGCTGCAGGCGCTGCTGCCGGTTCTCGAATCCGTCGTGCAGGCCGGCAAGCCGCTCGTCATCATCGCCGAGGACGTCGAGGGCGAGGCGCTTGCCACGCTCGTCGTCAATAAGCTGCGCGGCGGTTTGAAGGTCGCGGCCGTCAAGGCGCCGGGCTTCGGCGACCGCCGCAAGGCCATGCTCGAGGATATCTCGATCCTCAGCGCGGGCCAGATGATCTCGGAAGAGCTGGGCATCAAACTTGAAAACGTGACCTTGCAGATGCTCGGCCGCGCCAAGCGGGTTCGTATCGACAAGGAAGAGACCACGATTATCGATGGCGCCGGCGAAAAGAAGGACATCGAGGCGCGTATCGCCCAGATCAAGTCGCAGATCGCCGATACCACCTCGGACTACGACCGCGAGAAGCTTCAGGAGCGTCTTGCCAAGCTCGCTGGCGGCGTCGCGGTGATCCGGGTCGGCGGCGCCTCGGAAGTGGAAGTGAAGGAAAAGAAGGACCTCGTCGATGACGCGCTGAATGCTACCCGCGCGGCCGTCGAGGAAGGCATATTGCCGGGCGGCGGCGTGCCGTTGCTGCGCGCCATCAAGGCCTTGGACGGCATCAAAGTCGAAAATCCCGATCAGCAAACCGGCGTCGAAATCGTCCGCAAGGCTATCCAGACACCAGCACGTCAGATCATCGACAATGCCGGCGACGACGGCGCGGTTATTGTCGGCAAGATGATCGAGAATACATCGTATGCCTATGGGTATAACGCCCAGACCGGCGAGTACGGCGATCTGATGAAGCTCGGCATCATCGACCCGACCAAAGTCGTCCGCATCGCCCTGCAGGATGCGGCCTCCGTTGCCGGTCTCGTCATTACCACCGAGGCCATCGTCGTGGAAGCCCCGAAGAAGGAATCTCCCGCTATGCCCGGCGGCGGCGGCGGGATGGGCGGAATGGGCGGAATGGATTACTAAGCCCGTCTGTTTCATCCTTGGTATTGCTCGAAAGGCCCCGGCACGCCGGGGTCTTTTTCGTTCTGGCAGATTGCCCATCCATGGCGGCGTTTCCCGATCTCATGGAACCATGTGATCTAAAGCGGAATCGTTCAAAATCAATAGTTTGGAGCAGACCCGCGGGAAGTTAAGTGATCTTTCTGGGAGCTGCGCCAGCGGCGCAAATTGAACTCATTATTTTTAAAAAGCCTTGCAGCGCCGGTTTCCCCCAGTCCGCAAAATGCTCTAAGATCGCCATCAAAGAGAGCGGCTTAAGGGGGGAATCAACAAGATGCGTCGAGCGTCCGAGCCGCCGCCGGACACGGCCGCCAACCGGAAAACCGCGACGAGAGCGGATCTCCTGGACGCCGTTTATGCTTCGTGCCCCGCTCTTTCGCGCGCCCAGGCCAAGCAAATTTTCGAAATGACACTGGAAGAGATTACCGATGCGCTAGTGCGCGGCGAGACAGTGAAGCTACGCTCGTTTGGCCTGTTTTTGGTGCGCACCAAACGCGAACGCATAGGCCGCAATCCGCGTACCGGCGTCGAAGTGCCGATCACGCCGCGCCGCGTTCTCACCTTCAAACCGTCGCCGGTCCTCTGCGCATCCGTTAATGGCACTGCGGCCGAAGAAGAGCCGATTAAAGGCGATTGAACCGAAAGCTTGGCCTAAGCGAGCTTTCTGGTCAGCAAACGCGACAAACAAAAGGCCAAAATGTCTCCCCTTCATGGACCCTGGAGCCGGTCCGCCAACGACCTCGACAAGGCGCGGCGCGCCGCCATATTCCGTCTCCCTGAAGGACTCGATAATACTTAGCCAGGTTTCTGATAATAAAAGGTTATCCATGCCTCTCCTTGCCGTCCTCCTGGGCCTTTTCTCGGCCGCCGCCGCCGCCGTCAGCTTGAGGACCGGCGACAACATCGTGCTGTTGCTCGCCGGGGTGGGGGGTCTCAGCGCGTTCACCACCTACCGCTCGCGGGCGATCTCGACGTTCTTGCAAATCTTCGCGGCGGTTTTCGCGGCCGAGACCGTCATCTTCGGCACCGTCATTCTTGCCGCCCAGACCGGGCTTTGGCCGGTTTCACTTGGAGAGTACGAGCTTCCCGAAAGCCTGCCGCTCACCGTCGCGATCTTCGGCATCCTCGTCCATGCGATTTCGTTCGTTCCGGTCGTGCGGTCGATGACCCGCATCGCCGACCGCTATTTCGATACCAGGGCCAAGACCCGCGCGCGCATCTGGCCCTTTCCCGCCTTCAGCGCGCCGGAGCGGCGGGTAGCCATCGGCATGGTTGTCTTGCTTGTCATCATCAATCAGGCGCAAGTCGGCATGAATCTGCGCCTGTCTTTCTTCAACCGCGATTGGTTCAACGCCATTCAAAACAAGGACGAGGCCGCGTTCTGGTCACAACTCTTCACCGTCTTCGTCCCCTGGGCATTTCTCTATATCGCGACGGCGGTGCTCGAATATGTTGTGACATCGACTTTGGTCATTCGCTGGCGGCGCTGGCTCACCGGTCATTATGTCACCCGCTGGCTCGACAGCCATACTCATTATCGCATGTCGCTTGCGGGCGGAGCCGCCGACAACCCCGATCAGCGCATCTCGGAGGACATCAACCGCTTCATCGACGGCGGCCAGATCGGCTATGGCATTTACACCTTTTCGATTCTGTTGATCTCGAACTTGAGTTCGCTCGTTTCCTTCGCGATTCTGCTTTGGGTTCTTTCGGCGAACTTCACCTTGCCCTACACGGCGATCGCCCTGCCCGGATTTTTGTTCTGGGTCGCGCTGATTTATGCCGGCGTCGGCACGCTCGTTACCCACTTGATCGGGCGCCCGCTCGTCCGCCTGTCCTTCGAGCGGCAGCGCTATGAAGCAGACTTCCGTTTTTCGCTCGCAAGATTGCGCGAATATGCCGAGCAAGTCGCGTTGCTCTCCGGCGAGCCAACCGAAAAAACCTCGCTCACGGTGCGGTTTGGCGCAATCGTCAAGAATTATTTCCAGATCATCGCCTGCCGCAAAAACCTGACCGCATTCACGGCGTCCTACGGCCAGCTCAGCCCGATCATTCCCTATGTCGTCGCCGCGCCCTTTTATTTCGCCGGGAAGATCACGCTCGGCATCATGACGCAGACGGCCAGGGCTTTTTTCCAAGTCAACGAGGCCTTGACCTTTTTTGTCACCTACTATGTCTCCCTCGCCGAATTCAAAGCGGTGCTCGACCGCTTGACGTCTTTCGATCTCGCGATCGAGAGCGCGAGGACGCCGGGCTTTTCGCCGAAAGTGAGCGTGGACACCGCGCGTAAAAATCTCGACATCGAGGCGCTGAATTTGCGGCTTCCAGACGGCCGCGAGATCGTCAGCGGCGCGAGCCTGCGGCTTGCCCGAGCCGAGCCAGTGGTTCTGACCGGCCCTTCCGGCGCCGGCAAATCGACTTTTGTCCGGGCGATCTCCGGCATTTGGCCTTACGCCGGCGGCGCGATCACGTTGCCGGCGAACGCAAAAATTTTGCTGCTGCCGCAAAGACCCTATATTCCGATCGGGACGTTGCGTGCCGCCGTGACCTATCCGGCAAACCCCGATCGTTACGGCGACGCGGCGATACGCGATGCGCTGCGTGCCGCGCGTCTCGGCGATCTCACTGGCGAACTCGATTTCGAGGATAACTGGCCGCAGCGGCTTTCCGGCGGCGAGCAGCAGCGGCTTGCGATCGCCCGCGCGATATTGGCCAAGCCAGATTGGCTGTTTCTCGACGAAGCCACGTCGGCGGTGGACGAAGCGATGGAAGCCGAAATCTACCAAATCCTTGCCGGAAAACTTCCCGGCACGACCATCGTTTCAATTGGGCACCGCGCCAGTCTCGCGCAGTTCCACAAACGCCATATCGAAATGCGGCCTTCCGCGGCAGGGATTTTTACGCCTACCGAGATAGCCTTCCCTGCGGAGTAGCTCTTGCCGCATCATTGGCCGGATCGAACCAAAACGTATGGTCCGCCCCGTTGCAAGCGAATTTGCGATCCGGTTTGGTCAGTCTGCGGCAAAGGATCCGGTCTCAGGACTATAGGGCCTGGCCAAGATGGAAATGGGCGCGTCCCGGACGGGGCTTGCCACCGGTGGTGATCTGTCGGGGCGCAGGGCCGAGCCACGCGGCAAGGTCTCGCCCACGCGCGAATGTCTGGCCCTCGCTTCGAATCGCCAGCAATTAATAACCCCGCTGACCGAAAGGGTCGACCGTTTCACGCGAAACATTTTGGTGGGGCCGAAAACCTTACAAGGCGTCCTGCATTCGGCGGCTTGAGACGAATGGGATTGCGATTGCGCGGAGGAGCGCGACGCAGGCGCGGCGCAGCTCGGGGCGGCCGGGGCTTACTTGCTCGCTTCGTTCACGTTCGATGGTCCCAAAGCTTGATGGTGTTGTCCTGGCCCGGCGAGGCGAGCGTCCGGCCGTCCGGCGAAAACGCGACGGACCAGACTAAATCGGTACGACTAGTAATTTTCCGGTGCCGGCCTTACCCTGCCTCGAAAGACGCTATAACTGATCGCTGTGTAGAACAGCATCAGCGGGAAGACGAAAAGACCCTCTCCCCAAAACATGAATGCAAGACTGGACTGAGGCGCTGCCGATTCCTCGATGGTAAGGACGAAGGGGATCATGTACGGCCAGAACGAGAGGGCCAAGGTGCCAAAGGCGCACAAGAAGATCACCGTGACCGCAAGAAAGGGCATTTCATCCCAACGATATTGAACACTGAACGCGAGCAAAACTGTCGCCATTGCGCCGATCACGGGGAATATAAACAAGTACGGACGCTCGACCCACATATCCATCACCTCGAGATGTTCGGCCAGCGAATAGATAAAAATGGCAACCAGAAATATGAGCAGCCCTGCCGATAGATAAGGTATGAGCCGATAGGCTGCCTCTCGGACGTCGCCTTCACATTTCTTGACCAGCCAAGAAGCGCCAAGAAGTGCATAACCGAGACACAATCCAATGCCGCAGAGTGCCGCGTAAGGGGTGAACCAGCCGAAGTCGCCACCGGCATAATGACCGTTGGCCCAGGGCAAGCCCTCGACGAGTGCACCGGTTGTTAAACCCTGGATGAATGTTGCCCCGAACGAACCGCCTGTGAAGCTCAAATTCCAGATCCATCGCATCCGTTCCGTCTTGTTGCGATACTCGAACGCGACGCCGCGTAGGATCAGCCCCGCCAGCATGACCAGGAGTGGAAGATAAAAGGCTGATAAGAGGCCCGCATACGCGACTGGAAAGGCGCCCCACAGGATAACTGCGGTCACCACGAGCCAGGTCTCGTTGCCATCCCAAATGGGAGCAACGGCACTCATCATGGTGCACCGCCTGGTTTCGCTGCCTGTCAAGCCGAACAGCATTCCCACGCCGAGATCGAATCCGTCGAGCAGCACGTAGAGCAGAATGCTAACCGCCAAGAGTGTTGCCCAGAACATGATCATGGCGACTCTTCGGCGTCCACGTAACTTGTGCCTGAGGTTAGAGCGTGATGCGCAACAGACATTGGACGATTGGGGACGGCAGCAGATGCCGGCTCAATCAGATGTCCGGCAGGGCCAGCCCGCAGGAGCCGGTTGATGTAAAAAATGCCGAAAGCGAAGATGAGCGTATAGATGGCGCAGAAGACGGCGAGCGAGATCGCCGCCTCGCGCGCCGTCAGGAAGGGCGTAATTGCGTCGGCGGTTCGCAAGACCCTATAGACCACCCAGGGCTGACGGCCCACTTCCGCCGTGTACCAGCCGGTGAGGATGGCAATGAAGGGCAAAGGGAAGCTGAGAAACACGAGCCAAAGCACGAACCGGTTCCGCTCGATACGATTTTTAAGGCTCAAGTAGGATCCAAGCCACGCGATGGCCAGCATGATCAATCCGCATCCAACCATGATCCGGAACGTGAAGAATGGAATGACGACGGGCGGGCGGTCCTGGGGCGGAAAGTTGGTCAAGCCGACCTCCTTCGCGGTAAGGCTCATGCTCCCAATCAAGCTGCCGAGAACCGGAATCTTTACCTCATAATGATTGGTCTCTGCCGCCGGATCAGGGATTGCAATCAGGACCTCTCCGGCCGGCTGCTCATCGTGCCAGCGGCCCTCGATGGCCGCGAATTTCGGCTGCTGGTATTCGTGGACATAATCGCCGTTGAGATGGCCGAAAAAGATCTGGATTGGGACAAGCACCGCAGCGAGAAACAAGCCCATGCCAAGCATGATGTGCGCCTCGGCGTGATACTCATTCCGCAGGAGGTACCACGCCCCGGTCGCAGCAACGCAGAAGGCCCCAGTCAGGTAAGCTGCCAACATCATGTGCGGAAATCGCACCCACACCACCGAATTGAGAACGATTTTGGCCCAATCATCGGGAACGAAGGCGCCATTCTGCACCACGTAGCCGACGGGCACCTGCATCCAGCTGTTGTTGACCATGATCCAGAACGCAGAAAGCGTAGTCCCTAACGCCACCATCGCGGTCGAGAACAAATAAAACCACGGAGGTACGCGAGACCGGCCAAAAAGGAGGACGCCAAAAAAACTCGCTTCCAACGCAAAGGCCGTAAATGTCTCGTATGAGAGAAGGGGCCCCTGAATCGGTCCGGACATTTTGGACAGCACGCTCCAGTTCGTGCCGAACTGGAATGCCATCACAACTCCCGATACGACGCCCAGGCCGAATGCCACACCGAATATCTTGAGCCAAAACTCAAAGATGACGCGATACGCCGGGCGCCCGGTTACGAGATCCAGGGCATCGAGGATGGTAAGCCAGGCGGCCAATCCGATTGTGAAGGCCGGAAAGATGATATGGAACGAAATGGTGAACGCGAATTGGAGTCGCGACAGGATAAGCGCTGTGGTATCCATCGGGGCCTCGTATGCCTAGCGCCAGAGTTCGCTCGGGCGAGATCGACGGCATAAATCGGCTTGACGCCAGCCGCGACGAGGGCTTCCGCTAATTGGTTTTGGCCATGTCAGCTCTCCTTTGCTGCGTTTACAAAGCTAGAGCGGATGGCTGCCCCGTCAAGGAGCAAAAGGTTCATGAGGGCTCGACGGGATCGCCTCGCTCGGCGAGCACGAGATCAGATAGGTTCACGCCTGTCTGGAGGCAGCCGGACGCCACGGCCTGGGCATCGCGCTTGCGCTCCGATAGGCTGGGCACGTCGGTGCGCTAGAGCGGCCCGCTAATGCGCGCTCCGGCCGCTGGCGAGCCAGCGGCGCAGAAAAGCGCCGGACCAGCGCGCCACCGCGCCATCGTGACGGAACCATCCTTCGATATGGCGATGGCGGGCGCAGGCGCCGGGCTCGCCCAGGCGTTCGCGGGTGAGGAGGGACCAGCGGCACAACGTCGCGAAAGTCACCTCGGGATGGAATTGGAAGCCATAGGCCTTGTCGCGATAGCGGAAGGCCTGCGCCTCGAAGTCCTTGCCCGTGGCGAGCAAGGTCGCCCCCCGCGGCAGATCGAAACCTTCCCGGTGCCATTGGTAGACGTGATTGGGGAATCGGCAGTCACAGAGGCAATGCCCCTGTTCGGTCGGCTGGATCGGGTAGTAGCCTACTTCGACGCGCCCTTGCGGATGCGGGCGGACGCAGTGGCCGAGATGGCGCGCCAGCATCTGGGCGCCGAGACAAACGCCGAGGAAAGGCGTGTCTTCCCAAAGCGGGACCCCTATCCAGTCTATTTCGCGGCGCACCCAGTCATCTTCGTCGTTGGCGCTCATCGGACCGCCGAAAACAATTGCGCCGGCGTGGTCCTTCAGCGTTGCCGGCAGCGGATCGCCGAAGCAGGGGCGCCGGCAATCGAGTTCAAATCCTTGCGCGCGCAAGAGCCGTCCGAGCCGCCCCGGACTCGCATGTTTCTGATGCAGGACAATGAGTATCCTGCGGCGAAAGTCGGACCCTGCTGGCATCGTTCGCATTTTGAAAAATCGACCCGGACTTCAGGGGAGAGGAGCCCGCCTTTGCTGCAACCGCGAAATAACGCTAGAATCAGTGCTTTTGGCAAAAATGGCAAGGCCGAAATGCCGAGTTTGTTAAAAAATCCAGGCACAATCTCGCGGCGTCCGGCGATCAGCCCGGCATAGCCCGCCTCGGCGACCTTCATGGCGGTGGAACCCGAGAAACGAGCGAGGTCCATGTTTGGCCCGAACCCCGCGCGGGCCTGGAAATCCGTCTTGGTGTAGCCGGGGCATAGCGCCGAGACCGTGACGCCCTGGGGCCGCAGTTCATGCGAGAGGGCCAGCGAAAACGAGAGCACAAAGGAGTTGGAGGCGTAACAGGCCGCCCTGCCCGGTTCGCCAGGGAAGTAGGCCGCGGCCGAAGCGACATTTAGGATTTTTCCTTTGGCCGCTCGAATGGCTGGCAGGAAACGCAAAGTCAATTCAACGGATGCGCGAACATTGAGACGATCGCGAGCTGTTCGGCCGGATGGAGGCTAGCGGAGTCGCCGGCAAGGCCGAAGTCGGCATTTGTCCGGCGAGAACGCTGGTGAAATGATAAAAATCGACCGCCTCGCGGTCGCTTCGCTCCGCCATTGCGATCTGTGGGGGATAGCAATCATCAGGCGGTCACAACAATGTCGTAAGCAATTACCTTGCAAAAAATCGAATTGGTCCCCATTTGTGAAAGGCAAAGTTAAACAAGACGAGATGAGCCGAGCCGCTGAGTCAGCAGCGTAGGCACGAGAGGAACGAAAATGCTCCTGCAAGATGATACTTTAGGTCGCGAAATTTCGGCGAGGAACAAGCGTCAGGCGGACGTGCTGTGGAAAATTTTAATCGCCATGCGCCTCGTCATTCCGGGGTATGTGCTTTATGCAATTTATCTCTATTGGACTATGCCACCCAGCGCATACTTGTTGACCGGCCATTAAAGCTTGGGCAGCCGTGCAATGGGCTTCATTGAGCGGGGTTCCGCCGTGCGCAGTGCGCTTGAAAGCCTCTAGCGCTCGCTTCAAACGGCTCGTGCGTGCGCCATGACTATCCCAAAACGATCATCGCGAAGGCGTTGCTTTGCGTTGCAAGCCAAGCCGGACTGCGATGATCCGTCCAGCTGATGCGCCCGTCGCCGGAACACGTAGGGGCCGCGCCATGCGCAATCGGCCGATGGCGCGGCTTTATTTTTCGGGGACTGAAACCTCATCTGTGAACGTGCAGGCCGCCTCACAACGCCTAGTATGCAAGCGTTCAGTTAAGCCGACCTTCACCAAGAAGGTTTCTCGCCTTTTCGGCGACGGCTATTTGAACGGCAGCTCTTTGCAATTTTCGACCACCGACCACTTCGCGTCGGCGGGGGTTGTTATGGTGAAGACTATACCTTCATTTACATTTTCCTGTTCGCCGCGCTGTCCACTCCCGGTATCATACGCAAGCTCGAAACTGAACTGATTGGCTTTGGCCCCCCCGCTTGGGTTATTTATGCCAATGGGAATGATGACAACACTATTGATATCGCGTTTTTCACCCGCCAGGATAGTGGTTTGCGGAATGCTCGTAAAGCCCATGGCCTGTGCGAATTTCGGATCTGGATGCACAAAGCGGCGATTCCCGCTTCCTAGCGCCAGTACAGGCGGGGATTGGTTCACAAAAAGCCGCTCCTGCGAGAAAGCGAAGCTGCCGCCATATTTTGTATTGTCCACGGATTCGATTTTGAAGACAAAGCCTTCGTTTGTCCCTGCGGTTACAGGTCCAGCTGGCGTTTCATAGCCTTTGCATATGCCGACCGGTCGATAGGATATATTGGTAGGATTGCTGGAACTTCGACCGCATCCAGATAGCCCCGCGACAAGCATTGGAACGGACAAAAAAAATAGCGTTGATGCTTTCATAGCGCTCTTTACCTTTAACGCCGTTGGTCTCAAAGATTTTTTGGCGGCTCTCCAAACCCGGTGCGCTCGAAATATAGCGTGCGCAGATGCCAAACGTGTCCGCACCATTCAGCGCAGCAGCAAACAGGTCCAAAAGCCCTCGGGACGACGATAGACCCGGCGCAAGCCGGCGATCCAAGCTTGACACTTTCGGCGCGAGGGAAAGCAGAGTTTGTCGTCCCGCCAATTTATGAAAGTTCGGCCATTGCCAGCTTCAAAGTGCCGGCCGCCGGAAAAATGCCCAAGCCAGACGGAAGCCCAGCGCAGATCTTCCGCCGCGGCCGCCGGCGCGACCCAGACTGGCGCACCAACCTGACAGGCGGCGCCAACGGTTGCCGGATCTCCCCCGGGGGCGGGAGGAGCCGCGCCCGAAGCCAATCCGGCGGCGTGACCGGCACCGCAAAAGCTTAAAAACACAGCAATAAACAAAAGCCTCGGCGCCAAGGGCCATTCCTTGACCGCCAGGCCTGTTTTTCCGTCGCGGGTCATGCTTTTTCGCGTCCCGCCATCCATGGCATCTCGCGCACGCGCGACTGGTGTCGATGGCGGCGCACCCGGCCGATGCTAGGATTTAGTAAAAAGGTAACTGCCGGGCACCGCCGCCCCGGCAAGATCAAACAGCGCCGCCAGACCGTCCAAGCGCGCGCGGTCGGGCGCGGTCCGGCTTAGGCCGGCGGCGGCCGGCAGGCGAGTGTCCCCGACCAGAGGGCGGTCGATCTCCTTGCCTTCATGTTCGTCGCCGAGAACCTGAAGGAAGTGGGCGGTCCAATCGTGGATGCTGTTCGCGCGAAGCACCGCCATCGATGCGTTCCAGCGGTCCTTGCGTTCTTCGAGGGGCATGGCGTAAGCGCGCCCGATGGCGGCGGCGGTTGCTTCAATATCGTAGGGGTTGATGATCAAGGCGCTTTTTAGTTCATGGGCGGCGCCGGCGAATTGCGACAAGACAAGCACGCCAGGATTTTCCGGCGCTTGCGCCGCGACATATTCCTTCGCGACGAGATTCATGCCGTCGCGCAAAGGTGTCACGAGGCCAATCCGCGCGATACGATAAAGCCCGGCCAGGGCCGAACGGCTCATCGTCTTGTTGATATAGCGCAGCGGAGTCCAATCGACGTCGCCGAGTTTGCCATTGACTCGGCCGACTTCTTCCGCCAATTCGCGCTGCAAGCGGGCATACTCGGGAACCTCCGAGCGCGACTTGGGCGTAATCTGTAACATCGTCACACGCGCCCGCTCTGCCCGTGGCGAACGCTCGAGAAACGTGCAAAACGCTTCGATTCGCTGTTTCAAGCCTTTCGAGTAGTCGAGCCGGTCTACCCCAATGATCAGGTCCCGGCCTTCGAGGCTCGCGAGCGTGCATTTCACGGTCATGCTCTTTTCGGCGATACGGGCTTCCTTGGCGAATGCGTCGGTGTCGATGCCGATGGGAAACGCGCTGACCCGCGTCCGGCGGCCGTCGCTCTCGCACCACTCGCCGCCGGCAACTCGGCCCACATTGGCACTCACGATGCAGTCGCGGAAATTACCGGCGTCGGTCTCGGTCTGAAAGCCAACCACATCATAGGCTCCAAACGAGCGCAGGATTCGCGGATAGGCAGGCAAGGCGCTGGCGACTTCCGGCCCCGGCCAGGGAATATGCATGAAAAAGCCGATCCGATTGGTGCAGCCCAGATCGCGCAGGATTTTCGCCATCGGAATGAAATGGTAGTCGTGCACCCAAACGATGTCCTCCGGGTGCAGCATTTTGTGGAGCTGCCGGGCGAATTGCTCGTTCACCCGGAAATAAGCGGCGGCGTTGCATTCCGACAGATCGGCGAGATCGAGGCGATAATGACAGATCGGCCACAGCGCCCGGTTGGCGAAGCCATGGTAATATTGCTCGATATCGCGGCGCGAAAGGTCGGACACCGCATAGGTGAGCGATCCAAAAGTCCCCAATTGGCACTCGAGAGGGGATTTCTCGCTGGTTTTGCCCGACCAGCCAAACCAAAGTCCGCCGCGTGCCTTGAGCGCTGCCTTCAGCGCAACAGCAAGACCCCCCGCAGCTGGCGCCGCCGAAGACGCCGCCAAAGGCACGCGATTCGACACGACCACGAGTCTCCCGTTCGACCTGCTGGGCGCGATCGCCGCACGCTTGCACAGAAGTTCACGAGGGTCCAAGGGATGACAACCTTTATTCTATCCAAGCTAAAAGCTTGAACGCACGAAGACGGGATTAGTTCCGCCATGGCACCGGTTGAGCGAAATGCCTTAAGGTTAACCGTACTCAATTTAAACTCTATTAAAAAAACAATGGCAAAGTTACGGCTGGAATTTCGCTAATACGGGAGCCTGTCGTCAAAAAACTGCACGGAATCAGGCCTCGACAGGGTAGAAATCCGCTGGGCTGTCGTCTTCGAACGGTTCGGCAACCATTAGCTTGTACCACGTCACCTTGATCGCGACCGATGGGCGGGTCTCCTGAGCCGATGGACGTAGTTTCCCACCGCGTCCCGATGCATTGGTTCGAGGTGAAGCAATAAGGGTCACCCCTATATTTACAAGACCTTGGTTCGCCCTTCGGCGGACGAGGTGACGCGAGTTGTTACGCTGTGGCGGCGCCACGCAGGTGTCGCCGCGACATGGCGCCCGGCTTGATCGAGAAGAACGAGTGCCGGCCGCTGAGCGGAGCTGCGATGCGAGGGGAGCCGCGCGGGTCCCTCGCACAGAAAAGCTTATTGTCTCGATCCGCTATATTCTTCCCAATAGGGCAAGAATTACAACAATCACAAGGATCGTGCCGAGCACGCCACCCGGCGCATAACCCCACCCCGCGCTGTAGGGCCAGCTCGGCAATGCTCCAATGAGAAGCAAAATGAGTATGACGATTAGAATCGTGGAAAGCATTTCCTGATCTCCTTCGTTGTTTTACCGCCGCATAATCGCGGCGGTAAAACAAAGTTCCACACCAGAAAAGGCTTAGTGAATGAACGGCTATTCCAGAGTCAGACGGCGCTGCTTATGCGCCGCCGCTGCCGCCCTTCTGCGATGAGGCGTGGGAATTCCGGGTGACCACGGTCGGAACCGCTTTTCTTCCCGCCACCGCTTTCCTTGTTCACCGTTGCCCAGACTCTGCGCTCGGCTTCCTTTTCCGACACGTCACGTGATTCATAGCTCTCGGCGATGTGATCCGCTTTGGGTTCCTGTTTTCCGGTGTATTTCGATTGTTCCGCGAGGTATGACCACTCTCCGGTCCCCACCACTCTCCAGTCCACGTAATTGCATGTCGTAAGGCCACATCGGTAGGCTCCCCGATGCAGCCTTGCGTCGGGCACTCGAAGCGTACATTGGCTACGCGTCAAGACTCGATCACTGTTGCTTCTTCAGCCAATCGTCGACATCCTTGCGCGCCGCGTCTTTGGTGATGCCGGCGCGTTCCTGAATCTTACCTTCAAGCTGTTCGCGCTTGCCGGCAATTTTGTCGAGATCGTCATCCGTAAGATGGCCCCATTGCTCCTTGATCTTGCCTTTGAACTGCTTCCAGTTTCCTTCGATGCGATTCCAATCCATTGCAAACTCCTTCAGTTTCAGAGGTGCGGCAACATTGGGCCGCCGCACCGCATTCCCAAACATCCTTGGGCGGTGTTGGTTCCACCGTCGCCTTGGCCTGATCCGCCGAAACGGGCGGACCTTTACTCTCCCATTGGGCTATGGATTTTTCTTACTCATAGGCCGGCGCCGCCTTGAGCTCCTCTTTAGTTTGATTAAGAACTAGCCAATCCTTGTTGTCCCGCGTCACAACGTTCAAGTCTTTGAAGGGAACTGCCACTTCCTTCTTGCCCGGGCCGAGAAAACCGCCGACCCCAACGACCGCCGTCGCGACGTTCCCGCTACTATCGATGATAAGGTCGGTGACTACGCCAATCTTATCTTCGGCATTGTCGTAAACATCCGCCTTATAAATATCGGACGCTAGCCAATGCATCGTCGAAAGGGACGATGTCGCGGCCATCGATCCGCCGCTCGGAGCGATTGCTAGGCAGCCGGCGAGAGCAAGGACCGCGGCGGACTGAGCGAGCTTATGTAGCATGGGGTTCTCCTTCTGTTTGCAATGATTTACGCCGCTCTCTAAAACCTGCGGTGGGTTTTGGTTCCTCGCGCGAGGAAGGTTAAATGCGAAGCTTAAGTCCGCGCGAGACGACGGTCGCGCGTTACGAACGAAAATACGGCTGCAATGTGGCGAAAAGGATTGACGGCGAGCGCGTTGTTGGCTCAGAACGACAGTCTAGCTTAGCTTTCTGGCGCGGCGGGTTCCGCGAATAGCAAAATACCGGACACATGGGAGGTTCCTGTGAGTATTTCCACCGACGGATCAGTCTCGGTGCGCCGGGCAAGGCGTTTGCGGCCAGTGGCTTTCGCAGGGCCCATCGACACGGCATCGCGAGACACCGAGCTGCCAGCCCGCCAGGTCCTCGAACTACTTCCCGCGGCCGTTTACACGATCGACGCGCAAGGGCGGATCACGTTCTTCAACCAGGCCGCAGCTGACCTCTGGGGTTGCCGCCCGGAGCTTGGCAAAAACGAGTGGTGCGGCTCCTGGCGGCTGTACTGGCCCGACGGCAGACCTATGCGGCACGATGAGTGCCCGATGGCCGTGGCGCTGAAGGAAGGACGCCCGATCCATGGCGCGGAGGCGGTTGCCGAGCGGCCGGACGGCAAACGCGTCCCATTCCTTGCGTATCCGACGCCGCTGCGGGACCGGTCAGGCGCGCTGACCGGCGCAGTGAATACGTTGATTGATATCGCCGAGCGCAAGCGCTCCGAGGGGGTCGAGAAGCGGCTCGCCTCAATCGTCAAATCCTCTGAAGACGCCATCTTGAGTGCGGACCTCGATGGTATCATTGGCACCTGGAACCCGGGAGCAGAGCGGCTCTTCGGCTATATGGCAGAAGAAGCTATCGGCAAGCCTGTCACGTTCTATATTCCAATAAATCGCCACAACGAGGAATCCGATATGCTTTCGCGTATCCAGCACGGGGATTGCATCGATCCCTATGAAACCGTTCGCCGGCGCAAAGATGGTAGTTTGGTCGAGGTTTCGCTGACTCTATCGCCCGTCAAGAATGCCGAGGGCACGATCATCGGCGTATCAGAAATCGCCCGCGACATCACCGAGCGCAGGCGAGCTCAGGAACAACAGAATCTTCTCCTCAGAGAGATGAGCCATCGCGTCAAGAATTTTTTCGCCGTTACGAGTGGCCTGGTGACTCTGAGTGCGCGTTCCGCCCGCACGCCGGCGGACATGGCCGAGGCGGTCCGGGAAAGGCTGGTCGCGCTCGCGCGCGCCCATGGGCTCACGCGACCCGGCCTGATCAACGGGAACGGGAAACCGTGCCAGGACACGACTTTGCACGCTCTCGTTCAAACGATCTTCGCTCCCTACGTCGATCCGGAGCGCAGCAAAGACCACGGGTTCTTCATTATTACCGGGCCTTGCCTGCAGATCGGCGGGAATTCCGTCACGAGCATTGCGCTTATTATGCACGAGCTCGCGACGAATGCGGCCAAGTATGGGGCTCTCTCGTCTCCTGGGGGCTACATCCATATCGACTGGTCCGTGCAACAGGCCGAACTTCTGCTGACCTGGAAAGAGCATGGCGGCCCGCCCCTCGACGGGCCGGCGGAACGCGAAGGGTTCGGAAGTTCGCTGGTGTGTCGGCTCGTGACAGGACAGTTCGGGGGTCAGCTTTCCTACGACTGGAAGCCCAAAGGCTTGATTATCCGCCTTTCAATGCCCTTGGAACGACTTACGATGTGAGATGAGCTGGACAGAATTTCCTGTGGGCAGCGCCGGCACCGGCCAGCGGGGCCGCGCTGAGCGACAGAATGAATGGGAAAACTCCTTCAGAGCGGCAGGCTATGAGCCAACCTGACCGGACGCTTTAGCGTAGCCGCGTGTGGCCCGAAACCACGCTGAACGCCAGGCTCGTGGTTTTGCCATGCCGGTGCGCGACAGCGCCAATCTTGGGCCATTTGCCATGTCTCGCCCAGCGGTGTCGCGTCCAACCATGCCTGCTCGCATGGCGGCGGCCGTGATGCGAATCCCGTACCGTGACCACTTCGGCATGGGCGTTTGGGGGTGCAGCCTCAGCGTCCTGCTTAGCCGCGTCCGCGCCTGCCCGAGTCTCGCCATGGAGGCGGGCAACCGGACCGAACACGGCTAGGCATTGGTTGTATGCGTCCGCCGCTTGAATTTTTTCGCAGTCGTCGATACTGCGCGGGGCGGCTTTCGATTGAGCGGGGGCCGCGGCCAGCGCGGCGGCGAAAACGGCGGTCAAAATGGATCGCAAGGATTTATCCTCTTAGGCTCGCGCCGGTTTTCTTCACGACCTCGGCGACGATCTTGCCGGCCGCGGCGTCGATCTCGGCCTCGGTCAGGGTTTTCTCGCGCGGTTGCAAGGTGACGGATATGGCGACCGATTTCTTGCCCTCGGGTATGCCCTTGCCTTCGTAGACATCGAAAACGCCGGCGTCCGCCACGAGCGCGCGTTCAGCCGATGCGGCCGCCTGCACGATATCGGCCGCCTTCACGGTTCGATCGACCAGGAAGGCAAAGTCGCGTTGCACGGGCATAAATTCCGAAAGTTCGAGCTTCGGTTTGGTCTTTGTGGACCGCAATTTCGGCGCCGGTATGTCATTGAGGAGCAACTCGAAACCAGCGACCGGCCCCTCGGCACCAATGGCTTCGAGGTTGCGCGGATGGATCTCGCCAAACGCGCCAATGACGTTTTTTGGCCCCAATTGGAGGGTGGCCGAGCGGCCAGGGTGAAACCATGCCGGTCCGCCGGAAATGAGCTGCAAACCGCGGGGCGGCACGCCGAGCGCCGAAAGAAGAGCGAAAGCATCGGCCTTGGCATCGAAGAGATCGACCCCGGCAGATGGCGCCGACCAATGCCTCCCGGTTCCTTTTTCTTTCGCCATGCCGCGCCGGATCGCGCTGGCCGCGATCTTTTGACCTTCCTCGTCGTCGCCTAAGAAAATTTGGCCGACCTCGAAAAGCGCGACATCGCGATGGCCACGGTCGGCGTTGCGTTGCGCCGCCGCGATTAGACCAGGCAGCAAACTCGGCCGCATGTCCGAAAGCTCCGGGGCAATCGGATTGGCGAGCGCGAGAGAAGAAGCGCCGCCGCCAAACTTCAGCGCCCACTGGCGCGAAACGAAGGACCAAGTCACCGCTTCGACGAGCCCGTTGGCGGCAAGCGCCCGTTTGGCGCTCCTTACACGCTTTTGCAGCGGTGCCAGCGCGGGCCCACCCACATGTTCCGCGGACGCGCGGGGCAACGGCGCGGACGCAACGCGATCGAGCCCGGCGATCCGCACGATTTCCTCGACGAGATCGGCCTTGCCCTCGATGTCGGGGCGGAAAGAGGGCACTGTCACAACCACCTCTCCAGCGGTGCCGGTAAAATTGGCGAGCTCGAACCCAAGGCTCTCGAGTATGCCGGCCATTTCTGAACTGTCGAGTTGGAGCCCGGTCAGCCGCTTCACCTCGCTCCAGGGAAACACGATGCGCCGGCCGGACCGCGGAATTCTTCCAGCAAGGGTGACTTGCGAGACTACACCGCCGCACATTTCAACCACCAGCTTCGTCGCAAGCTCAAGCCCAGGAAGGCAAAATGCCGGATCGACGCCGCGTTCGAACCGGTAGCGTGCGTCCGAATGAATGCCGAGCCTGCGTCCGCTGCGGCCGATATTCGCGGGATCCCAAAGGGCGGATTCGATCAGCACGTCAGTTGTCGCGGCGTCGCAGCCCGCGGCTTGGCCGCCCATGATCCCGGCCAGAGATTCGACGCCCGCGTCGTCGGCGATAACCACATTCTCCGAATCGAGGCGGTAGGTCCGGCCATCGAGCGCGGTGAGTTCCTCGCCCGGCTTGGCGCGGCGCACGGTGAGATTGCCCTTGATTTTTTTGGCGTCGAAAACGTGCAGCGGCCGGGCACGGTCGAAGGTGAGATAATTGGTGATATCGACGAGCGCATTGATCGGCCGCAGCCCGATCGCCTTGAGCCGCCGCTGCATCCAATCGGGACTTTGCCCATTGCGGACGCGTTGCACGATGCGCAGCGCGAAGGCGGGCGCGAGATGCGCGTCGTGTGGCGCGAAATCGAGCCGGACCGCGACCGGACAAGAAAAACTGCCCTCGACCGGCGCCACGGCCTCGCACTTCAATTTGCCGAGCCCCGCCGCCGCGAGGTCTCGGGCGATTCCATTTATACCCGCAGCATCGGGGCGGTTGGGCAAGAGATCGATCTCGATGAGCGGGTCATCGAGCGATGCCCATTGCGCATACGCCGCGCCCACTGGCGCTCCGTCCAGCAGATCGAGAATGCCGTCATGGTCATCGGACAATTCGAGTTCGGCGCCCGAACAAAGCATGCCGTTCGATTCGACGCCGCGGATAATACTCTTGCCGAGCGCGATCTTCCTACCCGGGATATGGGCCCCTGGCGCGGCAAAAACCGACGTCATTCCCGCCCTCGCATTGGGGGCGCCGCAAACGACCTGCACCAAGGCGGTGCCCCCGACGTCGACGAGACAAACCCGCAGGCGGCCGGCATTGGGGTGGGGCTTCGCCTCGACGACCCGGGCGATGACGAAATCCTTGAGCGCGGAAGCCTTGTCTCCGACGTGCTCGACCTCGAGACCGATTTTGGTCAACGTCGCTACGATCTGGTCGAGAGGGGCATCGGTCTCGATGTGATCCTTGAGCCAGGACAGGGTGAGTTTCATCATGGTTCCAAAAAAGCGCCGGGCCGCAGCAGAACGAAACGCGTTTCGCCCGCCACCCGGGATTCTCGTTCCCCATTTCTAGAGCTTTTCCCGGCCGGGAGAAATTCCTGTTCAATTCGAAATTAACCAAGGGTTCCAGCCGCTTCGCGAGTGAAGCCGCGCCATTGTCGCTGGGCGTTTCCCGCGCGGCCCCGCCGCCGGCATCGCCGCCGCGCGTACCGTCCCATCGCCGCCGCTGCTTGTTCATCCGGGCGGCTGGGGGCGAGGGCATAAGAGCGAGAGCGGTTTGTCTCGAACAAATCCCGCTCGCGAGAACGGCGCTGGAAAAACTCCTTGTCGCGCCTCGTCTTGATGAGGGTTCAGCCAGATTTTCGTGCCGAGCTCGGTGGAATTGTGAACATCGAGAGTCTGATAGAGCTTTTTGGTGTGATCCGCGACCGAGGAGGGTTGGAGGCCGAGTTCGTCCGCAATCTCCGGCCTCGTCTTGCCAAGGGCAAGGTGAATTCCGACTTTCGTCTGCGCCGGCGTCGCGCCGCTTTCGCGCAGCACGCGGGCGGCATAGGCAATCGCGTGTTCACGCAATTCGATCGTCACCGCTATGAGACAGCATTTCGGATCCCTCGCGGCGTCTTCCGGAAGCGTGCCCGCGGGCACGAGCCATTTGGCATCTAGCGTGAGGACGCCATAAGCCGTCGAAAACTGCATGCGAGGCGGCGTGTTGGATGTGCCGTTTGCGGCACCGGTAACCCGCCCGAGAAGTTTTAGAATCGGTGCGGGCAGCCTGTCGCGGACCGGCGCGTAGCGCGTGCAATCTCCCGGTTCTTCGGCGAGAATTCTGAGCAGGGATTCGAGGCCGGCTGTCCGAAAGACGACGTTTGCATCAGACGTCAAGATCATCTGACCGCTCCGCACCGGCGCTCCCGCCAAGCCCGCTAGCTCCTCATTCTCCGAGGGCGCGACACCGGTCGCCTTCGGACGAAACGCATGCGCGAGCCAGGGCCGCAGCCGGTCGAGAGTCTGCACATCGTCCACGGTGAAGGTGCGGGCGCTGCGCGGACGCGTCAGCATCAGGTGCGCGAAAGCAAAGGTCGGGCCGGCGTCGCCGATCATCGCATCCAAAATCCAGCAGGAATCGAGCGGAGCCTCTAGTTCCCGGTACCAGCCGCTCTCCAGCCAGTTCCGCCCTTGCAAATGCAAAGTCCAGCCGAGCGCCTTTGCGCGGATGGCAGGTAAATGAAGGGACGCGGGGCTCGATGGGTCATCAATGAAGCGCCGCCACATACGGTCACGGAAGATCGCGGCCGTCTCCGGGTTTTCGGCATAGCCGTGGCCGAGTGTGGCGTCGGGCGCCACCAGAGCCATGCGCATCCAGCCATGCGGAATGATCTCGTGCAGCACCGGCACGACCGCGACCATTGCGCTCTCGGGCGGCAGCCCGAGACAGCACAAAGCCTTGAGATGCTCCGCCGCTCCCATCGGTGCCTCCCCCGGCGTTGGCGCTACTGTCCAAACAGTAACAGCCTTCGCATCCCCTGAATAGGGGGTGCGGGAGCTAATGGAATCACTTACAACATTGGCATTTGGAGCATGAAGCAATTTTTCCCGTTGCCGGCCGCTCTCCAGGGGGCTGGCAACGGGGCTTGTTTTCCTTTCCACGCGGTCTCGGGAGGCAGCGTCCGGAATGACACCGCCGGCCCTGTGAGGAAAGCGCCCGACGCTATGCGTCACGGCCAACGCAGCCGCTGCGTTTTTAAGCCGGAGCGCGGGTTCACCCCTTCCGCGATCTTGGCAAATCCTTCGCGCGCGTAAAACGCTAGCGCGCGCGCATTGCTCTGATTGACATCGACAACGAGGCCGATCGGCGACAGCCGGCGCGCCTCATTCAGGAGGAGCTTTGCCGCGCCGGTTCCTTTCGCCTCGGGCGCGACGGCGAGCTGATCGAGATAGGCCGCTGCCGGATCGAAGGTCGCGAAACCGAGGAGCCGGTTTAGCCCGTCAAAAGCGCAGATTGTGATCGCACCGTCTGCCTCCAGCGCCCGCAAATGACCGAGAAGCCACTGCCGCCGCGCTGCAAAATCGATCTCCGGCATGGCTTCCCGCCAGCTCGCGATCCAAACATCGGCAAGGCTCGCGCAATCGGCATCGGTTCGAACCCGCAGGCGCAATCCCACAATTTGTGAAGAATGCCGCGCCAAGTTAGCAAGACCCCGACGTTTCATAGCAAGCGAACGGACCGGACAGATTTTCGCGGCATTGGCCGGGAGGCGCAAACGCTCGGCTTACCCGGCGCGCCGCAAACTTTGGCGCGCCGCGTCTCGTTTTTGGCCCAGCCAGATTTTTGTGGCTAGCTCGGTGGAATTGTGAACATCGAGAGTCTGATAGAGCCTTCTTGTGAGATCCGTGACCGAGGAGAGTTGGACGCCGAGTTCGTCCGCGATCACAGGTTTCGTCTTGCCAAGGGCAAGTTGAATGCCGACTTTTGTCTGCCTCGGCGTGGCCCCGTTTCCCCGCAGCACGCGAGCGGCATAGGCAACGGGATGCTCATGGAGCTCGATCGTCACCGATATGAGACAGGATTTCGGATCCCTGGCGGCGTCCTCCGGAAGCGTGCCCGCCGGCACGAGCCATTTCGCTTCGAGAGTGAGAACGCCATAGGCGGTCGAAATCAGCATGCGAGGCGGCGTGTTAGACGTTCCGTTCGCCGCACCGGTGATCTGCCGGAGAAGCTTCAAAATGGGCGCGGGCAGGCCGTCGCGGGCGGGCACATAGCTCATCAAATTGAGCGTCTCCCTTATAATAACGTGGAGCAGCGGTTCGATGCCGGGTGTTTGAAGGACGCGCTTCGCATCCGCCGTCAAGATCATCTGACCGTTTCGTACTGGCGCTCCTGCTGTGCTGAGTGAATCCTCGTCCTCGCGCCGTGCGTTACCGGAATTGGACCGCCGGAAAGCGTGCGCGAGCCACGGCCGGAGCCGGTCAAGGCGCTGAAGGTCGTCCAGCGTGAAGGGGCGCGCGCTGCGCGGGCGCGTGAGGTGGGCCGCAGCGATACTCCGGCCGCCATCGCCAATCATCCCGCCCAAAATCCAACAGGAATCTAGCGGCGCCTCTACTTCCCGATAATAGCCGCTTTCCAGGTAACCGCCGCCTTGCCGATGCAAAGTCCAACCGATTGCCACCGCGCGGAATGTGGGGACCCACAAAGAAATCAGGGCCGATGGATCATCCCTAAATCGCCACAAACGCTCGCGGAATAACGCTTCGCATCCGGGGTGTTCGGAGTAGGCGTCGGTCACGGTGGCATCGGGCGCCAAAAGACCAAGGCGCGTCCAGCCGTGCGGAATGATCTCGTGCAGCAAGGGCACGACGGCGATCATCGCGCTCTCGGGCTTAAGCCCGAGGCAGCACAAGGTCTTGAGATGCTCGACCGCCCCCATCGGTCCCTCCGGCGTTGCCGCGCACCCGAAACAATAGCACCAACCGCTCCCCCTGAACAGGGGGAGCGGAGTGCCGGAGATTTTTGCTCAAATCGATGCGCCGGTGAGGAAGTTCACGGCCACTCGAGCAAAACAAGGATCAGTGGCGGTGTAGCAACCTGACACCTTAAACTTTGATTTGGAGAATAGATCATGACCAAAGCTCATCTAGGCCGAGTAGCCCAACACAAAGACGCCCGCTTTCATTCGGCGCGGCTGTGGTTTTTCCCAGCTGCAATCGCATGTCTGCGGCTCCAGGAACTGCGAAGAAAAAGCCGTGGGATGAGGGGCCCATACACCCTGGCCGGTATCGCACACATGAGCGCCGCTGAAGCAGCGAACGGCTACGCAGTAGCTACCGTAGCCGCTCTCGGCCAGTTTGCATCCGCCAGTCCTGAGACGCGCGTGCGCATGTTCCTCCACGTTGTAGCCTATGTTCAAGCGGCCAAGGCGATGGATGGTCTAGAGAGTTCTGATGCTCTCCGGCATTGAGGCCTGCCACCTCGCCGGAGCTACCGCCGCCGCCCATCAGGGAATGGCGCTTTGGAATCACCACGTGCGCTACTCGAACCGACAGAAATCCGACGTTGCCGTCTTTCTACCTGTCTCGCAAAGAATTGGATTCATCGGTGGTGACGGCAGCAGAGCTCTACCGCATTTCGGAGCCTTCGGAAAGGGCGAGGGCGGTGGGCTTCCTGGCAGTGTATTCAGCTCAGGAATGCCTGGCGCCGCCATCGGCAGTCAACTTGCCAGCGCCATCAGCGGCGGATTCGAACAGATGGACGGAAGCGACGTTTGCAAGGGCGTGCTCAAGTATGGCGGCGCTGTTGTAGTTGGATACGTTGGTAGTATGGGGGGCGCACTAGTTGGAGGAGCAGGACAAAATCCGGTTACCGCCGTTGGCGGCGCCATCGGTGGCGGCATCACTGGCTTCGTCGGTGGTATGGTAGTTGGCAAGGAGTTTGGGAACGACTTCTGCGGCGGATCGAGTCCAGCTCCGAGCGGTCAACCCGAATCGGGGGATCCGGGCACTTATATTGGTGAAGTCGACGACCCTAACTTCCTTGGAGGTCAGCAGGCGGGAGCAGGTTCGTCCGCTTCCGGCGGTCCAAGCGAACCATCCTCGGGTTCCAGCGACAACGCACCCTACATCGGCGAGGTCGATGACCCTAACTTCGTCTCCGGCGGCACCGGGTCGATGCTGTCGAAAAATCCGGTTTTTTGCTTATCGTTACGGTCTTTCGATTGAGATGCACCGGCGGCATTGAAGCAATCTTGAAATGGGGTCGACTTTGACACGGACTGAACTGATCCAATCCTAAGCGATTTCAGGCAAACGATGCGCGCCGTCGGGTTGACGGTGGCCCAAGGGTCCGGAGCGCGAGTGTTTTAAGGTTCTGCACAATGGCAGCGAGATGAAACTCATCGCGTGCGCCAGAAAGCCCCCTGAGGCGCATCCGCTCGAAGCCGTGGTGTGTCTTCAAGTGTGCGAAGCGCATCTCAACACGCTTTCGTTCGTCGCGTGATTTGGCAAACGCCTTTGTCTTCATCTTCCGCCGTGCGATATCGCGGGCATCCTCATGGAGGTCGCGCGGGATCTTGCGCGCATCGGCCGTGGTGCAGCACTTCGCTCGTATCGAGCATATATCGCAGTCCCGCTTTGAGGCGCGGTACAGCAGCGTACGTCCGTCATGCACGGTGCCGCTGGTCTGCAGCAGTTTCCCGCTGGGGCAGATGTAGGCTCCGCGTTTCCTGTCCCAGTGGAAATCCGAACGGGAGAAGATGCCGTCCTGCCGATCGCTCTTCTCCCACACCGGGATGTGCGGGATGATTTTCTTCTTCTTGACCAGCCAGCCGAGGAACTTGCCCGTTCCATAGGCTGTGTCCGCGGCGAGTCGCCTCGGCCTCAGATCGAAGCGCTCTTCTACTCGATCCAGCATCGTTTGTGTCGCGGCAACTTCCGCGTAGGTGCGAGCCGGCGTTGCCTCGACATCTACGATTACTGCATTCTCGATGTCGATGAGGTAGTTCAGCCCATATCCGAATTGCACGCGTTTGTTGGCCTTGGCTGTCCATGCCGATTGCGGGTCCGACGGCGAGATCACCTTGGGCGGCTGGCGCTCATAACGGCGCTGTCGTTTGCTCTCGGATCCACCGCTCTCATTTAAGGCATCGCCTTCAATCGCCGCCTCGGCTTCGAGTGCCGCAAGATACTCAGCCACCGCACGCTTCTGCCGCTGCTTCTCAGTCCAATCGAGTTCATCAGGCGCCTTGCCGTGATAACGGCTCGCGTTCGCCTCCATGACGCTCGCGTCCACGGCAAACCCCTCGCCCTTGACGAGGCCCATCCCCATCGCAGCCATGACGACGCGCTCGAAAATATGGCGCAGAATGTCGCTCTCACGGAACCGGTTCAACCGGTTCTCGGAGAACGTAGAGTGGTGGGGAATCGCGTCATTGAGATCGAGCCGGCAAAACCACCTGTATGCGAGGTGGAGTTTTACTTCCTCGCACAGCTTCCTCTCGAAGCGAATGCCGAAGCAGTAGCCAACGATAAGCATCCGGATCAGCAACTCGGGATCGATCGAAGGTCGGCCGATGGCGCTGTAGAATGGACCCAACTGTTCGTGCAAGTCGCCGAGCACAGATGTCACGAAAACATTGATCCGGCGCAACAAGTGCCCCTTCGGGATCATGTCATCGAGCCGAAATTCGTAGAAAAAGTTCGCTTGCTCTCGATACTTTCGTCCCATCATCGCCGAAATCATCCTACCCTCATTCAATCAGCAGGAATCATCGTTCAGCCCGTCGCGCAAACCCTTTTTCGACAGCATCGGTCGCCAGGAGACAGTGGCGGTTCGCCAGGGGACAGCGGCGGTAGTTCACCAAGCAGCGGCTCAGCGGGCGGCAGTTTCGATAATCCTGAAGCAGATGCTCCCTCAAGTGGGCGCAGTCTTGGAACTTCCGGACAGCCGCTCGGGGGAATCGACGATCCTGGAACCGGAACTGAGGGGCCAAGTTACGGAGGCCGGGGACCGCTCGGCGGGATGGACAACCCGGAAACCGGTATAGGCGACGGACCGCTTCCCAGAGGCTTCTTCCAGGGTGGCTACGCCGCAACCACCCACACCTTCGTAACTCAAAAGGGTTTGCACGGCTCCGTACGCACCATCACACCCGCACTTTATCAACTGCAATCGCTGCCGCTTATGTCCGAAAGCAGTTATGGGCCTGTCCTCTTCCGCGCTGGCTTCCTGGAAACGGTAATTTCGCCAGCGTTGCAATCAGCGCTTAATCAGAAAGGCTTGGTGAAGCAACAATAGGATTCATCACACCAAACGGTGCCGTCGCGGGAGTAAGAGCGACGGCACTGCTTCGTCGGTGACCTGCCCTTCAGAAGCGGGAGCTAGCTTCTTGTCGAAAATGGCTGGAAAGGAGCCCGCCAATGTCGTATCCTCGGTCATGGCGAGGCAAGCTAGCGCGGACAAAGGGGGTGAACGGGCTGAGACCGAATCCTTATCGGGGGCGCTGCCCAGGCACAGGCTAAGCCTGGCGTGATTGTGAATCGTTGCATCGGCCTAGAGATGCGAACATGAATTCAATTGCAGTCGAAGATTTCGCAAAATATTTAGCGAACAAAAATTATCTGCTTTCGGACACTAAACTTGAGCTCGCGTCCAGCGCGTCCAACGCGGAACGATCTCTTCGCAAACTTTGGGAGTCGACCGAGCTTACCGCAAATGGATTTGCCGATGAAGTCGCCCAATTTTATGGCTTGACGCGGCTCACCTTGCCCCAGCTCGTTGCCGCGCCGGCTTTAACCGGACGCTTTTCGCCGCGTTTCTTACGCGACACCGCGGTCTTCCCGTTCGAATTGCCAAAAGGTCAATACAAGCTTGCCGTCGCCGACCCGAGCGACGCCGCCGCTGTCCGCGCCGCCGAAATCGTCCTTGGCGCACCGGTTTTGGTCGAGATCGCCTCCTTTGAGGATATCGCTACCGTTCTCGGCGAGCAGCTTGGCGGCGAGGAAACGGCGGCCGGCGACGGTGGGGCCGCGAGCGCCCGCGCCGAGGCCGACATTGAAAGTCTTCGCGATCTCGCGAGCGGCGCCCCGGTAGTGCGGGCGGTCAACGACTTGCTCGAAAAAGCCCTCGAGCTTCGGGCCAGCGATATCCACATCGAACCGTTCCGGAACGGCCTCGTGGTGCGCATGCGGGTCGATGGCTTGCTCCGCGCCGTGGCCGCGCCGCTCAATGCCTTGCCGCAAGCCCTGATCTCCCGGATCAAGATTCTGGCCGGCCTCAACATCGCCGAACGGCGCCTGCCGCAAGACGGCGCGGCAAGGCAGAAGGTCGCTCGCTCGGAAATCGATATTCGCGTCGCCACGATGCCGGCCCAGCACGGCAAATCGGCCGTTATCCGCCTGTTGCCGCGCGATCGTGGTTTGCTCGATGTCGCGAAGCTCGGCTTGTCGATCGCCGACGAGGGGATCGTGCGCCGGCTGCTTTCGCTCCCGCATGGCCTGATCGTCGTGACGGGGCCGACCGGCAGCGGCAAAACGACGACCCTTGCGACCATGCTTTCGATCCTCAACGACCCATCGCGCAAGATTCTCACGATCGAGGATCCGGTCGAATATGAGATCCAGGGCGTGAATCAGTCGCAGGTGAAGCCCGCGATCGGTCTTACTTTCGCCACTGCGATGCGCGCCTTCGTCCGGCAAGATCCGGATGTCATCATGGTTGGCGAGGTGCGCGATGCCGAGACCGCGAGCATCGCCGTGCATGCCGCGCTCACCGGCCATCTCGTGCTGACCACCCTTCACACGGAAAATGCCGCGGCGGCGGTTCCCCGCCTGCTCGATCTTGGCGTCGAAGGTTTTTTGCTCAAGTCGACGTTGCGGGCGGTTATCGCGCAACGGCTGGTTCGTATCCTTTGCGACCGGTGCAAGCGGAAACGCATTCTCACGCCCGGCGATCTTGCCGCCGATCCCCGCCTTGCCGCGCTTGGCCTGCGGTCCGGCGATTGCGTTCACGAGCCGGCCGGCTGCGAGCGCTGCGGCGGCGCCGGCTATCGCGGCCGCAATGGGGTATTCGAGGCGCTTGAACTGAAGGACGCGGTGTATGAACTTGTCGGACCGCACGCCGATGCGCGCGCGATCGATCTCGCCGCGAGACGCTCCGGCATGACGACCATGGTCGAGGACGCTGTCGCGAAATGCCGCGCCGGCGTCACCTCCGCCGCCGAAGTTCTTCGCGTCACGACTGTGCGGTGAGCCATGACGAGTTTCCGCTACCGGGCCCTGACCCCTAATGGCGAAGTGGTGAGCGGGGCGATCGCTGCTTCCACGGCGGCGGAGGTCGCCGAGCGCGTCGAATATCTCGGCCTCATTCCGATCGAAACCGTCCGCGATGATGGCGCACGGCCCGGCACCCGCTGGGACTTCAAAATCCTGTCGCGTCCGCGTCCCGAAGACGTGACGATTTTCACCGGCGATCTTGCACTTCTTTTGCAAACCGGCACCCGCATCAACGATGCCCTCGAATTATTGTCGGACGACTCGGACATCGGCCGCTTGCGGCCGACGGTTGCCAAGATCACCGCGGCCATTCTCGCCGGCGAAAGTTTCGCCGATGCGCTGGCCCACCATCCAGCTTTATTTTCACCGATGTATGTCGTGCTCGCGCGGGTTGGTGAGACCTCCGGCACGCTAGTCACTATCCTGGAGGTGCTCGGCGCCGAGCGGGTCCGGGCCGAGGCGCTGCGCCGGCGCTTCGGCGACGCCTTGCGGTATCCCGCCTTTGTCTTGGTCGCGGCGAGTGCCGTGCTTCTCTTTTTCCTGACTTTTGTGCTGCCGCAATTTGGCGCGGTGCTGCGCGACTTCAATGCCAAACTCGACCCGATCGTGCTCGGCTTCCTTGCGCTTTCGGATTTCCTGCGGGCCCACACCGCGGCGCTCGCGGCGGCGATCGCCGCCATCATCGGCGGCGGCTGGTTTATCTTGCGCCGTCCCAAGGTGCGCGGCAAGATCATGGAAGCGCTCGCGCATTTGCCTTTCATCAGCCGGGTTTTGGATTTTCATCGAACCTCCATCTTCTGCCGCAACCTCGGTGTCCTCCTTGCGAGCGGAGTGCCGCTGACGGCGACATTGCGAATACTCGCCGATTTGATGGCAACGACCGGACGCTCCGCCGCCTGGAGCAAGACGGTCGATCTCGTCCGCCACGGCGGCAAGCTTTCCGACGCGCTCGCCAAGACAGGGGTGATTCCGTCGATGGCCATTCGGACCTTGCGGCTCGGCGAAGAGTCGGGTCAACTGCCCGTGCTCGCGCAACAAATCGCCGAGTTCTACGAAGCCAAGCTTCAGCGCAGCCTCGATCGGCTGGTCGGTATCGCCGGCCCCCTGGCGATCGTCTGCATCAGCCTCATTGTCGGCGGCCTGATCGTTTCGGTCATGACCGCACTTATGTCAGTCAGCCAAGTCGTCGGATGAATAGGGATTGATTGCAATGAATATTTACAAGATGTGGGCGCGCCGTATCCGGCGGCCGGAGCGAAGCTTGGAACGCGGTTCGCGCGAAGCTGAAAGTGCGGGCACTTTCGGTGCCGGGCATGAAGACGGCTTCACTCTGATCGAAATCCTGGTCGTGATCACGATCATCGGCTTGCTCATGAGCCTAGTCGGCCCGCGGGTCCTTACTTACCTCAGCGAGTCCAAGGTGAAGGCCGCGGCGATCCAAATCCAGAGCTTCGCAAGTTCGCTCGATCTTTTCTATCTCGATCTTGGACACTATCCTTCGACCACCGAAGGCCTTGCCGCCTTGGTGCAACGTCCGGCGGGGGAAACCGGATGGAACGGCCCCTACTTGGCGAAGGGCTACGTTCCCAATGATCCTTGGGGGCACCCCTATGGCTACCGTTCGCCCAGCGAACACGGCCCCTATGAGATCGTCTCCCTCGGAGCGTCCGGCAAGGAAGGCGGGACCGGCACGGCGGTCGCCATCAAGAGCTGGGAGCGACGATGAGGCGGCACCGGGGGGAGACCGGCTTTACCTTGCTCGAGACGATTTGCGTGCTCGCCATCATAGCCATGCTCGCGGCCATTGCCTTGCCGGCGTTTCCACGTGGAACCTCGCGGACAATGCTCGAAGCCTACGCGATAGAGATGGCGGCCTTGCTCAAGGCCGACCGCAACGCGGCCATCCGGCGCGGCGCCGCCGTTGCGACGGATCTTAGCTCAACATCGCGGACGATCCGTTCCGGCGCCACCGGGCGTTTGCTGCAACTGCCCCAAGATGTCGGCTTTAATGCAATCCTTGCGAGCCAATGCGAGCGGCGTGCCGCCGGAACGGCAATCCAGTTCCTTCCGTCTGGAATGTCCTGCGGCGGCACGATTTTCCTCTCGCGGCTTGGGGCAACCCTCGAAGTCCGCGTCACTTGGCTGACGGGGGGGGTCGAAATTGTTCCAAGCAATGCGTTTTGAGCGCGGTGAGGACCTCGGCGTTAACGCGGGGTTCACCCTCATCGAGGCCCTCGTTGCTCTCGCCGTCGCGGCTGTCTCCTTGGCTGCCATCGGGCTACTCGTGGCGGGAAATATTCGCGGTTCCGGAAGGATCGAACAGCATCTCGGACTCGTCGAAACCCTGCGGGCGGTCGAGACCGGCCTTCCCGATCGAGCGAGTCTTTCGACCGGCACTCTCTCCGGCGAAATGCACGGCGAAGCTTGGTCCGTCGATATCGCGCCTTTTTCGGGCGATTTCGTTAACCCGCGCGCGGACCAATTTTGGGCACCCCAAACAATTGCCGCCAAGGTGCAATCGCCGTCCGGAGCGGTGCTTCAACTCGAGACCATACGGCTTGCCAGAAGGGTCGGCACCCAATGACAAGCTGGCGCGAACTCCGTCTTCCGCCTGGCGCCCGACGAGGGCGGCTTCACGCTTCTCGAAGCCCTTGTCGCGGTCGCCTTGACGGGCGTGCTCCTCGCGACAATTGCCACGGTCACGGCGCAATGGATGCCAAGCTGGAAGGCGGGCTTTGACCGCGTGCAGAGGACTGATCTGCTCGGTCTCGGCCTCGACCGGATCGTCGGCGATCTTGCCGCCGCGGAGTTCGTGTCGTTGGGCGGCGAGAACGCGCGGCCTCTCTTCGAGGGCACACCATCGTCGGTGACGTTCGTGCGATCCGCGATTGGCCCAAATGCATCGGCCGGGCTCGAAATTGTGCGCCTTGCCGAAACCGAGGACGCGCGGGGCCGCGTTTTGGTGCGCGACCGGGTCCCGTTTGCGCCGGTCGCGGCCGAGGACCTCGACAACGGCGAGCTTGAGTTCACCAATCCGATCGTCCTGGCGCGCCCCCCGTTTCACCTTTCCTTCGCCTTCGCCGGCAGCGACCGCATCTGGCAAGAAACATGGCATGGTGTCATGCAATTGCCGAATGCCGTCCGCGTAACTGTTCGCAATGCCGTGACAGACCAGATCTTGCCGGTCTCGACGGCGGCCTTGCTCAATGTGAACGCACCGGCCGAATGCGTGCGGGGCACGGGAACCGCTTGCGGCGGCCAAAATAACGGCGCAGCGATCACCACCGGACCCGGGACAACACAGCCAGTGCCCGGACCATCGCCACCCCAGTAAGCCGCTCCGCCGCAAGCGACCCTGGCCGCGCCACTCGTGCAGAAAGTATCTTTGCTGGACTTCCAAGTTGACGGTTCGCGTCAAGAAAATACGGCAAACGAAACTAATCAAGGAAGCGACCGTGCTCAAGGGCACCTAAGGCCGCGCGCGCCTACGCCTGGTCTCCCAGATTAGAAGGCGCGATACGCGATTAAGGGTGGCCGGCCGCCCCATCGGAACCCTTTCAGCCGCCGCGCGCGGCTGACGATTTTCCAAAATCGACATCCCCTGATCAGGGGATGTCGATTCGACATCCCCTGATCAGGGGATTTCGAAGAAGCGGTTTCGTGACAATTAATCCGGGCGATGCCGGGTAATGCCTGCATCGGCAAACAACATGGGCCGTGTGGGGGCGCTCCAACGCCTAACACACATTCCTAAAGGGAGAAGCATGATGAGCACACTAAAAAAGTTGTTAGCATTAGTGGCGGCCACTACAATGTGGGCTACTATCCAACCTGGCACCCTGTCCGCGCAACCTGTCTCCTGGTCGCCGGCACAAACCAGTGGCATCGGCGGCGATGCGATCACCCGCGTGCTTTGGAAAGGTACGGACGGGAGGATTGCCTTGTGGAAACTCAATCCGAATATAACTTACAATTCGTCCGTCGGATTCGGTCCTTACGACGGATGGATCCCGATAGCGATTACCACGGCCGCCGATAATAACACATATGTGCTTTGGCAAAGATGGGACGGACTAGTAACGATCTGGTTGGTAAATGCCAATCTACAGTACGTAACTCAAAAAACTTACGGGCCCTACGCTGGCTGGTTCGCGGAATCACTTAGTGCGGACACCAACGGCAACAGTTTTTGCCGCATACTCTGGAGGCACACCCAAGGGTCTATATCCGTCTGGTCACTAAATCAAAATCTAGATTATGTCACTTCACAAGTCTACGGGCCGTACTTCGGATATTCCCCCTCTAAGGAATCCGTTTCCGACCCCGCAAATACAAAGGTCGCCGCCGCTATGGACACAAAGGCGCGTCAAGTATTGCCTTTCCCGGGCGCGAAATAGAGGGGGCTCTACCTCGTGAAGTAGAACGGACGTTATAAATCTCGGGCCCAGCGGGACCAGAAACGCCTGGGGGTAGGAGTTATAAGCTCCCACCCCCCTAAACTCGCTTCCCATTGCGATTTCGACCTATTCGCTCCCAATCGCCCCTTCGGTACTCTCAATTAGGCGCGGGACGTCAGACGGCTTAAAGTCCGTAAGAAAACCCGGCAAAGTGAAACTCAAGAGCTGTTTTTATGCCTCGACCGGACCTTAAGAATGCGCCAGCCGCGGGCGGCTTTATTATTGTCGCGGTGCTCTGGATTCTTGCCGCCCTGGCGGCGCTCGCCTCCGTCTACGCGGTGTATGTCGCCAACACGGCGATGGCCGCGCGCGTGTACGACTCCCGGCTTCAGACCGAAGCCCTGATTACCGCTGGGCTCGAACTTACCGCCTATCGCTTGATTGGTTTCGAGGACGCTTCGCGCCCAAGTTCGGGCGCCTTCGACTTCGAGCTGGGACGATCCCATGTAGGGGTGGCGTTTCGTTCCGAGGGGGCGCGAATCGATCTCAATCTCGCTCCCAAGGCATTGCTTTCCGGCTTGTGGGTTGTGCTTGGGGCAAAGCCCGAGGACGCGGATTCCTATGCGGATCGCATCGTTGCGTGGCGGACAAAACCGGGGCCAGGCAATCAAAACCCGGAAGTCGAGGCATATAAATCCGCCGGCCTAAACTACGGGCCGCGGCAGGCCCCCTTTCAAAATTCCGCCGAATTGCGGCTTGTGCGGGGATTGCCCGCGGCGCTCGTGGACAACGCTCTCGCCTTCGTGACGGTTTTCAACGGCCGGGCGGAGATCGATGTCAACGAGGCCGCGCCTGAGGTGATCGCGGCCTTGCCCGGCATCAACCCGAACGTGGCCGAAGCTATTCTCGAGCGCCGCGATCCGCAAAATCCGCAAGCCGTTTTGAGTTTGCTCGGCGCAGCGGGTTCCAGTGTCGCCGTTGGCGGGCGCAAGGCGACACGGGCCGCCGTTCATGTCACCCTTGACACCGGTCGCCAAGTGAACGCCGATGCCGTCCTTCTTATGACCGAGAATAATAGCCCCGAACCCTACCGCATCCTAGCTTGGCACGACGATTTTGACGGCCCCATCTGAGTTTGGGCCGGGAACGGAGAGTGATGAATGAGCTTCTATCGCGCAGTTTTCGAAGCGTCGTCCAGATGGATCAACCGTGTCGCAACGACGATCATGGAGGCCCATGAATCCTTGCACTCACGGCGCCTCTACCGGCTCGCCGAGCAGCCGGACGGAGCTTTCGTGCTGCACGGGACCACGCAAAGGGATACTTTGGACTCGGCTGGGGAGGCACTTCACATCATCAACGGGCGTGTCGATGCCTCCGTTTCCGCCAGACTGACGGAAATGTTGCGCGGCGCCCAAGTTGAACTCGTGCTGCAGCCCAATCGTTTTGTGTTCCGGCTGCTCGAATTACCGCGCCGTGCCGCGGATTTTCTCGAAGGAATCATCCGCGCCCAGATCGACCGCCTGACACCGTGGAGTGCCGCCGAGGCGGCCTTCGGCTGGTATCCTTCGACCGAAACCACCGGCGACCGGATGGCCGTCACAATCGCCGCGACGGCGCGGACGCTGATCGCGCCGTTCATAAGCGCGATCGCTAGTCTCGGCGCCGACACGATCGTTGTATCGGCGGCATTGCAACAACCGCGGCCGGATATCGCGGCCATTAAGATATGCGAACAGAAGACCGGACAGGCGGCCGTACAGCGCCATATCCGGCGTAGTCTGATCGGGCTACTTGCCGCCGCAGGCGTTTTTTGCGCGGTGTCGGTTGCGGCGAATGCCATCATTGGCGGCGTGATCGAAACGCAGCGAGACGATTTGACCCACCGCATCGCGGAGCGCCGCGCCGCGATGCGGCCGGGTCACGATGCGACGAGCGAGGCGGCGCTTGCTTTGCAACGGCACAAGCATGAAACGCCATCGAGCGTCATTGTCATCGAAGCGTTGTCGCGGGTGCTGCCGGACGATACTTATGTGACCGAACTTAGAATCGTTGGTGACAAGATGCAGATTGTCGGCGTGACGCGAGATGCCCCATCGTTAATCCGCCTCATCGAACAAACCTCGCATTTTCGCCGCGCCAGCTTTTTTGCCCCGACAACGCGATCGCCATCGGAGTCGAGCGAGCGCTTCTCCATCGAGGCTCACATTGAGCCGGTTTATACGCCAGGTCTATGATCAGCCCCATGCTCCGCGCACACCCGATCCACAAACTTTTTACTCGCGCGCACGCCCTGCCGCTTTTGGGTTATGCCTCGCTCATCATGGGTTTGGCCGTTATTACCTGGCTCGCGCTTGCAGGCCTTGCCGGCGATTACGCGGATTACAGGGCCGCCGCGGATTTGCTCGACCGGCTCGAAGGCCGCAAGCCTTCCGCCGGGCCGTCAGGCCTCGCATCTGGCATGTCCGGCTCGCCGTTTTTGGAGGGGCCGACCGTGGAAGTCGCCGGCGCCGCGCTGCAACAGCGGGTCGTGGCGGCGGTCAGGGGTGGGGGCGGAAACGTGCTGTCCTCGCAGGTCGATTTGCAAGGGGCCCGAGCCAAAGAGGGCTATGTCAGCCTCTCGGCAAACTGCGAGGTCGGGCAGGGCGCGTTGCAGCAGTTGCTTTACGATCTGGAATCGGGAATGCCGTTTTTATTTATTGACCAACTCGTGCTACAAATGCCGCAATCGGGTGGTGGAGCAGGCGTTGAGACGGAAGCTGCGCGGATGCGCATGCAAATCGATATCTCGGGACAATGGCAGGTGACCAAATGAGAAGGCTTTGCGCTTGCGTGATCGTGGCGATGGGCGCTTTTTCCGTGAACGAAGCCCTCGGCCAGGCGGCCGGCATGACCCTGCGGGAAAAGGGCGGCGCTCAGACCAGTCCAAACACGGAGCAAATCCCCGCCGCTCCCAAGGGCGCGGGCCCGCAGGAGCCCACGGCGAGCGCCAATCCGCTGTGGGGGGTTCCGATTAGCGCGCTCGACGCCACTCGGGAACGGCCGATTTTTTCAGCCTCCCGGCGGCCGCCCATGCCGCCGGTCGTGGCCCAGCGTGTGATCGCGGCCCCGCCTCCGCCCAAGCCAGCCGAACCCGAGCGGCCGCCTCTCACCCTTGTCGGAACCGCGATCGGAATGCCTAAAAATGTCGCGGTAGTGCTCGACCGCACCAGAAAAACTCTCGTTCGTCTCCATCTCGGCGAAGCAGCGTCCGGGTGGATCTTGCGCTCGGTCGATTCGCGGACGATGACCCTTGAGAAAAATAGCCAGACCGTGACCGTAGCTCTTCCGGCGCCCGGCTCAGTGCCGGCGAACCCGCGGCTTGTTTCGGAAGCTTCGGGGGCCGCCCGGGAGTTTTGAGCATGCTCCAGTTTCGGAACATGCTTGCCTGATTTCGGCAAAACGGTGCGGAATCAATGCTGCCTAAGCACGATGGCATAGGCACAAGGGCATCGTGCGCTTCGCTTCAATCAATACTTTCGGCGGGCTCCTGCAAACCGGGGGCGGGGCAATGTCCGTCTTTGCCGGAGAATGCATTTTTGCGTTGTTATTCGCCATACGGTACTTGCAAAGTAATTGCTCATGGTTAAGGTAGCCCCGCCTGGCTCAAGGTCCGGCACCGGGCGATCACCCGGGTTTTCCAAAAACTCATATGCGAATACTAGGAGGGAGCCTTATGAGAAAACTATACAAATTGACCCCATTGGCCGTTGTTGTCACATTTGCTTTTGGTTCCAGTGCCGTGCGGGCGGCGCAGGAGTTGACCGAAGGCCAGGGTGAGAAGATCGCAAAGCAATGCGGTGCGGCTGCTACGATCGTAAACGCCATTCGCCCTAGTCTCATTCAGTTTCGCACATCAGGCAAGGGTGCGTGGTGGTGCGCTGTGACGGATCGCGAGGGCACCCTGTTGGCAATCCGCGCCTCGGATACCAACGAAGACGGCTGCAAAGAGGATGAATTCAGCTCCGATGCGGCTCGGTTAAGCGAGTTGATTGCCATCGCCAAAGCTTGGACGACTTCCTTTAGCAATAATGAAGTAGCGGTGGACAGCAGGGGCGTGGGGCTTACTTCAAGGATTGATGACACCGGTGCCTTCGGCAACACGACGGGCACGAATGCCGGACCTGGACCCCTTTGGGGCGTATGGGCGACTAATTTGTTTCGCTATAGCGAGCGCGAAAACGGATACACCTGCGGCAAACGGCACTTCGGGGTCGTTGCCTTCGCAGGAGGGCAGCCTGTATACAATTGCAAGTCGCACAAGCTCATCGGCGGTGCCGGAGCGAGCGGCGACTCCGTCGACGCCGACGACGCGGTGACGAAGCAAGCCATCAAGTTGGCAGGCTTTTGCATTTTGCCCACTCAAACTACGCCATAACAGTTAGAAAATCATCCATATTGAATAGCGACAGGGGACCAAGCATCCCCTGTTTTTTGCATCCGGCGTTCAAGGAACCTGAGTTTTTGTGACAAAAGCGATCGTCGGCATCATCGGTGGATCGGGCGTCTATGAACTGCCGGGGCTCGAAGACATTCGCGAGGAATGGATTGCCACACCTTGGGGCGAGCCCTCGGACACGCTTCACTTCGGCCGCATCGGCAAGACCGAAGCCGTGTTCCTGCCCCGCCACGGGCGCGGCCATAAATTGTCGCCTTCGGGCGTCAATTATCGTGCCAATATCGACGCGCTGAAGCGCGCCGGCGCGACCGACATCGTTTCGGTTTCCGCCTGCGGCTCGTTCAGGCCCGAGTTTTATCCGGGGCTTTTCGTGCTCGTCGATCAGTTCATCGATAGAACATTCGCACGGCAAACCTCGTTTTTCGGAAATGGCTGCGTCGCCCATGTCTCGATGGCGCACCCTCTCGCGCCTTTGCTGCGCGACAGAATCGCGGCGGCGGCGGCGGCCGAAAACATCGCTTTCGCCAACGGCGGAACTTATGTCTGCATCGAGGGCCCGCAATTTTCGTCGCTCGCCGAATCGCTTGTCTACAAGGCCGCTGGTGGCGATGTCATCGGCATGACCGCGATGCCCGAAGCCAAGCTCGCCCGCGAGGCGGAGATTTCCTACGCGACGATCGCGATGGTCACCGATTTTGATTGCTGGCATCCGAAACATGATAATGTCGATGTTGCCTCGGTCATAAGAGTGGTCGAAGCCAATGCCGGCAATGCGGCGAAGGTTTTGGCGCGGCTGTTGCGCGACTTTCCGGCGGAACACGAGCCCTGTCCCATCGGTTCCGACCGGGCGCTCGAACATGCCCTGCTAACCCCGGTCCCGGCCCGCGACCCGGATCTAATGAAGAAGCTGGAGGCGATCATGCAGCGGGTCAATTATTCATGACCATCGACCTCAGGGACACGATCCGCACGATTCCCGATTACCCGAAGCAAGGCATCATGTTCCGGGACATCACGACGCTGCTCGGCGATGCCCGCGCGTTTCGCCGCGCGATCGACGAATTGGTGCAGCCCTGGGCCGGAACCAAGATCGACAAGGTCGCGGGCATCGAAGCGCGCGGGTTTATCCTGGGCGGCGCCGTCGCGCATCAGCTCTCGGCCGGCTTCGTGCCGATCCGCAAGAAAGGCAAGCTGCCGCACACCAAAGTGTCGATTGCCTATTCGCTCGAGTATGGGCTCGACGAGATGGAAATGCACGAGGACGCCGTTGGCCCCGGCGAAAGGGTGATCCTTGTCGATGATCTGATCGCGACCGGCGGCACGGCGGAGGGTGCGGTCGGGCTTTTGAAAAAAATCGGCGCCGATGTGGTGGCGGCCTGTTTTGTGATCGATCTGCCGGATCTCGGCGGCACCAAGAAGATCAAAGTGCTCGGCGTGCCGGTCCGGACGCTGATGTCTTTTGCGGGGCATTGAGAATGGGGCGGCGGCAGGGAGGCGATTAGCAACGGGCTTTAATCGTCGAAAACGGCTCGCGGCTCGAGTTCTTCTTGCAAGGCTATGGCCGGATCGAAATTAAGGATCGGATGAGATTGTATCCGGGCTTCTTGTAGACACGGTCCCATTTGCCAAGAATGTCTTGCTTAGAGTCCACCAGTTATCCGGCGCAACGTCCTCAACGCTTACTGCCCAGATATGGGGCATCTTCTTCTCCGTCATTCGCACGCACAAAACATCTGCAGCGGATTATTATCTACGGTACTGCTCGTCGCTTACCTGCTCCATCCAATTGACCGGCGAGCCGTTGAGCTTCTCCTGAATGGCAATATGGGTCATTGCCGTGGTGGCCGTGGCCCCATGCCAATGCTTCTCGCCTGGGGCGAACCAGACGATGTCACCCGGACGTATTTCTTCGATCGGTCCGCCCTCACATTGGACCCAGCCGCAGCCCGAGGTGATAATGAGCGTCTGACCGAGAGGGTGGGTGTGCCACGCTGTGCGTGCCCTGGGCTCGAACGTGACGCTTGCTCCAGTCACGCGGGCAGGGTCGGGAGGACTGAAGAGGGGGTCGATACGAACGGTACCGCTGAAGTATTCGGCCGGGCCTTTGCCGGACGGCTGCGAACCGCTTCGTTTAATTTCCATAGTTACTGCCCTTCTACTTGGTGTTGCTCTGGTGGCGTCTTGCGTCACGACGCGCGGCAGTCGGACCAAGCTTCGGGTCTAGCAGCTCACAGGCGAACGGTGGAAGCTACGTAGATCAGAACGGCGAGGCCGAGGAAGCGGCGCCAAGGATTGACGCCGCGCGCCACCTCGTCGAGGGCCCAAACGATCAGACTGCCAGTAGCGATCGCCTTGGCCACTGTCGATATGGCACCGGTCGGACGCATGAGCCAGAGGATCGCCGCCGCGATGAGAAAGATGCTGAGCGCGAGGTTTGGTGTCTGAGCAACGGTGATCGCTCCCGTCTCGCGGTTACGGAAACACCAGAGCAGAAATCTTCGAACCGCCGGGCCTGCCCAATTCAAATTCGTGTCTCTAGGAATTGGCGCCACGCCTCTGTTAATATGTCGGGGGTCGCACAGCGAAATCAATCTCGGCCCTCTCCAAGCTGCGGCGGCACGCGATATGTAACTCGTAGGTCGGGCCTGGCTAGGGCGCGCGCGAGCATCGGACGCCGCTTAGTGACCGGATCGTCGAAAGAGTACAGTACAGATAACACCCGGCGCGATCCGGCCGAAACTCCGGTCCCGCAAGGCGCGAACGTGCTCGAAGCGTCTCTTCACCGGCGCCAATAAAATCGAGTAGGGCGTCGAAATGCCCAGTTGGCGGGGCCTGATCGCGGCGAGATGGCGCGCCACTAAATTCTCTCGCCAAAGCTTGGCTTTCGCTTGCAAGGCCGGGGAGTGAGGCCAATCCGATGCGGCAAATTTCTGTCCTTCATCCGGGAGGTTTTCATGCTCTAAGGATTGTGCATGCGGCTCAGCCCACCCCAAGCCCCGGCATGGTGGTGATCGATGTGGCAGCTGCTGGCGTAAACTTCGCCGATTGCCTAGCGCGGCTAGCACTTTATGCCTCCTCCTGGCGCTATGCGGGTTGGCCCTTTACGCCTGGATTCGAGGTCGCCGGGCGCGTGTCGGCACTCGGCGAGGGGGTACACGGCCTCGACATCGGACGACGGGTGATCGCGCTCACCCGTTTCGGAGGGTATGCGGAACAAATCGCGGTTCCTCGCCATCAAGTCTTCGCCTGTCCCAGCCGGCTGACGACCCCACAAGCGGCTGGCATAGCCGTCGTTTTTCTCACGGCGGCCTATGCCTTGGACGAGCTAGCGGCGCCCCGGCAGGCCAGCATGGCGCTCGTCCACTCCGCGGCGGGCGGGGTAGGTGGGGCGTTGCTGCAGCTCGCTCGTCTGAGGGGCATCCACGCAGTGGGCGTTGTCGGGTCTACCCATAAGCTTCAGGCGGCAAAGGATGCGGGCGCGCATGCGGTCATCGATGCATCGGGCGAGAATTGGTTCGCGGCAGCTCGCCGTTACGCGCCGAATGGGTATCAAGCCGTCTTCGATGCCAATGGGCCAACCCTGCGCCAGAGCTTGCGACTGCTGGCACCAATGGGGCGGCTGGTCGCGTACGGGTCACACGGAATCATACCGCGCAACGGAATGCTGATCGGCGCATTGGCGGCGATGATACGTTATGCGCTCCTGCCTCGTTTTAATGTTCTGCAACTCGCCACCGAAAACAAGAGCGTCATGGCCTTCAATTTAAGCTACTTATTCGACGAGGCTTCCCTCCTCGAGCGGATCATGCGCAATTTGTTAAGGGATTTCGATGAAGGGAGGCTGATCCCGCCACCCACGACGTGCTACCCGTTCGAACAAGCTAGCCTGGCGCACCGCGATGTTCAATCCGGGCTGACGATCGGAAAATGCGTGCTTACCGTGGGCTCCATCAACGAGAAATCAATTCGGGACCAGGGTAACGATAGATGATGTGCCGTAGGCTTTCACGGCAAAAGTGATCGCAACATAATTCATTCTCGCCGCCTAACATTCACGATTTTCGTTCTTATATTCGTATGCACACTTCGTTTCCGCGCCCCAAAAGTGCATCGGTTGACTACGGCTCAGACCTTGATGGGATGAGCCGCGTACCCAGACCGACGCATAAATCACCTGCGGCGGCACGGGCGCGCAGTATCATGGGAACACTGATGGCCCTCCATTTTCCCAACCCGAGCCGAAATTACAATCTGACGCAGCACTGCGTCTGCTTCTGGGGTCACGACTCCGCGTTCGAGATATCTTTCCATTTGGACGAGGAAGCCCTTTGTAGGATAAGCCCCTATGCGGATCGCACCGAAGCGTCGTTGCTGCGTGTGTTCGATGTCAATCGCGTCCGAATCCAGGAAGCCGCCAGCAGTGCTTATTCGCGGCGGCGGCAGAATTATCATCGACTGTCGGCGTCGGATTTATTGGAACCCGTCCATCGTGGAAGAAAACATAGCCAGAGGTGACAGCCACTGCGATCGCGAGATCAAGAAGCCAAGTCCACATGACGGCATTGCGCCTAGGCGATAAGCGAAAAGCATTCTTTTCAGATCATTGCGTGTTGTTGATGAGACTAGCGTTCCCGCCCACCGCCGCGGTGTTGATCGAGACCGTTTGCTCGAGACAAAAACGTTTGAGGTAAAGCGGCCCGCCCGCTTTGGGCCCCGTGCCCGACAAATTGAACCCGCCGAACGGCTGAGTGCCAACGACGGCCCCGATCATATTGCGATTGACGTAGCAATTGCCCGCCAGCCGCCGGCCTAAAATATGATCAATGGTGGCGTCAATGCGGGAATGTACTCCCAAGGTCAGCCCAGACCCGCTGGCTTCGATCGAATCGAGCAAGCTATCAAGCTCGGCTGCCTTGTAGCGAACGACATGGAGAATCGGACCGAATACCTCGCGGTTCAGATCGCCCACGGCGGCAATTTCGAAAATGTGAGGCGCGACATAAAATCCGTTGGCCGGCGCGCTCGGCGGTATCTCGCCCGCGAAGTGAACAATCGCCGAGCTTCGCATCAGTGCGATATGCGCGTTGAGGTTTGCCTTGGCGGCGCCGTCGATCACCGGGCCGACCTGGACCCGCGTATTACGCGGATCGCCGACCAGGAGTTCGCGTGCCGCCCCGGCGATCATCGCGATCATCTTGTCCGCGACGTCGTCCTGGACGCAAAGAAGCCGGAGCGCGGAGCAGCGTTGCCCAGCCGAGCGAAACGCCGAGGCAAGGACATCGTCGCAAACTTGTTCCGGCAAGGCCGTCGCATCGACGATCATCGCGTTGATCCCGCCGGTTTCCGCGATCAGCGCTGGAATTGGCCCGTCCTTCGCGGCCAACCCGCGGTTGATCTTTGTGGCGGTTTCCATCGAGCCCGTGAAAGCCACCCCGGCGATTCCGGGCAAGGCGACAAGCTTCTCGCCAAGCTCGCCGCCCCCCGGCAAGAGATGCAATGCCGAGCCAGGCACGCCGGCGCGGTGGAGAAGCTTGATGACGATGGCCGCGATCAAGGGGGTCTGCTCGGCAGGTTTGGCGAGGACGCTGTTTCCGGCGGTAAGCGCCGCGGCTACCTGGCCGAGAAAGATCGATAAGGGAAAGTTCCAAGGGCTGATGCAGACGAATACGCCCCGCCCATGACAATTGAGCCGATTGTCTTCGCCGGTCGGCCCGGGCATGACAGTCGGGTTCTCAAACAGCCGGCGCGCTTCTTGCGCGTAATAGCGGCAGAAATCGATCGTCTCGCGCCATTCGCCAATCGCGTCCTCCAGTGTCTTGCCCGCCTCGGTTTGCAGCAGGCCCAGCAATGCTGGCTCCTCGAACTCGATGTGTTTCGCGGCGCGATCGAGACAGGCCGCGCGCAGATCAACAGGCACATGAGACCACGGGCGAAAGCCAGCGCGCGCATCGCGCATGGCTTCCGCCAACAAGCCGGGCGTGGCCTCGCGCACAACCCCAATCTTCGACCCGTCGATCGGCGAAACAATATCGCGTTCCTTTCCCTCTCGCCGCACGCCAGAGACGATTGGCGCCGCTGCCCGCATCCGCGCGGAATTCGCGATCGCAGTGGTGAGGGCGGCAACCGCTCGGCGATCGCCGAATTCGATTCCGTTGGCGGTCTTGCGCAACGGCATGTGAATATCCGCGGGCAGCGGCAGGCCCGGCGCGCGGGAATGTTTTTTATCGCCTATGGTGGTTTGCGGCCTGATGATAAGCTCGGAACTCGGCACGCGCGGATCGCCGACGCGCGCGACGAAGGAGGAGTTGGCGCCGTTCTCGAGAAGACGGCGCACGAGATAGGCGAGCAGGTTTTCATGAACGCCGACCGGCGCGTAAATCCGGCACGCAAGCTTGGGACTCTCGGATCGCAAGGCAGCGAAAAGATCTTCGCCCATGCCGTGGAGGCGCTGGAATTCAAAGCCTTCGATATCCCCAGCGGATTCGACGATTGTCGCTATTGTAAGCGCGTTATAAGTCGCGAATTGAGGATAAACGACGTCTCGCATGCCGAGGAGCTTTTTGGCGCACGCAAGATAATTGAGATCGCTCATCGCCTTGCGTGAAAACACCGGGTAATCGGGAAGACCCCGCTCCTGCGCCCGCTTGATCTCCGTGTCCCAATAAGCCCCCTTTACGAGCCGCAGCATCAAACGACGATCATAGCGCCGCGCCGCTGCGGCAATGTAATCGATCACCGCCAAGGCGCGCTTCTGGTAGGCCTGCACCGCGAGACCGAACCCGCCCCATTCCGCGAGCGAGCGATCGGTCAGCAACAAATCGACAATATCGAGCGAAAGTTCAAGCCGGTCGGCTTCCTCGGCATCGATGGTGAAGTTCAAATCGTGCCGTTTGGCCAGCCGCGCAAGTTGGGCAACTCGCGGCACGAGCTCGGCGAGCACGCGCGGACGCGACAAAGGCTCATAGCGCGGATGCAACGCTGAGAGCTTGACTGAAATGCCGGGCCTCTCCGGCAGGGATCCGGGCCCCGCCAACTCGCCGATTGCTTCAATCGCTTTCGCGTATGCAGAAAAATAGCGCTCTGCGTCGGCTTGCGTCCGCGCGCCTTCGCCCAGCATGTCGAATGAATAGCGATACAGCCGTCCGTTCGTTGAGCGGGCCCGCTCCAAGGCGTCCTCGATCGTTTGACCGAAGACGAAATGCGATCCCACGAGCTGCACGGCCCGCCGCGCGACAGCGCGCAGGGCGCCCATGCCGATCCGGTGGGCCAGCGCGGCGACCAGCCCCTCCGCCGTTTTGCCCTTGCCGATGACCCGCGCGGTGATCCCAAGCGCCCACGCGGCGGCTGCGACGAGGAGGGCCTCCGAGTCGCCGGCGTGGCGGCTCCAATGCGCCGAGGCGAGCTTGTCTTCGATGAGCCGGTCGGCGGTGAGATCGTCAGGCACCCGCAGAAGCGATTCGGCGAGCACCATCAGGGCGAGACCTTCCTCCGACGACAAGGAATATTCGCGCAAAAGATCCTCGACACCGCCGATGCGGATCGATTTCGCCCGCACCGCTTCTATGAGACGCAAGGCGCGCCGGTCGATCCGCTCTTCGGCCTCTGTGTCCATTCCCGCATGGGCAAGAAGATGGGCGGCAAACAGCTCGTCTTCTTGCGCGTAGGGGGCCGAAAAAGCCGCATGCGTGGAGTCCGGGGTCATGCGAGGCATTTTTGCAAGAACTGTCAAAACTAAATATGGGGTGACCGGGGCGCGCTTGCAGGCCCGCCGGCAACGCGGCACAAGACCGCCAGCATCATGCATTCGTGGGGCACCCTCGTTGAACCGGCGCCGGGTAAATTTTCAATCAGCCAGCCCGAGCACGTCGGCCATTGCATAAAGGCCCGGCTTTTGGTTCCTGCCCCAGAGCGCGGCCTGCACGGCGCCGCGCGCGAAAATGCTGCGATCTTCAGCGATATGGGCGAGTTCAACTCGTTCCGCAGGCCCCGCGAAAATCACCTTGTGGTCCCCGATCACAGTGCCGCCGCGCAACAACGCAAAGCCGATATCGCCGATCCCGCGCAAGCCGGTGTGCCCGTCGCGCGCGCGAACCGAATGCTCTTCGAGTTCGACGCCACGGCCTTTCGCCGCCGCTTCGCCGAGGAGAAGCGCGGTGCCGGATGGCGCATCGACCTTCAAGCGGTGATGCATTTCGACGATCTCGATGTCGTATTCAGGCCCGAGCGACCGGGCGACCCTTTCGACGAGAGCGGCAAGGAGATTGACCCCAAGGCTCATGTTGCCCGAGCGCACGACGACGGCGTGGCGCGCGGCGGCCTCTAAACTCGCTATATGATCGGCGTCCAACCCCGTCGTCCCGATCACGTGAACAATTCGCGCTTGCGCGGCTAGCGCGGCGAGCCCGACAGTCGATTGGGGCGAGGTGAAATCGAGAATTCCATCCGCGCCCGCGACGGTTGCGAGAGCGTCGCCGCTGATCGGGACGCCCATTTGGCCGCAGCCGGCGAGCAGCCCCGCGTCCTGGCCGATCGCGATGGAATCAGGCTGTTCTATCGCGCCTGCGAGATGGGCGCCCGGAGTTTGCCGGATGATCTCGACGAGGACGCGGCCCATGCGCCCGGCCGCTCCGGCAACGACGAGCCGCATATCGCTCATGATCAATCTCCCCGCGGTCCCAGCCCTATCCTGTCCATAATCCGTGGCGGCCGCAAGGAAAAGCGCGGGCAACAGCGGCCGCGCCACCGTTTTGTTGCCAAATTGCGCTTTCGGCACGGAATCCATCATCGCGCCGTCGTTGCGAACGTCTATGTCTGCTTTGATTCAGGACCGCTCGTTCGATGTGATCCGGGGTCGCGCCGGGCCGGAGGTACGCCCGGCGCTTTGCGTTTCAGGACCCGGCGATTTCACGATGATCGCCGCCGCCGCCTCGCGCGGATGTCTCGTCTGGGTGACCGGCTGGCCAACGACGAGATAATCCGCTCCAGCGGCAATAGCGGTGGCGGGCGCCTTCGTTCTTTTCTGGTCGAAGGTCGAGGCCTCGGCGCCCACTGGCCGGATTCCAAGGGTCAGGAGGATCATTTTGCGCCCGAGGCTCGCGCGCACGGCGCCGACCTCCTCAGCGGACAAAACTAGTCCGTCGAGGCCGACTTCGCGCGCCCGCGCCACGCGATGAGATCCGCTACGCCATACGCGTACCCAGCGTCTGCAAGACCGAGGTCGTTATAGAAACGGGGCACCACTGAGGGTTAGCGGCTTTCATCGGCGGCTAAGCGCTTTGGCCTGGCATGCCAAGCTTCATTTCCTCGATCACGTAACGAGCCATTGAAGCGGGATCGCTACTCTGAATAATTGGCCGGCCAATCACCAGGTAATCTGCCCCATCCCTGATTGCCTGTGCAGGGCTTGCAGCCCGTTTATGGTCGTCTGCCAAGAATCCATCCGGACGTATGCCTGGGGTCGCTATCAATAGCCCTTGATTATTGACGAGCTGACGTATTTCGTTCGGGTTGTCGGCCGCCGACGCTATAATTCCGTCGCATCCGCATTCAATAGATTTCCTAACACGTAATTCAATCAATTCTTTGACAGTGAGCCTATAGCCGCTTTCTTTGAGGTCAGCGTCGTCCATGTTAGTTAAAACAGTTACCGTAAAAATCTTTATGGAGCTAGACCCTCCCTTTCCTTCAACGGCCGCCTTCATAATCTCATCGTTCTCGGCATGAACAGTGACAAATTTGACGCCGCGGTCCCTTGCGCGCATAACGGCTTCGCGCACTGTCTCCCCTATGTCAAGCATCTTATAGTCTAGAAAAACACTTTTTCCATTCTTGATAAGTTCGTCAATGAGTTTGTCCGTGCCTTCGGCGAAAAGAAGCCACAAGCCAATTTTATAAAAATAGACTATGTCATCTAATTTCTTTACGACGGCTCTGGCATCATCTGGGCTACGAACGTCAAGGGCTACGATTAGTCTTTCGGCCATGTTGGTTGGAATACGCGCAAGTGCAGCGCTACGAATGGATGCCGTTGGCGGAATCGGCGTCCCATGCATTTGGTATGCTCCCGACATACAAATCAGCCACCTTACAGAAGCATGCGCATCATGAGCTAGTAAGGGCCATCCCCCTACAAGAGCATACGAGAGCTGTACACAGGGAATTTGACCGGCGCTAGACGGGCCTGCGTGCCCGCCTGTTGCTGGTAGGGGCCGACGCAGTCATTAGGGCCAGCGCGAATGATCGATACCGGACGCCTTGCCCGAGTTGTTCAAAGCGGAGTCCGCCCACTGTCCCTTCCGCGAGGGTTGACCAGGTCTCATCTCAATTCGAAGCCTGGCTTTGGCCGCGGCGATCTCTTTCTTCAAGTCGAGATGGACCTTTTCGGTGCCGAGCTTGAGTCTGTCGAAGAATTCCTGCGCCGGGTTCGGCCGCCTTTGCTCTACGCTCGTGGACGACTGCGCCTGACGCCGGTAAATCCAGACGCGCGCGGGAGGCAGGTTCAACCAAACCGGCGGGGAAGCTTCGACGAGAAAATCGAGCGCGGAAGCTTTATCACAGGGCACTGGCGAGACGCGGCCATAAGTGAATTGCACGAAGCACCCGTCCGGGCTCATGCAATCGAAAGCATCGGCGAGGAGCGCAAGCCTTTGCGTCTCGGGTTTCAACAAGAGCGGCAGGCTCGATACGATCGCGGCCGGCGGCCGGCGAAGCCGGCCTCTCAAGGTCTGCGACAATTGATACGCGTCCCCTTTGATGACGTGGACAGCGGGAAAGCGCCGCTTAAGGAGCTTGCAAAAACCGGGGTCGAATTCCACGAGATAAAGCCGCCCTGGTGCGATGCCGCGCGCCAAAAGCGCCTCCGTGATCGCACCGGTGCCCGGGCCCAGTTCGACGACTGGACCCGCTTTGCGCGGATCGACGTAACGCGCCATCATGCGCGCCAGAAAGCGCCCCGATGGGGAGACCGCGCCGGCAACTGCTGGATTGTCGAGCCATGATTTGAGGAAGCGCGCCTCGTCGACAATCCGCTCCTCGATCGGCATGTTGGGCTTTGACGAACTGCGCCGCTTCGCGCCCGCGGGTTGGCTACGCAAAAAAGACCCTCCCTCATCAGGCGGGGACACTTCCCCCGCAAATTCGCCAGCAAAGGGCGAGGCGTCAGAAAACATAAATCAACGGAACGAGCAAGGGGCTGGGCATCAAAGGCTCACTGCCCGCTCAAATTCTCGAAGAAGTCTTTCATCTTCGCAAAAAAGCCGGCAAATTCCGGATGCGTCTTTGTCGAGGACAGCGCTTCGAATTCGATAAGGAGTTCGCGTTGCCGTCGAGTGAGGCTTTGCGGCGTTTCAACCGTCACCTCGATATAAAGGTCGCCGCTATCGCGCGATCTCAGCACCGGCATGCCCTTGTTTTTCAACTTGAATTGTTTGCCGGACTGAGTGCCTTCCGGGATTCTGACCTTGGCCGCGGCGCCATCGAGCGTATGTACGCTGACTTCGGCGCCGAGCGCCGCCTGGACCATCGAGATCGGAACGCGGCAGAAAAGATCGGCGCCGTCGCGCTGAAAAAAAGGATGCGGCTTCGTCGACACGAAGATGTAAAGATCACCCGCCGGACCGCCCTTGGCCCCTGCCTCGCCTTCGCCACCGAGACGAATCCGCGTCCCGTCCTCAACGCCAGGCGGAATATTGACGGAAAGGCGGCGCTCGCGGGTAACCCGGCCGGAGCCGCCGCAGGCCTGGCATGGATCATCGATGATTTCGCCGCCGCCGCGGCAATGCGGGCATGTCCGTTCGATCGCGAAGAAGCCTTGCTGCGCACGCACGCGCCCCTGCCCGCCGCAGGTGGGACAAAGCCGTGGTTTCGCGCCAGCCTTGGCACCGGAACCCGCGCAAGCCTCGCAGGCGACCGAGGCTGGCAGGCTAATCGATGCCGCTTTGCCGTGATATGCTTGTTCGAGCGAAATTTCCAGGTTGTAGCGAAGATCCGACCCGCGCGCGGGGCCCTTGCGTCCGCCGCCGCGCCGGCCGCCCATCACATCGCCGAAAAGATCGTCAAATATATCCGCCATCGACGCCGCGAAACCATCGCCTCCGGCTCCGAAACCGCCATGTTCGAAGGCGGCATGACCGTAGCGATCGTAAGCCGCCCGTTTCTGCGAATCCGACAACACTTGATAGGCTTCGTTCAGTTCTTTGAACTGAATTTCGGCTTCGTTATTGCCGGGGTTGCGGTCGGGATGACATTGCATCGCCGCCTTGCGGAAAGCCGATTTCATTTCGGCGTCCGTGCAACCTTTGGAAACGCCAAGAATTTCGTAAAAGTCCCGTCTCATCATCGCGCTTCGCGTTCCAATTCTTACGACCGCCGGACCTTCTCGCTGGGTGTTGCGGGTGCCGCCAATCCCCTCGGCCAAAATTTATGTGGGCGCCAGCCCAACTTATCTCGATGCCAGCACCGCGCCGTTTAGGCAAGTGTCCCAACCATGAATGGAGGGCCGGCACAAGGTCGACGTACCGCCGGAGTCGCCCCCGCGCCGAAGGAAAGGTCCCACTGCACGCTAAACATGATCCGCGAACGTAAAATCTAAGTCGCTAGAAACCCCGCCCGAAAATAAACGGCTGCGAGGGTGAACGCTTTGCGCCAGATCGAATCCCTTCGAACGACCTAAAACGCAACAGGCCTGAACGATTTTCGCCGAACCTCCCTGCTCACTTACGCGGATTTTTTCTTGTCGTCGGGGCCGACTTCCTTGAAATCCGCATCGATGACATCGTCCTTTGTCTCGGCCTGCGCGCCCTCCGCGCCAGGCCCCGCGCCCTGGGCCTTATACATCGCTTCGCCGAGCTTCATGGATGCTTGCACAAGGTCATTCGTCCTGGCCTTGATCGCTTCGGCGTCCTCGCCTTCAAGAGCCGACTTCAACGCGCCAATCGCGGCCTCGATCGCGCTTTTGTCGGATTGGGCGATCTTGGTCCCGAATTCGGCCAGGGATTTCTGGGCGGTATGAATCATCGCCTCGCCATGATTCTTGGCATCGACGAGTTCACGGCGTTTCTTATCCTCGGAAGCGTGAAGCTCGGCGTCCTTCACCATTCTATTGATATCGCCTTCGCTGAGGCCGCCGGAGGCCTGGATCCGGATCTGCTGCTCCTTGTTTGTTGCCTTGTCCTTCGCCGATACGTTGACAATGCCATTGGCGTCGATATCGAAAGTGACGTCGATCTGCGGTACGCCGCGCGGCGCGCTCGGGATCCCGACAAGGTCGAACTGGCCAAGCAGCTTATTGTCCGCCGCCATTTCGCGTTCGCCCTGGAAGACGCGGATGGTAACCGCCGTCTGATTGTCTTCCGCGGTCGAAAATACCTGGCTCTTTTTGGTCGGAATAGTCGTGTTCCGTTCGATCAGCCGCGTGAACACGCCGCCGAGAGTCTCGATGCCGAGGGATAGAGGCGTCACATCAAGCAAAAGCACGTCCTTCACATCGCCCTGGAGGACGCCGGCCTGAACCGCCGCGCCGATCGCGACGACTTCGTCGGGATTGACCCCTTTATGCAACTCTTTGCCGAAGAAGCTCTTGACCACGTCTTGCACCTTGGGCATCCGCGTCATGCCGCCGACGAGAATGATTTCATTGATCTCGCCCGCGCCAAGCCCCGCGTCCTTCAAGGCCTTGCGGCACGGTTCGACCGTTTTTTGAATCAAGTCATCAACAAGCGCCTCGAACTTCGCCCTTGTGAGTTTCAAGGTGAGATGTTTCGGTCCCGCGGCGTCGGCCGTGATATAGGGCAAGTTGATCTCGGTTTGCGTCGCCGACGATAATTCGATCTTGGCTTTCTCTGCCGCTTCCTTGAGACGTTGCAGCGCGAGCTTGTCCTTTTTCAGGTCAATCCCATTGTCCTTCCTGAACTCGGCGGCAAGATACTCGACAAGGCGAACATCGAAATCCTCGCCGCCTAGAAAAGTGTCGCCGTTGGTCGATTTCACCTCGAATACGCCGTCGCCGATCTCGAGGATGGAGATATCGAAGGTGCCGCCGCCGAGATCGTAAACTGCGATGACCCCCGAACCTTTCTTGTCGAGGCCATAGGCGAGCGCCGCCGCGGTCGGCTCGTTGATGATGCGGAGGACTTCGAGGCCCGCGATCTTGCCTGCATCCTTGGTCGCCTGGCGCTGGGCATCGTTGAAATAGGCGGGAACGGTAATGACCGCCTGGCGCACCTCCTGGCCGAGATAGGCTTCCGCGGTCTCCTTCATCTTTTGCAGAATAAAGGCGGAAATCTGCGAAGGGGAATATTGCTTGCCATCCGCCGCGACCCATGCGTCCCCGTTGGCGGCGCGGATAATCTTGTACGGGACGAGGCCCATATCCTTCTTGGTCATGGGATCGTCGAACGTCCGGCCGATAAGCCGCTTGATCGCAAAAAACGTCCGTTCGGGATTGGTGACTCCCTGACGCTTGGCCGGCTGGCCGACGAGACGCTCGCCGTCGTCGGTGAATGCGACGATGGAGGGCGTGGTCCGGGCCCCCTCGGCGTTCTCGATAACCTTCGGCGTCGTACCTTCCATGATCGCCACGCAAGAATTAGTGGTGCCGAGGTCGATTCCGATGACTTTTGCCATGATTGCTCTTCCTTTCGATCCGCAAGACCACCGGATCCCGAGGCGATCCGGCAAATGGGCGGACGGACTTCCGCCCGGTCCCCGATTAAGTTCAGATTGGTATGCCAGCGCATGAACGCAAGATGCGCCGAATATAAGTGGACGATCAGGGCGTGCAAGGCGAAGGTTCGAGGGAAGCCGTGCCGCACTGGAATTTTTCGCGCCTATGCCGCCAGCATCCCCAGGAGAATCCGGTAAGTTTGCCTTGTTTCGATTGTCCAACCGCGCAAGCCTGCCGGGACGCGGCCCAAAGTGCTATTGTGCCGTGGTATTTCACCCGGGCGGGATTCCAGGTTGAGACATTTTCCTTCGGTTGTGCTTCTTGCGGCGCTCCTGACCCCGGCGTTGGCGCGCGCCCAACTCATGCTTCCAGGCGCCCTCCAGGCGCCGCCTCCCACGGCGAATAGGAGGGCGCCTTATCTTGCCGGTGCGGCGCCAGGCCAACCGAAACCCGGGGGACTCGAGCCGCCCTCGGAGGAGACAATTCTTGGAAAGGAACTATCGCGTGACGGAGTTGCCGGGATCATCGCCTTCCAGCGCGGACCCGGCAAAGGGCTCGAAATCGCCCGGCTTTCGATCTCCGGGGAGGAAATTTCGCATCGAGGTGAACAATGCCAGGTCGAAGTGGTCGCGGGCACGCCGATCGAAACAAGATTCGCCGGGCGGCCACACGGCGTATCGCGCTATGAAGTTGAGATCGAAAGTTGCCCGTTTTCGCTTGATGTGCTGGAGGGCGCCGTTCTCGTCAGCCGTACACCGCCCACATGCGATTTCCGGGCGGCCGATTGCCGGGTCGATCTTGCCGGGCTTTGGGGCCCTCCAGGGGACGCTATGGGTCCCGATCAGACGAAGCAGTTGGAGCGCGAGCGGGGCCGCATGGACTCGGCTATGCTCGCCAAGTTTCACGCGCTGCTGAGGCGCGCCGGCAAGAACGGAGAGGCCATCAAGCAAATCGCCAGCGAACAGGCGGGGTTCTCGTCGGAGCGCGAAGTGATCTGCCGGAATTATTTGCGCGAGGATATTCACGGATTTTGCGCGCTGCGGATCACCCAGGCCCGTGCGCTCGCCCTGCAGGCGGCGTTCGAGGATCGCGCGAAGGCAAGGGCGAAGCCGGCGGGGCGAGAAAGAAACCCGCGTCAAATTTCACGTTAAACTCGAACGCCAATCCCAGGCCGGAACCCGGCCCCCCGCCCGAATCGAAAGCTTGGCCCCAATAGCCGCGCTGCCCCCCTCGCAACGAACGGCGCATTTCGTGGCCGGCTGCTAATCCCGAGCGCGAATTTTCCGTCGCCGCCGTAAGCCGCATGGCGAGCGCACGGTCACGCCACGGCAAATCGCCACAAGAATTGCTAAATCCCGTATCGGCCCGGGCCTACTTCGTTGCACGGGCTTTCATGGCATGATCGGCCAAGGTCTTGCCGAGAGACCAAATCGCGCCGGGCACGCGATGGCTATCGCCAATCGCCGCCTCAAAGGCACGTTCGATCCACTCGCAATCCAAATCCGTTATGACCAGCGCCGGAAGAAGCTTCACGGTGTAGTTCGCGTGACCCGCGACCTGGACAAGAATTTTATGATCCTTAAACAGCGGGATTGTGATGAGTTGGCAAAACAGGCCGGGGCTCACCGCTTCGAGCATTGCCCACGCCGCCTTGAGCTTCAGCGAACGGGGCGGCCCGAATTCGATGCCGATCATGAGGCCTTTTCCGCGCACCGTTCGCACGAACTCATACCGCTCCGCCATCGCCTCGAAGGCGGCGAGAAGCCGGGATCCCTTCTGCGCGGCCTTTTGGACGAGCGCTTCGGCTTCGATCACTTCGAGGGTGGCGAGACCGGCCGCCATGGCGAGATCGTTCTTTCCAAAGGTCGAACCGTGCACCACGGCCCGGTCCATGCGGTTGAACACTTTTTCAAAGATTGCCTTGCGGGTTAATACCGCGCCGATAGGCACGTGACCGCCGGAGAGCGTCTTGGCGAGCAACACCATGTCGGGCTCGACGCCCCAATGTTCAATTGCGAGGAAGCGTCCGGTACGGCCAAGTCCGGTCTGGATTTCATCGGCGACGAACAAGGTCCCATATTTACGGCACAGGGCCTGAGCGCCGCGAAGATAGAGATCATCCGGAAGATTGACTCCCTTGCCTTGGATCGGTTCGACGATGAAGGCCGCGGCATCGCGCGCGCGCAAGGCTTTTTCTAAAGCGGCAAGATCATTGAATGGAACTGCGGAGCAGCCAGGGACGAGGGGACTGAAGCCCTCCCTGAAAATCCCATCGCCGTTGCACGACAAGGCGCCGTAGGTCAAGCCATGGAAAGCGTGATCGCAATAGACAATGCCTGGGCGCCGCGTGGCGCGGCGCGCGAATTTAAACGCGGCCTCGACGGCTTCCGACCCGGAATTCGTAAAGAAAACTTTGTCGAGAAACGGAACAAAACCAAGCAAGCGTTCGGCGAGCAGACCGGCGAGAACCGACACGTCCATCTGCACGAGATTGGGCAGATCGCTCGTAAGGACACTGTTCAGTGTTTCGCGTAGTAAAGGATGATTGCGGCCGATCCCAAAGACGCCCCATCCGCCGAGGAGGTCAAGGTAGCGGTTGCCGGCGCGATCGAACAGATATTGGCCTTGGCCAGCACGAAAACCGACGTCGAAGCCGAGCGTTTGCACCACCCGCACCATCATCTCGTTCAGATGTTGGGCATATAAGATATAGCGCTCCGCTTCCCGCTCGGCCACCATGGCGCCGATGTCGAAGCGCCGGCCGCTCCGGTTGGATTTCATCTCGTGAACCTGCGTGTTTCCCATATTCGACGCCTCGTTCGCGCAACAATGAGCGAAATATTTTCCGGCATTTCGGCCCGCTCATGCCTCTTCGCCCAACGCGCCGGGAAGTTCGCAGCGATTCGCAAACCCGAATCAAAAGCATACCAAAGATAGCAGCCATGCTTAAGCGCTATCAACGCGCGGCAGCAATTAAATGCGCTGGAGATCGGTTACGCCGGTGGCATTCGGCTTTCGCCAGGCGCGGGTTTATCCCTTGGGCCGCGGGGGTGCGCTTGCGGCCATACCGGCAAGCTTCGCCGCGCGGAGCGCTTCCCTGGCCCTACTCTCTTGGCGCGTTTCCCGAAATTTCTCATTTCAAAGCGTTAGCGGAAATTTGAGGGACGAGCCAACGGCCTTTCTCGCGGTCCGCCGGCAGCGCCGGCAACGATACAACGACGCGCTGATGGACTCCCGCGACGGCACCCGGGCATGATCCGGCCGCAACTTTAGCGAAGGCGTCCCTCCTTTAAGCCGGAATGATCAGCGCGCCACGGACCCCGCGCGTATCCCCCCGAACTCCGCGCGTGTCCACCCGGCAACCGCCGCCTCGTCGCCACGCTCCGGCCGGTCACGAGAGGCGCCACGGCGTAATATCCCCTAGAGCCGGTTGTGGGGTAGCCGTAGTCGTAGGCGTAACCCGGGTAGCCGTAGCCGTAGTCGTACCCGTAGCCGGCATAGGAAGAGGCGTAATCCGGATAGCCGTAGCCGTAGGCGTAACTTGGATAGCCGTAACCGCAATAGGGATTGCCCCAAGCATTGCCCCAATAGCCGCAGTCCGCATACGGGTACCCCCAATCCCAGTCGCCGCCAACGAAGAACGGAAAAAAAGCAAAGTTATTAAAGCGGCCAAAGCGGTTAAAGCGGCCAAAGCGGTTAACGCGGTCGAAGTGGCCAAAGCGGCTAAAGCGGTCGAAGCGGTGATTGAACACGCCCACTGCCGCGCTCCGGCCAGCAAACATGCCGCGATTGGCGCTGGCAAAGCCACGATTGAAGCCGAAGCCGCGATTAAAGCCGCCCATCCCGATGCTCCGGCCGCCAAAGCCGCCAAAGTGGCCGCCGCCGAAACCACCCACATGGCCGCCGCCAAAACCACCGCCGTGGAATCCCCCGCCGCCAAAGCCCCCAACATGGCCGCCGCCAAAACTACCGCCACCGCCGTGGCCGCCGCCAAACGCCGCGGCAGGCCTGCTCGTGACCAGCGCCGCGCCCAACACCGCCGAGGCTAAAAATAGGCCAAAGCGCTTCATCGCAGGTCTCCTCACCTTGCATAGTGTTACGTTTAGCCGGCGGCGCCTGAGTGGCGAATGACCGATCTCGCGTAGCGCCGTTTATCGATTAAAAAGACAACCGATAGCGAAACACCGTTGCGGCGGAAATCGTTCCTTAATTTTAATTTGACGGACGAGGTTGCCTCCTGGCGCGCTTTCCGCTGATCCGGGCAGGAGCGCCGCCACTTCATGGTCATACTGGAGAGGATCCGCGAGGTGGAAGTTGAGCGCGAGCCGGCGCTGACGCAAGACGATAGGGACGGCCGAACGATCCAGGCGCTGCGCCGGGTTCGCGGCATTGGCGCCAGGAATTGGGCAAAGGCCAAGATTTTAGGGCGGTTCGGATCATCGGAGGCTTCCCTCATACTTGCGCCGCGCGGCTTCGCGCACTCATGGCTGCTGCGTCGCGACCCTGGGCGCGTTGGGAGCTTTGACGAGCAAGGTATCAATGCGGTCGCGCTCACGCTTAAAATTGGCGAGCATGCGGCCGTCGAATTCCCGTGTGCGGGTGAGCTTGACCCGCATCGGATCGACGAAATGGCCATTCACTATGATTTCGAAATGTAGGTGCGCGCCGGTCGCGAGGCCGGTTTGGCCGAGATAACCGATGACCTGGCCCTGCCGCACATGGGCGCCTTCGATCGCCCCACGGGCAAACCCGGACATGTGATTATAAGTCGTGATGTAGCCGTTGGCATGCTGAATCTCGATGCGGCGGCCATAACCTGAATCCCATTGAGCCTTGACGATTGTGCCATTGCCGGCGGCAAATATGGGCGTGCCAGCCGGCGCCGCCCAATCAACTCCCGTGTGCGGGCGATAATAGCCGAGGATCGGGTGAAATCTCATGCCGAATCCGGAGGTCAACCGGCCCCCGACAATCGGCATGCGAACAAGAAATTTGCGTGTCGAGCGGCCGCCTTGATCGTAGTAATCGACAAGGCCGTCATCCGGCGTCTGGAAACGGTAATAGCGGAAAATCTCGTTGCGGGCGGTGATCGCCGCATAGAGAAGCTCGCGGTGACCTTCGCCCTCCTCGCTTTCATCATAGAATGCCTCGAAAGAATTGCCGGCGGTCACGGCTCCTTGAAAATCGACGTCATTGGCGAAAATTCGGACAAGATCGTCGATGACCGGACGGGGAATTTCCTGTTTCAGCGCGGTTTCGTAAAATGAATCGTAAAGCCGCATGCCTTCGGCGTCATCGGCATCGTCGCTATCGCCCCGGTTCGGCCGCTTGGCGTGACGCGGCGGAGTCACCCGGACATAGCCGCCGCGGTCATTGATCGCAATGCTCGTTTCCAAGGTTTCGCCGGAATAAACCGAAAGGCGCGCCAGGGTCATGTTGGCGCCGGATCCGTCGAGATCGGCGAAGAGGAGTTTGAGGCGCGCCCCTTCCGGCACCTCGGCTTCGCCGCGCGCGACGCCGAAAGCGCCAACAATGCCGATAATTTGGTCCTTCGTCAGCCCGGCGCCGCGGAGCACGCCTTCAACCGTCTCACCATGGCGGACCACGACGAGGCGCTCCTCCATTTGCGTCGGCTGCACGGCTTGCTGCGAACGGCCGAAATTGGTCACGTTTTCAGGGACCATGCGCACTTCGATCGTGGAAAATGGGGTGGTCGTGATCGGCGAAGCGGGATTGGCGTAGGCAAGAACACCCGGAAGATTGGCGCGGGAGGTCCGCATCAGAAGAAGTTGCGATGGCAGGGGCAGCGGCCTGGCGCCCGCGGCGAGCGTGTTTTTTACCTGCTCGGCTACTTGGGCCTGGACCTCTTCCATCGATAGAGAGACTGATGGCGAAAACGCCCCATTTCCGAGATCGCGGGTGGACCACGAGATTTCGGAATCGTCCTGAACCGGCTCCTGCACGGCATCGATCGGGTTGCGCGCCTCGGCAAGAACCTTCAATGGATTGAACGGAGGAACATCCTCGGAGAGGCCGATGCTCGCCAATGTCAGTGTGGTCTGGACATGGGTGAACGTGTGGACCTTGACAACCTCCTTGTCGCCGAGCGTGAGCGTCGTGGATGCCTGGAAGCTCTGCTTTCCGGCGACGATATCGACCGCCTTGACGAGGCGATCGCCCTTGTGCGGATTGACGCCGAAATCCAGGTTGATCTCCTTTCGCTGGGAGAGCGCGGGCGCCGGCGCCTCGGCGAAATATGTGTGATGCCCAAGCGCCGCGTAGATAGCCGATCCGATGAGTGCGGCGCCGGAAAGACCAGTTAGAAGTGTGCCGGATAACCAGCGCAGCGAGACTCGCCGTCGATCGAAGGAAGCGTGGCGGGCGCCATCGGCTTCCATTATGGCGGGATCGACTCCAAATTCGAGATTTGCGCGCAACTGGACCGGCTGAAGGTATACGCCGAAATGCTGACTTCGCACCTGCGCACCCACCGTCATCGCGTTGCTTCGATCCCGGGGACGGCGGTGCCAATTTTCATGAACGGTACCCGCGCGGCAGAATACAGAAATGGGCCCGCGCGCATAGGGCCGCGGGAAGGCTTCCAGAATTGCTCCGCCGGATTTTCATGCCCCGGCGAATGGAGCCCGAAAGCGGCTACGGTTACCCGTCCGGCGCCGTGCCTCATTACCGAACATTCGCTACAACGACCCTCCAACTAAACCTTTTGAAAATGGCCCAAATACGGCGTAGCTCACGGAGGTTGCGCCGGGCATGTGTTTGCGGCAACCTCCCGCCGAAGAGACAGGGCTCGATACACGGCGAGGACCCGGACACGGGCGACGCTCGCTTCGATGGACCGCCCCGGGCAAGCCAGCGGCGCGAAGATGCGAATCATACTGGTTCTTTGACAGTGAAAGGCAGCCTGTGTCCGCAATTTCCTCCAAGGCCGATAGTGGCTCTCCTAGCCCGGGCGACCCAGAAACGCTGGTCCCTCCGCCACCTGGAAGCCTCGGAGAACGCCCGGCCGAGAGCGTGGACCAGGCCGCCCGGCTGCTCGCGGGGATCGCGAAGCTGCTGTCGCCGGGATTGACCACGTTCGAGACGGACCGCGAAAGCGGCGCGAAGCTGGTCCAAAAATTGGATGAATTGGAGGTGCGGCTGCGTAATCGCGGCCGCGACGGCAGCAACTCGCTCAGGGCCGCGCTGGCGGGGCTTGAAGCCGAGTTCCGGGCTTCGCCTCGCATTCGCGCCACGGTCGAACCGCCAGGGCAAAAGAGCGCCCTGCAAACCGGCAGCGACGGCGCTGCCGGGCGGACTCGATCGGGGGCGGGTGAAATGGCTTCGAATCACCCTGGCCCTTCGGTCGCCGAACCGGCTTTGGGCGACCCGGAAAGGGGCGTTGCGGCGCTTGCCGGAAAGCTTGAGAACGCCTGCGATGACGTCGGCCGCGATTTTGGCGGCGAGGGCCTCGATCGCGACGGCAAAGCAGGCGTGCCCGGCGCCGAAGCGAGACAGGGAATTGCGCGCGAAACCCCGGTTCGCGATTTGGCGGGCGCCCAAACCATCCGGGAACTTGGCGAGTGCGCCAGTTCGCTGGAACAATTCGATCATCTCGCGCGGGTGCTTCAGCGGTCGCTGACGCAACTCGACGCGGCAAAAGCTCATGGGGCTTCGTTCGAGGAGCATGGCGCGGAAAATCCCGTCCTTGAAACGGCTCCCGCGCAAAGCAAGGATCCCGCCGGCGATGATACGCTTACGCGGTATATCGAGTCCTCGCACCAGCAACTCGCCGCACGGCTCGAAGCGGGGCTGGCAGCGGGCGCAAAAGAGATGGACGCGGACGGCGTCAAAAAGTTGGAGCTAGCCCGAGATCCCGGCCATGGCCAGTGCGCGGGCGCGGCTCTGGAATCTGCGATCGCCAAGCTCGCCGAGCGTCTGGATCGCGCCGGCGAAGGCATTGCTTCGCTGACTTCGCTTGAGGGTTCTATCGGCGGCCTATCCGTTCAGCTCGAGGACACGCGCCGGGTTGTGAGCGCCCTGTCCAGTTTGGCCGAGCCAAAACCATCAAACAGGCCTGGTTCCGGCGAGGATGCGCAAAGCATCATGCGCGAGATAGCCGGCCTGCGCGCCTTTCAAGAGGAAACCGCCCGGCAAGCGCAGCTGGCCTTGACCGCAATCGAGGAATTTGTGGAACAAGTCGCCAGCCACTGCGCTCGCCTGGAGGCCGCCGCGGGCAGAACGCAGCCGGACCGCCGCGGCGCCGGGGTTGCCCCTGAAGACCCTTTCGCGCCGATCCTTACGTACCTCGCGCAATACGAGAATCCGCTCGCCAGGGAGGCTTTCGCCGACGATGGCGTGCAAGGCGCCGGTAAGCCTCAACCTACCACGCATGGCGACACAGCCGGCGAGGCTGGTTTCCTGATTGAACCTGGCCTTGGCTTTCCTGGCCGGGACGAACATAGCGAGGTCAGTGGTGCGCCGCCCAAGGCCCCCCAGTTTCGCGACGAAGGGGCAAGCCGCATCGACTTCATCGCCGCCGCACGCCGCGCGGCGCGTACTGCGCAAATGGAGCTGGATGGCCCGAGGTCTAAATCCCTGGCGCGAGACGACCGCAGGGCGAAGCCGGTCGGTTTTCTGTTTGGCCGGACCGGGGGTCTTTTCGTCAGGTATCGGCGTCCGCTCGTTTTGGGCGGCGGCGTTTTGTTCGCCGCGATTGTTGCCTATGCCCTGGTCAGAACGCTTACTCACCATAATTTGAACGATTTCGTGCCAGATTTTCTGAGGCAGTCAGGTAGAGCGGCCGAGCACGGGAAGCCAGGGGATGCCGCAACCCGGACTTTCGCAAGTATGGCGCCCAAGGGCCCATTTCCGGCCAGCCACGCGCAGCGAAACGAGGCGCCAGGCCAACTTCCGGAGTCGGGCGGGGCGAGCACGATGACCACCCTTCTCGATCCATCGCAACTGGCGGCGCCGGGATCGGGGTCTCCTTCGGGCAGTGCCGCGCCTTTCGGTAAGCTTTCGGCCGCCCCGCGGGCGATCGCGGGCAGCGATGCCATCATGGCCGTGCCGGGTCCCGTTCGCGCCAGCAACATAGCGAGCACGTCCGCCCCGCCCCGCCCTCCTGCCGTCACGGTCCCTGCGAAAGCTCTTCCCTCGGCAGCCTTGGCGGCCACGCCAGCAGTACCCTCCGCCGGCCCGTTAATGGCGCGGGCAGCTCCGCCGGCCCTTGGGCCAAATGGAAATCTCGCCCGCCAAGCCGAAGCCGGCGATGCGGCGGCGCAGTTCGGTCTAGCGGTTCGTTACGCCGAAGGCGGCGCCGGCACGCGAAATTATGAACTGGCTGCGCAATGGTACGAGAAGGCGGCGCAACAAGGTCTCCCGGTGGCGGAATACCGGCTTGGGTCGCTTTTCGAAAAAGGCCTCGGCGTCGGCAAGGACATCCAGCGCGCCAAGAGTTTGTATCAGCGGGCGGCCGAGAAAGGCAACATTCGCGCCATGCACAATCTCGGCGTCATTGCCGCCGAAGGCGGCAAGCCCAATTATACGAGCGCGGCTTTATGGTTTGGCAAAGCGGCCGAATATGGCGTTCGCGACAGCGAATATAATTTGGCGGTTCTGCTCGCGCGGGGCCTTGGGCTGCCGAAAGACCTTGTCAAGTCCTATACCTGGTTTGCGATCGTCGCGGCGGCGGGCGACGCCGACGCCGCCCGGAAACGCGACGACGTTGCCGCGAGACTCACGAGCTCGGAACTGGCCGCAGCCAATGCGGCCGCCGTGGGCTTTGCGCCCCGCCCGGCCGACCATGCGGCGAACGAAATCACGCCGCTGCCCGTGCCGCTGGAGGCCGCTCCGGCGCTAGGGCAGCCGGTCAAACCGAAGCTATCGGGACTTTGACATTATCCGTGCAAGCAGGACATTGTCCGTGCAAGCAGGCGGAGGTTTTCCGGAGCGGATCGGACAGGGAGTCTTTCAGTTTCGCAAAAAAGCCGAGCATCAAACAGCCTCGATGAGCTTGGCGCTTTCGAAGGGGCAGAGCGATAGTCCCCCGGCAGAGCGCCAAGCCGCTTAACCCGGTTCCACGAAATCGAGGGAGGTCAGAATGAAGTCCTGATTGACGGTCGCCGAAGGCCCCGTTGAGCGGCATACAGACATCATTCATATAGACGGCGATGTGTTGCGGTCCCCTTGCAGCCGCGCTAGCGCACAAGCCCTCCACGAAGCCGTTGCCTGAACATCGCTTGCCGAGACGCCGGGCACCGCCCGCATCGGCGTGCCCGTCACGTTTGCGATAGGGAAAATTGTCGACGCCGAGGTTCTGGACCGTCGCCGGTATCTTGCCGCGTGCACATCCGCTGCCAGGCGGATACGGCGCTCAAGTTATCATTGCCGCCGCGCTTGCCGCGATTCGCGGGACTGGGGGCGACTTCCGGCGCAAGGACGCCGGCGCCGGCAACGGCGTCGATCTGCTGGCCGGCTATTTCGCTCCGCGCTCGCCTATGCAGCTCACGGTAACACCGATTACCGGCACGGCGGCCTTCAGGCCGCTCCTGTTTCAGTACGACATCGCAGTCGGCGTCCGCAAAGGTGACAACGCGCTCAAGGCGCAGATAGACGGCGTTCTTGTGCGTCATCAGTCCGAGATCGCGCAACTTCTCGAACGATATGGGGTGCCTCTCGCGAAGGATGATCAGGCGCGGACAAACCCGAATTGACCCAAGGCCGGGAGAGCAAGATGCCTCGAGGGTTCCGAAAAGATTTCTACGGAGGCTCCGCGCGGGTGATGGTGACGCTGTTTTGTGCCGTTGCTGGAGCGCAGCTCGGCTCCGCCCAACAGCCGCCTAACAGCAGCGTGCCGCCGGCCAGGGCACCGGCGAACCCTGAGGCGAATGCCGCCACACCGGATCAAGTTTACGGCCAGCTGTTGCAGGTGCCGGTTAATACTTTCGTGCCTGGAGCCGCGGTGCTGCATCCCGCAATAGCCATACCGGCGATGAACGACCCGGCAGCCCCGCAACGCGGAATGAGGGCGTTTACGGCATTCAACTGTGTCGGTTGCCACATGGGCAATGGCGGCGGCGGCATGGGCCCTTCGCTGAGTGACGGCAATTTCATCTACGGCGGCGAGCCGCAGAACATTCAATTAGCGATAAATTTATCGAGCTTCTAGAACAGGAGGCGGCCAAAGGCGGCTGGTGGACCGACGTCTTGGCTGACCCGAAGCTCATTGTCGCCCTGCGCGGAAAGTCTTTGAACGTTTATTGGCGCGGCCAGTCCTTATTTTACGTGGAGGCAAGGCAATCAGACGTAGAGGCAAGGCAATCAGTCCTCAAGGTCACGACGCATGAGAAATATCTGGTTGACCCTGCATTGGCGTCGCAAGTGCCGCTGAACGACGACGGTGCCTTCGATGTCGCAAGCCTCGTCGAGAATGGCTTTATTCGCCATTACAAAGGCCCGGCGACACTCGCCAAGATGAGGACGGCAGCCGGCCTCTTCTCCGGGTTGGAGAAGACCGGCTGCCACGAAATCGCGCTCCACAATCCTTCGATAATCGATTGTGAAATCGCCTTTCCCGGCTCCATGGCGCCAGGCGATGGCGGCGACAAAAATGGCGCGCCCCGTGTCGATCTCGCATCCCTTGAAAAGGACGGCAACGACGTTCGCCTCGTCTTCTGGGAGGCGAAGGACTATGGAAATGGCGAACTCCGTGCAGCTCGAGGTGACGTCTGTGACCAGATCGAGGTATACCGGAATTATCTGTCAGACCACCGCGGAGCTATCGAGGAAGAATACACACGTGTCGCCGAGAACTTGGTGGAGATCCAGGAAAAAATGGGGTGGCCCCGTCCCCAATCGCCGCTGATCAAGGATATCGGTTTCGGTCCAGGCAAGAAACGTCTGACGTTGGGCACGGAGCCGAAGGTTGGGCTGATCATTTTTGGCTTTGATGCCGGAGCGCACCACAATCCCGGCTGGCAGAAGCATCTTCAGCGGCTGAAGGCCAACATCCCTCACATTATCGCCGTGGGCGACGCTAAGCAAATCCTGATCTGAGCGTGACTCTAACCCTCACCGTCCACCGCGGCACCCGGCAGTCGGCGGGAGTTGCATCGAGATCGCGCACCCGGATGGAGACCGCCTCATCCTCGACGCTGGACGGCCGCTCGACGCGCCGGAAGGCGCCACCGGCCTTTTGCCCGCATCGCTTGATCGGACACGCCCGGCGACCGTCCTCATCAGCCACCCGCACCAGGACCATTGGGGGCTGGTTGAGGAACTTCCCGCGAGCTGGCCGATATGGACGGGGTCGGGATCGGCGAAACTGATCGCGATCACCGGCGACGTCACGCGTCGTCCGTTTACCCGGACATTCGAGACGTGGGACAGCCGCTCGGGGCAATTCGCGATTGGCCGTTCACCGTTACGCCGATTCTCACCGACCACTCCGCCTTCGACGCCTACATGCTGCTAGTCGAGGCGGCCGGGAAGCGGCTTCTCTACACCGGCGACTTTCGCCGCCACGGCCGCAAATCCGCGCTCGTCGATCGGCTTATGGCTCATCCCCCTGCGGACATCGACGTGCTTCTGACGGAGGGAACGAACCTCGGAGCGGACAAACCGGTGAAGACCGAGGGCGAGATTGAACACGACTTCGCCGACTTGTTCGCGCGGACCAAGGGCCGGGTCTTCGTTTCATGGTCGGGCCAGAACATCGACCGCACCGTGACCATATACCGGGCCGCCAAGCGCACCAGCCGGACGCTTGCGATCGACCTATACACCGCCGATGTCCTCGATCGCATCTCGGAAGGGACCGGTCTGCCCCGCGTGGGATTCCCCAATCTGAAGGTCGTCGTGACGAGAGGGCTTGGGGGTAGTTACCGGAGCCAGGGCCGTGAGAACTTCGTCGAGCGGATGGTCCCATACGGCATCTCGGCGAAACGCCTCGAAGGGAGCCGCCACGTCGTCATGCTGCGCCGTGGGCTGATCCGCGACTATCAAGGCGCGGGAGTCGCGCCGACCGCCGGCGACGCATTTAACTTCTCGATGTGGCGTGGCTACTTGTCGGAGCCCTATCATTCGGAAGCCCTGGATTGGTGCCGAGCGGCCGGAGCCGAAATCGACTACATCCACACCAGCGGCCACGCCTCCCCAGCCGATCTGCGTGCCTTCGCGGCCGAAGATGGTCGTGCCGGTCCACGGCGTGAAATGGGATGAGGAGTCTCACGGCTTCGGCGCGGTCCGCCGCCTTGGAGACGCGGAACCGATGGTCCTGTGATAATCACCGTTGCGCCGAAGTCGGCGCTCGCTCCCATGCGGCCGTCGGTCGGAATATTCTGGCGTGTCAACGGCGTCCTTGTCATCGATCGTTCGACGTTGGATGAGGCTGAACCTTATGGGGAGTGCATCACCCACGCCGTCGGCCACTATGAGCGCTGGCAAGAGTGGCAGGCGCTGGGCGGGGCACGGCGCGCGGCAGCAGGCTATCCCGATTGTATCGCATCGACCGGCGCCTGCAGAAGCCCGACATCATTGGCGCCCTAAAGGCAGCCTTCGGCCTGACCGAGAGCGAACTCATCGTAAGGATCAGGAGCGACTCCCATTATCGGTGAATGGAAAGGATCGCGTCGTCAGTTACCGCATTAGCGAACCGGCTGCGCGGCGATGTCCTTGGACAGAGGAAAATTCGCGGTTTGCCGCGCGATCAGGATGACGGCAGCGGCAAATTCCACGGCGATCACAAGGCCGACCAGCGCGACGAAACGGGGATCCTGACGCACCAGCGTTTCGGCGCAAACTAGGATCGCGACATGGATCGCCGGGATGGCGAGCATGGCCGCCGATACCGCCGCCGAAGCGCCGCCGCTCTCGGAAGCGACGCTTAGGACAAGCCCGATCGCGAGCAGCGCATGGACCAGGGCGAGCAAAGGTATGCCGCACCGTTTCGCGGCCTCGCTCATCCATTCGGCGAACCGGCGCGGGTCTTCGCCGCTTGATGGCCGCTCGCGGAAGAACTCGAGGAACGGTAGTTCGAAGACACCTCGCCAATTGCGTTGCGGCAGGTTGCCAGAGCCTTGCATGCCGATCGGCATCGCATATTCGTCGAAATTCGCGCTCCGTATCGAGGACCCATCGGCGGGAATTGTCTCAATCGAACCATCGCTCATGATCAATACGACACCATTCGCATTGCGGCGGAATTCCGCCTCAGTGGCGGTGATGATTTCCTCCTCGTTTTTTCCAGCAGAGAATTCATGGATGAACATGCCCGAGACGATATCAGCGGAACGCCAGCGGCGGAAATAGAGCGTCCGCGCGCCGTTGTCGAAGGTGTAGAATTGCGCCGGCTCGAGCATCCGGTGATTGAGCGAATTGCGGATCACATAAATCACGTCTTGCATCTGGCCGACATAAGCCGGCGCGAAAACCGATGAAATCCAATAGCCCGCCCCCGCCGCGGCAATGGCGACGGAAGCGGCCGGAACGGAGATCGCCCAGGCCGAGAGGCGCATGGAATAAAGGACCGCGATCATGCCGTCGGCCGACATCCGCGCGAATTCGAGAGCGACGGCGACGCCAACCGCCATCGGCAAAGCGATATAGACCACCGTCGGCAGGATGCCGAGAAGTGCCGGCATAAGCAGTCCGCCACGGACCGCGGCCGCCGGAAGATATTGAAAAAGCGTGGTCATCACGACCGGAACGCAAAGTCCCGTTGCGATCAAAAGGGTTGCGAGCGCGATCCGTTTCGAAAGATAGAAAAAGAGGAGGCGGGGCATTGGATATTCCCTAACGCGCCCGCCCGATGATGCCCGCGGATAAATCACGTTTCACCCGTGCCGCGGCTTGGGCCGCGAATTGGCGCCAAGCCGCATCGAAAACGCGGCCGCGAGGGAGACTTACCGCGCCAGCCCAGTGGGCAAAATAGATTTTATCGCCAAAGACATCGAGCGGTCCCCCGGCGTCGAAGGTCACCCCTTCGGCCTTGTAGAAGCTCTCGCCAGAGGCGCCAGGAATGCACTCGCGCAATGGAATGATCTTCAAACCCATCCGGTGCGCGACGAAATTGGTCACCGGCTGGGCGAACAGCATGCCCCGCTGACGCACGGCATGAAAGATCGCTTCATCCTTGTCGATGATGTCATGGAAATCCTTCAGGCCGAGAATCTCTTTCGAGGCGACGAAGAACCCGTCGTTGAAGAGCATCGCGCCGCGAAGAAAATCATATTGTTCGCGCCTTTTATTGTAGACATACTCCGCCGTCGGCGCGGCCACGATGAAATCGCTCTTGCCTGCTTCTAGGCGGCCGAACATCTCGCGAAAATCGCGAAACAAGATGAGATCGACATCGAGATAGATGACCTCGTCAAGTGGCAGCGCGAGGGCAAGAAATTTCCGCAGACGCCGGCGATGCCCTGGAAACATCGGGTAAAGCCGCTTGGCCAAGGCATCGAGGTCGGCGCTGTCCGGTTCGACGAAATGGACGCCATAAACACCGGCGGCCCGGCGGGTCAAAGCGACATTGTCATCGTAAGGAATAAGATAGAGAGGGGTAGCCGCGTTTGTGGCAAGATAGCTTTCGAGAAATGGCAGAAGCCAATTGACGATCTTGTCATTGGCGATGATGGCCATCCCAAGGCTTTTGGAGGGGGGAAGGGAATTTTGCATCTTGCTCTTAAATTCACATGATATCGGGGCAGTCGCCATGAGGACCGGCGGCGAGCGGCCCTTTCCCGCCTTGAATTTGACGGCGTAGCTGGTTCGGGCGAAAACGCGGCTGAAGCTACCCCGGAGCTTTGCTCTTTCCTAACTTGATGAAGGCGGCCGGATCAAGCCGTAACTGTGGCGGGGGGATATGGCCCCAAGCTAGTAATGCGACAAAACGGTGCAGGCGCAAGAGCCGCTGGCTCAGCGATTGCCAAGGACCCGGCTCAATGCTTGATGCCGCCGCTGATCCAGCCGTGCCGCTTGTTTTGCCGCTGGCAGGCAGGACGGTGATGATCGTTCATCCGGCGTGGCATTCCTGCGGCAGCCACCAAGTGTTTGTCTCCCAGGCGCGCGCCTATCGCAGCCTCGGCGCGAAAGCGGTTAGTCTCGCGATCGCCGGCACGCCCGGCTCTATCGATGGATCGCGCGCTTCCAAGGCATATCTCGCCGCGACGGGCGATCTCGATGCCGACCCCCGCATCTTCGCGGGCATGCCTTTGCGTGCGGTTCTGAACCTGGGATTCCTGCGCGCGGCGTGGCGATGGCTGCATGGGAATGTTGCCGGGATTCTGGTCGAGGTGACCAAGCTCACAGCGGTTCCGGAAGCGCTCGCGTCCGTGCCACGGATCGATCTCATCCACTGCAACCACTTCCACTGCATGCCCATGGCGATCCGACTGCGCGAGCGGCACGGTTGTCCGATCGTTCTCGACACGCACGATCTCCAGGCCCGGCAACATGTTCTGCGCAATCATGCGGGCTGGGCCTTGCCGCCATTGGCGCGCTACGAAGACATGCTCGCGATCGAACTCGACGCCATGCGGCCGGCGGATATTTTGGTGCATCTCAACGGCGAAGAGGCAGCGGCTTTCCAAAAGCTCGTTCCAGACAGGCGGCATGCGCTGCTTCATCCCACTGTCAACGCTATGCCGCCGGGGCCCGGGCGCGGAGATCCCATTATCGTCGCCAGCGCCAATGCCGCCAATCAACTCAGCATCGTTTGGTTCCTGAAGGAGGCCTTACCGCTGGCGCCGGGTGTCCCGGTTCAGATTTTCGGTAACATCGACCGCCGAATTCGATGGGGTGCACCGGGTCTGTTCAAGGCGCATGCCGGGCTCTTCCGGGGGAGGGTCGAGATCGAGGAGCTGCAAGACGCTTATCGTAACGCCACGGCCGTTCTGCTGCCAGCCACGGCCGGGCACGGGATCTCGATCAAGACCATCGAAGCGCTGTCCTGCGGGGCGCCGTTGATAGCGACGCCGCTCGCCTTTCGCGGCCTCGACATCAACGCGGCCGGCCTTTCAAACGTGACTGTCGCGGAAGACGCCGCCGGTTTCGCGGCGGCCCTGCGCCGCGCCCATGCCGATCGCCACTTGCCCGGGGCAAGCCGGGAGTTGGCGGCCACGCGCCGGATCTATCAAAAGCACTTCGCCTTCGACGCTTATCGCAAATCGCTGTGGGCGATAGTGGAGCGGCTCGCGGGGACTTGAACGGGCATCGTTCACGCCGAACTTGCCTAATCCCATTCAACCACGAAATGCTTGGGAAATTGCGTCCCGCCCGTGTTGATTTGGCCGGTCTCGCCGGTCGCGCGGCGCAGGCCCGGCCTTGTGATAAGAGGTTTCAGGATCGCCGGCAGCACGGCGAGGTTGATGTAGGCGCCGAAACATCCGTGCATCCCATATCCCCACAGAATGTAGTCGCTCCAAGGCCTGTCCCTGCAAAACAATTCCGGGGCCTCGATTTTCAGCGGATCGAACATGGCGGAGAGATTTGCCGCCAGCACCATGGTGTCCTTTGGGATCTTGCGGGCGCGAAAGTGTCCCGCCGCGATCTTGGTGTCGCGCGCGGCGCGCCGGAAGATGAACGGGTTGATGGGATTGAACCGGAGCGCCTCGAAGACATGCGCGGCAAACAGCGCGTCGTTGCCGTCGAGCGCGGCTTGCTGAGCGGTTGCGAACGCCTGGGGCCGGTCGAGCAACTGGTCGAGCGCTTGCACGGCCGCCCTGGAGATCGTCGGGATCGCGCCGATCACGAGCCCGATGAGATTGCCGCGGATGGCTTGATCATCCATCCCGGGCAACCCAGCCGCCTGCATGACGAGGCAGCGTCCGAGCACGTCATCCTTCGTCTCGCCGGATGCCTTGCGCTTGGCGATGGCCGCATCGATGACGGACCGGCAGGCGGCCGCGGCGTCGAGCGCTTCGCGGTCGAGCGTAGGATCGCCCTCACGATCCGTGAAAAGATACCGGAACATGAGCGTCGCCCAGTCCATGAAATCGCTGCCGGGCGCGCCGGTGACGCCGAAATAATCGGTGACGATCGCCGTCGGCACGGGCAAGCTAAGATCCGGCGGCACGTCGATGCGGCCTGCCTTTCCTGCCACGAGTTTGTCGGCCAACTGCCGGGCTAGCGGCTCGACGGTCGCGGCGACGTCGTCGCGCCGCACCGCTAAACGCATGTTGGAGACGTCGCGCGCATAGAGCGCCGTGTCCTGCATCCCAAGAAAGAAATTCTCTCCTCCCGCGATCGCCCGCATCCTGGGCTCGTAGACGACCTCGAAATCGGCCTTTCGATCGAGCACCTCGATGACGTCCTCGTAGCGCGTTACGAGCGCGGTGCCATTATTCGGATAGACGGTTGAGCTGAAGAATTTCCACGAGACACGGAGATTGGGCAGGAAGGCGCGAACCAACCGCAGCCCGCGCCTCTGGAAGAGCGGCTCCTGGGACGCCGCCTGCGCCTTTGCCTTCAGGCCAGAACCCTTGGCCAAGAGGATCGCTGCCGGAATCTGGTACAAGGCAGCAAGTCCATCGAGAATCATGCGCAAGCGCACTATGAGAACCGCGACGAAATTCGGCGATGTCATCGCTCGTTTCTCCCGTATTTGCGAGTTTACGTGGGATCGACCACGCCCATGCCGATCATGCGCAAGGCGGTCATGCTCGGCACGAAGAAATATTCGCCGCCGCGGGCCTCGACGAACTGCGGGATGCCTTCGACGATAAAAGGAGGCTGCCCGGATGCCGGATCGGCGGGAATCACGAACTTGGCCTTGGGGCCATTTATGTCGCCGGCGCCGTCCGAATGATTGCCGACAATTGGGCATGTGTCGCTGCCGGCGCGCGAATCGAGCCCATAGTTGAGCCATTGTTGTTGCACGAATTCGAATTGCCGGAACAGGCTCGCGCAGACGATCAGCATCACAATTCCACGCTCATCGTCGTCCGGACCACCATAGGGCAGGCCGCGCCGGAGAATCCGGCGGCGATTGTTCAATACCGACCCCTCCGTGCCGGTCGGGGCCATCATGTCGCGCGTGTTGACCCGCCGCACATGGGCGGTGAGCGGGCACCTAGTCCCCTCTGGGTCGTCGCGGGGATCTGGTTCGCCGCGGTGATTTTTAGGGTATCGAAACTTGAAGTTCGCGAGAGCCTTATAGCGGGCGGTTGGATCGGACTCCGGGTGATCGATATTGAATTGCTTCCACTCCGCGACGGTCGGCGCGAGCGAGACCGGAACGCCGTCCTTCCAGCGGCCCGCCATCTTCGCCATCAAAGTATCGCGCGCGTCGTCGCTTTGGATGCCCGCGACGGCGGCGAACTCCTTCGCACGCTCGTCCAGAAAGGTGTTGAACACGTCGACGTTCTCTTGCAGCTTGCGGTAGGCCATGAAAGTGCCGTTGCGGCTGAAGTCGAGCGGCATGGCGGCGCCCGCGATCTCCTGCGCCTCGTCGGGATAACCGAGCAGGAATTCGCCAGTCGCGAGCGGCCGCCAATTACCCTTGCCATCGAAGGCGCCGTTGCCTACCTCGTAAAACTTTTCGTGGTGGTTTGGATATTGCCCGTCGAAAACCGGATCGCCGATTGCGTCGGTGAAGCCGAAGTGCTCCTTCGGAAGGGCCGTGGCCGTACCGTCGGAGTTGGGCTGCAGGAGCGCCGACAACTCTTGAAAATCCCGCTTCGGACGATGGCCCGGAAGATTATGACCGGTAAGAAGCTTCACACCGCCAATTTCCTGGCGAAGATTCAGGATTTCTCTGGTTTTCGCCTCAAGCGCCGGAACGGCTGATCCATCCGGATTCATCTGTGCATTAAGCGTGATAAGAATATGCACCGTGTCTGGATGGATGCTGTGATCCTGTCCGCTATTGATCCATACCTCGTCCCACGATTTTTTCCAGTCATCTCCCGTGAAATCGTCGCCGAGCATCGGCGCCCGCGCGGTCATGCCGTCGATGAATTCATCCGGCATCCCGCGTAGCGTCCGCGTTGGAATACCGAGTGCCAGCAGCCCGTACCATGTGAATGCGATATTAACCGCCACTTGGGGACGATCCACTTCTCTTTTGCCAGTCGGGATACGTTGCTTCGACTTCCAGCGCAAAGCCGTCGTGATCATTGGCACCGTAGCGCTGACAAACCGGCGCGCCAAATCACCCTTCTCAATATGGAAGAGCATGAACCGGCCTTTCGGAAAGCCGTCCTTTCCATAGGCGGTGAGAATGTTGCCTTGAATGTCGGCGAGATCGAGTTCGACGGCCATGTTGAGCCTCTAGATGCCGATGACGCCCGGCGGTTGCGTGGGTCCGCCGAGATTACCGGGTTGATTTACGGTGACGAAGTCCCGGAAGGCGGCGTGGAGTTGTGGCGCCGACGCCGCGTCTGCCGCCAGCAGTTGGTTGTCGATCGCGAAGCGGGTAAAAGCCCGTTGCAGATGGAGGGCCTTGAGAACGGTTGGGAGATCGGGTCCCGGTGGAAACGGCTTCTTGCCCGCCGCCATAAGGGTCGCATAAGCCAGCCAGATCCCGGCACCGAACACCACCGCGCCGACGAGCAGCAGCATAAGGTTGCCGCAGAAAACCAACCACGCGACAAGACCCATCAACAACAAAAGGGCGCCCAAGCCAGCCGGAATTAGAATTTTATCGGCAGGCCAGGGCGGACGGCTTTTTATACGGCCGTGTATAAGGTCGTCGATCGTTTCCGCGTCGTAATAATCGTTGAACGGCATCGTCGTTTCAACCTGGCAACTCGCGATATATTTCGCGAAGGACGCCGCGTCATTCACGCTGTCGAAGCGCTCACAATGATTGAATATCTCGCGCAATTCCGGTCCCATCGTGACCCACAGAGTCTCGAGGTAGGAGTCGCGCTCCGCACCGGCGCCGCTTGCGGCGTCGAACTCCGTGGCGAAAAGCAGAAAGGGGCACGTCAGACGATCTTGCGGTTGCGCGACCACGAGTTCGAGCTTTTTTTTCCTTCTGAACAAATTCCCGAGCGCCAGGCAAATTGAATTTTCCGTCTCGCGCCCGTTGTAGGCGACATCGTCGATGATGACGAAGCGGGCGAAATGGTTGCGCGTGTTCCGCGCGAACGGGCTCTGGTCGTTGCAGCAGGCGGGCGTCTGCTGGGCGGGCGGCAGCATAGCGAGCCGTTTACGCAGCGCATGGACCGGCGACGTGAACGCGGATCCGTCCTGAACCGGACCCGTTTTAACCGGGACGAGAACCGTCAGGAAATAGTGTCCGCCATCAAATGTTGGCATGAACGGCTCCTTGGCGAGACAGCAGGGTCAGAGAAGCGCCGTGGCGCCATCCGGCTGATCGCGGACGTAAGCGTTACGATTATTGTCGGCATTCCCCGTGTCGTTGCTGGCGACCGGCGCATATCCCTGGTAGCCGAGGTCGTTCTGCACCGAGCAAAGCGCTGTGATATATGCCTTCTGGAATTCCTCAGGCGTCTGGGAATCATTCTGCTGGGCGAGTGCGAGAATGACGCGCCGAATGCGCAACGCCGCCTTGATGTCGCGTTGCGCGGCACCTGGTGTCGAATTATAGTAGTAATCCGTGTCGATCTGATTCGCCCGGATATAGTTCTTGAAGGGGGTGATGGGGATCGAGTGGGGGTATCGCGTGCTCGAATACCAGAAAAAGTCGAGGCCATTCGGAATCCCGTCCGAGAAGGCGTCGATATATTGATCCCAGGTGCCGTTGAAGTTGCTGCAAAACAGCATGTAATCGTTTTGCAGCTTCTGTTTGCCTTGGCCGAGGTCTGGCCACTGATCGCGCTTGATCAGCACCCATCGCGCAAAATGGATGATCGACAAGCCAAGCAGCCCGCCTAAATTGGAGGGAAGCGCGCGTGACGCCATGAAGATCGCCCGTTGGATCCAGCTGCACCTGGACCGCATCGGCGTGACGACGTTCATGCCGTAAGCCTTGCCGGCGACGTTGGACATGGCCCCTCCCCCCTTTTGCGCGCGGCGCGGCTTCTTACTTTAGACTTTTGGCCCGCGGCGACCACGGATGTTCATATGTTGACAAATCATTATGCCTCCATTTCGCGGCTATTGGCAAGCCCTAGCTGTCACCATGCCGGGGCTGTCCGGCAAGGTAACGGCAAGCCATGATACACATAATTTCAACTCGCCGGCACTCCGTCCTTGGGTCGCGCATGCTTGCCGCGGCACTTTCCGGAAAGCCGGTCGCAACCTACTATCTCCGGCAACAAATTATTATGGGTCCGCGTCTAGTATGACGTGGACGCAATGAGGCGCCCTCCACATGACGCTAGCCGCCATGACGCAAGAAGCCCGCGCGGCCCGCCTCCCTGGCGCAATGCCCAGCAACAGCCCGCCCAACAACGATTCGGGATTTCCCATGGATCAGGCAGGTCCGGGCTCCAGCCTCGCTGGCGCCTATCTCAATCAATTCAACGAAATGGTTAAATTGATCGAGCAACTTCCCGGCAGGCCCGGATTAATTGGCGATTTATTGACCTGGCAACCGACGAGCTACCAAGATTATTTCACCACTTCGGCGGTGTCGGGCCGCGCCTCCGCGATCGATGTCTATGCCTTGTTGAACCGCTGCGTGCGACAAAATTTCGAGGACGTTGTCGGCGACCTCGAACGTAAGGCCCTCGGCGCTTTGGCCGCGATTAGGCGCCACCACAAGACCCATGGGGAATCCCGCCCCGACATTATCATGGACATTTGCGCCCGCGCCGGAACGCATCTCCGCGAAGTGCTCGGCAAGGCATACGATCTCGTCAGTTATGTTCCGGGCGGGCCAGGTAATTTCGCGCCGCGCCGGAAGCTCCGGGTCTCACAAGCTTGAGCGCAAGCAATTTGCGCAATGCGGCTCGGATTCTAATCCGGGCGAGCGCAACGCGGCCGGACAGGCCGGCACTAGCGCGACAGAGCGGTTTGGCCTAAGGCTCTTGGCGAGCCTTTGCCTTTCCTGACGTGCCGGTTAAAACCCAAGATCCGCCGCTTCGCTCCTCCTAATCGCGTTCGCAAACAATGCGCCTGTCCCGTTATTTTCTGCCGATTCTGCGCGAGACGCCGAAGGAAGCCGAGATCGTCTCGCATCGCTTGATGTTGCGCGCGGGCATGATCCGGCAGGAGGCGGCCGGGATTTACGCTTGGCTACCGCTCGGGCTTCGCGTCTTGCAAAAAGTTGGGCAGATCGTCCGCGAGGAAATGGACCGGGCCGGCGCGATCGAACTCTTGATGCCGACCCTCCAGCTTGCGGATCTTTGGCGGGAAACAGGCCGATACGAGGCCTATGGCCCGGAAATGCTGCGAATCAAGGATCGTCACGGGCGGGAACTCCTCTATGGACCTACCAATGAGGACATGATCACCGAAATCTTCCGCGCCTATGTCCATTCCTACCGGGATCTGCCCAAAATCCTTTACCATATCCAATGGAAATTCCGCGACGAGCAAAGGCCGCGCTTCGGCGTCATGCGCGGCCGCGAGTTCTTGATGAAGGATGCGTATTCCTTCGATATCGACGAAGCGTCGGCGTGGCTTTCCTACAACAAAATGTTCGTCGCTTATTTGCGAATTTTTTCGCGCATGGGATTGAAGGCGATCCCGATGCGCGCTGAGACCGGGCCGATCGGCGGCGACTTGAGCCATGAATTCATCATCTTGACGGAAACCGGCGAGTTGGCGGTATTTTGCCATGCCGATGTCTTTGATTTGCCCATCCCGCCTGAGAACACTGATTACGATGGCGACCTCTCGCCCGCCGTTCGCGCATGGACGAAGCTTTACGCGGCGACCGGGGACGTCCACGATCAAGCCCGTTTCGAGCGCGAGACACCGGAAGAAAAACGCATCGAAACGCGCGGCATCGAGGTCGGCCAGGTGTTTTACTTCGGCGAAAAATATTCGAAGCCGATGCGAGCCTTGATCACCGGCCCTGGCGGAGTCGAGCGGCCGTTCCAGGGCGGTTCCTACGGAGTCGGCGTATCGCGTCTCGTCGGCGCGTTGATCGAGGCGAGCCACGACGAAAAGGGAATTATTTGGCCCGCGGAAGTCGCGCCCTTCACGGTAGGATTGGCCAATCTCAAGGTTGGCGATGGCGCGACGGATGCCGCCTGCGCCGCGATTTACGCTGCTCTCGAAAAAGGGGGCATAGACGTGCTCTATGACGACACGGACGAGCGCCCCGGCGCCAAATTTGCCAAGCTCGATCTGATCGGGCTGCCTTATCAGATCATCGTCGGTCCCAAGGGGCTGGCGTCGGGCACAGTGGAACTCAAGACAAGGGCGACCGGCGCGCGCGACAATCTCGCCGCCGGCGCGGCGATCGCGCGCCTCGCGGGCTCATGACGGAAGCCTCGAAAGGAACAAGCCCGTTCGCGCCCTTCGAGTGGTTGATCGCGCTCCGCTATCTGCGCGCGCGGCGCAAGGCGAGCTTTGTTTCGGTCATCGCCTTTTTCTCCTTTCTCGGAATTGCGCTGGGCGTCGCAACGCTAATCGTCGTCATGTCGGTGATGAATGGCTTTCACAAGGAATTGCTCGACAAAATCGTCGGTATCAACGGTCATATTTTCCTTCAGGCCGCCGACACGCAGTTCACCGATTACGATGAAGTGACGAAGGAAGTCGCCGCGGTGCCCGGCGTCGAATTGGTCATCCCGATGATCGAGAGCCCGGCGGCGGCTTCCACGGCCAGCATGGCGTTTGCCCTTGTGCGGGGAATAAGGGAGGCCGATATCAAGCGCCTTCCGGGCATCGCCCGCAATGTCAAGCTCGGCACGCTGGACGGTTTCGACACGGCGGGGGGCGTCGCGATCGGCCAACGGCTCGCTGAAAATCTCGGGCTTCGAATCGGCGATAAGCTGAAAATCCTGATCGCGAATGGAGCGCAAACGCCTTTCGGGATCACCCCGCGCAGCAAAGTGTATCCGGTCACCGCGATCTTTCAGATCGGCATGGCGGAGTTCGACAATCTCTTCGTCTATATGGCCTTGCCCGAGGCGCAGGGCTTCTTCAACAAGGACAACCAGGCAAGCGTCGTCGAGATTTTCGTGGCAAGGCCGGAGGAGCTCGACGCGGTCAAGGACAAAATCGGCCGGGCGGTGATGCGGCCGATGATCATGACCGACTGGCGCGAGCGCAACAAGACATTCTTCGACGCGCTGAACGTGGAACGCAATGTCATGTTCATTATACTTACGCTGATAGTGCTTGTCGCCGCGCTCAACATAGTGTCGGGGCTGATCATGCTCGTCAAGGACAAGGGCCGCGATATTGCGATCCTGCGCACCATGGGCGCCACGCAAGGCGGCGTCATGCGGATTTTTCTCATCACCGGCACCTCGATCGGGGTCGCCGGAACGCTCGCCGGCTGCTTCCTCGGCCTGCTCGTCGCGAGCCATGTCGAGGGCTTTCGCCAGTTTCTCAAATGGCTTTTTGATGCCAATCTGTTTCCGGCCGAGATTTACTTCCTCTCGCGGGTGCCCTCCGTGGTCGATCCTGGCGATGTCCTTACCGTTGCTTCGATGACGCTCGTTTTATCGCTGCTTGCGACACTCTATCCCTCCTGGCGCGCGGCAAGGCTCGATCCGATCGAAGCCTTGCGTTACGAATAGCCATGTCCCCTCCGGCGCTATGTCTCGAAAAGGTCGAACGCCGCTACGTTCAGGCGGGATCTCCGCTCGAAATCTTGCGCGGCGTTGATTTTTGCCTGTGGGCGGGGCAATCGGTCGCGCTGGTCGCCCCGTCCGGCGCCGGCAAATCGACGCTCCTCCATATCGCGGGCCTTCTTGAGCCGCCCGACGCCGGGGAAGTGTTTATCGCGGGCGAAGCCACGATCGTTATGTCCGACGATCAACGCACCGCGCTCAGGCGCGGCGAGATCGGCTTCGTCTATCAATTTCATCATCTGCTGCCGGAATTTTCGGCGCTCGAAAATATCATGCTGCCGCAGATGATCGCCGGGCTGTCGCGGCGCGAGGCAAGGGAACGCGGCGGGCAGTTGCTGCATTATCTGGGATTGTCCGGGCGCGGCGAACACCGGCCTTCCGAATTGTCCGGCGGCGAGCAGCAGCGGGTTGCGATTGCCCGCGCCGTCGCCAACGGCCCAGGCATATTGCTCGCCGACGAGCCGACCGGCAATCTCGATCCGAAGACCGCCACCCATGTTTTCGAGGCGCTCGACGCGATCGTCCGGGCGACCGGGCTTGCCACCTTGGTCGCGACCCATAACATGGAGCTGGCCAGCCGGATGGACCGGCGGGTGACCTTGCGCGAGGGCCGCCTGGTGGAGTTGGCGTAAATAATTTGGGGACCTATTATACGTGCTTGACCCAAAGAGGTTTTCGCAACGGCCACGGGAGTCGTCCAAGAACTCAATGAGCCCTATCGCGGCATAGTGTTGATAAGATAGATGAATCCGAGAATACAGGCTATCCCAATAATTACCTGTATGACCAAAAGCGCTATAAACATTCCACGCCCCATCTCTTTCCATGCCACAGCCAAAGTTACTACCTCAGTCGCGCTGGAAGGTTATCTCCTTTACTAATCTACTCTAAAGCGGCCGGTTCGCAATTGAGCGGAAGCCCCATAGCCTTCGGCAATGGCTCGCCAGTCAGCCAATATCCACGTTATTTTATCGCTTTTTCGTTCTGGATACAGATGCGCGTACCAAAATCGGCGTGATGAGGCAGGCGCGCGGCCCGTGTTCGATCTTATGCTCAGTGACCAGTTGCCGGAAGCAGTGCCTCAGTTGATTGTGGCGGCTCAATCAATGCCCATGCGGTACAAAAATCCAAGAATGAGAAGGGCCAAAAGGACCCCGATGATTGCGTGAAGTAGGCCTTCTTTTCCAAAGATCATGTCTCAAAAGCCCTTTGAAAGCTGTCTCGGCGTCGCTGCCTTTTTGCCATTAGCAATAGCGCGCGATGGCTCGTGCCCATGATCCACCCCTCCCGGATAGGATTTTGCGGCCACGAGTCCATTCTTAGCCAATTTCACGAAAAAAGTAGCGGTTCCCGCAATCCATAAGTATAATTGGATAGGGAGAGATACGTCGATGCCCATTAGCGCTTGAAAAAGGCCGGCGTTTCGTTTGCGGGAAGGCAGCCAGTTCAGACAGGTTCTAGATGATCTCTCTGATAAGCACCGCACTTAGGGTCCTAGGGCCGTCCTAGTTGGCCCGTCCTGGCTTATGCTCAGCTATTGATATCGCTGCGTCGCGCCCCGGACGGCGCCGATTTTGGTGGCGCCAAAATATACCTTTTCCCTCGCCCCAACCGCGCGGCAAAAATGGCGCCTGCAGTTCGATGAGATCGCCGAGCGCGAAGGCGGCAGGCCAAGCAACCCGCCGCCGAATAAGATTCGATGTCTCGATCGATTGAGATGCAAATTCGCCAACCTAAAGCCCAAGGTCGGGCGGGCCGCCGAGAAAGCCTTCGAGGAGGCCGATTATGAAAAGCGTCCCATTGGTTTCGCGTTGATACTATCTGACCTACTCTTTTCCGGTCGGTCATCGCCGGTTAGCAGAGATGGCTCTGGAAAAATTGGCTTCCATGTGTCACAAATTTGGCAAGGCTCGTAGCTGTGATCCGGGCGCCAGGCGAAGGTTGTCCGCGGATAGGATTTCCCCATGTCGATGATCGGTTCGGTCCGCAGGCAGCTCACGCCCATCCATCCGGAAGGCTACATTTTCATCGCGGGCTTTGCCCTCGGTACCGTTGTCCTCGGCTCGTTTTTTGGCTCTCTCTTCTGGATCGGCGCGATCGCAACCACGTGGTGTGCCTATTTCTTCCGCGACCCGGTCCGCCTCACCCCGCTCGACGAAAATCTGGTGATCTCGCCCGCCGACGGCGTCGTCTCCTCGGTTGGATATTTCGCGCCGCCGCCGGAACTTGGGCTCGGCGCCGAACCGATGCAGCGGGTTTCGATTTTCATGTCGGTGTTTGACTGCCATGTAAATCGCGCGCCCGTTGCCGGCCGGGTGACCAAGATCGCCTATAGGCCAGGCCTTTTCTATAACGCCGAACTCGACAAGGCGAGCGAGAACAATGAGCGCAATGGCCTCGTCATCGAAGGGGACGGCGGCCGTTTCGGCGTTGTGCAGATCGCCGGATTTGTCGCGCGGCGCATCGTCTGTTTCGTGCGCCAGGGCGAGGTTATCGGCGCTGGCGACCGGTTCGGCCTGATCCGCTTCGGTTCGCGCGTCGATGTCTATATGCCGGGCGCGGCGAGACCCTTGGTCACGACAGGATCCAAGGCGGTCGCGGGCGAGACGGCGCTCGGCGAACTTCGCGCGGACGCGCCGCGGCGAAATTTCAAATCCGGTTGAACAGTAGACAAAGCCAAGGCTGGCCCGGAGCGCGTCTTGCCAGGCTGTCTCCGAAGGGCTGACGCTTCATCGCGCCCGCCTCGCCCGCAGCCCGCCAGCCGGTCTGCCGCTTGCGTTGCCAGGCCTCTTCACGCTCGCGGGGCGGCGAAGAATCCTTCGCGCCGCGCGCCGGACAACTCCGCCCGCGCGGGGACAACGCCATATCGCCCAATCGTGACGTTTGCCGCGATGCGCACGAGATTGCCGATCCTCGTTTCCTCCCCGATGACCGTGTCGCCCACGAAGCCGCGATCGATCGTCGAATTGGCGCCGATCTCGACGCCGTCCTGAATAATGACCCGGCCAATCCCCGGCGGCCAGGCAGCTCCGCGCTGGGCCAGGGTGCCGGCATGGCTGAAATCGACACTTGGCTGACCGATGCGCACCCCCGGATGCAAGATAACCCTGTCGCCGATCAGCGCATGGGTAATCGTTGCCTGCGGCCCGATCAGGCAATCGCGGCCAATGCGGACGTCCGAACCGATGGCGCTGTTCGCGCCGACGATCGAACCGGAACCGATTTCCGCGCCGGGCCCGATGACCACTCCCGGGTCGACGATCACGTCCTGTTCGAGACGTGCCTCTGGATAAATCGAAGCGCCTGGATTGATCCCCGCCGTACCGAACAAGGATCTTGGCTGGATCGCCTGCGGAAACAGCCGCCGGATGGCGAGCGCGAAGCCGCGAGAGGGCGCTTCCATCACCAGCGCCACGGTCGTTTTTGGCACCCGCGGCGCGTCACCCGGAGTGACAAAGCAGGCGGTGGCGCGGCTGGTCTCCAGAAGCATGGCGATTTCCGGAGGATCGAGAAAGGTGAGCTCACCCGGCCCCGCCTCGTCGAGCGGCGCCACCCCGCAGACGATGGCCGATAGATCGGCGCCTGCAACGACCGCCGCGCCGGTGCAGGCGACGATATCGGCGAGCGATGTCCTGATCGGGCGCGAACAAAAAAACGGTTCGCTCATGCGCGGCTCTCCACGCCAGCCGATCCGCCTCCCCGGCGAGCGATTTGCCATGCCTGGCGCGCGGCCACCAATTGCGGCGAGCGCAACGAACGTCGGCGCGATCGGAAACGCTTGGTCAGAAAGTGGTGCCGCCGGTAAAGCGGAAAAATTGAGTCTGGTCGAATTGGCTCTTGGTGATGACTTTGGCGAAGTCGAATCTTATCGGTCCCAGCGGCGACGACCAGATAATCGACGCGCCGGCGGAGGACCGCAGCTTCGGCGAGTCGCCTCCAACAGTGATGCAATTGCCTTGCGTGAAGAGCGGAGAGACGTCGGCTGGGGTGCACACGCCGTTCGGACTGAAATTCGTGCGGCCGGTAAATCCGTACAATGTGCCGGCATCAGCGAAGATAGCTCCCTTCAGGCCGAGATCCCTCGGCAGACCCCAGAGCGGGAATTGCGCTTCGAGGCTGCCGCCGAAATATTTGGTGCCGCCGAGCGGGTTGCCCTGGGGGTTGCCGGACCCTATGTCGCGCGGGCCGATGCCGAAAGGAGCAAACCCCCGCACCAGGCTTGGCCCAAGATTGAAATTGTCGACGATGCGCAATTGGCTTCCGCCAAAGGCCGCCAGATCGCCACCTTGCAGATGCACGAGCCCGACGATATCTGCCGGATCGTATATCTCGTGATAATAACGGATATCGCCGGTGGTTCGGACGAAGCGCTCATCGCCGCCCGCGCCGGCGATGTCCTGCCGCAATTCGGCGAAAAAGCCGGCGGTGGGATTCTTGTTGTTGTCGAGCGCATTATAGCCAAGCGTGTATCCGAAACTCGAGGTCAAGAACGGGCCCTGCGCCTCCTTGAGCGCCAACGAGGCCTCGCCGTTCGTCAAGCAGTTGAAGAAGAAGTTGGGCGGACCTACGCCCGTCGCTCCCGAAAGAATCGGCGTGACCCCGCTAATTGGACTGTCGCAATCGTTGAAGGGTTGCCGGGAAGTGTTGGGAATGGATATGTCCGTGCGGTAAATCGAGTATCGCGGCGAGAAGGTAATTTCCTCCGTGACGGGCAAGCCAAGGCGCAGCGTCGCCCCGGCCACGAAATTATTGTAGAAAGAAAATTGAAAGGCGTCGCTTTTTTTCGCGTAAATATCGAAACCCGCCGCGATCCGGTCGCCGAGGAAATAGGGTTCGGTGAAATTGAACTCGACGCCCCGGCTGAATTGCCCCTCCGAGACCGCAAGGCGCACATATTGGCCGCGGCCCATGAAATTGGTTTCGGTCACCGAGACCTCGGCAATGAAACTTTCAGTGGTCGAATAGCCGCCAGACAGGGATAATGAGCCGGTCGGCTGATCCTCGACATCGACCACCACGATCACCCGGTCGGGCGTCGAGCCCGGTTCGTTGGTGATCTTCACCTTCTTGAAATAGCCGAGGTTGTTGAGCCTCCGTTCGGCCCGGTCGATGAGCACCCGATTGTAGGCATCACCTTCGCCAATTTCGAATTCGCGGCGGATCACGTAATCGCGCGTTCTGGTGTTGCCGCGCACGACAATACGTTCAATATAAACACGCGGCCCCTCGTCGAGAACGAAGGCGATGGTCACGGTACGCGTCGCTGGATCGCGGTCGCCGCGCGGATGGACCTGCGTGAACGGGTAGCCGTGCTTGCCAACCTCCTTGGTCAGCGCATCGACGGTCTTTTGGACCAAGTCGCCGTTATAGACGTCTCCGGCCGAAAGACGCACGAGCGGACGCAGCGAGGCTCCATCGAGGTCCGGCAAATGCGATTCGACATTGACCGCGGCGACTGTGTATTGCACCCCCTCCTCGACGGTGATCGTGACGATATAGCCGCCTTGCGCCGGGTCGAATTGTGCGTCGGAGCCCACGACATGAAAGTCGGCATACCCGTTCTTGAGATAGAACCGCCGGATAAGTTCGAGGTCGGAGGCGATCCTGTCGGGATCGTAGACGTCCGAGGTCTTGAAAAACGAGATGTAATTCATCTCCGTCGTCTGCATGAGATCGCGCAGCTTGCCGGAGGAATAGACGTGGTTGCCGACGAAATTGATCGTCTTCACACCGGTTTTTTCGCCTTCGTCGATGGTAAAGACGACATCGACCCGGCCGTTTGGCAGATCGACCGTCCGCGCGGTCACCTTGGCCGCCGCGCGGCCTGAACGCCGATAAACATCCTTGATCCGCTCGATATCCGCAGCGACCATGGCCTGACTATAAGGCCCGCGCGATTTCGATTTGACCTCGGCGGTCAGCGTTTCGGTCTTGACCTTGCTGTTGCCTTCGAAGGCGACACGATTGATGACGTTATTCTCCCTTACGCTTACAACAACCCGGCCGGCGGCCCGGCTCACTTTGACGCTGGAGAACAATCCGGTGGCGTAGAGGTCCTTGACCCCCTTGTTGATGGAAGCTTGATCAGAGCCGCTGAAATACGCGGCAATCGTTTCGCTGTCGACACGTTTGTTGCCTTGCACCAAAACGTTTTCCGCCAAAGCGGCGAAACTCCCGGCGCAGAACCAAGCCAACGCGACGATTGCAACGGCGAACCGGCCTTGAAGTTTACGCCTAGATCGCATTGTAAGACCGGTTCCCACATCCACGAACGCTAACTCCCCACCTGACGCTAGCTGGTTCTGGCGCTAGTCGGTTGACGCAACTCATTGTAATCGAACGGGCAAAGCTCCTTCCAGTCCGCCACGCATTGTTCTTACAAGGTTTGAGATGCCCCGCAACGCAAGTTTCGTTGCACTGTAGCGATTTCGGGGGAGCGTGGCAGGCAAGACACGCATCGCGGTAAGCAATCCCTTAAGAAACAGCGTTAACCCTTTGCTTCTATTTGGATAAGACAAGTTTGAACCAAACGCCGCGTCGGATCATCCTAAGTGCATCCATTGACGGGTCAGGCGAAGAATGTCGTTGTAAGTGGCGAAAACCATCAAGCTTGTCACCAGCATGAGGCCGACCTTGAAGCCGAACTGTTGCGCCTTGTCGTTCATCGCCTTGCCGCGAACCGCCTCCACCGCAAAATAGAGGAGATGACCGCCGTCGAGGAGGGGAATCGGAAAGAGGTTCAACATTCCTACCGAAATCGACAGAATTGCGGCGAGGTTGAGCAACGCCGCGAGGCCGATCTTGGCCATCGCCCCGGATACCTCGGCGATCCGGATCGGTCCAGATAGCTGGTCGCTCGATTCCGTCCCAGCCGCCAGGCCCTTGAGATAGCTGCCAGTGCGCGCCACGATATACCAGGTCTCCGACCCAGCGAGCTTAACCGAACCGACAAAATCATAGTTCTCGACATGCCAATTTTCCGGCTTGCTTTTGGATTGGACGCCAAGGACACCGACCCGCGTGGTGCCGAACGGAGTCACCACGTCGCGCCGTCGCGGCGTCGCGACAAGTTGCACCAATTTGCCGCCGCGATCGATGCCGAAAACCAGTTCCGTGTCGCTCGCTGTCTGCACGACGCGCTGCATGTCCTCGAAGCCATCGATCTTGACACCCCCGATCGAAACGATCCGATCGCCAAGCTGAAATCCGGCCGCCTCGGCGGCGCTTCCAGCGGCGATGCCATCCACTACGGGCAGCAGGATGGCGCGACCGTTCGCATAAAAAATGCCGGTGAAGATAACAATCGCCAGGAGGAAATTGGCGAGCGGGCCCGCCGCGACGATCGCCGCCCGCTTCCAGACTTTCTGAGCAACGAAGCTCACCGCCCGCTCGCCGGGCGCCATGGCCGCGAGGGCAGATTCATTCGTCATCGAAGCGCCATCGGCGTCACCGTGGAATTTGACATAACCGCCAAGCGGGAAGGCCGCAACCCGCCAGTGCGTTCCATGGCGGTCGTTAAAGCCGAAAAGTTCTGGTCCAAAGCCAAGCGAGAAGGTATCGATCTTCACCCCACACCAACGGCCGATGAGGAAATGGCCGAGCTCGTGAAAAAAAACCACCAGGCTCAAGACAAAAAGGAAAGGCAATATATAACCTGCGAGCGCCCAGATTTGTGTGAGTATTGACATTTGAACTCCTAGCCGGCTTTTCCAACGCCTTCCGCATGGCCTCGATCATGCGGCTACCAAACATAAGGGAACCGGGCCTTTCCGTTGCGGCGGCCTTGGCACCGCCGAGCCTAATCTCGCGAAATAGCACGGGAGCGAATACGGCCCGCTCACAATTACCTTGGGCCTAGCCGTGACCGCAATCTTGTTTCCTCGGCACGGCACCTGGGAGCAACGATCACGAAAAATGAACGTTGCGCCCGCTCTGAGTTTTTGACTGAGCATGTCTTGTCTGCACATATCGTGTCCGAGCGTATTATCTACCAGGGACCGCATCGCATGGCGTTCCTAAATTTTTGCCCATGTTCACGAGAAAAGTCTAGGCGAACCAAGGCATTTGAGAGCGGGAATGAGCGGCCATTTGCAACCCGAGGCCGGTCGCCCGCATGGTAATGATCCATGTTCACTGCACCCGGGCACGCGGCGCAGCGTGCGGGGCGAGAACAGAACGCGATCTTTCGCGCACGGCACGGTCCATTGCAAGAGCCTCGGCAACCGATTCGGGCTCGCGCGCCACCCCGTCGGCAAGCGCCGAATTGCAAGCCTGTTCCACCATTTGGGCAATCTCGTGAAACGAAATCAGCCGGTTCAAGAAAGCCTCGACCGCGATTTCATTGGCGGCGTTCAAGACGGTGGGAAGGCCTCGCCCCGTGCGCAACGCGTCGACGGCAACGCGCAAGGCAGGAAAGCGGACAAAATCCGGGCGCTCGAAGGTTAGCCGGCCAACGGTGGTCAAGTCAAGCCGGCGCGCGGCGGTCGCGCTTCGCTTCGGATATGAGAGACAATGGGCGATCGGAACCTTCATGTCGGGCGCGGCAAGTCCGGCGGTGACCGCGCCGTCGGTGAAGGCGACGAGACCGTGCACCACCGACTGCGCATGCACGATGACATCGAGCCGCGCCGCCTCGATCCCGAAAAGATAATGCGCCTCGATCACTTCCAGACCCTTGTTCATGAGCCCGGCGGAGTCCACCGTGATTTTTGGCCCCATCGACCAGTTTGGATGGACCAATGCCTGTTCGGGTGTGGCTTTGGCAATGGCCTCGCTTGGCCAGGTCCAAAACGGACCTCCCGAGGCGGTCAGCGTGATCATCTCGATCGTATCGAGGTTTGCTTCTCCCATGGCCTGAAAGATCGCGTTATGTTCGCTGTCGACGGGGAGCAGCCTAGTGCCGGAAGTCTTGGCTTGGCGTACGAAGGGGGCGCCAGCGCAAACCAGACATTCCTTATTGGCAAGCGCGACGGTGCGCCCGGCGGAAAGCGCCGCGAAGGTCGGCTTGACCCCGGCGGTTCCCGCGATTGCTCCCATCACGATGTCAGCTGGGCGGAGCGCGGCTTCGACGACCGCATCCTCGCCCGCCGCGGGCTCGATCGAGGTGCCGGCCAGGGCTTCCTTTAATTGGGCGTAACCGGAAGGGTCCGCGAGGGCGGCGAATTTCGCGCCGAGTTCCCAAGCGAGCCGGGCCAAGGCTTGCGGATCCCGCCCGCCGGCGACGGCCTCGACCCGGAAAGCGCCACCCGCGCCGGCAATGATCTCGGCGGTCGATTTACCGATCGATCCGGTCGCGCCGAGGATAACCACGCTGCGGACTTCGCGTGCCGCCGCGGGCCTTTGCCGCAATCGCCTGACTTTCTCCATGCCGTCTTCTCAATTCAATTGAAAGAGCATGTCCGGGTGAGGTGGAGCAGTTCACGCTAAGTACGCGTTTGGAATAAGGCGGCGAAACAATACCACGCTGGCGCCCGAGAAGTCGCGGACCGCCCTAAAACCAATCGAACAGCCCAGCCGCGATTGGACCACTTTCTCGCACGGCGCCGGCCATGGCCGCGAAAGCGGCGGCGGCGATAAATCCGTCCAACCGATCCATGAAACCGCCATGGCCAGGTATCAAGCCGCTCGAATCCTTTGCGCCGAAACGCCGTTTGGCCCAAGATTTCGAAGATATCACCGCCTTGCGAGACGGCGGCGGCGGCAAGGCCAAGCGCGAAAAGGGGCAGGGCCCGCCACGGATCGCCGAGGCCGCTTGCGCCAATCACGGCGCCGAGACTCGCTCCAGCCAATACGCCAATAAGCGTGCCGGACCAGGTTTTCGAGGGGGAAATTTTCGGCCAGAGCTTGGCGCCGCCGATCAGGCGGCCGCCGAAATAGGCGAAAACATCGGTGCCCCACACGATCGCGAAAAGCCACAAGATCGATCTTGCTCCATATTCCGCCGAGCCATGGAGCGCGGCGGCGGAAAGGAGCAATAAACCCGCGTAGACGATCCCGCCAAAAGCCCAAATCCTCCGCCCTGGGCCCGCGGCCAAGGCGAGGGCAAGCCCGCAACCGCCAATCAGGGAGCAGGCGGTCCCGAACCACGCCTTGCCGGCAAAATACGCGCTGGCAACGAGCCCCCAGGCAACGAGAAAAAAGCGGAGGCGAGGGTTTGGTGCCGCTATCAGATTTTGCCATTCGCAGCCTACCGCCAAGGCGGCAGCGAGCCAAACCAGATCGAAAACGAGACCGCCCCACCAGACGGAGACAAGCGCCGCCGCCATTAAGACAATCGCCGAAAGGACGCGCGGCAAGAGATCGGCCAAACGATGCCGCCCGGAAAAATCGGGCGCCGGAGGGTTTCTGCCTGGCGCATCGGCATCGTTCAGCATGGCAAGCAGCGCGGGACTCGGGGCACCGTAAATCATGTTTTCGCCGCGCCGGCCAGCACCTTACCGTCCCGGTATTGCCCCGTCACGCCGCCGAACCGCCGTTCGCGCGCCGAGAATTCCGCTAAGGCTGCCGAAAAAGCCTGGCGGTCGAAGTCCGGCCAGTGCATCGGCAGGAAAACGAATTCGGAATAGGCCGCTTGCCACATCAGAAAATTAGATAGTCGCTGTTCGCCGGACGTGCGGATGATGAGGTCGGGATCTGGAATGCCCGCCGTGTCGAGATGGCAGGCGAACAGCGCCTCGTCGATTTCGGATACCTTGATGCGGCCGGCCGCCACTTCTTCCGCCAAAGCCCGTGCCGCGGCGGCAATTTCCTGCCGGCTTCCGTAATTGAAGGCGACGATCAAGGTAAGGCGGCTGTTGGCCTTTGTCCGGTTCTCCGCCTCGTCGAGCAAGGCCCGGATGTCGGCTTTCAGATTCGCGCGCGCGCCGATCACCTTGACCTTGACGCCGTAGTCGTGCAGCTCGTTGAGATCGTTGTGGATAAAGCGCTTAAGAAGACCCATGAGGTCGGTGACCTCCTGGACGGGCCGGTTCCAATTCTCCATCGAAAAGCTGTAAACGGTTAGATAGTCGAGCCCGAATTCGATTGCCGCGCGAACGGTTTGGCGAAGCGCTTCCAGCCCGCGCCGGTGTCCGTCGATCCGCGGCAGTCCCCGCCGCGCCGCCCAGCGTCCGTTGCCATCCATGATCACGCCCACATGGACGGGCGCGCCGGTCAGGCGCCGGCGCGCGGGAAGCGCTGCCTCATCCGCAGCCATGGAAGACATTGTCATATCCTGATCATATCCTGTCCGCCCGCCGCCCGCCCGTGGCATCGTCTCTTGGCGTCCTCCATCCTACCTACGCAAGACAGCACCTCTGCCATACAGCGCCTCTATTAAAAATGACCGGACCGCAGCATTAAAAATGACCGGACCGCAGCGGCCCTCCCGCCGACCACTAACACCGGACGGCACGTGAAGCTAAACGCGCGGCCCCTCGTGGGTTCTCGGCCCGCTCATAGCAGATCGAAGCGGCTCAAACTTGCATGATTTCGGCTTCTTTCATGCTCAGCGCGGAATCGATCTCGCCGACGAATTTGTCCGTCAGTTTCTGGACCTCGCTCTCGTGGCGCTTCTCAGCATCCTCGCCGATCGACTTATCCTTGAGCAGTTTTTTTAGAATGTCGAGCCCATCGCGGCGGACATGGCGTACTGCGATGCGCGCGTCTTCGGCATATCTGTGCGCGACTTTCGCCATTTCCTTGCGCCGCTGCTCGTTGAGTTCCGGGATTCTGATCCGCAAGACCTGACCTTCGACGGTTGGAGAGAGTCCCAAATTTGCATTGCGGATGGCCTTGTCGACGGCGCCGACCATTGCCTTGTCCCAGACATGAACCGAAAGCAACCGCGGCTCCGGCACACTAATTGTCGCCAGCTGATTGAGCGCCATCGTTTGCCCATAGGCCTCGAGATGCACGGGTTCGATGAGGCTGGCCGACGCACGCCCGGTGCGCAAACCTCCCAATTCGTGCTTCAATGTCGCGACCGCGCCGTCCATGCGCCGGCTAAGGTCGGGCAAATCAAATTCAGGGCTCATGTCGGAATCCTAAAGTGTTTTCGCAAGGCCCATCCATCGGATGAGGTGATCGTAGCGCACTATGAAGGCGAAACCAGGGTGGCTTTGCCGCGTCCCTCGAGGGCCGCGAGGATCGAGCTAGGCTGCCTTATCGAGAAGACGATTATGGGAATTCCATTTTCGCGCGCAAGCGCGAACGCGGCGGTGTCCATGACCGCGAGATTCTTGGCGATGGCTTCGTCATGAGTTCAAGCGATCGTAGCGAGTCGCGGCCGGATCGTGCTTCGGGTCCGCCGAATAGACTCCATCAACCTGCGTCGCCTTCATAATGAGATCGCAGGAAAGCTCGGCGCCGCGCAAGGCCGCGCCGGTATCGGTTGTAAAGAATGGATTGCCAGTGCCGCCGGCGAGAACCACGATCCTGCCCTTGCCAAGATGATGCAATGCCGCCTGGCGCGAATACGCCTCGCAAAGCGCGGGCATGGGCAAAGCCGACAGGGTTCGCGCCGCCTGGCCTTGCTTCTCGATCGCATATTCAAGGGCGAGCGCATTCATCACCGTCGCAAGCATGCCGATCGAATCGGCGCGGGCCCGCTCGATGCCCTTGTCCGCGCCCTCAATGCCCCGGAAAAAATTGCCGCCGCCGGCGACCACCGCGACCTCGACGCCGTGCGCCGCAACCTCCTTTAGATCCGTCGCGATTCGCGCCAGGGTATCTTGGTCAAGACCATGGCCTCGCGTGCCCATCAAGGCTTCGCCGGAGAGCTTAATGACTATCCGCCGCCAAGCCGACAATTTCGGCGGAAGCCTGGATTCGCCCGGTCCGATCATTGGCTTGCCGCTCGTTCCTCGCCCACCGCCCCACCCGTTCCGCGCTTCGCCATTCCTTTACAAGAGTCGCCGATGGTCCGTGGCTCCTTTCGCTTAACGCTTTTCGGCAAAATCTTACCGTAAATCTTAAAGAGACTAAAGATCATGATCGATTCGACCGCCCCGCGAGGGCGATCAGGTCCGCCGTTGCGCTCTAGCGTTGAGTCCGCCCGCCGGGCCACCGGAGCCGAGCCAAGCGTGCCGCGCTCCTGGCTGGCGGACACGATCTCTACTTAATCGCCTGTTTTGCAAAATGCCAAGAAGCGGCCATATGTGATTAGAGGAATCTGAGTGGCGGAGGGTGGTAACCAGGGTTAGCGCAGTGAAAATGCCCGGCAATGTACTTCTCCCCCTGTATGGGCAGCGCGGCTGCGCGGCGGTTATCGCGGGCGTTGGATGGTTTGGCCTGGGAGTCCAGCTCCACTTCAATATTCAGGACGCGCTCATCAAAAACTTGCCGCTCGCCGGGCACCTTATCAATTACATCAGCTTTTTCACCATCGAGACCAATCTCCTTGTCGCCCTCGTGCTCACGATTTTTTGCGCGCGGCCGCAGGCAGAACAATTTTTGACTAGGCCAAGCGTCACTTCCGCGCTTGTCGTTTATATTATCATCGTCGGAGTGGTTTATGCGGTGCTGTTGCGGAAGTTATGGCACCCGCATGGATTGCAGCTTTTGGCCGACATCGCGCTGCATGATGCCATCCCGTTCCTGTACCCCTTCTATTGGTTGGCGTTTCTCCGCAAGGGCAGCCTGCGATGGAGCGATCCCGCCTGGTGGCTCGTCTTCCCGGTGCTGTATTTCGTCTATAGCATGCTGCGTGGCGCGGCTTTTGGCATCTATCTTTATCCTTTCTTCGACGTCGCAAAGCTCGGGTTTGCCCGGGTCACGGCGAATGGAATCGCTTTGCTTGCCGGCTTTTTTGGGGTCGGTGTCATTTTGACGGCGATCGACCATGCCCTGTCCTCCGACGAGAGCGGGCGACGCGGGCTTGGCAGGCCAGTCGAACTCTGACAAATAGGACCATTGACGGTTCATCCTCAGGCTTCAAGGGACGCCATGGCCCTGACGCAGACCGGGACAACGCCCGCCGGAAACGGCGTCCTCTTTCCATCCGGCGCGACGGCGCATTGTTCAAAGCTGTAAGCGGAGTTGGTCTTGACTCCGACCAGAGTTAGTTCATGACCTACCGTGACCCAGAAAATCGGTAAGCGCAGGAAGCTGAGGCGCGAGGCGCGCACCCTGAAAGCCAAGGCGCTGTGCTCACTTCGGCGGGCAGTAACCGCGTTCAACTCGTGCGATGATGATGGCCGCACCACTTGCGTCCTGCTTCATATGCAGCACGCAGCCGAGATGCTTCTGAAGGCCATCTTCGTGCAAAAGGGAGTAAGAGTATTCGATCCGAACAAACGGACGAGCATCGGCTTTGAGAAATGCGTCAACCTCGCCACTCAGCACGCCAGACTGACTCAGGAAAAAGCTGGCTTACTCCGGGCTGTGGACGCCTTGCGCGACGCGGAACAGCACTGGCTGATTATTCTTCCAGAGGATGTGCTCTATCTGCACACTCGTGGTTTTATCACCACGTTCGATGACCTTCTGAAGCGCACGCTAGATGACACGTTGGCGGACCACCTTCCCGGCCGCGTCCTGCCGATCAGCACGCAGCCCACGATTGGCTTCGACCTGCTGGTGGATCGTGAGTTCAGCCAAATCCGGGAGCTGCTGCGACCGGGCAAGCGGCAGCGAGACGAGGTCCGTGGCCGCATCCGCACCTTGCTGGCAATAGAAACCCACGTGGCTGAGGGCGTGGACATCAGCGAAGCGGATATCGATCGCGTGGAAAAGGCAATACGCGGGGGCAAATCGCGGACTGACGTGTTCCCCCGACTTGGCAGCCTCGATACAAAAATATCCGGCACGGGTGCGACTGTCAGTGTCCGCTTCACAAAGAAGGCGGGCGAAGGCCTACCGGTGCGCCTCATAGCTGCCGACGACCCGACTGAGGCGGCGGCAGTCCGCGAGGTGGACCTCCAAAAGAGGTTTCATCTATCGGCAACGCAGCTTGCGAGGGTGCTTAAGTTCACCCCGCCTAAATCCCATGCCTTGCGGCAAAAGCTCGGCATCGACGCGGACCCGCAGTGCATGCACACATTCACGTTTGGCAAGTCGAAGCACCCGATGTTCTCAGACAACGCGACCACCCGGATGCGGGAGACGTTGGCGGCAGCCGAGGTGTCCGGTTTGACGACCTAAAATGTTGAATTTATTTGCCCAATCCCACACGCCGCGCGCCGCAAGCCATTTGTGGCCCTGTAAGGTCGGCGGCTAGAACCTTACAAAATTGAAGGCACCGGCCCCTGGTTCGGGCAACCGCGGGCCAGTGGGCTTGGCAGAACAGCCGAACTCTGACAAATAAAATCTTAAGCGCCGCGCGGAAAGATTTCAACTCATCGAGACCGTCATGACAAAGAAGCTTTTATTCCTATTGGACACCGATCCGGCGCCGAGCGTCTTTGACACGGTCGTCGGCTATGACGGCGGCGCCGATCACGTCATCGGTTATGGCGGCGTGACGCCGGAAAGCGTCGCTGCGCTCGTCGATGGAACGATCTACACGCGCGGCCCCAAGGAAAAGCAATATACCGCGATCTTCGTCGGCGGCGGCAGCATGATCGCCGGCGAGGCGTTGTTCAAGGCGGTCAAGGCGCGCTTTTTTGCGAATTTTCGGGTGTCCGTGATGTTGGACAGCAATGGCTCCAACACCACGGCCGCCGCCGGCGTTGCACTGCTCGCCAAAGCTAAGTCGCTCGCCGGCAAGAAAGCGATCGTGCTCGCCGGCACGGGCCCGGTCGGCATGCGCGCCGCGGCGATGCTGCATATCGAAGGCGCCGAGGTCACGATCACCTCGCGCTCGCAACAGCGTGCGGATGCCGCAGCGAAGGCCATCAATGCTCGCTTCGGCTTTGCGCCGACACCCTTCGAGGCCTTCGACAATAAAGCCCGCGCGGCGGCGGTCAATGGCGCGCAGGTCGTGTTCGCCGCAGGCGCTATCGGCGTTCCGTTGCTCGATGAAAAGGACTGGCAGCGTGACCCGGCGATCGAAGTGCTCGCCGACTGCAATGCGCAGCCGCCGCTCGGCATCGCTGGCATCGAGGCGATCGACAAGGGGAACGAGCGTTACGGCAAAATCGTGTTCGGCGCGCTGGGGCTCGGCGGCGTGAAGATGAAACTGCATCGCACTTGCGTCGGTCAGCTGTTCGAAAGCTCCGATCAGGTGCTCGATGCCGAGAACATCTATGCGCAAGCCAAAGCCCTCGCGTGACTTTTAGGACTGCGGCAACCATGACCACGAATAGTTCCATTCGAACCTTTCTCGACGATCTCGCCAGCGAACGTCCGGCGCCCGGCGGCGGCGGCGCGGCGGCGATGTGTGGCGCCATCGGCGCGGCGCTGGTCTCGATGATGGCCAATCTCACCATCGGCAAAAAGAACTACGAAGCGGTCTCTGAAGACCTCGAGGCCGTGAATGCCAAGGCGGGGGCGCTGCGCGCCGAGCTCACGCGGGCAATCGAGGAAGACATGGTGGCATTCAATTCCGTGATGAGCGCATATCGGCTGCCGCGCGCGACCGAGGAAGAAAAAGCCAAGCGGGCCGCGGCGATTCAAGCCGCCTTGAAGGATGCGACGCTCGTGCCGCTGAGCGCCGTCAAAGCCTGTTTCGAGGTGATCCGCCTGTCCGCCGCCGCGGCGGAAAAAGGCAATCTCAATGTGATCAGCGACGCCGGGGTCGCGGTGCTTGCGGCTAACGCCGGGCTGCGCGGCGCGGCGCTGAACGTGTTCACCAACGCCAAGGCGATCAAGGATCGCGATTTCGCCGAGAAGCAGATCGCCGAAGTCAATGCGCTGCTGGAGCAGGCGGCGGAGACGACGGAATCCGTTTACCAGACAGTCAGAACCAAGATCGGGGCATAAATTCGCGGCGGGCGGCGGGGCCTCGCGGCTGTGGCCGGAGGCTCCGCCATCGGCCAGCCTAATGGCTGATCTCGGCCGTGACCGAGGTTGTGCCGCTGTCGCCGCCAATGGTGAGGCTCACCTGCACCCGGTTCTTGGTCCCAGTCAAGTTGGCGCCCTTCGCCTCCGCGTCGAACGCGTATCGCAAGGTGCCGGTCGGCTTGATCAGCGCCTTCAGCCTCACGCCGTCGAGGACCCCGTGGAAGCTGAAAACCCCGCCCCCGTCCCCGTCTCCGTGCTTTTTGAAGGAGCCGGGCGGGATGGTGATGGAGAAAGTGCCGATTTGGAGCGTGACCGGCTCGGAAACCGGGTTTATCGCGGGCGCGGTGCTGCTCAAGGTGAAGCTGGACTGAAGGGCGAAGCGATCCTCCTTCGGCTTGCGGTCCAAGTCGATCTGAAGCTTGCCGCTGAACGCGCTGAAAGGGATCGCCGTGACGAACCCGGTGCCCGTCAGCTTGAACACAACGCCTTTTCCCGCAAAATCAAAGCCGCCCACGCCGCCCAAGCGTGTCGTGCCATAGAGATTGCCGGCGCTGTCGGCATAGAGGCCGGCTTCGGGAACAGCCCCGTCGCTGCAGTTAGTCAAATCAGGGCAGAAGGAGTAGAGCACAGTCTCGGCCCCGCCCGGCGCGAGCTTGAACACCACGCCTTCTCCGTTCCCATTCGGGCCGCTTTGGGCTGTCGTGCCGTAGAGATTGCCGGCGCTGTCGGCAATCAGGCCAGCCCTCGGAAAAGCCCCGTCGCTGCCCGTAAAGGCATGCAGCACCGTCTCGGTCCCGTCCGGCGCGAGCTTGAACACCAGGCCTAGTGCCGGCGCGCCGCCACCAGAAGTCGTGCCCTAGAGATTCCCGGCGCTGTCGGCAATCACGCCGGAGGGACCAGCCCCGTCGTTGCAGTTAAACAATCTGCAGAAGGTGTAGAGCACCGTCTCGGCCCCGCCCGGCGCGAGCTTGAAGACGGTGCCGCATCCCGACCCGCCGCACGGCGGCGCGTTGGGAGGCGGCGGCGCGCCGCCACCCGCTGTCGTCCCATAGAGATTGCCGCCGCTGTCGGCAAACAGGCCAGCTGTCGGAAAAGCCCCGTCGTTGGGGCTGCCCGTAAAGGTGTGCAGCACCGTCTCGGTCCCGCCCGGCGCGAGCTTGAACACCACGCCGCATCCCGGCCCGCCGCCAAACTCTGTCGTGCCATAGAGATTGCCGGCGCTGTCGATAATCAAGCCGGCGTAAGGATTAGCCCCGTCGCCGCTGCCGCCCGCAAAGGAGTGCAGCACCGTGTAGGAGGACCCGGTCGGCGTCAGCTTGAACACCACGCCGCATCCCGGCCCGCCGCATCCCGTCCCGCCGCCAAACTCTGTCGTGCCATAGAGGTTGCCGGCTCCGTCGGCGATCAAGCCGGCGAACAAGGGATTAGACCCGTCGCTGCCGCCCGTGAAGGAATGCAGCACCGTCTCGGTCCCGCCCGGCGCGAGCTTGAACACCACGCCGTTGTTCGACGCGCCGCCACCCTGTGTCGTACCATAGAGATTGCCGGCGCTGTCGGCAATCAGGCCGGCGAAGGGAAAAGCCCCGTCGCTGCTGCCGCCCGTAAAGGAATGCAGCACCGACTCGGTTGGGGCGGCCGAGGCGCTGCCTGCCGCGGCCATTATCAGCGCGGCGCAAAGGACCGCAACTCTCAACAAAGCCGAGCGTCTCTTACCGTTATTGCTTTGCATGACAACCTCCCTAAAAAAATGGATAAATTCTGTCGCTTGCCATCATTTATAAGTCAAGCCACAGTTTGACAGTCGACGGCCCGGACAAGGTCAGTGTACCACGAGTTCTCGCGGCTGACGGAAAGGACCGGCGCCTGGCCGCGCGGCGCTTTTGAAGATAGGGCGAAAGCCAACTATCCGACCGCCGGTTCGAGCTGATCCCGTGGACGGCTGTGCGCAAATCCGAAAGTTAACTTCGCTGAAACCATCGCGGCGTCTTATCGCGCCGTTTGGATGGTGGAGGCGACTTATGGACTGGCGGGAGTGGGACGCGCCGCGCGCAACGCGGGCCCGCAAGTTGGATGTTCACTTAGTTTTCGAAGCGGTCGCCGCGCGGAAATGGTGGTTAATCGGGTTGCCGCTCGCCGCTCTCGTTCTCAGCGGCGCCGTGCTTTGCCTTCAACCGGCGCGATATAGCGCCGAGGCGCGGATTTTGATCGGCCCCCGGCAGGCGGGGTTGATCAGCCTCAGGGCAAATCTTGCGCTTTTGGACGCTGGCGCCGCCACGAGCCAGGCGCAGCTCATCGCGTCGCGCGATCTCGCCCGTCGGGCGATCATGGATCTCGGCATCGAGGACAATCCGGAATTCGATGCGATGACGAGGGGCCTCGGACCCGGTTGCCGCGCCCTAATCTTTCTCGGCATCATGCGCGATCCGGCGCGAAAAAGCCCGGACGACCGAGTTCTCGAAGCCTATCAGGACCGCCTGCGGGTGAGCGGGCCTGGCACGGGCGGTCTGGTCACGATTGCATTTCAGTCCGAGGATCGCGAACTTGCCGCAAACGCCGCCAATTGTATCGCCGAACTCTATCTCGAAATGCGCGCCGGCGCCAAACGTGCCGGCGATTTGCCGCGCAAGTTGGACGCGCGCATCGTTGCGCGCGCCGTCCCGCCAAACCATCCGGTTTATCCAAGGGACGCCTTGCTGGTCTTATCGGCGTCCGCGGTGCTGGTGATGGCTTTCGGCGCATTGGTGTCGACCGTGTTGCCGCGCGGGCGCTTGCCTCCCCAGGCGGAGGCGCCTCTCGAGCAGCCCCGCGCGCTCGGACAGGTTCGCGTTTTCGCCCGCTTCACGGATGCGGCGGAGCTAAGTCCGCGATTAAACCCAAACTTGGACCCGCCGGCAACGGAGGGGGAAACGATCGGCGATCGCCTCGATAATGGGCAAGCGATGACAAAGATCGTGGCGCGCATTCTGGCGGTTTCCGCGCGGGAAGGAGCCCCGCGAGGCATTCGCGTCGTCGCGACGAGCCTCAAGGCAACTGGCGCTGCGAGTTGCATGCTGCTCGATCTTGCCCGCGATCTCGCCCGCGAGGGACGTTCGATCATCATCGGCCTCGACGGCTGCGGTCTATTGGATTTTGCGAGTTCCACCTCCGGCGCGCCGTATGGCCATCTGTCGGGCGCCGGGCCCGCGCTGGGCGATCTTCTCGCCGGAACGGCCTCTTTCGCCGAGGTCATTCGCCGCGACCCGGCCTCGCGGCTCCATTTTCTGCCCGTTGGCCGCGACACCGAGCTGGATCTTCACGAGTTCGCCAATGTGCTCGATGCCTTGGCCGGAATTTATGATTTCATCGTGACGATCGCGCCGCCTCTCGACCGGAACGGCATGCCCGGAACCCTCGCTGCAAAAACCGACGTCGTCCTGCTGGCGGCGCCCGGAGAGCCGCGCGGCGGCGCCGTAGTCGAAGCCGAGGCGCGGTTGATCGAAAGCGGCGCGCGCGAGGTCCTGCTCATCGGCCTGCCGGCTGCTCGCCGCGGAGCCTCGGATTAGATGCGGATTGAGATGAAACGGACGGGCGAAGTCACTTTCCCGGACCGGGTTTTTCCATCCGCTGATCAGCGGCATCGACGGCACGATCCAGACCATGCGAGACGCCGCATGGCACAGGACCTGAATCAAAACCGCGACCTCTCGCACGGCGTTTCCCGCAACGGCCGGGACAACGCAGCCTCAAATTTAAACATTCGAATCTCTCAAATCTGCAACAAACTGTTGCAAATCGTTTGTTGTCGAAACCAGGCTTTTCGGAATCAAAGCTTGTGAAGTGTTCGTTTGTGCGGCTTGCATAAGGCCATGGGGGCTCGGATATTGGTTTTCGTCGATTTTTTCCGAATTGCGTGCGAGACCGGCCTGCTTGCCGCCGCGTGCGGGCTTCTGTTTGTCAGCGCCGGTTTTCTGATTCTCATTGGCATTAGCATCTTTGAGCAAGCGACCGGCAGGCTGCTCGGCAAGCCGCTTCTGGCACCGGTGATTAGCGAAGCCGATTTTCCCCATGTTCTTGTGCAAATTCCGGTTTTCAATGAACCCTCGATGGTCGCGGATAGCTTGCGATCTGCGGCCGCGCTCGATTGGCCGCGAGAGAAGCTGCATGTCCAACTTCTCGACGACAGCACCGACGAGACGGTCGCGATTGCCAGCGCTGTCGTTTGCGAGCTGCGCCGGCACGGCTACGATATTTCGCATTTTCGTCGCCCGGGGCGGCCGGGCTACAAGGCTGGCGCCTTGGCTGCTGGCCTCGCTCGCTCGAACGCTCCCTATGTCGCCATTCTCGATGTCGATTTCCGGCCGCCGCCGAGCTGGTTGCGGGCGATCGTCCCGGCGCTGATCGCCGATCCAAGCGCGAGCTTCGTGCAATCGCGTTGCGAATTCGCAAACTACCGGACGAATTGGCTGACCCGCGCCCAAGGCCTGATGTTCGATGCCCACTTCGTGATGGAGCAGGCGGCGCGCTTTCGCGCCGGCTGGCTGTTTCAATTCAATGGCACAGGCGGGGTGTGGCGCCGCGCGGCGATCGCGGCGGCCGGCGGTTGGTCGGGCGAGACGCTCTGCGAGGATCTCGATCTCACGGTGCGCGCCGAAATCGCCGGATGGCATGGCCTTTTCGCGATGGATCCCCCCGTGCCTGGGCTGGTTCCCGAAAAGGTTTCGCATTGGCAAATCCAACAGCGACGCTGGTCGAACGGTTTTGTGCAGGTTGCCCGCAAGCTACTCGGCGAGGTCTGGTTGGCCAGATGGCCGGTTTGGCGAAAGCTGTCGGCGAGTTCTCTCATTCTCATCCAGACATTTTACCCTTGCGTTGCGCTCGTATGCCTTTGCTTGGCTCTATGCGCGATCATGCGGGGCGGCGATCTCGCCCCCTACCTGCCGCTCATTGCAACGATCGCGGCAATGGTCCTGATCATCGGCATTGGGATGACGCTCATTCCCTACGTTATTTTGCGGCGGGGCTCGCTTTGGCGCTATCTCGCGACGCTTGCTTCGCTCATACCATTGATGATTTTTGTCAGCATTTCCAACGCGCCGTCGATCCTAAAGGCCGGCTTCGGGGCAGCCGAGACTTGGAAACGCACGCCCAAGGCGCCGCCCCTGGCGGGCGTTTCGCCGTCACCCGACCGGCTCAAGGAGATCTGATCACCGGCGCGGCGGCGCGGCGATCGACCCGCGTGTACAAAGTAAATTGCGGGTCGAAGATGAACTTGAGCAACAGCCCGCTCCACGATTTATGCGTCTTGAGTCCGGCGTAAAATTCCGGTGCCATTTGCTGCAGCCGTGGCAGCCGCGACCAAGGCACGTCGGGAAAATCATGGTGCTCGTTGTGATAGCCGATATTGAGCGCGACGAAATTCAAGGGACCGTCATAATCAAACGTCTCCTGGGCTGGATCGGAGGTAAAATGCTCCTGAAGCCAGCGCGCGCCGAGCGGATGCAAGCCTCCGACTGAAAACCAGAAGGATGCGAAAAGATAAACAAGCGCATTTGGGCCAAAGCAGGCCAGCACGGCGACATCGTAGAGGAAAACGCAACCGCCATTGACGAACGTCCACCGGCTCCACATCGGCACGGAGCCTTGCAGACGGCCGAGGCGGGTAAGCTGGAAGACCGGAAAAAGAAACATCCATGCGGCCTTGCCAAAAGCGCTTCCGCCAAACAAACGCGCTTCCCAATGACTCGGGAGATCGGCGTCGTAATCGTAATCGCCGAGATGCGAATGATGCTTCATGTGATAGCAGCGAAATCCCATCGCGGTCGGACAGGTGTTTGGCAGATCGGCGAGGATCGCGGCCCATTTGTTCAGGACGTTGGATTTGAAGATACAATTATGGGTCGCGTCGTGGATGACGACGAACATTGCGTGATTGGCGAAGGCGCCGATGCAAAAGGCGGTGGCCAACGCCGCCCACCAATATGCGGACCCGAGGAAACCAAGCAGCGCGGCGATCGAGGTCTGTCCGGCGACGACGGCGAGCGTGATCGCCGCCGTCCTTCGGTCGTGGCCGATAAGACCGGCGGCTTCCGGATGCGCCGCCAAAATGGCACGGCGGCGCGGCGGATGCGGACGCTTTATCAGCGTCGCGATGAAACCTGCGTTCGCCGCCTCGCGTTCCATGCGGAGGGATAGGGCATCCATTAAGTCTGGCCCCGTTTGCCGATCATTCTCAATTCCTAAAGTCTTGATCCGCGAAGGCGGAAAATCGCGTCGCGGTCAAGATCGTGCGAGCATAAAGCGTTCAGCGCCCCGGAATCAAGCCGCGAGATTTTTTTCATAGACGCGATGCACCTTGTCGATGCGCGCGCCGGAAAGTTCGATTGGCCGGCGCATGCCGAGATTGTCCTCCAAAACCCAGCCGAATTCGACGTGTCCGATCGAACTCGATTTGCTGCGCTGGCGCATTTCGTCGACGAAGGCCAGAATGACCGCGCCGCCGGCGGCCTTGCGATGCAAGGTGCGGCGGATGCCGAAAAGCGCGAGCCGCCCGGATTTGAAGGCGTGCTTCCTGATCCGCGAGACGATGCGCGGCAGGCCAAGAGGGAACAGACGGCCACCGAGATCGGCGGTTATTTCATGCAAGTTCGGCAAAATGATGCCGAATGCCTGCGGTACGCCATCGAGTTCGATCATGAACCCGCCTTCTGGCGGCATCACCATTTTCAGCGCGTCGGCACTCGACATGAACTCGGCGAGCGTAAAGGGCACAAAACCCCAATTTTCGCTCCAGGCATCGTTGAAGATATCGATGATAATCGCCGCTTCCTTGCCGAGGTTCTTAAGATCGAGGTTTCTAATGTTGAGCCTCTCGCGCCACTCGGGCCGCTCCAAAATCTTTGGGCGCGCCTGCCGGTCCTTGTCGCTGGTATCGTAGCGGTAGGAAATGAGATCGCGTGCCTTTTTGTAACCATGGCGCTCCAGGGAACCGCCCAAATAGGCCGGGTTCCAGGGCATGAACACCATGGGCGTGGCCTCGAATCCTTGAACGAGCAGTCCCGTCTCGCTGTTCACGGAGGGCGAAAACGGCCCATGCACGAGCGCGGCGCCGCGTTGCCGCAGCCACTGTTCTGCGGCTCGCGTTAGGAACGCGACGACTTCGTCGTCGTCAATTGCATCGAGGCAACCAAATTGCGCCCGGGATGCGCCAAGCGGCGCATGGGCTTCGTCATAGAACTGCGCAAAAATCCGGCCTGCAAGCTTGCCATTCTTGCGGGCGAGCCAGGCTTGCGATTGGACGAGCTTGAAATGCGGATTAAGCTTCGCCGCGAATAAGGTCCAGCGCTCGGCATCGAGAGGGGGGGCGAAGCCTGGGCGATCCTTATAAAGAAGCCGGGGCAACCGGCAAAAGGCAAAAAAGTTTCGTAGCCCATTCGCCGGAATAATCTCTATGTCGCGCTCGGTCCTGCTCATGGAATTCGTCTTGCTTCTTTTCGAGCCTTGGGCGGCATGCGGCGGTATCGCCACCGCGGACTCGAGCAAACGCCTCGCGGCGCACGGCAGGAACGTATACCGAAACTTGGCGCTGCCGTCAGGTCGCCGCGGTCAATGAGCGGGCCGGCGCCGCACGCTGGCATTCCCGCTTGGCCAACAGATCCGTCACGCCCCGCATCTCTGCCTGGGTGTGCAACGCCGAAAGGAAAAAACGCAGACGCGGCTGGTCTTTCGGCACGCCGATTTGAATTATCGGCGGCACGTAATAGCCGTGATCCATCAAATGGCTTGAAGCCGCCAAAGTCTCAAGGCTGTCCGAAAAAAGGACCGGAACGACGCCACGTCCGATGGCAGGACCCGTATCGAGCCCGGCGTCATGGGCAAGCTCCATGAACAGTGCGGCATTTTGGCGCAACTGCTCAATGCGCCAAGCCTCTTCCTGCATTACTTGCATGGCGGTCTCCGCCGCCGCCGTTATTACCGGCGATAGGCCGACGCTATAGACGAATCCGGGCAGTGTATAGCGCAGCCACTCGATCACTGGCGCCGCGCCCGCGACGAACCCGCCGCAAGACGCCAGAGTCTTCGATAAAGTCCCGATAGTGAGGTCGATTTGCTGCGGGTCGACACCAGCGTGTTCCCAAAGCCCGCGCCCTTTTCTCCCGAGGACGCCGAGCGAATGCGCTTCGTCGATCAACAGCCAAGCCTTGCGCCGCTCCTTGAGCTCGACAAGGCGGACGAGGTCGGCGATGTCGCCATCCATGCTGTAGAGGCCCTCGGCTACGATGAGGGCGTTGCGGGAGTTGCCGCGTCTTTCCCGCAACAGGAAATCGAGATGGTCGAGATCGTTGTGGCGAAAAATTATGGTTTCGGCAGGGGTAGCCTTGGCCCCGCTGACGATGCTGTTATGGGACAGTTCATCGATGAAAAGCGCGTCGTGCGACCCCAGGATATGGGAAATCGTCGTCACATTGGTGAGATAGCCGCTGACCAGGACAAGCGCCGACTCGGCGCCGATAAATTTGGCGATGCTGGCTTCAAGATGGCGATGCGTCGATCGTTCGCCGCCGACGAGGCGGGAGCCGAGCGCGCCAATCCCCAACGTGTCCAGAGCCGCCGCCGCCGCGGCCTTAACCATGGGATGGGACGCGAGCCCCAGATAATCATAATTGGCGAAACTGACAAAGCGCCGGCCGTTGATTTCGGCTTCCCGCCGCAAAGTGTCGATCGGCGCGAAAAACGGGTCACCGCCGTCGAGGTAAGCCTTTCCGGCGAGCCGGAAGCGCTTCGCGGCATATTCGGCAAGGCTGTTGAATTTTTGCACGTTGCGTTCGGCTGTCCAGCTGAGTTCACGAAGCGATTCGGTAAAGTCCGGCGTCTTGGCGGCGGCATCTGCGTGCCGCTTTTTGGCAGTCCTGGATCGCAGCGATCCGATACGAGCGAATCGTGGCATAGCATAAGCGTTAGAGGCAGCAAAAGGGGATCATCGCGCAAGGCCGGAAGACCATTGCCTCCGCCCTTACGGGAATAAAAAAAGCTGTTCCTTATCATAATGTTAGACTCTATTTCAATTCCGGTTACAAATCGTAACAAAGCCGCGTTCGCGGCCCGGCAAGCTCGGCGCAAGTGAATAGCGCGCTGGCTTTTCGCGGATTGCGAATCAAGGACCTTACCAGAGGGCGAAAGCCGTGGCCTCGGCGTGACCTTTCGTGGTGTCCCATGGGATCGCAATCTAAGGTGAAAATCGCCCTCAAACTTTGTATTAAGGGAGCCGAGTATTAAGGGAGCCGACAAAAACCGGGCCGGACCATGGCTTTGATCTATAAGATTGTTCCTGCCTCTTTGTGGCGCAAAGCCCAGGACAAAGGCCGGTTTGACGGCGCGCCGGCCGATATCGCTGGCGGTTGCATTCATTTTTCGACTGCGGAGCAGGCCGAAGCGACCGCCGCGAAATATTTCAGCGGCAAGGATGATTTGTTGCTTATCGCGGTTGACACGAAACGACTCGGCGAGGGCTTGCGCTTCGAGCCGTCGCGCGGCGGCGTGCTTTTTCCACATCTTTATTCCGCTTTGCCGCTCGATGCCGTGGTCTGGGCAAAACCTCTCCCGCTCCGGCCGGACGGCAGACATGATTTCGCGGGCCTCCTCGGGTGATAGGCTTTCTGGATGCGCTGGCACGTCCGATTCTGTTCGCGCTCGATCCAGAGGCTGCGCATCAACTGGCCATTCAGGCGCTTAAGGTTCTGCAAAAACTTCCCCGGCTGCCGGCCCCGCCAGACGACATTCGCCTCGCAGTCAGCGCCTTTGGCCTTGACTTCCCCAACCCACTCGGACTTGCAGCGGGCTTTGACAAGAATGGCGAAGCTGTCGATCCAATCCTGCGGCTGGGCTTCGGCTTTACAGAGGTAGGCACGATCACGCCGCTGGCGCAGGAAGGTCAATCGCGCCCGCGCCTATTGCGCCTTGATCGCGACCAGGCAGCAATCAACCATCTCGGCTTCCCCAGCGAAGGACATGCGGTTGTCCACGCCCGCCTTGCCTTGCGTACGCGAAGGCATGGAATTGCCGGGATCAATCTCGGCGCCAACAGGGACTCCGAATACCCCCCCGCCGATTATGTGCAGGGGATCGCGGCCTTCGCCGATATCGCGGCCTATTTCACGATCAATGTTTCTTCGCCCAATACGCCCGGCTTGCGTGATTTGCAAAAATTCAGTGCGCTCGACGATCTTCTTGCGCGGGTTCTGGACGCGCGCGACATCGCGCAAGAACGGTTTGGCCGCAAACCCGTGCTTTTAAAGATCGCGCCCGATCTTACGCTCACTGAACTCGACGAGATCATCAAATGCGCAAGGTCGCGGAAAATCGACGGGCTCATTGTCTCGAATACGACGGTCTCGCGGCCCGCGACATTGCGCGACCCTCTCGCTAGCGAACCGGGCGGCCTCTCGGGCCGGCCACTGTTCTCGCTCTCAACACGAATGCTCGCCGCCGCCTATGTGCGAGCGGAGAATCAGTTTCCGTTGATCGGCGTTGGCGGCGTCGACAGCGCGGAAACCGCCTTCGCGAAGATCGAGGCCGGCGCAAGTCTCGTGCAGCTCTGCACATCCTTTGTGTTCAAAGGGCTTGCACTTGTGGACGAAATCAAGCGCGGCCTCGTCCGTCTCCTCGCGCAAAACTCCTATCCCCGGCTCGCTGACGCCACCGGCATCGCGGCGGCGGATTGGGCCAGTGGAAAACTCAGCGCGGACAAGCTTCGATAGCGCCACGCTTGGGTGAGGCCGCGCGCAAGAAGAAAAACCCCGGCGGGGTCGTGGAGTCGGCCTTCCACAGTCCGGTGGTGGGGCGTGAAATTGCGCGCTTGTGGAGCGCCAATCGTACAGCTTTGCCTCGCACGAATGTACACGGTGGTTTTGACAAACAATCCCGTCCGCGCATCCTCCATCTCGCCGCCGGTCTGCCACACCTCGCTGCCCCGTCCGCATTGCGGGAGGAGAGCAGCTTGCTTCAAGTTCTTTCACGCAGACGCCAACGCCACAAGACGCCCCACCCCAGGATAGCCGCCGGCAATGCGCCAGAAGCGGCTATAATGACGCGATTGGTCCAACTTGGATCAGGCAAGAGCCTAAGCGTCGTCGTCAAGATCGCGACGCCGGCACCGGCCACCGCGAGACACCAAAGCGAGCCTGTCCCGTCTGGTACGCGCGCGATGGCTCCCCATTGCAAAAGAACCATAGTGAGAACGTCTCCGAAAAGCACCCCGGCCAAAACCGAGGCCAGAACCGGATGAGCCCGCGCCAGCGCGGTGGCAGCGGCGATCCCGAAAACGCTCATGAGATTAGCCAGCGTCAATCTAGTCGTCGCGCTTGACACTAACAGAGCCACCGTCGGCCCGCCGCGCAGAATTCGCAGAAACACGATCGCGGAAATAAGGATCACCGTATCGGTTCCCACTGCATAAACTTTCCCGAACACGAGCGGTACCAAAACATCCAAGGTCAAGCCTACAAACGCAGCATAGCCGAAGGCGAGAAACGCGAAGAACCAGGTCAGCCAAAGGTAGGTTTCCAAATAGCGCTTAAGAGTGTCCCGGCTGCGAGCTAGCATTGCCATGCCCAAACCGATGGTTGTTTGCAAGAGCAGGGAAGTCGGCGCCACGGCAAGACTCATGGTCACCGCATAAATGCCCAGAATGTCCATACCGAAAAAGCGGCCAATGACCATCCGATCGGCTTGCGAGATTAAGGCGAGCCCTGTGCCATTGAGCATCAGAGGTAGGCCGTAGGCCAGTGCCTGGCGCAACGTTTTACAATCCGGAATGACCCGCATTGGCGCATCCGCAAGGATATGGCTCGCGGCGACGTAAACCGCCGCTTCGGCCAAAAAGGCTAAGATGATGGCGCGGTGGTCCGGCAGGATGGTTGCCGCAGCGAGTGCCGCGACCGCTAGCCCGGTGATGCTGGATGCCGTGATGGCCAGGGCCGCCGCGCGATAATCATAATCACGTTGGATCTGCATGATGCCAAGGTGCCCGAAAGAACCAACCAGCGGAACGAGCGCCGCAAACTCGAAACTGGCCACTGCTCGGGGAATGCCGAAAAACGTGACGGCAGGAACGGCGAGCACCGCTATCGCCGCGCACAGGAGGAGACCCCGAAAAATCTGGAGGGCTTGGGCTGCCGCCAAGGCGTGGCGCGCGTCGGCGGCCGACTTCAGGAGAATAAATTTGTCGAGCCCAACGTCGGTTGCGAGTTCCGCAGTACCTATGACGATCGTAATGGCGACGGCTATGCCGAACTCGCCGGGTGCGAGTAGGCGGGACAGTATAAAGGTGCGGCCGAATTTTGCCATGAATTTGACGAACGGCACCGCGGCCGCCCAGGAAATCCGCCCTGCCCAAAGCTTCGAACGTGATGGTATCGCAGCCGCGGATGGACGAAAGGAAACCGGCTTGCGCATGGCAATTCGATAGCATGCGGCCCGGGTAGTGGCAAACGACCGGTCATTCTCCCTGAATTACACCCCGATACTCCATTCACCAGCCTCCAGCCTCCAGCGTTAAGGCAGCGGTCCTCCTTCGATCTTGTAAGATCGATCGATCTCCCGGAGCAATTTTGGGAGGGCGGCTGCGTCTCGACGGGATGGCCGTTGCCAGTAGGTGGTCCCGGTATAGGTTTCATGAAATTCTCGAGCCGCCGCCGCTTGTTCACCCTGTCACAAGCAATACGCCGGCCGCAAATGACGGAATATTTTTGCACTGGAATTTTGCACCAAGAAAGCCCTGCAATATCAGTGGCCAAGCAATTGCGCTGTTCAACGCGCATTACGTCGAACGCCGTTCTCATCCTGAGCTCGTCGAAGGACCGGTGGATCCATTTCTACGGCACCGAGAGAAGCCGCCCTGTCGCAGTCGTCCTGCGGCCACGGCCTCCGGCGTCGAGGTGCGCGCTCATCTTCGCCGGCTGGTGCGGCATATTCGAAAACACTAGCCGAATACCCGTTTCCTGTTCCAACGCGTTCGTAAAGGTCATGGGACACAACACGGTGAAAAAAGCCCCGGATGATCGCGCCTCAGATCATGATACGTGCGGACCATCATGAAGCATGGGGACCATACAAAATCGCGCGCTTCGATGAATAGATCGCGCGCTGCGATGAATAGGAGGGTTAGGCCCAGGAGTTGGCTTCGCTTTCGTTATTTTGGTCTCAATCATTGAAATCCAAATGCGCGCCTGCCTCCTACGGAATGCAAAGCCTTACCCAGAATCATTTGCCGATCCCGAAAGAATATATTGCCTGGCAAGGCGGTGACGCAGTAGGCCGAACGTCAACCGATCCAGCGCCCGACTCTTGCGCCCCCCGAGACCGGATGCGATTATCTTGTCCACCTTCAGTCCCGCTCCGTTCATGAGCGCCACTGCCGACTCGCGGACGAAGAAACGCAGGTGCGTCCGGTCGAGGATGCCCGCGTCAGCGTAATTAAAGCGGCCCCAAACCAGGAGAGGGATGGAAACCGAGAAATGCGCGATATTCGGTAAAGAAACGATCGCCGTGCCGCCAGGCGCCAGATCCGCCGCCAACCGCCTAAGCAGCTTCTCTGGATTGAGCAGGTGTTCCAGCACATCGAGCAACAGCAGAAGGTCTGGTGACCCGATGTGCGGTAGATTGCTATTGAGATCGACGATGTGAAACTCGTCGGAATTAACGGCGAGTTCCTGGGAGAGCGAGGCATTGCCTTCGAGGCCGACCATATAAGCCTGGGGATAGAGCCCCTTCAACCAAGCAAGAGTATATCCGGCGCCGCAGCCCACATCGACAATGTGGCTCGCGGAAGCCGGCAACAGGGGAGCGATGTCGGTGCGAACACCATGGAAATAGGCAGACGCCGTACTCATCGCTGCCCCGATCGTTTTATCTGCCCGAGTGACATCACACCTCAACATTCAGAATTCTACCGCGCTTTGGGCTCCCCTGCAACGAACCGATACGCCCCCCGCGGGGTAATGTAGGAAAAATCCGGCAACGCGGTTACCGGTCGTCTTGAAAGGGTTCGATGGCGCGGGTTGGCCACTTCAGGATCTTAAGAGCGAAGGCCATCCGGCGCGTTTATGATGCGCTGTTCTATTCTCGCGACGCGGACGCCGAGGGCGACGGCCAGCTCGCGTGCATCGATGAAGCGCAGGGTTTCGGTCAGCACCGCGTGCCAAGGCGTTTTACCGAAATCCAACCAAGTTGCGCCTTGCAACGCCGGGTCAGTTATCTTGCCTTTGCTTGCCACGCCGGTCCGGACCCTGCCTGCAAAATCGTTTTCAAAGCGCAATCGCCAAGGGCTCCCCAATAAGGCCTTCCCCCAAAGGAAGACTCTTCGAATCATGATGTTTAGCGTTTCTTCGACCAGTCCAGCTCCTCCGCAACTCACCCTGGTGCGATACTTCGTGGGTTGACGTCAGTTGGCCGCTTCGATTATGTATACTGAAAGTTAATAAGGGACAATGACCATAGCAAAGTGGGATTGATATGGCGACGAAATTATTTGAGCGGCTGTTTGCAGCCATTTTCCGGACGACAAATCGCCGGCGAGTTTGGCGTCGGCTGCCCTTCGTATTTTCGGTAGCAAACCTTGCGGCGTTGCGCATCGATTTAAGGCGGCGCAACCTTTTTGATTCCGGGACTTCGCCGCCCGATCCGCCCTGCCGGGGAATCTTCGCATCGGAACCGATCCATGGATGGCCTGCAATGCCTATGCAAACAGCGCACGCACGGGATCTATGATACTAACGCCGGAACGGTTTTTCATCTTGCCGGGAGAAAAGACAATTCTCGGATCGACAGCGCACGAATTTGATATGCTTGCGACGGCTGTCGTAGGCTCCATCGTCAACTACGCTGCAAGATACCCGGAGCTCGTCAAAGAGGTAGGCGCGAAAGAACTGAAAGAACTGTTTGATCGTAAGTCGTCTCCGCACGCCGATCTTAGCTGAAAATTAAACTGAGTAATTTGGTGCCCGAGATTGCGCCCCACACCGTTGCTCCAGATAAGGCCGCGCAATTGAAGACGTGTCTCGCTGACGACAGCCCCATCCTCGGCTACAAATTCCGCCCGCTGACCGGGATCTGGGCGACTGCCCCATAATCGGCTGAGAACAGCTTCCTATTTCGGGCTTTCGACGATCAAGGAAATCCGATCCAGGGAAACCTCAATTCCGGTCACGATTACAACAACGCGGGCCTATCAGCGGCCGATCGTGAAGCGCTCGTCGAATACATGAAGGGTCTGTGAGCGATGGAGCATCAGCTGCGCCTGTGGCAATAGCGTCGGATGAGAGCATTGGTTGAGCTATCATGGTTGGGAATGGGCTCGCCGCCAGATTGCAACTCCGGAATGATGCGCGTCGCCAATATCTTGCCGAGTTCCACGCCCCACTGGTCAAAACTGTCGATCGCCCACACCGCGCCTTGGGTAAATACGCTGTGCTCGTAAAGAGCCACGAGGCTGCCTAGGCTTTGAGGGGTGAGCGCATCCAGCAAAATGATATTGGTTGGCCGGTTTCCCTCCATCACCCGGAACGGTATCTGGAAAGTGGAAGCTCCGTCCGCCGCAAGTTCCTCGGCTGTCTTGCCGAATGCCAACCCCTCGGCCTGCGCGAAGAGATTGGCCATCAGGAGATCGTGATGCTCCCGATATCGGCTGAGCGGCCGGATGAAGCCGATGAGATCGCATGGAACGAGTTTGGTACCCTGATGGATTAGCTGGTAAAAAGAATGCTGACCGTCGGTGCCAGGCTCACCCCAGATAATCGGGCCGGTTTGATAGTCCACGGCCCGGCCTTCGAGATCTACATGTTTGCCGTTGCTCTCCATTTGCAATTGTTGCAAATAGGCGGGAAAGCGTGCGAGGGCTGCCGAGTAGGGCATGATTCCGAATGTCTGCGCCTCGAAGAAATTATTATACCAAACGGTAAGCAATCCGAGCAGGATCGGGAGGTTTATGCCAAGCGGCGCGGTACGAAAATGCTCATCCATCGCGTGAAAGCCTGCGAGCATGTCGCCAAAGTTTTCCGGACCGATGGCGAGAATGGTCGATAATCCGATCGCGGAGTCCATCGAATAACGGCCGCCGACCCAGTCCCAGAAGCCAAACATATGGGCTGTGTCGATCCCGAACTCCTTGACCTCGTGCGCATTGGTAGAGACTGCGACGAAGTGCTTGGCCACCGCGGCTTCGCTGCCGAGCGCCTGCACAATCCAATTCCGCGCGGTGGCGGCATTGCACATCGTCTCCAGCGTCGTGAATGTCTTGGACGCCACGATGAACAACGTCTCGCTCGCATCCAGGTTGCGGGTCGCCTCATCGAATGCCGCGCCGTCCACATTGGAGACGAAGCGAAATATCATTGACTGGTCGCTGAAGGAGCGTAAGGCCCGATAGGCCATTTCGGGACCGAGATAGGATCCGCCGATGCCGATATTGACGATGTTCCTGATAGGCTTGCCGGTATGCCCCAGCCAGGTCCCATCACGCAGCCGCTGGGCGAATTCGGCCATATGGCCGAGGACCGCGTGAACATCGGGCATGACATCATGGCCGTCGATCCGCATGACTGATCCCTTGGGCGCCCGCAGCGCCACATGAAAGGCGGCACGCCGTTCAGTGATATTGATCTTTTCGCCGCGAAACATCGCGTCGCGCCACGCCGCGACGCCGCGTTCTTCCGCAAGCCGCAGCAACAACCGGAGTGTCTCCTCGGTGATGCGGTTCTTTGAGTAGTCAAGATAAAGTCCCGCCCCTTCCGCCGCGAACCGTTCGCCACGGCGGGGGTCCTTCGCGAACATTTCCCGCAGATGCAGCGTCTTGATCTTATCGTAGTGGGCGGTCAGAGCCTGCCAAGCTGGCGTTGCTATCGGCTTCATATGGGCCATGGCTTAGTCCCGATGGTGGCTAGGCCAAAGCCTGGCTCTTTGTTCCAATTGCATCCAGCAAATCCCGCCAAGAATCGTCGAATGATTTTGCCCCTTGCATCTGAAGCTGGCTCGCCAGTGCCACAACGTCAATGCCTGCTCTGCTATATGCCGCTACGGTCGCGTCGCCGTCGCCGCCGTCGCGTGGCAAAGTCCGTCCGACCCGGCCATGTGCATCAAAGGCGCGAAGCGTTTCTTCGGGCATGGTGTTGATGGTGTTAGGAGCTGCGAGCGCACCGATGTAAAGCACATCGGAGGCCTGGGGATCCTTGGTGCCGGTGCTCGCAAAGAGCAGACGCTGTGGACGCGCCCCATGCGCCGCCAATCGCTGCCAGCGGTCGGTTTCCAAAAGATCCCGGTAGCTTTTATACGCTTGCTGCGAAATCGCAATGCCGAGCTTGTCGCGCAAATTACCCGGCACCTTGTCCATAGTTGCCTTATCCCAGCGGCTGACGAATATCGAGGCGACGGAATGCACATCGAGGCTTAACCCCATGGAGAGACGCCGTTCGAGTCCCCTCAGATAGGCCTCGGCGGCGGCTGCATATTGCTCGCGCGAGAACAGCAATGTGACATTCACCGGAACACCCGAGGCGATTGTTTCCTCGATTGCCGGCAGCCCCTCCCGCGTGCCAGGGATCTTGATGAAAAGATTCGGGCGATTGGCCTTCGCGTGCAGTGCCTTCGCTTCACACGAGGACTTGTGTGAATCATAGGCCAATAGCGGCGAAACCTCGAGTGAGACCCATCCGTCCACTCCACTGGTTCGCTCATGAATTGGCGCAAACAGGTCAGCCGCCTGCGCGAGATCCTGTATAGCGAGCTCGAAGAACAGCGTCTCGCCCGATAGGCCACGCCCCACCAGCTGACGGATTTCCGCGTCATAGGCGTTGCTGCGGGAGATGGCGTGGTCGAAAATGGTGGGGTTCGAGGTCAGACCGGTAACCGACAAGGATTCGATATACATCTTCAATGTGCCGCTGGTGAGGAGATCGCGGGTGATGTTATCGAGCCAAAGACTCTGGCCAAGATCGTAGAGTGCTTTTGTTTCCTGCATGGTTTCGTCTCCCTGACGTGTTTATGAATGCAGTCAAGGCGTAATTGTTCAAATTGCTGAGATGGATGGCGACGAGCTTGGCAAGGCTTTGGCGTCGAGGCCGTCACGATTGGAAAGGCTCACCTTGGCACCCGCCTTCAGCTGATCGAGCGACCATCCCGCCTTGGCAGCACCGATGATCGGTATATCGAGCCTTTCGTCACGAATCAGTCCTTGCAACGCGGCAAAATCTGCTCGTAGGCAAGGCCGCCCATGACTCCAAAGTAACTGATCGCATCGGAGGCCAGGTGGCGCATTCAACCGGTCTCCCTGCTTCCTTTCTCGATATGGCCGCCGAATTCGTATCGCATCGCCGACAGCAGCTTGTCGGCATATTCCGCCAGCCCCCGCGATTCGAAACGTCCGAATAAGGCGGCGCTGATGACCGGAACGGGGACTCCTTCGTCAATCGCCGCCTGCAAGGTCCAGCGCCCCTCGCCGGAGTCCGAGACATGTCCTTCAAAACTCGACAGTTCCGGATTTTTGCGCAGCGCCGCGGCGGTGAGATCGAGCAACCATGAGCCGATGACGCTGCTGCGCCGCCAGACTTCGGCGATATCAGCGATGTCGAACTCGTAGCGGTAGAATTCGGGATTTCGTAAAGGCGTTGTTTCGGCGTCCACCTCGTGCCTGACGCGGCCGGCATTGGCGCTCTTGATGATGTTCAACCCTTCTGAATAGGCGGCCATGATGCCATATTCGATGCCATTGTGGACCATTTTGACAAAATGACCGCCGCCGTTCGGACCACAATGCAGATAGCCATATTCTGCTTGGCTCGGCTCGCCTGTCGCGCCGACCGTACGCGGCGCGGCGGCCACTCCCGGTGCAAGGGCTCGGAAGATGGGATCAAGTTGCCGGACAATTTCCGGCTCGCCGCCGATCATTTGGCAGTAGCCACGTTGCAACCCCCATACTCCTCCGCTTACGCCGACATCGACATGATGAATTCCTGCCTGCTTCAGCTCAGCCGCGCGCCTTATGTCGTCGTGGTAGTAGGAGTTTCCCCCATCAACCACTATGTCGCCCGGCTCGAGCAGCGGTGTCAGCGAGCCGAGCACGGGATCGACGGCCGCCGCCGGCACCATCAGCCACACCGCCCGGGCCCTTGACAAACTCTTGGCGAACGCGGTCAGGCTGGTCGAGCCCGTAGCCCCTTGCTCGACCAGTCCCTGCACCGATTCCGGATGGCTATCGTAAACGATGCATTCGTGGCCGGCCTTCATGAGTTCGCGCCGCCATATTGGCCCCCATTCGACCAAGACCGATGATGCCAAGTTGCATATGCTTCTCCTATGAGCGGAAAGCGAAATGACCTTTGACTTCTATCCGCGCCGTAAGCACGCGCCACACGGATCGCCGCCAAACTAGCAGAAAATCAACGCGGAGTGCTCCCTATCGGACTTCGCTGGTGATCGCGCTAGCGGCCGAGCCATCCAGTCCAGGCGAAATGGCGTTACGGATGCTTGCGGTTGTTCGCGCGAAGTATTTTATTCCGAGCAAATCAGCTTAACCGCAAATTCCCGGAAATTTACCGCGATGCTGTTGTAAGCGCAAATTGGGCAGATCATCGTTCGCTGGAGTTTAGGCTGGATCTGGGGGACTTCTTCACGGGCTGTCTTCGACCGTAGACGGCAGTATCTCGGAAAGCCTATAATGAACCGTGCGTAAAAGGATCGCCATCGGCCACTTCAACGTGTTCGATCTTGTTGCGTCAAAGCCTCGCCGCCCTCAGAAAAGTAACGGAGCCTTAGCTATGCGGCCGGCGATCCGGCATCGTCATTCTGCTTCGGCTCCGGCAGGCGCCTCAAGGAGCGTATTCCGATGCCATTCAAGGTTCAGGTCGGTCCACCTCAGATCGCTATCCACCAGGGCCAGACCGTTCTGATTAGCGAGCCAGACGGGCAGGTGAATTGGCCAAGCCAAAGGGGTCTATATTTCCTCGATACGCGCGTTGTTAGCAGTTGGACCGTCTACGCCAATGGAGAAGCATGGGAACTGCTCAACGGCGGTGCCGTCACCTATTACGCGGCGCGGATTTATCTTACCAACCGGCCGATCGTGACGGAAGCGGGGATGATAGCGCCGCGCACGCTCGGCTTCATCATCAGCCGATGGATTCACGGCGGCATGCACGAAGATCTCGACATCACCAATAACAGCATGAAGCCGATAAAATTTCAGCTTGAGGTCGCCATCCGTTGCGACTTCGCAGATCTATTCGAGGTAAAATCGGGCAAAATTGTACGCCGGGGGCGGATCATAACGGAATGGTCGCAAGTACGCCAGCAGCTTCGCACGATCTATCGCAACCGCGACTTCAGCAGGTCGGTTATAATTTCCGCGCATAATTTTCCGAAAGAGCCCGTCTATGCAAACGGTCGCCTTAGCTTCGAGGTCGCGCTCGAACCTGGAGAAGCCTGGCACACGTGCCTGCGCTATGCCTTGACGGATAAAGACAAGCATTCGGCTCCGCCACATAACTGCATTGAACACCATTCTTCCTCGCGCCACGCCGAAACCTTGGCGGGCTGGCTGCGGACAGTGGCAAAAATTCAGACCAGCAATGAAGAGTTCTATCGCTTTTTCAGCCGTGCACTTGAGGACATGGCCGCGCTCCGTCTACCGATCGAGGGCACGGATCATTCCGTCTTCTTGCCTGCCGCCGGGCTTCCCTGGTTTATCGCGCCATTCGGACGCGACAGCTTGATAGTTTCGCTCCAGAACATCTTGATCTATCCGGAATTTGCGCGTGGCTCGTTGGACATACTTGGCTCTCTCCAGGCAAAGGAAGACGATCCTTATCGAGACGCTGAGCCAGGCAAGATATTCCACGAATTGCGCTACGGCGAGCTGGCGCATTTCAGGCTGATTCCACATACGCCCTATTATGGCACTGCGGACGCTACGCCGCTTTATTTGATCACCCTGCACGCGGCTTGGCGCGCGACTGGTGACCAGGCTTTGTTGGAGCGACATCTTGAGACTGTCGAGGGCTGCCTATCTTGGATCGATAATTATGGAGACCGCGATGGTGATGGCTTCCAGGAATACCAGACGCGATCTCCGGTCGGTTATGAGAACATGGCTTGGAAGGATTCGGGCGAACTCGGTGGTTTATCCGGACGGCTCGTTGGTGAAGGGACCCAAGGCACTCTGTGAGCTTCAGGGCTATGTTTACGCCGCTTGGATCGGCATGGCCGAGCTGTTTGACGCGCTCGGCAGATGCGACCGTGCGCGGGAACTCCGTGCAAAGGCTGCCGCCTTGTTTGAAAGGTTCAACGCGGCATTTTGGGATGACGAACTCGGCTTCTATGCCTATGCGCTCGACGGCGATAAGAAGAAAGTCCTGACCGTCGCCTCGAATGCCGGCCATTGCCTTTGGTCTGGCATCGTGCCACGCGAGCGAGCCAAGATTGTTGTGGAACGTCTGATGGAGCCGGACATGTGGACTGGATGGGGTATCCGTACGCTCTCGGCCGGCAATCCAGCATTCAATCCGTACAACTATCAGACTGGATCGGTGTGGCCGCACGACAATGGGATCATCGCCATGGGGTTCAAACTCTGTGGCTTCGGCGCGGAGGCCGGGCAAATCGCGCACGACATCAGCGTCGGAGCAAGTCATTTTCTGCTGAATCTGAGCTCTACACTGCTTGTCAACGCGATGAGACGACATTTCCGGTGCAATATCTCGGCGCGAATGTGCCGCAAGCCTGGGCGGCTGGATCGATCTTCATGCTGACGCAGGCCATGTTGGGGTTCCTGCCTGATGCGCCACGGAACAAACTATATGTCGATCCGTTGCTCCCAGAATGGTTGCCGGACATAACGATTCGCGATCTTCGCATAGGTCGACACAAATTCGATATTCGCTTTTGGCGGGAGGGTGAGCAAACCGAGTTCGAAGTGCTCAACGGCAACACAAGCCTGGTGGAACGTTGTGAAGTTGGCGCCAAAGCGGCACAGCTAAGGGAACGTACGGAGCCGATCTCAGTCAATCCGAAGCCGCTCGCTAATTGATAGAGTGCTGGCGCAAGAATGCCAATAATACGCCAGCTACCCCGGCGTCTGCTGTGGTCGAGACCTTGGCGCACGCTGGCAGTTTCAACAGCCGTTGCCGGCGGCCTATCAGGAAAAACTCGGCGGGAACAATGCCCAGGTATGGCGGGCGATCTGCTCGTCTTCCTGCGAGGCGAGAACGAGCACCGAGCAGCGCGATACGGGATTGTTGATGGGATTGTTCGCGGACCGGTTCCGAGCTTCATCAAGGCTGAGTCCGATCCAGGACAAGCCGCCGCAAATCGCGGCGCGAGCTTCCTCATCGTTTTCTCCAATGCCGCCGGTGAAGACGATTAAGTCGACTCCATCAAGCGCGGCGATCATCGCGGCCACCTGCTTCCGCACGGAATAGCAGAACAATTGAATGGCAAGCCGTGCATCGGCGTTTGACGGCGCGGCTTCATGCAGACGCCGCATATCGCTGCCAACGCCCGAAATTCCCAGAAGGCCGGAACGGCGATCGACCAGCTCTTCAAGCATGGCCGCATCGAACCTCTTTTGACGCATCAGATAAACCAGAACACCGGGATCGAGGTCGCCGCTGCGCGTGCCCATGATCACCCCGCCGGTGGGCGTCAATCCCATGCTGGTGTCGATCGATTTACCGCCTTTGACCGCGGTGACGCTTGCGCCATTGCCGAGATGGGCGATTATCAGGCGGTTCGGCAGACCGTTCCCAAGTTGGTGCACGATCGATTCGCACGAAAGGCCGTGAAACCCGTAGCGTTGGATACCCTCCAATTGCAATTCCTTGGGGATCGGAAGGACGCGTGCGACCTCCGCCAATTCGGCATGAAAGGTGGTGTCGAAACAAGCCACCTGCGGAAGTCCCGGAAAAAGCTCTTGCGCGAAGCGGATAACTGCCAGAGCCGATGGAATATGCAGCGGCGCGAAGGCGGTGGCGGCTTCAAGTTGGCGTAGGACAAAATCATCAATGAGGCTATGCTGCCGGAGCTTCGGTCCGCCATGCACAATTCGATGTCCGATGGCGGCTGGTGCCGGCGATTTGGAGTCGGCAAGAAGTCTTCCGATGCGGATGATCGCTTCCCGTTGGCTGCGCATGGACACCGTCTCGGAGAGCAACGCATTTCCGCGCGAATCCTGCGCGTAGAATTTGCCTTTCTCGTCGCCGATCGACTGAACCTCGCCGGCGATCCGCATTTCGGTCCATGAAGAGCCGACGAGGTACAATCCGAATTTGAGCGAGGAAGAGCCGCTATTCAGCGCGAGCACGTTCAGCCCTGGCTCGGCGTCTTTCATGCCGTGTCCCGGCGGAAACACGCTCACAAGTTCCAGCGCCAGTTGCGGACCTCCGGCATGTCGTCGCCATGCTCACTGACATAGAGCTTGTGACGCTCCATGGTCGTCCAGTAACGCGCCGTCGCCGTTTCCACTTGATCGTTGAGCCGTGGAATTCGCTGGATAGCGTCCAGCGCGAGTTGATAGCGGTCGAGATTGTTCAGCACGACCATGTCGAAGGAGGTCGTGGTGGTGCCCTCCTCCTTGTAACCGCGCACATGGATATTGTCATGATTGTGCCGCCGGTAGGTCAGCTTGTGAATCATCGCGGGATAGCCGTGAAAAGCAAAGATCACCGGCTTGTCTGGCGTGAACAGCTTGTCAAAATCCTGATCTTCCAGACCATGGGGATGCTCGGACTGAGGCTGCAATACCATCAAATCCACCACATTGACGACACGGATGCGGATGTCGGGGACATACGAGCGCAAGAGGGTCACCGAAGCGAGCGTCTCAAGGGTCGGCACATCTCCGGCACAGGCCATGACCACCTCGGGATCGCCGCCATCGTTGCTGGCCCATCGCCAAATACCCGCGCCAACGGTGCAGTGGCGAACGGCCGTATCAATGTCGAGCCACTGCCACTCCGGCTGTTTGCCGGCGATGATCAAGTTGATGTAGTTGCGGCTGCGCAAACAGTGATCGGCTACCGACAGGAGGCAGTTTGCATCCGGCGGCAGATAGATGCGCGCAATATCGGATTTCTTATTCGCGACATGATCGATAAAGCCGGGGTCCTGGTGGGAAAAGCCATTGTGATCCTGTTGCCAGACATGCGAGGTGAGCAAATAATTCAACGATGCAACCGGCTTCCGCCAGGGGATTTTTCTGCTAACCTTTAGCCACTTTGCATGCTGATTGAGCATCGAATCGATGATGTGGACGAAGGCCTCGTAGCAGGAGAATAGGCCATGGCGTCCCGTGAGCAGATATCCTTCGAGCCAGCCTTCGCATAGATGCTCGCTCAGCACCTCCATGACACGGCCCTTGACATCGAGATTAACGTCGACTTCTTCAACTTCGGCCATCCATTCCTTGCCGGAGACTTCGTAGACGGCCTCCAATCTATTCGACGCGGTCTCGTCCGGGCCAAAGAGCCGGAAATTATGTTTGTCGAGATTGAGCTTCATCACGTCGCGCAGAAATTTTCCGAGAACCCGCGTCGCTTCCGCCTTGACGCAGCCGGGCTTAACTACGAGCACGGCGTAATCTTCGAAGTGGGGCATCGCTAGAGGCTGTAACAATCCACCGCCGTTCGCGTGTGGATTGGAGCCCATGCGGCGATGGCCCGTGGGCGCGAGCGCAGCGAACTCGTCGCGGAACTTGCCGTGTTCGTCGAACAGTTCGTGCGGCCGATAGCTCTTCATCCAATCTTCGAGTTGCTTTAGATGTTCGGGATCTTTGAAATCCGCGATCGGGACTTGATGCGCGCGCCAGGTGCCCTCGACCGGCTTGCCGTCGACGAATTTCGGCCCTGTCCAACCCTTGGGCGTGCGGAAGACGATCATCGGCCAGCGCGGGCGCTCGAGGGTTGCCGTCTCGCCGCGAGACCGCGCGGCGCTCTGAATTTGGCGAATCTGCGCCAGAATCGCATCGAGCGTACCGGCAAGACATTGATGCACGGCCTCCGGATCGTCGCCCTCGACGAAACGCGGATCGTATCCATAGCCGCGTAGTAGGTCGATCAGCTCCTGGCGGCTGATACGAGCCAGCACCGTCGGATTGGCGATCTTAAAACCGTTGAGATGAAGGATCGGAAGAACCGCGCCATCGCGCGCCGGGTTCAAAAATTTGTTGGAGTGCCAACTGGTGGCCAGCGCGCCGGTTTCCGCTTCGCCGTCGCCGACGATGCAGGCAACGATCAGATCCGGATTGTCGAAGGCGGCGCCATAGGCATGGGTCAACGAATAGCCCAGTTCTCCGCCTTCATGAATAGAGCCGGGAGTTTCCGGCGCCACGTGACTGGGAATTCCGTAAGGCCAGGAGAACTGGCGAAACAGCCGCTGCAGTCCGTTCCGGCTGCGCTCAATCGCCGGATAGTGCTCCGTGTACGAACCCTCCAGATAAGTCTGGGCCACTAGGCCTGGTCCGCCGTGACCCGGACCAATGACGTACATCATATTCAAATCGTTTTCTTTAATCAGCCGGTTAAGGTGGACATAGAGAAAGTTCAATCCCGGTGTCGTGCCCCAATGCCCGAGCAAACGAGGTTTGATATGTTCGAGCCTCAGCGGGGATTCGAGCAAGGGATTGTCTTGCAGATAGATCTGCCCGACCGACAGGTAATTCGCGGCGCGCCAATAGGCGTGCATTTTCCTGAGGAGGTCAGGTGATAAGGAGTCGGGCATCAGGGTCTCCGAGATTGATTGCTGCTCAGGGCACGAGAACGGCGGCGCCTTCGAACCGGCCGGCGCGGAGATCGGCGAGCGCCTGGTTGGCCTGCCTGAGCGGATAGCGTGTGGTCGTCGTGAGGATGCCGATCTCCGGGACCAGGCGCAGGAAATCGAGACCGTCCTGCCGCGTGAGATTGGCGACTGACACGAGCTGCCGCTCTTCCCAGAGCAGCTGATAGGGAAAGCTCGGGATGTCGCTCATATGGATGCCCGCGCAAACCACTCGGCCGCCCTTGCGCACTGCCTTCAACGCCAGCGGCACGAGATCGCCCACCGTCGCATAGATAATCGCCGCGTCGAGAGGCTCCGGCGGCATCTCCCCGGATCCGCCCACCCATGTCGCACCGAGTCTCCGCGCGAAGGCTTGGGCGGCCGTGTCGCCCGGCCGGGTGAAGACAAATACCGTTCGTCGCTGCCATTTCGCGACCTGCGCCACGATGTGAGCCGCCGCGCCAAAGCCGTAGAGTCCGAGCTTCTTGCCGTCGCCGGCGATCTCCAGCGAACGCCAGCCGATCAGCCCGGCGCAGAGCAGAGGAGCGAGCGCCACGTCGCTGCCGGCCTCGCCGAGCGGGAATGCATAGCGCGCATCGGCGATCGTCGCCGTCGCGAAGCCACCGTCGCGCGTATAGCCGGTGAAGATCGGCTGATCGCATAGATTTTCCTGGCCGGCCTTGCAATAGGCGCAGACGCGGCAGGTGTGGCCGAGCCATGGGATGCCTACACGCTCTCCCAGGCTGAGCCCTTCGACGCCGGCCCCAATCGCATCGATCCGGCCGACGATCTCATGCCCAGGGATGATCGGCACCTTTGGGCCGGGCAGCTCGCCATCGACGACATGCAGATCCGTGCGGCAGACGCCGCAGGCGGAGATCGTCACTCGGATCTCGCCCGGCCCGGGTTGCCGATCGGCGAGATCTGTCCATTCAAGAGCGGTCCCAAGTTCCTTTAGCACCATAGCTTGCATGGCATCTACCCTCGCGTGGGACGCCCACGGTCATTGTGACATGAGCGATCCAGTGTCCAGCCTCAGCATGGGTAGTCGTGATCTGCGTGCGGCGACAGAAGAATTTTTGGACTTATAGCGGCCGACATGGGCTGCGCAACTCGAAGCGCCCGTCTGGCTCGGTGATGCTGCGCAACCCGACGCCGCCTTTCAGCCGGCGATCCAGATCGCCGCGTCGCTCCACTGACCGGCCCTCGTCAATCGGCTCCCTGGGAGCTATGATCAGCCCGCCTTCGGCATGGATAGCCCCAGCGATGTCCGTTTTTCATGAGGAGAGAATATGCCAATTATGTCAACATTTGAGGAGCCAGGAGCGCGACTCCATGAAGCACTGACCTTATGGGCGACGCGTTTAGCTCCACCGGAGGTCCAAGACAGTCGATATCAGGCCGCATTCGAAGCAATCGACCGCGCATTGATTGCAACGATAAGGTACATGGAAGGCCGCAGAGCTGATAAACCGCAGGACCAGAACCACGAGTTGCAGCTGACTGAGCTTTGGATGGAGGCGAGCCGGGCTCTCTCACACATCGATGATCCCGAAGCTGCGAAAGTCGCGGACGCTTGCAAGGTGAAAGACTTAGGCTGGACCGATCCGAGAGCCTGGGAAGCAGCAGAAAGAAGGGGCTTGAAAATTGGCGTGCAAGACATGCAGGATGCTCGGGCCTTACTTACCAGAAAACGGGGGATTTCCGTATTAACCTCGCGTGCTCCAGCATGGCTTCGAACTGCCGGTGTCTGCGCTGCGGCACTCACCGTCTTATTTCTTATGTGGCCGGGCGCTCGAACCTCGGAAGAAGAATAGTTCGAGGTCTGATGGCATCCTGTGCTTCGGCAAGGGCAGCATTTTTCGGCGGCGCCATCGCACATGGGCACGTCGCTGCTTTCGAAAAAACCATCGCTCACGAGCGAGGGCGAGCCTTGGCGGCACCAGCGCCGTATAATCGCGTCGGCCTTCCACAACAAGCGCATCATCGAGCTCGTTGCCTTGTTCATTCACCGGTTGGCCAACGCAGTTGCCGTCGAACTCGACGGGTGCTCGCGACGTGCGAAAACTATCATACCGGCCCCGTAATTCGGCATGGATGCCTAATTGAGGGAAATTTAGAATTCCGTGATCGTTGAGAACAGCTGCTATCGATAATGGACACCAATGGGGCGTCACGAAAAGCGCTGAAATTGTCGTTCCTGCGCGTGCATGAATGCAACGGAGAAGCCCGCCCTGCGGTGTCGTTAAGTCTTGGCCGTCATGAGGCAGCATCGGATGCGCTTTGTCTTTAGGGTTTTCTACGACGCCCTTATGCGATTTTCGCAGGACGACGGCTGGGCTATTGCCAGCCACATCGCCTTGTCGATTCTGACCTCGCTATTCCCATTCCTGATCTTCGTGACCGCGCTCGCGGGCGTTCTTGGCTCGAAGAATCTGGCCGACGAAGGGGTACGGATTCTATTTCAGACCTGGCCACAGCAAGTCGCCCGGCCGATTGCGAATGAGATCCACAATGTCTTGACGGAAACGCGGAGCGGGGCGCTCACGATTGGCGTTATTCTCTCGATCTATTTTTCATCGAGCGGTGTCGAAGCGGTCCGGATCGGGCTTAATCGCGCCTACGGCGTCAGGGATTCGCGGCCCTGGTGGCTTTTGCGGCTTGAATCCATCGCTTATGTCTTCGTCGGCGCTTGCTCGCTTCTGACTCTCGCCTTCCTGGTGGTCTTGGCGCCGCTGATATGGGCCGCGGTGCTGCACTTCGCGCCCGGTCTCGATCCGCTCAACCGCCTGATCATCGTCGGCCGTTTCGCGATCGCAAGTTTGGTGCTTCTGCTGGCGCTTGTCCTCTCACACAAATTCCTTCCCGCCGGGCGCAGATCGCTGCGGGAGATCGGACCCGGGATCTTGCTGACCTTCACCCTATGGATCGCGGCGGGCACTGCCTTCGGCTCCTACCTCGCCCAATTCGCGCGCAATTACGTTACCACCTACGCGGGTCTCGCGTCGGTGATGATCGCACTCGTCTTTCTCTACATGACCGCTTCCATTTTCATCTTCGGCGGCGAATTGAACGCGGCCATCCTGCGGGCAAAACGCAAGAGAGACGGAAATATAAAGGTTCAACGGGTTATGCGCGGAAATTGGTGACGGCATCGCGAGACTGGCGGTATCCCGGGCGATGTCTCTTTTGATGTCGAAAAGCGCGAAGCGGGCGGCGCTGATCAAAATCTATGGAGCCTTCGTGGTTTGGGCAAGATGCGCGCTCGACGGGCCTTCCGCACCGTCCTCGCGGGAAAATCCGAAGATCGACAATCCGCCCTCCTATTGACCGGTCGCCGCGAAACTGCTCGCGTGTCCTCGATCGAACCATGCTCTCGGCTTCAAAACAGAACGCGGCGTGCCAAAAATCTTGTCCGCTCCGGGGTCTCAGGCCCGAGGCCCGGCTGATAGAAAATCCCGAGGCCAGGCCTTCGGCCTGCTTCGAGAAGCCGGATTGTGGCAATATCCTTGATTTCAAAACTATCGAAGCCGCAGCGCGCAAGAAATTGCAGCTGATCGAACAGAACCTCGCCGGTCGCCCGCAATTCACCCGCAAAACCAAAATTGCCGCGAAGCCGGTGCGCGAGCGAGTAGCCGCGCCCATCGGTGAATTTTGGAAAGGCGACCGCGACGAGCGCGAAACGGGGAAGGTCCAGCGCGATTGTTCGTAAGTCCTGCCCCGGTTCAATGAGCAGGCCAAGCGGCATCTTGCCGATTCGCGCATCGGCGCTGGCTGTTTGCCATTGCGCTTGCGTCAGGATGACCTTGCCATCTGGCGGAATGTCTTCTCCTTGCGCTAAATTGCGCCAGTCATCCGGCGCGAAGCCGCCGTCTTTGAATATCGGCATTTTCAAATATCCAAACCGGCGTAGAGCGGCAGCGTATGCAGCCCGCATTCGACTTTGCCAGTCCCGCGCCAGCGCCCCGCGCGCTGGTCTTCGCCAGGTCTTACGGGCGAGGTGCAAGGAATGCACCCAATCGAAAAATAGCTTTTGGCGACGAGCGGATGGCGCGGCAAGTCGAAGGCGTCGAGATAGTCTCGAATCTTGATGGCCGGCCAGTATGCGAGCGGATTGAATTTTATGCGGCCGCCCTCGGATTCGACCAAGGCGAGGCCGTCGCGCGTATGCCCCTGAAACCGTTTGCGGCCGCTGATCCAGGCGTCAAAGCCTTCGAGCGCGTCCGTCAGCGGCAAGACCTTGCGAATTTGGCAACAGCGGTCGGGGTTGCTTGCCCAAAGGAAGTTTTCCGGATCTTCCGCCGCAAGCAGCGCGGGTTTTGGCCCGATGGTGATCACATTTGAAAGGCCAAGATGGGTTACGAGTTCGTCACGATAGGCGAGGGTCTCCGCGAACAAAACCCGCGTGTCAATGAACAAAACCGGCGTGGTCTTGTCGATTTGCGCCACCATATGTAGCAGCACGGCGGCATCCGCGCCGAAACTCGAGACAAGCGCGATCCGGCCAGGGAACAGATCCTCGATCACGAGGCGCATCAATTCGCGCGTGTCCACGCCGGCGAATTGGGCGTCGAACCGCGCGGCGCCGTCCGTATCGGCGAAGAGGGCACCCTCATCCGCGGCCATAAAGAGCCTCCTTGAACGGCTCCATTCCGATCCGCCGGTAGGCGGCGAGAAAATCCTCCGCCGAGCCGGCGCGAAGCTTCAAATAGGTATCTACGACCGTCTCGATCGCGTCGACGACCTCGTCTGAAGAGAAGCTTCTCCCAGTGATCGCGCCGACGTTGCAAGTGTCATCGGCGGAACCGCCAAGAGTGATCTGATAGGCCTCGGCGCCGGCCTTCTCTAGGCCGAGAATACCGATATGGCCGACGTGGTGATGCCCGCAAGCATTGATGCACCCCGAAATATTGATCTTGAGCTCGCCAATTTCCCGCGCCCGCGCAGCATTGCCAAACCGTTCGGAAATCCGCTGCGCGACGGGGATCGAGCGGGCGGTCGCCAGGCCGCAATAATCAAGCCCGGGGCAAGAAATAATGTCGGTCACGAGGCCGGTATTCGCGGTGGCGAGACCTTGCCCGGCAAGCCGGTCGAACACGTCGGGCAAATCATCGAGTGCGACGTGCGGTAAGACGAGGTTCTGTTCATGCGCGACGCGGATCTCGTCGCGCGAAAATGCTTCGGCTAGGTCGGCAATCGTTTCCATGGATTCGGCGCTGGCGTCGCCTGGAATGCCGCCGATGGGCTTCAAGGAGACCGTGACGATCCCATATCCGGGCGTCTTATGAGCCACCACGTTTTGCGCCACGAACCGGGCGAAACCGGAATCATTCATCTTTCGTTTTTCGAATGCACGGGAAGTTATTGCGCGCGCGGGCAACGCCGGCGGGGCGAAATAGGCGCGGATTCGATCGATTTCTTGTTGCGGCAGGACTAGCGCGTCGCCGCGATGACTGGCGAACTCGGACTCGACCTCGGCGCGAATGACGTCAGCGCCTTTCTCGTGGACGAGAATTTTTATACGCGCTTTGAATTTATTGTCGCGTCGTCCTTCGAGATTATAGATTCTGAGAATGGCGTTGGTGTAGGCGAGGAGATCGGCCTTCGGCAAGAAGTCGCGGATCTTATGCCCGACCAAGGGGGTGCGGCCCAAGCCGCCGCCGACGTAGACGGCAAAGCCGACCTCGCCATCGGCATTCTTGACCATCTGATACCCGATGTCGTGCACCCTTATCGCGGCTCGATCCTTGGCGGCGCCGTTGACCGCGATCTTGAATTTCCGCGGAAGAAACGAATATTCGGGATGCAGCGACGACCATTGCCGCAAAATTTCGGCGTAGGGGCGTGGATCCTCGATTTCATCGGCGGCCGCGCCGGCAAACTGATCGGCCGTGACATTGCGGATGCAATTGCCCGAGGTTTGGATCGCGTGCATCTCGACTTCGGCAAGCTCATTTAGAATATCGGGGCAATCTTTGAGCGCCGGCCAGTTGAACTGAATGTTCTGCCGCGTCGTGAAATGGCCGTAGCCCTTATCGTAGCGCCGAGCGATGAAGGCGAGCTTGCGCAGCTGCTGCGGTGACAAGGTGCCATAGGGGATGGCGATGCGAAGCATATAGGCATGCAATTGCAGATACACGCCATTCATCAGGCGAAGCGGCCGGAACTGCTCCTCATCCAAATCCCCGGCGAGACGGCGCGCGACCTGGTCGCGAAATTGCGCCACGCGCGCGGCAACAAAGTTTTTATCGAATTCATCGTAACGATACATTCAGCTTGACTCCGCCGCGACAACCCGCGCCCGATGCCCTAGGCATTTCAAATCGAAAACGCTTTCCTCTTTGATGAGTTGCTTCATCGTGCGCTCTCCTCCGCAAAGTGTGCCGCACCCATAAATTCATGCGCTCTAGGATCATGCTCTTGCCGGCCGGCCAATCGCGAACTCCGGAAAACCGCCTTCGTTGTTTGCTTGGCCGTATTTTCTTGCGGCGGATCGGCGCCGTGTGCGAAGGCCCGCGTCCGGGGTAAGAAATCAATCGTCGGACCCCGCGCGCGAATTGCCTCGCGTAACGTTACGGCGCGCAACCCGGCCGCATCCTCGGTCACCTCGACCACAACAGGCTCAACGACAAGATTGCGCTTCGTGTCATTCTGGGCAACGAGCAATCCGGCCTCCGCTTCGGCCTTGCTTGCAAAAATTTCTGCCTGGCCAAGCTGCTCAGACCATGAGCCGTCGCGGCCGGCATACACAACAACTCCGTCGGCGAGGCGATTTGCGGAAATAACCTTGGGCATGACTTAAAGCTCGCAAACAGCGCATTGGGACCCTATGTAGACCAATTAACAGCGTTTGACGAGTGTTTTGTTCCAATTTACACGATTGTGTTGTATAATGCTCGGGCAAAGGTGTGGAAGCGATTTCGCGCCGTGTATCTGTGACTTTCCGGAATTGAATGATTTTTGGGAACCCATCTCACAGGGAAGCCGATAACAGCTGAGGTTGAGTTTCCGGGATCGGCCCCCGGCAATCGATCACCCGGGCGACCTTCGCGCGTATCGCTGCCTCGAGGTGATCGAAGAGAGCCGGGGCGGGCGTGGGCCTCGTTCCCATTTTGAATGAGACTCGTTGAATGAGACTCGCCATTTACATGATCGCGACATAATGTCACTGAATGTTCAATTACAATACTGAGATCGGGTGTGCTGCGAATTTGGAGCAAACTGCGCGGCTGCCGCTAGCGGTCATGGGGCCACGATGCAAGTAAAGGCGGACAAAGAAGTTTCTAAAGTCGACACCGCAATGGTCGGGACCGAATTCACCAAATTCAAAGAAGAAAAACAAGCCAGGTTCAACGTTCAAAGCCGTGAATTCGAGAGGTATACGTGGAAGCTACGCACTGAGGCGGAGCAGCGCCTGAGAGAGGCCGAAGAGCGACTAGCTCGCGATATCCGCGTGAAGGTCTTATCGTTTTCTCTTGCCATCGTCATCAGTGCAGTTGGGGCGATGCTGATTGGCAGCTTCGTCGTCACACGCGAGATGAATAATTCTGTCATCGCCCTGCAAAAGGATATCATCTCTGCTCAAACTGCGTTAAAGACCTCTAGCGACGCTTTAGCCGGACAGAGACAGAAGCTAGCTAACGCAGAAGCCGACCTCACACTTGCTACCAGCAAGTTAACCGATGCCCGCTCCAAATTGGAAGCTACAACGCCGCTGCTCGACAAAGCTCGAGGTGAGTACGAGGGGCTAACAAAGGCAGCAACCGATGCCCGCTCCAAATTGGAAGCTACAACGCCGCTGCTCGACAAAGCTCGAGGTGAGTACCAAGGCCTTGCAAAGGCAACAACCGATGCCCGCTCCAAGCTCGAAGCTACAACGCCGCTGCTCGACAAAGCTCGAGGTGAGTACCAAGGCCTAACAAAGGCAACAACCGACGCCCGCTCCAAAATCCAAGCTACCACGCCGCTGCTCGACAAAGCTCGAGGTGACTACGAAGGGCTAACAAAGGCAACAACCGACGCCCGCTCCAAACTCCAAGCTACCACGCCGCTGCTCGACAAAGCGCGAGGTGAGTACGAAAGGCTAGCAAAGGCAACAACCGATGCCCGCTCCAAACTCCAAGCTACCACGCCGCTGCTCGAGAAAGCGCGAGGTGAGTACGAAAAGCTAGCAAAGGTGACAACCGACGCCCGCTCCAAACTCCAAATTACCACGCCGCTGCTCGACAAAGCTCGAGGTGACTACGAAGGGCTAACAAAGGCAACAACCGATGCCCGCTCTAAACTCGAAGCTAGCATATCGCTGCTCGATCAAGCTCGAGGTGTGTACGAAAAGCTCACGAAGGCAACAACCGATACCCGCTCCAAACTCGAAGTTATCATGTCGCAACAAGTTGGGTTAAACAAGACAGTCGAAGATACCACGCTGCTACTCTTTAGAGCTCGAGGTGAATACGAAGAGCTAACAAAGGCAGCAACCGATGCCCGCTTCAAACTCGAAGCTACCACGCCGCTGCTCGACAAAGCTCGAGGTGAGTACGAAGAGCTAACAAAGGGTATCCGAGTCCTTCATCAGCCGGCAAATCAGTGATTTCCGTTCGGCCGCGTCAAACAGAGTTTGTCTGCGGGGCGGGGACGCTCGAGTCCGGCTTTGATTGTCAGATATCGGTGCTATTTATCGCCGTGCCTCGATGCCGTTTTTTGTCGTTGCGGATAGACTGCGTGCTTATGGCAGTGATGCAGTGGTTAAAGTCCGCAATTCTCGCAAAGCAGAAATTCAAGCTGGCGCACTGCCGAACGAGCGCCTTAGCCGTCCTTCAAATAGTCGAACGCGAGCTTAGTTTAAGTTTTTGCTCCCGACCGATGCTGTCGAAAAATCCGGTTTTTTGCTTATCGTTACGGTCTTTCGATTGAGATGCACCGGCGGCATTGAAGCAATCTTGAAATGGGGTCGACTTTGACACGGACTGAACTGATCCAATCCTAAGCGATTTCAGGCAAACGATGCGCGCCGTCGGGTTGACGGTGGCCCAAGGGTCCGGAGCGCGAGTGTTTTAAGGTTCTGCACAATGGCAGCGAGATGAAACTCATCGCGTGCGCCAGAAAGCCCCCTGAGGCGCATCCGCTCGAAGCCGTGGTGTGTCTTCAAGTGTGCGAAGCGCATCTCAACACGCTTTCGTTCGTCGCGTGATTTGGCAAACGCCTTTGTCTTCATCTTCCGCCGTGCGATATCGCGGGCATCCTCATGGAGGTCGCGCGGGATCTTGCGCGCATCGGCCGTGGTGCAGCACTTCGCTCGTATCGAGCATATATCGCAGTCCCGCTTTGAGGCGCGGTACAGCAGCGTACGTCCGTCATGCACGGTGCCGCTGGTCTGCAGCAGTTTCCCGCTGGGGCAGATGTAGGCTCCGCGTTTCCTGTCCCAGTGGAAATCCGAACGGGAGAAGATGCCGTCCTGCCGATCGCTCTTCTCCCACACCGGGATGTGCGGGATGATTTTCTTCTTCTTGACCAGCCAGCCGAGGAACTTGCCCGTTCCATAGGCTGTGTCCGCGGCGAGTCGCCTCGGCCTCAGATCGAAGCGCTCTTCTACTCGATCCAGCATCGTTTGTGTCGCGGCAACTTCCGCGTAGGTGCGAGCCGGCGTTGCCTCGACATCTACGATTACTGCATTCTCGATGTCGATGAGGTAGTTCAGCCCATATCCGAATTGCACGCGTTTGTTGGCCTTGGCTGTCCATGCCGATTGCGGGTCCGACGGCGAGATCACCTTGGGCGGCTGGCGCTCATAACGGCGCTGTCGTTTGCTCTCGGATCCACCGCTCTCATTTAAGGCATCGCCTTCAATCGCCGCCTCGGCTTCGAGTGCCGCAAGATACTCAGCCACCGCACGCTTCTGCCGCTGCTTCTCAGTCCAATCGAGTTCATCAGGCGCCTTGCCGTGATAACGGCTCGCGTTCGCCTCCATGACGCTCGCGTCCACGGCAAACCCCTCGCCCTTGACGAGGCCCATCCCCATCGCAGCCATGACGACGCGCTCGAAAATATGGCGCAGAATGTCGCTCTCACGGAACCGGTTCAACCGGTTCTCGGAGAACGTAGAGTGGTGGGGAATCGCGTCATTGAGATCGAGCCGGCAAAACCACCTGTATGCGAGGTGGAGTTTTACTTCCTCGCACAGCTTCCTCTCGGAGCGAATGCCGAAGCAGTAGCCAACGATAAGCATCCGGATCAGCAACTCGGGATCGATCGAAGGTCGGCCGATGGCGCTGTAGAATGGACCCAACTGTTCGTGCAAGTCGCCGAGCACAGATGTCACGAAAACATTGATCCGGCGCAACAAGTGCCCCTTCGGGATCATGTCATCGAGCCGAAATTCGTAGAAAAAGTTCGCTTGCTCTCGATACTTTCGTCCCATCATCGCCGAATCATCCTACCCTCATTCAATCAGCAGGAATCATCGTTCAGCCCGTCGCGCAAACCCTTTTTCGACAGCATCGACCCGAAGCAGACATATGCCCGCCACAATGGTCTGCAAGTGGCGTGTGGAATCGCGCGCCTTTGCCTGCACCCTGCATTTTTGGGACGCAGCTGAGGGCTTCTCCTCACCGGTTAAGAGGGGCATTATGACCAAGGATTCGATTAACATTCTGCTTGTCGACGATCAGCCCGCGAAGCTCCTCAGCTACGAGGCGATATTGCAAGTCCTAGGAGAAAATTTGATTACTGCCGGCTCGGCGCGAGAGGCGCTCGAGCATCTGCTCAAGAAGGACATCGCTATCGTTCTCAGCGATGTGTGCATGCCTGAGCTCGACGGTTTTGAACTGGCTCGGATGATGCGCAATCATCCTCGCTTTCAGCAGACGGCAATCATTTTTGTCTCTGCCGTCGCGCTGACCGATCCCGATCGTATCAGGGGTTACAGCTACGGTGCTGTCGATTACGTTCTTTTGCCAATCGTGCCAGAGCTTCTACGGGCCAAGGTACGGGTATTTGCCGACCTCTTCCGCAAGACCCGGCAGCTCGAGCTCCTCAATGCGGAGCTGGAGCGCCGCGTCGAGGAGAGAACCGCCGAGCTGATGCATGTGAATGCCCACCTGGAACGGCGCGTCGAAGAACGGACCCGCGAACGCGAAACGGCGTGGGCCCAGGTGCAGCATATGCAGAAGCTTGAAAGCTTGGACCAGCTCACCGTGGGCATCGCGCATGATTTCAATAATTTGCTGCTGGTCATTTCGGGAAATCTTGAGATTCTTTCGCGGCGTCTGCCCGATGACGCCGATCTTAAGTCTCGGCTTGCTCACGCCGCCGACGCCGCCGATCGGGGCAAAACCCTGACCGCGAAACTGCTTGCCTTCGCGCAGAACCTTAAGCCGGAGGACGTGGACGTTCCCAGCTCATTAATCGCATGACCGATATGTTGCGGCGCTCGCTCGGACCCACGATCGAGATTACCGTGGAATTCGAGGATGGCCTTCCGGCGATCCGCACGGACGGTAGCCAGCTTGAACTCGCAGTTCTGAATGTCGCGTCGAACGCACGCGCGATGCGATGCCGGAAGGGGGCCGCCTCCAAATTGCCGTCCGGCGGCAAAATGTAAAGGGCGGCAGCGTCCGAAGCCTTAACGCAGGCGGGTATAGATGTATCGAATTAACGGACACGGGCAACGGCATAGATGAGGCGACGCTCCTTCGAGCCTCCGAACCATTTTTCACAACCAAAGAGCCAGGCAAGGGCAGAGGACTGGGTCTCTCCATGGTCTATGGCCTTGCCGCGCAATCTCAAGGTGCTTTATGCCTAGCTAGCCAAGTTGGTGCTGGAACAACGGTCGAGCTCTATTTTCCCGTTCTAGCTTCGCGCATCGATGGCAGGTTTGACGAGGAAATCGGTGCGGCGGAAACAAACCCCAAGGGCTTCGAGCCCGCACGACCTTCGTGCAGCAAGCCCGTCCGGGACCATGCGAGCGGATCGAATTCGGTTTAAGCCCGGGCATGATTTGGGAAGCCCGCGTGCCACTGTGGCGCAGACAGCACCAGCTCCTGAACCAAATCTGGCACCCATCACGCTCACGCCGCAACGGATGCAGAGCATTGGGGTGAAGACCGGCATCGTGGAGTATCGGCAGGTTCGTGACGAGATCCGCACGTCGGAAACATCGAGGCAGACGAAACGCCGCTTTCCGACATTCAAGTCCGCTTCGCCGGCTGGATTCAGAAGGTATACGCCGACGCAACCTGCAAGCTCGTGCAGCGCGGCCAACCGCTCCTGAGCATCGATAGTCCGGACTTGGTGACGGCCGAGCAAGAGCACTTGGTAGCCAAGGAACTTCTGGCGCAAATCGCTCCTCGCGGAGCCCTGCCCGGTCTCCCGAATCCCAGTTACTGCAGAGTGCGGCCAGCCAGCGGTTGAGACAATGGCAAATCCCGGTCAGTGAGCGTATACGGATGGGTGTGCCGGCCTTGCATCCGCCGGGCACAAAGGCAATATCCGCGCTGCCAAGAAAACTCGGCGCGAAATTCGACGCGATCCGGGAGGGCCGCCAAATTCGCGAAATTCAATTCAAAGCCGGAAAGGAGGCCACGTGACAATGCCGGAAGCTGCGGGTCAAAGCCAAGCTTTTCAAGCGGATGTCGCCAAATTGCTGCACCTGATGGTGCATTCGGTCTATTCCGACCGGGACATCTTTCTGCGCGAACTCCTTTCCAATGCCGCTGACGCCTGCGAGCAACTGCGTTACGAGTTGCTCGCCGATGCCGCGCTTGCGCCTTCGCCGTTCGTGATCCGGATTTCGATCGACAAGGACGCCCAAACCCTCGCCGTCGAGGACAACGGGATCGGCATGTCGCACCAAGACCTCACCGATCATCTTGGCACCATCGCGCGCTCCGGAACTCTCGCCTTCCTGGACCGGCTCGGCAACCGCGGCGAAGACGCGGAGGGCGCGGATGCGCGGGAGAAGCTTGACTTAATCGGCCAGTTCGGGATCGGATTTTATTCGGCCTTCATGGTCGCCGATCGCGTCGATGTTTTTACGCGCCGCGCGGGGCAGGCGGAAGCCTACCACTGGAGCTCGGAAGGCAAGGGCACGTTTTCGATCCAGCCGCCGGCGCAAGGCGAGGCCCCGGTCCAGGGAACGCGGGTGGTTCTCCATCTGAACGAGGAGTCCAAGAATTACCTTGAGCTGGGCCGGATTGAGCAGCTCGTGCGCGAGTATTCAAGCGCGCTCGCGGTGCCGATCGAGCTTGTCGAAGAGAAAGGCGCGCGCCGTTTAACCGACGGCGCGGCGCTTTGGACAAAGCCGAAAGCTGCAATCGAACAGAAAGATTATACGGCTTTCTATCAGAACCTCGGCGGTGTATTCGACGAACCCGAATTAACGATGCACTGGCACGCGGAAGGGCGCCATGACTACACGGTTTTGGCGTTCGTGCCTGGATCGCGGCCGTTTGATCTGTTCGATCCCTCGCGTCCGGGCCGGGCCAAGCTCTACGTCCGCCATGTGCTGATCAAGCAAGGCGCCGAGGTTGTGCCGAGATGGCTGCGCTTTGTGCGGCTGGTGGTCGATTCGGCCGATCTTCCGCTGAATGTCTCACGTGAAACAATCCAGGAAAGCGCGGCCTTCGCCTCCATTAAAAAAGCCGTGACGAACCGCATCCTTCAGGAACTGACCAAGCTTGCCGAAAGCGACAAGGAAAAATTCGCAAAAATCTGGGAGCACTCCGGAAGCGTCCTGAAAGAAGGACTTTATGAGGATCCCGAAAAACGCGACGCCTTGTTCGGTTTGGCGCGCTTTGCGACCTCAACCCACCCGGAAGGCGGCCGCAGCCTAAAGGACTATGTGGGCAGCCTGCAAACGAACCAGACGGCGATCTATTATCTTCTCGGCGAGGATCTGGCTCAACTGTCCGCTGGTCCGCAGCTTGAAGGATTCCGGGCGAGAGGCATCGAAGTTTTGCTGTTGCCGGATCCGGTCGACGCCTTTTGGGTGGCGACGGCGGTTGGCTTCGACGGCAGGCAATTCAAGTCGGTGACTCAGGGCGCGGCCGACATAAAATCCATTCCGCTCAAGGAGAAACCGGAGGCGGGCTTGGCCGGAGCCGAATCGCCCGCGGCCGGCCTCGCAACCCTTTACGCGCTCATGAAACAGATTTTGGGCGAGGCCGTCGAGGATGTCCGCGCTTCCGACAGGCTCTCGTCGAGCCCCGCTTGCCTCGTCGCCTCCGATCGCGGGCCGGACCGCCGTCTCGAACGGATGCTCGCCGAAACCGGTCGCCTCGGCCCGGCGTCGAAGCCGGTGCTCGAAATTAATCCCGCGCATCCGCTTATTCGCGCCTTGGCCGCGCGAATAGGTGCCCCGGATAAGAGCAAAATCGAGGATATCGTTTGGCTCCTTTTCGATGAGGCGCGGCTAATGGAAGGCGAAAAGCCGGCCGACGCGCCGCATTTCGCTGCGCGACTGACCAGGATTCTGCTCGATGCCGCAAGTCTGCCCGCGCCGTGATGGAAGAATTTGCGATAACCCATCCGCCGGATTTCGAAGCGGCAATGGCGCGCGGCGCGGCGCGGACCTCGCTCGTGCGGGCCTTTGCGAAGGACGGCATAGAGTTGGCGCAAATCGATGCCCGCGTTCTTCTCTGCGCGGCGATCGGTATCGATCACGCGGAGCTCGTTCGCAACCCGAGCCATCCGCTTGGTCCCCGCGCCGGGAGGGTCGCATCTTTCGCGGCGCGGCGACTGAAGCACGAGCCGATCTCGCGTATCATTGGCCATCGGGATTTTTGGCGGGCGCGTTTCCGGATCGGTCCCGCCGTTCTCGATCCGCGTCATGCCACGGAGACGCTCATCGAGGCGGTGCTCGACCATGCGGCCCGGTCGCCGCGCGAAAACTGGCGGATTCTCGATCTTGGGACAGGGTCCGGGGCAATCCTTTGCTCTCTCTTGCAGAGCCTGCCAGGATCGTCCGGCGTCGGCGTCGATATTTCGCCTGGCGCCTGCGGGATCGCGCGCGACAATCTCGCCACCTTGGGGCTCGCGCGACGCGGGCCCATCATTTGTTGCAATTGGGCCCATGTCTTGCGCGGTCCTTTCGATGTGATCGTTTCCAACCCACCCTATGTCGCGCGCGGCGAGATCGATAGCTTGGCGCCGGAGGTTCGCGATTACGATCCGCGTTTGGCCTTGGATGGCGGCGAAGACGGTTTGGCGGCCTATCGCGAAATCATCCCGGCTTCGCGGGATTTGCTCGCGCCAGGCGGTTTGATCGCGCTGGAAGTTGGGGCAGGCCAGCATTCGGCCGTCGAAACGCTCTTGACCGGTGCATTCAGCGCGCAGGTCAAGGTCATGCTTGACCTTGACGGATGCCGGCGTGTGATCTCGGCGTGTCCTGTCAGCGAACCGTAGCGTGACAAATTGGTCACGGTAATCATCGCAAAAGATATATTTTCGCAAGAGCTCTTGGCGTTTGCCGCGAAAGCGATTAGGTTGATTGGGCAAGGACTGGTTTTTCGCTCATGTTGCATGGTTTGCGACGAGTGTTTGGGTCCTCGGTTCGCGCGAACCTCCGACCGGCGCGCTGGCAGCAAGATGACTCCGCTTCGAGCTATGCCGTGATGCCCGGCGCAACCGGGATCAATGTCCTCTGACTCTGAGGTTCGAGGGTCCTGCACGGCGGATTCGTGAGCACAGTCGCCATCGGCTGGAAAGCCGCATATCCGCTCGCGCCTACGTGCTTTGAAAAGAGGGTTCGTTAGGAACGCACTCCGGTCCGGCTGCGCGCGAGGCGCAATTACGATGCCACTAAGGATCATCGATGAGACCAGGACAGAATAACAAACGTATGCGCGGCCGCCCGAACAATCGCAAAGGACCGAATCCTCTGGCGAGGTCCTACGAATTGAGCGGCCCCGATGTGAAAATTCGTGGAACGGCCCACCACATCGGCGAAAAATACCTCCAGTTGGCGCGCGACGCGCAAACTTCTGGCGATCCGGTCATGGCGGAGAGCTATCTCCAGCATGCCGAGCATTATTTCCGGCTGATCGCGGCAGCTCAGCAGCTCCCGCCCGGCGCTTATCAGGGTCAGCCCGGCGAGGCCAATGTAGAAGAGGCCGAGGACGACAGCGATTTCGGCGGCATACCAGACAGATTCGCTTCCCCTGTCGAGCGCCGTGCCCCGCCGGCGCAGCCAAGCCCCTTGCCGCAACCTCAGCCCAATCCCGCGCAGCAGCCCGGTCCGGAGCGGTCTTTTCATGGCAATGGGGACGGCCCGGATTTCACGCGGCCGGAGCGGACTCCGCGGCCGGAGCGCCCTTTTCAAGATAAGAATTTCCGGGAAAGGAAATATCAAGCCTACGCGGACAAACCTTATCAGGAGCAGCGGCCTTATCATGAACGCAATGGCCGCGGCCGCGATCAGGAGAATCGCGGCAGTCGCGGACGGGGTCCTCGTGATTATCGCAATGAGGGCTCGATCCGGGTCGACCCGCGCGCCGAACCTCAAATGGCCGAGGTCGGCATCGAAGGCAGCAGCTTTCCGGCGTCCATCACTGCCCCGGTTCAGCCGCCGAGGCCCATGGCGCCCCGCCGCCGGTTGAGGCACTTTCCCCCTTGCTCGCCGGTCCGCCGGAAGTGGACGATGCGGCCAACGGCTTTCATCCGCGTCCCCGCCGCAGACGCGGCGGCAAGGCGGAAATGGAGGTAGCCGGGCCGCACGGCGGCGAAGAGGCGAGTGCCGATGATCCGCAGGATTGAGCCACTCGCGAAGTTATTTGCCGTAGCGGCAGGTTGTGTGCGCCGGAACGGTCGTGGCGCGCCCCTCCATTGACGGCAGCCATTTGCAGTCACGCATATCGCCCGCGGCAGCGGAGGGTCCTTACGGCGGCTGCCGCATGGACCGGGGCCCAGCCGCCTACCGCCCTTGGTTCCGGCCAAAGCCGCGTGGCCCGCGTCTACCGCGGGTTACGGGATTGACGCTGCAAAACCGCCTCCCGGGGGTTTGATTTACCCGGCCGATGCGAGCGCTAAAGGCCCCCGATCTTTTCGTGGCAGAAGTCCCTACCGCGCCCGCAATTTTTTCCTACATTTGCAGCAAAGGGGCCCACAAGCGGCGGAGAAATTTGCCGCTGATCTAGCTTAGCCGCGGTGGTGAGGGGCCGCGTACGTCCGCCCGCGGATGGCAGCTGGCAAGGGGTGGCTTCGCGAACGGGAGATATCCGTCATGAACATGGAAAAATATACGGAAAGGACGCGCGGCTTCGTTCAAAGCGCCCAGTCCATTGCCATCCGCGAGGGCCACCAGCAGTTCACGCCGGAACATGTTTTGAAGGCTCTACTTGACGACGAGGAGGGCCTCGCTGCGGGCCTCATTGACAGGGCGGGGGGGCGCTCGCGAGACGCGCTCCGGGACACGCAACTCGCGCTTGCCAAATTGCCCAAGGTGCAAGGCGCCGGCGCGGGGCAGCTCTACCTCGTCCCCGCGACGGCACGCGTTTTCGACAATGCCGAGAAGATCGCGCAAAAGGCAGGCGACTCCTATGTCACGGTCGAGTGTCTGTTGCTCGCGCTGGCCATGGAGAAGAGCACGGAAGCCGCCAAGATTCTCGATCGGGCGGGCGTCACGCCGCAGACGCTTAACGCGGCGATCGAGGATCTCCGCAAGGGCCGCACCGCCGACAATCCCACCGCTGAGAACGCTTACGATGCGTTGAAAAAATATGCTCGTGATTTAACCGAGGCCGCCCGCGGGGGAAAACTCGACCCGGTGATCGGCCGCGATGAAGAAATCCGGCGAACCATTCAGGTATTGTCGCGGCGCACCAAAAACAATCCGGTTCTGATCGGCGAGCCGGGTGTTGGCAAGACCGCCATTGTCGACGGCCTTGCGCTGCGCATTATCAATGGCGATGTGCCGGAAAGCCTGCGTGACAAAAAGCTTCTCGCGCTCGACATGGGTTCGCTCATCGCGGGAGCGAAATATCGCGGCGAATTCGAGGAGCGGCTGAAAGCGGTCTTGAACGAGGTCACCGCCGCCGTGGGTGGCATTGTCTTATTCATCGATGAAATGCACACGCTCGTTGGCGCCGGCAAGGCGGATGGCGCGATGGACGCATCGAACCTTTTGAAACCGGCTCTCGCGCGGGGCGAACTTCATTGCATCGGTGCAACCACGCTCGATGAATATCGCAAGCATGTCGAAAAGGATGCCGCATTGGCCCGCCGCTTCCAGCCGGTGTTCATCTCCGAACCCACAGTCGAGGACACAATCTCGATCCTCCGCGGTCTCAAGGAAAAATACGAATTGCACCATGGCGTGCGCATCACCGATGCCGCAATTGTCGCCGCCGCGACGTTGTCGCACCGCTATATCGCCGACCGGTTTCTTCCCGACAAGGCAATCGACCTCGTCGACGAAGCGGCCTCACGTCTGCGCATACAGGTCGAACTCGAAGCCGGAAGAGCTCGACGAACTCGACCGCCGGGTCATTCAGCTGAAGATCGAGCAAGAGGCCTTGAAAAAAGAGACCGATCCCGCTTCGAAGGAACGCCTGGAAAAGCTCAGCGGCGAACTTGCCGGGCTTGAGGAGAAGTCCGCCTCGTTGACGGCGCGCTGGCACTCCGAGAAGGACAAACTTGGCGCGGAACAGAAACTCAAGGAGCAGCTCGAGGTTGCCCGCAACGAACTTACCCAGGTCCAACGGCGCGGCGAATATCAGCGCGCCGGCGAACTCGCTTACGGCGTTATTCCCGGTCTCGAAAGAAGGCTCGCCGAGATCGAGGCAAAACGCGGCGACGTTCTCGTGGACGAAGCGGTATCCGCCGATCACGTAGCGCAGGTTGTCTCCCGCTGGACCGGCATTCCGGTCGATAAGATGTTAGAAGGCGAACGCGCCAAGCTCTTGAAGATGGAGAAAGCGCTTAGCCGCCGCGTCGTCGGCCAGGCGGAAGCGGTGAAGGCGGTCTCGACCGCGGTGCGGCGGGCGCGGGCGGGCCTGCAGGACGCCAATCGCCCAATCGGCTCCTTCATGTTCCTAGGGCCGACGGGGGTTGGCAAGACCGAGCTCACCAAGACGCTCGCCGCCTTCCTTTTCGACGACGAGGCCGCGCTCGTGCGCATCGACATGTCGGAATATATGGAGAAACACTCAGTCGCCCGCCTCATTGGCGCCCCGCCTGGCTATGTCGGCTATGAGGAAGGCGGCGCCTTGACCGAGGCGGTGCGCCGCAGGCCCTATCAGGTCGTCCTCTTCGACGAAATCGAAAAGGCCCATCCAGACGTCTTCAACGTCCTGCTGCAAGTGCTTGACGATGGCCGCTTGACTGACGGGCATGGGCGCACGGTCGATTTCCGCAACGTTCTGATCGTCATGACATCCAATCTCGGCGCCGAGTTGCTCGTGCTGCAAAAGGAGGGCGAGGATTCCTCCGCCGTCCACTCGGAAGTGATGCAAATGGTGCGCGCGCATTTCCGGCCGGAGTTTTTGAATCGCGTCGACGAGATCATCCTGTTCCACAGGCTACGCCGCGAGGACATGGGTGCGATTGTCGATATCCAGTTTGCACGGCTTGCGAAACTCCTGGAGGATCGCAAAATCACGCTCGAACTTCGGCCCGAGGCCCGCGCTTGGCTTGCCGACAAGGGGTATGATCCAGCCTATGGCGCGCGGCCTTTGAAGCGGGTCATCCAGAAGAACGTGCAGGATCCGTTTGCCGAATTGATCCTTGCCGGAGAGGTCCGCGACGGCGCGAAGGTCGTCGTCGGCGCTGACAAAAATGGCCTTCTGATTGCCGGCAGGGCCGTGGCCGGGTTAGCTGCCTGAGAGGCATGTAATTTGCAAAAGGCGCCGCGGTTTACGGCTTGGGCGCTACGAACTGCGCGCTTTTGGTCGGCCGGGCAGCAAGCAAAAAGCACGTGTGATTAGCGCCGCTAAACCCCCCGAAAACGCTCAAAAATAGACTAAAAAATATGTCCTTCAGGCTGGTTCAGGTTATAATCGAAAATCCGACTCTTTAGTCTTTGCCAGCAGAAAGTCCGCACTTCCCATGGCCGAACCCGCCGCCAGGCCGCCGGTCCCTTTGGCTCCCGAACTCGAAGCCTATTATGGCGCCGATTCAATCAAGGTGCTCCGCGGTCTCGATGCCGTGCGCAAACGCCCGGGCATGTATATCGGCGATACCGAGGATGGCTCTGGCCTCCATCACATGGTCTATGAAGTCGTTGATAACGCCATCGACGAGGCGCTGGCTGGCTACGCTACGCGCGTCACGGTGACGCTCAATGCCGACGGCTCGGTCACTGTCACCGACGACGGGCGCGGGATTCCAACAGATATTCATAGTGAGGAGGGTGTCTCGGCGGCGGAGGTCATCATGACCCAGCTGCACGCCGGCGGAAAATTCGATCAGAATTCCTATAAAGTGTCGGGCGGGCTGCACGGTGTGGGAGTTTCCGTTGTCAACGCGCTTTCGAGCTGGTTGGTACTGCGGATCTGGCGCAACGGCAAGGAGCATATCATTCGATTCGAACATGGCCACGCGGTCATGCCGCTTGAAGTCACGGGGCCCGCGCCGGAATTCGCTGGAAAACTCAAACGCGGTACCGAAGTCACCTTTCTGGCTTCGCCCAAGATCTTCGCAATGGTAGATTTCGACTATGCGATGATCGAACGTCGTCTGCGCGAACTCGCCTTCCTAAATGCCGGGGTGCGCATCGAACTCACAGACGCTCGCGGCGCCGAGGTCAAGCGGGAGGAACTTTACTATGACGGCGGGCTCGAGGCATTTGTGCGCTATCTCGATCGGGCCAAGGCGCCGCTCATCTCAAGCCCGATCGTAATCAAGGGCGAACGCGAAAAGATTACGGTCGAAGCCGCCCTTTGGTGGAACGATTCCTACCACGAGCATGTGCTCGCCTTCACTAACAACATTCCGCAGCGCGACGGGGGGACGCATCTCGCTGGTCTGCGTGCGGGGCTGACCCGTCAGGTGACAGGTTACGCGGAGCGGGTGGGCCTCGCCAAGCGTGAGAAGGTCGATCTCAACGGAGACGATTGCCGGGAAGGCTTGACTTGCGTGCTTTCGGTGAAGGCTCCCGATCCGAAATTTTCCTCGCAAACCAAGGAGAAGCTGGTGTCCTCCGAGGTGCGGCCGGCGGTGGAAGGCCTCGTCAACGAAATGCTCGGGGCTTGGTTCGAAGAGCATCCGCAGGACGCGCGCGTCGTCGTTGGCAAGGTGGTGGAAGCGGCGCAGGCACGCGAGGCAGCGCGCAAGGCACGCGAGCTCACCCGCCGCAAGGGAGCGCTCGATGTCGCCAATCTGCCGGGCAAACTCGCCGATTGCCAGGAGCGGGATCCGGCCAAGGCGGAATTGTTCCTCGTCGAGGGTGATTCGGCGGGCGGCTCCGCCAAGCAAGGCCGCAACCGCGAGTACCAGGCGGTGCTTCCGTTGCGGGGAAAAATTCTCAATGTCGAGCGGGCGCGCTTCGACAAGATGCTGTCGAGCCAGGAAATCGGGACCTTGATCACCGCGCTCGGCACCGGGATCGGACGCGACGACTTCAATGTGGACAAACTGCGCTATCACAAAATCATCATCATGACCGACGCGGATGTCGACGGCTCGCATATCCGCACCCTTCTGCTTACGTTCTTCTTTCGTCAGATGCGCGAGCTTATCGAGCGCGGGCATCTTTATATCGCGCAGCCGCCGCTCTATAAAGTAAAGCGTGGCGGCTCCGAGCAGTATCTGAAGGACGAGCGTGCGCGCGAGGATTATCTGATCGGCAACGGTCTTGAGGCCGCCGTGTTGCGGCTTGCGAGCGGCGAGGAGCGCGCCGGCGCCGACCTCCGTGGGAGCGTCGAAGAGGCGCGGATCGTGCGCCAAATACTGGCCGGCCTGCATTCGCGCTATGATCGCCAAACCGTGGAACAGGCGGCGATCGCCGGTGCCTTGAAGCCGGTCTCGCCCGGAAACGAGGCCGAGGCCATGGGTTTTGCCACAACGATCGCCGCCCGTCTCGACGAGCGCGCCGAGGATATGGAGCGCGGCTGGAGTGGCGCGGTCGAAAATGGGGGCTATGTCTTCACCCGCGAATTGCGCGGCGTGCGTCAGGCAGCGAGCCTCGACTCCGGGCTGTTGGCTTCCGCAGAGGCGCGCCGTCTTGACGAACATGCGCAATCGCTGCGCGACGTATTCGCAAGGCCTGCGCTTTTTCTACGCAGGGGCGATCAGGCCCAGGTCTCGGGGCCAGGCGATCTTCTCGACGCGGTGATGGCGGCAGGGCAAAAAGGCGTTTCCCAGATGCAGCGCTACAAGGGGCTCGGCGAAATGAACCCGGATCAGCTCTGGGAGACGACGCTCGACCGGGAAGCACGGACCTTGCTGCAGGTCAAGATCAAGGAAGGCGGCGACGCCGAGGATATTTTCGTTAAGCTGATGGGCGATATCGTCGAGCCCCGTCGCGAATTTATCCAGGAAAACGCATTAAACGTCGCGAATTTGGATGTGTAAAGCTTGAACCGCGAGCCCAATTGGAGCGAGGAGCATGCATGGCAAGCCGTTTGAAGTGACCCATACCGATGAGGAGTGGCGGCGCCTTCTCACACCGGAACAATATCGAATTATGCGCGCGCATGGCACGGAGGCACCCGGAAGCTGCGCCCTCAATCATGAAAAGCGGCCGGGCATATTTGTTTGCGCGGGATGCGGACAGCCGCTCTTCGCGTCGAAAAAGAAATTCGAGAGCGGCACCGGCTGGCCGAGCTTTAACGATCCCCTCGAAGGCGCCGTCGAGAACACCGATGACCGCAGCCATGGCATGACGCGGACAGAAGCGCATTGCAGCCGCTGCGGCAGCCATTTGGGCCATGTCTTTCCGGACGGGCCGCCGCCAACGCATTTGCGTTACTGCATCAACGGCATCGCGATGAATTTTCTCCCCGAGTGAAGCGCCCAGGCGATCAGCGGATATAAACCGCCTCGATGACCTTGAGTTCCTCTCCCAACGGATCGATTTCGAGACGCACCACCTCGGCCATGAGGCGGTCGCGGAATTTATAGGCCCGCCGCCAGCCGTCCTCGGTGACCGGAGGCCAGGGCGTGAAGCTTTTCTTATCGACCATCAAGGCCTCGCATCGCAAGCGCGGGCCGGAGATGTTGCGGGCAACGATATACATGCGGCTTCAACCCCGTCCGCGTCCTTGACAGGCACGTGGCGCGCTTTGCGCGAGACACGAGGTGTGCATATAGGCTCGTTTTTTGGAAAAGATCGATAAAAAATTCCACTTAAAAGACACAATTCAAAAACCAACGCCTCGAAATGCCCCGCGCCGTGAAAGCCGCCGGACAGTCTTGGTTGATCAAACGAGAGGTCCGAATGGATTGGCCGTTAAGCGATCGGCGTGATCTTCGCTATGCCGGCCGCGATTGGAGCGGGACTCGTCTTTTGCCGGCCGGGCGCTCGCCGATCCGGTGGCGCGCGCGGGGGTTTTGCGCTGATCCAGTTTGCTGTTTGGGCGCTTGCCTGCGGATATCGCGGAAGGACTGCGGCGGCTTGGCCGCGCTGATGCTAGCCTGCTACCCGCCGCCTGCGCGGCGAGGTCGGGTGCCAGCCAAACCCACCATCTATGCCGTGCTGAGCGTCATGGCCTCGTCCAGCGCCTGAGGCCAACACGCCACCGGAACATCGACAACCCTTCGGCCCAAGGTTGTCATATGGCTTAGGGTACGTTCGTTACCGATGAGTCCGGGCTTGACAAAACTACCTGGCGTCCCGGAAGGGACTCGAACCCCCGACCTGCGGTTTAGGAAACCGCCGCTCTATCCTGCTGAGCTACCGGGACGAAACACCACATTCTCGGAGCATATCCGGCGTTCACGAAGAACCGGACGCACTGCAGTTCTCTTTCTCCTGGCCTAATATGTCGCCACATGCTGATTCGCAACACGGCCTCGTCCCGGCCAGAGCGCCCGGCCGGCCAGATCTAAAAGCTAAACGCGATTGATATTTGGCCGGAATCCGGCTGGCGCTACGCGCGCCACCCCGGCATCCTCGAGCGCCGATGACAAACAGGAGCCGCAGAGCTTGTCGTTGGCGCTTTCCGAAAGGCCGCCATGGAGGCTCTGCACGATATAACATCCATCCCGCCGATGTTTCGAGCGGCCGCGTCTTGTGCTCCCCATCCTCGAACTCGCTTTCCTCATGCGCCGAAAGCGACCGGCCAAAGGCCGATGCGATCGCTTCTCCAGCTCCGTAATTGCGCGCACCGCAAAAAGCCATAGACGCGCACCCTTCGGGAGGCCTGATCGCCTCGTTCCCGGCGGCCCCAGCGGATGTTTCTTGCCGCATCGCCTTCCCCGGCCCAAGCTCGAATCATAGATGGCCCATTTCAAAATCATCGCAGGACCGATCGAACTGCGATAGAGCCTCATCAAGGTAATCGGCGAGGAGCGGCATGCCAAGCAGATAGGCGGCCGTGCGCTCATTATGAACCCGCGCGGCTTCCGCACGCAATTCGTCCCAATCGTCGATCGTTCCGTCGCCGCGCCCAAGCCATGCCAGCGCGACGAGATCGACTTGTTCGTCCTCGTTCAAGGCTCCGATACAGCCACGGATCTCGCAGACAACGGGATCTTCGCCGTGGTCCTCCAAGACAGACACCATGCCATCATCAGTTGCATTGGACGCATCATCCGGGTCAGTCACCACATCCTTGACATCGAACTCACGCGCCTTGACGATAAGAAAGCAGACCTTTTCGGTTGCGATCGACAGGCTTGGAGGATTTTTCGACATCCTTCTACCTCACATGGCCAAAAGTGCTTGCCATTCTGATGTCCGATTTCGGCAACCATCGTTACTAGCACGAGAGTCGTCCCCGGGCACACTGGACCCGTGTCGGGTTGACAAGACCGGAAGGAAATTCGGGTCGCGTAAGAATTGGCGGCAAGTTTGGGGACCTGGAAGAAAGGCCATGGCCAAGTTGCTCGATTGCCGCCGCGGCAAGCGAAGGCGCGGGCGTGTCTTGATCGATCTTTGTGACTGACACAAGACGGCCCACCAGATGTTCTGCCTTTCCCACTTGCAGCTGCCCGTCGTCTCCAAACGCAAGGCTGCCATGGGAACCCGATTCAAGCAGAGCCGCGGCCGTGGCTTGTCTTGGGCTCCCGCGACTTCCGCGCACAGCGCGCGACATGCATGACCTCGGACCGTCGGATCGATCCCGATCCGGAACGAATTTATCTGAGTATGCTCAAAAAAAGGGAGCCTAGGCTCGCAATCTTCAGCGTGGCTTGTGTACCCCTCCGGCCGCCAGGAACCTTGATCTCACCCGATTTGGAATTTCAGACATTTTAACATTGCTTGGTGCCGAGGGGCGGATTGTCCCAGTCAATCCGTAAAATATCAATGCGTTAATAGCCACGTATCTTAACCGTATGTACCACCTTATGTGCCATTTTCAATGGCCACTTTGAATTAGCAATTCAAACTGATCGAAGCTGTAAGCGCATCGCCCTTGCCAGCGTGCGAGCGTTCGGCGCCGCGCCATTGGTCCGAACAGGTCCAAGTACACCAGGGTAACAGCGCGTGAGGTATATAAGGTGGTCGCCTAAGTGGCGCCAACCGGTCGCCTCACAATGAGGCCGCAGTACAGGAAGAACAGGTTCATGCCCGACCACGACCTCGTCGCCCTTTGGGAGGCGCATTGCCGATATGAGTTCGAAACCCGGGACATCGACGCCACCATGGCGACGATGGTCGCCGAGCCTTACGTGAACCACGTGCCGACACTGACCGGCGGTGTCGGCCACAACCAGCTCAAGCGCTTTTACAAGTACCACTTCATCGGCGGCAACCCACCTGCCACCGAACTGGCGCCGATAAGCCGCACGGTCGGCGTCGACCAGCTCGTCGATCGTAACAGCAATCCATCGTCACACTCGACCAGTCCCGGGCATTAATCCAAGAACATCCCCTCCAGGCTATTTACGAGCCGGCCGAACTTGACGGCTGTTTCACGCAACCCCAATCAATCTACGATTTTCAATGAAGTCATCGAAAAACTCGAGCCCGCCCTCAGCCGCTGATCCCGAAACCGGCGAAATCACCGCCGCTTCCTGAAAGCCACGTCCGGTTTATAAAGGCCGCATCGAGCCAGAGACAAGGCTTATGATTAATGACGCCGACGCCTTTCTGCGCAATATTCTTTTGACGGTGAAAACCATTGCGATGGTTGGCGCGTCGGATAAGGAGACAAGGCCTTCCTACGCCGTTTTTTCCTATCTTCTTGCGAGGGGCTACCGGGTGATCGGCATCAATCCAAGCCTCGCAGGCAAGAGCGTTCACGGCGCGGCATCCTTCAAGACTCTGGCGGATGTTCCCGAGCCGATCGATATGGTGGATATTTTCCGCAACTCCCGAGTGGCCGGAGGAGTCGTCGATGAAGCGCTTGCGCTCGATCCGAGACCGCAGGTGATCTGGATGCAGCTTGGCGTCCGCGACGATGCGGCGGCGGCGCGGGCGCGAGCGCTCGGGGTGGAAGTTGTCATGAACCGCTGCCCGAAAATCGAATATGAGCGGCTGGCGATCCTAAAAGCGTAGAGCCCCTAACGCCTTGCTAACGCGCTTTCGATAGCGCTCACGCGTGCGCCACCGTGATCTCCAAAACGATCGTAGCGAAGGCCTGATCTTCTCCGCTGGCATCGATCACTCCTTCGGGCTGCCAAACAGCGGCCGGAAATTGACGAGCCGATCGAATCCCATTCAGCGACTGGAAGCCCAACCTCCGGGCCCGTGGCCGGCTGCGGCGCAGACGGTAGGGAATCGGCCGGGCCGGCCCCGCAGTGGCAGCGCCGCCGGTGCCGTCTGACTGGCGACAATTGGCGATCGTAATTTCTGAGCATCGCCTATCTATCCGGACCCCACGCTCACTCATTGCCGTATTTCGACCAATGAGCGCCGAAGACTTCCTCGGGCGACACGCGGCGCGGCGCAACCGGGCGGGAGACCCAGGTCAGATTGATGAAATGGCGGACATTGACGTTCTCCGTCGTGATGTTCCCGCCCCAAGACCCGCAGGAGAGCGAAAGGGTATAGGGTAGCCAATTGCGAACGCTGCCTGCCCCTTCATTCATGCTCTGGTTGACCATTACGCGCGCCGTCTTGGTGCCAAGGGCTAATGCCAGGACGTGATCGTTGCGACTGCTGTGGATGCCACAGGTGTGACCGGCGCCTTGATATGAAGTAATTCGGTTGACGAGGTCGACAGCGCCGTCGATACCGCCGCTGTACTGATAGAGCGCCAGGACCACCGAGAGCTTCTCTCCAGAGAAAGGATGCGCTGCGCCAACGCCGTTTTCCTCGACCATAAGAAATGTGCGGTCCGCAGCGAGCTCAATTCCGGCCAATTCGGCGATGCGCGCGGCGGGCTTGGCGACCACTTCGATCGTCGGAATGCGCTCGCCCTTCGGCCACATCACGGCCTGCAGGCGAGCCTTTTCAGCTGGCGCGCAAACATGACCGCCGCGCTCGACGAGCTTACTCTTCAGGGTTTCGTAGATGGAGGAATGGGCCGTGACGGAATTGTCGGCAAGGCAGCTTGTCGCATAATCGAAGGTCTTGGCGTTGGCGATCATTTGGGCGGCGTCATCGAGGTCGGCGGTCTCGTCGACAACATGCACAGCATTGCCGACTCCGACGCCGTAGGCCGGCGTCCCGGAGCTGTATGCCGCTTTCACCATGCCGGCGCCGCCCGTCGCAACAACCAAATCGCTGATGCGCATCAGCACTTCGGTCTTTGCGATCGACGGACTTTCGATGACCTGGATGAGGTCGGCTGGCGCGCCGACTTGCAGACATCCCTTGCGCATGACCTCCACTACCGCGGCGGATGTCTCTCTGGTCCTCGGGTGGGGCGCGATGATGAGCGCATTGCGCGCCTTGAGCGCTCCCAACGCCTTGACTGGCGGCGTGGCGTCCGGCCCTGTGGTGGGAATGAGCGCGGCGATGATGCCGACCGGCTTGGCGATCTTGATCAAGCCGCGCACCGGATCTTCCTCAACGATGCCGCACGTCTTGATCGAAGCCATGTCGGCTAGCGTTCCCAACACGCGGCTGGCGAACTTGGCGACCTTGTCTTGAACGTTGCCAAAGCCGCCCTCTTTGACTGCAAGCTTCGCCAGCGCTTCGCGCGATTTGTAGACTTGCCACCCCACCGCCGTAACCAGGGCGTCCGCCTGTTCCTGGGCATAGTTTTCTATCGCTGCCTGCGCAATGCGCGCGCGCGCCACTATCGCTTCTATCTCGCAGCGCGCTGCGTCCTCGGCGGAATGAACGGCGGGAGCCTTAATGAGCGTTTCCATGGTCTTGCCCTTTTTCTTGCTCAAGCGGTGACCGAACGCCCACCGACGCGCATGCGCGTGTCGACAATAGTGAAGCCATTGCTATCCGCGATGATGGGATTGAGGTCCAGTTCGTCCAGCCAGATGGCGGCGCAAAACCATTGGGACAGGTCGGCGATCAATCGGATGAACACAGCTACGTCGATTGGCGGACAGCCCCGAAATCCGGCAAGAAGCTTGTGGCCTCTCAGCTCGTCCAGCATGGTCCGCGCTTCGTCGGGTCCGATCGGAGCCAAGCGCAGGGCCACGTCGTCCAAGATTTCCGTCCACACGCCGCCGAGGCCGGCCATCACGATCGGCCCAAAGAGCGGATCGCGCCGAGCTCCGATGATCAGTTCGACACCCGGTCCGGCCTGCTGCTGCAAAAGTGCCGGGCCGGCGCCTAGTCGGCGAGAGAAATCCTCGAACGCCTCGGCGACGGCGGCGCCATCGGTGAGGCCCAGGCGCACGGCGCCTGCGTCACGTTTATGCTGCAGCTTGGGACGCTCGGCCTTGAGGACTACCGGAAATTGCATCTTGGAGGCTGTCATTGCCGCTCCGGCGGGGTCCTTGACTATGGCCCACCGCGCCACCGGGAAGCCCGCCTGCTGCAGCAGAGAAAATCCAGCAGCCGAGGTCACCCATCCGGCGTCATCGACAGCTGCGGGCTGGGGAATTGGCTCCCTTGCCGACAGGCGCGCCGGTGGTCGGAGCGGTCGCCAGACGGTGGCGGCAAGAACGGCAGCCGTCGCAGCCGGCCAAGCGTGGCAAGGCACTTCCGCTGCCTGCAACTTTTCGCGGTTGGCGTCGGCCGATCGTGGCGCCACCCAGCAGACGTAAATCGGCTTGAGCGAGCCCCTCTGACGCGCTCGCGCACTCGCCGCAATGACGGCGTCGCTGACCTCCGGCATTAACGCCGAGCGCTGCAGCAAGATGGGAACCACCGCGTCCACTTCGTCGGACGTCATCAGAGCTTCAACCGCAAATTGGTACATGGCGGCGAAGCGCGGCCAGTCGGTCGTGACGTCGATAGGATTGACGGCCGATCCTTGCAGGGGCAGTTGGCTTGCGATCCTTGCTTGCAGCCCCGGCGACAGAGCCGGAACGGCGAGGCCTTTCGAATTCGAGTAGATCGGTCAGCTCCACGCCTATGCCACCGGAATTGGTGATGATTCCGATCTTGCGGCCGCGCAGCGGCGGCTGGCGATCGAGGGAAGCGGCGACGTCGAGAAGCGTCAGGCCATCTTCGACGAGATGCACGCCTGCCTGACGGAGCGCCGCATAAATGACCGCCATGTCGCCGGAGAGCGCGGCCGTATGGCTGGCTGCCGCCCGTTGGGCGCCGGGATGACGTCCTGTCTTCAACACCACCACGGGCTTTCTCATTACGACAGCCGCTGCTGCCTCGAAGAGCCGGCGACCTTCGGAGATCGATTCTAGCAGCACCGCGATGACCTTCGTCTCCGGATCTCGCCCCAAAAATTCGAGCAGCTCGGCCTCGTCGAGGTCGATCTTGTTGCCAAGCGCAGCAATTTTGGCGAAGCCGATGCCGTCGTCCATGGAGCGCGAGTACGCCGCCATTCCATAGGCTCCGCTCTGAGTGAGAAGAGAAATGCCTCCGCGTCTAGGCAAGCCTGGGGATAAGGAACCGTTGAGGCCGGACGCGGTGTTGATGACACCGAAGCAGTTTGGGCCGAGAATCCGCACTCCAAGTGCAGCCGCTATCCTGGCCACCTCGCGCTGCAGCTCGATGCCGCGTGGCCCAACTTCGGCGAAGCCGCCGCTGATGACAATGGCGACAGGAACCCCAGCAGCGCCGCAGCTGGCAATTACCTCCGGGACAGTCGCCGGCGGCGTAACAATGATTGCCAAATCGACCGGCGCTGGGACATCTCCAAAACTTGGATAGGTGGGACAACCCAGGATCTCACTGGCCGACGGATGGATCGCTATGACCTCGCCGGCAAAGCCCGCCTCGACCGCCGTCAGATTGCGCAGGAACAATGCCCCAGCCTTGCTTGCGGCGGCCGACACTCCGGCGACCGCCACCCGGCGCGGGGTGAAGAGGGCGTCTTGCCAACCAGTCACGGCATTCCCTCCACGGCGGCCGTGAACAGACCTGGTGCGCCACCAGTATGCAGAAAGAGAACCTCATTTGCACCGGCATAGCGGCCTTGCGATAGCAGCGCGCCGTAGCCGGCCATGGTTTTACCAGTGTAGGTGGGATCGAGGAATACGCCTTCGGCACGCGCTGTTGCGACAATTGCACTTTGCCCTTGTGGCGATGGTACGCCGTACCCCGCTCCGAGGAAGCCATCATGGACGCAGAGTTCGACGCTACTGAGCTGCGCAGGACAATCAAGCACGGCGGCTGCTTCGGCCGCTAAATTCCGGGCTCGCGCCAAAGCCTCGACCGCCGGCCGGCTGACAGTGATCGCTTCCAGCCGCCAAACTGCGCCGAATAGAGCGGTTCCTAATAGCCACCCTGCCAGCGTTCCGGCCCCTCCCACCGCCATTATCACTGCTCGCGGCATGATGCCGAGAGCCGCGCATTGTTCGAGGGTCTCGCGTACGGCGAGGACGTGGGCTAGGGCACCGAGGGCGCAAGCGCCACCGCGGGGAAGGCTAAAAGGCCGGCCGCCTTGCGCGACAACCTCGGCCGCGGAGGCCTCAATGCCGCTATCCACGGAAGCGCGGTCCGCATCGCCAGTAAAGACAATCTCCGCACCGAGCATTCGGGTCAACCAATGGTTTCCTTCGGCCTTCGGCGGCGGCATGCCCCAGTAGATGGCGATGCAACGCAATCCGGTCATGGCCGCCACTCCGGCGCTGGCCCGTACGTGATTCGAGAGGGGACCGGCACCGGTAACCAAAGTGTCGGAGCCTCGGCGCAACGCTTCGGCGACGATGAGATCCAAGGAACGAACCTTATTGCCGCCGAATGCAAATGGGAGGAGATCGTCGCGCTTGAACCACAGTTGTGGGCCGCCAAGTGCCGCCGAAAGGCGGCAGGCGGGAGTGAGCGGCGTCGGTTCCGTCACGAGCGACAGACGTGGCAGCGCATCGAGGTCGGCGGTCCAGGAGGTCACGGCGGGCGCTGTCTAAGGACCCGGTCCACCAGCTGTTGGCACTGCCCGGTATGGGCCTCAATGGAAAACAGCCGGTCAATTTCCTCCGCTTTCAGGTGAACACGGATGTCCGGGTCCTCCGCAGCGATGACGGCGAAGGACCTGCCCTCGCGCCGCGCCAAGGCGGCCAGCCGTTGAACCACACGATGCGCTGTCTGCTTGCCGACGTGGCGGGCGAAGGCGAGCATGAGGGCTTCCGAAAAGAGATGCCCCCCCGAAGCTTCCATATTGGCGCGCATGCGGTCGGCGCGCACCTCCAGCCCGGCAAGCAGGGACGCGAGCAAGGCATGGGCCTTGCCTGCCGCCATGGTCAGCTCCGGCACGGCGTGCCATTCCACCTTCCACGACCTGCCATCACGCTCATGATCGTGAACCAGGCCCTCGGCAAGGAGCCCAGCATTTGCCCGCACTACACGGGCCAAGGTTCCGAGATGTTCGGCCATCTCCGGGTTGCGCTTATGCGGCATGGTAATACTGCCGACCCCTTCGGCGCTGGTCCGTTCGCAAAGCTCCCCGATCTCGTCGCGTTGGAGGTTGTAAATCTCATGCCCGATCCGGTCGGCGGCGCCGGTGGATAGCACGAGAAGGTGAGCCCATTCGGCGAGGATGTCGCGGCTCGCTGTCCACGATATGTCCGGCTCGCGCAGGCCAAGGCGCTTCAAAAAGCGCTTCTGCACGGCGAATGCCTCTGAACCCAAGGCCGAAAGGCTGCCAACGCCGCCGCAAAGCTGGCCAACATCCATGCGCCGAGCCGCCTCTTCGAAACGCTGCCGGTGACGTCGCAGCTCAGCCAACCACCCCGCAGCCTTGAATCCGAAGGTGATTGGCAGACCCTGTTGGCCGTGCGTTCGGCCGGCCATGATCGTGTCCCGATGGCGCCGGCACAGCTCCGCCGTTGCCACGATCGCTCGTTCAAGGTCGGTGATCAGCAAGGCGCGCGCCTCGCGCAGCGCCAGCATGAGCCAGGTATCCGTAATGTCCTGGACGGTGGCCCCGAAGCATAACCATTCGCCGCCGGACGAGGAGCATCGGCGCCCAGCGGCCGCGATAAGGCCGACCATCGAGTGGCAGGTTGCTTGGTATCCTTCCCGGCACTCAGCCAGAAAGCCAGCGTCGACCACGATCGATCGGCATGTCGCCCGAATGTCTCGGGCCGCCTCCGCCGGAATGAGCTTATGCTCGGATTGGATTTCCGCCAGCAGGCCCAGCAGCTCGAGCCAACGCCGCGTTCGTGGCGCATCGGCGAACAGCCCCCTCATCTCCTGTGTAGACCATGCGTAACCGTAGATGGCCGAGCCGAATGACCATTCCGTCATTTGGCGTCTCCCACGAATGCCTCGGCCTCAGCATGGAGGCGGCGGAGGGCACTTTCCCGGCGCGCACGCGCGACCTCGAAGCCGTGGCGGCGCTCACCAACTGCCTCAGCCAGTACGGAAGCCATCGCGGTCACCTCTTCCGGCGCAGCGCCGCCAATGTCGGTCCGCACCGCGACGCAGGCGGTCAGATCGAGAGCCGCTGCGACCAATCCATCAGTGACGCCGTCAGTAGGCAGGCCAGCGGCCCGCAAAGCATTGCTGACGTCGCTCACGGTCGCCTCGGCTAGACTGCGACCGTTCTCTTCTAGCGTTCTGACGAGACGGCCGACAACTCCGCGGGTGGAGCGAAAATCGATTCCGGTCGCCCCCATCAGGCGCTCGGCGAGATCGGAAGCGCATGTCGACCGATCGTCCAAGGCAGCAAGGGCACGGGCCTCGTCGATGCTAAGCCCATCCACGCATTCGGCGACCAGGAACGCAACCTCGCCAGCCGACCGCACTGCGTCCGGCACCGCCTCATAGGCGAAAAAGCGGTTGTCCATCTGGCCCGAAGGTGTCCGGGCAGCAGCGGCGATCCCAGCCTGCGCGCCGATCAGTCGATTTGCCACCGCCCTGATGAAGGCAAGTGCAAACGGGTTACGCTTTTGCGGCATGATTTTACTGGCCCGAGCGTGGCGGTCGGCCAGCGTGATGAACCCGAATTCGGCCGAGGCGAAGATCATTAGATCCTCCGACAAGCGATCAAAATTAACTGCTGCCGTCACGGCAACGGAAGACGCTTCAAGTGCAATGTCGGCCTGCCACATGGCGTCCCGGCTATGCCGGATCGGCTGGCGAAAACCGAGGCGGTCGGCTAGCTTGCACCGGTCCTGCATCGTCACGGAACCATTGGAGCTGCCGATGCCAGCGGGGCAATGGTCTACCCGGTCGTAAAGGGCGCGGACCCGATCAAGGTCGCGCAGCATCGGCCATGCGAAGGACTGAATGTAATGACCAAAGGTGGTCGGTTGAGCCGCCTGTAGATAGGTATAGTCGGGCATCAAAGCGTCTCGGTGCCGCAAGGAGACTGCATTGAGGGCCTCGACCGCCCTGGCCAGGGCCTCGCCGAGACCAAGCAGTTCGTCGCAGAGAGTCAGATAGTAGGCCGTCGTCAGGGCCTCGCGGCGAGCCCGGGCGACGCCCAGCCAGCCGAGGGCTTCAGTGCGTTCGGCGAGCCATGCCTCCCGATTGGTGTATAGGTCGCCGCATCCGCCGGTCGGCGAGAAGGAGGAAGGCGCCTTGTCGAGCGCGAGAAGAGCCGCGACCAAGGCGCGAGCGCTATCGCGCGGGATAATGCCTCGCTCAGCAAGGGTCATCGTATGCGAGAGATCGACCAAACCGATCGCCCGGGTCAGGCCCTGTTGCGCTTGCAGCTCGCGACTGAACGCGATGTCGGTGAGGAGCCTCGAAGGTGCTTCCGTCAACCGCTCCCCGATCTCCAGAACGGCGGCACTGGAGATTTCGGGGAAGGGGATGGTCGGACTCATTTTTCCCTCCGGGCGGGTCCGATCGGGATAGCCTTTTCAACCCGCGCCGGATCCCAGCGGCCGGAGGCGATGGATTGATTGGCGACAGCCGAAAACGTTTCGAAACGCAGGCCGCAGCGCAGGGCTTCCAGAGCCAGGCATTCTGGCGGTCGGATATTGCCCAGGCTGACATTGGCGCCGAACCGGCAAACCAAATAGGCCTGCTGGGAGTGGAGGGGGGCCTCCCAGATTAGGCGAGGAGCGGAGTCCCCGACCAACCTAATGATCTCATCCAGGAAGCTAGTGCGGATTTCGCCCTTCTGGTCGTAGATGCCGATGCCCTGCCCGCACTCCCGCCCTTCGATGATCACCCAAGAGGCACCCCAAGCCAAATCCTTCAAAACCTGCGCGGCCAGTTCCTCGGCTGTCGGCTGCCGCTTGGGATCCTTGCGGCCAACCTCGGTAATGGCGAGTAGCCCAGCATCCCGCACGCAGTCTATGACTCGTCGGCGACGGTCTCCGGGCAGGTCGATGGTCCCTTCGGAGACCTCGACCGCCCCGAACCCCAGGTCTTTCGCGTGTCGCATGTAAACGCGGCAGTGCTGCTGAACGATGGCCGCTTCGAGCAAGGTGCCGCCGGGATAGGTTAAGACGTCGCGCGCATGGAGCAGCGCCAGCTTCTCCTCGAGGATAGCCAGCGGCATCAAGGCCGAGGTGCCAAAGCCGAACTTCCAATGGTCGATGTGGTCGCCGGCCAGCGCCAAGACGTCGCGCAAGGCGGTGGCGCCGAGACCGGTGTCGAGAATCATCGTGACTCCAGTCGTCCGCGGCCGACGGATCCTGCGGTTCACGATCACGTCGAGGGACCACACGCCCTGCCAGGCCGATCTAAATCCGGTCGGTGTCACGTGACAGCTCCCTCAAGGCCTGTTCGATCATCGCCAGGTCCGCTCCCCAGGGGACGATCATCACCTCGCCATCCCGTTCGATGTCGAATTCCCAAAGACAGCATTTCAGGATGGTAGGCTCGCTCCGCCGGCCGGCGATAATGCGCGGGCACATTTCCACTCGCGGCGGCTCATCGCCATAGAAGTGGCGGTGGAACTGCAGGCTGCGTTCGCAGCCGATCAGCGTCCAGTCGCGGCATTTGGCGGGCCGCTCGTCGAGGTAGTGGACCGGGGCGCCAAGGTCATCGAGGCCTCCAGATCTACATGGCACCAGAAACGCCGGCGCCGATATGTTCCGCACGAGATTTTTCAGTTCTATCCGCTCGAGGGCAGGAATGATGGGAGGCAGATCGGCGTAGCTCAGAACGTGGCGAACGAGGTCGAAGAGCTTTGGCGGCTCGGGAGGAGCCACTTCGACGACCGTGAGAACGAAGGGACTTGGATGGTGGATGAAGTTGACGTGGTCATACTTCCCTTCGCAGATAAGCGTCCGGTCTCTGCCGATGCCGTGCCGTCTCGCCAGTGCGGCTAGGGCCGACCGGTTTGCGCAGTCGGTTTGGGACTCGCGTACGTAGGAGCAAGAATCCGGTAGAGCCAAGACTTCCACATGCACGATCGGCGCGAAAAGGGGTTCACGGTCGGAAGAATCGACGGCAATGACCGCATGTCCTCCATCGGGCGCCCTGAGCACAATGAACTCGGTGCGGCGATAGGTCTCCCGACCGAGGAAGCGGCTCGCAATGCCATACTCCGTCATTGGGCCGTCATAGGCTTGGACGCTGACCCCGCGGTAGGGAAGCGGAACGACGTTGAGTCTGTCCTTGACCAACGGGCGGACGGGTCTGGCGGTGGACGGGAGCAGACCGGCCGATGTGGGCATAAGACATTCCTCCCTCGCGCCTAGGCGATTTCAAACGACCGCCGCATATCCTCGGCGCGGATCTCCTTCTCGTGGACCCTGAGCGGATCGAGCTGCCGGATGAGTTCGACGACCGAATGCTCCGGCGCCGGAATCGTTTCGACCTTGGCGGCGAGCCTGGGCGTGAAACCTGTATTCGCCAGAACCTCCTCGACCGACGTGTCGCGATACACTGCGGCTAGCCGCGCGTGCCCGTCGACATCGAAGTCGAACAGGCCGAGCTCGGTCACAAGCCATTGCGGCCCTCCGCCGCGATGGCCGAGCTCCTTTGTGGGCTGTCCGTCTCTGGTGCGGTGGCCGAGATTGGTGATGAAATCGCAGTCCTCGACGAGGCGGAACCGGCGCTGGCCCTTGGCATCCTCCGGCGACCGATGGGCCGTGGTCCAAAGGGTGACGTGCGTTGCGTCACAGGACAGGTTGCAGCCACCGCCGCCACCGGGCAATTTCAACTTGATGTTCGGATAGCCCAGCACGGTGACATTGCAATTGCCCCATCTGTCGATCTGCAGGCCGGATAGGAACATCCGTCCCATGCGCCCGGCCGCCGCAAGGTCGAACAGGTCCTCGATGTCGAGCGAGGACGAGGCGCCGCGGTCCATCACCCAGTCGTTCGAAGTGGGCGCTAGGAAAGGCGGGTCAGGGTTGACGCCATAAGTGGCTCCGGCCACCAAGACCATGCGGGGCGCATGGGTCCGCTTAGCCACATGCATGGCGAGCTGGATCAGCGGCGACCCAAATCCATGGAAAACCAGCGTCTCGTCCGCGATTGTGCGGGCAAGCGCCGCGATCATCATCTCGCCGAGGGTGCAGCTTGTCGTCATGCCATCGCCTCGTCCATGTAAAGCCGCTTCCAGGCTTCGGGACCATCGCGCCAGGAGGAGAGGCGGGCGCGGGTCTTTTCGCCGCCGATTCGCGCAAGATAGTCGGCGTGGTCGGGTGCGCCGTGGACGAAGACGGAGAGATACTCGGCGGAGAATGTGCTGGCGCCCTTGCGGGCTGCCTCGTAGTACAGCGCGGTATGGTGTCGGTCGTAGGCATAGAAGGGATAGCAGGCAGTTGGATGCGCGCCAAACGGGACCTCGCTCACAGCAGTCACATAGAAATACGGGATGGTGATGCCGCCAAGGTCGCTGAGCCGCTCGGTCGGGACGATCTCCTCGACTGTCGCCAGCACAGCGCGTGACGCCTTCGCGAACAGAACGTCGGCAACCGGCGGTCCTCGGATCAGCAAATTGCCCTCGGCGTCCCCATACTGGGCATGAAGAAGGGCGACGTCGGGCTCGATCGCCGGCACCAGAAGCAGCTCTTCGCCGGTAAAGGGGCAAACCATTTTCTTATACTCGGGGTGAAGCGAGAGAAAGCTGGTGCCCCGGACCGACCGTACGGGCATGAAAGGCAAACCTTGGATCGCGGCCCGCAACTGCTGCACCAGAGTGTAGCAGCAGCTGTCATCGACGCTGATGGCTCCGGATTCCAGCGCGCGCCGGTAGTTCGGCGCCATTCCAAAATCCTGCTCGAAGCCGACATAGCTTTCGGAAGACCGCGAAATGGCGCCGCCGCCGCTCAGCAGGTCGATGTCAATGCCATGCGCGGAGCCCACCACGGTGAGACCCTTGGCGCCATGGCGCAGCATGGCCCGCAGCAACGCCAGGGGTTCCCGCGACGACAGGCCGCCGCCGATCGCGACGAGGGCGCCGTCTACGACCCGGGCCGCGAGATCCTCAAGCGTCGCCCTCTTGTCGTGGTCGGTATATACGGGGCGTGGGGTCCGAGCCATCTTGCTGCCTTTTGTCAAAGCGCCGCCATGTCGCTACCGATCACCATGACAGTGCCGGCACCGGTGATCCGTACCGTCCTCCTATTCTCCCGTCGCTTCAACATTTTCAAACCTCCCTCGGAAAACCACCTTAACGGGCGGCAACTCATTCAGTTGCTGAATGGCGAGACCATCGAGGCTCAGACCGGCCGGAAAAAGGAGATTGTACGCCCGCCCCCGAGGGGTTGCGAATCAGATCTGCCGCCTTCTCGGCTATCATGATCGTTGGCGCATGTGTGTTGCCGCTCACGATCGCCGGCATGATCGACGCATCCACGACCCGCAATCCCTCAATTCCACGCACTCTCAAACGGGGATCGACAACCGCCATCTCGCCATTGCCCATCTTGCATGTGCCAGCCGGGTGCCAAGTGCTGGAAGCAGTTCGCCTCATGAAGGACTCGATATCCTGGTCGCTCCTCACATTCACCCCCGGTGCTATCTCCTCGCCACGGATGTCGTCGAATGGCTTGGCATACAGAATCCTGAGGTTCCAACGCACGCCAGCAACGGCGCATCTTACATCGCCGGACAAGCTCAAGTAGTTGAAGTTGATGATCGGCCGATCAAGTGGATCGGACGAAGCGAGCGTAACCTCGCCCCGGCTTAGCGGCCGATTGATATAGGAGGTGAAGGTTATTCCATGCCGGTCAGGCGGCCCGGCTTCGGGATAGTCAGGGGAGAGCGTCATTAGGAAGAAGAGTTGTAGTCCTGGATACGGCTCGTCCGGTTCACTTTTGACAAACGCTCCCGCCTCCAAAAAATTCGAGCCGAGCGCGCCAGTTCGATGCGCTTCATATTTCCCAAGCTCGGCCGCCTTCATACCATCTGGAAGCGGGGCGAAGGTGAGCGGTTGCGTGATTTCGCACCGCACTCTTGTATGGAGGTGATCCTGCAGATTCTTGCCCACGCCCGGAAGATCCAGACGGACATCGATCCCCCGCCGCTTGAGTTCGCCCTTTGGTCCGATTCCGGAAAGCATCAGCAACTGCGGTGAACGCAGGGCGCCGGCTGAAACGATGATTTCACAGGTCGCGCGTGCCTGCTGCACCGCTCCGAAGTGGAGATATTCGACTCCCACGGCGCGGTCTCCGGTGAAAATCACTTTGGTCGCCTGGGCGTGGATCAAGATGGTCAGGTTCGGACGCGACCGCGCCGGGTGAAGATATGCATCAGCAGCGCTGCAGCGGGCGCGGTTCACGAGCGTGGCCTGCAAAGGACCGCAACCTTCCTGAAAGTTTCCATTGAAGTCGGGGTTGAACGGAATACCCACCTCTTGCGCGGCGGCGAGATAGCGTTCGACCAAGGGGTTCGAATGCAAATGGCTTTCGACCCTAAGAGGACCGTCCGTGCCGTGATAGCGGTCGGCAAGGGTCTTATTCCCCTCGGCTTTCACGAAGTAAGGCAAAACATCATCATAGCTCCAGCCCTCATTTCCGCAGCGATACCATTCATCGTAGTCACCGCGATTTCCGCGGATGTAGATCATGTAATTGATGGAACTCGATCCGCCGATCACCCGGCCTTGAGGCACAAAGATACGGCGCCCGTTCAAATGCGCCTGTGGAAGCGTTCTGTAAGCCCAGTCATAGGGGCTATCCTGGAGACGTCCATAGAATGCCGGTATCCGGATTGAGGGTTCGTCATCCTCGCCGCCAGCTTCGAGCAATAATACCCGGCAGCCAGGATCCTCGGTCAATCGGCTTGCCAAGACGCACCCCGCTGATCCGGCACCCACAATGATGTAGTCGAACATGACCTCTTCCTTCACGGGACGATCCCAGCGTCCGTGCCACTGGTCATCACACACGTGCCTTCCGCGCGCTTCGATATTCTTGAATATCCCTTGGAAGACCAGGTGCTTGCGTGGTCAGACGGCTAGGTAGCCGCCATCAATGGGGATAGCGACGCCATTGCAGTAGCTGGCATCGTCGCTGGCGAAGAAGGCCGCCGCGCCGACGACATCGGACACCGTGCCTATGGTCCTCTGGGGAATGCGGGCCAGCACCTCCTCCCGCAATGTGGGCTGGGCGAGCCGCCAACGGGTCATCGGCGTGTCGATCATTCCCGGACACAGGGCGATGGACCGGATTCCCTGGTGGCCGTAGTCGACGGCAATGGTCCGGGTAACCTGAATGACCGCCGCCTTGGTGATTGAGTAGGCGGCTCTGGCCGGGAATGCCACCAGCCCGGCCACTGAGGCAATGTTCACGATGACGCCGCGGCGCCGCTCCAGCATGGCCGGCAGCACGGCGGCGGTGAGCCGGATGACGGCTCGCAGGTTCACATTTACGACGCGGTCAACCACGTCGGGCGGGGTTTCGTGCAGGGTAGTCGCTTGCGGACCACCGGTCGTGCCGGCGTTGTTGACGAGGACCTCCGGATGACCAAAGCGCGCGGTAGAACTCGACCAACGCCCTTTCCATCTGCGCGTCATCTGTGACGTCGGCGAGTGCCAGCATCAGATTCGGACTGGCAAGCCGATCGGCCAGCGACGCGAGCCCTCCCCTGTCCATGTCGACGGCGATCACGCGGTCTCCCAGGCTGACGAAGTGCGAGGCCAGCCCAGCTCCAATGCCCGATGCCGCTCCGGTCACCATCACTACCCTGCTCATAGGCTCCGCAGCTCGCGATGGCCAGCCCGCAAACGCGACAGTTGGATGAAGTGAGTGGGGTTAAGAAAGAGCTCATCCATCTCGGCCAACTCATCGATGGTCAGGCCATTTTTAACCAGGACGTTGAGCTATTGGAAGGCATCTTTGGCGCCGTAGCCAACATGGTAGGCGCCAAGCACCCGCCTGGTCACGCCATCGAGGACCAGTTTCTGAAAGCCGGACATGTGCGGACGCGCCATGGCGTAGAGCATCGTCCGGTCACTCGCTGGCAGGCCGATGGCGAGGCCATTGGGGTTATCGGGAGGCATCTTCAGGACGACGACGTTCGGATAACGCGCACGCGCCTCCTCTTCGCCGAGGTCAAGCCAGCTCACTTCGTAATGGGTGTGTAGAAAGTCCGGCCAGTCGGATGGCCGGTAGCTGACTTTCTCGCCCATTATAGCGCGCGCGGCATAAGCACCGCTCTTGCGCGCCTTGAATATCTCCATGGGCGCGCCGATGAGGTCGCCCACCGCATAAACATCGGGGACGGACGTCCGTAGTTGCTCATCGACGATCACGGCTCCGCTGGAATCGATGGCGACGCCGAGTGCTTGGACCGCCGGCCGCGACCGCGGCCGTTCGCCAAGCGCTTGAAACACGAAGTCCGTCGCGATTTCGAGCTCACCCGAGTGGGTATCGGCGATAACCCGGGCGACTCGACCCGAGGCGTCCCCGATAATGGCTGACAGCGTCGCACCTTCGAGAACCTCTATTCCTTGCTCGCGCATCCCGTCGATGACATAGGTGCGAGTGTCGCCATCACCGACAAGCTTGAGAAGGCGGTCGCGGACCAGCATGATCACGCGACGGCCGGTGGCATTGAAGAAACAGCCGTACTCCACCGCCGTCTTGCCGCCCCCGGCGACCACCACGGTGTCACCCGGCTCGCGGTCGAGCGCTTCGACCAAAGTCGCGTAGTCGTGGATGCCCTGGAGATCGTGGCCGGGGGCATCGAGGCGAATCGGCTCGGAGCCAAGGGCCAGAACTAACGCGCGCGCTCTGAAGACCGTACCTGCTGCCTCGACGGTGTGGGAATCGATGATGCGGGCTGATGCGTTCAGCACGAACTCGATGTCGAGTTGCTCCTTGCTCTGGTAATTCATGACGGCATGCGGCCCGGTGCGGCCGCGCCGGAACAGATCGACTACTTCCTTGATCGAGGTCGTCCGTCCCGTCATTTCCGGAAACCAGAGGGTTCCAGAGAATGTGCGGGCTAGCATCAATTCCGCCGCGCAATCCGAAAAGAGGTGGTGGGGGACGCAAGCGTTGTGTGGGCAGGAGCCGCCGAGGAAAGGCCAGCGATCGACGATCAGCTGACGGCCGCCTAATGCGCGTAGATAGGCCGATCCGAATCGCCCCGCGGCTCCGCCGCCGATGAAGATGGCGTCGAAGCCCCGCGGGTCGTCGTCCCGGATATTCCTAATTGGCCCGACGACGTTTGGCTTCTCGAGCGCCTCCTCGATCTTCCTCGCCCACTGCTCAATAGTCAGGAAGGACGGATCAGACCCTTTCGTGGCGAACTGATCCATTGTTCATCTCCCCTCATAGGGGCGTTGGAAGCATTGTTTTCTTAACAGTATCCCTGCTGGGTCAGCCGCCACAACACGGGCAACCCGTAGGATGTCCGGTTTCCCAAGGATGGGGCTCGGGAACTTTAACTGGATCTGGCCTCGCGCGGCGGCCGCCGCATTTTGAGCATGCCCACTCGGCAGGCATGCGGGTGCCCTTCGGGACGAGAGTTCTTGGCTAAATGCGCACAGTCGGGACAAATGATTGTATAGACCGGCATCGTCATAATTCCGGCGGACGCGGGGGCGCGGATTGCTAGACGGTCCGCGCCACCCGGTGAATTACTCGGCGGCTACGGCGTGCCGCAGTCTTTCGCGGACGAGTTTGGTTCCTTCCACCAAGGCGTGAAGCTTGTCCTGAGTGATGTAACGCTGCAGCAGGATCAGGCCGCAATCGGTGGTGACGCCCAGCCGATCGGCCGGAATGACCCTTAGCAGTGCGTCGATCCGTTCTGCCACTTGAACAGCAGTCTCGGTAATCGTGCTCTTGACGTCGATTACCCCGGCCCAGAAATTAACGTTGGCGGGCAGCGGAAATTCCTTGAAGGCATCGAGACCCGACATGTCGTCGACGCGGCGGCCGCAACTCTCGAGATTGAGAACGTTGATGCGAGCTTCGTAAGCCTTCGGTATGATCGAGCGCGTCGCCGCCGGAGCGTTCGCCTTCTCCTTGCGCTTCGTCAGGTCGAAGATCTCCCCCGCCTTGCCGGTCTCGTCCGGATAGTAGGCCGGCGTACCGCCCCAGTTGCCCCAGCAGACATGGACGATGATGCGAGCGTTTTTGACCCCCTCGACGGCGGTGTTGAACGCCTCAATGGCCCAATCCTCGTAAAAATAGGGCCAGGTGAACTCATCGAGCTGGATGAAGTCGATGCCCAACGAATCGACCTCGAGAATGTCCTCGTTCATGGCCTTCGCAATGGCCAGCGCACGATCGCGGGAACTCTTGTAGTAGAGATCGTTTGTGCATTGCGCGAGGACTTGGACGCCGGTGTATTGGACTTTGGTGGGCTTGCTCGTGGCCCGCTTGAGTGCCCGGGCCTGCTCGACCATCATCGCGCCGTGCCGCTTGATCTCCTGCTCGATCGTCCCGGAGTGCAGACGACTGTATATCGGAAAGCCGAGATGGCCGCCCCGAAGATCGTAGCCCATGCGCCGCAGATAGTGGTAGACCGCCGTGTCGGCGTAGTTGTCACCGTGGACGCGGCCATCCGCGATGATGTCGAGGCCCGCGTTCTCCTGGTCAAGGGCGACAGCGGCGACGGCGTCCTCGAGAGCCTCGCGATTCATGGAATCCGGCGGCTCCCGGTCGCCGTGGAAATGACGCGCCCACGAGGCATCCCACCACCGCGGGTTCGGGTAGTTGCCGACCATGCTCGTCGGAATCAGGACTTCCTGCTCGCGAATCTTCATTTTGCTCCTCCCATTTTCTTTGCGCATCTATTTGCGCGGCGACGGCAACACTTTATGGAGCAATTTTTGTTCTTGAATTTGCCTTTATTTTTGGGCTTGTCAAGCTAAACATGCCCCCTGTTCAGGGGGGCATGTCCATCGAGAAACAGATCGCTTGCACGCGATAGTCGGGCGCAGCGTTTGCAAAATGATATAACGCCGGCCGCACCTTGAATCCCATGCCAAACGCCGTTCGGATCAAGGCGTCGTAGGTCGCCGCGGGAGTCCACAGTTGTGTCGCCCCCACGTGGTCGGATGGTTCATGGCGATGCCACTGTATGGCCGCGCCAAACGCCTTCGCGATCTTTGCCGGCTCAGCTCGTCGACCTTCAGCCCACGCTGGCTGAGCAGCTCGTCCGCCTTCTCGCGGCAAAATGCTTCCATCGTGATCAGGTCGAAGTACCCGTCCTCGTCCATGCGCCGGGATTTGCTCGGCAAAAGACAGATCCGTGTACTTCGAGGCGTCATGATAATCCAAAGCTCGTCGAAATATTCCGATTTCCAGATTTTCTGATCGCTGGGATTATCGCGATGCGCGTTTACCCACCGCTCGTAGGCCGGGGCGACGAGTTCGTGGGCCTCCCGCTCGTTGAGCGCCCTCGACCCCGACCGTAAGTTGCCCCAGCTCTCCGAGTTCGGCAAGCGCCTGCGCATGAACTCGCTTGGCGTCATTGGGATCGCGAGTGCCGAGGCTCTGCTTCTCTTCGCGGGACGTAGATCATCCGGGGTCCGCTTGCGGAGCCAGAAAATGCCGGTCTTGGGATGTTTCCAGGGGCGTGCCATCGCGAGGGCCATGTGTACCACCGTCGTGTACCACTCCGGCGGCCAGAACCCTTTGATCTTACCTGATTTCCTGGAATTTCAGACCTTTTGAGGTTGCTTGGTGCCCAGGGGCGGAATCGAACCACCGACACTGCGATTTTCAGT
>CAWEGU010000003.1:0-511187 GCA_963808645.1 uncultured Alphaproteobacteria bacterium
TATACCGGCAGCATCTCCAAATGCGGCGACGCACGGCATCCGCACACTACTCTACGAGGCGGCCAATGTGATGCTCACCGGCTACCGCGGCAGTCTCGCACTAAAAACATGGGCGCTCGACATTGCCCGGCGATCAACCATGCGCAAGGCGCGGGTTGCTCTCGCACGCAGGCTTGCCATCATCATGTTCGCCATGCTGAAGCACGGCACCGAGTTCGAACCCGTGTAGACCCCACCAGAGATCGGAGACCGAGACGAGCTCCCAGTGGGAGCATGACCCGAGGGAGGGAGCAACGGACGGCGCCGATTCTGTCGCACGGGCAATCGCCATGCCCTGCGGGAATTCTGGGCGCGCGCCCCCGCCGACGCCCTCGGCGTCAAACAGGAGCTCGAGAAGGCGCTGGCGCAGGACGGCAAGCCGACGAAATAACACGCCCGGGCAAAAGGCACGGTGACAACATGACCGGAACAGCTCACCGCGAGACGCCGCACGTCGGAATTTTCTGGCTGGCGGAAACGACAGACGGCGGAGCGAGGCTGCTCACCGCCGGTTGCCCGCTGGACCAGGCCGAGCCATACGGCGATTGTCTAACCTACGGCCCAGGCCACTATGAAACGTGGGCGCACTGGCGACGCGACCGGACAGTGGATCCCGCCCTGCGCGCCGTGGTGCGGTCTTGCGAATACGAAGACTGGCCGCGCGGACGCATCGTCTTCGACCGGTCGCGCGAGCTGTTCATCCTCTACTCCGACCGCAAGCTCATGACCCCGGGGATGATTGCGCGCATCGCAACCCAATTTCATTTGCCGGCGGTCCGCACCGAGATCCAAAGCGACTGGCACTATCAGAGCACCGAGACGCCGAATGGACTAGGGACATGATCCGCGCGCCCCTATTAGTCGCTGACCTCTATTGAATTAAGATCGCACCACATTTTCAGTGCTCTTCCTCGGCTTTCGCCTCGAAATCGTACCATTGATCGAGCACGCCCCTTCGATCCAACAGATCCTTGAATGTGGCGTAGGCGCCTCTTCTGCTGAAAAATTGTAGAACGTCGTCGAAGTCGCCGGGCAGGAATTGGCGGGCGAAATCCAACGCGAGCGGCTTCCCGAGATCGAGCTCTCTCTTGTCAGGTATTTGAAGGAATTTCTCGCTGTCGCCGATGATCATCAGGCCCAAGTCGTCGCAGAGCCCGGAATGACAATCGAGCCTGCCCGACTGCTTGCACAGAAAGGCCTCATGCTCGCCCCCGCATAGAGCAAACCCACACAGATAGCGCGGTATTCGTCCACGACGCCGAAGATGGGCATGATGAGGGCATCGCGCATAAAAGGGCTATGATGCACATGAAGAGCATCCCACCATGTGTTTTTGTCGGGATGATCTATAGCCACTCGGAAGTGACGACCGGAGTGATCTGAGGCGACTTCTATAATCTCGCTGATCGGGCCAGGAAATGCCGTGATGTCTTACTTTGTCAGCCGTGCTGAATCATCCACGAGTAGCACGTAAGACCGAGAAGCACGTTCTCTGGTGCCGAAAATAGATGGCCCCGCGTTCGCGATCTGGTCATAGATGGGCATCACCCATCCCGGGGCACTCTCAAAGATGTCATTGAACAGGTCCGACACTTCGGGGATGCAAGCGAAAAGCCGCTCTACTGTTAGCCAACTCGTGGCCGGCAACACTTTAATTTTATCATAGTCACTGGCTTTCTTTTCGGGGATTTGATCTGTCGCCAGACCCATGAATTTCATCCAGGCTGGAAAGAACCCGCGGGAGATCACCCCCACCACGAGATGTTCAAGCCCGTTGCTCAAGCCGTCGTGGCGCGGCGGAATCGTTCTCGGTGAACAGCACACGTTTGACGTGGCAGGGGAAGGCAGGGCGCAAATTGCCCGGTCGCTCGGCGTCGATCCCTCGACGCTGCGGCGGCTGCTCATGGGTCTTATACCAAGTCTCGAAGAGAATGACCCATCGGCCCCCGTCGTCATGGCCGGGCTTGACGACGAGAGTCACGAACAATGAGATTTTGGTATTTACTTCGTGCCTTGCATGGCGGCGATCGCCTGCTCAGCCGGCTTGAAGGCTGCCTTGGCGAGGTTGGAATGGAGTTCGCCCATTTTGGTCGCCTGCGCGACGAAGGCGGCGTACGACGCCTTGGCATATTCCGACTGGATCTGAATCACGGTCTCTAACGACTTGCAGCCTAGCAGTTTTTCGACGACGGCCAGGCGGCTTTCCACTGACTTTTTCGTATAGTCAGCCCCCTCGGTGAATATGGCCTGAAGGGTCGTAGAAAAGGAACTAAAGTCCATGGTCACCCCGTTGTGGTGTCCGTTTCCTGCGTGTTCTATAACATCAAAATCCTTAGTCACTTCATCACCTCCCGGTTTAGTTCCATCACGTCTAGCAACATCATGCACAACATTAGCAACGTCATCTCAGTTAGCCAACTCAATCTCCTTTAGCGACGCTCTGTAGGTATATCACAGACGGCTAAAATCGACGCATTATTTTGGATCGCTGAGTTCTTCATTTATCGTAATGCATAAATTACGAGTCCAGTCAATGTTTATATTTCCATGCAATTATTCGTGACTCTGCGCTTTGCCGGAACCAAGGTCTGGCCGCGACGTTTCCGAGCTGACTCCCGATGCGGTGTCGCAACAGCAAAGGAGATTATTATGTTAAGGACGCTCGCTTTGTCCGCTTCGGTCCTCGCTTTCGCTGGCGGCCTCGCTCTCGCAGAGGCCCCGATGACCAGAGAACCGTCAACCGGACGCTCGGTCGCGGCCTCGTCGCTTTCGACCGACTATTGGCTTGCCTCCGACGTCTATAAGGCGGATGTTTATGATCCTTCCGAACACAAGATTGGCAAGGTCACCGATCTTATGATCGATAGCAACGGCAATGTCACGGGCGCGATCATCGGCGTGGGCGGGTTCCTTGGCGTTGCCCAGAAAGACGTCGTGATTCCCTTCAAGGAGCTGAAAGTCTCGACGCGCGATGGCAAGGATTGGCTGGTCCTCAATCGCACCAAAGACGAACTAAAGATGGCTCCCGCCTACGGTAATACGGGATCCCCGAGCGAGTATCGGGGCCAAGGAGGCGATGTTCGCTGACGGGCTGCTCCTCGCGACGCCAACTCGATGCCGGGCGTGTAAGAACGCAATTGACTGGCTCTCCCTTGTTCGACCAATGGGCGGGGAGATGGCGTGCGGCATTGGAGATGGTGTGATGAAAGCTGCTTTGCCGCTTGTTCTCACGGCTTTGCTGGGATTAGGAAGCGGAGGAGCCGTGGCGCAGAGTGCGCTGGCGATCCGGCTGGTAATCAGACAATTCCAGAGAAGGATTTGTCTCGCCCCGCCGAGGGAGGCACGCAGAATGGAAACGCGACCTCTGATGGAAACCAAAGTCTCAGCGATAAATTGGATAAAAGCGGTGGTGTCATCAAGCCAGCGGAAGGCGTGGACCCGCAGATAGTGCAACCGGCTCCGGTTCCACATCCTAATTCCATGCCGGTTATTCCGCCCGCCGGAACCCCTGGCGGTCCGCCCGGGCCAGAGCCCAAATAGTCTGTGGGCTGTTGGCTCGACGACCGGATACCTGGCCATTTTCTGGCTCTCTGGGTCGTCTCGATAGATCGCGCTGCCCGGTCGAGCCGGGTAAAACCGGCGCATGTTCTTCACGAGGTCGGTGCGGTGCAAGGTGATGGCGCTCATGCCTTCAGCCGTGAAATCGTGCTGTGAGAAACATTGAACATCTGGGCAATCTCGCGCACCGGCTCCCCCTTGGTGTCGCGCCGCCTGATTGCCTCGCGCTGCTGGTGGGCGGTGAGTTTGAATTTCGGCCCCATTTTCACGCCCCGCGCCTTGGCGCGTTCCCGTCCCTCGCCGGTGCGGGCGCGTATCAACTCGCGCTCGAACTCTGCCAGCCCGCCAAGCACGGTCAGCATAAGCCGCCCGTGCGCGGTCGTGGTGTCGGCCCATGTGTCGCCAAGGGAACGGAACCCGGCGCGTCTGTCGGCAATGAATGCAATCGTATTCAGGAGGTCGCGGGTTGATCGCGCCAGCCGGTCAAGCCTCGTGACCATCAGCACGTCGCCCTTGCCGATGTGGTCCAGTGTGCGGCGCAACTGCGCCCGGTCGGACTTGGCCCCGCTCGCCGTCTCCCGAAAGACTTTCTCGGCTCCGGCCTCGTGCAACTGCTTCACCTGCGCGTCAACGCTCTGGCCGTCTGTCGATACCCGCGCATAGCCGTAAATCATGGGTCAATTATGCACCGGAATTATGCAACAAAAAAGGCTTTTAAGATCAAGGCTGTAATTTTGGTGCATAAATCGCCGAGGAGCAACTCGAAGCGCCGCTTGTTATCGCCGCCGCGACGGCGCAAAAACCGGCCTTCCCCACAGGCGACCTGGAGCGCACGGCGGCCGTGTTCGCGGCATTGGCGGAAGCGAGCACGCCGCTCGACGCCAAATCGATCGCCGCGAAATTCCGCCAATGCGGCAAAATCGAGCCTTCCGTTGCCCGCATTCTGGCCGCCTTTGCGCGCATGGGTCAATTCCGCACGGGCGATGGCGCGCGGTTCACGCCGCGCCGTGGCGGGTGACGAGGTCCAGCGCGGAAAACCACGCCCGCGACGCCCGCTCGCCCGTCCGTCATTCGACCTGCAAAAGCAGCGCGACAAGTTCGCTTTGGCGATGCGTGTCGGTCTTGGCAAAGACCGACTTCAACTGATTGCGCGCCGTCTCTCGTGAAATCTTCAATTCTCGAGCCGCGATACCGGGAGAGGCGCCGCGTGCGATGACGCAGGCGAGCTTCGCCTCCGCAGGCGTAAGGCGGAATGTCTTGGCGAGGATCGCCGGCGGCGGCCCTGGTTTCGGCCCCAAGGCATTTAACGTCAAAAGCGCGCGCACTTCCTGCGCGGGCAAGTGCGCCGCCCCATCGAAAGGCCAAATTCGCACGATAACCGGCATTTTGTCCCGGCGCTGAACGATGATCGGGTCGGTAGCTAACGGATTGAGACGGGGCAAGGTTCTCCATTGATCGATGGCGTCTTTCAGGAGGGCCCGGGCTGCGGGGTCGCGAACGAAAAGACGCCGGTCCTTGATCCTGAAATCATTATCGAAAACGGCCTCGGCGGCGGCGTTCGCCTCGTCAATGAATCCGTGTTGGTCGAGGGCGATCGCGGGCAGGCGCATCGCATTGAGCGCGGCGGCTGGAGAAGGGCCCGATCCGCGCGCTCCCGCGACGGCGGCCATCTCGATCAGGCGCCGGGTGAAGGACGCAAGAATACGCTCCTCCTCGGCGCCCAGATTGTCGGCTTCCGGATTCATGTCGAAAAAGTTCATTTTAACACCTGGCTGACCTTTAATGGGTAACCCCCGGACGAGAGAAAGCGCCCGCCGGGGAGGATCGGCGGGCGCTTCTGACCAGGCGAGCGGCTTAAGTGCGGCCAGAACCCGTCGGCGCAACCAAGCGTGACGATTGTATGCTATTGAAGATAATTCTTCCACAATGAAATAGGATTATTCAAATCTTCTGCAATGAAATATGATTATTCGAGAAATATATCAAAACGAAGACCCATTTGGGTCGCAATGTACGTCTGCTTTAAGCCGAGTGTGCGGCAAATTAGCGCGTCATCTGGGGGTTTAACCCGCACGCGCCGGGTTTCGCGTGTCTGGGACATGGATCACGCCGCCCCCGTGGCCTTGCGGGATTCCGAGGTAGCCGCCTCGCCGGCGGCGCATGGCGGCGCGATAGGAGCCATGCCTCTAAGTCATGTTCGAGAATGCCGCGCCGTCGTTCCGAGACGTGAATAACGGCCGGGCCTTCGCCCTTGGCGATCAGGCGTTCTAGTGAGCGGCGAACGAACCCCGCGCGCCCGGCGGCCTCATCATAGGAGAGAACTCGCATTTTTACCCCTTGTCGAATCGTGTCCGACAAGAGGGAAGCACGTGGGAATAGCGCCGAAAATCGCGCCAATCACGCCGAAATTCGCGCCGTTCACTTTTCGGCGCGATTCAGCCGCTTTCCCGGCTTACCAAGACAACCCGCGTCCCTTCGGGCGGCTCGTACCGAAGCCCGTGTGATGATGTGCTCACTGAAATGCGATCTCGCCGCCTCCAATGCAGCATTCTCGCTACAAGACCCGCCAGAGACCGCCTGGTTTCGATGGAAATCAGTCAGCAAGGCCACCAATTCGGATTTGCGCGAGACCGGGAGCGGCTTTTTGTCAGGCTCGCGAACCTCATCGAGCGAGGGTTTCCCCGCCGCTGGGTTGTCCCCGTTGGTTGCGGCTGCGCCAAACCACCGCTCGATATCCGTCCGGCGAATCCGCTGATCTGGAATGATACGAAGCGCGACGCTGCCGCATCATTCATCCGCCGCCGGGATGGCTCGCGCACAGCAAGGCTCTGAAAACGCAATCGAGCCACATAAGCATAATAGGCGCCGGACCAAATCGGCGGGCCAGCGAGCCGCGTCCGGCTCACTGGCCGGGGCCTAAAATCCAGCTGAGACAACTGTGGGCAGGCACCACGCGCGGCAGCTACTGCTTTAGCGGCGCGAGAAGCGAGTCAACGACTATCTGATTACAAACGGCTTGTCGCGGCAGGCTGGGCCCCTTCCCGTGCCGGTGCTCGGAAATTCCTGATGTAGGTCGCACGATGCAGTCAGCTAGCGATACAAACGTGCCCTGGCTCACTCGTTGGGACGAGCAGATGATTGGGTATCTCGACCCGCTGGCAAAGCACAATTCGCCGCCAAAAATGCAGCTCTTATTTTTTGCGAATACATTCCCGCTAGCTTACCACTACGCCCTAGCGTTGAGGATGCAAAACAAAGCTGCAAAAAATTTGAGGTCATACATTAATATCGGTTTGTGGAAAAAGGGCGCAAATAAGGATTTCATTCACTATACGAACACACGAACGAAAGGCCGCGATAGTCAGATCGCTGTAACTCTTTTTAATCCGCGATGGGCCTTTGTCCCCTTGACCCTTTCGACTTCCCGAATATGGGAGTCAATGGATAAGTATCACAAAGATGAAGAACCCGGAGCGCCCCGTCCCCTGGGTAAATTTCTCAATGCCGCGAAGGACAAATACGACAGATTGTGGATTTATTCCGGCCACAGAAGGTAGGGCGAGAACCCGGGTTCTTCATTTCCGGGATGGCGCACCGGGTCGCGTTCGTCGTCGCCGAACTCGGAGCGGACGTTGATCCTTTCGTTCTGCACCTCTATGCCGCGCTCGCCGAAAAAGAGCGAGCGCTCATCGCGGGCCGCACTAAGTCGGCACTGGCGGCTGCAAAGGCGCGCGGCGTCAAGCTAGGCAATCCGAACATCGAACACGCTCGCGAGCGGGCCATCGCCGTCATCAAAGGCGAGGCCGAGCGCGCTGCCGGCAACGTCCTGCCGATCATCAACGAAGTTCGTCGAGCGGGAGCTACCAGCCTTCGCCAGATCGCAGAAGCGCTCAATTCACGCGGCATTTCAACGCCGCGCGGCGGCGTGTGGTATGCGACAAGCGTTCGAAACGTCTTAGCGCGCGATAGCTAGGGTCCAGAGTCAAATAATTAATCAGGTCTTTTTATTAGGCGTTGCGAAAGACGTCGGCGTTCTCGACGATCTGCTCGGCAAGCGGCCGACTGCTGGCTATCCCGACGACGCGAAATCCCTGGTCCTTCAGCGCTTCCCGCAGAGAGCGATCCCTCAGCGAGGTCGTATGTTCGGTATGGTGAGGACCGTCAACAAAAACGCAAACCCCGGGTACGCCGTTTCGCTCGTAGTAAAAATCGGGTTGAACGGCGATGTCTCTCGCCGGGGTGTGCTGCGCGTGATCCGGAAGCCGCAACCGATTCCGATAGAGAAAATCAAGGAAGCTTTGCTCGAAACTCGACGCGGGGTCGAGAAGGCCAAGCAATCGGGCATATGCCGCATCGTAAGTTGCGCTATTCGCGCTCGGTGCGACGCCGGCACGGGACAGTATCATCAGGAATTCCCGCACCGAGTGCCGGTTGAGATGCCGGTGGAAGGGTTGATTGGAGTAGCTCAGCAGACAGTCATAGCAGGCGGCCGTGCACCGCTTTTCCCATTCCGGGACCGGGGCGCCGCCCTCAGCGTCAAAGTGCAGCAGCTGCAACGCCCGGCGCGCAATTCGGTGAAATTCGCGTGGCTCCGCCACCAGCCGCTCCCAAACGCCGATGCCGCCCTCGGCCGCCTCCCAGAAGAGCAAGCTCAGATGCTCCTCGTGCCCGATAAGCTCGACCGCGACCTCCTGTTCTTCGACCTGGTATTCGATCTGTATCGCCCGGCGAAGGGCGAACGCGAGACTATTCAGAAAGACCTCGTCGAGCGGAGCCGCTGTGGGGCGGAGCAGGAGCAGATTGCGGCTGTCCGTGACGTAGGGCTTTAGTCCGGCAAGCAAGGATCCCCGGCGCCCGTCGGCCTCCGGCTCATCGTCCGTGTCATCGTTGGATCGCCAGCGGCCGCTTCCGGTGTCAATAGCAAAGCCGATTTGTTCAGCGGATTTCCGCCAGCCGTGATTTATGCGCCAAAGCTGGGCTCGTGGGAGATAGAGAACCGACAGGATTACGCTTTCACTGCCCTCATCGACAAAAAGCCGCTGCTCGCGACCTCCGCCAGCAGCACGGAAATGCGTCGTGGTTACATAGCCTTCGCGAGCCCGTTCCTCCTCCTCGGAGGTAATGCGAGTCCAGCGAAGCGCCCGCACCGCCGGCTGTTCAATAAGAGATTGCGGGAACTGCGAGGTCGCTCCGTTGAGGCGCGTGCCGCAATGGACGCAAAGATCGACATCTGCGTTGTCCCGTGGGTGAACGTAGCCGCATTTATTGCAGAGCTTAGCCCGAGTCAGGCGAGCCTCAATGCCTCCAGCAGGCACGACGACCGAAGCGATGCGATGCTTGCGTCCTTCGTGATAGAGAATATTGCCGGGACCAAACTCGACCAGACCGAGGAATCTCCCTCGGTCGATCGAATGCGCTTCACTGCCTGTTGCGACAAGGGCGCGAACAGGCAGCCGCGGGAAGTTGTAGCCGGGAAGGAAGCCTTCATTCCCCAAATAGCGGTAGACGTAGAAGTCCGTCTCAGACATTCCGCCTTCATTCAATAGCAGCTGAATCTCGCGCCGAGCCTCACGCTCGCGTTGGTCGGCCCGTTCCCGGTCCGGGCGCGCTGCGCGCGGGTTATCGATGATCTTCCGGGCGGCGTCTCGCTGCTCGGTTGCGGCCTTGTACAGCTCGCGCCATCGTACGAACGCTCCGTCGAATCTTTTCACTGCCGAACGGGCCATGTCGTCGAGCCAGTCGTCGGAATACCAAGGCGTTCTCCGGATCTCGTCGCCCGTGGTCGCGATGACGCTGCGGAAGGTATCGCGGATCTCGGTGAACCGATCGGCGGCCAGGGTCGCTGCGAGTTCCTGGTGGATCGGATACCCGGCCGCGGAGACATCGAGGACCTCGGAAATCGAGCTTCCGAGCCGGGGCTGAACAATTGAAAGCCAAGTCGAATAAATGTGCGCTTCGATTAGCTCCTTATTGGCGATGTCAATGCGTGGAGGAGCAACGGCGCCAGCGATCACATCCTCTTTCCGGCGGAAGTAGTAGTGATCGTGGGAGTTGCCGTGGCTGGAAAACGCCAGCACCAGCGCAGGTCGACCGCCGCGACCCGCGCGCCCGCTGCGCTGGGCATAGTTAGCGGGCGTCGGCGGTACGTTGCGCATGTGAACCGCGGAGAGATCCTTTATGTCGATCCCCAACTCCATGGTAGGTGAGCAGAAGAGAACAGACAGCTTGCCAGCGTTGAATTCCCTTTCGCGCTCTTCGCGTCGCTCGGCGGGAACCTGACCGGTATGCTCTCCTGAGAGCAGCCCCCTGAATCCGATGGTAGTCGCGCCGTCGGCGCGGATCCGGCCGAGGGCGCTGTCGTAGAGCTTTCGAAAATAAGCATTCGGCGCGCGCCTAGCCTCTTCCTCGCGGCGGAGATGGAGTGACTTCCCGCGCACCGGATCGGGTGGCGGCGGGACATCATCGCCGAGACGCCAGCGAAGCGCGCCCACCATGATCTGAACGCCGAACGGCTGACCGCGCTTCTCTACCAAACGGAGGACATGGCCGCGGAGCGCCTCGACGATCGATCTAATGAGTTCCTCCACGGCCGCTGCCGAAAGGTTCTCCTCAATGCCCCAAGTGCGCCGCGAGCGGAGGTAGCGAGCGACGGAAGAACGAGATCCGAGGCGCAGAACGACCTCGCGATCACGGTCTGTCGGGACGACGCTCGAAAGCGTTGCCACGCCGCCGCGCCGAAGGCGCTCGCGTTCGTCGAAAGACCACGGGTCACGAAGGGTCGCGCTCGCCCGCTGACAAGCCGTCGCGTCTCGTCTTCGCCGAGCGACCTGTCGTCGAGAACCAGGACGCTCCGCATATGATCGAGGACAGCGGTAAGGACCAACAGCCGCACCCCCGGCGTGGCGCCCGCCATCAACGGATGCGTCCAGAGAGCATCATTCCTGGACAGGTCGTCGAGCCCTACGTATTCGATCTTGAGAAGTCCGGTTTGCTCGAGATTCGGCTGCGCGACACGCCAGGCCCGCGCCAGATCCTCCATCGCGAGATAGTGGAGCAGGTCCATCATCACCCGGCGGGCGTTTGCGTAGCCCGGGCCGGAGTTGACCGGCTCGATCATGAAATGGTCGGGCCGCGGGTCGAGTGCCTCGAACGTCGCTTCGCCGATCGCATCAAACGAAAGGGCGTTCCCCCGTGCGTTGCGCAAAGCGGCCAGTAACGCGGCGCGCAATTGGACGACCTGGACGAAATCGTTGGTGTGACCGGCCTGGAGCGCAGCGTCTTGCCGATTGTCGGTGAAGCTCAACAGCCGAACTCGGGCCCTCGGTCTTTGTGAGACCGTATTCTGGCAATGCAGTTACCACGCTGGTCGACAGGACGGTTGTTGCCGTCGACCGCCCGGTTTGGCTGAGCGTAACCAGTTTGCGGAAATCACTTTCGCGAAGACCGTAAGCTGCGCGACAGCGCAGGCAGAAAATCAGCGGGCGTGGCTGCCACCAGGCTTGCCGAGCGTTATCGACCTCTGCATGGTGCGCCTTTCCGTTAGCGGTCACCCAGATCCGTTGCGGGACGTGTTTCTCGTAGTGGGACTTGACCCGAGCGCCACCGCGTCGAGCCTCGTAGAAATTGTCGGGCAGGTCCTCGTTGTCGGTCCACAAGCTTCCATCTTCGAGTGACACGAATCCGGGAACACCCGGAAGATCGTCGTCGGCATGGAGGAGTGGCGAGCGCGGGACGAGCTGCTCGCCCTCCGACCCCGGGACGAGACAAGCGAGGTAGTGTTCCTGGCCGCATTCGCGACAGAAGGCCAGCGGATACATCACCCGCTGCTCCGCTCCATGCTCCTCTTCGGGCGCGTAGAACTGCCCATCCGTCGAGAAGGAGCGGCGATCGGGGGCTTCGAGGGTAGTATAGACGCTCCCGCCCGAGGCAAAAAACTGGTGCAACCGAAAGGCAAAGACCGGTTCACCCGGCCGCTGCTCGGCGGCATTGCCCGCATCGAGAATGGCTTTCAGCGACGCCCGGCACGTTTCAGTTGGCAAGCCACTCAGCTCGACCAGCCGTTTCAGCCCGTTTTCGAAGGCGATTGGTTTGCGCCGAACGAGGATGCCATCTCCGTCGACATCGAGGCCGAAGGTCGTCTCCACCCAAGCCGCGAGCGGATGGCGAGCGACTGCGTCGACCGTGGGCGCCGGCGGTGGCGCCTCGATTGCCGCTCGCAGCGCCTCGCGTGTGGCCGGTGCCGTGACCTTGGTGACACGCCGCAGCGTCTCGTCGATGACGCGCTCTGGTTTGACGGTGACGCCAAAGAGCCGGGTGCCCACGTGTGCGATTTTCGTGCGGCTGTCGGAGCGAATCTCGCCGCTTACGAGTGTCGCTGAGGTGCCGATGCAGAGGAGGTCGTCGCGACCGGCGCGCTGGCGGACGCGCCGCATCAGCATGGCGACATCGGCGCCCTGGCGACCGCGATAGACGTGCAACTCGTCGACCGCGAGGAATTTTAGTGCGCGCGTCGCCTGGTGAATCAGCGCGCGATCTGTCGGGCGGATCAGCATGTATTCGAGCATCACGTAGTTGGTGAGCAGGATATGCGGCGGGTCGGTTAGGATGCGGTCACGATCCTTGACGCGGTCCTGACCAGTATAGCGGCCGAAGGTGAGTGGGCAGCCCGGCCAGTTCTTAGCAAAGGCTTGGAGCGCGGCGAGCTGGCTGTTGATCAGCGCGTTCATCGGATAGACGATGATCGCCCTGACCGAATGATCCTCCGGTCGGTTCTTCAGCACGTGGTCGACGATCGGGACGAGATAGGCGAGGCTCTTGCCTGATCCCGTTCCGGTCGAGACGACATAGTGGTCGCTCGCTCGCGCTGCTTCGATCGCTTCGTGCTGGTGCCGGTGAAGCCGGATATCGCGGCCAAAGTAGCGGGCGGTATCGGCAGCGATCACATACTTATCGGCAAGCTCGCCGAGAGTTTCTGAGCTTTCATAAGCCGGATTGAGCTGCAGCACCGCGTCGGGCCAGAGCTCCCCGCCGCCGAGCATTGTGCGAACGTAGTCGTTCACCCGCGGGTCGCGGACGTGGACAAAGCTCTCGACGTAGTCGCGATATTCGCCGACTACCCGATCGCGGAGGCCAAATACGTCGAAGGCCATGTTAGGCGCTCCTCAAGCTGCCTTTGGGCCACCGCGCTGTTCACCGCTGCTGCGACGCGCGAGAAGGTCGCGCAAGCCACGGATGATCTCCTCGAAGGCCGCGTAATTCGCTTCGGTTCGCTGCTCGGGCCGGGTCACCCATCGTGCGAAGGGTTCCTTGGCCTCCGGGGCGGGCGCCATCAAATACCAGTAGGCGTCGTCCTCGGGCCCCAGCGTCGGCAGAAGCGGGAATAGGCGGTGGCCGAGCTCTGGATTGTCGAAAAGCTCAGCTTGCGGTGCGCCTGAAAAACGGTAAGTGCCACCTGCTTCGGCCGCGCGACGAAGTGCCGGCGGAAATGCTGATTCAATAGTGAAAGGCCAGTAGGCGGGCGGGATGTTGTGGGCCTTCATTGCGGTATCAAAGGTGGCCGTCGGCTTCAAAAGGCACCAAACGATGCCGTTCGGCAGTTGCCGCCAGATTCCGCCCCTTCGGATGTGACCGTCCTCTACAAGCTTACGACCGGCTGAGTCGTTGTCGGCTAGAACAAGCACCAGCTTATCGCCCACTACCTCGCGCAGCGCCTTACCCTTGCCGGAGAGGCTGCCCATCTCCTTGGTGCCGCCCGTGCCGAGCACCTTCACCGGAAGCGGTTCTGTCGGAAGAAACACTGAATCGAGGTTCGTTGCTGATTAACCTTCTGAGTTTCGTTCGCAGTGCATTTGCCAGGATGTCGGAAAAGGTGGTGAGCAGGACTCTTGCGTTGGGATTCGCCCCGTGTCAGAAAGACTGCGCGGTGAAGGGCCACGATGGTCTTTCCGGTGCCGGCTGAACCGGAGACGCGGGCAGGACCGGCGTAGCTCCGTTCCACCCATTGGCGCTGCTCTGGGTGCAGAAAGACCGTCCACCTGTCCCACGGAAAATCGAGGGCGCGCTCCAATTCTTCGACGTTTTTCTGACCCGGAAACGTCGTTGTGCGTCGGGGTGATCGAATGGGCTTGTCGCAGCGGTGACGATCTGAGGAACGCGGGGCTTGCCCCCTGTTGCCAGTTCTAGGAGCGCTTCTGCGGCCTCGCCCGGAAGGCGGTCGGCCAGCGCCAGCACGCCCGACCTGGAAGACGATCTCGGATGAAGCCAAAGCCGCGATCGATCGAGATGTGATTTTGATAGCCAAAGACCGGGATCGCCAGATCGACCGTTGGCGATGAGCCGTCCTCGTGCGGCTTGGCCTTGGTGAACTTCACAGTCCACCGGGCGTCGCGGTCCTTGTGGCGGAGCTTTGCGGGCTTACGAGTAATGTCCCGCATTTATGGGGCCTGAACGACATTAATCTCTAAGAGACTTTAAATAAAGAGTTGATTCTCCGACAATCTTCTACAAGTTGAGCCTGCTCGTCTGGGTTGTCGATTTTTAGAACGGTCATCAAGCGTTCAAGCGGAATCTGGTTTGAGCTGCCGAGTGGATCTTCCCACTCGGGGACGTTTTGCCGCTTGTGGGTCCAATCGCGAAGTTCCCACTCAGTCATCGAACCGAAGCGTTTCCACACCGCGTCTAAGCAATCTATTTCGGCATCGCTAAGCTCGTCCCAGTCACTTTCGAGAGCCGATTGTTTTACCGAAACCTGATGATCCGACCTATTTCTGAGGAATTCTGACCAACCACAATCCTCTAAATCAAATTCGCCATTGAGATGAGAGTAAGTTGTGGAATTCACAGGTCCATGCGGCAATATCCGCAGAAATCCACGGATGGCCCGCGCTTCATCGCCAGACCGGAAACCATGTCAACCTGATCGCCATTGCTGATCCGCCGATGATCCTCGCGCCATGAAGCCTCTTGCGCGTACCGAAGCACCAGAAGGGGACTGGCCTGCCACGATTGACGCAACATATTTGAGCCGACGCTTATTCACGCCGCCGCCTCCTTCAACAATCCGGCGATCTCGGCTTCAAGCTGTTTCAGCTCGGCGTCGATCTCCGCGAGTGGGCGCGGCGGAACGTATTTGTAGAAATACTTGTTGAAGTTGATCTCGTAGCCCACGCGGCCGATTTCACCATCGCGGTCATCACGATAGGTTTGATCCACCCAGGCATCAGGCACAAAGGGCGTGACCTCGTGGGCCACAAAGTCGCTCCAGTCCTCCTTCAGCGGTACAAGCTCGAAGTCGCGCAATTCAGTGTCTGCTTCCGGCCCACCGTCGCTGTCGAGGCAAATATCCGCTTCCTCGTTGCGCTTAGAGAAAACCGAGAGGATTGCTTTCTTGACCGGCGGGCCGACGTTGATCCCGGCCTCTTTTAGCGCGTTGGCGACCGCCTTCTCGAACGCGTCACGGTTCTTGAAGGAGATCGTCAGAAGGCGGGATTCAAGGCAGGCGATAAGGCATTCCTGTTCGGATGTTGCGAGTTTCAGGAACGGCTTTTCAGCCTTCAAAGCCTCCAGTCGCTCAGCGGTCACCTGGAAGGACAAGCGCAGAGGCCGCTCGAGGCGGATTTCGCGGAAGCCGAAATCCTTCCGATCGAAGATTTTTGAGAATTCATCATTGGTACCGCCGCCGTTGAGCGTCTCGGCATAAATGCGCACGATCTCATGGCGGGCAGCCTCGGGGATTTCCCGGCGCTTGCTAACCCAGGCTCCTGCGCATGGACTTCCAAAAGCGCTCCGAGCTGGCGTCAATCAACCGTACTTTGTCGCGCCGTGACGACAGTTTGCGGTTGTTCAGCAGCCACACATAGGTCGAGATGCCGGTATTATAGAAGATGTCGGTCGGCAGGGCGACAATGGCTTCGACCCAATCGTTTTCCAGCATCCATCGGCGGATTTCGCTTTCGCCAGAGCCGGCCCCGCCGGTGAAAAGCGGCGAGCCATTCATGACAATGCCGATGCGGCTGCCCCGCTCGTCATCGCGCATTTTCGAGATCATGTGCAGCAGGAACAGCAACTGCCCATCGGAGATACGCGGCAGGCCGGGGCCGAAGCGGCCGTGGAAGCCTTTGGTTTCGTACTCGGCGCGGATTGGGTCCTGGTATTTTTTCCAGTCCACGCCGTAAGGCGGATTGGACAGCATGTAGTGAAAGGTTTTGCCGGGGTGGGCGTCCTCAGTCAGCGTATTGCCAAAGGCGATCTGCTCCGGGTTGTGACCCGTCACCAGCATGTCGGATTTGCAGATGCCGAAGGATTCGCCGTTCAGCTCCTGGCCGAACAGCTCAACGCGGATTTTCGGGTTGAGGTTTTGAACGCGTGTGGATTTTTGTGCAGTTTGATTCATTTTGTGCAGTTTGATTCATTTTGTGCAGTTTGATTCATTTTGTGCAGTTTGATTCACAATGCGTGCACTTAAAGGAGTTTTGCATTCGCATGAGGGTGTCCATCTTCACACTGGAAACCCAGGTTACACTCTCAGCCCATATTTTACTTGCTTTATATGTTCGAAGCGTTTTTCCTCCTTCCATAGCCCGGCCGGTTTGATTGACGAGCTCCTGAAGAAAATTCGCCAGGCCCCTTACCGAATTGATGCGGCGCAGCAATGATCCTTATCGCACGTCCTCGCTGCAACCTATGAACTCGATTTTAATAATATTTGTTGTGAGCTTAGGGGGTCGGTCCAACATATCGACCCCGATATATCGAACGGCTATAGTGCAATCAAATTAACGCTCACGATTAAGAGATCGTGCGCATGTTGCGTAGGAGTCCTCATGGCCCCGCGAGCCTACTGGAAAGGCTACCTGAAACTGTCCCTGGTATCCTGTCCTATTGCCCTTTATCCGGCCGCGTCGAGCTCAGAGCGAGTTTCGTTCAACCGGATTAATAAAAAGACCGGAAACAGGCTGAAGCAGCAGCTCGTCGATGCCGAAACCGGCGAGACGGTCGAAAAGGAGGACATTGGTCGCGGCTATGAGATTGGCAAGGGCCAATACCTCCCGGTCGAGGACGGCGAACTCGAAAAAATCGAGATCGAGAGCACTCATACGATCGAAATCGCCAGCTTCGTGCCGCGCTCCGAAATCGATGATCGCTACCCGGTTAGCCCCTACTATATCGCCCCGACCGATAAGGTCGGACAGGAAGCCTTTGCCGTTATCCGCGATGCGATCCGCGACAAGGGGATGGTTGGGCTTGGCCGTGTCGTTCTGACCCGTCGTGAGCATGTCGTGATGCTTGAAGCTTTCGACAAAGCCTTGTTGGCGACGACCTTGCGCTATGCTTACGAGGTTCGAGATCAAGGCGCCTACTTCGAGGACGTCCCGGAACTCAAGTTGCCGGCCGAAATGGTCCAACTCGCCGGCCATATCATTGATACCAAGGCGGGCCATTTCGATCCGAAAAAATTCGAGGATCATTACGAGACCGCGCTCGTCGAACTGCTGAGGAAGAAACAGGAGGGGCGAGCGATCGAGCCTGTTCGGGAGGAAGGCCCCGCTCCTCGACGCGTGATCAATCTCATGGATGCGCTGCGCGCAAGCATCGGCGCTGAGAAAGACAAGAAGCCGGCGGCGGCCAGCACGAAAGCTCGGGCCGGGGCTGGTGCTCGTGCCAAGAGGAAGACCGGACGCTGACGTACAACGCCGAACCCGACAGCGTGGCGCTCGAAGGCACTGTCGCCTTCACCGGCCGGCTTGCGTCGATGAGGCGGGCCGACGCTTTCGCGCTCGTGCGCGCACACGGCGGCAAACCGCGCGAGGGCGTGACGAAACAGACCAATGTGCTCATCGTCGGCGAACTCGGTTGGCCCCTTCTCGATGCTGGCCGGCCATCCAACAGCCTCGCCCGGGCGAAATCCTACCGCGTTCTGATCGCCAGCGAGCGACAATTCCTTCAGTGACTCTGGAAAGAGTGCCCCCGAAGAACCAGCGTGGTTACAGTCATTCCCGTTCCCCTTATGATGGGGTTTCCGCTCTCAACGCCCAGCAGCGGGGCAAGTTTCTTTTATGATTCCGGGATGGCGGTAGAAAGCTCGTATTTTGTTGGCTGATTGTTTGGCCAATTGAATTCAAGTGACGGATTTTAATAGTTTATTTCATTCGTAAGTATTTGTTTTATTGGTGCCACTTGCGGGAGTCGAACCCCCTACTGATTACGAATCCGTACCTTTCTAGCTAAGCGTACACATCAGACAGTTCTGTCGCGGCTTCAATGCCCCCAGGTTTCGCAATGGCCCGGGCCGAACGTTAGACAGTCGCCGTACGGCTCGGCCTGCTCCAGCGGACAACCGGCGGAGAGAGGCCTCGCTCCGCCGTCCGTCGAATGCACAACCCAGAAAATTCCGACATGCGGCGTCCCGCCCTGCGCGATTGCGGTCATGCTGTCACCAGGCCTTTCGCGCGGGCGATTATTTTGTCGGCGTGCCGTCCGCCCTGGCCGCGTGGCGCAAACAGCATGGCAGGCCGGAATGATCCCGGCTCTGGGTTTTGAGATCGGGCTGGCAATTTTCATGGCGCGATAGGGCTCGGCGGCGCAGCGTCCGGCGCTCGCCTCGCGGAACCGCGCACTCTGCTTGCCACGCTTGGCCGCGATCTCACGCCTGGAGACGCGGATCGCGGCCTGCCGATAAATACGCCCACGGCCGGGCATTGCCCGCGTTTCGGCACGGGCAACGGCGCTCAGATATGCTCGCCGTAATAGCAGTCTGTCAGAAACGCCCGGTGAATGTTAGCAAATGCCGGTAATCAGCCTGTCGAAACTGGGGCCGTAGTTCTGCGCTCAGCGCCGAATCGATCTGACACATTCCTCAATGGCCGAAGGTACGCGCATTTCCGGCCAATTGGCGTAATTCGCCCCTTAAAACGGAACGGTTTTAAGCGGTCAAAGCATGATCGTGAAGGGGAAACAAGGCTCACGTCGCCCGGTCGCTCGGTGTCGATACCTCGACGCTGCGGCGGCTGTTGATGAAGGGGTGATGGTCGCATGCCTATCAGCGTTTAAATTTGACAACAACGTCTGGGACTTCCTGTTAGAGCGAAGGCTCAACTTGGCTATCGAATTGCCGCGCGAGGAGTATTGCCTCTGCCTGACCCGCGAAGCTGAATTTGAAATACCGCCGATTCCAGTGGAGAAGGCAGAACTGAGGGCCTTTATCGAAAAGACGATAAAGGACTGCGGCATCGAGACACGCCCGTTTTTCGGTTTCTATGATCAAGGTCATCTGCCTGATGAGAAAAGGGTAGGAGGATTTGACGTAGGCTATTGGGCGAGCAAGGAAGAGCTGGCTTTTATCGAACAGCAAAAGACCCGGCTTGGCGGTGGCAACAAGCCAAGCACACGGCTTTATAAAAATGAGGCGGACATCTCTCTGGCCGCGCGTTCTTTCCACTCAGTCGTAATTTCATTGGACGATAAAACCAGGCCGCTAAACGATGCCTATCAACAGGGCGGGAAGGCCATCTTCCTGACCGACTTCGAGACAGCCTCGGCGATGTTCCGGCGCGTTGCGACAGCTGAGGCGCCGGGCATCATCGCGAGACGCTTGGCGCACTCCGAAAATAACCATGAACCCGGCGGTGGCATCGCTCGTCATTCTCGACACTCCGTTTTTCGCCGTTGCATGGAAAGGAAGTCGCGCGAAGAGTTGTTCCAGGCCCCGGCAAATCTGCGATCGATGGCGTGCGCCAAGTTCGCCAGCGCTGCTGCTAGAGGTGACGAACGGTAAAAGCGCTGCATAATGGCTAGTACGCAGCCGATAGGCTCAAATTGAAACGGAACGGTGAACCATCGATGCTGTCCCTGGTCCTGAGCGCGATCTGCTTCGCTGGCATCCATTTCGGCGTCGCCGGCACCACTTTGCGCGATAGTGCGATCGCGACGCTTGGCGAAGGCGCCTACCGTGCGGTGTTCTCGATCGTGGTCAATCCCATCACCGCCAGGAGAAAGGCGGGAAGCATAAGTATGATTGCTATCGGTTTCCACCACTCCGGAATGCCCCAGGTAGCCACATAGGGGGCATCCTTGTAGGCCATCACGAGCCACACGATGGCAACCAGGGAGCGAGACGATGCTGACGCCTGGCGCTTCGGTGCGGACGCGTGGGTCACGCGGCACTCTGACGGCGCCGCTTCACTGGGGGCGCTTTGCCATGGACACCGTGGCCCTCGGGTGATGACCGTCGGTGCCGTTGCCATCGGCCGCAATTGACTAGCGGCTTTGTTTCACTCTGCGAAATAGGCGCACGGTTCGGCCAGGTCCGATTGGGCGCCAAAAGTGCGGATAAAGCCTTGAGGGCATCCCAAATTTTTATGGTTGTCAAACCTTTCCAATCGTCGAAAATCGCCAGCAGCGAAGGGGCGCTTCACACGAATTCGTTCTACACAGTGTTCTCGATGAGCGCGGTGCTTTCGACCTGCTTTCAGGGCTAACAAGATCACGCCCCTGCCAACTTCGGCGTCTCTGTGCTCTGATAGTGCCAGTCGCTGTGGATTTCGGTGCGCTCCTGCGGCAATTGAAATTAGGCCTCGATGCGCGCGATCGGCGCCGGTGTCAGGAGTTTGCGATCCGCGTAAATGACGAACAGATCGCGCGACTGGTCGAAGACGATGCGTCCGCGCGGCCGGTCTTCGTATTCGTAAGACCGCACCAGGGCACGCAGGGCGGGCTCCACAGTCCTGTCGCGGCGCCAGTGCGCCCAGGTTTCGTAATGGCCGGGCCGTAGGTCAGACAATTGCCGTGCGGCTCGGCCTGGTCTAGCGGACAGCCTGCGGCGAGCAACCTCGCTTCGCCCTCCGTCGCTTGCACCAACCAGAATATTGCCACCTGCGGCATCTCGCGCTGCGCTGTTCCGGTCATGTTGTCACCTGCCTTTCGCGCGGGCGATTATTTTGCCGGCTTGCCGTCCCGCGCCAGCGCCTTTTCCAGTTTCTGTTTGACGCCGAGCGCGTCGGCCTCCAGCTCCCGGCTGAGTGCAAAACGTGGGTCGCGGTTCATGAATATCTCCAGGTGGCGCGGGCCTAGCGCAGCGCGACGCACAGCGAGATCGCCGTGGGGGCGGTTCGTTGCGGATGCTGGAGATTCGAAGGGGGGTGCCGGAAATTTACAGACGGGTGCGCCGTCCGGCCCTATGCTAGCGCGCGTATGCATAAATCGAGCTTGGTGAGGACGGCTTCCTCGAGACCCGCTTACCATCCCATAGCGACTGGATAGCGGACATTACGGCAGGTCCGAGTTCGCGCCAACTGCGGAAATCGTGCTTGCACGCGAACAGACGATCTCAGTGTCGCAGAAACTCATCTTGTGCGACGCATCGAGGACGGTGCCGCGCATCCGCCTTCGCTAACGCGTCCGGAAACTCCGCGCGCTGTGCTGGGTCTTGCGGCGGCGGCGCGGCGGCACGGGAAGCGCCAGTGTTTGATGAAGGAGACAAAATGCGAAAGTTTCTATTAGGCATGCTCACCGGAGCCACTTTAATCGGTTACCTGAATTGGGGTGTTCCAGATTACATGTTCGCAGCAGGGAACCTATCCGGCGTCCAGGATGCGTATGACTTTACATGCGGAAAGGCCGCGCGGGGCGGCCACAATGATAAGTTCTGGGAAGCGGCGCTTGAAGCATACAAAAAGAAGGCAGAGCGGGAACAGAGCCCTCCATCCGAGGCCGAGCTGAAAGAATCCGCGGCCCGTTTAAACGAAAACGGCCCATGGACCACGGTGGAATTTCTAGCCATCAATCAAAACGTTTTATCATGCGCTTATTTGCGCGACGACAGCCTAGATGCAGCTAAGCGCTCTTTGGCTGAAGCAAATGAGAAAATGAGAGGCTATAACTGGCGCGGGCACGCTGGCGCGCCGGAGTGAGTGCAGCCGCACTCGACGACTGACTGAAATCAAATTGGCATCGTGTAATTTGATCAGGCCTAATACCACCAGCTCAGAGAGTATGATCAAGACAACCGGCGCGATCTAATCAGTTCTCAAAAATTCCATCGCTTACCAGCCCCGGCGGAGGCCCCTGATCCTGGCGCCCAGGTCAGGGGCCTCCGCCTGGTGGATAGCCTGGGAGAGGGCCAGCCAGAATGCAACAGGCGCCTTCGCTGGCAACCCAGCGATTGCTGGTTATCGCTTCAGGGCTCAAAAAGTTCATCTGGTAGGAAACATCACGGCATCGTGACAAAGCCAACAACGGGTGCGGTCGGAACAGTGAGCGCGGGGCCGATTTCGATTTTTATGCCATGGCTGCGGGCCGCCGTGCCCGCGCGCCGTCATGCGCTCCAAGTTCCAGCGCGGCCGCGCGAGCACATATTTCAATAACCTCACGCCTAATTGCGTCACGATCACGGAGCAGGTGTCTGATCGAAAGGAACAAAAATTCAGCGTCCGCCGCAGCGCCCGCATCGCCCGCCAAGACTCTCGCTTCGGCTGCCGCCAGTTCCCGGCGCAAGCCTTTCATGATCAGGCCTACTGCCCATTGTGCGTCGGCCTACACATTTTACGGATCGCATCCTGCTCGCATAGGAACTCGCCGGTCTTCGTGCAGCGGAAGTAACGCTGCCCCTGAAAGTGATAAATGAGGGAGGGGGTGTTACACTTTACGAGCCTATCGCCAGGGCAGGACATGCCTGCGGGAGGATCATGGCATATGGTCTGGGCAAAAGCTGGCGACCACGCTAGCAGTGGGAAGGCGGCGGCGAGCAGTCGCAGTGTCGCGGTCATAAGGTCACCTTGCCCCGGCCGACAGAGCTTCGCCGCTGGCAAACCGCGCATCAAAATTGCGTTTGAAGCTTGCCGCCGCCACGGCGCTTTCAATCACGATCAGATCATTGTCCTGGCGCTTGAGGCCCGAAGCTGAGAAGTTTGCGGCGCCGGTACGGAGCAACTTGCCGTCAATTTGGTAGGTCTTGAGATGCATCGGGGCGCTGGACTTGTGCTTGATCCTTATCTCGACGCCGGGCGTTTCAGCGAGGGTCAAGGAAGACTTTCACGGGTTCACGCTCGGCAAGCTGAGTCCCGTCAAGATAGATTCGCACCTTGACGCCACGATCGGCGGCGCGCGTGAGCGCTTACAGGATAGGCCAGTCCGTCAGGACATACGCGGCCATGTCGATTTCATGTTCGGCGCAACATCGATGTGTTCCAGGTTTTGCGCCGGCGCATAGTGAATGACTGGCGCGGGATTGGCGCAACACGGCGGGGCGACCAGCGCGACGACGAGGGCTGCGGGCAGGAAAACGCGAAACAGGTTCAACATGACCGCTCCAGGCCGTGAGCGCCGGCTAATCGTCGTTCGATGCATTGAGCTCATCGACGCCGATCGATCCTCCCAAAGACTTTCGCAGCCGGGCGCCTGGCTGAACGCCGTTGGTAAATTCGACACCGGCCTTTTCTAGTGCGCCCTGGATCGCGTTAACGGTGGCCACCCGGGTTTCAGATAATGGGCCCTCCATCCGCTCTAACCGCTTGATCGTCTCGACCGAAATGCCGGAAGCGGCGGCTAGGGCAGATTGATCCATTCTCAACATTGCACGGGCGGCGCGAAAGGTAATTCAACCCACAAGCACCTGAGGCAAACATTGACCAGAGCACTTCAAAAACACGTTGCGCGGCGGCAGGACCAGGCCTTTGCCGATTGGTTCGCTGAACTTCGCGAGCTGGCGGGCGAGCGCTGGGCGGACGTCGCGGATCAGGCGCCGACTATCTATGCGGTTTGGGGCGGCGGCGCGACTCCGGCACAGGCGCTTCACATGGTGGGGTTGATACTCCCGCCGAAGACAGCGGCTCCGCATAGGAGGAGCAAGTGACGCCGAAACTGACTGATCACGAGCGGTGGCGGCGGGAGCTGTTCAGAGAAATTGCCGGTTGCACGGAAGACCTCGGGGACATGCTGAGCCTTATCGAGCGCATGATCCTTTTGCGCCGCGCGGATGGACCGAACCCTTTCTGATTGGCCCGAGGAACGCCACGGGCTGGGCACACCCTCGTACCGCTGGATCATCGCGGCGGAAATCGCGAAAATCAAGAACGATCCGCATAGGAGGAACCCATGACAAAATCAATTTCACCGGCGGCCAATGCCTGATTGCCCGCCATCGATCGGCGGTCCCTGGTGTGGGGCCTCGGGACAGCCGCCGTCGCTGGCGTTCCGGCGCTCGGCAGTGCCGCTCCAACGAGCGATGACCCCGTTTTTCGAGCTATGGCCGCGCTCGAACAGCTAAAGTTTCACGCTGAAGAATTGGCTGCGGCGCATTCGGTTGCCGAGCGTGCCGTTTCGACGCCGGGAAAGGAAAAGTCGTGACACTCGACGGCGGACGTCACCCGGGTCCCGATTGGCAAGCGGGGCCAGGATTGAGGGACGTATGACCGCGCTCGCTCGCGTCCGCCTTCTATCTCACCTAGAAGCTTCGCGCGCCGCATGGCCGCTACCAGCCACCATAGCCATAGGGCTGATAATAACCATATGGGTAGCCGTAATAATCATAATAGCCGCTACGCGCAGCACCCGCCACAGCCGCTCCCATGAGACCGAGAGCCGCACCCGCAATGGCAGGTCCGGGGTCATAGCCACCATAACGCCGGTAATAGCGATGATGCCGGTAATAGTGGACGTGCCGCCTGTAGTAGCGAACCTGTGCGACATGCGCGGGTGAAGCTGTCGATATTGCAGACCCTGAAGAAACGCTCATGGGGCCTGCCGAAGCCGCTCCCGTCATGGAAAGCACAACGAGCCCGCTCAAAGTCGCGCCCGCAAAACTGCGCAAGACGTTATCCTGAATTTTGCTTTGAGGCTGTTCGCGGCGCCCCGCAATCTTTTCCATTGCAAACTCCTTTGGTTTTAAAGGTGCGGCAACATTGGGCCGCCGCACCTTGCGCCCCAAACTGTCATTGAGCGGAGTTGGTTCCAACGTAGTCTTGGCGTAACCAGCAGGGCTGTTGGTTTTCTTAGCCATTGCCGCGGCCACCCTGAGTTGCTCTTTGGGCTACCAGGAATTACCCGCGTCAGGGCTCTAAAGACCACTTGGGGCGCCGAGGCGCCGGGAACCTTAAGGCTTCGTTTCGATTAGGAACTCAGTTTAAGGTCGGCGTAGGCCACGTAAGGAGGATTATCAATGCGCATGTATGCACTCGCAATCGTTGCCGCAGCGGCTCTTTTTTCCCCCGTTCCGGCATCCTCTCAGGGCATCGAGATTGGACCGGGCGGCGTCCACATCGACCCTGGCCGTGACCGAGAGGCTCGGGATTGTGACGAATTGCGGAGGGCGTGCCTTCACAAGGAGGAGTTAGGCGAGGAAGGCGAGGGCAATTGCCGTAGATACCGCGAGACGTGCGAAGACCCGGATTAGAGAGCGGTCCGGCAAGGCCCGGCAATAGCTTGATCGAAATTAAGACAACCTGATCCAAGGTTGAAGCGAAATTAAAAACCGCTGCTTGTTATTGAGCGGCACTGCCCGCGCCCGCAAGCGCGGGTAGGGACCGGTGATCGCGGCGACGCGGGGTAACGTTGCGCCCTCGCATCGCCAAGGGAAAGGAGAACAAATGTATGAGAACTAAAATCATATTCGCCTTCGCCCTGGCCGCGATGCCCGCCTTGGCTCAACCGCGTCTCGAAGTGCCGGTTAGGATTACAGCCATAGAACCGGCGGGTGACTTGCCGGCGGAGGGCCGGCGCACGTGTAATGCAAGCGCCTGGGTTTCAATGGCTTAGCGAAGCTGGCCAGGAATGTTGCACTCACTGACTGATGTCTGTGTAACCGTTCCTGCCGATTGCAGTACCCCAGGTGCCGTCACTGCGGGCATACATCCCGGCGAACCACATTGTCGGAGTGGTGGTGTTGAGCCCGGCTGGTGCGACGGCGGTGTAACTGCCCCACCGGCCCTGGCTGTAAAGTCCTTGTCCCGGAAAGAAGAGGAAGCCATAATCGGACACCGAGCCCACCGGCTGCGACACTCGCCGCGAAGAATAAGCGAGCCCGGGGAAGTTGAGCGGGTTGGAGAAGTTGTACACGGTCGTGACATTGCCATCCGGGTCTGGCTGTTGGGTGGCATAATACCAGCTGTGTGGCCCGCCGCCGAAGAAGATCTCGTTGAGGATCCGCGCAGAATCCAGGTTGCCGTTGGAATCGAGAAACGGCTGAATCTGGTACAGGAAAATGGCGGGCTGACCGCTGCCGCCATTGGTGTTGAGCGCCGCATAGACCGTGCCCGCGGCATCCATTACCATCCCGGATATCCGGGTGTCTTTGGTATCGATCGAGTTGGGCGCGCCCGGCTGGCTAGCGTTTGGTGGCAACGAGTAATCGCTGATGGTGGGAACAAAGACGCTGCTCAGTGTCGGGCTGTTGAGCGGGCTGTGAATCGCCGACACGACCAGACCGTTGCACCCGGTTGAGCACTGTCCGCCGCCAAAAAAGATGTTCGCGGAGGTGACCAAGATCTCGGATCTCGGAGTGTCCAGCCTACTATAGAAATTGGCCGGCTGCGTGGTATCGGTAGGAACCCCGTTGAGAGTGAGATCAAAGAAGAGGCTAAAACTAAACCCCTGGCCCTGGCATGCGTACAACTGTGCCTTGGGCAGCGCCAAAATTTCCTCCCACTGATAGGTTGTAGGGTTTGTAAAGATGTTCGATGCCAGGTAGATCGCTTCCCGGTCCTGCCCTAGCCGCGGAAAATCCGGCAGCGGGAACACGCCGCCGATGGGCACTACGGATTGTACCGGGAAGTTGTAGATGCAATAGGAGCCGGCGGGGCTATCGGCCGTGCTGACGGCGAGCCAATAGGAGCTAGCGCTGGTGAAATTCGGATCGAGCTGGATGAAAGCCACGACATAACGCTGGTTGATCCAGTCGTAAATCGCGCGAGGGTGGCTGGTGGGCGTGTTCGCCGGCAGGCCGACCAAGGACGTAAGGCTCTTTGGATAGCCCGCTTGCTGCACCCCCGACTTGTCAAAAACATTGTAGCAGACGTCGATCACCTGAAGGACGCCGACATTGGTGTCGCCGACGGCGAGCGCCTGATCGGCTGGGGTGACGTTGCCGCAATCGCCTTCATTTGTGCTGCTGACCGCTACGCTGGCAGCCGGCGTGTATTTCCCGCTCGACGCGGACCTTCGTGGTATGGTCGGCGCCGCCGACCCCTTCGGCGTAGCAAAGCGCAACCTGGCGGCCTCGGCCTTTCTCGCCGCAACCGTGGCAGGGCGGACGCCAGTGAGAGGGGGCAGGGGCTGCGGGCGGAGCCTGATTTCCTCTGCGGATATTGGCGGTAGCGTGTCTATTCGCCTCACTCCGATGGGCTTGCGCACCAACCCCTCGGCGCGCTGGGCGGCTATCTGCGGCGGGGAAGTCGACTGGCCTTGGCCTTGCCGAGCGGCTCCCTGAGCCTGCGCGGCAATTGCCAGCGGCAGGATCGCAACCGGCGCGACAGCACCCCATAGCACTATTCGAGCCAGAAAGCGGCGCGTAAAATGGTTCCTGTACGATGCCATATTTACAAATCTTCCTATGGTATGGATTGCGACCAGCTTCCCGCCGACATTTCTTGGATAAATGACAAATGTCAACAATTTTATAAATTTCTTTGGCTGCCGGAATCGCCTTCGGTCAGGCGATTTTGGATAGGTAGCGATGAGGCGGGGCGCTCTTGGTCCTGTCAATCTCCCACGAGCGAGCATGAGATTCCGCAGATCGTGGGCAATGCTGGCCAGCTCAGGTTGAAGTTTGCGGAGTAACTTCGTTAAAGTGAAGCGAAGCCCTTGAAGGGAATCAGCAACGGTCGTATTCGTACTGAGCAATGCAAGGCCTCGTTAGTGCTTCTAAAGGGAATTTGCGCGCTTGAGCTGCAGCGGTTTTGAACAAAAGTAATGGATCTATGAGTTCCTTGTCCGTGAAAGGCATCGATGCACGCGAGCTCTATGGAGAACATGCGAATATGCTACCGCCGCTTCATCGAAGGCAGTCCGATCGAGTCCATGCGCGAGGTTCTCGTCCTCGACGTTGGCGGCGCCGACATAAACGGTAGTTACCGCGAAATATTCAACGAGCCTCAATTCACCTATATCGGCGCGGATGTCGCACTGACAGAAGGCGTCTCGCTTGTTCTCAAAGATCCACATCAACTGCCTCTCGATAACGCCTCGATCGACATTGTCCTATCCGGGCAAACCCTTGAACATTGCGAGTTCTTCTGGCTTGCCTTTGCCGAGATGGTACGGGTCGTCAAGCCAGATGGCTACCTTTTCCTGATTGCTCCATCCGCTGGACCCATTCACCGCTATCCGGTCGATTGCTACCGCTTTTATCCCGATGCCTTCGCGGCGCTGGCAAAATATGCCAATTGCCAGTTGATCGATGTTTGGTGCGATGAGCGAGGGCCATGGAACGATCTTGTCGGCGTGTTCCGACGGCATGCGGCGCCTCGGCCAACGGCGTCGAGGTTGCGCCAGCCAGCTCCTGCCTATGATGCTGTGATGAGTCCTCCCGGCACTCCCGAAGAGGAGGCCATACGTGGCGACACGCCCTATCTCGAAGTTTTGGCCGAGATCCATCGGGAGCTTGCTCCTTCGGTTTATTTGGAGATCGGGGTTCGCCATGGCGGAAGCCTGGCGCTCGCTCAATGCCGGGCAGTCGGCGTCGATCCAAAGCCTGAAATCAGGTTTGACCTGCCGCCGACGGCGAGCCTCGCGCTGATGGCCAGCGATGATTTCTTCGCGGGCCCCTACAAGCAATGGCTGGCGGGAGCGCCGGATCTCTGCTTCATCGATGGCATGCATCTTTTCGAAAATGCTTTGCGGGACTTCATGCATGCCGAGCGTTTGGCGGGTCCGAGCACACTGATCATATTTGACGATGTCTTTCCAAACCACCCGGGGCAAGCCGCCCGTACCCGACGCACTCGTGCGTGGACGGGTGACGTGTGGAAGCTCTACCCGTGTATGCGGGAGTACCGTCCTGATCTTTTCATCATCCCGATTGATGCTTCGCCAGCGGGACTGCTCCTCGTCAGCGGATTAGATCCGCAAAACCGGATCTTGTGGGATCACTACAACCCGATCGTGCGCAAAAATATTGCCACAGATATCGACGTTCCGATGGAAATCCTGCAACGGGCCGGAGCGCTGCCCGGCAAGACTCCGGTCCTCGCACGAATTTCTGCGGTTCTCAAAGAGGTCAGGGGAAGCGGCCAATCGCCCTCCTCGGTTGTCGAGACGCTGCGTGAGCGGCTCGGGGGTTTTTTATTGCGGGCTATCATCCCGCTGTGATTGGGGAGGTAATTGGCAGCATGATGGAACTTTCTATCATCGTCGTAAGCTACAACATGAAACGGGAACTGCCGCGCACGCTTCGCACGCTATCGGCGTCCATGCAGCGCGGCATTGCGGCCAATGACTATGAGGTCATTGTCGTCGACAATGGGTCGGATCTTCCTTTCTGTGAGGCGGAATGTCGGCGCTGGCTGCCGAAACTGGTCATTCACCACATTGAAAATCCCACCCCCTCGCCGGTGCCCGCCGTTAACAAAGGGCTACAGATTGCGCGCGGACGGCTCATCGGCGTGCTCATCGATGGCGCACGGATGGCCACCCCCGGCATGCTCGCCACAGCGCTCCTGGCTTCGCGGCTCCACGAGCGGCCGGTGATCGGCACGCTCGCCTTCCATCTTGGTTCCGAAGTGCAAATGGAAAGCGTGCGCAAGGGCTACAACAAGGCGGTTGAGGATGCTCTGCTTGGATCCATCGGGTGGGAAGAGGACGGCTATCGTCTTTTCGGCGCCTCGGTTTTCGCAGGTTCTTCGGCCAAAGGCTGGTTTGTATTGCCTGCGGAAACCAATGCCCTCTTCCTGACGGCGCCGCACTGGCGCGAGCTCGACGGCTATGATGCAGCCTTCGTGACACCCGGCGGCGGTCTTGCCAATCTCGATATTTGGGCACGCGTCTGCGCGGATGAGCGCAGCTGTGTCATCATGCTTCTAGGGGAGGCCACATTCCATCAGGTCCACGGCGGCATCGCTACCAACTCGCTTGAGCCCCCGCTAGATCTGTTCCACAAAGAATACCAACTGATCCGGGGCCAGCCATTCATCGTACCCGATCGCCAACCGAAATTTCTTGGCGCGACGCCTCGACCAGCCATGCATTGGATGAGGCCTCGGCGGCCGTTGCGCAACAGAAAAGCACAACCTGAGATTGGTCAACCATGAGCATGGCCGTCGTTCATGTCGGCTTTCACAAAACCGGAACCAAATCGCTGCAGAATTTTTTCGCGACCCATCGTGAATGGCTGGCTGAGAAGGGCGTGTGTTATCCGCCAACTCTATCCGGAGATCTGACCGGGCATCATCGATTGGCCTGTTGGTTCGGTTCGCGGCGGACGGCTTGGGGGCCGAATGATTTGTTTGTCGCCGAGCGTGAAATCTTCGCGGAAATGAGTGCCGCTCGAACCCAGACTGCAGAAGGTTTGCAACAAACACTTTCGACCAGCTATCCATTGTGCTTGCTATCTTCGGAGATTATAGGGACTTTCGATGCAAAGGAGTTAGCTACTTTCAGATCGTTTGTAGGTCCCATCGATCGGATCGTTCTCTATATCCGGAACGGCATCAAATTTATCTACTCCTGCTGGGCAACAAAGGTCCGTTGGGGACATCAAGGTTCGTTCGATGGATTTCTGCGGGAGGCCGTAAACTTTCATCCGGCGACACCGTTGATCGGGCCACTTCAATTCGCCGATCTTCTGATCGACACGCTCGGGCTTGACCGGCTCTCCGTCCGGAGCTTCGATGCTGCGCTCAAACATCCGCGCGGCCTGATCGGAGATTTCATCGAAGAAGAACTCGGGCTCTTCGATACCCCGGGGCATTCAGCGAATCAGATATTGAACGCCTCGCCGTCTTCGACCGTCACCGAGGTCTTGCGCGCCTTGAACATTTCCTTGGGTTCCGCGACAATTCCAAATTTCCAAGTTTCCCTCGCTCGCTTACGCAAAGCGACGGCTGGCGCGCATGGCAAGCAGCTGCTCGATGATTTCGCGCAGAAGATTGCGCCGATCATGCGATCGGCGACCATCGGTGACCTCCGTCCTGCGGCTATCGGCGTGGATGGATCGATTGAAGTCCGCACCTCCCGTTCAATGCGCCTATTTGGGGATTGGAAGTTTCCGCTTGAGGAGCCCGTATTCTGCGCAGAAACAGACGGCCTTATGCAAATCCTTGGCCGATTCAGCGTTTTCGAGCAATTGATCAGCGGCAATGACGAGTTTGAAAAGCCGTTTGGGCCGAGTAATGGACTCGTGGATCTTTGAATAGCGGCCTCGAGGGCACGTCCATTTGCTCCTTGAAGCGCGGCTTGACGCCGCTCTCGAATGAGCTTGGGGTCCATGTCTGCCGCGGCCGTGGCAAACATTCTCGGCAAACGCCGCAAGAGCTTGTCGCGGGGAGCGGGGGGCTTTGACGGTGCGGCGCTCGGCTCGTCGCCAAGGTCGACAGTGCCGCTGTGCAGGATGGCTTCGCCTGCCGAAGAGCGGCGAAAGTTCTATTTTGACGGCGGCCAGGTCGAGGTGGCGGCTCACCTGGTCTACGAGGTGGACACTAATGGCAAGCAGCTCCGGGTCGTGCGCTATATCGATTACGCCGCGGAGGCGGTCCGGACGCTTTGCCCAACCGCGCCCGCGCTCCGGGAACAATGGGCTGACCCTACAAGGCGCTCCGAGATCATCCAGGGGCTCGCAGAACGTGGTGTAAGCTTCGACGAATTAGCGGATGTTGCCCAACAGCCTGACGCAGACCCCTTCGACTTGCTGTGCCATCTGGCCTTCAATGCCCCGCTACGAACCCGCCGCGAGCGGGCGCAGCAACTTAAGGCCGACCAGCCTTAACCGCTTAACCGCGGTCATGGCATCCGGTACAACGCATCCCCACATAGCGATTATGTGCGGGAGAGTCGTCCAGAGCAGCGGACCAATACGTTATGCCATTGTCGATGGCATGAACGTACGCGACAGCCGGGTGCATAATTATCCGCCCCGCTGGAACGCCGCGCCTAGCCAGGACTTGCTGGTCATTCGGCGCAATCATGAGACCGGCGAAGTGTCACTCGACCCGTTGCGGTGGGGTCTCATTCCTTACTGGTGCCGGGACCAGAAAGGCGGTAGCAAGCCGATCAACGCCAAGTGCGAGACCGTGCGTACCCTCCCGACGTTTCGCGACGCCTATCGCCGGCGGCGCTGCATTGTCCCCATCGACGGCTTCTTCGAGTGGAAGGCGATCAAGGGCCAGAAAGCTAAACAGCCCTACGCAATCGCCATGAAAGACAATACCCCGTTCGGCATCGGCGGCCTTTGGGAGAACTGGAAAGAACCGGCTTCGGGTGAGTGGATTCGCACCTTCGCGATCATCACGACCGATGCCAATGAATTGGTCGCCGACATCCTAGACCGCATGCCCTTGATCCTCGCGCCCAGCGACTATGCCCGCTGGCTGAGCGAGGAGCTGGACCCACGTGAATTGATGCGGCCGTTCCCGGCCAGCCCCATGCGGATTTGGCCAATCTCGACCCGGGTCAACAAGCCAGAGAATGATGACCCGTCCATCGTCAAGCCAATCGAATTGGCCACAGCTGTTGCCAAGGCCACCTCAAGTTAAGTTATGGCGCGAATTGTTTGAGGCTGCTGCGTCAAATGCACACCGGACTGCCGTCGAGCGCGGCGTCACCTTCTTTGATACTGCCGAGCCGAGGTCTATGGCCCGTGGAGATTGTCGGCGAGGCACTCGCTCCGGTCCGCGATCAGGTGGTGATCGCCACAAAGTCCGGGTGGGACATCGATCTGGAGACCGGAAAGCACCTCGGCCGGCTGAACAGCCGTCCCGATCACATCAAGGTCGCGACGGAAGGCATGCTGAAAGGCTCAAGACCGATTGCATAGACCTGCTCTATCAGCACCGGGTCGATCCCAATGTGCCGATGGAGGACGGGCGCTGAAGGAGCTAATCCGGCAGGGCAAGGCCAAGCACTTCGGCATGTCCGAAGCCGGCGTGCAGTCGATCCGCCGAGCGCACGCCGTGCTGCCTGTCACCGCGCTTCAAAGCGAATACTCGCTGTGGACGAGAGAGCCGGAAGCGGACGTTCTGCCGGTACTCGAAGAGCTCGGGATCGACCGATATCACCTTCGTCAGCGGTGACGCGGCAGACGTAATCAAGGGTACTGAGCAGCCAGATCGCTATTGAGGTTGTTCAGCGCCTTGCGCATCTCACTGGCATGTTCCTGATCGACGCAGAACACGATGGTTTTGGCAAAGCAGTCGCTCTTCTTGAGGAACTCCGTAAGATGGCGGGCGATGGCCTCGGTACGGGCGCGCAGCGCCACCACCTTCTCGAAATCCTTCGTCTCATATTCATCGTCGGGAATCGGACGGCCGTAGCGATCGAGCTCGTCCCTGCTCGGGCGCCAGCCAGCAGCATCCCCTTCAGTGATGACGCGATGCACCCGGTAGGGGGCAAGGAAGCCATCATCGATACCTTGCCGAAGACTGTACTCAAAAATCGGATTTCCGAAGTACCTGTACGTGTCGCTGTTGTCGGCCCGGAGCGGCGTGGCGGTCATGCCGAGCTGATGAGCCGGCTCGAAATATTCGAGGATTACGCGCCATGAACTTTCGTCGCGAGCACTACCCCGATGGCACTCGTCGACGATGACCAGGTCGAAGAAATCTGGAGGATACGATCGGAATAGCCTTGCCGGCGCTCGTCTTCCGCCAGAGCCTGATAGATCGCAAAATACATTTCGCGGCTTAGGACCCCCTGCCCGCCTTCGATCTTGTGCCGGGCGTCGCCAAACGCGGCGAAGATGCCATCTTTTGGTTGATCGACGAGGATGTTGCGGTCCGCAAGATAAAGGATGCGCGGGCGACGGTGCTCGCCGGAGCGGTTCCAGCGTGCGCTCCACAGCTTCCAGCATATTTGAAAGGCGACCGCGGTCTTGCCGGTTCCGGTAGCCATGGTGATCAACATTCGGCGGTCGCCTTTCAGGGCACCCTCGACAGCACGGTTGATCGCAATTTGCTGATAGTACCGCTCGCCTTTTCCAACCGCATGATTGAATGGGGTCAGCAGGCGCTCGGCTTGCGCCGGGTCACTGATACCTTTGGCCTGCCGATATCGCGCCCACAATTCAGCGGGGGCAGGATAGCCGGTGACATTCCGCTCCAAACCCGTCGTATAATCGATTTCGATGATCTCGTGTCCGTTCGTCGCATAGGCAAACTTCAGACCGAGCATCTCGGCGTATGTCTTCGCCTGTTGTACCCCGTCAGCCGCCGCTTTATATTTGGCCTTTGCCTTGAGCACCGCCAGCGGGAAGTCCCGTGTGTAGCGGAGCAGGAAGTCCACTCGCTTTGGCGGCTTTCGAACAAAGCCTTTTCCTACCGGAACGATCCGTCCATCTGTGATTTGTTCGCTGTTCGGCAATGGAGTGTGGATCGGTGTCCCAGCCGAGGGCTAGCAGCTTTGGAACGACGAACTTACGGCAGGTATCAGCTTCACTCACGACGTGGAGCTCGACACCGGCCTGTTTCTGCAGGTAGCCGATTGATGCCGAAGAGATTGTGGGCCTGCGGATTGCCGCGCGGACCGAACATACGGATGAGGCTCTTCGGCTGCGTGCCGGTCGCCTCACCGAGCTTCTCGAAGCCGACCGTCGCCTTGATATAGTCGCGGACCGCCTTGCCGGTGTCGACATCGCCGGTGAGCATGGTTTCAATTCCTTCGCGCAGCAGAGCTTCGCCGAAGACGGGATCGAAATCCTGTTTTGTTGCCGGAACGGCCACATCCCGCTTCCCAACGGCATCTCCTGCAACGGCGCCAAGTCGCCACATCCATGCACCAAGCAATGGTTGAATTTTCGCCAACTTGCTCACGAACTGCGGTCTCTCACCGCTTGTGCACTAACAATGGCAATTTTGTCGCCGAATCGAGCAGTAGCAAGTCGGAGTGGATCGTCCGCGAGGTGGGCGTAGCGTTGCGTGGTGGTGGGGTTCGTGTGTCCCAGCAGTCTTCCAACGATCTCGAGACTCAATCCGGTTGAGACAAGGTGCGACGCATAGGTGTGCCTGTTGTCATGACGACGGTAGTTTTCTATGCCGGCCTCACGCATCACCATCGACCAAAATTTCTTTATGTCTTGAAGCGGCTCCCCTGGAATATTTCCGGGGAAAAGGTATGGCGAGTCAGGCTCGATCCGCGCAACGATGGAGGAAACGAGGTCTTGTGCGGGCCGGCTAAGAGGAATGTGCTCTCGTCGCCTTTGTTTCGTGTGATGCGAAGGCTTTGTCCAAACCCCTCGATCGAGATCAAAATCCTTCCGCTCGGCATTCAGGACCTCGCCCATTCGGGCTCCTGTCAACAATTGAAGTCGAATGGCGTTGGCCGCGCGGATATTTGGGTGCTTCTCCAATACCCGGACTAGGCGCGACAGCTCTTCGTCCGTCAGCCATCGGTCACGCTTTTCCTCCCGATACCGCTGAATCCCCTTGGCGGGGTTGTCTCGCCTCCAACCCCACTCGACGGCCAAATTGATCATTTTCGAGATTAAGGCGAGCATCCGGTTGGCTTGATATGGGCGGTCGCCCAAACGGAGGTGGATCGACTCGATATCGCGGCGCTCGATCGACGCAACCTTCTTGGTTCCAACCGCGGGGAGGATAACGTTCTCCAATATCGCCCGATCGTCTCGAACGCTCTTAGGCCGCTTCTTGGGAACGGCATGGCGTTCGAGGTAATCGGACGCGAGATCGGCCATGTTCGGCGCCGTTCGACCCGCCCTACGCTCCCCAACCGGATCCTGTCCACGCAGGGCGTCGGCCAGGATGCCGCGAGCGCGCTTCTTGGCCTTATCAAAGGTCAGCAACTCGCCGTGCTGACCAATGGTCATTCGTTTCGAGGTGCCGGTCGTTCGATCGCGATATTGGATGATGTAGCTTCGAACTCCTGTTGGCTTTACTCGAACGCCGAAGCCGGGGAGAGCGGTGTCCCAGACCACGACCTCCACTCCTTGGGCAGGAATTTGCTCGAGGGCGAGTTTCGTCAGCTTCTGTTGCGACATTGCAGCGGAGACCAGCGGTGCGATCGGGTAAGCGCCAGGTAAGCACGAGTAAGCGAAAACTGGCGCGAAATCGAGTGCCAAAGTGCGGAGCACTTTGCAATGCTAACCTCAAAACGATAAAGGTACTAGTGCTTTAGCGAAGACAATCGAACCTGATCGAAAAGCGGCGTCACCGATTTGTAATCAGTAGGCCGCGGGTTCGAGTCCTGCAACCGGCACCAACAGAATCAAATAGTTATAGAAGATACGGAGTCACTTAGCGTTTACAGCGGACCCGTAGCGGACCCGGCGAGGCCAATTCCGGGACCCTGTCTTGCCATGTCGTGCCAAAAAATTTTTACCCGCATCCAACGGATGACGCACTAACTTGCGGCGCAAGGACCGCGATTCATAGCGAGGTCCGAGCTGGGGGTTCACTAATTCTGTCGCGTTGCCGGCCACGTCTCCCAGCGGCAAGGAGCGCCGCTCATTGGCCTTACCCGCCGCCGGGTCCTCCCCTTGCGCCACGGAGCCTAGAACTTTCCTGGCAGCAGCCCGGGCTTGTTCCGGCGTCATCTTGCCGACGCCCCCGAGCGTTAGGCGCCGTGCCGGGGCACCTTGCCCCCTGCCCGATTTCGACCAATCAAGGCAAGGATGCCATTGCCATGGCGGCTAAATTCGTCGTTTCCGGCATAAGGTGGTCCCACCTGACAAGCCGAACAAGTCTCGAAGGTCCTGGTCGCTACGGCGGGATTGGCTATCGTGAGATGGGCTGCTCTTCAAATGACCGATTTGCACGCATCTTCATTTCCAAGGGCTTCTTGCAATCACACTGTGGAATACCGCGCTTGGCAAGGTTCTGAGCACGAGAGTGCGATAGGCGGGAGCACCTTCGTTAAGTCGTAATCTCTACGCGGCCTTACGGGATTGATCGAGGATGAACGACAGCTCGCGCTCAAGCATCTGCGGATCACGACAAACGTGGAAGGCCCAACGGCCGAGCTTGCCCTAATTGTTCACCGCGGCGACCCACCGCCGGGCGGCTTCGTGCTTTGCCTTGTCCTCTTCCGTCAGCATGCCCTTGATTTCGAGCACCACCGTTAGCTCCATTGCCTCGGTCGCGGGAGTCGCAAGGCGCACAAGGTAATCGGGCTCGTAACTGCGATCCACGTTGTACCACCCGTAAGGGATCATCAGCCCCAAACCGTCATTGCGTGCATAGCAGCGCGCGATGCTTTTCCTTGCCGCCATTTCAAGCCGGAACGCGGCGGACTGCTCCCAGGTCGCGGTGTCACCCACGACCATGTTGATGTGACTGAATTGGGTGACGTAGCAGGCGCGCGTGGTTTTGAAGGCAACATCGGTGGTCGAGCCGATCGGCGTTGTTCGATTAATCGGCGTTGTTCGATTAAGAAGTGGAAGCAAGGGGGCCTCGCCGTGCGACTCGTCCGGCATGATTGCGAACAAGAAGAGACCTTCAATCCGCTTCACATACTTCTCAAGCCCGAGTTCGCAGTGGTTTTCGTCCCGAAAATCAACGTGCCGATTCACGTAGTCTTCGACGTAGCGATAGACTTGTGGAAATTGATTGTTGTGACATAATTTTCGGTGCCGAAAACCTCATCCATTAAATCCCGAACAAGGTGAACGTTTTCATCGCCAATTTGCACAAAGATCGAGCCTGACTCGGTTAGGAGATCGCGTGCGAGTGTGAGTCGATCACGAAGATATGTTAGATAAGAGTGACGACCTAAGGCCCATGTATCACGATAGGCCCTAACCATCTCGGCCTCTCGCGTGAGGTCCTGCTCTTTATCCTTCACATTTTTTGAGGTGATCTTCGGCTGAAAGTTGCTGGCGAATTTGATGCCGTAGGGTGGATCGACGTAGATCATCTGCACCTTGCCGGCGAGGTCTTCGCGCTGGGCGAGAGACGCCATCACTTGGAGGCTGTCGCCGAGGATGAGGCGGTTCGACCAGTCCATCTCGTGGCGGTAGAACTGCACGGCCTCATGGTAATCGAACTGCGGATCCGCGAAGAGGTCGCGCGTCACGTCCTTGCGCGCCGCGATCTTGAGGATGGCTTGCGTGCTGACACGCTCGTGAATGTGGAGTGCCACGGGATCGACGACGAAGCCATTCGCCTCGCGCTTCCCGGCCCATTCGAGCCACGGCTCTTGCCGTCGCAGTGCCTCGGCCAGCAGACGTGCCTCGGCTTCGGTCAAAGGCTCACGCTTCGCCTTTTCGAGGAGGTCCGGCAGCTTGTCGGGCGCGCCCGTGGGATCGAAACGCAGAATAGGATCGAGGCGTGGGTTGTAGCTGTAATTGACCTTTGGCGCGGCGCGCACCTTCCCTTCTGCGGCAATGGCCGCTGGCGGAATGTTGCGTCGTTTCTCGCCCTTGTGGCGGTAAGCCTTGGCTGGCCCGTTGCCGTTCGGTGCCAATGCCGGTCCGGTCGCGATTTCATTTTCCGCGGGAGCGCGCGCTTTGCCATCGCCACCGGGCCTCCCCCTCGCCATCCCTTGACCCTCCATCCCTTGTTGGCCGACGTTCGGACCAAAATGCCCGCCTCAAACGTACCAGTTCAAGCCGGACTTGTCGCGCCAGGAGTAGGTCGGAGCCATCCCTTGCGGTCGGGGACAGAACGGGCCCGGACAATCAATTCTGCCATACTCGCGAGTCTACAACATTTCGGGGGGCACCCTGGCCAAGCTCGCATATATGGTTGATAAATGAATCAAAATAAATCAAAATCTGGCATGATTCGACGGTCACCAAATTAGCCGCCTCCGCTCTCAATCCATTCCCGCTTGGAACCCGGCGACTATGAGCGGCTTATGACGTTAGCGGACCAACAAGACAGTTCAGTCGCGCGGTGGTGAAACTCGCGGTCATCGAGTTCCTGGACCGGCTTGCGCCGGCCGACGTGCAAACCTCAGACAGGCAAAAGCGGGCAAGCAGACGGTGCTAGGAGGATGGCGCGCAACAGCGGGGACGTGGTAACGTTCTCAAAGGCGAGTTCGGAGACGGCAGAAAATAGGGCTGCGGACGTGCGACACGACGTGTACCAACAAAGCGGCGTCGATACCACCGAAGCGGATGCGGGGCTGAACCATATCATCAGGCGGGTTCAGGGCACGTGGCCTAAGCGCGGAACGGGCCGGGTCCTGCTCCCGATCGGCTTTTTTGCAAATGTCATTGAGATGGATGGCGTTGGCATCGCCCTAAGCACCGACGGTGTCGGGTCCAAGACGATCATCGCGAAGGAAATGAGGAAGTACGACACGATCGGAATCGATTGCGTCGCAATGAACGTTAACGACATGATCTGCGTCGGCGCAAAGCCCGTTTCTTTCGTTGATTACATTGCTATCGACCACGCAGACGCCATAATGCTCGATGCTATTGGTGACGGCCTCTGCAAGGGTGCCGACATGGCCGAGATTTCAATTTCGGGAGGTGAGATTGCGCAGCTTAAAGACATCGTGAAGGGCATTGATTTGGTGGGAATGGCGGTTGGTCGCGTGGACCTCGACAAAGTTATTTCCGGCAAGGGTGTTGCTGAGGGGGACGTGGTCATAGGCGTGCGAAGCAATGGTATTCATAGCAACGGCCTCTCTTTAGCGCGCAAAGCTTTTTTTGAAGATCATAACTACAGCTTTGATCAAAGGTTCGACGAACTTGGGGCAACTCTCGGCGAAGAGCTGTTGCGCCCAACGGACATCTATGTTCGCGAAGCTATGGAAATTTTACAGCGGATCAAAGGTGTGAAAGCACTCATAAATATCACGAGCGATGGCCTAAACAACTTAGCGCAAGTCGAGGCGGAAATGGGTTTCGAAATTGACCATCTTATCGAGCCTCATCCGATCTTCACGCTAATTCAGCAGCATGCGAATGTCGATGACAGCGAAATGTTTGAAGTTTTTAACATGGGCATTGGGTTCTGTTATGTCGTTGATCCAGACGACGCAGCCCTCACGATCTCAATCCTGGAAAGCTACGGCCGCAAAGCGCAGCGTATCGGATACGCTGTGCCCGATCCTGAGCGACATATCCGAATTCACGAGCGAAAGCTAAGGGGACATCACAAGAGGTTTTGGAGTGAGGACCGCTCCGTCCGAAAGGTCGGTTGATTGGCAAGCGATCATTCCAGCATCGAATATAAGCTAAACCAGCTTCGTGCAGAGATCGTGGCCCTCCGGAATTTGCCCGCCTTGTCGCTAGAGTTCACGACTTGGCTCGGCAAATTGTTTACGCTTGTCGAAGCGAGCTTTGGTATTAATTCGGATGAAATGCGCGACCTCCAAGCAATATCTCCGGAACTACCGAGCGAGTTTTACGACAGCGTCGCGGGCAGGCTGGCCGCAATGGGATTGAGTGAAAAGTGGAAAAGTCAACTTCTTACAAAACTGAACAAGGACGCACCTGAAACATTTTTCAGGCGTCGGCTGGACGATTACGATGATTTTATCGCAACAATGATCCACGGGCTTCGAACTGAACGTTGATCTTGTTTTGAGTTGTCCATTGAAGCACGCGATGGTCGCGAAGTGGTCATCTGCGTAAGTGGACAGGCTCCCCACGGACGGCAGATTTATTCCCCCTCCCCAGTAGCTCTCGCGAGAGCATGCATATGGGCCGCACCCCTTCTCTCACCCCGCAGCAGCAGGCGGAAGCGAGCCAGCGCCGCGCGGAGGGCGCGACGTTGAAAGACCTCGCCCGATCTTACAACGTCAGCATGGCCACGATTTCGAGGCTCAGGACATGAGCGCCGGCTCTGGGCCATCTTGTGGGTTGCTATCGGGAAATGATCCGGTTGAGGCGATCGAGCAGGAGAACGGTGTGCCCGTCGACGATGCCCTCCGCCCGGTCAATTGTTTCCATGGCGCGTTCAAAAGTGCGCATGCCCTTGGGCTTTGTAACGTAATCGCCGATCCCGCCGTCGGCACCGAGCTTTCGGGTAGCGCGAACGCGCCGGACAGGGCGCGATCACGCGGCGTTTCGCGCTGTGATCGATAGGCCAGTCGATAGGCTTTCCGGCAAGCGAAGGTGTAGGCCCCAGATGGCAAATGCAGCCGCTCGGCGAGCTGGCCCGTGCGAGGGCAAACGAACCACCAACGCCGCCCACCGAGAGGCTGAGCGCGGGTCGTCAACTCAATGCGATTTTCGCACTGGCGCTTCCCGCCGCTACATCGGTTCGTGGATGTCAAATGAAGGCGGACATAGCCATCTTTCTCTCCGAGGCGCGCGTCAAAGCCAATGGAGGCGATTTCTTCGCCGGTGCCGACGATCGACCATCGCAAAGTCCCGGAGGTCCAAGCGCCCTGCTTCAGCCACCCCGACTTGAAGAGACGCGGAAGGTTGAGGGAGAGACTATCCTCAACTGTCGGCCGCCCCCCAGATCTTCCGCTTCCGTAGCCTCCCATGCAGAAAAACCTCCAGGATTTTCCGAAATCGCGTGCGAAATCGGCTTTTAATTGATTATGCCCCACGATTTCGAGGCTCAGGACATGGGCGCCGTCACCTGTATCGCATTGATGCGGCCAAGCGCGCGGGTTCTACCGGCTCGACGTGCAGCAAGAACTGGACGCCTGCCGTGGGCCCGCCTCGCGGCATTTGCTTCCTATGCTTTCGTTTGCTTTCCTGCTGGCTGAAATGGGGCTCAAGGTCTACGTCCGCCGGAGAAGCCGGTGGAAAAATATAGCGACGACGCAGCAACGACGAATGTCCGTAAATGGGGCGCGCGCGACATTGTTGCAGCGTTGTCGCCCACCAACTGCTAATCTGTAAAGACATCGTCAGCAGTGAGATGGTTCTTCGGCAAATTCTATCAGGGAAGGGTGCAGGCCATGACCAAGATCCCTTATGAAATCCCCACCGAAATCCGTGACTTGACCGCGAAGAGCGTCGAGGAGGCCCGCAAGGCCTTCGGAAGTTTTATTGGGGCCGCTCACAAGGCAACCGCACAGGCGGGAGGCACCGCAAACGCCCTGCAATCGAGCGCCAAGGACGTCAGCGCGAAGGCGCTCAGTTTCACCGAAGCGAATTTGAAGGCGGCGTTCGATCACGCCCAGAAGCTCATTCAAGCGAAGGATCCCCAGGAAATCCTCGCCCATCAGTCCGAATATGTGAAAAAGCAGCTCGCCGCCATGGAGGAGCATGCGAAGGAGCTGGGCACCGCTGTCCGGAAGGCCGTGACGCCGGACAAGTAATCACGACCTTCGTCTCGCAAGGGCAGCCCAATCGCAACCCCGCGCCAGAGTCTTATCACGGCCTGAGCTGCTGGCAGCGAGGGCATTCCTCGCCAGTAAGTAGTCAGGAGCCGCAATGCAGTGGTCGAATGAAGGAGTATAACTATCCTGGCGTGTATTTAATCGTTAGCAAGTTGATCGAGGCAATCATTCATTCCGAAAGGGACGCTGCAATGACTAGTCCGGCAACGCCCAACACCGCAGTTGTTCCTTCAGAGTGATACCAGGCGCCAAGCTTGACTGTCCCGGCGAGCCCCTGTGCGGTCTTGTCTTGATTGTACGTGTATTGCGCTTCGGCCATCAGCAGTGGCGGATCCTTGAGGCGAAAGTTTATTCCGGCCGGGTCCTTGATCTCCTGCAATCCTGTGAACCCGGCCCCGGCAGGATCGCCATTGTACAACCCGGCGAGCAGAGCGAGTTGATCGTTCGGAGTCACTTTGAGGCGAACACCCGGAGTAGCCAGCGGATAGTTGGGTCCTGTACTCGGTAGGTCCGCCGCGAAGATTGCCGGCCAGCCGAACGTGCTGTTGATATACAGAGTGTTGCCGAATTCGCTGATGAAGAATTGATTATCGGCCGCCAGTTGACCGACGCGGAGAAACGCCAGGTCGCCGAACTTCTGTTCGCCCCAAAGCTCGAACAGCCGGGTCGCGGGCCGCGCCTCGATGCTGTCGACTGTCGCAAGGTTGAAGTTGTTGGACGCCGACAGCTGACCGCCGTGTATTTGATAAGCGTTGACGCGAAAACTGAGGCCATCCAAGCCTGCAATCTTTGCGAGGTCAGCGTCGAGCACCATATAGAGGATACCTTCGTAGATGGCGCCTCGCCTGACGCCGCCCGTGGGATTGCCCAAGCCATCCCCGATATAATTCAATTGCAAATTGTAGCCGCGCGCGAGCAGCGCCTTCTTGAAACGTCCAGCGCCGAAACACTGGAGGAGATCGTGAGCTGAGCGGTCGTTGGCGCCGCGGCGACCTCGCAATTAGGAGCCGACATGTCCAGAGCAGCGTCCTGCGCATGCGCAACGCCGCCCAAATAGGCCGCCCATCCGGCAAGGAGAAAGCCATGAGTGATCTTTTGGGCGCGTGAGCGCGCATTCGTTACGAAGGAGCGGGACAGCATGGTGATCTCGCAGCAACGTGACACGTCACTGCGAATCAAAGTCCAGGCGCCTTCCGAAATTCAGGCGAGGCTCCTAGTCTCCACTGGGGCACCCCGCCCAATGTGTTCGCGCGTGACCACGGCTGATGGCAGGTCTCCTGGCTGGCGGGTCTCTGCCTTGCGCCGCCTTCCCGGTTGCCCAGTGGCGCGATTGGCGCGCGGCTCGCCGCTTACAGTTGCGGGGGCAGCCACGGTATTTGCGGTAAGGCCCCACCGTGTTCCCTTTTGATCCCCGAAGGGAACCATCGTGGGCAAAATGCCATAATCGACGTCGGGAAGTCAAGGCGCGTCACGCCACAAGGGTAGGAATTCATCCAAAGGTTAAGAGGCTTTTTCGCTGCCATCACCCTCCACCGCACCGACCTCGCGAAGAACATGCGCCGGTTCTACCGGCTCTGACATCGGCCAAGCCGAGACGGTTCTGATGATACTGACGACTGGCAGAGCCGGGAAATGGCGTGGCATCTGCAATGGATTTTGTTGAAACCCGAGACGCGGGAGCGGAGACGATCACTGTTTAAGTTGTGATCGGCCTTCATCCCTTCAGGAGCGACCGCCGCAGCGTCGCCGGATCGACACCGAGGGAGCGGGCGACTTGCGCCCGGCCTTCCCCTTTCACGATCATGCGCCGAGCATAATCAATCTGGTTGAGGCGAGTTTCGGCGGACGGCCGACATGCCGCCCGCGCCGCCGCGCCGCCGCCATGCCTGCCTTGGTCCTCTCCGAAATTACATTGCGCTCGAATTCGGCGATTGCGCCGACCATCGAGAACACCATGCGGCCGGCCGCCCTATTGGTGTCGATCCCGTCCATGATCGACTGAAAGCCGGTATTCCGCGACCGGAGTTGATCGAGGATTTGCAGCAGATGGAGCGTTGACCGCCCGAGCCGGTCGATCCGCCAGACCGTCAGCGTGTCGCCTTCCCGCGCCCTTTCCAGAGCCGCGAGCAGGCCGGGCCGGGCCGCCAAGGCTCCCTACAGCCCCTGATCCTGAAACACAGTATTGCAGCCCGCAGCGCCCAGCGCATGGAATTGCAGGTCGAGGTTCTGCGCGCCTGGGACATGGAACACTCCGTCGATTGTTGCCAAGCGACGATGGTGCCTTGTCCTCGCCGCGCCCCATAGTATCTTCAACGTCCAACGCCATCTGACATCAGCAAGAACGCACCGAGCCTTCAGGGCATCGGCGATGCAGACATGGCACGAAGCCATCGCTGCCGCATGATTTCAGCTGTGAAACCCAACGAACCCGCATCAAACTTTCAACAACGTGACAACGCCTCCGCGATGCCGCCTTCCTCATCCTCACGGCGACGCTGGCCACTCGCGCCCTTCACTTGCGGTCTCCTTCGCCCGCTTGGGGCGCCAAAGACCCCAGCGGCAAGTAGGGAACCACACCCTGGCCTTGCCCGCCGCTCTGATCGAGAATGACCTTGTTCATGCCGCCGAGCACACGTTCCATGGTTTCGAGATAGAGTCTTTCGCGCGTCACCTCGGGCGCTCTCTTATATTGCTCATAGACTTGGTTGAAGCGGGAAACCTGACCGGTTGCCTGTGCGACGGTTTGGAGCTTATAGCCTTCGGCCTCCTGGATAATTGCCGCAGCCTTGCCCCGTGCCTCGGGAACAACCCGGTTGGCGTAGGCCTCGGCCTCGTTGCGCAAACGGTTCTGATCCTGCTGCGCCGCGGTCACGTCCTTGAAGGCGGCGATGACCTGCTCGGGCGGATCGACGGATTGCAATTGCACCTGCAACACCAGAATGCCGGCCTTATACCATTTGAGAACCCCTTGCATCAGCTGTTGCACGTCCGCCTCGATCTTTGGACGGTCGGCGGTCAAAATTCGCTGAATTTGGCCGCGGCCAATGACTTCGCGCATGGCGCTCTCGGCCACCGCCTTCACCGTTTCGCGCTGGTTTGCGATGTTGAAGGCATAGTCCTCGGGGCGCACCGGATCGATTTGCCAGATCACGACAAATTTCACGTCGGCGATATTTTCATCGCCGGTGAGCATCAGGCTCTCTTCGGGCAGATCGAGCGAGCTTTGCGCACTCGGCGTACGCACGTCCTGGCGCAAGCCAAAGCCGATGTTGATCGTGTTGCGATCGGTGACCTGGAGCTTCTCCACGCTGCCGATGGGGATCGGCAAATTGTAGTTTAACCCCGGAGCGGTCTTGCCGGTGTAGCGGCCGAAAATCCTGTTCAATCCGACTTCGTTCGGGCCGACGGTGTAAAACCCGGACAAAAGCCAGACGATCGTGCCGACGAGGGCCAAGGCAAGAAGGCCGCGCCCTCCCATTCCCCTCGGCCCCGGCATCCATTGCTTGAGCTTCTCCTGCGCACGCTTGAGGAATTCCTCGAATTCAGGTGGCGGCGCGCCCGGCTTTTGACCCCAAGGCCCGGGGCCGCCGGGCTTCCAAGAGCCGCCATTTCCGCCTTCACTGCTCCACGGCATGGAATTCTCTTTTGAAAGGTGATGCTCAAGAAAGCGGGCAATACCGCCACAGCCCCGTATCGGACCCGGCCTGTCCTGGCCATTATACGAGAGCCCCGCGTGCACTACAATGACTTGCACTACAATGATAAGCAGCGGCGCCGGTGCGAACGTCGCCTAAATCTCCGGTCCAAATGCCGCGCCTTCGCAGCACGCGAACAATGTTGGCAAGCGAACCGCCCTGCCTTTAACACGGTCTGGCCGCAGGTGAACATTCGCCTGTCAGGGAGGAGGGGGACGACCCTCCTATGCTAGTGAGGCCACGCCCATGCTACGGAAAAGACTGTGCAGAAATGCTCACATCAAGAGATCTGCGGATCTTATCCACTTGCCCGTGCATCGGCAAAATGAGCATGCTTACATCCGGATATGCGGCTCCTCGTCGGCCCAGGCGGCGGCAGCTGGATTCTCACTCAAGGGCGGGGGAGGGCGATGGCAAGGGCTGATCACGCCCGAGCCGGGCTCACCGTCCGCTGCGCGATCTACACCCGAAAATCGTCCGACGAGGGCCTCGAGCAGGAATTCAATTCTCTCGATGCCCAGCGGGAGGCGTGCGAGGCCTACATCGTGAGCCAGCGTCATGCCGGATGGGTCGCGCTTGCGAACATGCTACGCCGATAAGTGCCAGGGCAACCCTGCTTCCTGCCGCCATCGCTATGTGCGCGAGGAGGTGCTGGAAAAGCAGTTCACCGAACTGCTGGGACGGCTGAAGTTCGACGACGAGGTTCTGGAATGGGTGCGCGATGCGCTGCACGCCAGCCATGTCGACGAGCGATGCGAGCACGACGAAGCCATCAAGCGACACAAGCCGAGGACAAACGCCTTCAGGATCGCATTCACGCCATGTGTGTCGACAAGCTTGACGCCTCGTCGATGCGGCCTTCTTCGACAAATGTCGAACCAGTGGCGCGAGGAGCAGAATCGCCGCCAGCGCGAGATCGACAGGCACCGGTCAGTCGAGCAGTCCTACATGGATGAGGGCGTGCAGATTCTCGAACTGGCGCGCAACGCCCAGCGGCTGTTCGAGCGGCAGGAACCGCCCCAGAAACGCCGCTTGCTTAACTTCGTACTATCGAACTGGCTGGGGTTCCTGAATACAGTTAGAAATGAGGGCCAAAGAACCGTCCGAGTATGTTCTTTATCCTGGACCGGCGGAGTTTCTTCGATCTCGCCGGTCAGCACGCGCCGTCGACGGCGTTGCCGATCACGTCGGCTGGGCGTTTCTCGCCTTTTGGGCTGGTGGGCATCAGAGGGCACCAAAAGTTTTATGAAAGACGGTGCGGCCGTCCCGGACAACTTGAAGTTCAACAACTCCGCCGATCATCCTAACGGCCGTTGGCGTCTTTGTCGTCAGCGGATTGAAACACGCAAAAGCGCGCCGTTCCCCTTCATGCATTCGGGATAGTCCTCCCACATAGACCATTCATCGTGGCTACGTGCCAGTCGGATCGAGTTTACGGTAGAGACAGGATCATTGCAGCTGCTCCGGCAAGTGCCGGCGGCATGTCCGTCTCGATTGCGTGATCTTGCCTTGTCGGCCTTTGGGCGTGGTCGAGCTTGTCCAGAAGGGCGCTAACGGGCCGATAGAAAATCCTCGCCTCATCCTGCATGGGGGAATGAAGGCTACCGACATGCCTGCGCGCGAGATAGAGCAATTCTTTCTCAGCGCGACTTTATTTACGGACAAGAAGGCGAAGGTAACGGATTGGCGCGGCCGCACGACCAGTCGTGCTGCCAGGCTGCTCGGCAAAGGCAATTCTGCTCGCGAATAGGAACGCGATCGTGCATAGCATCAGAGATATACGAAGGGCCATCTCATTATCCTTTCTCGTCGCGACGTGCTAACGCCATCACTGGACGTTGGTTGCTTCACATGTCCACATCGATCGAACTAAGTGCGCCATGGTTCAGCGTAACCGGCGCCTGTGCGCACAAGATCTCGCGGTGGCAGCGGCCATAGCGGTAGAAGGAGCAGCCGTCGCGTGGTCGAACTGCTCGGATCGATTAGTCTACGATAGCCTGTAACGCGTGTTCGATCTGGGCCGGATGATAAGGCTTGGGAATGAAGGGGACGCTGCGCAATTCAAAGGGCAGCTGGTCTTGCGGCGAGCCCGAAACAAAAACAAAAGGCACATGCTTGCGTTCGAGGATCTGCGCAATCTCGAATGTCTTGCCGTCTGCCACCTCGACATCCAGAAAAGCAAAGTCCAGGGCTTCGTGCAAAACCTACTCGGTGCCTGCGACCGACCCTTCAACCACGACGCTAGCCGTCACGAACTCGACGACGATCGTTTCTAGATCCATGGCGATGCAAGGTTCATCTTCGACAATGAGAATGCGAAATGTTTTCATGGAGCGCAGCCTTGGCGGTCTTTTGAATGAGTATCGAGCCGTTAACCTCCTGAGCAAGGAAAGGTTTCTACAGTTAAGTCTGATATCCGACAAAACGTTGCCTTATTCGCTGCCTATATGAGATGAGCGATCTCGGTGGAGGCGCTTATCGGCGCGCCAGCCTTTTCATCCCTGCGGTCATTGGCCCCCCGGTCGGGCAGGGAACATAGCTATGGCGTCGGAACACTCCTAGAATCGTCTGCTTTTTGCGCTAACGTCTGAAGATCATTCGCTTTTGGCTCCCCACTTGAAGGAAATGTCCTTCGAATTGGGGATGCTTTTGCAAGAGCCGGACAAACCGGTTGAGTATGTATATTTCCCCCATCAGGGAATGATTTCCCTTCTGGCTGTGATGTCGGACGGGGAAGGGATCGAGACCGCCACGGTTGGAAACGAAGGCGTGGTCGGAGCTATGTCCGGATTTGGCATCCGCCGAGGCTTAGCAAGGGCGGTCGTCCAGGCTCCCCTTGTGGCTTCGCGCATTTCCAGTCTGCAATTTCAGGCGGCCGTTCAGAAGAGTGAAACCCTCAGAAATTTAGTGGCACGCTATAGCGAAGCGCGTTTGGCGCAGGTTCAGCAGACGGCGGCGTGCAATGCCCTCCACACAATGGGATCCCGGTTGGCCGTTGGCTGCTCCAGACCCGGGATCGGATCGATAGTGACGTCCTTCCCTTAACCCACGAGTTCCTATCGCAAATGCTGGGCGTACGGCGAACGACGGTTACGTTGGTAGCCAATCAGCTCGAACAGGCGGGCCTCATTAAAAATCGCCGAGGTCGGATCGTTGTAATGGACCGCATGGGGCTCGAAGGCGTGGCATGCGAGTGTTACGCCATTATCCGCGACCAAGTGAGCGCCGCACTGCCTGAGATTGCGCACTGATCCAACCGTTGTATCGGGTATCGAACAGACAGGTGGAGGCGCGCGGTTAAAATTAGCTCCAATGACATCAAAATTTGAGTTCGGACGCGCATGTCATGGCGTCAATCGTGAAGAATCAAGCGGCACGTCCCCGCGCAACGGCCGGGACGAAGTTCTAGGCCTCCAGGGACGTCCCTAGATCAGTTACCGCTCGCCGGAAAATCGGTGCTCATTATCGAGGATGAAGCGCTGATCGCTGTGGGTCTCGAAACCTGCCTTCAGAATGCCGGTGCAATTGTCAAGATAGTCAATTCCATAGCCTCGGCACAAAGCACTCTCGAGGAAGGCATTCCATTCGATGCGGACGTTGTCGATCTAGTCGTGGCGGATGGAAATGCCAGCCCGCTGGTCCAGTTTTTATCAGAGCGAGGGATACCTGTCGTGATTACGACGGGGCGACGAAGCCGATCGGGGACAACCCGCTCTAAGCAAAGCGGTCGCCATTCTTCAAAAGCCCTATGCCAACGGCGAACTCATCAAGGCCATAACGCGGTTTGTTAATTAAACGAGGTCGAGGAATGCAGGCGGTACACGGAGGATGATTTTAACCGCGTCATCGAGATCAAAGAGCGCGAAAAATACCGCGTGAAATTATTCATGAACGCCATCGATCAGAAACAGAAGACCCTTGTCTTTTGCGCGGCGCAGGAACACGCACTCGCGGTTCGCGATCTGATCAACCAGATGGAGACGAGCAAGGACTTCGAACTATTGTGTGCGGGTCACGGCGGCCGACGGCGCGCTTGGCGACCAGCATTTGCGGACATTTCAGGACAACGAAAAGACCATCCCCACGACTCTTCGACGGCAAGGACTATTTCACGATCTATGACTTCGTGAGGGCCTACGAGCGTTTCAACGATCCGGAGTGGGATGGCGAGCCCGTCGAACCCGTTCCGCCGCGTCCAAGAGGCGGAGACGAGGGTCCCCGACGAAGATGAGGGCGATGGTGGGCTTGAAGGTGGGGAGGAGGGGCCAGCCGCTCGCCAAAGGATCAAGATCACGCTCGCAGACGGCAAAGAGCGGACCATCCAGCACATGATGGCGACGACCTTCTGGAGCGTGGACGGCAGGCCCATGTCGACGGCGGAATTCATCACGCGGCTGTTTGGAGACCTCCCGGAACTCTTCAAGGATGAGGACGAGCTAAGAGCACTCTGGGGCAAGCCTGATACGCGAAAAGCGCTTTTGGAGAGCCTCTCTGAAAAAGGCTATGGCGATGAGCAGCTAAGCGAAATCAGACGCATGATTAATGTCGAGAAAAGTGATCTGTTTGACGTGCTTGCCTACATAGCCTTTGCCCTCTCCCCCATCACGCGGGAGGAGCGCGTGGATTCCAATCGGGAGGAGATATTTTCTCATTACGATCACAAGCTTCAAGCGTTTCTCGATTTTGTTCTCTCCCGGTATGTCTAAAGAAGGCGTCGGCGAGTTGGATCAAGCCAAACTGCCGCATTTGCTAGATCTGAAATACAGGGCCGTCAGTGATGCAGCGGCTCAGCTAGGCGGCGTGGCGCAGATACGCGACGCCTTTATTGGGTTTCAGAGGCATCTTTATGAGGGCTAGCCTGAACGACCGTCTGCGCGCCCGACAGTCCATCGGCTCAAATGTGAGAACCTCGATTCCGCTTTGCATTGCCCCCAAGGAGCTTGGGCAGGCGCTGCTCGCGGGTATCGGGAACAGGGTGGGATATTTCGGATATGACGCTTCAGCCGGAGCCAAAAAATAGCATGGCAACGTCATTCCTTTACGAACGCATCACCGAACGCCGCCCTAAATCGACAGGCACCTTGACTGGACGTCGATGCAATCCTTCTACGGCTTAAGGAGCAGAAAGGATGACTCGTTCGATCATTTACCAGCCGGACCCCGAGCTCGACCTCGTATTGGAACGTATCGTCGACATCCCCAGAGAACTCGTCTGGATGGCGTGGACGGCGCCCGAGCACCTCAAGAAATGGTTCACGCCAGTGCCATGGACAACGGTAGATTGCGAAATCGATCTTCGCCCCGGCGGTATCTTCCGCACCGTGATGCGCTCACCGGAGGGACAGGAGTTTCCGAACGTCGGCTGTTACCTTGAATTCGTCAAGAACGAAAAGCTCGTCTGGACCAATGTCCTAGCACCCGGCTACCGGCCATCCGAGCCGTCGGCCGCGATGCCCACGTTCGCCTTCACGTCGGTCGTTTCGCTTGAGCCGCAGGGTAATGGACGAAGTACACTGCCCTCGTAATCCACGGCGATGAAGAGGCCTATAAGAAACACGAGGAGATGGGATTCCACGAGGGACGGGAAGGCTCTCGATCAGCTCGTTGCCGTCGTCAAGAAAATGTAAGTGGGGGTCATTTGCCGTCCCGCATGATGAGGCTCTTCGAGCTTTACAGGGTCGCGTAGTCCCGTTACTTGCGTTCGTGATGTTTATGACATTCCTTTGACAGCGGCGATCCGCGGAGGCCGAGGATGCTCTCATGGTTTCAAGCGCTAATGCCGAAAGAAGAGCGCTTTTTCGATCTCTTCGAGCGGCACGCGGTCAGTATTGTTGCGGGCGCACATGCGCTGCGATCTCTGCTCGATGGCGGCGAGAAAGCGCCGGAACATTGTAAGGAAATCAAGCGCTATGAAAACGACGCGGACGTGATCACGCGGGACGTCTTGCTCGCCGTGAGACGCACCTTCATTACACCATTCGATCGCGGCGACATCCGGGATCTGATCACGGTGATGGACGACACCATCGACCAGATGCATCAAACGGCCAAGGCGACGCTCCTTTACGAAATACGCGACTTCGAGGCCCTGATGCGTCGTATGGGCGACATCATCGTTCAGGCCGCCGAACTCACCCAAAGCTCGATTCCGCTTTTGAGATCCATGCACCACAACGCGAGCAGGCTGAATTCCTTCAGCGAAGAAATTTTACGCATTGAGGACGAGGCCGATGAACTCCACGACCAGGGGCTGAGCGCTCTTTTCCGCACGCACCGCAATTCCGACGCCATGGAGTTTATAGTCGGAGCAGAAATCTATGCCCATCTCGAAAAGGTCGTCGACGGGTTCGAGGATGTGGCGAACCGGGTGGCCGGCATCGTGATCGAGAACGTTTAAGAGCGTTGCGATGGACAGCGCGTTTCTTTATCTCATTGGGCTGATCGCTGTCGCATTGGCGTTCGATTTTCTCAATGGCCTGCACGATGCGGCGAACTCCATCGCAACGATTGTCTCGACCCGGGTCCTGCGTCCGCAATATGCGGTGTTTTGGGCCGCCTTCTTCAACTTCATCGCATTTCTGTTTTTTGGCCTGCATGTCGCCCAAACCATCGGAACGGGCATAATCACGCCCGATATCATCGACGATTACGTAATCTTCGGCGCATTGATGGGCGCGATCAGTTGGAATCTGTTGACCTGGGCTCTTGGCATACCGTCGTCCAGCTCGCATGCGCTGATCGGCGGGCTAGTCGGCGCTGGAATTGCCAAAGCAGGCATCGGCACCGTCGTTTGGAGCGGCGTGATCAAGACGGGCTCGGCCGTCGTGTTTTCTCCGGCCTTGGGCTTCGCCCTGGCCCTATTTCTGGTTCTTGCGGTGTCATGGATTTTTGTGCGGAGGACTCCGCTTGCGGTCGACAATATTTTTCGCTCCCTCCAATTCGTCTCCGCCTCGTTTTATTCCCTCGGCCACGGCGGCAACGACGCGCAGAAGACGATGGGAATCATCGCCGTGCTACTCTTTTCGCACGGCAAGCTCGGCGGCGAATTTCACGTCCCCTTTTGGGTCGTGTTGAGCTGTCAGATGGCCATGGGGCTCGGGACCCTTTTCGGGGGCTGGCGGATCGTCCACACCATGGGCTCGAAAATTACCAAACTGACCCCGATGCAGGGCTTTTGCGCTGAAACGGGGGGCGCGATCACGCTTTTTCTCGCGACAGGCCTCGGCATCCCCGTTTCGACGACGCATACGATCACCGGCGCGATCGTCGGCGTTGGCGCCGCCCGCAGGATATCCGCAGTGCGCTGGAACATCGCCAAGAACATTGTCGTCGCCTGGGTCATCACCATGCCGATGGCGGGGATTATCGCCGCGATCTTCTACGCGCTGGCGAGGTTGGTCGGTTGATTCCGTAGGTCAAGGAAAAGATAACAGCCGGCGATGAACCTCGCAGCCAATACGCCGCTTTGATTTGGACGACGCGGCGCGAGCTATCACTCCAGATTAATATCAATCAGCCGACGGTATGCGATGTGGTTGGGATCGCGACTTGCTTATCGATTTTGTATGAAGCCGTTGTCTTAGAGCCTGATCGCCATTGCGTCGCGGCCGTATTGACAGCCTTCTCGTGATGAAGTGAGCCGTTGTCGCGGTTGCAATTGAGCGGAGCTAGCGCCGATCCTGACGCCATATAGGTTACAGTTTCTTCCTTATCTTAGCGTTAGCAGCGAGCCGTTCCATGAACGGGGAGATTAAACTCCTCAAACTTTCCTCTTCAACTAACGACAATGCGACCGCTGGCTCAAGCCATTGAGCAACTCGCTGATCGGATTCCGGCCAGGTCTTGCTCTGCCGCTTTACGAGCAGCGGAAAAACCCGCACATCACAGGGGATAGTAATTCCATCCTCGTCTGAGCGCTTTTCGTAGGAGAAAAATCCTATTGCCTTCGTCTTAACAGAGCCTCGTACGCCGGCTTCCTCATAAGCCTCGCGGGCGGCAGACTTCGCCGGCTTCAGGCCTTTGATCGGCCAACCTTTGGGAATGATCCACCGCTTCGTCTGCCGGGAGGTGACAAGGAGAATCTCAGGCGCGCCGGATTTCGTGAAACGATAGGGCAAAGCGCCGTATTGCACCCGAACAGCATGTTTCGCTTTGACTACTTTCTTGCTCGTTGGAATCTGTCTTATCCCCCTGACCGGTCATCGATCCAAGCCGGATCGGCAGGCGCGACCAAGCGCAGCTTGATCACGAAAATGCGTTGCGAAATCTTACATCCATGGGCGACCTACGCGTTAATGAGCGTCTCCGCAAGTAGATTGAATTCCGGACACTTGAGCGCGCGCTTCCCTACAGCCCAACGGGTGCACTCGGCACCTGGCGTCAGGCGACGAGCATGGGCCGGACAATCAGCGCGACGCTAGTGAGAGCGTGTCGAGACTTCTGACAGGTAGAGCGATGAAGACTGCGATCCGGTTTTTGAGGTAGCGCGGAACACTTGGTTGAACGCGCGTCCCTTCTCGACATCAATTCCTCCGACGGCTGCGCGTCCGACACGCATGAGCAGACGCCGCGGCCGTTGCCCCAAATCATCAAACGGGTGCTCATTAGTGGCGGCGCCAAAGGCTCATCAGCGGACCGTCCCGTCCATACACCGGGTCTTCTGCGCCGGCGAAGAGGGGTGATGCATTCCTCGATGAAGCGAGGTTTCTCACTCCTCGATTTTGAGACAGGACGCTCCCGCCCGTTACCGCACTCCCCACGATACACCCAACTTAAAGCCTGCTTTCCATCGTGCTTGTTTCGCAAACTGTCTAGCAACCGGCGGGCAGATGTCAGCCACGTCTGAAAAATTCTCGTACGCACATCTCCTGCATTAGAGAGAGACTCGTAGGCAAGTGCGATCTTGTTGTAAGCCTCCTCGGCGAGATCTGTACTTTTGCTGCGCTCCGCAAGGTGCGCCAGTGTAACGCCCCGCCAGCCAGTGGTCATTGCCCATTCGTCTGGCGTGCGCTTGCGGGTAACTTCCCTCAAGGCTTCGTGATAGGCGGCGACAGCCTCCTCGAGCCGCGCCTTCTTCCCGCTCTCGTACTCACCTAGGCGCGTGAGCGCATTGCCGAGATACATCTGGGTCCTGGCCCAATCGAGCGGTGTGCGTGCACGGATCCTCTCCTGCAAGGCTTTGCGGAAGGCAATGACGGCCTCCTCGATGCGCACTGTCCCGCTCTCGTACCCATCGAGGCGCATGAGCGCATCGCCGAGATTTGCTTGGATCCCGGCTCATTCGAACTGATGTTTGAGACAAGAACAACCGGCGTCTTCCTCGCACATGAAGGGCCGATTCCCGATTCGACCATGGTCTGATTCAACCGCCCGAACTCCACCCGGCCGGTCATAGCGTATTCCTCTTCGGCTATTATGGTGTACCCTCGACGCGTGGCGTGCCAACCAATTTGCATCGCTGAGGCCTGAGTCTGGATGTCTTGTCAATCAGCCGGAAACCGTATGAAATGCAGCCTCACCCATAGGCCATGGCACGAATTGCGCGCAGCGTCGCGTCGACCTCGCTGGGTGTATTCACCAGGCTCGGGGCGAGGCGGGCGTAGGAAGTCCCGTACGGTGTAGTGCTCGCCACGATCCTGTCCCGGAGCAATCTTTTGACCACCGCTTTAGGTTGCATTCCGTCACATCAAAGCAGATGAGGCCGGCCGATAGCGTGCTCCCGCGCGGCGTATAAAGCTTGACGTGCCGCATCTTCGCCAAGCCCTCCTTGCATTGTTCATTCAGCGCATGGATTCGTTCCGCGATTCTCTTCCGGCCGATCTGGTGGTGAAAGCGAAACGCCTCGATCATGGCCCATTGATGCTCGAAGGCATGGTACCCGCCCGGGGACACCCACGAGGCCCAGGTCGGCCCTTGTGGCGCTCGATTCTCCATCCATGCTGTTTCAACCTCATCGGTGAAGCTCGGGATGATCGGCCGCAGTATCGTCCAAGTAGCCTCGCGTGCCCAGATGATACCTGTTCCTCGGGGCGCGAAAATCCACTTGTGCGTCCCGGAGACAAGGAAGTCACACCCCATCTCGGCGGCGTTTTCATTGCGTGGTGGGCGAGGATCCGCCTGAGATGCGCGCCAGCCATATCGATCGGGGCCTCGCTTATTTTTGGGAGCGGAGAGAACGCCGGCTCCGCCGTGTGCGCATTAATGAACCGCGCCAGCATCTTCGGCGTCACACGCGCAAATACGCGGAAGGTGAGCTGGACGAGGACCGCAGCTTCTACTTCCGCGGGCCAGAGGGACGCCAGCGGGTGAAGGAAGCGATCCGCCGCGGTGATTTGCGTTTTTGCTGCGCGCGCTCACCATTTTGTCTCGGTAATGATGGCCGTCGATAGCTCAGCCCTGATTCTTTTCGACGAACCAAAAAAGCGAGCCAAACGGGCTCGCTTTTCGCCATTTTTCGCCGAGCTTTTTACATTCTGGCCGCCTCAAGATGCGTCAAAGCTTTTTCGGCGTGCCCTGTCGCCACATCCGCATGTCCTTGTTTGCCATGATCAATGGCTTCTTTCGTATGGCTAATGCCCTCAGCCAGGTGATCCTCTGCAACGGCAAGGTTCTGTGCCATCAAGACGGCGGCTCCAAGGCCAAGGATCAGAGCGAAAATTCTTCGGTTCATGGTTGTGTTCCTCCCTGTTTTCATTCCTCAAAGGGATTGGGCCCGCGAGATTTAATCCAATTAGTTTCATTGTCGCAACTTTAATAAACTTCTCTGCTGGGGAGCGGGGCGATCCGGAAAAGCCGTCGCGAGCGATCAAAGTCATCATGCAAGAACGTGACGGAAAAATGCTCTTCGCCCCCAACCACGTCGAAATTCAGAAGGGCGAGCAAATCAAATTTGAGCTCTATAATAGCGGAGAGCTCGCCCACGAATTTGTGCTTGCAACGGCCCAGGAGAACCAAAGACACGCGGAAGCGATGAAGGTGAACCCCGAGATGGAACACCACGATCCGAATGCGGCGCGTGTCCCACCGAAGAAAACGGACGAGATCGTCTGGAACTTCACGAAGTCAGGTGATTTCGAGTTTGCTTGTCTGATTCCGGGTCACCGTGATGCCGGTATGTTCGGCACTGTGGAGGTGAAATAACTGGAAAAGGCGTCGATTACGAATGGCTGGCATCGCGTTTATGCATCGCATAAAGAAAAGAGTTCAGACGCCAAGCGCTGGGGTAAGGTTCTGTCCGCCGTCGCCGTCGAATGATAAAGCAAGGGCCGCTTCCTCTAGGCAGCGGCCTAATCGTCTTTGTTTCCTGGAGGGAACAACGATTAGTAGCAAGAAGCAAGCTACTATGGAAAGCAACGTGTTCCCCGACGAACTTGTCCGGGAAATTGCGGTACTCACCCCATATCTAGGCCCTGAGATGGCGACGCGCCTTGGCGCTTCTGGGTATGTTGCTGGGTGTTGGCATTGACCCGCGCAACCTCGGCCACGCCAGCGATATTGCGCCAGAGATTCTCGAAGAGCTGGAGCATTTCGGCAGCGTGGAGCCGGAACCAGCCCGCACTCCTTTGCCCAATGGTAAGGATGAGGCGGCCATCGCGGCCATCGATGCGGAGGCCATTAAGCCACCTCTCGACCCGCCTAACATCATCCTCCCGGTCCGCCAGTCCTGGCGCTGGAAGGCCGGCGGGCCCGCATGGCCGGCCGGGAGCCTCGAGAACCTGTTCAGACAAGCGGCGCCGGCTCTCGCGTTCTCGGAAGCCCCGTCCCTCACTCGACAACCAGAAATCCGTACTTATATCTCGGGCGCGCCAATACCGCTATGCTTCGTTTAAGCGGTCAACACGGAGCGGCGAGAGGAGCAATTAGATGGGTGCTGATACCGGATTGTCATATCTGTCGCGCCCGGCACGCCAGAATGACGGGTCAAACGGACGCGGATACTGGCATGGAGAGCCTTGGAAGCCCGTGGAAATCCTGGCAATGGTTTTGGGCTTCATCGTGTACTGGCCGATCGGTCTCGCGGTCTTGGGCTGGAAATTCTGGCAGAAGAAATCCGGTTACCCCGGCGACATTATATCCTTCGGGCGAGAAATATGGCGAGACTGGGCGAACTGGGCGTGTGATTCCAAACGCTTGGGCCGTTCGGTAAAGGGCGCCTCCGGTTTTGGCATGGGCTCGACCGGAAATCGCGCCTTCGATGAATGGCGTGCCACTGAACTCGCGCGGCTGGAAGAAGAACGCCAGAAGCTCGTCGTCGCCGAGCGCGAATTCGCGGAATTCATGGAAAATCTCCGCCGCGCGAGGGATCGCGAGGAGTTCGAGCGGTTCATAGATGAGCATAGAAACCCACAAGGCCGCCCGTCCGGGCGCGGCATCGCCGACGATGTCAAACGGCGGATGCGGCGCGATCTTGCCGAATTAAAGGAGATGGTGAGACTCGGCGCTGGCATACCCGGCGATGAGCAAAGGATAGAGATGCTCGAAGGCCTAATTGCGCGCTAACGCCCATTGGCGAGTCGCCGCAATCTTTCTTCAAGACGGCGCGCGGCCGTGGGGACGAGGCGGGGAGTTTGATGTAGGCCGTTTCTCGCGACATGGTCGCGTCTTTGGCGGGTCGGTTGGCCGGTTGCCCGCCATCCAGGCACGCACCCGCGCCCGGCACGCCCGCCCGCGGCAGCATGTCGAGCAGCAGATCGGGCGGTTTCTTTCCCGGCCACGTCCCGACGCACTTGCATAGAATGCAATTCCGACAAGCGCGACAAGGCGGGATTTGCGGAACACGGAAGTGTACATGGCATTAATAATGATCCTTGAAAATTGCCCTTTCTCTGATTGAAACTGTTCGGCTCTCGCCTAAATCACCGGTGCGAAGTGCAGCGGAATTTACCCAATAGCCAGGGAGAAAAAATGTCATGCCTAAGTATTTGTTTCAGGCTACGTATACCGCTGACGGTATCAAGGGACTGGAAAAGGACAAGGCTACGGGGCGGGCAGAAGCGGTGAGAAGCGCTGTGGAGGCTCTGGGAGGCAAGCTGGAAGCGTTCTACCTGGTGTTTGGCGAGTATGATGCGGTTCTGCTTGCAGACTTGCCCGACAATGCCAGCGCGACAGCCTTCACACTTACCATATCTAAATCTGGTCTCGTTCGAACTACGACTACACCCCTGCTTAGTGTCGAGGAGGCAGATAGGGCGCTCGAGAAGAAAATAATCTACCGGGCTCCTGGCCAGGCCTGAGCCTACTGCTTTCTTGAGTTGGAACATCGCTGCTCCCGATGGCCCTGGCCGCGCCTGGCCTCCAGCGTTGAGTTCGAGCTTGCGGATCTTGCGCGCCTGCAACGCCGGGCGCGCCCAGGCGTAGTTTTCCGGCGAGCTTGCGCGCCGTCGCGACGGCGGCCGCATGTGGCCTGCGCTTCGCTCTGACCCGCAGAAAGAAAGCGCGCAAAGGCCCCGGCGCCCGTGCGGCGGCCCAAGCCGCCTCAACCGGCATGCCGCGGGCATGACCGCGCCCTTGCTTGGTGATCCGGCCATGGGCGGGACCCGGTCCCAATTGCCGGACGCTCGGATTGAGACCGAGATAACTCACCAGCTTTTGGGGCTCGCCGAAGCGGTTGATATCGCCGATCGCTGCGACCGACCATGTCGACGCGGGGGATCGCCATCAGCCGCGCGACGTTCTCGTCGGCAAGAGCCGAGCGCGCCAGATCGCCTCTCGATGATCGCCAGATCCTCGCCGAGCCGATCGAACGCAGATGCCGCTCGACCGCGAGGCGCTCGTCCTCCGGCAGGACCTGTTTCCTGAGCCAGGCAATTCGCTTGGGGCCGCACAGGTCCGCGGCCGGACAAGACGAATGATGTTCTTCAATTTCGTGCGCTGCCGCACGATCTGATTGCGGCGAGTAACCTCCCGTCCAAGGGCTGGCGTCGCTTCATCCGGGATCCAAACTTCCGGAAGGAAGCCGCTGGCATAGAGTTGCGCTCCAGCCAGCGCAAGCAGCTTATCTTGAATTTCTGAATCACACTCGCCGACCGCACCAAAATCGAGGATGATGGACGTCTGGTTTGACCGCTGCGCACCAATGCAGGACTCGTTTGATGTCCTCGATACTCCCTTTAAATGAGCCCAGAGAACTGGACTTCGGCTGGGAACGGAGCGTCACTTGTCCGCCCTCGTAGAGCGCCAACGGCTCTTTGGGGATCCTGCCCCGCCGGCTTTCGCGCCAGTGCGGGGCTTCGGTGGTGGCGGCGCAAGACGCCACTCCAACCGAACAAAGGATCTCGACAATGTCACTCAAAAAGTTGTCATCAAACAAGCCCAGCCGGGCAGATTCAAAGCAGGCTCAAGTGCTGGCGATGCTCCGACGCAAACAGGGCGCAACTATTGCCGCCGTCATGCAGGCAACCGGCTGGCAGCCCCACTCGGTCCGTGGCTTCCTGGCCGGGGTTGTGCGCAAAAAGCTCGGCCTGACGCTCGTCTCCGAGAAAACCGGCGAAGAGCGCATCTACCGCACCGTGGCGAACGATGTCTTGCCGAAGCGCAAAGGCAGGCCGGATCGCAACGCGGGTCAGTCGGCTGATAAGGTTCCTCGACTGAGACGCCTCAAGCGCGCCGTGGCTCAAAATCGACTGGACTTCTGCCGCAAAGGACGCATTGCTATGGGGGCCGGCCGGTGGACATGGCTACCCGGTGAAACACTTAGGGTTCGCCGCTATCGCATCGAAACGCGGCGGTCGGTGACATGGAAAAACGGACGATCGATGTTGCAAAGGCGCTCGCGCGGCTCTCAGAGTTGACCATCTTCGAGCTGCGCGGGGAGTGGCGGCAGCTTCATCGCATGCCGCCGCCGATGCGGCTCTCCCGCGATCTCTTGACCCGAGGGATCAGTTACAAGCTTCAGGAGCGGGCGTATGGCGGCCTCTCCACGGCCAACGCACGGAAGCTGGAGCGAGCTAGCGCCGGCCCGCTAAGCCGCGGCGCGGTTATACCCGCGCCTCCGACCTCCTTGAGGCCAGGCACGCGGCTCGTGCGCGAGTGGCGCGCGGTCACCCACACGGTCCTCATCCATGCCGATGGCATCGAGTGGCGCGGCCAGCGCTACCGTTCCCTCTCCGTGGTTGCACGGGAGATTACTGGCGCCCGCTGGTCGGGCCCGCGGTTCTTCGGCCTCAGGCGGCGGCGACTGGACTCTACCTCAAGCGTGCGAGCGGGCGATGGCGAAGGCTGATCACCCGCGAGCCGCTTTCAGCGTCCGCTGCGCGATCTACACCGGCAAGTCGTCCGAGGAGGGCCTCGATCAGGAATTCAATTCTCTGACGCCCAGCGGGAAGCGTGCGAGGCCTACATCGTGAGCCAGCGTCATGCCGGCTGGATCGCGCTTAGCGACATGTACGACGACGGAGGCCTGTCCGGCGGGACGATGGAGCGGCCGGCCCTCAAGTGGCTTCTGGAGGACATCCAGGCCAGCAAGGTTCGGATCATCGTTGTCTACAAAGTCGATCGTCTAACCCGGTCGCTTGCCGATTTCGCCAAGATTGTCGACATCCTCGACGCCCATAATGCATCATTCGTGTCGGTGACGCAGCAGTTCAACACGACGACCTCCATGGGGCGCCTGACGCTCAACATGCTGCTGTCATTCGCCCAGTTCGAGCGCGAGATCGCCGGCGAGCGCATCCGCGACAAGATCGCGGCGTCGAAACGCAAGGGCATGTGGATGGGCGGGAACGTGCCGCTCGGCTATGACGTCAAGTCCCGCAAACTGATCGTGAATGAGCCTGAGGCGTCGACTGCCCGGGTGCTCTTCCGGCGCTATGCGGACACCCGGGCTCGGTCGCGCTGCTCAGGGCCGAACTCGATCGACTGGGTATCGTGAGCAAGCGCCGTGAGAGAGCCGGCGGACGGCTGGCCGGCGGTCAACATTTCTCCCGCGGGGCACTCTATCTGATGCTCCAGAACCGGATCTATCGTGGCGACATCGTTCACCAAGGCACAGCCTACCCCGGCCAGCGCAAGGCCATCCTCGATTTGGAGCTTTGGCAGATCGTCCAGGACAAGCTCGCCGCCAATCGGCAGGAGCGCTCGTTGGCGGTCGGCGCGGTGGCGCCGAGCCTGTTGGCGGGCCTGATCGTCGATGCCGGCGGCCATCGGATGACGCCGACCCATGCCACAAAGAAAGCCAAGCGATACCGCTACTACGTCTCGGCATCCCTTCTGGCGGGGGATCACCCGCAAGCCCAGAAAGGAATGCGCGTCCCGGCGGGGGATATCGAGGCGTTGGTGCTCGACCGACTGAGGGCGTTTTTCTCGTCAAGGACCGACATCGGTGATGCGCTCAACCTAAGGCATTGCCTGATGATGGCTCCGCGCCAGCTTCGGCCGACGCGGCAGGATATTTTCGAGGTGGCCTTTAAATCGAGCAGGGTTGTCCCCGACGCGCCATCCCTGCGCCTTCGCAAAGTCTAAAACCAATTCCAACCGGCCGCGTAATCGCGATGCCGTTTCAGGAATGGTTGCCCAAAGCGGTTGCAGGACTGAACATTGCGCCAACCAGAACGCTTCGCTTTGATAAAGGCCGCGGCACATTGCGCGAAGGTTCGAGGACCCGCGGCCGCTCTTTGGGTAGTCTGCCGATGTTCGATCGGGTCTAAGCCTTGCGAAAGTAGCGCCCGACATTCGGCCGCTCTCTGGCGGGCTTCGGCCAGGCTGATGTTGATAAAGCTGCCGAGGCCCGCCTCACGTTTACGACCTTGCCGCATCCAAATGAAAGCCCAGCGCTTCGCCCCGGTCTTGGAGACAACGAGAAAGAGATTGCCTCCGTCCGTGTGTCGGCCAGGCTTAGTTATTTTGGTGGCCGCCAGTGCCGACAGCCGATACAACAAACCCCGCCGCGCGCCCATAATAACCCTAGTCCTGACCCTCGTTCAGCGACTTGATTGCGACGAATTAGGGTAGACTAGGGCGGACAGGACGTCCAGGAAAATCTTGAGATTTCAATGAGCTAAAGACTGTGGCGAACGAGGGTAGCCACCATTGAAACGGATAAGTGTTCCCCCGCTTGGGTGCGCTTGGTCGCGGCTGCGGCCGGACCGACGAACGCCGGCCAAAAGTCATGCCGTGCGGCAGCATTTGATGGAAAACGAACCGCGCAATGTCGATGAGTTGGAGCACGCCGGAATCGAATAAATTGAGCGATTTTTTTAGGACAGGCCCTAAGGCCGAGGAATTGAGGAAGTCAGGTCCCAATCGGATGGCTGGCCCTCGGGAACGAAGGCGCCGTCTTCGCGCAGGAAGCCGCGTACCGGCTCCGGCGGGGCCGGCGCATAGGCGCGCGCGGGGGGCACCCGCGCAGCGGCGGCGAAATAGGCGTCGGGTATCCGCGCGGGCGGCGCCGGGCCGGGTCCGGCGTGCACCGCTAGCGCATCGCCGGGGAGGTGCCCCGCCTGGGCTATATCCAATTCCTCCTCGATTTCCGGCGGATTGGGCAGGCCGTCGCGTGGCGGCTCCGGAGTCGTGCTTGGCCAAAGTAAGGGCCGGCAGATCCGCCGCGGGCCGGCCGACGTGTTGCCGTGCAGCGCGAGATCGACATGGATATGATTATAGTGAAAGATATTGGCGCCCGGGCCAAGCACCGTAGTGAATTGGCCGCAAGCGCCGGCATGGACGTCTTGCAGGAAAGCCCGCGTTTGATCTTCGCCCCGGGTCCAATCGCGGACAATCGAAATCTCGCGCCCGTCCGCGAGACGAAAACCGCCGATGTCGAAGGCATTGCCGAAAGCATGTTCGGAAATGCGTCCGCCCGGCTGATTGTTCATCGTCCGGCAGCTGTAGGCGCCCATCGAAACGATTTCGGCGACTGGCTGACCGAAACGCGCCCGTGCGGCCGGCTGCACGGTCTCGCCGAGCCACGCATTGAGTGCGGCGATCATCGAGCAGTCGAGTGTATAAACCGAGTTGAAGCGTACCGCGCCGTCAAGCAATGCGCTCACCTTGAAGGGCCGAGTTAGGCCACAAATACCAGGGCCGTCGATTTCGCGGGCCGGCTGGACATAGGCTGACACGTGGACGAGTTTTTGGGCGAGACAGGCGGCTTCCGCCTCGCCCCGCCAAGCCGGCCGGCGCGGCCTCTCGTAATTGGAGCAGCCGGCCAGCGCCAGTATCAAGGCCCCGGCAACGGCAAATGGCAAAACGCGACACGCCATTGGCAAGACATGCACGCGATATCTTAATCGGCGCTAAAGCATCGCGGTTAATGGATTTGAAACCACGCCGTGCAAGGAGGCGAAGGTCATGCCGACAATCGAAGTCACGCCGCAGATCGTGATCGATCAATCCGAACTCGGCTTTTCCTTTGCCCGCGCGGGCGGCCCAGGCGGGCAGAACGTCAGCAAGGTCGAGACCGCTGTGCAATTGCGCTTCGATGTTACCCATTCGCCCTCACTCGACGAAGCGGTGAAACGCCGCCTTGAGCGGCTCGCGGGCACAAGGCTCACCAAGGACGGCGTGCTGGTGATCTTCGCGCGGGCGCACCGTTCGCAGGAGCGGAACCGCCAGGACGCGCTCGCGCGATTACTTCGCTTGATCGCGGCGGCGGCGGAAAAGCCGGAATTTCGCGTGAAAACCCATCCTGGCCTCGCGGCCCGCGAACGCCGCATCGAAACCAAGGTCCGGCGCGGCGAAACAAAGCGCCTCAGAAATATGCCGGTTGAGTAAAGCCAAGCTGCCATGCCGCTCAAGTGGTGCCGCCTCCAGGCTGGAGCGGACAAGTGATTGCCATCATCGATGTCCAAATGGCTGCCATCCGCTTCAGGTTTAGTTGATCCAACAACGCCGAACGCCGCGGCATCTGAGCCTGTTTTCAAAAACCATAGCACTCACCGTTAGCCTTATCCTTTGTAACTTGGAGGGCGCCATTGGCTAGTCTTAGGCCTGCGGTGGCGGACGGGAGACCGACTCATCCAGGGCGAAGAAGCCGTTCCTCAGCTTAGTTTCCCGTCTGTCGTTCCATCGAACTCGTACACTCACTTGGACCGCAAAGCGAGCCCGCTTCCGCAGGAAGGGTGAAGATGGCCGCCATCGCGCGGTCACAATCGCGAAGTCAACAGATGGCCACGGCGCGAATTCCTCATTAAACCTCCTGCCTTTTATCAATAAATATCGCACACTTTCACAGAAATTGACTTATAAATGTACGGATAATTGGATTAGTTGATAAACCATACCTTTGCACCCCGTTGTATCGATATAGACTTGTCTTCATTCTCGTGTCAAAGCATTAACCTTCAACTGTTCTCTTCGAAGTTGCAAAGGCAGCTTGGAGCGCTCAGTGGAGACGATCGATACCTTGATTATTGGCGCCGGACCCGCCGGGCTGACCACCGCCTACCAGCTCGCCAAAGCCGGCCATGACGTCCTCGTAATCGAGCAAGACAAGCTCTATGTCGGCGGAATCAGCCGGACCGTCTCCTACAAGGGTTTCCTGTTCGATATCGGAGGACACCGCTTTTTTTCGAAATCGCGGGAAGTGGTGGATCTTTGGAATGAAATTCTTCCGGACGATTTTCTCGACCGGCCGCGGCTGTCGCGCATCTATTACGCGGGTAAGTTCTACGCCTATCCGTTGAAGGCTTTCGAAGCCCTGCGCAATCTCGGCCCTGGGCAAAGCATCGCCTGCGTTGCCTCCTATGCCGTTGCCCGCGCGTTTCCAATTCGCGATCCCAAGACCTTCCATCAGTGGATCCGCAATGAATTCGGCGAACGGCTTTATTCGATCTTCTTCAAGACCTATACCGAAAAGGTCTGGGGCATGGATTGCGACGTAATTTCGGCCGATTGGGCGGCCCAGCGAATCAACGGGCTCAACCTTTCGAAGGCGCTCATCGATGGCGTGACGCGCTCCTTGGGATTTAAGCCGCGAGGTGGCGCCGGCGCCAAAACCCTGATCGAATCGTTTCGTTATCCGCGCCGGGGCCCTGGCATGATGTGGGAAGCCGCCGCCGATAAAATCAAGGCGTCCGGCGGCCGCATCCTCATGGATCGCAAGTTCGAGAAGCTCGTCTTCGATGCGGAGCGGAAAACTTGGACCGTGGAGACCATCGGCGGTGACGGAACGAGCGAAACCTTTCAAGCGCGCCACGCCGTCTCCTCGGCGCCGATCCCGGAACTCCTTTCCGCGCTCAGTCCCACGCCGCTCACTCTGTTCCATGCGCGGGCGCTCAAATACCGCGATTTTCTCACCGTGGTGCTGATCGACCGGGCGCGGCGCCAATGGCCCGACAACTGGATTTATATCCATGACCCAAGAGTCAAAGTCGGCCGGGTGCAAAACTTCCGGTCTTGGTCGCCGGAGATGGTCCCGGACGCGGCCTCGACATGCCTTGGGCTCGAATATTTTTGCGCAGAGGGCGACGGCCTTTGGAGCATGGAGGATGCCCGACTGATCGCGCTCGCCAAACAGGAAATCGCCGCCATTGGCCTGCTGCGCGGCGAGGAAGTCACCGACGCCTGCGTCGTGCGCCAGAAGAAAGCCTATCCGGTATATGACGAAACCTATCTCGAAAATCTGCGGATGATCCGGTTCGAGCTTGCGAGCCGTTTTCCGGCTCTCCATCTCGTCGGCCGCAATGGCATGCACAAATACAACAATCAGGATCATGCGATGATGACCGGCATGCTGACCGCCGCGAATATTTTGGCGGGCCGGACGCTCTACGACGTCTGGCAAGTCAACGAAGATGCCGAATATGGCGAAGCCGGCGTTTCCGGCGCGAGGGAGGCGCTTGCAAGCGCGCGTCTCGTGCCGCAAAAAGTGGCGTAAAGCGGACATGGCAATAATCATACGCCCGCAGTCGGCGTGGAGGACGCGCGAGCGTGGCTTGTCCGCAACGCTCCCCCGTCTGCCGAAGACTCTTGTGGCCGCGGCGAAAAAAGCCTGGGCGGCGATTCCTCTAGGCCTATGGGCAAACGGCTCTTCGCCTATTCCCCTGATCGCTTTCCTGGTCTTTGTCTTGAGCCGTTCCTATCGGGGCATTGTCCAGGATGCCTACATTTATCTGGGTCGCGCGCTCGCCGATCTCGACCCCAACGGGGTTGGCCGGGATCTCATGTTCGTCAATGACGGGCAATTCGGCTTCAGCCTGTTTCGTTTTGCGGCGGACGCGACGCTGTGGTGCTGCGGGCTGGCCATGGCCGCAAAAGCGTTGGCGATCATGGCTGCGCTCGCCTGGTTTTTCGCGGCTTCCGCCTTCGCGCGGCAATTCGCCAGCGGGGCGGCGGTTTGGGTGGTGGTGATCTTCGCCGCACTGCTGCCCGCAGCTTATGGCGCGCCCTATCTGTTTGGCTTTGCCGAGCTGATCGCGATCCCGCGCCCTTTCGCCGAGGCTTTCGTGCTGGCCGGGCTCGCCGCGCTTGCGGCAAGACGCGACGTTTTTTGCCTTGGATGTCTCGTCGCGGCGGCACTTTTGCATCCGATTATGGCGCTCGCCGGATTTGGCGTCTTCCTTTCCGTCCTCGGCTTGGAAGACAAGCGCTGGTTTTTGTTTTGCGCCGGTGCCGGCGCTGTTTTAATTTTTGGCGGCGCTCTCGGCCTGCCCTTGGTTGACCGGCTTTTCACGGAGATCGATCCATCTCTCAAGAGCCTGCACGAGTTCGCGCAGCCCGTTTTTGTTTCCAAGCCTTTGGCCAGCCGAAAATTTTTCGCCGCTCATCGTTCAGGCAGCGACCATCGCCATTGCCGCGCATTCTCGGCAAGGGCGCGGTCGGCGGATCCTTGCGGCGATCATAGTTGTTGGTTTGGGCGGCATAGCAATTTCCGCGATTTTTGGCGATTGGCTTTCGTCGCTTCTCGTCGTGCAAGTTCAGCCCTGGCGCACGGCATGGCTGATGGCGTTGGCGGGGGCGATGGCCCTGGGCGTGTGCGCTGTTGAATTGTGGCGGCGCGGCCCAAGCGGCCGGATGATCTTGGCTCTTTTGGCGCTGTGCTGGTCGTTCAACACGCAGTTAGGGGTTGCCGCTCCCGCCGCGATTCTGGCGCTTTCCCTCCATTTCGGCGCGAACCGGTTCGCCGCAACGATCAAACCCCAATATGTTCCCGCCGCATGGATATTCACCGTTGTGGTTGCCACAATTTGGAACGTCCGCCTACTTGCCTATCCTTTGCACTTTGCCATGGCCGCGCCCGCGGGTTACGGCGATCTTGACTTTACCTTGGTCAGGGGTTTGCTCGCTTTTCCGCTTTGCGCCCTTGCCGCCTATTTCGCCATCGTCAAACCACGCATAGGCCCGCTTCTGTCTGGCGGTTGCGCGGCTCTTTTGCTTGCCGCCCTTGTTTGGTTTTGGGACCCCCGGCCGCCGGCGCAACGCATGATGGAGGAGACCCGCGCGCCATTGGGCCTGATGCGGCTGATCGATCAACGCCAAGGCGAAGTGCTCTGGATCGACGGACGGGCCGAGGCCTGGGTTGTCCTCGGCCGGCCACAATGGGCGTCGCCCCTGCAAGGTGGCCCTATCGTCTTTTCATCCACCCTTGCCGCCGAATGGCGAAGCCGGACGCAATTCCTGATGGATTTGCGGCTCGCGGACCAAAAAAGCTTCGCGCCATGGAGCGCGCCTCGGAGCGCGGACCAGGCCCGATTGTCGCAAGACGGGGTGCGGCGGCTCTGCGCGCGAGAGGATGCACCCGCTTGGATAATCGCGCCGATCGAGCACGGCAAGGAACCACCGGCCGGAATTGAAATGAACCCATGGCGACTGCCCGCGCCGCAATTCCAATCGATCAAGGGCGACGGCACTTATGTCTGGCGGAGGATCGACGCCTTCGGCGTGATTCCATGCGCCGGGCAGAAGCCGGCCGGATTGACAATGACCAAACAAAAATGACGCGGCCGCCGCGAAACGCATAGCCCGCCGCTGGGCTTTTCTTGGGCTTAGGCAAGCCACGCACGCGCATGGGGGCGTCTAAAAAGAAACCTTTGCCATAGCTTTACCGGAAATATATGCTCGGCAGCGGCGAGGAAACATTAGGGAGCGAACGATGAATGGCCGTGCTCGATACGCACTCATGGCGGGAATCTTCGCCGCCGCGTGCTCGATCGGCGCGCCGCTTGCGCGGGCGGACGAGACCTGCCTCTCGCCCTATACGGCCGCGCTCATCAAGGGCCAGGAGGCCTATCTGCATGTCTGGACGCTGGGTGAAAAGGGTCTTGGCGACGAGTCCGACAAGCTTGTCACGATCGAAGCCGATCCCAAATCGAAAACCTATGGCACGGTGATCAACAGCGTGTCCGTCGGCGGCCGCGGCGAGGCGCATCACATGGGCTTCACCGACGACCGCAAATATCTCTGGGCCGGGCGCCTCGACGACAGCAAGATTTTCGTCTTCGACGTTGGCACGGATCCTTCACATCCAAGACTCGTCAACACAATCGGGGACCTCACCGGAAAGACTGGCTATGTCGGCCCGCATACATTTTATGCCATTCCCGGCCGCATGGTGATCGGCAGCTTGTCGAACGATAAAACCCGCGACGGTGTGACCGGCCTCGCGGTCTATAACAACAAAGGTGAGTTTCTCTCCGCGCATCCAATTCCCACCGAAAACGGCGGCGATGGCTACGGCTACGACCTCGCCATCAATCCGAAAAAGAACGTATTTTTGACGTCGAGCTTCACCGGCTGGAACAATTACACGATGGACCTCGGCAAGCTCATCAAGGACGCCGAGGCGATGAAGCATTTCGGCAACACGATGGTGCTGTGGAACCTCAAATCCATGCAGCCGGAAAAAATCTTCAGCGTTCCCGGCGCGCCGCTCGAAATCCGCTGGTCGCTGAAAGAGGGCGACGATTGGGCGATCACCGCCTCGGCGCTGACCTCGAAACTCTGGCTCGTCAGCCACGGCGCCAACGATGAATGGCAGGCCAAGGAGGTCGGCACGATCGGCGATCCGGCCAAAATTCCGCTGCCTGTCGATATTTCGATTGCGGCCGACGCCAAGTCTCTTTGGGTCAACACGTTCATGGACGGCACCACCCATTTGTTCGATATTTCCGATCCGGCAAAACCGGTGCAGATTTTTGAGAAAGTCACCGGCAAGCAGGTCAACATGATTTCCCAAAGCTGGGATGGAAAGCGCGTCTATATTACCTCCTCGCTGCTGGCGAACTGGGACAAGAAGGGCGCCGGCAACGAGCAGGTCCTGCGCGCCTACGAGTGGGACGGCAAGGATTTGAAGCTCAAATTCGAGGTCGACTTTTTTGGCCAAAAACTCGGCCGCCCGCACCACATGAAATTTTCCGGCCCTGCCACGCGCGGGTAGGCCGGTTCCAATGACATGAAGGGTGGACGAGGCGTCCACCTTTCCCGCGCCGCGATCCTATGGCGTCATGGCACGCTGATGAAGGTAACTACCGTCGCCGGGAGAACACCTGCCGCGCAGCCGTGTCCTCCCACGGTGCGCCCCACGACCCCGGTATTAAGCATTTGGGTGAGGTCGACTTTCGCCAGCGTGCTCGCACTCCCATTCGTCAACAGTGCGATCGCGTCGCTGGCGCCGTTCGGGCTCTTATACGCGGTCACGGTGTGAGGATCGCCGCCAAGCGAGAACCCGCCCCCGATCTCGCATGTCACCCAGTCGCCAATCGCGGGAGTCCCGCTGCCGGACGTCATGGGAAGCGCGATCGCGGTTATAAAGTCGCCGCTAAACTCGTCCGATATGACGCCGGTATGGGTTCCCTGCGCCACCGCGATGCCGCTTGCTCCCGCCGACGGCAGGGCCGACTCCGACAGAGTCTGAACCTGCGAGGCGGCCGTGGTCCAGGTGCCGGGCGAGCCGGGCGTGAACGTTGCCTGGGTCAAATCGGCGATGAACACTTGGGATGGAGAGGAACCCTCGTACGGCGTCAGTGCGATCCCGGTGGAGCAATCCGCGCCCGAGGAATCGGCTTCTTTTGAATTTGGGATTGGGTTTTCGAAGAACGAGGGTGACCCTGACTCCGCGTTGCCGGCGATCTCGTAGTTGTTGTTCTCGGAAGCCGACAACAGCAGCGGAAGGGTGATTGTGCCCGGAAGCGGCGGGGTGCTCTGGATCGGATCGACCAGCGGGTCCTCCGAAATATTAGCGTGTAGCCCAGCTGGGGAAGACGAGGCGAATAGGGCCCCGAAGGTCGAGGTAGAAAGGTCCAGGGACTGGAATCCACCCGCGCCGGCGATGCTGAGCCAGATCAGCGCCTTGTTGTTAACGCCGTCCATCGCGACCCCGCAATTCGTGCACGAACCGCCGCTGAAACTGATCGACCCGGTCGCTCCGCTTGTCAGAGTGGCGGTCAGGGCGGTGCCCGAGAGCAGATACACGTCGGTATTGTTCGCGGTGCACACCGTCTGGCCCGTAACTGAGTTCGAGGCGCAGGAATTCACCGCATTAGCTGTCGTAATCGCGGCTCCTGGGCCGGGGGTCGGCTCCACATTGACCGTTGAAACGCCAGTCGCTCCGCTCCCCCCAAAGAAATTGCGCCAACTACCCTTAGGGACGTAGGCGACCACCGTCGTCCCGCTGACCAGCGCGGATAGCGAGCCTGACGGCTGGCAGGAGCCCTGCGGGAGAACCGCCGCGCAGGCCCGGGTCACGTGGCCATTGTTGAAGTTGTTTAAGACGCTGGCATCGGCGGTCATCTTTTGGCCGACAGTCGAGGACTCGGCGACGCCTTCGGGAATCGGCCCTGCCCCGAGCAGGCTGTTCGCGTCCGCGATGGTCTTGGCAACCGGAGTGGGGTCGGTGCCGTTGGCGATGTCGAGCAAAGCGGCAATGAGCTGATCAGCCAGGATCAGGCTTGCGTCTCCCCTCACGGGTCTCCCGAGAATCTTCAGAGCCTGGACCTCGGTGTAGGACGTTGTTCCGAGCGTGAGCGAAGTCGTTTTCCAGGCGCGCGGGTGGTTCTTCCAGAAGCCCTTGGAGTGCGGGGGCACGACGCAGTGCTGGCGCCGGCCTGGGCCACGCCGCAGATGAACATAAACCCTAACGCCGCGACCGGAAGTTTCTAATTGTAACCTCTTCGTATCATATCGATTTTTTCCCTTTGCAATCACGATTCTTATGGCTGATTGAAAAATGCCAGCGCGTGATTACTATCTTATTATCTCAATCGTCAAGCGAAAGTTTTACGCCATTCTCGTGAAAAAAGCGCAGCATTTCATTATGTTGTTGCTCGAAGCTCTGGCTCGCCAGGCACAACGACTACACCGGATATCAGGCCAACGCAGCGGGACCGGCCGGCGAACTAGCAAAAGCGCGACACGACCGGGCCGCGCGGCATCGCGGCGACGAAGGTAAAGGCGGCAGCATATTTGTTAAGGCCCTGTTGCAAGAGTTTGATCGCGGCGGCGGGGATTTTCGCGGCCGCCCTGCCGCTCCGCGCGGAAAAGTCCGCGGGCCTACCGCCGCCGCCCGGAAGCTACACGCTCGACCATATTCAGCGCGTGCCCGCGGGAATCGTGCTCGAAGGCACGTGGTTTCCCCGCGCGCTCTCCCGCTACACGACGGGGATGATCACACTCCTTGCGTTTTTTTATTCCTATTGCGCCGATCCAAATGGCTGTCCGCTTGCCTGGGACGCGTTTGAGGCAGTGCGGGAAGGCATCATGGCGCGCGCCGAATTGCACGGACGAGTCCGGCTCGTCTTCATGAGTCTCGACCCCGCGCATGATACGCCTGGGATGCTCACGGGGTTCGGCCGCCGCTACGAAGCGAGCGCGTCCATCGTGCCTTGGCATTTCCTCACCACCTATTCCAATTTATTTCTAAACCCCTTGCTGCGCGACATGGGTGAGGAGATTTCCATCGATCGCGAGGCGTCCGCCGGTGGCGGCGTGGTCATAAATCATCTCCCCAAAGTGTTTTTGATCGACAAGCAAGGCTTTATCCGCGAGATCTATTCGAACCAATCCCTCGATCCCGGCATGATCATTGGCGACGTCAATTCGCTGCTGCTCGAAGACTCGAAGGTCACCGGACATAAAGAATGAGCGTTGGTTCAAGGAACCGGCATCGGCGAAAGCTAGCAGCGTCAAGATTGCCAAACGGAAGCCGGTGTGGGAAAAGTCTCCGTCCGCCTGCGAAATGAGAACCAACAACCAGGCGGTTTGGAGCAGGGCGCTAGAAGAATTTAAACACTAAAGGCGGGCGTAGTTCAATGGCAGAACGGCAGCTTCCCAAGCTGCATACGAGGGTTCGATTCCCTTCGCCCGCTCCAATACTTAGGCAATTTTGGGCATGTCCGATTTAGCACGATTTTGGCACGCTTACTCCGACGAGCGGGAGTTGCCAGGGTTCAAGTGCGAGCCAACTTATGGATGACACTACCGCCTGATTTGTAACGAGGGGGTCGTAGGTTTAAATCCTCACGCGGCACTAATAGTTTCAACGAGCTAGCGGTCTGCTGGTTTTAATTGTGCGCTGAATGTGCTCTCGAAATTGCGGCAGTTGAAGTTGGGCGGCGATCAGAGCGATCCGCGCAGGCCCGGTGAGGTGGCGAGCTTTCATGGTGTGTCGAGGTGGCCTGCGAGGGCAGGGAAGATGTGTTCCTCCTATCAATGACCGAGATTATCGACGCCGCGCCGACACAAGCCGCGCGCGAGCCCTTGCGGATGCGTGGGCTGACGTAAGAGGGAGGACGAAAACTCGCGGCGTCGGTCATTCCCGATGAGCTTTTTGGCCTGGTCTATCCGGACGAAACGGCCTCATATTTCATGCTGGAAGTCGATCGGGGCACGATGCCGGTTAAACGCCGCGGGAAGGATCGCACGAGCTTCGCCCGCAAGATCGAGCTGTATCTCGATATCTGGAAGGGCAAGGTGCATACCACGCAATTTGGCTTTCAAGCCATGCGGGTGCTCACCGTTACGCCGTCGCGCAAGCGCGTCGAAACGATGGTCGAGGCGGTGCATGATCTTACAAACGGGAAAGGCTCCGGGCTTTTCCTCTTCGTCGGTCGCGAGACGCTCGGCGCGAGCAATCCGCTTGATGTTGAGTGGGTAAGCGGGAAGGGGAGGGGGTGAGGTTGATAGAGTGACAGACGTCGACGGAAGTCACTGCGCCCTCACACGTTGGAGGCAAACCATGCTATGGTTGATCATAGCGGGGGGGGTGGTCATTGTTGTTGGGTGGTTCTCGTGGTGGTGGCCGAAATGGGAGGTGAACCGCCGAAGCCTGACAATCCGTGATGCGAAGGCCCGCGCTGATATCGAGGATAATTTTCGTAAGACCATCGGCCAGTTTTTTGGCGGCGCGACAGTGTTAGTCGGCGCCGGAATTGCGTACAATCAGACGCAACTGACGTCGCGGGCATCTTATGAGCAGCTTATCAGCCAGCAAGTTTCGAAGGGCTTTGAGCAGCTGGGGAGCGAGAACTTTGTCGTGCGTCTTGGCGGCATCTATGCCCTTGAGGGCGTGATGAATACCTCTGAGCGGTATCATCAGCCCGTGCTTGAGGCGCTGTGCGCATTTGTCCGCTACGGCACCAAAACTGATACCGCTGGGACGCCGGCCACCGACATCCAAGCAACGCTCACAGTGATCGGAAGACTGGGAGCCAGAACTAAGTATATCGATTTAAGTGGTGCGCACGTTTCGAACGCCAACCTGTTTGATGCGGACTTGAGCGGTGCCAACTTGAGAGACGTTGATTTGCGTCACGCCGATCTGCGCTTTGCCAAGTTGTTTGGCGCGCATTTGGAGGGCGCTCACCTGAACAATGCCAAGCTGACCGGCGCTGACCTGAGGGATGCCGAGTTGACCGGTGCTGACCTGAGGGATGCCCACCTGGAGGGCGCAGACTTGAGGAGTGCTTACCTGCTCAGAACCGATCTGACCAACGCCAATCTGAGCAACGCGATCGTGGCCCAGAACCAGTTGGACAAGGCATGTAGCGATGGAGGAACGACGCTGCCTTCCGGCCTTGTCATCAAATCCACTTGTCCTTGATTTGTTATAGAGAAAGCCGTTGGGTGGCGTCGGCCAGGTCGTTAACGTTGATATTCAGGAGCAGGTTCCATCGGCCGGAATGTTCGGCAATCGTGACTGCGGCGATATTCGAGAAATTTTATCAACCCATGAACGGAATCTGCGCAAGATTACATCGCAGTTTACGTCGTTTTCATGTTCGAGTACAACGTGGGCATATGCTCGGCAAATATCCTCCTCTTTGGTGGAGGCCAGCTCCTTGTGGTCTTTAATCATTTCATGCACGTTTCTTCGGATGGCGAACATGGTCATCTCCTCCCGCGAAGGCCAATCGGCGGTCAGGCCTGGCCAGTATGATTCCTTGTGGGAGAGTGGATCAGCCTTTTCTAATAAATGTTCCGAAACATCCTTTGCCCAACAGCGGTATAAATACAAATTACACAACCCGTCGGTCGTTTTCGCAAACAAGTGGTCTACAAGGCATTGATGCTTTTCAAAAAGGTCGCTGTCATCTGGGGTCAGCCAACCTGCCTCCATTGTTCCGCTTTCTTTCCTGTCCTTAAATCACACTCTAGCAGAAAGCCGACGGTTGATTCCGTCGGCTCATATGATAGACTTACCTATGTCCCTTAAGGGTCGACATAGGCGTAAAAGCCTCGGGCTTTCATCTTGTCAATGATTTCCTCCACCATCTGCCCTTGTTCTTCCTGACTGAATTCAATTCCGGTATGTGTCTTGTATTCCTGCGACAGGTGGTCGACATACTTCCTTACGACAGGCCTGAGCTCTGATATTTTCACTTCCGCTTTACCAGGCGTCTGAGCCAGCGCCCCATCCGTAGGCACGAATAGGGTGAGCGCCGCTAAGGGAATCGTTGCTACGACAAAATGGCGCCGGTGCATCATTCCTAAGAAACCTTTGGCCAGATCGAGGGTGTGTTTGATCGTAAGTTTCGGTTCAATGAACAACATTTTGCTTCTCTCCACAGATCGACCCGCCACCATGGCGCGCCGAATGGCGGGGAGAAGCGTGCCACAAAGCTTAAACAAACATGAACATGACTGCATACACCTTAGCATCCATTCCGGGTTCGCCGCAAGGGTACAATATTAATATCTGACATTATCTTACATATCTTACATCAACCTGAGTGCAGTGACCTACAATAAAGGTGCACGGGTAATGCTAACCGGCCTGGAATGTTCCTGCCGAACTTGCGGCGGCTCTGCGCGACAACGCTCACCAATCGGCCGGATGGGAGGGCCATACGCGGCGCGCAATCGATCGGATAACGATCGCCGGAATAGGCCCGGCGCAGCCAGGCCTTCAACGGAAGCTGCGCGGCGAGTGTGTTCGGCTCCATCGGGTGGAAACTCGGGCGCAAACAGTGCCGCATCCGCACCGTCGACACGGAACACGATAAGCGTCCCGGCATTGCCTAGGACAGCCGCCCGGACGGGGCGCGATCTGGTTTTTGGCTCTGTTGAGCCCTTCCGCTAACGTCGCACAAGATTACTTTTGCGCGGGTACGAGCGGCGATGATTGCGACCGCGCCGGGTCTACAAAGTCGCGGGTGGTGAACGGTAACGCATGACCGACAAGTGCGCGGACGCAACGCGGCCAGTGCGGCCAATTTCGGGGTTGCCGAGCAAAACAGCTTCGACCTGATGCAATTGTAGAGCGCCACTCGTTGTGGGGCTGAGGAGTGGTTTCCTGAGATTATAGCTGGGCAAACGAGCGAGATTGCCGATGGCTTCTCGCGCGGCGAGGGTAGAGCATGCGTGTGCGGATCGATCGGGACCTATTACTTCGTGCCTTGCATGGCGGCGATCGCCTGTTCAGCCGGCTTGAAGACTGCCTTGGCGAGGTTGGAATGGAGTTCGCCCATTTTAGTCGCCTGCGCGACGAAGGCGGCGTACGACGCCTTGGCATATTCCGACTCGATCTAAATCACGGTCTCTAACGACTTGGCGCCTAGCAGTTTTTCGACGACCGCCAGGCGGGTTTCCACTGACTTTTTCGTATAGTCAGCCCCCTCGGCGAAAATGGCCTGAAGGACCGTCGAAAAGGAAGAAAGGTCCATGGTCACCCCATTGAGTTGTCCGTTTCCTGCGTGTTCTATAACATCAAAATCCTTAGTCATTTTATCTTCTCCCGGTCTAGTTCCATCAGGTCTAGCAACGTCATGCGCAACTTTCGCAACGTCATCGCATTTAGCCAAATCATCGTCCTTAGCGACGATATGTCAACTCTACTTTAACCCCAAACGGCCAAAATTGGGGAATTCTTTGTGATCGCTCAACTCTTCACTTATCGCAATGCACAAATCAAGTCAAGGTTTTATTTCCATGCAATAAATTCAGAAAACTTCCCGCCAAGGTTGTGCGGCGTGATAGATGGCTGGTTGCCACTGGTAAACTATCATTCACGGCCATCGGGTCGCGGTAGAGATGATTACAGTGTGGACACCCTGCCCGGTGTGGGGGAGGCGGGACTTCGTTCGATCTTGGGTTCATATGCGGTGAGCTACATCCGGCGGTAGGCTTTTCCCCTATGCCGCACCGATTTAATGTACATGATGTTTTGGTCGATTTGGAAGGCCACCCGATAATCTCCGACACGGAAGCGATACATATCATAACCGGTGAGGGGTTCCGCAAACTCAAGCGGGTTGGGCTGGGATGCGTAAAGTGCGACCTTGTCCAGGATGCGTTTTTGGAGGTATCGTTCGAGATCCTTCAGTTGCTGTTTGGCGGTGTCCGTGTAGTAGACGTTCATGAACTCCTGAGAAAGCCTAATTCCTTGAGCACTTCCTCGTGTGGGGTGACGCGGCCGTGCTTAATGTCGTCGTCAGAGCGATCAATATCGTCTGCAAGGAGATGGTCGATGATACCGATTTCGAGAGTATCGGCAACAAAGGCACGAGTTGCCTGGTTGAGCACGGTCGAGAGCGAAACGCCTCTTTGGCTTGCTTTCTTCATCGCGGCATTCTTGAGGTTTTCGTCAATATTGAAGTTAATTCGAGTAATCATACATACAGTATACATATCATGCCCGTATGGTCAAGTTGCAATAGCAGGTATTGTTCACAAGTCGTAAATCAGATAATGTGCGACGTAGATACAATAGCTCTGTTAAGCCATATTTTGCCCCTTCCCTTTTCTGCGTGTGCGCCTGGCGAACAAGCTAAAGGCGCTCCGCATTGGCACGAATGTTCGTTTCGAAGAAGTTGAGGAGCTCCGATCGCGTGACTGCGGTTTTGAGAAACTGGATGTCGGTATCTTCCACGTCGTCGAGAAATACGAGCTGCTCCAGAAACAGGCGTGAATTGAATTCGAAGCCGAACTTTTTCTCCGCGACATCGATAACTCGGTGAGCGTGGCGTGTTGCCCCGATACGATGAAATAGAGGTCGATGTAATCCTTGTAGGCGCCGCGACGGCCGATCGTGTACGCCTTGGTCGCGGCAATTTCGCGCACCGAAAGCAGCGGCACCTGTTCATAGATTATGAACGGATCGAAATCTCGGAAATGGGTATTTGAGGAAGGTGATCTTGACGTCGTCGACGAGCACCGTGAGTTCGCCGGAATTGTTGATCAGTGGAGCGATCGAGGCTGAGTCCGAGAACACGCGTTGCACGCGAGGCAAGAGAGAGAACGTTCAATCTCGTTGTCGTGAGAGAAAAGATCGAAATCGATGGATACGCGGTGGCCGATTTGGAGCGCAAGCGCGGTGCCCCCGCGAGGTAGAATCCCGGAAATCGGCTTAGTGACCTGAAGAGTTCGGCTGCTCGTTTAGTGAGTACCTCGCGGCGCATAGTTGAAGCGTTCGACGCCGAATACCAATGAGGCGAGGCGGAGCGAACGGGGTTTGATTTCGCTTGCAGGAATGTGTGTCAGCACATCGCGCACCCCTTCACGGCCGTAACTTTGTACGAGCCAGCGCGAATGTGCGAGGGTACCGTAGTTGAGCGTCTGGACGATGATTGTTTTCTTGTATTTCAGCGGATCGATGCGGCTGAAATCGTATGACCAAAGGATTGGGCGAAATGTTTCTGGAACGTTTTGCGTACACCTATTCTACCATGGAAGGATGGGAGATTGTAATCTGACAGTGTAAAAGGCCGTGTCCAATGAAATTCATCTTTGAAGGTACGGCTGTTTGACAGATTGCTGTTTTCATTGTGTGCCGTGATTCGAAGCGTGATTGACCGGCACAGGTGGCAAATTAAATGAACTATCGCGCAGCAAGCTGACGTGTTGGAATGAAAAGTCTCAAGTCGAGGCCGCGTGTCGTGCTATCCTGAAAAGCGCGGGTCGCCATCACATTGACGAATCCCTACTTCAGGAATACGGCCCCATGAGCGCGACAACCGGCTCTTTTAGCATGGGCGATTCGACCGTCCAAATGCCGGTGAAGACCGGAACGCTTGGGCCTTCGGTTGTCGATATCAGCAAGCTCTATGCCCAGTCCGGGATGTTCACCTACGATCCCGGGTTCACCTCGACGGCGAGTTGCAAATCGGAGGTCAGCTATATCGACGGCGAAGAAGGTGTGCTGCTGTATCGCGGCTATTCCATCGAACAGATCGCCGAGCATGGTGATTTCCTTGAGACCTGCTATCTCTTGCTCTATGGACAATTGCCCAACGCCGTTCAGAAGAAGGCCTTCGACCACAGAGTCACCCGGCACACGATGGTGCACGAGCAGATGGCCCGGTTCCTGGGGGGCCTGCGTAGGCAACACCCACCCGATGGCCGTGCTGGTGGCGAGCGTGGGAGCGCTCTCGGCCTTCTATCACGATCGGACCGATATTTCGGATCCCCACCAGCGCATGGTGGCGTGGTTTCGTCTGATCGGCAAAATGCCGACGCTCGCCGCGATGGCGTATAAATATTCGCTTGGCCAGCCCTTCATTTATCCAAAGAACGAGCTCGATTACGCCTCGAATTTCTTGCATATGTGCTTCGCGGTGCCGTGCGAGGATTATAAAATCAATCCGGTCTTCGCCCGCGCCCTGGATGGTATCTTCATTCTCTATGCCGATGCACGGGCAGAATCCATCGACCTCGACGGTGCGGCTTGCCGGCTCGTCGGGCGCAAATCCGTTCGCCTGCATCGCCGCGGGCGTGGCGTGCTTATGGGGCCCGGCGCATGGGGGCACCAGCGAAGCCGCGTTCAAAATGTTGATGGAAATCGGCACGGTCGAGAATATCTCGAAGTTCATCGCCCGTGCCAAAGACAAGAACGATCCGTTCCGGCTGATGGGGTTTGGCCATCGCGTCTACAAAAACTATGATCCGCGCGCCAAGATCATGAAGAAGACATGTCACGATCTCCTGAACGAACTCGGCATCAAGGATAGCCCGTTGCTCGATGTCGCGATGGAACTTGAGAAAATCGCTCTGAGCAACAAAAATATTTCATCGACAGGAAACTTTATCCGAATATCGATTTCTATGCTGGGATCATCTTGAAAGCGATGGGCTAAGCGGTGTTCATGTTTACCATGCTATTCGCGGTGGCGCGCACCCCCGGCTCGATAGCGCAATGGAAGGAAATGATCGAGGATCCAAGTCAGAAGATTGGGCGTCCGCGCCAGCTCTACGTTGGGTCGCCGAGGCGCGACTACGTCGCGATTGACAAGCGCTCGCAATAAAGGCCAGCTAAGACAAATTCGCTTGTGTGTGCGTTGTAATGCTGACCCAGCCGCTGGCAACAAGCCTCCGGGCAAATCATGGGCTGACGAACCGTACGCATAACATTCGCGCTGTTCGTTCATTGCTGCAGTGCCGGAAAGGGTCATGGTATATCGTACGGTCAATGTGCGGATAACGGACTGCGCAGCACGAAATCCGAAAATCCATCCTTTGAAGTTGCGGCCGTTTGACAGGTTGGTGCGACGCGCGATCGACCGGCAGAGGCCGTAAATAAATATTGTGCGACACATTAAACGTGGCTCGGTTGAGCCATTCCCTGCAAAAGGCCGTGGGTGAAGCGCCGGTGCACGCCGCTCTCGGTGAGAGCAAGAACATTGCACACGTGACCGGTCGCCGGATGAGGGTGCGTTCAAAATAGAATAGAAGTTCGGTTGCGGCGGCTCGGGATGATATGGATGAATCGGACCTTATGGTGGTCAGCTTCATAGAAAATCCAGTTGTGTTTGAGGGGGAAGCCAGCGAGGTCGGTCGTGTCGTTGTAGTACTTATTTGCCGACACCGGGAAAGCTCGCGATCAGAGTGCAAACCGTGAGGTAATGTGGCGATGAACGCATCGCTTGCATTTTCCCCAAACTGTTCGTCGATGTAGGCTGCGATGTCATCAGCCTCACGGCTAAAGGAAGGTGCAAAGACGATGCGTCTCATGCATCGATGGAGCGTGCTCCTTTGCGGCGTTCGGCGACACGTCGCTTCATTTCATCGAAATAACCGGGCGTGATGACAATGCCCTTACCTTCTTGCAACTCCCGGCGGGCGTGCTCGATGCGTGCGCGGCCTTCCGGGCTTGCCGCATAGGCGAGCATGGCGCGGGTATCGTCATCAATTGGTACGACTGGAAGTAATTCGAAGTCCGTTTGAGTTTGTGCTTTCATACTGCAAGTATAGCAGACACTTAACAAAAAGCATTCTTGATATTAACAGATTTACGTGTTGTAGAGAATAAGTATGCGATATCACGGCCTTCAACAAGTCGCGCGACGCTCGGCGTCGTACCCCTGTCCTCGTCTCCCCGTCCCCTTCCCCCGTAGGGATAACCACACAGGGCGCAGTCATTGACAATGGTAGACATCAGACGCCCCCGGCGTCAGAGGAATCTAAAGAACCTTGCACACGTACTATTGCCTTCGCTCGCGCCACGCTGGCAGGTGCATTGAATGTTAGTATATTCTTGACACGTCGTAAATCCGCGCTCATCGCGCTTACCGAATTTCGCGATAAGTTCACAAGCATGCGCCACCCACTCCGTACCTGTATCCCCTCTGAGCTTTATGAACCCTTCGTCCGGCATCACATAGTGTGGAAAGGTACCCCGTGGGTAACCCGGATCGTGAACGAAGGTTGGTTGCCAGTGGTTGTCGGTACACATGCCCATGTCGTACTCCTCTGTTTCGCTCCCACTCACCTAACCCTGCGTAGAAAAATCACAAACATTAAATCAAAGTCAATGGCGCGCATACACTTTGTTGTCTCATACTACGCGCAAATATTGACACTTTGAAAATATGTTGTTATATGAGTTTTTCTTAAATTATCTTGATCTAAAAAACAAATTTAGTATGTACTGAGTATTATTTTGCTGTCGCGGCGGCTTCTTAGCCCTAGGCGCGAGCCTAGCTTTAAGTGTCAGGCCGTGCGGTGATCATTTCAGTGGGTCCATGCGAAGCGTTCATGAGGAGTTATACGAGCCAGAGCCTTCCTTCTCCTCGCGCAAAATATGTAAGAACAATTCCGGCGTGACCATATCGATCGCTTCATATGAGCCGATCGTCAGCAAATCCTTGTCGCGCGAGACGAGAAAATCCGCCTTCGCGGCGATCGCGCAAGCGACAACCATGTCGTCATTTGGATCACGAACGATGCCTGTGAGGTTGGGAATGTCGAAAATAACCGTGCCGATGCGCGGTGGTTATTCGCAATAGGCGACAATGTGTTCATCGGAGTATTTATAGCGGCGGCGGTTGCGTTCGCTCGCCCGCGGAGATTTTGGCTGAGGGCGGAGCATGGCGGCAACGAGCACTGTGGTATCGAGAACCGCCTTAATCATGTTTGTGGGTGCGCCGGAAGGCTTTTACTTCCTCGGCGATGCAATCTTCCTCCGCGGCGACATCTTCGGCTGGATTGGGTTGCGTGTCGACGACTTGCGCTGCGATCTCCTTGATTCGTTGCCATGCCCGCTCACGCTGCACGACCGAGACCGGTTTCAGCAGGACGCCTTTAGGAGTGATGCTCGCTTCGAGATAATCGCCTTCCTTCACGTTCAAAGCCTGCCGAATGTCGGCAGGCAAGGTGAGCTGGGCCGCGCGGCGCACCCGCATGAGAGTCATTGCGATGTCCTCTGAAAAAAGTAGACCTTTCATAGCTAAGACGAAATTCGTAATTTCGTATATTCATAATATTCTACATATTCAGTTTGTCGATAAATTCCAGCATGTACATCGTGGAAAGGCATTCCCACGCCCGCTCGTCACGTCGCAATTTCAGAAACTTCCCGGCCAGCGTTGTGCGGCGTGAGATTTCAACGGCTGTCCGTTGATCCCGATTTGGCATGAAAGGCTGCACTTCGGTTCACCGCTCCGGAGTCCCAGCAACGCGGCGAGCGCGGCCAAAATTCAGGGTTGCCGGGCAAAGCAGTCTCGACCTGATACAAAATATCGCGACTTGGCATTGCTAATACTCGTAGAAAGCGGCTATCTTAGCCACGGCAAGGCTGTCATCGGGAGCTCTGGCGTAGGGAGGAATTTTATGCGTGTGTACGCACTCGGCATAGTTGCTGCGGCTCTTTGTGCCTTTCCATCTTCAACCTTCTCACAGGCTATTGAGGTACCGGGTGTTGAGATTGGACCGGGAGGCGTCCGCATAGGCCGGGAGCGGGCTTCGCAGCGGGAATGTGAGGAGTTGCGGCGTGCCTGTCTCCACAAGGAGGAATTAGGCGAGGAAGGCGAAGGTAATTGCCGTAGATACCGCGAGATTTGCAGACGGTAAATTCCGGCAACAAGGGCGCTACCCCGCGACGTTCTTCCATGGCGACCAAAGGCGGTGGCGTACAACCGCTTGGCCTCAACCGGCTCGAGCGTCTGGAGACTGAATTTCCAATCGCGCTTCCCGACGGCCGCGTGAATGCCCGGCACGCGTTTACGCAGCCAATATATTTCACCGAGTGGCGTATTTATTTCTATATCTTTGTTGTCATAGTACAAGCTTACGTACAATGTGTAGCTCTTGACACCTTTAAAAAAATGTTTTGTGATAGAATGGCTTTGTTCACCCATATTTTTAAGTGTGCCATTTTCCTGTTTCTGATGTATTTTTAATTGGAAAGAATACACACAACTCCAGCCAATAGGTGCGGTGAGTGTAAAATATATATCTAAATACTATATAGAAACTACGCGCAAAGCGCAAAAACCCCTATAATTGGCTCTCTATTGATATTTCTAACGGCTCTTTTTTCTGTCAAAACCCACAGGGATTTCGGTCAAAACCCACGCCCGCTTCGATCAAAACCCACGGTCTTCTCAGGCCGCGTGGCCGGGCTGCCATTGCTCGAACGTGACGAGCTTTTCCATGCCGCTCGATGGTAAACCTTATCCGGCCGAAATCGGCCATGCTGTCTTGAAGAGAGCCATCGAATTTGGCCGCATGGGTCTGCGCCAGGCCCTTGATGATGCCCTGCTCGGACTTGGGAAGCGCGGCAAAGACATCGGCGGCGGCCGAGGCGCCAGTGATCATAAGCCTGTCGCCGTGCGTCCTCTTGTTCCCTCACCTGCCGAGCGGCCTGCTGTGCCTGGTCCGCGGCCTTGCGCTTCCTTAAGGCCAGAAAGCTCGCGAGATATTGTTTTGTGCCGCCGAGCGTCTTAATATTGAAATTGGTCTTTTTGGCCTCGGTCAGCGCGTAGGCCAGAAACGCCGGCACTTCGTCGAAGCCAAGGGCGGCCAGGATGAGCTTGGCGGTCTCGACGTCCTTCGACGGAACAAAGGCGATGAAATCGGCCGGATGGCCGGTGCGCATCCCGGTGAAAAGATAGGCGATCTTTAGAGGCTCGCTGATCTGCCGGCGATCGTCGTGGAACGCCCACTGCAATTCACCCTGATGCCGGCGGCGATAGAAGCGCTCGTAGTCCTCGAAGAATGCCACGCCCGGCCGGAACACGATGACGAACCCATCCCCATTCTCGGCTTTCTTGACCATGTATGAGGCAAGAAATCCGGCCGCTACAAGCAGCCCGATGTGCTGGCCGAGCTGCTCCCCGATGATCTTGGACTTGTGTTTGAGGATCGTCAGTCCGCCGAGCCATTCGGTACAGATGTCGTCATAGCTCTTGCGGAAGAAAAGGTGTTTGCCATTACGGCCGTCATAGAGATTGCTAAAATGAAAGAACAAACGCATGTAGAGAGCTTGGCCGATCGTGCCGAGACCCGCCATCAGCCCATAATTGAGGCACGTGAAATGTTCGTCCTGGAGCGACGCGATGATCGGCTCGGCGAGGGTGATCGTGCAGGCCTCGATGGGATCGCTGGCGAACTCTCTCCGTTCGAGCAAATCTCCGGAAAAATATTGAACGAGTGCTCGATGTAGCGGCCATCGCTTTTCTTGAAATGCGCCGTAATGAATGTGTAGTGGATTTCGTGAAGCGCCCGCGAAAGCTGCTCACTGTCGCGGCCTCCCCACTGCGTGCGGCCGATGAGACGGCCGATCTCGCGCCGCGTGAACGAAACCTCTTTTCTGATTGGGCGACCATAGTCCGAATGCTTTTTCAAAAGTGCGATGAAAATTTTGTGCGCAAGTTGACCAGGTTGCCCGAGCTTTGGATCGGGACGAACGACGATGGTCTTCTCGCTCGCACCTGATCCCAATTCTATTTCTTGAGTGCGCGTCGCTGCCCGTTTTGGATCGTGGCAGAAGAGCGCACCGGCCACGCGGAGTAGCGTGTTCTCCATGTAGAGCTTTTCGGTCTGCTGAACCTGCTTCGAGGCATCTGGTTTGCGTTGTTGTTTAGTCTCCATATCTCGTTGAGTGAATTATAGATCACAGAAAGAAAAAACCATGAACATGCCTGTGGAGAGCCCGCAAACTTGTCCTCAATGCGCAAACCATTAATTCGTCCGATGCTCGGGTGGATCGGGTCTCTCCCCTGTTCCGAGCAAGGGTGCCAGCATCGTCTGCAATCCCCTGATCAAAAAATTGGTTTCCTTGTCGCGTTCCAAGAGTGCCGCGATCTGCGTATCTTTCACGCCAATCTGATCGCGCAGAAAAACATTTTCACCTTCGAGTCGCGCGACATACAGCGACACGTCGGGCTGTGGCGGGCTTTGTCGCTCTGGAGTTTCCGGTGTGTCATTGTCGCGGTCGGCCGCGCCCGAGCGCGGTGTGTCGTCCACTGTTCTCGGCTGATCTTCTGAGGCGACATGGTGCGACATGTCGAGCACGGTCGTGACATGTCGGACTTCGTCGGTAATCCCATGCAGCTGGGCAAGTTGCGTAATGGCGCGTTCGACGGAATCTGGATCAACGAAATAGGCGAGCCCGCTCACGGTCTCTTCCTTGATGCAATCGAGACGACCGGCGGCGCAATAGCGTTGGAGCGATCGAATGTTCCGGGGGAGCCCCGCCTCGACAAAGCGCAGCGCGGTCTCGTCAAGTGAAAGGGTATAGCGTGTCGCGCTCGGTCGCGGCGTGTCGCTAGCATCGTGTCGGACTTCGTCGGGCATTGTCGTCAGTGTAACACCAACACGCGAACATTGCCGCTCGGATATCCCCATCGGGTTACTCGGGTTGGGAACGCGAGGTGCAAAGCTGAGGGGAGTGATATAGTTGCCTAAATCGGGACGGAAGAATTTAGGTATGACGACACCGCAAAACGAAGCATTTTCAAGGGTCTTGATCGACAAAGCACTCGGATTTAGTGGGTGGGATTTACTCGCCCCACATCCGGTGTACCCCGGACACTCCATACATGCATATTTTACACCGTCTTTCCAAATGTGTCAGATAAGGTCTACAAATTAGTATGGTTACAACAACCGCAAAGAAGTTTGATGAAATAAAGTGTCCAAAATGTGGGCATCCAATACCCGTTTCGGAAGCGCTGCGGCATCAATTGACTGAAGAGTTGAAAGAACAAATTGATCAGAAAGAGATGAACTTCTCCAAAGAGAAAAAGAGCTTAAAGACAAAGAAGCTGAAATTAAGGAACTGGAAAAAGATGTCGCAAAGCGCGTCGAAAACGAACTGAGTGCCGCAGTTGCAAGTCGCGAAAAGGAATTGAACGATCGGGAAGCTCAACTTTTCACAGCGGAACGTTCGATCGATAAGAGAATAAAAAAACCTTGTCGATCAAGAGAGAGTTAAACTGGAGCCGCCGCAAAAAAGAGCGCCGAGGAATCGATGTCCGTTGAGATACAAGACACACGATCACAGCTTCAAGAGACAAAGGAAAAATTAAAGCTCGCCAAAAAAACGGAGCTGGATATAAGAATGAGAGAAAGAGACTTAGAAGAAGCACGACAGAATATTGAATTGGAAACAGCGAGACAACTCAGTTCCTTAAAAGCGGAAGTTGAAGAAAGTGTCAGCAAGACATTTGCGGAAGAGCATCGGCTGAAAGATTACGAAAAGGAAAAAATCATTCAAGATCTAAAAAACCTAGCCTCGAACCATAAAGACGAGATCAGTGAGCTCTTTCGTTAACCGGAGCCGAATTTAGACAGAAAGTCGAAGCAATGATCGATACGTATAATGATATGAGAGAGACGATCGATCTTGATAAACGCCGTTCTTTCGCTCGTTGGTCAAAACAGGAAAAACAAATTAAGAAAGTCATCGCGATTACGGCCGGAACTTATGGCGATTTGCGTGGATTAATCGGATCGTCGATGCAGTCAATCCCTGCACTTGAAGGCGACGACGAAACAGGTACCGCTCCGAAGGCAATTGAAAGCACAAAAGAGGTAGAATCCACCGTCATAGTAGCGGACGACGATATCGATCCAGATGATATCCCTTTTTAGTCTATTTAGGAATTTGTTCTGAATAGGTGGAGGTGGGGCGTGTCGCGCTCTGTCGCGGCTGGTCGCGCCAAGACGCGGTGCGTCCGGGCGTGACGCGATCAAAAGACAAACACTGCATAGCTACGGAGTTGAGGGGCCTGTCCCCAGCAGGAGAGACTTCTTATAATCGGATATTTTCTCGCGGTCACCTCTCTTTGTGCAAAGCCCTGCATAATGCGGGCTAACCGAAAGAAAGGAGCCGCCATGAGCAATCATGGAACCGCCTCGTCCGACGACACCATCATCCGCGTAGACCGTTCAACCCCTGTCGTCTACCCCCACTACTGGTGGCTGAAGAATGTGGCGCATCCCGAGTTCCAAGCGAAGGGTCCCCCTGAGTATGACCTGGCAAGGGTCGAGCTGTGGCTCCACAAAGGACAGAAGAGTGCTCGCAGGGTCGCCGACAATCTCATCAAAGGCCAGAAGAAAGGTGGTGGGGTAACCGGCAGCGTCATCTACGAGCATCTGCTAAAAAACAACATGCTCGTTAGTTGCCTAGGCTTCGCTGACGGCCTTGAAATCCAGAAGAAGGGCATCCTTGTTTTCCGCAACTTTTTTAACGGCAAAGGCCTCTACCTCTGGAATTCGGTCGCCGAGGACTTGCGCGATGGTCTCCAAGTTTCGTTCCTCGCCGAGCTCGGAGACGAGGTGGTAATGGGCTGGCGCTGGCTCGGCCACATCTGGGACCGCGACGACCCTGCGGCTCTCTTCCCAAGTTGAACGTTGCGGCTGGGACTATTCTTCGTCACCAAAATCACCCTGCATTAATTCAATCTTTCCACTCGGTTACGCATGTGTCTTTCTCCCCTGGCGCTCCATGTTTTATAATAGGAGAAGGAGCTAGAGTTATCGATTCCTCCGCAATCGCATGACGTTCATCCATGGTGACACGAGGCTTGATCTTGGCAAGTTCCTTTCTAACGATCACACCGAGATGCTTTACGATCCTTTTGGCGTTTCGGCATCCTTTAGTGTTTCTCAGGTCTCTTGAAAAATCACAATCGGAGGTGACTTCGTGACAGGCATAAGTCGCCGCATGTGCGGCCCTTGCGAGGGGTATTTGTTTCCTGGCATATTCATGCACCAACTCCTGCCTAATCAGAGGCGATTTGGCTTCGGCCCCACATCCTTCATTGCTCTTGCCGAAGATATAGAAATAGCCGATAAGAAAGATGATAACGACGGCGACGGTTCGAAGAATGTTTCTCATGTGTGCTCCTTTGTGGGACGCATACGATAAGATTATTTCTCACCGGTCGCCATGTGCAACCATCAGTAAGTTACACGGCAAGCTCAAGCGACTATCACAAGATTCCTCTCCGCAAGTTCCGCATCCGTAAACGGTTTCTTTCTCGTCTGAGCCCTATGAGACCGTTTATCGTGTGGGGGCTTCGTCGCGTACTCGCATATCGGGCACGTCCCTTTTGGATGGTGATCGGGTGACGACGCTTTATGTGTGGTTCTGGTTTTGCGTGCTGTCTCCCGCGCGGGCTCGGCAAGCTCATATTCGAAGCCAAGCGCGGTCAGTTCGTTTATCGCTTCCTCGGCCCGCGCGAGCGCGTCAGCCTTCGCGCTTTCCAGTAGCTTCGCGCGTTCCTCGTCCAGCTTTTTAATCTGCTGAAGCGCGGTTTGTTTTTCTGCCATTGTAAAATCCTCGCAGTCCATCGGTTCGCTCCTCGTATCTTATATCAGGGTTAAAAGAAAAGTCCCACCGAAGTGGGACTCACTCAAAGAGTGTCGGTTCCTCATACCGTGAAGAAGCCGTGCTCTGTGATTTGGGGCGTTGGTCGTCGTGAAGTTCAAAAAGAGCTGGTTGTGCCTGTCGTGCCGCCTTTCTCTGCTCGCGCCGGAGCTGTAGGATTTCTCGCCATGTGTACCTCATGCCGCCAATTTCGATGTACCTCATGTCAGGTCATCCACTTGAGAAAAGAGCGCAGATAGTGAGCGGCCTGTGAAGCTTTAGAAGCAGCCGTAAATATCGCTTTTGGATCGCTTCTAAGTAGTGTAAGCCAGTTGTCGATATATCCGGCATGACGGAGTTCTCCGTGCACGCCGAGTTCGGCGCATAGAAACGCAGATGTCAGCTCCGCTACCAATTCCTCGGCCGCGTATGCCTCGGTGCCAAAACGAGTAGTTAGATTGCGGTTGAGGCGACTTTCATGTCCCGTCCAATGTCCAAGTTCATGGAAGTTGGTCGCGTAGTAGCTCTCCACATCTTTGAACGCAGAAACAGGCGGCATTTTGATAAAGTCCTGTGAGGGAATAAATGCCGCTACGTCTGCACCCACCCGAATATCTGCCAAAGTCGCCGCGATAAATTTCTGTACCGCATCGTCGAGGATAATCGTTTCGGCCTCGTCTTCTTTGATAAGGCCGTCGATTTGTGCGACATTGAACACCACGAAGACTTTGTGCATGAACATCTTACGTTCATCATCTTCGCCTTCACTGAAAGTATGAGGCTTAGCGAAAACCACATGCGTGCCTTTCTCCCCCTTGCGGACAGATGCGCCTTTTGCTTTTGCTTGCTTGAACGTCATCCACTCGGGGGTCGGGTAGCCTTGCTCTTCTCGTGTCGCCCAGAGGATGAGAATGTTGATGCCCGAGTATCCGGTACGCGTTGCGGCGTTGATCGGCATGATGCCTCCGTTTCCACCTTTCCACGGCTTGACCCACGGCACCGCGCCGTTCTCTAAGTCTGCGATGATCTTCTTGGTCACTTCGTCGTATATGTCTTTCAAAGAACTCTCCATCCCACTATCGACAACCCGGAAGTGAGTGGCCGAACTACGGGATGGAGCTCAATGCTACTTCATGTTAGCACCCATGAACGATACCTCTTGTAGGGGTGGGGACTGTGGCGTGGGATTGTAATTTTGCTTTGTCCTTGCCTGGGCATGTGCGCGCCGTGTGAGAATCTGACCCGCAAATTGAGCAACGTGAGCTTCCTTGTCGATATGCTGCCGCCGTTGAACAACGCTTCAAGTTGCCGGTCGATGTCTTCGCGTTTTTTGATGAGGTCTTTGACTGGCGTCGATGCGTTCGGTGATGTTCATGGTGTCCTCTCGTTATCGTTCGCTGGGATCAGAGTGTGTAGGCGTTCCCGAGCCATCGCGATGTACTCCTCGTCCCGCTCAATGCCGATGTATCGGCGACCGAGCAGTTTCGCGGCGACGGCGGTTGTGCCGGAGCCGAGGAAGGGATCGAGGATCGTGTCGCCTGGCCGGCTAAATGAAGCGACACACCACTTCATCACTTCGAGAGCTTTCTGTGTGGGGTGGCCGCCGCGCTCTTTGCTATCGCGGACAAATCCGCGCCAGCGGCTATTGAAGACTTGGGCGTTTGCGTCGAAGGATGTCCAAGCCATCTCGCAGTCGGCGAACGTGTGGCAGGGAAGTCCGTCATTCTTCCACCATACGAGCCAGCACCGAGAGGCGGGGAGCATGGGGCGAAATAATTACCGCCCCAAATGACCTGCGCCTTGCTCACGCGACGCATCTCATCGAAGTATGCTTTGGGTGGCGCGGCAGTATCCCACTTTTTCGGGGTGAAGTGGTTGCCTGTGCCGATCTGTCCCCTTTTCGCAATGCCGATGCCACAGGGAGGATCGGGTGCAAAGCAGGTCAATGTTTTTGTCGGGAAGCCGTACGAGGGTGTCGAAGCAGTCATCGAGGATAAGTCTGCTGATAGTCATGCCGCCCTCCTGGTGTGTTCGAGGGACAGCGTGAGCTGTGATCCGATGCGAGTGCGTGCGAGTTCGATGTATTTTGGATTTAACTCAATCCCGATATACGATCGGCCGAGCTTCTTGGCGACCATTGCCGTTGTGCCGCTCCCGAGGAATGGGTCGAGCACGACGCTGGCAACTGGTGCCCCTGCGAGGATGCATGGCTCAATGAGGTCTGGCGGGAAGGTGGCGAAGTGGGCACCTTTGTATGGTTTCGTTGTAACGGTCCATACAGAGCGACGATAAAACCGCCGTCACACGAGCTGAGCTTCTCGGCTTCTTCGAAACGAACATTCGTGCCAATACGGAGGCCTTTAGCTCTCTTGTACAAATTTGTGCAGCCAATACTTGCCATCCCGCGTAAACTCTCGATGTTTGCGGCCACCCAACTCGTGTACGGCCGCAACTGCGGTAGTACGCTGCGTTCGTTCGAACGCCAATAACAGTCGGTTCGCGCGGCGTATCCTCTTGCGAAGCAATATCGAGCAGCATGTCCACGGCGGTGTCGGCAAGTTTGCCGAGATTGAAGCGCCGCTGCCCGGCTCTGTCCCGTTCCATTGCCGCGTAAATGATATTGAGTACTTCGACCGCATTTTCTGCCCGTCTCTCGGGAAAGGCATTCGCGTCACTGATAAGGCTTCGAGCATAAGTCTCGATCACATAGGAGCTGTCCGGGTCAGCGCGATAAGCACTTAATGTTGCACTATGCGCCTGCAACCGCAGCTCATTAACCCTCTCAGGTTCTGCGCCGCGTGCGATTTCTTCCTCCACAAGGTCCTGATAAGCATGCGCGAGCGAGTTGTACAGATTGAGGTCACTTTCACCACCGCGCGCCGCGGGAATGTTCTCTAGCGCGTAGCGAATGTCGGCCACAGCGCGTTCCAGCAACGTGATCCTCTCGTCCGGCTCCATAGGAAAAATTTCATTCTGATTCGAAATGCGTCGTCGAGAGATTGCCGAATGATGCCGGAAAGTTCGGCTTGTAGCGTGCAGCGCCTTTGGCATCTCATCGAGGGCCTCCAACGCCTCGCGCCAAAACGGCGCGAAATTAGCGTGACCGTGGTCGGGGTCGATTTTGAAGATCGAGATAGCGAACTCTTCGGCGATCGTACGATTCAAGGAATGGCCTAGAGCGACCAGGCGAGACAGGCGGCGCAATACCAAGAAGCGCAAGTGTTCGGGATTCTCAGCGTCTTCAAAGCCTGCCTCCTTGCGCGCCAGGGGGTCATAAAACAGCGCTGTCAGCAGATAGCGCCCGATCACATCATGGACCAACGCCCAATAGCGGTCGCCGTCGCGAGAAATGCGGACAAGGCCAAGCGCCGGTGCGTCCCGACGGATGTCTTCGATCTTTTGGGAGACCGGCCAGTCGGTTGTTGGAGGTAGCATAGTGTCGGGTAATGGGTGGCGCTCGGTGCTCAACGCGGCAATGTCCAAGATGGCCCGGCGCACCTCCAAGTCCTTTACCTTTTCTTTGAATTGGCGATAAATCCACTTGAATCGTCTCCTTCATATCAAACTGGCGTTGAACCCAAAAAGACAGGGCGATCCAGAATGAGGCGATGCCTCTCTCGGCCTGCACCGCCGTTGCCTCGTAGAAATCACGCCACTCGGACTCCGTGCGGGTTGGGCCGTACGATAAGAGGAACGGATTGAGGTGCCGGCCAAGCGAAATCGTCCCCTCGAGCGATACCTCATGGGAAAGGTTTGTAAGCGATACGAAACGCCGACTGTCGTAAAACTCGATGCCGATATAGGGACCCGTTACCACCAGCACGCAGACGGCTCGTCCGCTCCGCTCCAAATCTTGCAAGAAGTGGCGAAGTTCGTCTTCGCGCCCTTCCCAGTGCATGCGGTCAAACGCAAGCAACCAGGGGGCTTCGTAGAGACGCTCATTCTCAACTCTTGGCTCCGCAACCCGCTGTGCCGCGATGATGCGTGTCATGAATGTGGCTATCTCAAGCGCCTTGGGCGTGAAGGGCGCGGCACGGGCAACAAGGGTTGGGTAACCTTCCTCGGCGGCGATCCAGGCCAGTGAGCGCATTAGTGTCGTACCGCCAGCTCCGGACTCGGCGCTAATGAAGGCGATCCGTCCGGCCTCTGAACCTTCCCTATCGAGCCGCCGCAGCCTCGCGCGCAGCACTTGCCATGCCTTATCATCGCGCAGCCAAGGCATCCCCGCCGCATACGGTCGCCAGGAATTAGCGGCGTCGCGGAAAAAGCCTTGGGTTTCGTCAATATTCAGATCGTCAGGCTGGAGGTGACGTAAATCGGCATCTTGCAGCAGCTCGTAGTTTGCTAGAAGCGGACGTTCGGGATCGTCCAAACGCGTGATGTCGAGTCTTTGCGCCGCCCCGTGCAGGTTGCGGATGCGTACCACAACACGGTCACCTGCCCGGCTACTCAGGTACTCGGCCAGTAGGTCTTGGCAGAATGTGGTAGCGGAGACCGGAAGGTATGCCGCAGTGGTGCCATACTGACGCGCGTTGCGCCAAGTCTCTATTTCTGCTGACGTCCCGGGGGCGTCGCTTACAACAGTTATGGTGGTGCGTAACCCGTCTTGCCAAAGGTCGGTCAGTTCTGGTGGTAAGGTAACTCCGCCCCCTGCAGAGAATCAGAAGTTCTTTCACTTCAAGCCGCCGTAGAGTATCAAGCATGGTAAGTCGTCGCGTCCTCGCGGCGAGGCCAGCTGCTGGTATTCCAACTACACGACCGTTCAACAAATAGATCGGCAGACAGCGCGGCGGCAACTCCACATCAGCCGGGTCGGTATCCACAAGTTGTAATCGAACCCGCGGTGGCGTACCAGCGGATCAGTGGTATTCTCGGGGCGTTCCGAATGCTGCCAGTAAAGTCGGGTCCGAACTCTCACTCAAGACGACCCGCCAAGGCAGCCACATCACTTCAGCTACCGCTGCAACACCAGCTTCGGCGACAAAAGGTTCTAGCACCCAGACCGCAGCGTCACGGGAATCAAGGTGATTAAGCAATGGTATTGGCAAGCGGTTGAGGCTGATGGTTCGATGGAGGTCCATGCGGTCGGGATCCAATGACAATAGCTATGAAATGTGCTAGGTAGGAGCTCATGAATCGGTACCGCTATTTCCCGTGGTGGTGAAGGTCCGAATACGGCAAATTTCGTTGAAAAAATCGTTGAAGCGGTAGAAGCTGTCGCGGCTATAGGCCATCATATTGTGCGTTAGCTAAGATTTAATCTGACATATTGTATCCTGGACCGCACGGCAAATCGCAAGCCGAGGCGGGGCACTGCGCAACCCCCACCGTCCTCGCTCCACCTCGGCTACTGTAATCTGTCCGACAGTCAGATTTTTGGACCGGCCTAAATTAAGAGAATCTCTGACGCATCTGGTTTGTAAATGTTATGCGGCAATGTTATGCGGCCTGCCGACGGTGCAACAAGCGTCGGTTGGGGATCGTTTATTGTTTGATCCTTTCCCTTTCGATCAGAATGGCCCTCCGCCGAAAAATGCCGCCGCGTTGACGACCTGTTCTGCCGGTTATCGCCCCCCGGCTTTCTGTCTCATAGGCGGTGATGGCAGACACCGTAATTGCACAGCACCTCGAATTAAGTATCTTCGCTTTGTGAGTGCCGCATACATCACTCCATCCCATCGTATTAAAGGGCGGAGCCCCGCAGTCCGAAGACGCGGGGCTCAAGAGCAAAGCGCAAAGGGTCGAACAAAACCCATGGCACTAAGGTTCAAGTTCAACTTGCGGGCACCGCGGCGGGACAGTTGCTGTCCCAGTCGCGGGCGAGCCAGCGGTTGCCCCAGCCCCACCCGACGCTGCCCCAGCACAGGTAGCGCACGAACAGGCGGCCGTCCGAGTTGGGGTAGATGGTCCCCCAGAAGAAGACATACTTACCCTTCCACTCCTCGGGGATGAGGTGTGGATTGGCGAGCAAGTAGTCGAGAACGTTGGCATTGGGGGCTGGCTTGCCCGCGAGTTCCTCGCGGAGCTTGTTGCCCTCAATCCGTCTGCCATTCTTCTGCTGCTCGGAGAGATAGAGCGAGACCTCGGAGGCATCCCATTTGAAATGGCTACCTTTTTGATGGCATCCTTCAGGAACACTCCACCCACCCTTGAGCCCACCAGCTTGGTCAACATCGATCAAAAGGTCGCTCATAGTTGCTACTCCGGTTGCGACGATGTCCCTGATTGAACAGTGTCGCGTTGCCAGCGGGCTCCCTCGTGTTTGAGGGTTTGCCATAGCAGAGAGAAGCCCCAACATCGAGCTACTTTCTGCTATGGCAAACGCAAGATAAGTATCAAAGAGCTAGCCACAACTATACTACAGTTAAGCGCAGTGTCAAGGATTTGCGTTTGTATGCAGCGGTCGCTGGTCCGTAACTCAAATACTTCACTTGTATGGAGCATTGCATGGCGCCACAAAACTTTGCGTTTCGCCTGGTCATCAGCTGATATCAACGCCGGAGAGTGGCGGAGTAAAGATGACTTGTAATTTTCAGATAACAACGGGAGATATAGTGCACTGTACACGCACTCTATTATATATGTACCTGTATATGGAAGCATCACTCGTGTGATAGAGAAAAGAGCCCCGCACATTGGCGAGGCTCGATAATCAAAAGAGTGAGAGGGTGTCTATTTTCTTTTCGTCCATGAGCGAGCTCAACTGCTCCAACTGCTGTGCCGTGATCCCCTCGGTGAGGAAGCTCACGACATTCTCAATTCCGCTTTCAAACGCTTTCAACACGTCGAGCGGATCGCGGACGAGATAGAGCTCGCCCTCAGTCACTCTGTGCGCATTGAAGATAGTCGAGTGGGGATCGAAGCCCGATGGAAAGAGGAACATAGGACTTTCGTTCTTCACTGTCCGGCCGCAGTAGGCCAGCAGCACGCCGTCCCTCGAATGAATGGGAATGGCGAGGCGTCCGCGCAGGATGCCTTTCGGCGCATATCCGGCCCCGAACGCCTCGAAGGTGGACGCGGCCACGTCGAGCCCCGCAAGGCTTTCGTGGGACGCCTCAAGGTAGGTGAGTGGGTGAAATCCCACTTTCTGTTCTGGCGGAACTGTACTTTTCCTTGGAACGGTCGTGTTCTGTGGAGCGGTACGTGTACCTTCGGCGATCCATTGCGCGGCTTCCTTCGCCTCGCACTGGCGTACTTTGGAAACGAGTTTTATCATATCGCCGCCGCCGCATCCTCCGAAACAGTAATACAGCCCCTTTGCGGGAGTTACAACAAAGCCGCGCTGATCGGTGCCTTTGTGTATAGGGCAACATCCGCGCAACTGCGAATTGTGCCGTTTGAGTGTGACGCCAAGGAGCTGCAGGACTTGCTCGATTGATACTCTGCTCTTTAGCTCATGGAAGTCGAGGAACGATGTTGCATGTCTTTCTCCTGTATCTTCTGCTTTCAGTATATACTATGAGAGGGCAGACAAAGGAGTAGCAACATGTCCGTAGTAGAAAGAACGCGTGCTAAGCGTGAAGTACGCAATCCGGTATATCTGGCTTTCGCAAAAGTAGGTGGCGGCTGGCAAAAGATTGGCGCCGCATGGAACTTCAAGAGCGGTGAGAATGGATACTCGTTGCAGATCACGGCGATCCCGTTGAATTGGGATGGACGATTAATTTTGGCTATGCCGACAGAAAGTGGCGAGCCGCAAGAGCCGCGTGAGGATTAAGCAAGGGGGCGACGCGTTCGCCCCTTTCTATTTGTACATCAATTTGTTTTCGTGGCCGACACGTAGCCATTCGGTCGTGAGCATGTGGCCCGAGACGATCGGCTTGTTTTCGTACTTGCTGATTGAGGGGAGCGCTTTGAATAGGAAAGGACGGGTTTTTGTCGAAATGCGCTTCAAGTGCTTCATGATATTTGCCATGTGAATTTGGCTTATCGTTGCGTTCAACACCTGCATGTTTGGGATACCCCAGTGAGCTTTATAGAGTTCGCTTTGAAAAATGGCGAGGTAGCCGGTGAGCTTATTTCCATAGGATGAGCGATTAAGCTCATGCGGGTCTATGGGCTCGTTGTGCATGTCGGCTTCAAGGGCAAAGCAGGTCTTGCCCTCGTTCGTCTCAATGGCAAAGAGCGCGTCGGGGACAAGAAACTTGTCATTGCCGTCGATCTTGTAGGGAATGCGCAACGGGTTGTCTGATTGTTTCGTGCCTTGGGGAGTTTTGGGATGAGTGAAAATATAATCCCAGCCGAAAAACTTGATGCCTTCCTCATTCCCGCCAAGCTCGATTGACGCGGTGATGTAGGCGGCAAGCGCGTCGTGGTGGAAGGTGCGGTAATTCTGTCGGAGGGTGAAATGGAGGTGTGCGACTTCTTCGGGGATGCGTCCTTTTAAGAGAAGGACCTGCACGCCGGTGTTTGTGATTTTGTAGATGAGGGGCTGATAATTTGCGTTGTGCGCCTCACGGGACTGCTTGGGAACTTCCACCAAACAGTTAGGCTTGCGCCGCATGATTTTGAGGCGCTCGGTGGTCTCCTTCCGTCGGACGGCGGGGGAGACAAGCTTGTGAAGCATGGCGGAGGAGAGGGGGCCATGAATAAAAAGGCGGTAAAGGTATTCAAGATCGCGCGGCATTATCTTAATGGCGTGTGTCTCGGCAACTTCCCATCGAGAATGCCTATAGTATTTCTTTGTCGTCTCCATACAGGTGAGTTAGTCAATTATTTTTACGTCGCAACGTGCAATATGTTCTACGGCGCATAGCGATGTGCGCGATGTAAATGTATGTGCATGAAATTATTTTAGCACGGCTAGTAATCTTTTGATGGTGTGGTGTGGGTATCGTTGTTGGCGGGTGTTGGGGGTCCTGGTTTCTTATCCGCGCTATCGAGCCGCCAAGGCTCCATTTCGGGCGGGCGTGGGGTGAAATTGACGATGGGCTCGGGAGGCTCGGCGGGTGCGCTCCCGGAGTAGCGGGCATTGTTTCGAGCGATGAGCACTTTATGCTCCGCGGGGGTCATGCGGGGCTGGGCTTCGAGCGTACCGAAGGGCACCTCAATCGAGAGAGCACGCCCCGTCTTATTTCTTATATATGCCGCGAATTGGGAATAATCCTGTGTTTTTTTCAGATTCGTGAGAAAGTCCGCAGTAGTTCTCATATCAGGTGCGAGGGCTCGTGCGTCTTTGTCGCTGATGCCTCCCGCCACTTTGATGCTGGTATTGCCCGCCACGATTCCGTGGAGCGACTGGCTCATTTGAGACATGGCTTGGTGGGCGAAAAGCACGCCACAGTGATATTTTCTTGCTTGAGTGAGAAGGCTTTCCAAGCTCTCGTCAAAATAGTCGGCCGCTTCGTCGATTATAAGGAAAGCGGGATTGCGTTGGTTTTCCGGCACGGCGACACGTTCAAACACTGCGCTCATGGTCTGGGCGATCATGTACCGGCCAAAGAGGGCACAGGCATCGGTCTTGAGGAGGGATTTACGCGTGTTCACGAGTACAATGTTGCACGATTGAATGCAGTCGAACATGTCGAGCTTGTTCTCTCGCGTGCTGAACATGCGATCGAACGAAGGGACCGATAGAACGGTGTACAGCCTGCGGGCGATTTGCTGGCGTGTTGCCGCGAAGTCTTTTTTGAAGAATTGGTTTTGGAAAAAGGACTGGGCGGTAGTATCGAGTTTCGCTATAACGGGAATGAACTTGGTAAAGTCATTGCTTTCCATCAATTCCAAAAGTGTGTGAAGGGTGGCGTGAGGTGTGGCGAGCATAAGACGCACCACGAATGAGAATGCAACATTTTGCTTGCTCGTCAGTTCGGCGGCAATAGCTCCGAAGACGTAGTTATACAATTCGATGATCCCTGCCTCGATCTGCTCACGATCTGTTCGTGAGTAGTTTTTGAGACGAGCGGTGGTCATGTCAAACATGTTAAGCGCGGGCGTGTAGATCGGATCGATAATGACGAGACGGTCGGCTAGTTTTCCATTGAACAGGGCCAGCCGTTGTATTTTGTCGATCATATCCTGCTGGCTGTCGATAATAATGAGGGCCGGCGGGTCGGGGTTTTGGAGATCGCGGAGTATCAGAGATTGGATGAGTTGTGTTTTGCCTGCGCCGCTTCCGGCGCATAAATGAAAATGTTCCAATCGAGATTTATCATCGAAATCGAAGGGGATACTACACTCGAAAAGCCGGTGAAGCGGTGTACCCAGTAAGTAGGCATCCACTACATCGGAGCCCTTGTAGTCGATAGGCAGTATGGCTTTTGATTTATTTTCTGTGATGGTTGCAACGTTATTAGTGAAGGTCTGTTTGACGCCTTTGAACACGTTTATATTTTCAGGACAGAACGGCAAGATCACATTTTGCACGGTAGTGTTGAGATCGGGTATAGCGTCCTGGAGAGAGACGCGGAACATGGCGTCAGATGTTTTGGCATATGCCATTGGCGGGAGTGCATTAATATATGCCGTAAATGAAGCGAGAAGGGTACTGTGCATTGCGTCGATAATTGGAAGCGGGTCATAGGCGCGATCTGCGTGTGCGATGAGTTCATCACGATAACGGGCTTCTTCTCGCGTGCCACGTTCAAAGACACGCATGGGCGCACTAGCGAGGTTTTCATTTTTGTAGAGTTGAAGGGTGCACGATGCTAAGGCATGGAGAATTGGGTCACATGCCTCGGTGGTTTTCCATACCTTTGATAGTTTGGTCCCGAAGTTATTAGTGAACTCTTGCTCAGTGGGGAAGTACGTGATTTGGCTTTGTCGGTATAGCTCTTCGGTTGTTACAGGTGGTGGTTTGGTGAACCATTTATAGGTTTGATAAATCCCGTAGATTATGGCGGCAGGAAGTGCTACATAAAGGCCGACAAAAATGATGACGACTGCTCCAAACAAAATGAGCATGAGGTACAGAAAAGTGTCGAGGTCTTTATCGCCGGTGTTCATAATTCAAACGTCCGACTATCAGGAGCTGTTGCGCCAGCAGTAAGCATGTCTTTGAGTATGTGAAATTTCTCCTCAACTGCTTGCACCGTTTCTTTTGAGTCGAGGAGGTTTGCACAGAGGAGTTTGTATTCTTTCCCCTTCAAAAGATGACTAAGGAAATAATGAATGGGCTTATCGTCAGTGCCGAGAGTAAATAAAATTTGATCGGTGAGGCCAAGTTTCTTTATTAAGAATCTTTCCTCTTCGGTGAAATTAGCGGAGAACTTTACAAAGTAATCGTCAGTTGTTCCAAAAAGGCGTCTTCGGGTGACCGTTTCGATGTTGATGCTGACACGCATGGTTCCCTCACTGTTTTTGAAGGAAAAATGCGACGGGTGTGCCCTGTCAAGAGGTATTTTTGATAAAAGCATTGATCCGGCGCTCGACGTGCTCCCGAGGGACGGCAAGTGCCTTGCATCGCTTGCGGATGGTTCTAGGAGAGGCAGGGTAAAGAGCCTCGGGCGGCGGCTCCATTTTGATAAGAGTGGTCTTTGCGCCCGTGCTGACATAGGCCGTGTAAGGCTCCAGCGCGGTCAATTCCTCGGGTTTGATGTGGAAGGTCTTTGATAGGCGATCTGCGTCGTTCCCGCCGATCTGGAAACTGATGATCGTGCCTATTGTCCCGAGCATCGCATCTGCGAGGTCGGGTGTGAGTTGAGAAATGTACTGATGACAGAGTGTGAGAGATATACCGAACTTTCGGATGCCGCTCACCATTTCATTGAAGCCGTGGAAATTGTGGAACTCGTCGACATACACATGAAAGGGAGTGCGGTTTGCCGTACGTTGGAGCGCGGCAAGGTGTAAAGAAGAAATGAGAAGTGAGCCAATTAGAGATGATTTTTGAATACCTAGATCGCCCTGTCTCAATGAGGCGATAAATATCTTCTTGCTATTCATTATATCCATAAAAGATAAGCGCGATGTTGGTTGCCCAATAATGTTTCTGATACTGGGGTCGGTGATGAGCTGTCCGATTTTATTGAGCATGGAAAGCGTGCGCTCGCGCTGTTCCTTTTCGGGCATGTGTTTCTGGAAATCCGTCTGCCAGAAATCACGAACAGCCGGGTCACGAACATGGCCGATTACCCGTGTACGATACGATTTTGACGTGATGAGAAATTTGAGGCCGACCAAAGTGCCATCGGGGAAGTCAAGAAGCGCGGCGGCTCCCGCGTAGAGAAACATTTCTAACTGCGGCCCCCACGATGAACCCCATATTGCTTTGAAACAATCAACTACCGATGAGGCAACAAAGGGCCTGCGTTCAATCGGAACGTGGTCGAGAATGTTAAACCCGATAGGGTAATCGTGGTCGGTAGGGTCGAATAGGATAACGTCTTTTCTCCGCTTCGGCGGAACGAGTGCGAGAACCGCCTCGGCTAGGTCGCCGTGCGGATCAAAAAGCGCGAGTCCGTTTCCGTTTCGGATGTCTTGCTGAATTGCATTTTGAAGAAAAGACGATTTTCCTTGTCCGGTTTTTCCGATAATCCAAAAATGATTTTGTCGTCGCGTTTCTTCAATCGAAAAGATCGGAAACGATTTTCGTTTTCGTTTGTGATCGAAGCGCGGGAATCGGTCTCGTCCGAGTTGCATGTATCAAGGGAAGCGTCCCACGGCCAAGCATTCTTATGCCTGAGAAGGATGGTAGTGAGCACGCTTCCGTTGGCACAGGAATAGCGTCGCTGCGCCGTAAAGAACTGTCTGTGTACAGTATAGCCCTTGCAGGGAAGCGTGCCGCACACCAGTCGTCTGGAGCGAAGCGACATGACCTCTCCCCGTTTCCCTGCGGCTGAAGAACAATTTCTTTGTCCGATAGACGCATGGGCTTGCTGGGTGTCGGGTAGACCCCAGAAATGGGGAGAGGTCATGGCGGGAAGCCTGACGACTGTGTGTGCGGAAGTGTTTGAATTGTCGGCGCGTTTCGCGCTCAAAGGGTACGGATACAATAGGGGGATACAGTAGAACGTGCCGTATCCGTGGCATGTATTGGCATCGGTAGAGTAAAACGAGGTGCGATTTGGAGTCGCACCTCGGCCCCATCAAAACTTACACATTGCTGTGACAGTATCGACTTGGTGACGTTCCAAGCATTCTTGAATATCTATCCAGTACCATGCCACGCGAGACTTAGGGTGTTCGGGCAGAAACTTTATGGGTTTCGGGAACCGACCTGCCTTTATCATCCGCCATGTATGAGTGCGTGAATAGGGCCATCCGAGAGTCTTCAGCGTCTTCCAATCAACCAACAAGCGTCCTTCTAACATCACAATGCTCCATTAAGAGGAGGCATCGCGATGCCGAGGGTCGCGCGCTAGCGGGCAGCGAGTTTTAGCAGAAATTGCTCGTGCGCGTCTACGGCTTCTTTCATCTCATGCCAAAAGTCATGGCGGTGATATGTGCCGACGATGCCCGCCATTGATCCCGATACGTGATTGAGTAGCCGTTCGATCACTTCCAAACGTGTACCGAGGCGTTGGAGGTTGGTCGCATAGGTGCGCCGGAGATCGTGGTGGGTATAGCCGGAAACGCCGCTTACTTTGTCGAGCTGGCCTTTGCATTTACCCCATGACTTAAAAGGGTGGAGTATGTGGATGAGGGGAATTGCCGCATGCGGGACGGGTATCTTGTGCTCTCGGTTGTTTTTGGTAAACGCACATGGAATGATTAGCGTTGTGCCGTCGAGCCATTCTTTCTGAATAGCGGCCGTCTCGCCAAGGCGCTGGCCCATTAGTATAAGAAGCCGGACAGTTGTGCCGTATATGTCGTCTCCTGTTGCGTGCCATACTTTATGCAATTCGTCGTCGGAAAGGACACGGGAGCGTGGAACGTAATGGGCTGGTGATTTCAGTCCGGTGCAAGGGGAACGTTTGAGGTAGCGCGGCACGCACCAGTTGAAGAATGCACGTAGGTTTTTGAATGCGTGAGTTGCTTCGCTCTTGGCTTCGATTGCATCTATCGCCTCAGAAATGTCTCGATGAATGATCTTGTCGAGGGGTTTATTCCAGTGGAAATAGCGGGTGAGGGTGCGGATCATCTCGTATCGGGAACGCGGCCGCCACTGGCCTTGATCGAGATATTGCTGACGAGCTTCGGGGAAGGTGGGCGCGTGGAAAGTATCTAGGGGCGATCCTAGGGCCACGAGTGCTCTCTTGCGAGCGTCTGCGAGTGAAAGAGTTGGATAATGTCCGAGGCGGACTTTCGTGCGGTTTGGCTCTTTTAGAACAAGCCATGTCTTCCGGTTTTTCCCTATGCGAATGCCGAACGCCGGTGTGCGATCGTCAAAATAGAGGCCTTCCTTGAGGGAATGCAGGGAGAGGTCGGTGAATCGGATCACAGGCATTTTGGCACGCGTTGGCACGGAAATCGTGCGTGCTGTGGTGGAGTGTTGTGTGTAGCTATGTGGGAAAACGGCTTGGAAAATCAAGTGGTTTTTGATGAAAATGGGCAACATGGGGAATGGTGGAAAAGTAGCCTTTACAGCTTCCCAAGCTGCATACGAGGGTTCGATTCCCTTCGCCCGCTCCATGCGCTTAGCCGACGTTGGCTTCCCCGATTTGGCGCGATTTCGGCACGCTTAGGCTCTCTGCGAGTTTTTGCAAATTCATGTGACGTGGGGCGCGGCGATGTGTAGGAGTCATGAACTAGAAGGTATCGTAATAGAGTCAAAAGAGCGAGGCTTGGCCTTTCCCGTCGCACAAGGTAATTTTTCTGCTGAAACAGGAATAGGTACGTCTAGTTTGTCGGCCAATGCCAACACAATTGGAAGTTGCCCTTTTGTTATTTTCCTTAAAGCTTCTGCGATTAAGAACCAACCAGCTCGATCAACCTCTGGAAAATTCACGTTCTTGCCAGATTTCGGCGGCCACTCCATCGAGAACGTATTACTGCTCAAATTAGCGGGATCGAAATCACCCGTGGTTGCCCACGCCAAAATTGTCTTGCCGCTCGGCTGTTTGAATGTGCCCAACTCCAAGAATTCGCCTGTGGCTACGATACCAGTTTCTTCCTGTAGCTCGCGTTTTGCGGCCGTAAGCGCATCCTCCGACTCATTGTATAAACCTTTCGGAATCGACCAAGATCCCTCATCCTTTTTTGCCCAAAACGGGCCACCAGGATGCACCAATAGAAACTGTATCCCTTCGTGAACTTTCCGAAAAAGTAAAATTCCAGCACTTTGCTTTGCCATAGGCATGATCCTTCAAATTGCCGGGCGACGGTTATCTCTCATCAATAATTAGAACCGGCAATCGGCACGCCTAAGTTGGTTCGGTTGATTTTTCCGTCAAGTATCGGATTGGGTTCGTCTGTCAATAGCGCACCCGCACGTATTCGCCGGGCGCGTTGCAGATCGGCGGCAGCCCTCCATCGCCTGGCGGGCGCGCCGGCACTTGCTTGCGCGATTGGCGCTTGACCCATTTGATCCAGTCAACCCACCAGCTTCCTTCGTGCCGGGTTGCAGCTGCGAACCAATCCTCGAACTCGCCCGCCGGCGCCTTGCCACGCCAATATTGATATTTCGGGCTGCCAGCCGGATTGATAACGCCCGCTATGTGGCCAGAACCGGCGAGCACAAAGCGGACCTTGCCGCCAAAAAACTTGCCGCCGATGAAAACGGATTTCGCCGGGGCGATATGGTCCTCGCGTGTCGCCAGATGGTAGACGGGCAACGTGACTTTCGAAAGATCGAGGGTCTTGCCACCGAATTTCGCCTTGCCCTTCGAGAGCCTGTTTTCGAGATAGCAATCGCGCAAATAAGCGAGATGGCTGGCCTCGGTCATCCGTGTCGAATCCGAGTTCCATGCCAAAAGGTCGAACGCGGGCGGCGGTTTTCCCTTCATGTAATTATTGACCACAAAGGGCCAAATCAGATCTTCCGGCCGGAGCATGTTGAAGGCCGAGGCCATCGCCGACGCATCGAGGTAGCCGGTCGCCGCCATTTTTTTCTTGAGCGCGCGCAAATTCTCTTCGTCGACGAAAATTTTGAGATCGCCGGCTTGGCTGAAATCGGTCTGGGCCGCGAAGAATGACGCGCTCGCGATCCGCCTATCGCCGGTCTCCGCCATATAGGCGAGCGCCATGGCCAGCAGAGTTCCGCCAACACAATAACCGATCGCGGCTACCTTGGATTCGCCGGTTGCTTGTTCAATTGCATCTAGCCCGGCGAAAATGCCTTCCCGCATGTACGCTTCAAGTCCCTTGTCGCGATGGCGCGTGTCGGGATTAATCCACGATATCATGAAGACGGTGAGGCCGTGCGAAACCGCGAAGCGCACGAAGCTTTTTTCGGGATTGAGATCGAGAATATAAAATTTATTGATCCACGGGGGAACGATCAGCAAGGGCCTTTCGAAAACCGTATCGGTTGCAGGCGCGTATTGAATGAGTTCCATGAGATCGTTACGAAAGATGATCTTTCCTGGGGTCGTCGCGATGTTGACGCCGAGTTCGAACTTCGAGGTATCGCATTGGCTGATTTTGAGCGTGCCTTTGCCGGTCTCCATATCCTGCGCCAGCAGCGCGGCGCCACGGGCGAGATTGTCGCCGCTCGAGGCCCAGGTTTCCTTGAGAAGCTCGGGATTGGTGGCGAGGAAATTCGAGGGCGAAAGAGCGCTCGATATCTGCCGCAGGTAGAATTTTGCCTTGTCGCGAACGCGAGGATCGACATCGGTCGCGCGCAGGACAAGATCTTCGGCCCAATGCGAGACGATGGCATGCGCCTGTCGCAGGAAATCGAAGAACGGACTCTCCCGCCATTCCGGCGCGGCGAACCTTTTGTCCGATTGGTCATAGGGCACGAACGGCTTTTCGAACTCGCCGGACATCCGCCGCAAACTATGCGCCCAAAGGCCAAGGAGCTTCACCGTCAAGGAGGATTGCGCCTCGATGGTCCGGACGGGGTCGCTCAGCCAATATTCGGCAATGCGACTGATCGAGCAAAGCGCATCGGCAACTCCGTTTGATATATCGCTCTTGGCCTCATTGCTCTCCGACGGCTTGAAATACGCGGCGAGCGTTCTGCCGCCCTGCTCCACGAGCCGCGCCAAATTGTAGGATAAACGTTCGAAGTCTGGTCTTGCCGTACCCTCGTTTTCGCCCAAAGCTTTCCCCTCTTTCGGCGCGGCAGTGGCCTCCGCGTGGATCTCACCAGCCAAGCTGTCACGGCTGGAAGCCGCGTCAGCCGCGGCTGCTGGCGGTGAGCTTGCGCGACGCGCTGGCCTTGGTCCGTGGTTTAAGTTCAGCCTTTGACGCGGCGAATTGGCGCTCGATCCGCCCGGCCTCCAATCGCTGGGTTTTTCTCGCGCTCATTGGTTTTTCCACGCTTTCGGGCTGCTCAAAAGGCTGGTTCTGGAACCGCAAAATCCGAGCAGCGTTTCGTCGCGGTTTCGCCACAATAAGCTTGGATCGTGCAGGGAGGCAACCAAACAAAGCGCCGAGACTGGCACGCTGAAATGAGACGAAACCGGCTCCTTCACCTTTACGCGCCGTGCCTGACGCGGGTGGCGCTTGCCGGAATCTGTCTTGGCGTTGGTCGTCTTGCTCACGCGCAGGAGGCAAAGGCGGGCGGCTCGCCGCTGGACACCTTGATGCATACCAAAATTTGGGCCAACGTCCCGGAGGCAAAGGATTTCGTGCGCGAGACACGGCCGCCGCCGGACAGTCTCGCCTATCAGCCGGTGACCGGAACCGATCTCCAGCGGCCGAAGCTCAGAAGCAAGGCGGAGCTCGAGGCCCTGGAGAGCGAGCTTGAGCGCGCATCCTCGCGCAATGACAGGAAAGCCGGAAAACGCCCGGGCATCAAAAAATCGGTTTCCATCAAAACGGTCAAGCGCATGTAGAGCCCGCAACACGTCGCCCAATGAGCTAATTTAATTATTGCCGTGAAAACTTTGGACTGCTCAAGGCACTCCCGATTTGCTGACCCACAATCCAGCTAGTGCATTTGTCCGGCCCAGGGTTGCGCCCCAAAAAGCTCTATGTTAGATGACCGCTGTCTTCGGGGTGGCGCCGCTTTCCTCGACGCCTTTCGTCGTTTTCCAGTTCCGGACCACGTCTCGATTTTTCGCCGTGAAAAGCCGGACCCTTGGGAAGCGGCTACGGCGGGCGTTTGAATTTTGGGGATTTCGCTTTGGCGGCGCAAGAGACAGGCGTGTCCGGGATGACGGGGCGCTACGCGCAGGCGCTCTTCGCGCTCTGTCAGGAAACCGGGGCGACGGAAAGGGCCGCCGCCGATCTCGCCGCCTTCGCGGAATTGGTCCGCTGCAGCGCGGATTTGCAACGTTTTGTCAAGAGTCCGGTTTTTTCGGCCGAAGAGCAGGTGAAGGCGCTCGACGCCCTTCTCGCCAAGGCCGAGATCGGCGGGATCGCCGCCAAATTCATGAAGCTCGTTGCGGCAAAGCGCAGGCTCTTCGCGATTTTCGACATGATCCGCGATTTTAATTTGCTCAACGACGCGCGAAAAGGCGTCACGCGGGCGGATGTAACGGTCGCCGAGGCGCTTAAGAGCGAGCATGTCGAGGCATTGCGGAACGCGCTTATCGATATTTCCGGCGGCGGCGAGGTCGATATCGCGGTCAAGGTGGACCCGGCGATCATCGGCGGCCTTATCGTCAAACTTGGCTCGCGCATGGTTGACAGTTCCCTCAAAACCAAACTCAATGCGATTCGTTCACGCATGAAAGAGGCCGGCTGATGGAGATCCGCGCCGCGGAAATTTCGGCGATCCTCAAGAACGAGATCGCGAACTTCGGCAATGAAGCGGAGGTGACCGAGGTAGGCCAGGTCCTCTCAGTTGGGGATGGTATCGCGCGGGTCTATGGCCTCGACAACGTCCAGGCCGGCGAGATGGTCGAGTTCGAGAACGGCGTGCGGGGCATGGCCCTCAACCTTGAAAGCGACAACGTCGGTATCGTCATTTTCGGCAGCGACCGCGACATCAAGGAAAGCCAGACAGTCAAGCGGACCGGCGCGATTGTCGATGTTCCGATTGGCAAAGGGCTGCTCGGCCGCGTCGTCGACGCGCTGGGCAATCCGATCGACGGCAAGGGACCAATTCATGCGGATAAGCGCGCCCGCGTCGATGTCAAGGCGCCGGGCATTATCCCGCGCAAATCCGTGCACGAGCCGATGGCGACCGGCCTTAAGGCGATCGACGCCCTGATCCCGATCGGGCGCGGCCAGCGCGAACTGATCATCGGCGATCGCCAGACCGGCAAGACCGCGCTGGCGCTTGATACCATCCTCAATCAAAAATCGCTGAATCAAGGCAGCGACGAAAACCTCAAGCTCTATTGTGTCTATGTCGCGGTCGGGCAGAAACGCTCGACCGTCGCTCAATTCGTGAAAGTACTGGAGGAGCAGGGCGCGCTGCCCTATTCGATCATTGTCGCGGCGACCGCGTCCGATCCGGCGCCGATGCAGTTCCTCGCGCCGTTCGCCGGTTGCGCGATGGGCGAATATTTTCGCGACAACGCGATGCACGCGCTGATCATCTACGACGATCTCTCCAAGCAAGCCGTTGCCTATCGCCAGATGTCGCTTTTGTTGCGCCGTCCGCCGGGGCGCGAGGCCTACCCGGGCGACGTGTTTTATCTGCATTCTCGGCTGCTCGAACGCGCGGCGAAACTCAACGAGGCCCATGGCGCGGGTTCGCTCACGGCTCTGCCGGTGATCGAAACGCAAGCCAACGACGTTTCGGCCTATATTCCGACGAATGTCATTTCGATCACCGACGGCCAGATTTTTCTCGAGACCGATCTCTTCTATCAAGGCATCAGGCCAGCCGTGAACGTCGGCCTCTCGGTCTCGCGCGTCGGCTCGGCCGCGCAATCTAAGTCGATGAAGAAGGTCGCGGGCAGGATCAAGGGCGAACTCGCGCAATATCGCGAAATGGCGGCTTTCGCGCAGTTCGGCTCCGACCTCGACGCGACGACCCAGCGCCTGCTCGCGCGCGGCGCCCGCCTTACCGAGCTTTTGAAGCAGGCGCAATTCTCGCCCTTGAAGATCGAGGAACAGGTTTGCGTGATCTATGCCGGGGTCAATGGCTATCTCGATGCGTTTCCGGTTGACCGGGTGCGGGCCTTCGAGGACGGGCTCCTTGCGCTCTTGCGCGCGAGCCACAGCGGTCTCCTCGATGAGATTCGCAGCTCGAAGGATTTTTCCGACCAGTCCGGCGCAAAACTCAAATCTATTGTCGATGCCTACGCCAAGAACTTCGCTTGAGCTGCCGGCGCCGGGACAGAGAAAAAGCGGGTAGACATGCCCTCGTTGAAGGATCTGCGCAACCGGATCGCCTCCGTCAAGGCAACGCAAAAGATCACCAAGGCCATGCAGATGGTCGCGGCGGCGAAACTGCGGCGCGCGCAGACGGCGGCCGAATTGGCGCGGCCTTACGCCGAGCGGATGGAGAGGCTCTTGGCCAATCTCGCCGCCTCGATCGCGACCAGGGGCCAAGTTCCGGCGCTCCTCGGCGGCGGCGGCGACACCGTGCATCTCTTGGTCGTCTGTACCGCCGAACGCGGCCTTTGCGGCGGTTTCAACGCCTCAATCGCGCGCCTCGCGCGTGAGGCGGCGCTGTCACTCGCGGGACAAGGCAAGACGGTTAAGATCCTTTGCATCGGCAAGAAAGGCCATGACATCCTGCGCCGGCAATTCGGACGCCAAATCATCGAAGTGGTCGACCTGCGCTCGGTCCGCGCGCTCGGCTTCGGCGATGCAGCCGCGATCGGCCGCAAGATCGTTGCGTTGCATCAGGCGGGCGAGTTCGAAGTATGCACTTTGTTTTTCTCGCGGTTCAAGTCGGTGATCGCGCAGATTCCGACCGCGCGCCAGCTTATTCCTCCTGCCCTCCAGGTGGATGAGAAAGCGTCGCAATCGGAGATGGCTTACAAGTATGAGCCAGACGAAGAGGAAATTCTCGCGGCGCTGCTGCCACGCAACATTTCGATTCAAGTCTTGCGGGCACTGCTTGAAAATGCCGCGTCCGAACAAGGCGCCCGGATGAGCGCGATGGACAGCGCCTCGCGCAATGCCGGCGAAATGATCAAGAAGCAAACTATGAAGTATAACCGCTCGCGCCAGGCGATGATTACCAAGGAACTGATCGAGATCATCTCCGGTGCCGAAGCGCTTTGAGCGTTCAACCTTTCAAGAGGTAAAGCATGGCCGACGCCGCATCCAATACGCGCACGGGCCACGTCACGCAGGTCATTGGCGCCGTCGTCGATGTGAAATTCGACGGCGATCTGCCGGAAATCCTTAATGCGCTCGAAACCGACAACGGCGGCAACCGCTTGGTCCTTGAAGTCGCCCAGCATCTGGGGGAAAATTCGGTGCGCTGTGTCGCGATGGACATTTCCGAAGGCCTTGTCCGCGGCCAGCCGGTCACGGATACAGGCGCGCCGATCACGGTGCCGGTCGGGGAAGCGTGCCTTGGCCGCATCATCAATGTCATCGGCGAGCCGGTGGATGAATTGGGTCCGGTCGAAACCATAACGCGGCGCGCGATTCATCAGCCGGCGCCCTCCTATGCCGAACAAGCGACGGAGGCGCAGATCCTGGTGACCGGCATTAAAGTCGTCGACCTTCTGGCACCTTACGCGAAAGGCGGCAAGGTCGGGCTCTTCGGTGGCGCCGGGGTCGGCAAAACGGTTTTGATCATGGAACTCATCAACAATATCGCCAAGGCGCACGGTGGCTATTCCGTGTTCGCCGGGGTTGGCGAGCGCACCCGCGAGGGCAACGATCTCTATCACGAAATGATCGAATCCAAGGTGAATGTGGATCCGCGCGAGCATGGCGGCTCCGCCAACGGCTCCAAATGCGCGCTGGTGTATGGCCAGATGAACGAGCCGCCGGGGGCGCGTGCCCGCGTCGGGCTGACCGGCCTCACCGTCGCCGAGGATTTTCGCGACAAGGGCCAGGACGTGCTGTTCTTCATCGACAATATCTTCCGCTTCACCCAGGCGGGCTCAGAAGTCTCGGCGCTCCTTGGCCGCATGCCCTCGGCGGTCGGCTATCAGCCGACACTCGCGACCGACATGGGGGACTTACAGGAACGGATCACCACCACGACCAAAGGCTCGATCACCTCGGTGCAAGCAATCTATGTCCCCGCCGACGATCTAACCGATCCGGCCCCCGCCACCTCCTTCGCGCATCTCGATGCGACAACCGTCTTGTCGCGCGCGATCGCCGAGAAAGGCATTTATCCGGCGGTCGATCCGCTCGATTCGACGTCGCGCATGTTGTCGCCGCTCGTCGTCGGCGAGGAACATTACGGGGTGGCGCGCCAGGTTCAGCAGATTTTGCAGCGCTACAAGGCGCTGCAGGACATCATCGCCATTCTCGGCATGGACGAACTCTCCGAGGAAGACAAACTGACAGTGGCCCGCGCGCGCAAGATCGAGCGCTTCCTGTCACAGCCCTTCCATGTCGCCGAAGTGTTTACCGGTTCGCCCGGCAAGCTCGTTTCACTTGCCGACACCATCAAGGGTTTCACGGGGCTCATTGAGGGCAATTACGATCACTTGCCCGAAGCCGCGTTCTACATGGTTGGCTCCATCGACGAGGCCGTCGAAAAAGCGCAAAGGCTCGCGGCCGAGGCGTAGCGTTGGCCCGCGCAATCGCCCGCGGGGATTGCCAACCATTCGGGGCAATCTTGCGCGGCAGAGCGGAAAGCTGACATCACAACCGGTACCTCTTGGGGCATGGAATGGCGGCTTTTCACTTCGAACTCGTTTCTCCCGAAAAACTCGTCTTTTCGCAAAACGTCGAAGCCGTGGTCGTTCCTGGAACGGAAGGCGAATTTACTGTCCTCAAGGATCATGCGCCCTTGATCTCGACGATGAGGCCAGGGATCGTCGTGATCGACGAAACGCCGGCAAAAAGACTGCGTCTCTTCGTAAGAGGCGGTTTCGCTGAGGTTGCTCCGTCTGGCCTTACCATCCTCGCGGAGCAAACGATCCCCCTGACGGATCTCGACGCCGCCGGGCTCGATGCGGAGCTTAAAAATTTCGAAGATGAAGTTGCCCGCGCCAAGACGGACGAGGCGCATCGGGTGGCGGTAGAAAAGCGCGATCAGTTGCTAGAATTGAAGGCCGCGCTTAAGATCTGATCGGCATCTCTCGAGGCACGGCCGAGTAAGCGCGCAAGCCCCACGGCAACGACATACACAAGCAGAGTTTCACGTGTTGACGTTACGTTTTGGGCTAACAACCAATTTCAGCCGCCCGCGGGCACGGGCGGGCCATTGGGTCCAGCTTACCCGATACTACCCCGGCTTTTGGTCGCGCCGTAGGAAGCCGTGCCAACATGGCTATCGCATTCCGTCACGGCACCAGCAAAAGGCGTGTCAGAGGGGAAAAGAGTATACACAAAAAGTGCGAGCTTGAGAGAACCGAGAAGAGCGATCCTAAGGCAGCCGAGAAGTGCGAGCTTGAGAATGGTCATGTCAGTCTCCGTTAGTCTCCCTTCTGCCGCCCGGTCGCCACATGCTCCAACGATCCTGCATGGATAAGACCCGCCCCACGGTGTCCTCACGCGTCACGATACGAAATGGCACGAGAGGGCGGCGGTTCCTGATATCACGCGGAATTGACTATCCATCGCGCGTCATGGCGTGATGATGATCTTGCCCTGCATTTGGGGATGCAGGCCGGAAAGGCAGGCCCTGATGCCGCCACTCTTTTCGCGCGAAAAGCTCGCCGCGTCTGGCGAGGCTGATCTCGTGGCAAGCCCGCGCGGCACAGCAAAGCTTGCGAATGAACCACCGTTTTTGGAAGCAAAAAACTCTCGAGGAATTAACCCCTGCCGAATGGGAAAGTCTCTGCGACGGATGCGGCCGCTGCTGCCTTGTCAAGCTTGAAGACGAGGAGAGCGGCAAAATTCACTTCACCGACATCACCTGCAAGCTCTTCAACCCAAACACCTGCCGCTGCGCCGATTATGCGAACCGCCGCCGCAGGGTGCACGATTGCGTCAAATTAACCCCGGACAAGGTCCGGACGCTCGGCTGGTTGCCGCCGTCTTGCGCCTACCGGCTTATCGCGGAAGGGCGCGATCTCGCCTGGTGGCATCCCCTCGTGTCCGGATCACAAACAACCGTGCACCAGGCAGGGGTTTCCGTGCGCGGCCGTGTCGAGGTATCGGAAACAGAGATCCAACTCGCGGACTATCCTGACCATATCGTAGCTTGGCCAGGCAACAAGCCGCGCGCGCCCCGCCGGAAAGCCGGCAAGTCCGGCCTGCCAAGGCCGCCTAGCTTCTTGCCAAGGCGATAGCGAGATTGTTAAGGTCTGTTACCTTGCGGGTAAGGCAGACATCGGTCTTGATCCGCGAAACGGAGGCATTCATTTGGATGAAGGAACGCGCGATAGGTTTCGTTTGCGCGGCAGCACGATGGAGCCCTCTGGGTGCATTTCTCATAGCCACTCTGCCGAAGGGAAAAAATTCCTTCGCCTGCCGTTGGTAAGCGTCATCGTCATCAATTTCAATTACGGACGTTTTCTGCGTGCCGCCGTCGACTCTGTATTTGGTCAGAGCTATCCAAATATCGAATGTATCATCGTTGACAATGCTTCTGCCGACGAGAGCGGCGAGGTGCTGCTTGCGATCGAGGCAGGTTATCCTAATGTGAAGATTATCCGCCGCGCGGACAATGGCGGGCAAACGCGGGCCGCGCTCGAGGGGTTTGCCGCCTCGGCCGGGCCATATGTCATATTTCTCGACGCCGACGATCTTCTGCTTCCCGATTGCGTCGAGACGCATGTCTTCGTCCATCTTTCGTTGCGTATTCATGTAGGCTTCACCTCCGGCGACATGCTCCAGGTTGCGGGCGATCAGGTGGTGTTGGGAACCTATTCAACGCCTGTTTACAAACATGCTTTCAACTGGATGATAAAAACGGCCTGCGGGATCAGGCCTCGCGCGGTGCGTCCCTACCGGCACGCATTCGGCGAGGCTTGGCCGCCGGAAAACTTCGACTGTCGCGTGCTGGAAAGAATTCGCTTTGTGCGCCTGACCAGTCAATGGGTCTGGTCGCCGACGTCCGGCAATTGCTTCCGCCGCGACGCGCTTTGCCTGTTCGCCGATAATCCGGCGCTGCACAATATGAAGACCGGCACGGATCTCTATTTTTGCCTTGGAATCAATGCCGTCAGCGGTAGCGCCTTGATCGACACGGCGGTCGCCGCCTACCGTCTGCATGGCGGCAATGTATATTCGCACCGGCCTCAATTAAATCATGTCCTTTGCTATGAGCCGGGAGGCGCCGGCGATAGCAATGCGAGCGCGAGAGCGGCCTTGGCCGATCATCTGATTAAGCGGGCTGATCGATTCGTCGGGCGCGGCTGGTTTTGGAGCGATTTTCTTTGGCTGCTTTGGCGGATTGACTGCGGAAACCCAGATCCCGGCGCGCCAAGTTGGGCGCGCCGGTCGCGCGCCGCGGCCACGCTCGTACAAAATTTCGATTCGATCGCGCCGCTTCTCGGAAGATGGCCGGTCAAGGCTTGGCTGATCTTGCAGTTCGTGCCGTTGAAGGTGATTTTCGATCTGGGGAAAAATCCCGCCGGAGTGTGTACACCGCCTGATTGAATAGCGTCGCGCGATCCCGCGCTGTCAGTGCCAGCCTGCGGTTGCTGCCGAGTACCAAGTTCAATCAGCGTTGTTCTTGGGACATGATTAAGGATCTTGTTATCTTTTGTCAGAATGATTGAGTTGCAGCATTAATCTTGCGCTGCTTCCTATGTGCGCGTGAAAAACCCGGTCCGCTGATCGGACGGATATCTATCAGTTTGCCATAGCCCGCCCGGAAAAGATCGGGTAAATCGTCCCAGGGCCCGAAAGAACATGCTCGACGTGGGTTCCAATGTCCCTTGGTGGCTGCCGCTCTCGGTTCTCGCATGGGCGGTCCAGATGGCCGTCTTTCATGGCGTTGGGGTGCTGTTCGAGTGGAGCGACCGGACGGGAATAATCGCTCCCTTCAAGGTGCGCGATATCGATCGGCTTGGCTATTTCGAGCTGTTGCCTCGTGTGGTCTTCAATCAAACCCTTGTCCTGCTGCCAGCCATGATTGCGTTCCAGTGCTCAGGGCTGGCATTTACCGGCGCGCCACATTTGAGCTTTTGGTATTTTCTCGCCGGAATAGTGCTCATGGCTATTGGGCACGACATTGTCCAATATGTTCTCCACCGTTTTCTGCTGCATCGGCCTGGCTTGATCCGTAAGCTCGGGCACGGCATCCATCACTCGACCGGCGCGAGCAAAGCCATTAGCGCCTGTTACATGAGCCCGGCAGATTTCTTTCTTGAGATTGCCCTGCCTTATCTTGTGCCGCTGGCACTCATTGGAGCGGGAGCCGATGTTTTGTTTCAACTTACCATCGCTAGTTTCGGCGCGATCGGGGGCCTCTATGAACATTCGGGATACGATTTCGCGGTTCGCTTGCGGCGGCGCAATCGGTCCGGTTCCAGGCTGCAACCGCTGGCTTGGCTCTCCTACTTGGTGACGAGCAAAGCGCATGGCGAGCATCATCGCCGAAGCAACGTCAGCTTCAGCGATGGATTCGGCTCTCCGGGCATTTGCGACACGATTTTTAAGACCCGTTGGGACATGACCGGAACAGCGCGGAAAGCCACGGAGCTCGCGCCCCGGCGCCTGCGATCCTAGTTCGCCAGACACCGCGGCACTGTTACCGCTGATCGAGGGCTGCTACCGAGGCGGAGGCGTGTCTTCGATCAGGGGCGACGCGCGCCATTGGCGCAACGCCGCGGCGATCGGCGCAAAACTATCGGCGGTCTGGCCATACTCCTTATGCCTGGCGATTGAGGTTGTTCAGCGCGGCGGCGCCGCTGACCCCCGCGGGCGCGCGCCGTGATTCCTGTGTGCTCAACGACGCCGGTTTAACCAAACCGCATTCCCGCAATATACGCTCAGTTGCCGCGCGGTGGAGCGTTAGCTATAAAATAGCTATGGCGTGTCGTTACGTAAGCCTCCATGGCGAGCCCGGCGCGGAAATCCATGACGAGGTTTTCTGGCTCGATTCCGACCGTCGGCGCAAGGTTCAGTTATTGACCGATGCTGTCGAAAAAGGGTTTGCGCGACGGGCTGAACGATGATTCCTGCTGATTGAATGAGGGTAGGATGATTCGGCGATGATGGGACGAAAGTATCGAGAGCAAGCGAACTTTTTCTACGAATTTCGGCTCGATGACATGATCCCGAAGGGGCACTTGTTGCGCCGGATCAATGTTTTCGTGACATCTGTGCTCGGCGACTTGCACGAACAGTTGGGTCCATTCTACAGCGCCATCGGCCGACCTTCGATCGATCCCGAGTTGCTGATCCGGATGCTTATCGTTGGCTACTGCTTCGGCATTCGCTCCGAGAGGAAGCTGTGCGAGGAAGTAAAACTCCACCTCGCATACAGGTGGTTTTGCCGGCTCGATCTCAATGACGCGATTCCCCACCACTCTACGTTCTCCGAGAACCGGTTGAACCGGTTCCGTGAGAGCGACATTCTGCGCCATATTTTCGAGCGCGTCGTCATGGCTGCGATGGGGATGGGCCTCGTCAAGGGCGAGGGGTTTGCCGTGGACGCGAGCGTCAGAGGCGAACGCGAGCCGTTATCACGGCAAGGCGCCTGATGAACTCGATTGGACTGAGAAGCAGCGGCAGAAGCGTGCGGTGGCTGAGTATCTTGCGGCACTCGAAGCCGAGGCGGCGATTGAAGGCGATGCCTTAAATGAGAGCGGTGGATCCGAGAGCAAACGACAGCGCCGTTATGAGCGCCAGCCGCCCAAGGTGATCTCGCCGTCGGACCCGCAATCGGCATGGACAGCCAAGGCCAACAAACGCGTGCAATTCGGATATGGGCTGAACTACCTCATCGACATCGAGAATGCAGTAATCGTAGATGTCGAGGCAACGCCGGCTCGCACCTACGCGGAAGTTGCCGCGACACAAACGATGCTGGATCGAGTAGAAGAGCGCTTCGATCTGAGGCCGAGGCGACTCGCCGCGGACACAGCCTATGGAACGGGCAAGTTCCTCGGCTGGCTGGTCAAGAAGAAGAAAATCATCCCGCACATCCCGGTGTGGGAGAAGAGCGATCGGCAGGACGGCATCTTCTCCCGTTCGGATTTCCACTGGGACAGGAAACGCGGAGCCTACATCTGCCCCAGCGGGAAACTGCTGCAGACCAGCGGCACCGTGCATGACGGACGTACGCTGCTGTACCGCGCCTCAAAGCGGGACTGCGATATATGCTCGATACGAGCGAAGTGCTGCACCACGGCCGATGCGCGCAAGATCCCGCGCGACCTCCATGAGGATGCCCGCGATATCGCACGGCGGAAGATGAAGACAAAGGCGTTTGCCAAATCACGCGACGAACGAAAGCGTGTTGAGATGCGCTTCGCACACTTGAAGACACACCACGGCTTCGAGCGGATGCGCCTCAGGGGGCTTTCTGGCGCACGCGATGAGTTTCATCTCGCTGCCATTGTGCAGAACCTTAAAACACTCGCGCTCCGGACCCTTGGGCCACCGTCAACCCGACGGCGCGCATCGTTTGCCTGAAATCGCTTAGGATTGGATCAGTTCAGTCCGTGTCAAAGTCGACCCCATTTCAAGATTGCTTCAATGCCGCCGGTGCATCTCAATCGAAAGACCGTAACGATAAGCAAAAAACCGGATTTTTCGACAGCATCGACCCAAACCCAACTCAAGCGTGGTAGGAAAGCCAATTCAACATTTCTCCTCAATCATTGTAGAACTGAAGAGCAAATTGATCTTTTTTTTAGAGCGGTCCTCCGGTCGTTGGTCTTATAGACCTGTCTTGCCAGCGAGACGAAGGTGGTGCCGAAGTCTTTCCTTGTTTCGTGCCCCCGCAGGGCCTTGTCGATGTTCCATAGCAGGCCATTGATAGATTTGAGTTCGGCCTGGATTTCGGCGAGCTGCGCGCCGCAGAGGCCGCATTCGCTCTTGAGCTTCCGCAGCAGCGCGAGTTCACGCCGGACATTTTCGAGCTTCGCTGCTTCGCCGATGTGGCTTTCCTTGATCTCCAAGATCGTGATCTTGTCGATGAGCTCGCCGACCGCTCCGGGGATTGTGATTGCCGTCATTGCGCGCGGGGCGCCCGTCAACTGGCCGGCCTTTTCCGCTACATCTGCCGCAATGCTCGATGCGATCCGTTTAAAAACAAACTCCCAGTCTCCTTTTTCGGCTTGGCGAAAGAGCCGCATGCTGGGATACCAAGGGGAATCCTCGCGGTGCATCAGCCAGCGCCAATGAGGCACGCAATTCAGGGCGAGAAAAACCGGCCTTCCCAAGGCTCCGGCAAGATGCGCGATAGCGGTATCCGAGGTAACAACGAGGTCGAGGCTCTCCATCGCCGCCGCGCAGTCCACGAAGGAATCCGGTCCGACGTCGAAATCGCTTCCCAAGTTCTCGATCGTGAACCGCCCGGCCGCCGGTGTTTCCATCTCAGTGGCGGCTTGACCCTTCATGAGACTGATCAGCCGCACGTGTTCCATTGCCGCGAGCGGCGCAAAATTAGCGAGCGGAATCGACCTTTGGAGATCGATCGATTTGTCGCATTGCCAGCTAACGCCGATTCGGAAGCCTTCGGTGCCGATTCGCGCGGCCCATTTCGCGACGAGGCCCGGTTCGGGATAAAGATAGGGGATGGCCGCCGGAACTTGCTCCAAGCTGGTCTGGAAACCGCAAGGAAGGCTCATGAGCGCGCTCTGAAAAGCAAAGCTTTCGTTCGGGTCGAGAGCTTCGACGAGACGAACTGGCTTTGACAATGTGCGCAGAAGCCGGTGCATATTCTTGTGGCACAGCAAGGTAACGTCGGCACCGGCGTCCCGGAGACATAGCAGATAACGCGAAAACTGGATCAGGTCGCCGAGGCCCTGCTCATCCCATATGACGATTGCTTGGCCGGCTAATTTCTCGCCCTTCCACATCGGCAAATCCGAGATGAGGGTTTTTGGCGGCGCGTTCGAAAGGTCCCAGCGGCTTTCCAAATCCTCGAAGCCGGCTTTCAAGCGCCCCGTGAGGAGGAGGGCGCCGGCCCGGTTGGTGCGCGCGTCCGGATAGCCGGGCTTAAGTTTCAAGGCCTCGTCGAAATAGAACAGAGCCGCGTCGATTTGGCCTGCCTCCTTAAGAGCCACGCCAAGACCGGACAACGCTTCGGGATAATGAGGTTTGATGCGTAGGGCTTCGTTATAGCAGACCACGGCTTCCGGATGACGATTGAGTTCCTGCAAAACATTGCCGCGATTAAGCCACTTGTCCGGCGCCGCGGGATCAAGGCGGACGGCTTCATCGAGACTGGCCAGAGCCTCGCCCAGACGTCCGAGTTTGTGGAGCGCCGCGTCGCGAATGCCGAGACTCTGCGAGTGTTCCGGGGCGCGCCGCACGACCTCGTTGCAGGACGGAATTGCCTCTCGGGTACGGCGAAGCTGAAGCAATATATTGGCGCGATTGGTCAAGGCCGGCAAAAACCCCGGCCGGATTTTTAAGGCATATACGCAGGCGGCAAGCGCGTCTTCGAGATGACCGAGCTCGTGCAGGATTTTGCCGCGATTGCAGGAGGCTTCGTAAAAGGTAGGATCGAGCGCAAGCGCGGCATCATAAGCCGCCAGCGCATCCTGGGGCCTGCCGAGCCCCTGCAAGGCTATTCCTTTGTTATAGAGCGCCTGGGGGTAACCGTCGCGGTAGCGCAAGGACAGGTCATAGCAGGCGAGCGCGTCCTCGAGACGGCCGAGCTTTTGCAAAACATTGCCTCGATTGAGCTCCGTTTCCGCATCGGGCGGGCCACGCCGGGCGGCTTCTTCATAAGCGGCGAGAGCATCTTCGTGGCGTCCGAGTTTTTGCAAGACGGAGCCCTTGTTGAACAAATTCGAGCTATCGCCGGGCCGTATCTTCTCGATGGAGTCGAAGCAGGCGAGAGCTTCATCAAGGCGCCCGAATCGTTCAAGCAAGGCACCGCGACTCGTCAATGCCTCGCAATGCTCTGGGCTCCATTGCAACGCAGCCTCGTAAGCGGCGAGCGCATCGGCCATGCGCCCGAGGCTCTCCAAGACGGCGCCGACGCTAAACAAGGCCTCCGCGTCGCGCGGCCGCAGTTTTAGGATTGCTTTGAACGATTCCAGAGCGTCCTGTGGCTGGCTAAGCCGCTGAAGAATGGCACTGCGGGCGGAGAGCGCTTCGGGAAAGCCTGGTTGCAAGGCAAGCGAGCGATCGAACCATGTGAGGGCATGGCGCAAATCGCCGGCATTGGAATAGATCAGGCCGAAGAATATAGCATCCGACATTGCTCCGCGCGGCAAGATCAGCATACTGCTTGATTTGCGCGATCGCCTCTTGCCGCGCGCCGGCATTAAGCAAGGCGAAGGCTTCCCTGATCGCGGCTTGGAGCATCGCCCTGCTGCGAAATTCGTCACGGTGATCGAGGCTATCCAGTTGCTCAAGCTGGGGGATGCTCATTTGCCCGCGCTCATCAGGATGCGAGGCATCGAGCCCGAACCGCATGCTCTTCAAGGGATTATCCGGCGGGAAAGACAAAAAGCTGTCAAGGCGAACGGCGCGACGATCGCGATGACGCTCCCAGGACATTGGGACTCGGATTGAAGCGGAGAAAACTTTTGCGGGCCTGACGGGTGCCCGGCGGCCGCTATCAAAATCCGCAATGGTCCCGCGCCGCCATGGCTGAAGGAAACCAACCGGCCTATGCGGTCAGCCGCGCGATCGCGGCGCTTCAGCCGGCGATCCGCGAATGCGATCCGCCGAAGGGTCGTATTCGCCACTCGGATCGCGGTTCGCAATAGGCCCGGCCGATGACTGACTTTTTATGCTCCAACTCCTTGATTTTGAGCTGCGCCCGATCAGATGGTTCCATCTGATCGGGACTCTGATGTCCAACCGTTGCAAACTGAAGGGACGCACCGTGGACGGTTAATAAACGATCATGAAAATATTCAGGGAGGCAAGGATGACTGTTGCATGCATTCTCGCGGCCAAGGGAAGGGACGTCGTCACCACCCAGCCGCATCGGACCTTGGCCGAGGCCGCCGCGCTTCTGACGGCGCAAAATATTGGCGCAGCCGTCGTCGCCGACGCTCAGGGCCGCATCCTTGGAATCTTGTGGGAACGCGATATCGTTCATGCGATCGGCAAGGGCGGCGCTGCCGTGCTCAACGACGCCGTTTCAAAACACATGACGGCGCCAGCCGTGACAACGCATGAGGACGAATCCGTTAATATGACCATGGAAAAAATAACCGCCGGGCGTTGCCGCCACCTTCCCGTCGTCGAAGGCGAGAAACTGGTCGGCATCGTGTCGATCGGCGACGTGGTCAAATACCGGCTCGAGCAAATCGAACACGATCATCAGGCGATGCGCGAATATATCGCACACGCTTGAGCCAAACAGGCAAAATTCACTGCGGCGAGATTGCGCTCTCCGAGGGAATCATCGCGACGTCTTTGGCGATGTCGTGTATGACACGGCGGGTAGCCTCGCGGCCGATCGCGATAAGTTCGTCGGCGCGATGAAAATCGAAGAGGCCGACTGTGCCGAGCCGCGCGTTGACGAGAACGTCGGGCGGATCGCCGGCGAGGCGCGAGCGCGAAATCCGGCCTTGCGCGATATTGAACGCATCCATCATCGCGATCCCAATCCCCGGCGCGCCGTCCTCCCGTTTGCCGAAGAGCCGGCGCAGATTGCCGCCCATTCCGCCGAAGATACGCGCTCTCAGCGAGGGTCCCGCCGCGGGCGTGCCGAAGTCATACTGTTCGAGCGCCGGTTCTATCGAGACACGATCGTCGATGATCGTTCCGCGAAAAGTCGTGTCGCCTACGAGATTGACGGCGACGACTATCTCGGCGCCAAGTGCACGGCACAGCGTGACGGGGATGGGATTGACCAGCGCGCCATCGAACAGCCAGCGCCCATTGATCTTCACCGGTTCGAAAATCCCGGGCATCGCGTAGGAGGCCCGGATGGCATCCGCGACATTGCCTTTGGTTAACCAAATTTCGTGTCCCGAGCCGATTTCGGTCGCGACAGTGGCGAACTTTTTGTCGAGGTCCTCGAAGCTTCGGCCGGAGAATTCGTGTTCGAGCTCGCGCCGCAGCCTTTCGCCGCCGAGAAAGCTCACCCCCGAAAACGACAGGTCCATGAGGCCTATGACACGCTTCCTTGTCAGGCCGCGGGCGAAGTCTTCCAATTCCTTGAGCTTGCCGGCGGCATAGGCTCCCCCGACCAAGGCCCCGATCGACGTGCCGGCGACCAAATCTGGATAAATCCCCTGCGCGTTGAGTTCGAGCAAAACGCCAATATGCGACCAGCCGCGCGCGCCGCCCGCGCCAAGCGCGATACCAAGCTTCGGCCAGCGAGCGGTAGCGATGTCCGCGGCACGTTGGTTAGCGCCCACGCCGCGAATGTTCTTACGGTAAAACGGTCCGATCTTGTTCAATTGTATGGTCCTCGCGTGCGCGCCTTGGCGTGAATGGTCATGACTTGGCGGCGCGTCCAACGGCTTCTTGGCTTTCACCATAAACATGCCACCTTGCTCCGGACTGTTCCGCTCCCAGGTTAAGAATGCCTTAAGCGGATGGGTGTTCACAGCGAACACGCCGATTTGATGAAGGCGGCGCCGGTATCTCATTGAAAAGGCGTAAATTGGAAAAACCGACTCTAGGCCACCCACAGTATAAGATCGGAATTGATTTAATCGAAAACAAGCTCGGCTTTACCGCCGCCGAGCGTGACCCTGCGGTAGAAGCAGGAGCGTCGGCCGGTGTGGCAAGCGCCGCGGTTGCCGCCGGGTTCGACCGTCAAAAGCAGGGCGTCCTGGTCGCAATCGGTCCGGATTTCGGTTATTCGTTGGACCTGGCCCGAGGTCTCGCCCTTGCGCCAGAGCGTCTGGCGTGAGCGCGACCAATAATGCGCCACGCCGGTCTCCAGGGTGAGCCGCAAGGCTTCCGCGTTCATATACGCTAGCATGAGGATTTGCCCATCGCTCGCGTCCTTCGTTACGCAGGCGATCAGCCCATCGGCATCGAAGCGCGGCATGAAGGCGATTCCTTCTTCCAATTCGCTCCTCCCGGCGGTCTGGCTCGCGCCGGGAACGGTCGATGGAGAGGGCAAGGATATCAAATCGAATTTCCCGTGCCGTGTTAGGCCGCCCAATCACCAACTCCCGGACCGTCACGGCCTCGGAATCTGGCGCTCATCCCGGCAAGGACACGGAGGCTCACTTGCCTCCGCGCAGCATTGTCAAGAACCGGATTTGCTCTGCGGGATCGTCGCGAAAGATACCGGTAAATTGCGTCGTGACGGTTTCCGCGCCGTATTTGCGAACGCCGCGCATGGACATGCACATATGCTGGGCTTCGAGCATGACGGCGCAGCCGCGCGGGCGCAGATGCCGGTCGATCGCGCCGGCGATTTGGGCGGTCAAGGCCTCCTGCGTTTGCAGGCGCTTGGCGTAAATATCGACGAGCCGCGCCAGTTTGGAAAGCCCGGCGACGCCGGCCTCGGACGGATAGTAGGCGACATGAGCCATGCCGAAAAAGGGTACCATGTGATGCTCGCAGTGCGATGAAAATGGAATCTCGCGGACGAGAACCATATCGTCGTAGCCGTGAACTTCCTCGAAGACGCGGGCGAGCACGCTTGTCGCGTCTTCTTGGTATCCGGAAAAGAACTCTTCATAGGCCTTGACGACCCGTTTTGGCGTGTCGCGGAGACCTTCGCGCGAGGGATCGTCGCCAGTCCAGCGCAAAAGGACCCGGACGGCCGCCTCGGCCTCCTCCCGCGTCGGTCGCGCGGGGGGTGAAGTGTAGGGTCGTGCCTGCGGACGTTCAAGCAAGGACTTAACCACGGCATCCATGTGGCGCCTCCATTAAAGTTCGAATGAGCGTCCTCGGCATTGCTCCCCATGATCAAAGAGCACCGGACGGACGGTTGTCCGGGGAGTTTCGCCTGGAAATTTGCCAGATCTCGTTCGCCAAACCCTGGTGTCCTATATAGTATGCGCGGAGCCCCGTCACGTGGACCACTATGTCGAGCGAAGCCAATTTTTTCGATATATATAACCACCGGATCCTCGATCTGGCGGGTAATATTCCACGCCGGGGACGGCTCGCGGCGCCCGGCGCCACGGCAACGGCCCATTCCAAGCTGTGCGGTTCGACGGTGGTCGTCGATCTTGTCATGAAGGACGGCCAAGTGGTTGATTTCGCTCAGGACATCAAGGCCTGCGCACTAGGTCAGGCCTCTGCCTCGATCATGGCCCGCCACGTGATCGGCGCGACCGGACCGGAACTGCGCGCGCTCCGCGATCAGGTGCGCGCGATGCTCAAGGAAAATGGACCGCCGCCGGAGGGCAAATGGGAGGATGTCGCCGTCCTTGAGCCGGTGCGCGATTTCAAGGCCCGGCACGCCTCGACCCTGCTCACCTTCGACGCGACGGTCGATTGCGTCAACCAGATAGAAGCTGCGCACGCCCGCGCGAGCGATCAGTTCCCGGCCCAGTCCGCACAATAATTTGATCAGAATCCATTCCAATTGAAGGAATAGGCAACAACGAGGCCGGCGGAGAGGTCATCCAGCGAGCCGATCCGGTTCGGAATCGGGCTTCCCCCCGCGCTGCCGACGTAGCGATTAACACCGCCAAAAACCGTCGCGCTCCATGTCGGAGTGAAATCATATTTGATGGCGCCGAGCCCGCCAACCGCCATCAAACCTCCATGGGCTTGATAGGGAAACACGTTGCCGTTCAAGAACGCTTCTGCCGGGGTGACCGAAAAATAAGTTCCTACGAACTGATCATCACCGAATCGGAAGCGCGGGCCAGCCGAAAGTGTCCAGGGCCCATATCTCTCGACCAAATCCAGTTCGATGTTGGCGTCGAAGCCCTGGGCGCCGCTGACTCCCTGGCGCGCCTCGAAGCGGGCGCGGAAGTATTCGGACGGCCAAAGTTCCAGAAAGCCGCCGAGTTCCGCCGTAAAACCTACATTGTGCAGGCCGAAAAAACTTCCGTTGCCGCCGATGGTTCCAAAGCCGCCGCTGAGGGTGCGCTCGGCGATAAAGCGCGCGACCGGGCCAGCCTTGATCCAAGGGAGATCCAAAAGCGCGATCTCAAATCCATCGTCGGGAGATATGAAGGGTGCCGGCTCGCCGGGACGCCGATATGAAATATAGCCGGTCGGCCACACCGAAATACTTTTGGCCCCGGGGAAGGAGTTGAAAACTCCGGGGCCGAGTCCCAAAGTAATCGTCCAGCCCTCGGCCGGGGGAGGGGGTTGAGGCGTCAGATCCGCCGCGCTGGCGGCCGAAGCAGCGATCGCAAAGAGGCCCCCGAGCGAGAAGCGTTGCGCATATGACAAGATAGCCACTGACAAGATAGCCACCCAAATCTTGAGCCAATCGAAATCAAGGGCATTATGAGCTATCGCTTGAAGCCTCGCCAGTGTATATCTGTCACAGTCGCTTACAATCATGATCCGCCAGCTGGCAAGCAAGATGCAAGCGTCGTCTTCTATCGGCCGCTTTGCCGCGCATATTGCCATACGCACCTATCAGCTCACCTTGTCCGCGATTGCCGGGAACCATTGCCGGCACCTGCCGACCTGCTCGGCCTATATGGACGAGGCGATCGCGCGGCACGGGCTTTGGGCGGGGGGGGCGATGGGAATCGCCCGGCTTCTCCGCTGCCATCCTTGGGGCACAGCCGGGTTCGATCCAGTGCCCAAGGCCGTGCCACGCCACGCGCGGTGGTGGCGCCCGTGGACCTATGCCGCGCGCGCCGACAAGGAACAGGGCGAGGAATAGGCCTATCCCGCCGCAGCCGCGTACAAGAGGGTCAGCGCCACGGCACAGGCATTCGAGACGTTAAGGCTCTTGATCGCACCCGGCATTTCAAGGCGCACCAGGAAATCGCAATTTTCCCGGCTGAGGCGCCGCAGCCCCTTGCCTTCGCCGCCGAGCACGAGCGCGATTGGGCGCCGCAAGGGCAGCTTTGCCAAATTCAGCTCCGCTTCGGAGTCGAGGCCGAGGCGCAGATAGCCGCTTTCCCCCAATCGCTCGAGCGCGCGGGCGAGATTGGCCACGCCGACGATCGCGACGTGTTCGAGGCCGCCGGAAGCCGCTTTCGCCATAACCCCCGCCATTTCCGGCGCGTGGCGGTGCGTCACGACGGCGGCATCGACGCCGAAAGCCGCGGCGCTGCGTAGGATCGCGCCGGCGTTATGCGGATCGGTGATCTGATCGAGCACGAGCACGATGCCACTTCGCGATACGATGTCCGAGAGGTCGAGGGGCGCCAGCGGCAGGGCTTCGAGCATCACGCCTTGATGCGCGGCGCCCGCGCCAAGTCGGCGGGCGAGGTCCGCGGCCGAGACGATATGAGGGCAAAGCCTAGCACCCGCGATTTCGCCTTCGAGCCGCCGGGCGGCGGCTTCCGTGGCGTAAATATCAAGGGTTTTTCGTCGCTTGCGGCGCAAGGCCTCGCGCACCGTGTGAAAGCCATAAAGAACTGCAATGCCGCTGGCCGCGCGCCGAAACATCGGCGCCTTGGCCCGTACGAGGTTTGCCTCGCTGGTCCCCGCGCCGGCCGGACGAAGCTCCGGGCGCCAGCTTTTGCCGGCAGCGGTTTGGCGGGGGCACGGATCCGGCACTTTGTGATGGTCGCCAGAAGCGCCGGTCCTCGCCCTTGAAAATTTCGATTTGTCGCGCGTCAAATCGCGGCCCTAGATCCTGGAGGAAGGAGCTTAGTTCTTGTCACGGCGGCTCTCGGCGCGCAACGCAAAGCATCGATGCTGCGGAGTTTCCAGCGGGTGTTTTGGGTTGACAGCGGGTAACCCGGTTCGCATAAGCGCATGCGCCCATGCCTTTAGGGTGTTGGGGGAGCGTTGGGGGAGTGTCCCGAGCGGCAAAGGGGGCGGACTGTAAATCCGCTGGCTATGCCTTCGTAGGTTCGAGTCCTACCTCCCCCACCAAGTCGTTGCCCGCCGAATCTTCATGATCGCAAGTTCCGGCCGGGCGGAAGAGGGGCCGACCTCGGCACTGCCACGTCCGCCGAGATTGAGGAGGAGCGCCGCCTGCTCCATGTCGCCCTGACGCCGGGGGCGGCCGAACGGCCGCCGTGCGAAGGCGTGTGTATCGATGCCGGCGCCCGCATGCGGCATCTGGCTATGAGGAGGACCGGCCTTTGTGCAACTTGTATTCGGTGACGAAGGGACAGCAGGCAATTCGCGAATTGGCGGGGGCGATGAGCGACCGGACGGGCAATTTGCCGCCGCTCTACGGCATCTTCCCGGATTACTCGGCGCCGATTGTCCGAAATCAGCCCGAGGGTCGCGAGCTGACGATGGCGCGGTGGGGAATGCCCTCGCCCCTCTTTGCGTTGCAGGGCAGGAAATGCGATCCGGGCGTTACCAATATCCGCAATATGAAATCCCCGCACTGGAGGCGCTGGCTCGGGATTGAGAACCGCTGCGTGGTGCCGTGGACGAGTTTTTCCGAGAACGAGGTGCTGCCGGACGGCACCCGTCCGCCGGTCTGGTTCGCATTCGACGAGACCCGGCCGCTGGCCTTCTTCGCCGGCATCTGGACGCGCTGGACTTCCGTCCGGAAGGTGAGGGAAGGCGAGACGACCAACGACATCTTCGCGTTTCTGACGATCGAACCGAACAATGAGGTCGGTATGATTCACCCAAAAGCGATGCCCATCATTCTGACTACGCGGGAGGAAATCGACCTCTGGATGGCGGCGCCGTCGGAGGAAGCGCTCAAGCTGCGAAGGCCGCTTCCCGACGATGCGCTCAAGATCATCACGAGGGGAGTAGAGCAAGACGAGGCGGGCCTCGCGGTCTGACGTTCATATGCAACCGTCCTATCCCCGGTGATGCGATGGCCGATCCTGTCGAAGCGGCCGAGCTTCTTGATATCGATGTGGATGCCGAGCATTTTGATATCGTTGTGGATCATGTCGCCAGGACGCTTTGGCTCGTAACGACGCACCGGCTCGGCCGGCTCCAGGTTGCATATCCGAATCCCAGACGTCGCAAGCTGCGGCTGATGGTTGCCGGCGATATGCCCAGCTCCGCGGCGATCTGTAAAGCGTTGCCGGTGCAGGCTTTCGACCTGTTCGACAATCGCCGCCGGCGTCGGCCGGTAGAGGCGCTTCGGCCGCGACGAAACTTCATCAGGCCCGCTCGCCCTTCGGCCTTCGGCGCCGGATTGCCAAAAACACTGAAAGGGGTAAATTGGCGAACGGCCCGGCAGCTATCTGGTGAATGTCCGTTGGTTTTGACGTCTATCTCAAACCCTAGGAGGTAGATTTACGATGAATGCGACTTCGGCTCGCGCGGCATCTCCTCGTCGGCTTGTGAGGCTCGCTTTTGGGGTACTTGGGTTTGGGATCTGCGTGCCGCTCGGCGCGGCGCCGAACCCCCCGACCGCGCCCTTCGACAATCAAACCAACGGTTTTGAAGAGCAAGCGGCGTTCGATAAGGATCGCGAATCCTTCGAAGAGACGGAGACGATCCTGAAGGAGAAGGTCTGTCGGCGGAACGAAGCGGCTGCGGTGCCTGCCTGCGTCGAGGAAGAAACGAGCGGGGGTCTGGGGCCGGTGTACAACGCGACGAGCTGCGTGAGCTGCCACCAGAACCCCGTATCGGGCAGTTCTAGCCAGATCGCGGAGATTCGCGCCGGTCACTTCGGCTCAGATCCAAACAATCCGGGGCATTTGGCATTTATCGAGCACCCCGGCGGCTCGCTCGTCCACCAGCGGGCGATCAACCCCCTAATCCAAGCGCACGTCCTGCCGGAGGACACGAATCGAACGCTGCGGATGTCCACGAACATCCTCGGAGACGGTTTCGTCGAGTGCATCTCCGATTTCGATCTGACGGATCAGGTCGGGAAGCAGCAGAGCACCCCGTTTGGTGACCTGCGTGGCACCGTCGTGGGGGCCCCGGTCGCCGTCACGGTAGAATCGTCTCAAGAGCGCGTCGGGCGGTTTGGTTGGAAATCGCAGCAGGCGTCACTGCTGAACTTCGCCGCCGACGCGTACATCAACGAGATGGGCATCACCAACCCGCTCCAGCCGGATGAGAATCCGTCTGATGGTACATCGAGTACTCAGCCTGTGACGGACTTTGATCAAGTACCAGATCCAGAAGATGCCGCCGATTCCGACCATCCATTCGGCGTGGACGTGGACGCTTTCACACGTTTCATGCGATCCACCAAGGTGCCTCCGAGGGACGACACGGCGGCGGGCAAGCCGGCCGCAATGGCGGGGGAGCAACTCTTCAGGGACAACAACAAAACGGGCTGCGCCATCTGCCACGTTCCCAACCAGACCACGATGGTAGAGCACGCGCCCATCTTGGGCCATTTCCCGGACAACGAGGTGCCAGCAGCGTTGGGCGGCAAAACTATACATCCGTTTAGTGATTTTCTGCTTCACGATGTCGACACCGGCGATGGCATCGTGCAGACGCAGCACGCCCCGTTGCCGCCCATGAGCGCCAGGGATCCGAGCAAGATCGCGCCGCTCGACGTACAAAATCTGATGCGGCCTGCCTACGGAAAGCCCGATAACGCCTATCCCTATCCGGACTGGCCCGCGGTCGCCAAGCCTGCTGAGAAAAGCAAGATCGCGCCGCTCGACGCATCAAAGCTACTAGGGCGGATCGTGCGGCTCCTCGGCGATCCGAACAAGATCCGTATCCGTCAGATCGAGGGCGTGGTTCAGCGGATTTTCACTGGGGACTTGGTTGACACCGCGCCAATGATTCGCACAGCGCCGTTGTGGGGCCTGCGGGTGAGGCCTCAGCTCCTACATGACGGCTCTGCCTTGACGATCGACGAAGCCATCCGCAGGCACGGTGGCCAAGCGGAGAATGTCAAGCTGAACTATGTCTTTGTGCTTACTCAGGAGGAGCGGGACCAACTCTTGGCGTTCCTGAAATCGCTCTAAATGAGCGGCGGGTGGCCGGGGCAAAGCCGAAGGCGTGTGCCGGTCCTCCGGTGATGGCGTCCGAGCCTAACAAAAATTAGAGCCGGACTTTTTTTGGCATTGAACTAGTCCCCGCCAAAAGAAAGTATTTGCAGATCTGTTCTGTCCGCGACAACATATTGATGTTTTTCGTTCATTGAGAAATGAATTTAAACAATAACCGTTTAAACTAAATTTGTTTACAGCTGAAAAATTATTTTTACTAAAGATATATCATTAGATTTTGGGGCTAGACACACCTACGGCAGGACCACGTTCTGCGCAATCCGTCGAGGTGGTTTCCCCGAAAACCGATGACGTTTTCATCTTCTCTTCAGGGGGGTGGCGCGCGATCCCCGCAATTATCCCGAAAGCGAGCCAACCCGACAGGCTGCCGAAATCCATAACGAGCCTCCTTTCCTGGCAAAGCGAGGATGGCCGCGTTCAAATCGCTGCCGAAGACGAGTGCAATGCCGAGCTGATTTTCTAGGCCGCCCGTTCGCGGCTGCATATTCATCTTTCGGGGGCAACTAGACCCCATTTCATGCCGGTCGGGCCAATTATGGCGTTGGCGGGGAATCGAAGGAACCTTTTCTCGCTCGGCGTTTTCTTACGGATGACCTCCGCTCGCATCGCATCTACTTTTCTCGCTGGCGCCCTCGGTGCGGCGTTCCTCCTGACGCAGTTTGGGACTGGCCAAGCACAACTGCTTCGCGGCTCCGAGCTGGTCGCCGGCAAAAGCCAGGCTGGCGATGACGTCGCCCGTTTTGCGCCTCTCGATTCCGGAGCATCGAACGACCTTGGCTGCACGAATCCCGTTGCAGAACGCCCGCCCGCCAAAGTTTTCGTCGCAACGGAACGCCCACACGCGGATCGACGCCGAAAAGGGAAGCCGGATCGCCCGAACGAGGGTGGCACCGCGCTTTCAGACGATCCGACTCCCGCGCTCCAGCTAAATACCGTTTTGTGCACGCGGCAAGCGGCTGAGCGCTATCGGCGCATCGCCGACGATGGCGGTTGGGCCATGATCCCCACTGCGCTCGGGCGAGATGCCTCGGCCAACGATGTTGAGAGGCTCCGCCAGCGCCTTTCGATGGAAGGCGACCTGCCTCAGGAGGTTGGTTCTGGGGACGGTTGGGATGAGGCTCTCACGGATGCAGTGAGGAAGTTCCAGCGCCGTGCGGGCCTGCAACAGAGCGGCGAAGTCGACGAGGCGACTCGGAACGAGCTCAATGTGCCCGCCGATGTCCGCGCACGCGAGTTGGAGGCGAGCGCGAATCGAATCGCCGATATCAAGATTGACTTTGATGCGCGATACGTGGTCGTTAACATCCCCTCAGCTTCGGTCGAGGTTGTGCAGGACCTCCGCGTCGCGCAGCGCCATGCCGCCGTGGCGGGTGACGTCGATCACCAATCGCCGCAGTTGACCGCCGCCATCCGGTCAATCACGATCAATCCGATCTGGACCATTCCGCGTTCGATTGTTGAGAGTGAGGTGATCCCTAAACTGAAGAAAAACCCGCAATATCTCCGCCGCGCCAAGCTGGTTGTGCTCGATCGAAAGGGGCATAAGATCAATACCCGGCATATCCATTGGTCAGACGCCACGGCCTCGTTAACTTTCCGCCAGGAGCCAGGCAGCAAAAATCCCTTGGGCACACTGCGTATCGACATGCCAAACCGCCAAGAGGTCTACATGCACGATACGCCCTCGAAGCAGACTTTCGCAGCAGATTATCGCTTCCTCTCGCACGGATGCGTGCGAGTCGAAGGCATTTACGATCTGGCTACTTGGCTGCTGAACGCCAACTCCAGCGACCATTGGGATCGTAACGCCATTGTCGATGCGGTGCGGGAGGGCGACCAGAAGAAGATCGACCTCGCCAAGGCCGTTCCGGTCGCTTGGATCTACCTTGATGCCTGGGCGAGCGCCGATGGCACGGTTCATTATCGGCCAGATGTTTACGGCCTGGACGGCGCAGGGGACGGGCATCAAACGCGGCGGTAGGAGAGATGTCGCGGAAGCTTCCAACCAAAATCGCGATCGCGAAGCGGCCGGCGATGATCAGGCGATCGAGCGGCTCGAGAGCGGGCGCGAAGTGCAGCACCGCGGCCAATATTCTCGCAGGATTTTGTGCTTACGCTTTGAGCTGCCGTTCCTCGAACGCAGCGTCCGGATCCAATCTCGATCAGGGGCTCGTTTCGTGGAGCCGCTTCAACTCCGCAGGACGACACAAGCGCCACCTGCGCGGAGGATCTTTTCACAAATTGCGTCGGCTGCCGCGCGCGAGGGCGCAGGTGCGCGTACCTGATAATACGGAGCGAAGCCGCGGCTGGGCACCCGGCCGCCGATGACCATCGGTTCGATCTTACCGATAATAGCGGAATAGCTGCTCCGGGCGCGGGTATAAGCGGCCAGCGCCGCCGCCTTCGAAAAACTTCCGGCGAGCTGGACGCCCCAAGGCGCATAGAGCGCAGAGGCGGCAACGGAGCGAGGTTCTGAGCGGCGAATGGCGGCGGTCGCTTGTGAACAGGATAGCTTCGAGGATATTGCACTGTTGGATACCGTTTCCGCCGCGGCATCGCCGATCCAGTCTTCGACCGGAAGTCGGGTGATGGTTAGAACATAGTCCCGGGTCTCGGCCGGCAAATTACCGTGGCCGGCGAGCCAGTTCGCAACACGGGCAGGACCGGCATTATAGGCGGCGGCGGCCAGCCCAAGATTGCCGAAACGCTGTTTGAGGCCGGCGAGAAGGTCGGCGGATTTTGGTATTGCTTCTTCGGGATCGAACGGATTGGCAAGGCCACGCTCATCGGCCGTCTTCGGCATGAATTGCGCGACGCCTTGCGCGCCCGCGGGACTGATCGTGTTGGGTCGAAAGCTGCTTTCCTGCCAAATCAGCCGTGCCAGGAACGCGACCGGCAGACTCTGAGTTCGAGCCGATAATTCGATAAGGCGGCAGACGGACGTTTCGATCAATTCAATCTTGCCGGTCGCTGCACTTTCTGATTCCGCCAGCGCAGAGCTGCCGCAAAACAGGGCGAGCAACCCCAAGAATCGAAGGGTCGACTGCTCTAGCATCGAGACGTCTCAACATGCTTTCATTTCGCCAGATGCGGTATTCTGACCACCGGACGACAACCTTGGCGAGGGTGAAGTTGCCGCGTTTTAAATATTCTGGCAATGCCAAATCCTCGACACGCGGGCTCCCATACACCCCACGCCGGCAACATCGGCGCTCACCTCGCCATGAAGATGGCAAAGCACAAGGCGATTGCCCCGGGGACTGACACGTTTGGCGCGGGCCCTGTCAGCCCGCCGCAACAACCTTTATTTTATGGACGTCCGACGTTTCGATCCCAGGGAGTAAAGGATGTCGCGGACATTAATCTTGATTGGACTGCTCTTGATAGCAGTTGGAGTTTTGTGGCCTTGGATCGGATGGCTCGGGCTTGGTCATCTGCCAGGCGACATCGTCGTCGAACGCAAGAACTTCACTTTATATGCCCCAATCGCGACAGGGCTCTTGATCAGCGTGGTGCTGACGCTGTTGCTCTGGCTCATCAACTGGTGAGGCTGTGATTCCGAAAATTAAAATGGCGTCATTCATTTTGATATCGCATCCTCAACTGGACCTAACGGAAGCTGGCGTCAACGAATCATCAAAGTCAGGTCCTCTCGCGTCAGCGTCAGGCTCGGTGTAGTTTATGCCACCCGGCGAACCTTTCCGTCTTTGGACGCTTGAAGAATTTGGTCGCCCACGGCCATAGTTCCTCAACATCTATTTTCGGAAAGCCGATGCGATGGGTGACGTGTGTCACCGCGCCGATTTTGTTGGCGGACGTAGGTGATTATCGCTTCAGGGTGTTCAGTCTTGACCTTAAGCGCCGCGATGAGCGCATCCTCGGCGTCGACGGCGATATGGTCGGTCTTCCCTTGCAGTTTAAGCCCGACGGTGAATTGCACTGGCACGCCTCCTCAACCAATACTTGGGCCAGATGTTCGTCGATGTCTAGCCATGTGTAGCCAAAGGTTCGGGAACAAGGATCGTTGCGCGGTGTTTGCTGCCAGTTGCTCCATTATACATCGTTGAAACTGTTGGTATCAGAATGGATCAGAACCATAATCTCCGCCTTCGAAAAGCACGCTTCCCCTCTTGGCGAGAACGCTGTGCCAGCGGCCGTATGAAAAGTAGAGCAGAAGGCCGAGCGCCATCCAAACAACGAACCGCTCCCAGGCGACGGTAGGGAGCTTTGATAGCAGCCATAAGGAGAACCCGATGCCAGCCAAGGGTATCCAGGGGACGAGGGGAGTCCGGAAAGTGCGCCGGAGGCCTGGCCGGGTCCGCCTGAGCACGATGACCGCGAGGCAGATGATCACAAATGCCGAGAGCGTTCCGATGTTCACCAATTCGGCAACCTCTTTGATCGGGAAGAAACCAGCGACGAGGGCTGTGAGTCCTCCCGCAATCAGGGTCGGGCGGTGAGGCGTGCGGAACCGCGGGTGGACCTGCGCGAACCACGCGGGAAGCAGCCCGTCACGGCTCATCGCGAACCAGATGCGGGCGCAGCCCAGCATGAAGGCGAGCATGACGCTGGCGATGCCGGCCACCGCCGCGGCGGACACGATGAGCGTCACCCAGGGCAGGCCAATCGCGGTGAACGCGGCCGCGACCGGAGCGGCATTGTTCAGTGTGTCGTAGCGTACGAGGCCCGTGAGCACCAAAGACATCGTGATGTAGAGCGCGAGAGAGATGCCTAGCGAGAGCAGAACAGCACGGGGGAGCTGTCGCTGCGGGTCGCGAGCCTCTTCGGCGGCGGTGGTGAGAGTATCGTAGCCGAAGACCGCAAAGAAAACGACGGCAGCCCCCTCGACCGCGCCCCCGAGGCCGTAAGGCATGAAGGGATGCCAATTAGCGGTATGCACGTACGGCAGACCGGCCGCGATGACGAGGATGACCGCCGCGATTTTGATGATCACCATGGCCGCGTTGAAGCGCGCCCCCCACTCGATGCGAAGCGTCAGGAGACCCGCGACCCCAAGGCTCCCCAGCATGGCGGCGAGATCCAGGACATGGCCTGCGCCTGTCCTGGGCGCACCCATTGCCCAGGTGGGGAGCGTCAGGCCAAACTGGCTGAGCAGGGCTTGCAAATAGCCCGACCAGCCGATCGATACGACGGCGACGACGAGCGCGTACTCGAGCAGAAGATCCCAACCAATTACCCACGCAATGAATTCGCCAAGCACGGCATAGGCGTACGTGTAGGCGCTGCCCGCGACGGGGATCATTCCGGCAAACTCGGCGTAGCAAAGGGCGGCCGCGGCGCTGGCAATGCCTGCGATCGCGAAGGACAGCGACACGGCCGGCCCCGCCTGAGTCGCGGCGACGACGCCTGTGAGCACGAAGATGCCGACCCCGATGAGCCCGCCGAGGCCGATGCTGGTGAGCTGCCATAGGCCAAGCACGCGGCGAAACTGGCCCGCCCGGCCGATCTCGGATTGGACCTGCTCGATCGACTTGGTGCGCAAGAGCGCCTGCAGCCGCATGGATTTCCCTGTAGATCGAGTTGAATTTCAAGCCCGCTCGCCCGGCTTGACCACCGCCAGCTGTAGGGCTGGCACCATGGACGGGAGTTGCGCTGTCTAGCTTGAGCGAAGGGGGCGCTTGGACGGCCAACGCTGGGCGAGCACGATATATGAATGCCGTTGAGATTGAATAAGCGGTGTCGCAGTCGATGAACTCGGGGTCGAGGCGTTCGACGATTGCCTGATCGCGGTCGATGAATTCCATCATGTCAGCGCTAATCAGCACAACAGGCTCGGCGCGCATCTCAGCGCCTTTCGCGCGCGACAAGGCGCATATCGTGGCGATGACCGGCTCTTACTTTCGCGGCGACGCCGTGCCCGTGTTGGCTCCGGAGAATGAAGCAAAGTTCGAACGGTCACCTATACCTATTACGAGCAACTCAACGGCTACGAGCACTTGAAGTTGCTCGAAATCGGCTATTTCTTTTATTCCGGCCGCTATCTCGACGCGATCATGAAAGTGCTCGCGGCCGTATCACGCGAACCGGCTGCTCGCCTTGATTCGAAAATGCTCAATTTGGCCGTCGAGTGGGGTTGGAGGCGAGATAACCCGCCAAGGGAATTGGGCGGTTAAGCGAGGCCATTGTGCCGTTTTAGTGCTCAGACAAGCCATTGATTTCGATATCGCCAATGCTTCGCTGCTCGACAAGGCGACGGCGGCGGCAGAGGCGATGGCGCTCGCCCATCGCGCCAGGAAGTCGAGGGCGACAGCTTACTTTGTCGATGAAAATTGCCTACCGCAGACGATCGCCGTGGCGCGCACGCGCGCCGAGCCACTTGGATGGAGGGTCGTCGTCGCGGTCCTTCGAAGACTTGGAGCCAGACCAGGTCTTCCGCGCGCTTTTTTAATACCCAGGCGTCACCGGCGACTTCCACGATTTCTCGGACGCAATCGTCAAGCTTGCATGAAGCGAAGGCGATCGCCGTCGTCGCGGCCAATTCGCCGGCACTCATCACGCCTTCGGCGGCGCGACCACTGGCGTGTGCGGCGTCAGCGCAAGCTCGGCACTAAGTGCTGTCGCGTGCGGCAGATCCGGCAAGCTCGCGGCCGCCATGTCGACCGACAGCCTTGAGAATCAGCAGTGGGGAGGCGTCGGCGATTCCGCCATCATCGTCGCCGGCATCTTTGCGGACAACGCCAGCTGCGCCGTCTCGCGCAAGGGTATCGGCGAACATCTCCTGCGCACGTCGCTCGCCAAGACAGCTGCGCTATCTCGTGGAGCCGACCAGGTAATGCATACAGACGACGTAGCCGCCAGCATATGCTATCGCCGTGCTGGCAGCATTGATGGTACGCGCGCGCACCGCTATGCGTACTTGCGCAGCTGCTGTTCGCGCCGCACGCAGTCAGGGCGGTCGGCGCACCCGACAATTTTTTCACATGCGCACGCCATTCGCTTTGTCCGGCCGGGTATTTTGATGTCTGATAGCCGATCCGCCGCCGTTGCCGCCGCCGTTTGCGATCTCGCCCGCACGCCGCTTTACGATATGCATCGCGCTCTCGGCGCCCGCATGGCCGGTTTTGCCGGCTATGCCATGCCCGTGCAATATCCCTCCGGCATTATTAGCGAACATCTCCATACGCGTGCGCGGGCGGGGCTATTCGACGTGTCGCACATGGGCCAGGCAATTCTTGCGGGACCCGACGCCGCGCGCCGCCTGGAGATGCTGGTGCCGGGCGACATCGCAACTCTTGCTCCAGGGCGGGTGCGCTATACGCAATTGCTCGATACCCATGGCCATATTCTCGATGATTTGATGGTGACGCGGCTCGATGACGAAGCGAGGCGCGAGCGGCTGTTTCTGGTCGTCAATGCCGCCACCAAAAAAGCCAGCTTCGCCCGTCTCGCAGCCGAGCTGCCGGATTGCGCGCTGACCGTTCTCGACGGCCGCGCCTTGCTCGCCGTGCAAGGCCCGAAGGCCGCCGAGGTTTTGTGCCGGCACCTTTCATCCGCAGCGGCCGAAAGTGTTTCCGCAATGCCATTCATGAGTGCCGGCGGTTTTGAGTGGGATGACGTGCCCCTCACTGTTTCGCGTTCCGGCTATACCGGCGAAGACGGTTTCGAGATTTCGATTCCGGCCGCGGCGGCGCCAGCTTTCGCGCAAGAATTGCTTGCCGAGGCGGACGTTCGCCCGATCGGCCTCGGCGCCAGGGATTCGCTCCGGCTCGAGGCGGGTCTCTGCCTTTATGGCCATGACATCGATAGCACAACCGGCCCTGTCGAGGCGGGGCTCTCATGGTCGATCTCGAAACGCCGGCGCGAGACGGGCGGATTTCTTGGATATGAGCAAGTGAAGCGGGCGATCGATCATGGTCCGTCGTGCCTGCGCGTGGGATTTTTGCTCGAAGGCAAGGCCCCCGCGCGGGAGGGCTCTGAGATTGTAACGCTTGAGGGTCAAACCATCGGACGTGTTACTTCGGGGGGGTTCGCGCCGAGCCTCGGGCGGCCGGTCGCCATGGGCTATGTCGATGCCGCGCACGTCGCGCCCGGTACGCAAGTTTGCTTGATCGTGCGCGGCAAGGTGCGTGCGGCAAAAATCGTTCCCATGCCTTTTGTGCCGCACCATTACTTTAGGGGACACTGATGACTACGCGCTACACCAAGAGCCACGAATATGTCCGCGTCGAAGGCGGCACGGGCGTCATCGGGATTACTGATTATGCGCAAACCCAATTAGGCGATGTTGTTTTTGTCGAACTTCCGCCAATTGGCCAGAGCTTGTCCAAGGGCGCCGAGGCCGCCACTGTCGAAAGCGTCAAGGCCGCCAGCGAGGTCAATGCGCCGGTGTCCGGCGAAGTCGTGGAGGGCAACAGCGCGCTTGCGGATTCGCCAGGACTGGTCAATGAGGATCCATTCGGCAAGGGCTGGTTCCTGAAAATCAAGCTGACCGATGCCGCCGAGCTCGACAGCCTGATGGACGAGGATGCCTATCGGGAGTTTATGAAGGCCGTTTCGTAGCGCAAATCCGCGACGTAGCTTTGCTCGGAACTCCTCAATTCGTGAGGGGCTGCGGGCCGCCCTTCTCCGCGGCGGGGTCTGGGACGTTTCAACCCCGCCGCAAACTTTGGCGCGCAGTCAGAACGATCAGAGCCCTGAAGCGATGACTGGCATCGCTGGGTTTTCACGGACCCGCGAAGCCTGTTGCACAGTGGCTAGCTTCTCCTCGGCTATCCCCAAGGCGCAGCCCGTGATCTGGCCGGCCTAGTTGTCTTTTCTAAACTGGTTCGATCGTGCGGGACAAACTCACGGGGGAGGTGCGCCATATGACAGAAAGATCGCCATTTTGAGCGTGGGATGGGGGCCGATACCAGACGCGCGGTCTGTCTTTCGCCAATTGCGACGGGTCCAGCTTGCACGGAGCCGATGGGAGCCAGAATGGGCTCGGATCGGCCCCATCTGGGGAATGCCGGGCTTAACATGTTTTCTTGGCCGCCCGCGCCCGTTTCGCCTTAAGAGTTCACGCACCAGCTTCATTTCAGAGACGCCCGCCGGGGCGCTTCCCCTCAACGAAAATAAATCATCGAACCGCTGCGTAAATCTGCGGTGCACCCCCCGGCGGCCTCCCGAATCGACGTTCGGGAAGGTCAGCCAAATTTTCACTGGTCTGGCGGCCACAAATCGCCCGAACCCTTCGCCCGGAAAATCGATGTCGCAAGCAGCGCGCCGGTTGCAGTGAACGATGATCCTTGCACTGTAAAGGGTTCCCCAACAAGTAAAGGAGCACCAACTTGCTCGTTCTGAGCCGCTTGGGAATCGTCGATTGGAGCGGCTTTGCCCGTTCGCGTTTGGAGAGTGAGTGTCGATCCGTTGATCGTCAGAAGGATGCCGGTAATTACATGAGGGCTATTTAAGGAGACAACTGGCGGCGGAGGCGGCGGCCGAATTAGCGGAACAAAGGCGGACGGACCTCCGAAAATCGCAAGTGCTTTGTTGGAAGCAACATAAACCTTTCCGTTCGCAACAATGGGAACGATGTTGGCGTTACCACCAGTGTTTGGCCAAGACCCAGCTGACGAGGAAAACAGTGACTTGTATGTCCCGCTTGACGCTGTTGCTGCAAATGCAAATAAGTTGACAGCGGTCGTGCTGCCAGGGCGTCCAACAGCCCAAATAATACCACTTCCAGCTTGCGTCCCATTGGATGAAACTACAGTGAAAAATCCAGGATCTTGACCGGTGCTGATACTCACGCTTCCCTCTTGAACCAAATGAGGCGAAGGCGACAATATCAGCTGCCATGTACTTATTGCAGAACCTTGGCTAGTTACTATACGCCCAATCCCGTCTGAACCAATAAAATAAGACGGCCCGCACCAACAAGCTCCTAATTGATGAGTCTCAAGCGGCGTGCTCATGTTAAGACGATCGAGTAAGAACAGCCGTCCGTCTTTGCCAGCACCAACTGCTAGGAACGGAACTTTTCCACTCTGAGTTGGTAGCTGCATTGCACCTCCGGATCCTAGATCCGCGTCTTGTTTATCCAGAGTTAAGACATTCGACGGTGTGAAAATGCCAAGGAGATTGGCTGGATTTGCATCGGTCTTAACGATACTTTCCTGAATATGATCTGGGACATGATAAGTTGACGCTGATGGGCATTGTTCTGGCTGTTTGTAGAAATTGCAGTCAGAATTTCCTGTGGAGAACAACAGACGAGCTCCAGATCCAGTGCCACTTCCAGAAAGGCCGTAGCCCGACATCCAAACTGAAGTTAAGAAATAGCTGGTAGGCGAAGTTGCTTGCGTGTCATTGAGCCAATTCGAGCTGAGCGGTGCCAAAGTACTTGCTGACCATCCCAAAACCCAGCCTCTCGAAAGGTCGGCTTTAAAGTCGCAAAAACCTCCAAACGCTGCATAAATGTTTCCATTCAATTCTAGCAACCCTGGTCTTTGTCGTTGAACTGCGGCGTTGAATCTATAAACGGAACCATTGGTCAGAGTGTGCGATGCGGTCACGGTGACTGGCGAACTGGCTTTATCTGTCAAATCGCCTAAATTGAGAGCATGTAGTTGATAAGTAGGAGGGCCGTTTACATAGGCGATGAGGTACAATGTGTGTGTGGTTAGGTCGATAACGGGAGTGCCAGTGATTCCCACATTTGGCCCATTATTGTAACAATGAAGCGGTGCCGGAACGGCGGCCCCAAGGCTTCGGCTGAGAAGAATAGCGCCACTTGATGCATCGATGGCGTAAACAGTATTGGATTCCGTTACGACATAAACGACGTCATGCGTCCCACCGGCGATTGTTAGACCCGGAACGAGGAGCGGTTGCGCATCAACTTGATCGTCGAGCGCTACTGTATGGATCAAACGGAATGCGCTCGGGAAATTTGTCGCAGTCAGAGTTGTTTCGTTAGAATTCCAGCCAGTCCGCAGACTATCGTAGTGGTACGTTGGAACCGCCACGGGCGCAGCAAGCAAGCCCGTAACAAAAAACATTTCGAAAAACGTCCACGCAATGAATGACGTTTTTTTTATGTTGAATGACGCCATTTTAATCCCCCAACTTGGTCTTGTATTTAGCGAAGTCATTGCTCCTATGGCCAACATTCGCCATAGCCATCGGGATCTGGTCTCCCTCAGACATGCTAAGCAGAAACACATTAGGATGTACAACTATTTTTTTGTAACTGATAAATATTTTTTGTTAACTATTATAACATTGTGCGATACCTGCGCTCCAAGAGAGCCTTTGAAAAAACATACGGTTAAGCGAAACCGCAGAGACAGATTTTGGAATCGAGCCACCAGCGCTCCAAAACCACGGAACGAACCTGAACTTTGATCAAAAGCGTGGGGCGCCTTGACGAATCCCTCCGGCCATGCCTCCCTTGCTTCTCACGGCTGGGACCATTATTTCCGATCCGGCGCCACGGCTACTCCAGAGGCTATCCCCACCGGGACCGTGCCCGTGGGCCCCCAGTGCCATCGACGCGCTATGCTTGGCGAACAGACGTTCGAGGGCCGACGCGAGAACTTGAGCCAGGCGGACAAGCTTTCCCGGACCTATGCCGTGGTGCTCGATGCCCTCAACCGGCATCTGGCAAGGGCCAGCAGAAGGTCACGGTGGAGCATGTCCACGTGCATTCCGGCGATCGTGCTTTGGGGTGTTAAGTAGAGAGGGCCGACAACAAGTCAGTCGCACCGTCGGCGTGGCCTTGTCGGGCGGCGAAGATCTTATTCCGCCGCCTTGATGTAGGTTTCCACCGGCGCGCAGGTGCAAACGAGGTTGCGATCTCCGTAAACATTATCCACGCGGTTGACCGGCGGCCAGTATTTATCGACCCGGAAGGCGCCGGCCGGAAAGCAGGCGGCCTCGCGCGAATAGGGCCTGTTCCATTCGCCCACGAGGTCTTCGACGGTGTGCGGGGCGTTCTTCAAAGGATTGTTCTCTTTGTCCATGCGCCCTTCCGCGATGGCCCGCGCCTCCTCGCGAATGGCGAGCATCGCGTGGCAGAAACGATCGAGTTCCCCCTTCGTCTCCGACTCGGTGGGCTCCACCATCAGCGTCCCCGCGACGGGCCAGCTCATGGTCGGGGGGTGAAAGCCGCAATCGATGAGCCGCTTGGCGATGTCGTCGACGGTGACGCCAGCCTCCTCGAGCAATGGCCGCGTATCAATGATGCATTCATGCGCGAGGCGACCCTTGGCGCCCGAATATAGCACGTCATAGGCGCCCGCGAGGCGTTTGGCGATGTAGTTCGCGTTCAGGATCGCGACGCGGGTCGCTTGCGCAAGGCCTTCGCCGCCCATCATCAGGCAATAGCTCCAAGAGATCGGGAGGATCGACGGCGAACCATAAGGCGCCGCTGAAACCGTTACGGCGTTTCCGCCCGTCTCGGGATGGCCGGGCAGGAACGGCGCGAGGTGCGCCTTGACGCCGATAGGCCCCATGCCCGGGCCGCCGCCGCCGTGCGGAATGCAGAAGGTCTTGTGAAGATTCACGTGGCCCACGTCGGCGCCGAAGTCGCCAGGACTTGCGAGCCCTACAAGCGCGTTGAGATTGGCGCCGTCGAGATAGACCTGGCCGCCGTTCGCATGGGTGATCGCACAGATCTCGCGGATGGTCTCCTCGAAAACGCCGTGCGTCGAGGGATAGGTGACCATCGCCACCGCGAGAGTCACTGCGTTCGCTTCGGCCTTGGCGCGAAAGTCCGCGAGATCGATATTGCCTTTTGCGTCCGTCGCCACGACGACGACGTTCATTCCGCACATGGAGGCGGAAGCGGGATTGGTGCCGTGAGCGGACGCTGGAATGAGGCATATGTTGCGCTGCTTCCCGCGACTCCTGTGATACGCGCGGATGGCGAGCAGTCCCGCATATTCGCCCTGCGCGCCGGAATTGGGCTGCAACGAGAAGGCGTCATAGCCGGTGATCTGGCAAAGCTTGTTCGACAAATCCTCAATTATTTCCGCGTAGCCGAGAGCCTGATCGGCGGGCGCGAAAGGATGGATCTCAGCGAACTCCGGCCAGGTGATGGGCAGCATCTCGGCCGTGGCGTTGAGCTTCATCGTGCAGGAGCCGAGCGGAATCATGGCGCGATCGAGCGCGAGATCGCGATCCGCGAGGCGGCGCATGTAACGCGTCATCTCACTTTCCGCCCGGTTCTTGTGAAACACCGGATGGGTCAAATACGCAGATTGGCGGATGAGCGCCGCGGGTAGGCGATAGTTCGGAAATTCGTCGCAATAGACGAGGTTGTAGCCGCCGAAGGCGCGCCACACAGCTTCAAGCGTCGCCGGACGCGTGCGCTCGTCGACCGTGATCCCGATGCGGTCGCGGCCGACCTTGCGAAGGTTCACGCCATTTTCTACGGCGTTCTTCATGATCAGTCCCTGATAGGGACCGACGTCGACCGTGATGGTGTCAAAGAACTCTTGCGGTGCGATCGAAAAGCCGAGCGAGGCGAGCCCGTTTGCTAGCCGCCCCGCCTTGCGATGCACGCGCTCCGCGATGGCCTTCAAACCCTTCGGCCCATGGAACACCGCATACATGGAGGCAATGACGGCGGGTAGAACCTGCGCCGTGCAGATATTGGAGGTCGCGCTCTCGCGGCGGATATGCTGTTCGCGCGTTTGAAGAGCGAGGCGATAGGCTCGGTTGCCGCGTGAATCGACCGACACGCCGACGAGTTGGCCGGGCAGCGCGCGCTTATATGCTTCCTTGACCGCAATATAGCCGGCGTGCGGGCCGCCATAGCCCATGGGCATTCCGAAACGCTGCAGGGAGCCCACGGCGACGTCGGCGCCCATCTCACCCGGCGGCTTCAGAAGCGTGAGCGCTAGCGGATCGGCCGCGACGACGGCGATCGCCTTCGCTGCATGCAACTTGGCGATCGCGTCCGAGAAATCGCGGAAGTCGCCGGTGACGCCCGGGTATTGAAAAAGCGCGCCGAAGACCTGGTCTGGCTCCAAGTCTTTGAAGGGATCTCCGACGATGATCCTCCATCCAAGTGGCTCCGCGCGCGTGCGCGCTACCGCAATCGTCTGCGCCAGGCAATTTTCATCGACAAAGTAAGCTGTCGCCTTCGACTTCGTGACGCGATGGGCGAGCGCGATCGCCTCTGCCGCCGCCGTCGCCTCGTCGAGCAGCGAAGCGTTGGCGATAGCGAGCCCGGTCAGGTCCGAGACGACCGTCTGAAAATTGAGCAGCGCCTCTAGTCGCCCCTGGCTGATCTCCGGCTGATAGGGCGTGTAAGCCGTGTACCATGCTGGATTCTCCAGAATGTTACGCTGGATCGCTGGCGGCATGATCGTTCCGTGATAGCCTTGGCCGATGAGCGACGTCAGGACGCGGTTCTTGTTCGCGGTCTCGCGCAGGCGATCGAGCGCGCCGCGCTCGGAGAGCGGCCCGTCGAAGTCGAGCGCCTTGCCGAGACGAATGTCCTTGGGAACAGTCTCGTCGATCAGCGCGTCGAGACTCGAAACGCCCACGACCCGCAACATTTCGGCGATCTCCTCGGACGACGGCCCGATGTGGCGACAATTCGCGAAGTCATAGGGGTCGTATGCGTCGGCGCTCATCTCGTTCCCATCGAGGTCACCACACCTTTCATATTGAAATCAATGGCTTGTCTGAGCCTATAATGGCAAAATGGCTTCAAGTCCGCCATTACTGATTTAACGTACTCCGTGGCGGTGTTGTTGCCGCCTTGCTAACCGACCGGGACCATCGACGATCAACCCAATATTGCGGGCAGGGACCAGCCTGTCCCGACCCGGCCGGCGTAAGCAAGGTTTGATTGTTGATAGCCGAGCGCCAGCGATCCGACGGACCGGCTGGCCGCCGTCAAAGGAATGTAGCCTAGGATGATAAACTCTTGTCGCTCGAGGCACTTGCTCTTGAACCAAGATCGCCGCGGCCGGGTCGATACGGCAGGTCCGACGTTTGGAGACTATCCTTCAAGTCCGAATCGGCATGCATGCTCCAGCATGGTTTGGCCGTCCACATCGAGATGCTCGCTAAAGCGAATGGGCGAGCCGGGCGGCAAAATGGCGAGAAGCTGCTGCAGCAGGTTTTTAGGTCATTGAGAACCACTTTTGTCAAATCGAACCCTTCACAGTAAAGAATATCGAACACGGGTTAGCGGAACCGGTCCGCGCGGCCGGCCTTCAGATCCGCCAACCAATCATTAAAGCTCGAAATGCCGCTCGCGTCCTCGACCACGATTTCCCCGTCGATCAGCGCCGAGCCAAGACCGAGTGCCTTCAATGCGTCCGCAATGCTCAGAAAGCGTTCGGTCCAGTCGAATGGCGGAGGCCTTTCGTTTCGGGATAGCGTCGAAAGCCGCCGCAGCAAGATGTTCATAGGATAAGGTTGAGGTAGCACGCTTAGATTTCGCGAAGAGTGCGATCGTAAGGGCAATCAGGGCCGAGTGCCGAAGAAGGCGGCCAGCCCGCCCCAGCCCAGGACGGCCTGGTACGCGGAATTTGTCGAAGCCTTATAGTGCGTAAGCTAGAATCTTCGCTGCACCGCAAATGCAGCGATAATCCTGAAACCATCTCGGTCGTAAGGGGTTAAAATTCGGCGCACTTGAAGAAGAGGTCCTCCAATGATCCTTTATCTCGCTCCTGGAGCCTGCAGCCTTGCTGACCACATAGCCTTGCATGAGGCGGGAATGAGGTTCGATCAGGTGAAAGTCGACTTAAAGACGCACCGGACGGAGGACGGCCGCGACTATTCCGTCATCAATCCGAAAGGCTATGTCCCGGCCTTGTTGCTGGACAGTGGCGAGATCTTGACTGAGAATATTGCAATCCTTAGCTGGATTTCTGACCAGTCGATACCGGCATTATTCGGAGATTTCGTCCGCTATCGACTCCTCGAAGCGATGGCATATGTTTCGACAGAGATTTATAAGTCCTTCAAGCCATACTTTACGCCTGATGCAACTGAGGATGCTAAAGCGTCGGCCGGCCAAACTATTTTAAAACGCCTGGCTTTTATCGCAGGGCGGTTGAACCAGGACTACTTTTTGGGAGCCGGTTTTAGTGTTGCTGATGCTTACTTGTTCGTAATGCTCATGTGGGCTTGCAAGAATGGCCTTTCTCTCCCCATTCCTTTGCCTGCCTATTTTGAGCGGATGAAGGCGCGGCCTGCGGTACAGCGCTCGTTGAAGGAAGAAGGATTGCTCTGATCGAACATTTGCGTTGCGCGCCGGCGAGGTCCACATTCATGCATCGCGACCGTCGGACTACCAAATCCACATCTGCGTCCCATTGGCCGCCGCGGCCGCAGCCTGGGCTGACGTTTTGCAAGCCAAGCCTATGTAGCGCGCAGCAATAAGTGCCTTCGTCTCGAAATGTCGACGGGAACCATTCGCCGCAGATATCGTCAAATCTGCAGACAGTACTAAGGCTTTCATTGCTACGCGTTTCCTACCCCCAGCTAGGACCATTGAAGCCTAGAATATGGATAGTCGGCCCTGGCGCGCCACGCCATTCACACTTTCGACTGCTACGCCGCGTTTTTACACGGCCTCGGTCCATGAGGTCCGCACAGGTTTCCTCGCCAGGCTCGAGCGGCCAGCGCAGCGCGCGGCTGAGGGAAGCAGTACGCTAGCGAAACTTTGCAAGCCGTCGCCGAGGCTCCTTTCCAGCGAGAAGCGCTTGCGCTCTTTGTCCCCCGATCTGTTTCGCGCGCCCGGCGACGGCGTTAATTCAATGCCGACACTTTAAATTCATAATTCGGCCCGCAAGAAAGGCCTGAGCTTCTATCGTGTTACCTTGAGTTTGGGGTTAGAGCGAGGTCCGTCGGCGGTAGACCGGGTTGGGCGATGAGGATTGGATGCGTTGCGTCAAAAGATGGTCCAAAAGGCGTTCCATCTTCGGCCTTGCCTTGACGGGCATCTTCGCGATAGGGCTGATTTTGGCTCCGGTGGGCGCTTCGGCTTTCGATTTCTTCGGGCTTTTCGGCTCGGATGAGCCGCCGAACCCATCCCCCTCGACGCTGCCCTACAGAATCGAGTTCGTGGTCCACGGCGAAGGCGGCGTCAAAGATGCGCTGCAGGATAGTTCGAACTTTTACAAATTAAGGCAAGACCCGCCGCCGGATTGCGAGGCTCTGGCGCAGCGGCTTACGGCAGATTTTGCGCCCATGCTCGACGCGCTTTGGGGCTCCGGCTACTACAATGCCCGGATCTTTGCCTCGGTCGGGGCAACGCAGCTGGAGCTTGGGCAGACCGAAAATGAGCGCTTCGCCCGTGCGGCCAACGCTTATCGGAACCGCGCCGTTGTCCCCGTAACGATCACGGTGGAGACGGGACCGTTGTTCAGGCTGCGCAACATCGCGGTCGTCGATGCTTCGACGTATAAACCCTTTCCGCCGGAGATTCTCCCGCCTTACGTGCTCAAGCTAAAGCCGGGCGATCCGGCCAAGGCCGCTGATTTGCGCGCGGCCAATGCGCGGCTCATGGACTATTTTCGCGCCCAGTCGCACCCGCTGGTCAAGGCGCCGCTGCCGCACCCGACCGTCAACCATGCGCTCCTGACGGTGGATCTGATTTTTTCCGTCGACCCCGGTCCGAAAGCCGGTTTCGGCGAGGTTTCGATCAATGGACCCGACGGTTTTGATCCTTCGATCGTCCGCTCATTCATCTACCTTCAGCCGGGTCAACCTTATACGCCGAAGGCACTCGCCGATACGCGCAAATCGGTCAGCTCGATCCCGGCTGTCGGCTCGGTTCGCATCCGCGAGGGCGACAAGCTGGACCGCAACGGAAATCTGCCGATCTTCGTCGAGGTCGGCGACCGCGCGCGCAATCTGGTCGGCTTTACGGCCGGCTATTCGACCGTGGATGGTCCGACTGGCAGCGTCTATTACGAAAATCGCAATCTGTTCGGCGGCGCCGAGAGCCTGCGCCTCGAAGGCGATGTTTTCTACGCCCCACCTATCTTCGGCATTATCGCCAACAGCCTCAGCGGCGCCCAGAATTTCAACAATGCAGGTCTAAGCGGGCGCGTCACGCTCGGGTTCGTAAAGCCTGCCCTCTATGGGTCACGCGTTGACTTTCTGCTCGACGCAATTGCCGAGAAATTCCGCTCGGGCGGCGGTAGCTTTGGCGGCTACGCCGATCAGTTGGCCGGCGGCACGGCTGCCCTGCGCTACAGGGTCGACGAGACGCTGGCCGTGCAGGCCGGCCTCAAATTCGAGAAGGGGGAGGCGACGGACGCACTTGGCCGGGTCAATTATCAGCTCCTCGGCGTTCCGCTGTCGATCCGCTATGATGGGACCGACAAGCTGCTTGACCCCAGCCGGGGCGTCCGCGTGACGGCAGCAGTGGCGCCGTACCCCTCTCTCTTCGGCTCCGCGGGTTTTACCAAGGCAAGCGTGACGGGCTCGGCCTACTATGCCATGGATGATGACGCCAATGATATCCTCGCCGGCCGCGCGGGCTTCGGCTCGATCTTCGGCGAGACCGGCGGCCTCGCGAACGTCCCAGCGAATTATCGGCTCTATGAAGGCGGCCTCGCCACGGTCCGCGGCTATCGCTATCAGACCGTCGGTCCGGCGAGCCCGCTCGGCTATACGATCGGCGGCCTTAGCGGCTTCAATGCGACGCTGGAGGCACGCATCAAGGTGATGGACAATATCGGCGTTGCGCCTTTCTTCGATGTGGGCGGCGCCTTTATCGGCTCGCTGCCATTCTCGGGCGGCGGCGACACGCGGATGTCGGCGGGAGTCGGGCTGCTCTACTATACGCCAATCGGGCCGATCAGGGTCGATGTCGCGCGCCCGCTCGACCCGCGGCGGGGCGACTATCCGGTCGTCTTCTACGTCAGCATTGGACAACCGTTCTGATGGCCAGCTTCCGCTTCTCACCGCCCCGCGCGTTGGCGCTCGCCGCAGCCCTCTTGGCCCTTCTCGGACTCGTCGCCCGAGAATGGCAGCGAGCCGACAAAGGCGCCGCCAATGGGCGCGACGCCGATGAGCAAAAAGGCGTATTGGCGGACGTGCTTTCGCGGGCGCTCTCGACGCCGGCAACTAAGATTTCGATCGGCGGCATCGACGGCGCCCTCTCGTCCGACGCGACGGTCCGCGACCTCAAGATCTCCGATCGGGACGGCATCTGGCTGACCGTCAATCGCATCCGCATCGTCTGGCGGCGGCTGGCGTTGCTGCAGCGCCGGCTCGAGATCGACAAGCTCGACCTTGATGAGATGAACGTCGCGCGCAAGCCGATTCCCCCGGAGGCGCCGGTCTCGGGCGAGGAGCAGCCTCTTCTGCCTGAGCTGCCCTTGCGGGTCGACATCAAGCAATTCTCGCTCGCGCGCGTCGACTTCGGCCAACCGGTCCTAGGCGTTGCGTCGAGCTTTTCGACGGGCGGAAACGCCACGTTAGGCCCCCCCGCGGAGGGGCTTCAGCTCTTTCTCGATGCGCAACGGCTCGACCGGCCGGCGGCGCTCAATGTGCGGCTCAATCTCGTGCCCGACAGCCAGCGCCTCGACCTCAGCGTCAACCTCGACGAGCCTGCGGGCGGCATTCTCTCGCATCTCGTCAATATTCCGGGCCGCCCTCCCGTCAAACTAAGCATCATTGGCAGCGGCGCGCTCGACGCCTTCAACGCTAAGCTCGCCTTCGACGCCGGCCAGGGCGTCGGGGCGAAGGGCGACGCCTCCCTCAATCGCGAGGGCGCCGGCCGCAGGCTTGGCCTCAATCTGGCCGCCGAGGTCTCAGGGTTGCTGCCGCAAATGGCCGCCCCGGTCTTTGCCGGAACGACGAGGCTCTATGGCAATGTCTTCTTCGGCGACGACAGAGCCATCGTGATTCCAGGGGTGGAACTCACTGCTGCTGCGGCGCGCCTCGATGTCACGGGCGGCCTTTCGGCCGCGCAGATTGCCGACATCAGAATTTCGGCCAAAAATGTGCCGAATGCCGAGAGCCGGACGTCTCTCAAGGATGCCGAGATCCGGCGCCTTGCCTTTAGTGCTCATGCCACAGGCGCCCTGGTTTCTCCGACGATTGATTCGACTCTCGAAGTTGAGGATGCCCGCCTCCCGTCCGCTTCGCTCAGCCATCTCGAGGCCAGTTTCAAGGCCGCGCCGACCGGATCGATCGCCAATGCGTCGACCCTTCTGCAGCTTGCCGCCGATGCCAAGGTGAGGGGCCTCTCGCTGGCCAATCCAGCTCTGGCGCAGGCGGTCGGCAGCGAGGCGAGCTTTGCGATGCGCGGCGCCAGCACGATCAAGGGCCTCGTCGATTTTCAGACCCTGGAGATCGAGTTGCAGACCCTGTCGGCCGGGTTCAAGGGTCGCGCTGGCGCCGCCGAATTGAAAGGACGCCTCGATGTCGCGGCGCCCGATCTTGCGCGCTTCGGCGCGGTCGCGGGTTTCGCGCTCAAAGGCGAGGCGACGCTCAAAGCCGACATCGAAGGCACGCCGCGCTCCAACCGCTTCACGGCAAAAATCGACGCCCGCGCCAATCGATTTGCGACTGGCGTTGCGCCGATCGATGGCCTCTACGGCGATAAGCTCACGCTAGCCGGGGGCGCGAGACTCGACGCGGATGGGGGATTCGGGTTCACCGATCTGCATGTAACTGGACCGAACGCGAGCGCCAGCATCGACGGCGCAGCGACGCCTAAAATTGCCGATCTCACCGCTATGATGATGATTCCCGAGCTGTCGAAGGCCGACAAGCGCGCGACGGGACGCGGCGACATCGCCGCGCATGTGACGGGCACGCTCTCGCTGCCCGATGCGACGGCGAAGGTCTCGATCCGCGATGCCGCCTTGCTCGGGCGTCCCGTTCCGCGTCTCGATTTGCGAGCCGACGCCACAAATCTCAGAGGCGCGCTCGACGCCCACGTCAGTATCGACGGCGAAATTGACCGAAAGCCGGCGCGAGCCTCCGTCCATATCGCGCGGCCGGCGACAGGCGGCGCCGTTCTCGATCGGGTGGACGTGAGCATCGGCTCGGTCTCGGCGCAAGGCGGGGTTGCGCTCGACGCCGCCAATTTCGCAGCCGGCCAGGTCGCACTTCACGCGCGCGATCTCGACGATCTTTCGCCTCTGGCGCTGCAAAAGCTCTCCGGCGGCATCGACGCCGACGTGACCCTGACGCAGGCCGATGCGCGGCAGGACGCCGTCATCAAGGCCAATGGGCAGCGGATCGAGGCCTTTGATGTCAGTCTCGATAAGCTCGCCGCTGACCTCGCCTTGACCGACGTCTATCGCCGCCCCGTGATTGCCGGCTCGCTCGCGGTCGATGAGGCGCGCATCGGCGGCGAGACGGTCTCGCGCGTCCGACTCAATGCGAAAGGCGGGGTCGACGCGAGCGATATCACGCTGACGGCGACTGGGCGCGGCCTTAACCTCGATGCTCGCGCGAGTGTCGTTCCAGCCGATCCGATCCGCATAGAGATTACGAAATTCGACGCAACGCGCGGCCGCAGCAGGATCGGCCTCGCCGGGCCCGCGACCATCGTCATCAAAGATGGCGGCGCGGATCTGCCCAATCTGTCGCTGAGCCTTAGCGGCGGCCGGCTGACGATCGAGGGGCGCGCCGGCTCGAAGCTCGATCTCAAGGCGGTCGCCCGCGCGATTCCTTTGTCGGCCGCCGATGTTCTTGCGCGGGACCTTGGCCTTTCCGGCAGTCTCGACGGGGAGGCGACGGTTACCGGATCGCGTGCTGCTCCAGCGGGCGCTTATCGCGTCAAGATCGCCAAGCTGGCCGCGCCGCAAACACGTACTATCGGACTGCCGCTGATCGATGTCGACGCGACGGGGCGGTTCGAGGGGGCTTGGACGACGCTCGAGGCAACGCTCGCGGCCGGGCAGGCGGGCAGGTTGAAAATCTCCGGCAGCGCGCCGCTTGCAGCGAAGGGCGCGCTCGATCTCGCCATTAAGGGCAATCTCGATGCTGGCCTCGCCAACCAGTCGATGTCCGCAGCCGGGCGGCAACTCACCGGTTCGGTCGTGGTGGATGGGCGATTGGGCGGCACGGCGCCGCAGCCGCAGGCCTACGGCTCGATCATGCTCTCGAATGGCTCGCTCCAGGACGCGATCCTCGGTATCCGCCTTGACGCCATTCGCGCCCGTCTCATCGCGCAAGGCGACAGAGCAACGATCGAAAGCGCCTCCGCCACGACGCGCAATGGCGGGTCGATCACGGCGGGCGGCTCGATCAGGCTCGACCCAGCTGGTGGCTTTCCGGGCAACATTCGCATCAGAGGCCAGAACGCCGAGCTCATGCAGAGTGCGTTGGCGACGGCAGTCCTCGGCCTCGACCTCGACATCTCCGGGCCGCTCGCACGCTATCCGCGCATTGGCGGAAGGGTCGATATCAATTCCCTCGACGTTGCTATCCCCGATCGCCTGCCGGGGTCCTTGCAGCCTCTGCCGGGGACGCGCCATATCAATTCGACGCCGACTGCCGCAGCCCGGCTCGCGATCGCCGCCAAGAGCAGGAAAGGCAGAGGCGCGCCGGCGTTCGACGCCGCGCTCGATCTGACGATGGCCGTGCCGGGACAAATTCGCGTGCGTGGGCGGGGCCTCGACGCGCAGCTTGGCGGCAATCTGAAGCTTACTGGCACATCGGCTCAGCCCAAACCCGTCGGGGCCTTCACTCTGGTCCGGGGGCGGCTGAACATTTTCACGTCTGAACTCGATTTGACACGGGCCAATCTCACCTTTGCGGGCGATCTCTCGCCGCAACTCGACTTTCTCGCGACAACGCAAGCCGGCGGCGCGTCGATCAGCATCGCGGTTACGGGAAACCCGGCGGATCCGCAATTCATCTTCAGATCGAGCCCCGATCTGCCTCAGGACGAAATCCTGTCGCGGCTGCTCTTCGGGGCGCCATCGGGTCAGCTCTCGCCGACGCAGGCTCTGGCGCTCGCGCAGGCCGCAGCAATTTATTCTGGCGGCAATGACGCGTTGGAAGGTCTCCGCCGCTCGCTAGGGCTCGGGTCTGCAAGCAATTCGAACAATCCGCTGAACAAATTTCTCGGCGACCGCGTCAGCCTCGGCGTGCACACGGGCGCAACCCCTGCCCAGACCGGAGTCGGGATGAGCGTTACTATTTACAAACAGTTGAAGGCGAAAGGAGCCATCGACGCTACGGGAGGCGCCTCGGTTGGTGTCGGCGCCGAATATGAGTGGTGAGGATCGACAGTTCCAGTGCGGTGCCAGCCCGGCCAAGCCCCATGGCGCCATAGGCAACGCTGAGCGCGGCCTTGTACTTGACGCCGGGCGCCGCCTCCAAGAGGCGGGCGACCTCCTGGGGGGCTCAGGAAACCGCTTACCTAACTCTTATCCGATCAATCCGCTCGTAAACTTGGTCCGGTTCTAAATACTTGATTTTACTTTCGCCGGCTTGGCGGCTCCGGTTGCCTCGGCGGGCGGGGTGATGGTCACGGGATCCTCCGTCAGCGCAGGCGCCGCTCGGCCTTCTTGACGCGATCGAACAGAGCGCGCATCCGCAGGAAGGTTTCGGCCTCGTCGTCGAGTGCTGGGAAATAGTGGTGCGAGAAATCGCCCTGCTCTTTGGCGAAGCGGCAGAGATGGAAACCACCCACCGGCGGGTGGTCGGGATAATTCTCGTTCCACAGCAGCCCGTAGGCGGCGAGCTGGTAGAGATAGTCGGCGTAGACCGCGTTGGCGCATTTCCAGTCGAGCAGGATGAGCGCATTGCCGATCATCCCGACCGCGTCGAGGGTGCCGCCGAACGCGCGCTGTTCGCTCGCCAGGGCAACCTCGGTGTGCCGGAACGTGATCTTGTTGATCGCCTCCCAGTGGAGGTAGGCGGCATAGGCGTTGCGGGCCTTTGCCGTGACTTCACCCGCCCATGAGCGCCGTCTCGGGCCGGCCGTTGATGTGGTCTTCGACCGCCTTGTGCGCCAGCGTTCCGGGTGTGGTCACCTCCGCGCGCGCCTGGTCGAGCGTCTTGCCTTCGAGCCCTTGCTGGTTGGCCCAGTAGAGCAAGCCGCCGGATTCCTTGAAGCGTCCGATGATGGTGGTGACGGACGGCAGCCGGTTGCCGCGGTGGTCTTTGTAGATGACGGGCGGCACGGCTCACCTCATTCCTGGATTGCGGGTCGCGGGTCATGAACACATCCAGGCGGCATGAGCCCGGCGTGGCGCGACGCACAGCGAGATCGCCGTGGGGGCGGTTCGTTGCGGATGCTGGAGATTCGAAGTGGGGGTGCCGGAAATTTACAGACGGGCGCGCCGTCCGGCCCTTTTGTTAGCGGGCGTACTCATAGATCGAGATCGTTGCGTACGGCTTCCTCAAGGTCCGCTTGCCATTCCCATAACGACAGAATAGCGGACACTACAGAAGGTCCGAGTCGCGCCATTTCCAGACATTTAGCCTCCAGCATTGCACGATCCGACTTCGGGACCCTTGCAACCGTCAACCCGGCGGTCCAAACATTTGCGCAAAGTTCGAGATAGTGGGGCGCGATAATCTCACGACCGCAAGACGCTCGCAAAATTCAAGTGAATCAAGATCAGGACGAGATACGCCTGCCGGCTTATTGCTCTGGAGAACTTAAACGTCGGCAGCTTGCTGCTTCACCCGATGAGGAAACGCAATGGATGGCAGTGAGATAGATGCCGTCCGCGCACTATTGAGTTCTAAGCCTAGGCCGGTGGGATGGGTCCAGCGGCGCGAACGCCTTGACGAGGTCGGTTCCATCTGGCCCGTAGCTAACGATGTGAATCTCGACTTGGTCGATCTCGACGGTGTGCCCGGCGAATGGTCGATCGCGCGAGGCAGTGACGCCACTCGCGTCCTGATGTTCTTCCACGGCGGCGGCTATTGCTCCGGCTCCATCCTCAGCCATCGCCGGATGGTCACCGAGGCGGGCCGGGCGGCAAGAACCCGGACGCTGGCGGTGGGCTATCGGCTGGCTCCCGAGCATCCTTTCCCCGCGGCCTTCGAGGATGCACTGAAGGCATGGCGTTACGTGCGAAATCAAGGCGTTGCTGCCGATCGTATCGCTGTCGGCGGGGACAGTGCGGGGGGCGGGCTTACGGTGGCCCTGATCAATCGCCTGCGCAACGCGGGGGAGGCGCTTCCCGGTTGCGCGTGGCTCGTATCGCCATGGACGGACCTGACCATGTCTGGTGAAACGCTCGCCACCAAGGACGCAGTAGATCCGATCCTCCACGAGGGCTACCTCGGCGAACTAGCCGATGCTTATCTTCCAGCCGGGACGAATAGGAAGGATCCGCAGGTCTCCCCTCTCTACGCTGACTTGAAGGGCCTGCCGCCGACGCTGATCCAAGTGGGTTCTGCCGAGACGCTGCTCGCGGACGCCACACGCTTCGCCGCCGCAGCCGGTGCCGCCGATGTGCGCGTGACGTTGGAGATCTGGCCACACATGATTCATGCGTGGCACCTGTGGAACGCGCATCTGGAACCCGGCCGCCGGGCGCTCGCCAACGCCGGAACGTTCATCCGCGAATGCCTTTGAAAGAGGGCCGGTCGCAGCGTCTCCGCCGTCGCTCCGCCGTTGGGCCAGAGGTGCAACGGGCCAGAAAACCGATCGGGCCCCGGTTGACACATAGCACGGGTTTGGAGTTCGCCACGGGGGGAACGCGCTACTTCTGAGGAGCGCCAGCCTGAGAAAAGCTCGCGAGCGCATATGATTTCCGGAATTTCCCAGATAGCTGCCGGACGCGAGTCGTGCCGGCATTACGTTCAGCGCCAAGAACTCCCGTTACGCAGGGCTAACGCGGATGACCGGCTGGGACCCTATAATCCGATGAACGGTCTGGCAACACGACCACATTTTGACATGAAGGGCGCGGATCTTGAAGGGCGCGAGAGCCGGCGATCACGCCTTATCTCGGCAGGGATGGCGAGCCAGCGTTTTGTCTGATGCAAAGGGTGTGAAAGGAGTTCTGAATGACTAAGGGCGGGCAGTTCAAGACAGTCATCATCGCAGCCTTGGTGGCGTTCGTGTGGATGGCCAGCAAAGCGAGCGCCGCGCAGTGCGGCAGCACGGCGGCTGGCTTCGAGGCGTGGAAGAAGCAGTTCGCCGATGAAGCGCGGGGAAGGGGCGTCAGCGCCTCCACGGTCGCAGCCCTTATGGCGACTAAGTATTCGACTGCAACCATCGCGGCTGACCGTGGCCAGAGGAGCTTCCATTTGTCGCTCGATCAGTTTCTCGCTAAGCGTGGCGGCTCGGTCATCGCCGCGCGCGGGCGCGCGCTCAAGCAATCCAATGCGGCCCTCTTTGCGTCCATCCAGCAACGCTACGGCGTCCCGCCGGGGCCGCTCATAGCCATTTGGGGAATGGAGACGGGCTTCGGGAGGGAGCGCGGGAATCAGAATACTCTGTCGGCCGTGGCTACTCTCGCCTATGACTGCCGCCGGTCGGCCTATTTCACCGACCAGCTCTACGCAGCTCTGACACTGATCGATCGCGGAACTCTCTCGGCAGGCACGCGCGGCTCCATGCACGGTGAGATCGGCCAGACACAGTTCTTGCCCAAGACCATCCTAGACTACGGCACCGGCGGGAATCTCGACACCGCGGCCAACGCACTGGCCTCCACGGCAAATTTCCTCAGGGCCCATGGCTGGCATGCGGGCACGGGATACCAGCCCGGCGAAGCCAATTTCGGAGCTATCCAGGCATGGAATGCTGCTCCGGTCTATCAGCGGGCCATCGCGCTTGTTGGCCAACAGATTGACGGAGGAGAGGGCACCCCTGGGAGGCGGTGAACGGGTTGCATCAGAAATCCGGCTGGTTGCGCATTCTCTCTCTGAGTACAACGGGAGACCTCAATCTCGCGTCCACGATAATGCGTTACAGCGAGCAATCGAAGATGGTGACAGCAGCGCTATGAGCGGACCTCCGAACGCTCTCCACATGTTTCGCGTCCCATGCCCGGCCTTTTTCGAACGCTGCCGCCCGTTTCGCCGGTCAGCCTTCGCCCGGCGCTTGATCATGTACCACATCGAAAAATGATACCTTGATGGGCATTTAGCCAAAAATCGCCGCAATGGTGCTCCAGCAAAGCTGCGAAGCTTTCTGTGCCTGCGTTTAGCGAGGCTGAGACGCTTCCTATGGCATTGTTGTGGCTGATCGCGCCTTCTAGCGCCACGGACAATGTTGGCCGAGTGGCGCCACGAATTGCAATGATTTCGAAAGCGAGACGTATGGCACGAGGGATCGATAGGACTCTTGATTTCATTCCGTGCGAGCGCGGTCGGTTATCTTGGAGAATTTTTTCTCCGGCCATTCCAGGTGCCATCGCTCTCGCCTTGAGTGTGTTGTTGGGCGTGTGGATACTATACATCCGTCCCGCCGTTGCCCCCAATGTAGTTGAAGCGCCAGCAGTCGCACCCGTAGTAACCTTTGCCTCGAATCCCTATGGCACGCTGTTCGACCCGCGATCGTCTTCGGGTTCCACGCCGGTTTCGCTTGCGCAAAGTTTTCCACTTAAATCGACCTTTAAGTCAATTCCGCCGGCACCCGCTGCCGCAATCGCAGAGCCGGAAAACATCCTGCCGATGCCGAGACGAGCCGTTCCCCAACTTGCTAAGAGCGCACCTTTGCCAAAACCGCGTCCCGCCGAGTTGGGATTGCCGGCAAGCCATAGCCCGTTCCCCGCCTCCGACCGCCGGTTGGCGCAGCAGAACAGAAGGACCGCACCCCCAACCACGCTCGGCGATAATCACACGTTTTTCGGGAAGCTTTTTGGCATGCTGCAACCTTCGGGGCCTCTCCTCGCATACTCGGCTCCGGAAGCTGGCATTCTTGGTAATGCACGAAGTCTCACCTCCAGCGCGCCGCCCCGCTACGATCGAAGGACGGCCGTTTATGATGTCGCGGCGCATACTGTCTACTTGCCCAATGGAACGAGATTGGAAGCGCATTCGGGCCTCGGCGATAGGCTGGACGATCCGCGTCACGTCAACGAACGAACGCGCGGGGCAACTCCGCCGCATGTCTATGAGCTCGAGCCGCGGGAGCAGCTTTTCCACGGAGTCCAAGCGTTGCGCCTCAAACCCGTTGGCGGAGGTGACATCTATGGGCGGACAGGCCTTCTCGCACACACTTACATGCTCGGCCCGAACGGTGATTCGAACGGATGTGTGTCCTTCAAGGACTACAACGCATTTTTGCAGGCTTATCAAAATGGCGAGGTTAAACGTCTGGTCGTCGTCGCTCGCTAAACTAAACGCTTAAACTATGTCGCCGACAAGGAATGAGAGCGCCTTATAGCAGCGGCTGCACACTCGGTCTGACATCGATCGCTGCATGGACGCATTGCAACAAACATATGCGCTCGTGCGCCACGAACGCGAACAGTGGTCCTGAGCCGAACGTGCGAATATTTTTATTTACTGTTATTCACACCAGCGCCCACGCGGCAAAGCCCACCGCTGGCCGATTGAACTCGCACCGTGCACTCGAACCAGCAAAGATGTGTGCGGACACGCCGGAAAACCCTAGAACTGATAGCTACAGTGGTGCGCGATTAATATATTGCGTTCTAACGCTACCATGTCATAAATTGCGCGAAAAGCTGCACGCTTTCAGACCATGGTACGCGCGTTTCCAGATTTAGTGAAACCGCTCTCGAAAGCAGTCAGGAACCTATCCGGATCGAATCCCTCAGAAATCCATTTGACGTAGCACCGCTGAAAGCTCGTGAAGCTACACCCGTCGCGTCCGCTATCGGTCGAGGCCGCGACATCGGCGCGTCCCACGGTTTTGGAGTCCAAAGCCTTTCCAGAGTCCCTACTGGATGAGGCGGAAGACGTTCACAGTCGGAGGAAAGTGCATTTCGCCAGAGATCTTCCGCGACTTTGGTGACGGAGACCTGGCGGACTCCGGCTCTATTTGGGTCACGGTGGACGTCCAAGCGGCCGTCGTCAGCAATCTCTACGCCGATCCAATTAAAGACGACGGGCGATGGGTGACCCAAACAAAATTAGCCGAAAAGACAATCAACGGCCAGGAAGAAACGTCCTATCAATTGATCGGCGCCACGGCCGACAAATTGCTCATCCTAATAGCGACGTATAATGGCGGGGGCTCGGGAACGTTCTACGCACTTCACATCTTCGATGTCAGCGCGCCCTTAATCTCGTTTCAAAGGTCGGTCGAACATAAGAACTCTGAGACGTCTGACTTATACCCTCCGCCCAAGAATCTGACTCCTGGGATCCCAAACTGGACCCTGAGCGGCTTTAGCACATCCTGGCGCACGCTTCGCGTTCGTCTTGAAAGAAAGGGGTGCATTGGGCCGGGCCTGACCCTATACGGGCTCCGGCACACCGTGGCCGTCATCCTTCGCGAGAGCGGCGCGGATGAAAGAACGATCACCGACGCGCTCGGACAGAAGAGCATCGAAATGGCGCGGCATTATGCCAAGGGCGCAGACCTTTCGCGAAAGATGCATGGCGTTGTGAAAAATTTCGATGCGGAAGTGGCCAGACGGCGATCAAAGACTGTCAAACCATCTGATTAAAAGTGTCAAACCCAGGCTTGTGCACAAAACGAGAATGGAAAATAGATAATACTAACAATCGGTTGTTTGGTGCCGGTTGCAGGACTCGAACCCGCGGCCTACTGATTACAAATAAGCGCGCCCTCCGCGACACTAGCCAACTCACGATACCGCGGACCCGACATTTCCCCTTGATTTCAGCCGTACCTTCCTGACATTAGGCGACACAGCGCGTCAAAAAATGTCGTCTCGCGGGGTCCGCTGGAGGTCCGCGGACCCGGAGCGGACCCGGAGGTAGGCTATGAAGCTGACACAAACTCGCATCGCGGGCCTGAAATGCCCGCCAGAAAAGCGCGACATGCTCGTTTTCGATGATGAGCAACGCGGGCTCGGCGTGCGTGTTTTGGCTAGCGGCGGCAAAACCTTTCTGGCTCAATACACCTGGCACGGGCAAAAGCGCCGCATCCCGCTTGGCTCATCGAGCGCCGTCTCGCTTGGCAAGGTCCGCGATGCCGTGCGGGCGATCATGGGCGACGTGGCGAAAGGCGTGGACCCAGCGGCCGTGCGAAAGAAAGCTGCCGCCGAGGCGCGCCGGAACGCGGCACATGAAGCCTTGACGCTCGCTGCGCTGCTATCGGACTGGCAAGCCTTGCATCTGGCGGGCAAGCGACCGAGCTATGCCGCGGAGGCCGTGCGAGCGCTGCGCAATGCCTTCTCCCGCTATCTCGACCTCCCCGCCGCCGATCTTGACCGGGCAACGGCCGTCAAGACCCTCGACGCCATGGCGCGAAAGGGAAGCGTGGCGATGGCGGCGCGAACGGCGGCCTACGGTAAAGCGGCTTACGGCTGGGCCGCGAAGCGCGGCGCTCTGTCCGTCAACCCCTTTCTAAATCTACCCGTGGCGCCCGCACCGCGGCGCGAGCGAGTGCTGTCCGACAATGAGCTCGCCGCTGTCTGGCGCGCAACGGTCGGCCCCGGGCCGTTCAACGGCATCGTGCGGTTTCCGTCTCGGGAAGCCGCGCTGGCATTGTCGGGGTCTACCAGCGCCATGACTTCGCTCAAGAGAAGCGCGCCGCGCTGGAGGCTTGGGCGGCGCACGTCATGGCCGCCGTTAAGGGGCGGGCTGACGTTGGCAACATCGTCACCCTGCCGAAACGCGCTTGAAGATCTCGCGCCAAACAGGAGCGCGGTCAGTTTTCCACAACATTTATGTGCGCTGTTTGGTGCCTTTAAGTGCCTTTAAGGCGCTTTTCGGCGCTTTCAGCACCAGTCCGTGCGAATTGAGATAGAAAATCTCCCTCATAAATCATGCGCTTCTGTGTTTCCTCTTGTCGCAGCGCAAACCGACAAAGGAATCACGAATGCAAGTTCTAACGTTTGATGAAGCCGCCAAGCGGGCAAGTTTAACACGGCGGACTATCGAGCGGTTGCTTTCCAAGGGTGAAGGACCGGCCACGGTCTCACTCGGAAAAAGGCGGCGAGGTATTCTCGACGTTGATTTGGATAGGTGGCTGCTGTCCCGCCGCCGTGCGGCTCCTGGCGAGGTGCCCGCTCCGGAGGCGCGCTAAGCCATGCCCCATTACAAACGAAACCCGGCCACGCGCGCCAACGCAGGCCGGGCAAATTCCAAGTCAGCATCTTTTCGCACCTTTCACACGCGAAACCGTCAAATCAACTTTGAGGCGGTAAACGACGCGGCACTTCGGGCGCTGCCAGCGATCCTTGCCCGGCTCTTGCCCAGCGGAAAGATCGTTGGGCGGGAATTTGTAGCGCTCAACCCGACGCGGGCGGATCGGCTTGCTGGTTCGTTCTCGATTAACTTGCGCACCGGCCAATGGGCAGACTTTGCGACCGGCGACAGGGGCGGCGACGCTGTCTCGCTTATCGCCTACATTGAGCGAGTCTCGCAGTCCGAGGCCGCGCGGCGGCTAGCAGGAATGCTTGGCGTCAACCTCTCAAATGAGGTGCGCCGATGAACAAGTTTGCCCCGCTTACGCCGCAAGAAATTGCCAGCGCAACCACTATCGCGGACGATGCACCGGACAATGACACGTGGATCTGCATCATGCCGGTTCCGCATGACGCGCCACCATTGCCGCAAACGCATCGGACGCCTGGGCAGCCAATGCGATGGTCCTATCGCTGCGCGGACGGCCTGCTATATGAAGTGTGGCGCTTCGATCCGCCGGGCGAACGCAAGCAATTCTATCCGCTCACGCTTTGGCGTGCCGCCAATGGCCGTATGGAGTGGCGCTGGAAAGCGCCGCCTTCGCCTCGCCCTCTCTATGGCCTCGATACGCTTGCGGCAAATCCGGGCGCGCCAGTGGTCATTTGTGAAGGCGAGAAATCAGCCGACGCGGCGACGAAGGTTTTTCCTAAAAGCGTGTGCGTCACTTCGCCGGGCGGATCGGAAGCGGCGGACAAGGCGGATTGGTCGCCTCTAGCCGGGCGAAAGGTCGTCATATGGCCAGATGCGGATGAACCGGGCGCAAAGTACGCCAAGCAGGTGGCTGAAATTCTCATTGAGAAATCCTGTGACGTGGCGCTCATCGATGCGGAAGCCGTCGCTAGTCTCGCGCCCGATGGTGGCAACCGTGAGCCGGAAAAGGGCTGGGACGCGGCCCGACGCAATTGGACGATGGGAAGACCTTGAGTCGCTGCGCAAGGCAGCCGCGAGCCACACCAACTCCTTTGCCGCCCACCAGGGCGTTGCCAATGCTGAATTTGGCCGTGAGATAGAACGTCTCGCGAAGTGGAGTGTCATTGAATACGAACGAGAACGCAAAGCCGCCAGTAAGACACTTTCCTCGGCGAAGACGAGGAACTGCGCGGCATCTTGAATTCGGGCCATCGCAAAGGCGGGCAGGTTACCCAAATCGTTGGCGATGATTTTGAGCCACGCATGTTTTCTACCCACTGCGCGGTTGCGATCGCACAAATCGGCAAATTGCCAGCCACCTTGGCGGACCGCTCGATTGCCGTCGAAATGAGGCGCAGGGCACCAGGCGAGGAAGTTGAAAGGTTCCGCCACGGGCGGACACCGGAGCTTGAAGAGGCTGCCCGCAAGGCCGCGCGCTGGATAGCTGATAACATGGCGGCAATCGACGGCCGGGACCCAGAAATACCCGAAGCGATCTTCAACCGCGCGGCTGATAACTGGGAGCCTTTGCTCGCGATAGGCGAGGCTGCGGGCTCTGAGGTAGCAGCCCACGCCAGAAAGGTAGCGCTTGCGGCGTGTGGCGTTGAGCAAGAGCAAAGCATCGGCACGCACTTGCTGGCCGATATTCGCGACGCGTTTTTGGAGCAGAGCGTGGACAAAGTCGCGAGCGCTGAGCTTGTGGAAGTTTTGGCTGCAATGGCGGACCGGCCATGGGCTGAATGCCGCCACGGCAAACCGATCAATCAAAATTGGCTGGCCCGGAGGCTCAAAGACTTCGGGATTAGGCCGGGCAACATCAAGATCAGCGGCCAAGTGCCAAAGGGCTACCACGTAGCGGATTTTAAGGATGCATTTTCGCGCTACTTACCCAAACCCGGCTTTCAATCCGCTACTCCGCTACAATCCGATGAACTCAATGACTTAGACGAAAATCGAAGCTGCTACCGTCCAAGACCCGGTAGCGGCTCGAAAATCGCCTGACATATTGAAATCATTAGACTATAGCGGAGTAGCGGTTCAAAACCCGGAATCCGGCGCCAATGCGCATATTCCGGCTTCGCAAAGCCCGAAAGCGGAAAACAACGCGGGTGCCGGGACTGCCGGATGGAGGGGCCGGGTATGAAAGCAACCGAAGCTCTCCAAGCCGCAAGATCGTTCAACGTCCAAATCAACCTGTGCGGCGACAATCTGGCGCTTGATGCGCCTGAAGCGCCGCCGGAACGCGTGCTGGACGCGCTGCGAGAAAACAAGCTACAAATCTTGCGATCCTTCGCGCCTCAATTGAGCCAGCCGGGTACAGCGACGATGCGTGGCTTGCCGCTGTCGGCGACGCTGCCCGGCTTGGCTATTGGGTTGTTCCAACAAAGCCGGAATTCCCATGCTGATTGGTCACGCATGGGCAGCCTTACCAATACATTCGGCAGGGCGCCTAGTGATTGTTCGACGTGACGCCCGACGGACCCGGGGAGTTCGAATGATCATGGCTAGGCGAGGGAGTGCGCGCGTTTGCGTAAGATTATGCGGTGAGTTAAGACGGCAAGGTTTTTGATGGCCCTAAAAGGAAAGCAAAGGAAAGCAAAGGGTACGGTGGCGTGAACGTGTCCGCCTCGAAGATGGATTAGAGCTAGATTTAAATGGGCTCATCTGCAGGGCTTGGTGCGACCTGGATGGGCAGCCGCTGAATTTGGCAACAAATTTTGATTCCGGCGGATGCGGCAGTCATCGCTGCACAACTCGCACCATCCCGGTTTGCTGAACTGCGTGGTAATCCCTCCCAATGGTGCCCCTACCGCGCTATAATTCCCACATGAACGAAGAACAGACGCCGATGGCCTATCGAAGTAGCAACCTCCTCACTGGTCGGCAACTGCGCGCGGCGCGGACTCTTGCTGGCATGACACAACGAGACCTCGCGGCTCGCAGTCAATGAACGGGCCGTCCGCTTCTGGGAGCGCAAGCACGATAGACGCCCAACGTCCGCTCCAAATGACACCCGCATTGAGCAGGCTCTTTTGGCGCGCGGCGTAATACTGTTTGCTGAACCTACGCCGGGTGCCCGGCTCGCCGAAAAGCGGTAATTTTCGTACCATAACGCGCACGCGCGCGCGACCTGAAGATCGCCGCTTGATAAGCCGCGCTGTCCGCGCGCACCGCCAAGATCTTCTTGCCCTTGGGCATGTTGCTGCGCTCGCAGGCCTAAACAAATTCGAGGTTCCCCGCCGCCGGAGCCGCGTTGCCCTCGCGGAATCCGTAGCCCTGCGGGAGCCGTCCCGATTCTGAAAATCCGCGCGGACTGGTCGGTTGTCCCCGTGGCCTGATAATGCTGCGGTGTTAATGAACGTTTTTTTTAAAAACCGCCAAGTCACAGCCGCCGGGACGGTTATATGGGGCCTCATGCACAGTCACATCCGGTCTGCCAGTTTGAGCGCCCGTCAGACAATTGGATCGCGATCGATTTCATCCGCCCAGCCCAATTGCAATGATTCTAGCCAAAGCGCCCAATCAATGTGGGTCCGAACCTGCGACGATTGCGATCCGGACCGCGGATGATTGAGTTTCATTACACATATTGGCGCATGCGGCTTCCTATGCCGATCCGTATCACTGCTAAGCTCTTAGTTTAGCGGGGAAATCGATCGTCCGGCGACTTGTTGGTCCATCTTGGTCCGTCGCTTTGAGATGCGCCGGTATTGTCTTGCGTGATATTCTTCACTGAGCCGATCATGACTATTTCCGGAGGGACGTCCAAATCCCGAGGCGGAGTCTCAAGTTTATGAGGTTCGACGCTTGTCTTGTGGTCGTTCACGAGCTGTCTCCGTTCGTACGACATTACGAAACACAACCGATGGTACGCCAAGAAGGCGCATCGTCACTGTAACGCGGCTGGGCAGTGAGAGTCAATCAAATGGGCGTGGCCAAAGAGGAAGCGTCGAACCTCTCGAATTCACGTAGCCACAACTCCAGACTAGCGGCGGCGAGCAGGCTCGGAACAGCGTGAACCACTCCGAAGCGCGCTCTGCTCACCGCTTCTTTCCATGCCGCGCCTTGAACATAACCTCGCGACACGATGAGAGGATTCTCGGTCAATAGGGCATAGGCCTCTCGATTGCCGAGCAGTCCTGCAAAGATCGCCTCGTCCGTACTGCGCTTGTTGCGACGCGTCCGGATTCGTTCGGGCAATATTCCTTTCAAGGCACTGCGTTGCAACACACGGTCTTGTCCCGGAAGAATTTTCTCGCGCCACGGGAGTGCGTACATGAATTCGACGAGAGGTCGATACAAAAGCGGGGCCCTGAATTGAAAATCTATCGCGAGCAAATTCCATGAAGATGTTGCGTCCAGGGACTGCATCCAAAATCGCTCGTACGTATATTGGTCGCCGACCGATCGCATGCGGGGACTCGCGCCGGCGACGTTCGCAGGTTTCAGGTTCAGCCGCTTCTGGAAGTCGGGGGCGATCCAGGGGCAGATACGCTTGTCGTTGCCTTCGATCATGAGCGATCGTCCGCGAGCATACTGCATGAGTGGCCGCGCCGCGTTCTCCATGAACAGATGGCGCAGCGAACGCCTTTTCGCCTCGCCGTCCTGCCATAGGTGCAATTCGCGATAAATCTTGCGCAAGTCGAATTTGAGCAGCCAATCGGCCAGATAGACGGGCTTGACGGGAGGAGCGAACAGCACATTGTCTCCGCCGGTTCCAGTCAAGATGACCCGAACGTCGTTGGTCTGCGCCAGCTCTCGGTATTTTCTGAACAATTTCCAGTTCAGAACGGTTGAGCTTGGTTGAGGCAACAGCCGATCCGGCAGTTCGGAGAAGGGCTGCGCTTCGTCGCCGTCAAGGACACGCCATGGAATGGGCCGTTCGCTCAGCAACGCTTGCATCCATTCCCGTTCGTCCGCGGTGTTTGAGCGCGAATAAACGATCGACAAAGCCTCAAGATCACGCGTTCCAGCTTGCAGGGCCGCGCAAACGACGGATGAAGAATCGAGTCCGCCCGACAATTCAGCCCACGTCTTGCCTTCACGAGCCGTCGTCACCGCCTCGCATAACAAATTTCGAAACCGCTCCTCATTGTCGCTCTTATGGGAATTGGTCCGTGGCTTTAATTCATTGAAGGACCAGGTCGATTTGTTTGACAGGCCTGATCGCGACCAACGAAGGCTGCGTCCCGGCTCCAGGACCGAAACACTAGCATAGACAGTGCTCGAACCAGGATGTTTGCCGAACGCGAGGTAGTCGCCAATCCACGCCTCGTCCAAATCACGCAGACCCGTCAATGCCGGCAGGGCTTCGAGATGAGACGCGAAGGCGAGCGATCCGCGCCGATCGGAATAGAATACCGGTCGCATGCCGAGGGCGTCGTGCGTAAGCAGGAGCGAGACGGCGCGCGTATCGAAGATAGCCACGCAATACTCGCCGATCACGCGCCGTTGCAGCCCGTCGCCCCATCGCTCGAACGCCGCGACGAATATCTCGCTGTCGTCGACCCGCGTGGCCGCGGCGCCGAGTGACAGTTCCGCAGTCAGAGCGGCACGATTGGCAATAAAACCGGAGTTGAGCGCTTGGCAGGAGCGGTAGGTTCGGGGAGTTGGCCACGCCTCCAATCTTGGCGTGGACCCCTGCACAAGGCGGCCGACAAAACCGCCCTCATGTAGCATGGCGCTGCGTGGCGCCGTGGCGGCGTCGACTCCGTTTGCGATCACGGCTCACCTATCGAGGCAATGACGGAGAACTCATCGGCAATGCGAGGATCGTCGAGGATCACGACGCCGTCGTGCTCGACCCAGGCGTGCATAAAGAAAGTCGGAACCCTTCGACCGCCGATTCGGTGCACGACGGGAACGCCAAGCGAGCGAAAAAATCTAAACATCGCCAATGAACGTGGCAGGCAGTCGTGCGGGGCTCGCCGATACGAAAATATGTTCTCGGCATTGAGAAAAGCCGCTTCGGCCACGCCGCGAAGCCGCACTACGTCGGGCGATGTCTCGACGGAATTCAGGCCGGCGTAGTCCGCATAGGTCCGAGAGAAGCCCCTGACCCTAAGCGAAAAAGCTGTGCGCAGCAGCGAAAGGAATGCTCGAAACACGAGGAAGCGGCGCGCGCCCGATGCAAGCGGCGTGCGAGGCGCATCAGGATGCGACGTGGGCGGCTTCGACACAAGGAAGTTGCGCCGCGCGCAATCGTCGATGAAAGCCACTCTCCGACTGGTGCATTCCTGTGACCTCACGCACCGCGCTCGCTCGAGTCGCCCCGAATCTTCGACAAGCGAATACCAAATGGCGGTGGCCTGTTCGTTGAATATAAAGTAATTTTCGCTGACCATATCGAGTACGACGCAAAGGCCGTCAATGTTTGCGTATCGTATCATTTCACTTGGATAGAAGCGGCTCGCGCTCCCTTCGCAGGCGTCTTCCGAACGCTCATTCGACGGAAGCAAGTCCGACATCTCTTTGAGACCGCGATTTGAACAATTTCCGGTCTGACCTTCTTGAGAAGGGAGTGCCGCCGATCCCGCCGCCGGACCACCATGCCGACGATGGCGGCGGCTACAAGGCGCAGCTTGTCGACTTTGACGGATTTTGGCAATACCGACTTGTCGTCGCGTTGGTTTCCCTGCTCCCCAAGCCCCGAGGAGGGCATGCAAAGTAGTGGGGGTCTGTAAATTTTTGCGGCTAAGCTTCTGATCTTTGGCGGGGGCATAGCCGAAAAGCGGTAGTTTCCCGCCTCTAACGCGCACGCGCGCGACCGGAAACCGGCAACCAATAACGCCCGACTGGGCGGCACGGCCATCGTCAGCTGAATCGAATTCCAGAATGCGATCTCATGGAGTGGCGAAGCATCGAATGCTCGCAGGGCTGGGCCTAGCGGGGGTAGACCCTGCGAGAGGAAGGTCGTGATTACTTGTCCGGCGTCACGGCCTTCCGGACAGCGGTGCCCAGCTCCTTCGCATGCTCCTCCATGGCGGCGAGCTGCTTTTTCACATATTCGGACTGATGGGCGAGGATTTCCTGGGGATCCTTCGATTGAATGAGCTTCTGGGCGTGATCGAACGCCGCCTTCAAATTTGCCTCGGTGAAGCTGAGCGCCTTCGCGCTGACGTCCTTGGCGCTCGATTGCAGGGCGTTTGCGGTGCCTCCCGCCTGTGCGGTTGCCTTGTGAGCGGCCTCAATAAAACTTCCGAAGGCCTTGCGGGCCTCCTCGACGCTCTTCGCGGTCAAGTCACGGATTTCGGTGGGGATTTCATAAGGGATCTTGGTCATGGCCTGCACCCTTCCCTAAAATTCGAGGCTCGTAGGCGGATAGAATTTGCCGAAGAACCATCTCACTGCTGACGATGTCTTTATAGATTAGCAGTTGGTGGGCGACAACGCTGCAACAATGTCGCGCGCGCCCCCATTTACGGACATTCGTCGTTGCTGCGTCGTCGCTATATTTTTCCATCGGCTTCTCCGGCGTTAATTGGAATTTGGGACTTTTCATTTCGCGATCCATTCCGTCTCCTTTCACGGCTTCGAATGTCTGGGATAGCGGCCTTGTCTGCAAAAAAACTCATTTTACGCAGATGATGACGGGTTCGGGTAAGCTGCGTGGGTTCGGCATGATAACGGTTCAATCTCACTCCAAGCGACCGCCTAGGCTGCGCGCCCCACAGATTAGGGCTCTGCCTTACCCACCTCTGGCCATCCAAGGAAATGCCCCCGCCCGGAACGATCATGTGGACAAAACATCGGCTGACGTCTGGGTTTGCAGAGGTTCACAATCAACACGCACAGCCATCGGAGCGGTGACCCACAACCGTCGCAAGCCGATATCCGCATGACAGCGACCACCAGCTTTCCACGGCGGGGTGCTCCTTGATGGCGCGGCACGGCGACGATTGCGTGGATTTCGAATCTCATGCCAAAACTTGCGTACTTTCGCCGGCTTGAGGGCAATCAGTTGACGCCGGGCGCGCTGTTCTGAGCGTACCCGTCTCAAACGAGGATGACGATCATGGCCAATGACAAGATGACGACGCAAATCTCCAGCAAGGATGGCTTCATCGCCGCGCTTGACCAGAGCGGCGGATCGACACCCGGCGCGCTGCGCCTCTATGGCATTCCGGACAGCGCCTATAATGGCGAGGTCGAGATGTTCAGGCTCGTGCAAGAGATGCGCGTGCGCATCATGACCGCGCCGGCCTTCGCCGGAGCCAAGGTCATCGCAGCCATCCTTTTCGAACGCACGATGGACGGGCAGGCGCAGGAAAAGCCTGTTCCCGCTTTCCTGTGGGAAGGGCGGGGTGTCATCCCCTTCCTTAAGGTCGACAAAGGGCTCGAGGCCGAGAACGGCGGTGTCAGCCTGATGAAGCCGATGCCGACGCTCGACGCGCTACTTACCCGGGCGGTGAAGCTTGGCATCTTTGGCACCAAGATGCGCTCCTTCATCAACCTGCCCGCGAGAGAGGGTGTCGCTGCCGTGGTGACGCAGCAGTTCGACGTGGTCACGCAGATAGCCGAGCACGGCCTCATGCCCATCATCGAGCCGGAAATCTCGATCAAGAGCCCCGACAAGGCCGGCGCCGAAGCCATCCTTCTCGCGGAACTGACCAGGAAGCTCGACGCCTTGCCGGATGGCCGCCAAGTGATGCTCAAGCTGACGATCCCGGAAGTCCCGGATTTCTATTCCGCGCTAGTGGGCCACCCGCGCGTGGCCGGGGTTGTCGCGCTTTCGGGCGGTTATACGCGCGCCGACGCCTGCAAACGCCTCGCCGCCAATCACGGCATGATCGCGAGCTTCTCGCGGGCCCTGACTGAGGATCTCAGACATTCGATGAGCGATGCCGAATTTAACGCAACGCTGGCAAAATCCATCGACGAGATCTACCAGGCCTCGACCGTGAAGGTTTAATCCGGGCTTTGCGAGGCGGCTGAAAGCATGAGCACGACGGCTCGACTTGCGGGCACGCAATGCGCCGCAACGAAACAAATCAGCCTTATCCCAACGCCATGCCCTTTTCGGCCAGCTCCTTCTTGGCGCTCTCGTTCTTGGTCAGGTGCGTCAGACCCATGCCGCGTAGGACGTTGGACATTGATGGGGTCGCCATGGACGTCCGAACCTTCCCGGCGCAGCGGCTCACCTGGCCCTTCGGGGGAATCCAGCCATCTGCTGTTGCTACGCTGATCCAGAGTGGATCCGGCTTGGCACAACCCTCTTTCACACGGCGGCATCGGGTTGATTTGCCCCGATGCCGCGAGATGCGTGATTTGAAAGTCAGAGGCACGTCGCGCAGGATTCGATTGCGGTGGCTGGGTGCCGGCGCCGTAATTCGGCGATTGGGTCGTCGTGTTCGCTGATGAAGGATGGCCCAAACTTTCTCGATGGCCAACGAATCTGTACCATCATACATCGGGACCAAACACCTAGCTAGGCAACAGGCGGCACGCGGGACACCCCGTCGGGCGGTTCCATCATCGCAGGAAGCACATCCTCGAGAGATCTCGGTGAAATCTGCAAGTCAGCGAACCCCGACGCCTCCAGCGCTACCACGTTATCCATCTGCATGAGCCCGACCTGGTTTCGCGTGATGGCCGGCTGGGGAAATATCTCGGCGATTAAGGCGAGCATGCGCCACAGACCAAACGGCACAGGAACCAGAAGCGGCTTTTTGCCTAGGCTCCGCGCAATCACTTCGAGCAGCGATCTATAGGTATAGACGCGCGGGCCGCCGAGCTCGTAGCACATCTCGGAACGGGAGTTCTGCACCGCCCCGGCGATCGCCTCCGCAACATCCTCGACATACGCTGGTTGCAGCCGTGTTTGGCCGCCTCCGAAGAGTGGGAAAACGGGCAGACGGCGCAGCATTTTCGCGACCGGGGTCACGAAAGCGTCGCCGCGCCCGAACATCACGGAAGGACGGATGAACGTCGCGGCGGGAAACGCCTCGCGGACAACCCTTTCTCCGTCACCGCGGCTGCGAATATAGGGGGAGGTGGATTCGGAATCCGAGCCAATGCCAGAAACATGGATGAACCGCTCGATGGCGCCTTCTCGGGCGAGCCGCGCCACCCGTGCGGCTGCTGTTACATGGACAGAGTGGAACGTCTGTTTGCCGCTCTCTGCATAGAGACTTACGGCGTTAACGGCGCTTCCGATATCCGCTAGGGCGTCGGCAACGGAGCGATCATCATTGATGTCGGCGTAAATCGACTCAATGCCGAGCCGAGGGCCGGGAAAAAGGACTCCAGTGCGTTCCGGATGCCGCGATGCAACCCGCACTGAAAAATCACGCTCAAGCAGACGCTGAACGACGCGCCGACCGAGAAAGCCTGTGCCGCCGAACACGATCGCCTTGCCTCGCTCCATCGTTATGATCCCTGTTCGATGCCATTATGCCGGTTCCGAGTGCTTCCAGGGGCCGAAATTTAGGCACCCGCCAAAGCGAACCGGTGGTCTGCTGCCAGGCCTGTCGTGAGTGGCGTGGCGGACTAACCGTTGCGCCGCCACGAGATTGACGGCAAATATCCATCGGCCCGCGAGGCATTTCGCGCCGGCTCGGCGGAGACATTGAAACCATGTTGCCACGTCGTCGGATGGCTTTCTCACATGTGATCTATACCTCAGGGGTCTTTTTTCTGACGGTAGCATTTGCTTTGATCGCCGTCGTTGCGCTAACGCTGCGCTTTGCCGGGGGGCCGCGTGTGCTTAAGGTCGCCGTCGGACCAGCCGATGGCGACAACGCAAAACTCATCGAGGCGATTGCGCGGCATCTGGAGCGCGATGGCGGCCGCATCAGATTTGTAGTTCTTCCTGTCGATGATCTGGTACAAAGCGCCAAAGCCCTTGAACAAGGACGCGCTGATCTCGCCGTCATTCGCAGCGATATCGCTATTCCGCAGAACGGCGCGTCTGTCATCATTTTGCACAACGACATTGCCGTGCTCGCCGCGCCGGCAGGCTCCACAATCGTTAAGGTGACTAATCTTTTCAACAAGCGCGTCGAAATTTTCCCTGCAGCGACCGCGAACGCTGCGCTCCTCGATGCAATCCTAGCCGAGTACGACATCGCTCCCGAGACAGTTCAGCATATCATGCTGTCCGGCGACAATGTGGCGACAATTGTATCGCAGAAGGGGGTCGATGCGATACTCAGTGTCGGTCCGTTACGCGGTCGCTCGATCGAAATCGCGACGGCCGCCTTGGCGTCTCGAAGTCGCGCCCCTGTTTTGATCCCGGTTGATGCCGCCGAGGGAATCGCGGCGAGAGGCCCAGAGTATCAAAAAGCCGAGATACCAGTGGGTTTCTTTCGCGGGTCCCCTCCCAAACCCAAGGAGGATGTTGCGACCATTTCGATAGCAGTTCGACTGGAGGCGCGTCAGAACCTCTCGGAGGAAATTGCAACGGGTCTAACCAAACGCCTCTTTGCCATGCGCCGTTCACTGCAGAGCGAAGTGCCGATCGCCGCGGCCATGGAAAAGCCAGACACCGAGAAGGGCTCCGCCGAAGCCGTTCACCCGGGTGCTGCAGCCTATTACGACAACAACGAAGAAAGCTTTATGGATCGTTATGGTGACTGGCTTTACATCAGCGCCATGGCCTTTAGCGGTTTGGGTTCCGCCATCGCGGCCACGTTTGGACTGACCCGGGCGCGGGCGCGCAAAGCCGCTTTGGGGCTTGTCGATCAGCTGATCGAGGTGAAACAGATCGCGCATACTACGAAGGAGTTGTCCCGCCTTGGCGGATTGGAGACGCAAAATCGAAGACCTATCAACAAAGGGCTTGCGCTTCGCGCGCGACAACAATTTCGACGAGGCTGGGCTGGCCGCGTTACGGCTCGCCATTGACGAAGCTCGGCGGGCGATTAGCGATCGGCGCAATGAGCTCGAAGCAAAACCATTGCTCGTCACCGATGCCTCGTTCGCGCGATCGCCAGCGCCCCAACCTAATAACTGAGGGGCTGGTGCTGATTCTGATCGATGTCGCCCACTACAATGAGATGATTGCGCCCGCCGTGATGAAATGATGCCGGCCGCCATTATGAGATGATGCCGCGCACCGGAACGAGATGATGCCGCCCGGGATTTGAACGGCGGCGAGGGGCGTTTGTCAGAACACGAAAATCCTGCGTCTGGCGTATTTCCAACTGACCACAACGGCCGCATGCCACATGTCCATTGCCGACGCTCGAAAGGCTCGGTGCGTTCTTGCTGAGGTGAGATGGCGTTGGAGTTGAAGATGTTGTAGGCTGCTGCATGCACGGAAAGAAATCTTTGCGCGGATCCAACGCTCTTGAACCCTTGCATCTTCCTCTCCCTTCGTCGGTTGGCTGGTGCGAATTCTCGACTCGATTGTTGCGCCATCGACCGCGTTCGTGGCAGTTCGAGATCCCTAGATGACCGGCTGCAGCCCCAAAAGATCTGAGATCATCCGTGACGAGCTTGTCTGGGACAAAGCTGTATTTAGGTGTTTCAATCTGAACGCGGTCGGATCATATCTCGCAGCATGATTTCTCTGGTCCGACGTTCGCCAAGCGACCACCGTTTGCGATGGATGTCTACTGTTAACCCGCTGAAACTCGGAATGTCCACGGCGAAAGTGCGCTACCTTGGCGCGACTACGATGACGGAGCGCGTCGCGATCGGGAAAATGGGGGCCGCCGGAGTCCTCGCCGGCGGCCCTGTCGTATTTTCCGCCGCATGCCCCTCCTCCCAGGGGACCTCGGGATTTTGTGACGTCGGCAACGAAGACAGCGGATTGTTCGATCTTGTCAAAGATGAGTTTGGCGAGATCGGGGCTGCCGGGAACGCCCTTCCGGTCATGGTCGGTGTCGCGCTCAGGCGGCGGCTCCATTACGTCCGGAGTCTCTTTGAGGTCATTTAAAGCATCCTCTAGCACCTGACGCACAAAGTGCCGGCCGATCGTGCCGGGCGTGTCCGACGCGCGACTTGATTTTGATCTCGTTGATAACGCCAATCGGAAGTGGCACATTATGCGGTGAGTTCCCTGGCCCAACAGCGCATAGCAAGTTTCTGGCTAAGGAAGTTGCTTACGCTGGCACTCACAATATTGGGCGTGGCCGCAATTCAAATTGCGCGCACGGCCGATCACGACCCCGTTGACGAAACGGGCGGCCGACCACGACGTTTCTTGCCCGGGAGGTTTGTCGTATGAACGCCCGCTCTTAACATGATGCTCGATGCCGTGGCTGGAGCGATCGCGCGATCCATTTTCAAGACAAAGCCCAGCTGGTGGCCAAAACGCCGCTCGCCAGTCAGATCGAAGCGCCCGACCCCGATGACAAGAACCCAGTCTTGCCGGTTCATCCGGGCGTCGTGGCCTATCTCAACAGCGGAGAGCAGAGCTTCTTCGATGAGTTCCAAAAATATTTCTATCTGGCCGGCATGGTTTTGAGCATGGCCGGCTCCGCGATCGCGTTCCTCGTTGGGCGCCTCAAGCGCAAGAAATCCGAAAGAGATCTGCGGCAGACCGATTGCCTGATCGAGCTCGCCGACAAGGCTCTTGCGGCGCAAGCTTCCGAACTCAAGGCTTTGGAGAAGGAGCTCAACGAGATTATTGCGTGGTTCGTCAAGAGACAAGCCAGCGGTACCGCCAACTCGACCGCGTTTTCCATCGCCATCGCACATGCCCGGCACGCCATCGAGAAACAACGCGAGGCGCTCCGGCAAGCGCGGACAGGCTCCATGCCTCACAAGAATCGTGAACCGATATCGTTGCGGCAGCCCCCGATGGCAAGGTCGACAAGCGTCTGGTCGAGTACGAATGGGACGAATTCCGGCAAGTTTCGGTAGCCAATCGAAGAAAGGGGGTTCGCGTCGATGTCGACGAATGGCTGATCCTCGGCCCGGACGGTATTCTTTGGTCAACGTCCAGCTCATGTGCACGGATAGAGCCCAAAAAGGGGGCGATCCTAGGCGGACACAAAAGATCGAGGTCTATTGGCCCGACATCGAGAAGCACATCCTACGCCGCGCGCCCGCCGGGGCCCGTACATAATCGGAAGGGGCGGCCGCCGCGAACGATGGAACGAGTTATGACGGAGATGCGCGCCATCGATCGAAACATACTCAAGACGATGAAATACGACGAGATGCGGGCGCGATAAAAACCTATATATCAAGGCGGCGGAATAGTTGTCGGCCTTTCCTATGTTTGACGCCCCACGGTCAGACCAGTTCGACGAGACCACCGGTGTAAAAAAGCGATTCACCCGGAAAATCACGAATTGGGCGGCAACACGGCCCTATATCTGAAAGGACTCAAGGACCAGGTTATGGCAAAACAAAGCGCAGGTATCTTGCTATTTCGCGCAAGTCACGAGCTCCAGATTTTACTGGTACATCCGGGCGGTCCGTTCTGGGCAAAAAAGGACGAAGGCTCATGGTCGATTCCAAATGGAGAATACGACGAGGCCGAAGATGCGCTCGCTGCAGCGAAACGAGAACTGCGAGAAGAAACGGGCATCGTTGTCGCGGGGGAATTCTTAGAGTTAGGGACATTCACGCAGCCAAGTGGAAAACTGATTTCGGCTTGGGCGATTGAACGCGACTTCGATCCCGTCAAATTAAGAAGCAACACGTGTTCCGTGGAGTGGCCGCCGAAATCCGGCCGCACTGTCGATGTCCCAGAGGTTGATCGCGCGCCGCCGCAGCTGGCGCCGCCGACGTGCGCGTGACGTTGGAGATCTGGCCCCGCATGATTCATGCGTGGCAGCTGTGGAACGCACATCTGGAACCCGGCCGCCGGGCGCTCGGCAATGCTGGAACGTTCATCCGCGAATGCTTGTGAGATAAAGGGCATGCACTGGCGCACTTTTGAACGCGCCATGGAAAGAATTGACCGGGCGGAGGACATCGTCGACGGGCACACCGTTCTCCTGCTCGATCGCCTCAACCGGATCACTTCCCGATAGCAAACCACAAGATGGTCCAGCGCCGGCGCTCATGTCCTGAGCCTCGAAATCGTGGCCATGCTGACGTTGTAAGATCGGGCGAGGTCTTTCAACGTCGCGCCCTCCGCGCGGCGCTGGCTCGCTTCCGCCTGCTGCTGCGGGGTAAGAGAAGGGGTGCGGCCCATATGCATGCCGCGCGCCTTGGCGCGGCTCCTGCCCTCCGCCGTGCGGGTGCGGATAAGATCGCGCTCCACGTCGGCGGGGCCTCCAAGGATGGCAATCATCAAGCGCCCGGTGCTGGTGGCGGTGTCGGCCCACGGCTCGGCCAGCGAGCGGAATTGCCCGCCCGCGTCCACGATGCGCTTGACGATGGCGAACAAGTCGAAAGTCGAGCGGGCGAGGCGGTCAATCCGCGTCACCGTCACCACGTCGCCGGGCGTGAGGTCTTTCAGCATGCGCAGAAGCTCGCGCCGCTCGCTTTTTCTCGGTTACACCTTGGCGCACCCGTCGGCGCGTAGCTGCTCAAGCTGCGCGTCGAGCGTTTGCCCGTAGGTGCTGACGCGGGCATATCCGAGGCGGCGGTTTTGCGGGTTCGTTTCGGTCATATCTTTTGCAAACCATAACCCTTTGAAGCAAAATGAACAATCGCAACTACGCCAATTCACTGTCACGCGATAAGCTTCTGCTCGGTTACCCGTCGATCGATCATGTCGAGAAGAGCCTTGGCAGAGCGCAACAAGCGGTGCGAAGGGTCTGTGTGTTGGTCGAAATGAGAGATTGTTTCGATTATCATTGTCCGCGCTTCCGTAGCATCCCCTCTTTGGAACAAAAGCCGGGATAGACGATAACGAGCCGAAAGTGTTTGGCGAGCGGAGGGGCTATAAGCCGTGGGCAATTCAGAGATGATCTCGCGCAATTCTGTTTCGTATTGAACGATGCTGTCGAAAAATCCGGTTTTTTGCTTATCGTTACGGTCTTTCGATTGAGATGCACCGGCGGCATTGAAGCAATCTTGAAATGGGGTCGACTTTGACACGGACTGAACTGATCCAATCCTAAGCGATTTCAGGCAAACGATGCGCGCTTCGGGTTGACGGTGGCCCAAGGGTCCGGAGCGCGAGTGTTTTAAGGTTCTGCACAATGGCAGCGAGATGAAACTCATCGCGTGCGCCAGAAAGCCCCCTGAGGCGCATCCGCTCGAAGCCGTGGTGTGTCTTCAAGTGTGCGAAGCGCATCTCAACACGCTTTCGTTCGTCGCGTGATTTGGCAAACGCCTTTGTCTTCATCTTCCGCCGTGCGATATCGCGGGCATCCTCATGGAGGTCGCGCGGGATCTTGCGCGCATCGGCCGTGGTGCAGCACTTCGCTCGTATCGAGCATATATCGCAGTCCCGCTTTGAGGCGCGGTACAGCAGCGTACGTCCGTCATGCACGGTGCCGCTGGTCTGCAGCAGTTTCCCGCTGGGGCAGATGTAGGCTCCGCGTTTCCTGTCCCAGTGGAAATCCGAACGGGAGAAGATGCCGTCCTGCCGATCGCTCTTCTCCCACACCGGGATGTGCGGGATGATTTTCTTCTTCTTGACCAGCCAGCCGAGGAACTTGCCCGTTCCATAGGCTGTGTCCGCGGCGAGTCGCCTCGGCCTCAGATCGAAGCGCTCTTCTACTCGATCCAGCATCGTTTGTGTCGCGGCAACTTCCGCGTAGGTGCGAGCCGGCGTTGCCTCGACATCTACGATTACTGCATTCTCGATGTCGATGAGGTAGTTCAGCCCATATCCGAATTGCACGCGTTTGTTGGCCTTGGCTGTCCATGCCGATTGCGGGTCCGACGGCGAGATCACCTTGGGCGGCTGGCGCTCATAACGGCGCTGTCGTTTGCTCTCGGATCCACCGCTCTCATTTAAGGCATCGCCTTCAATCGCCGCCTCGGCTTCGAGTGCCGCAAGATACTCAGCCACCGCACGCTTCTGCCGCTGCTTCTCAGTCCAATCGAGTTCATCAGGCGCCTTGCCGTGATAACGGCTCGCGTTCGCCTCCATGACGCTCGCGTCCACGGCAAACCCCTCGCCCTTGACGAGGCCCATCCCCATCGCAGCCATGACGACGCGCTCGAAAATATGGCGCAGAATGTCGCTCTCACGGAACCGGTTCAACCGGTTCTCGGAGAACGTAGAGTGGTGGGGAATCGCGTCATTGAGATCGAGCCGGCAAAACCACCTGTATGCGAGGTGGAGTTTTACTTCCTCGCACAGCTTCCTCTCGAAGCGAATGCCGAAGCAGTAGCCAACGATAAGCATCCGGATCAGCAACTCGGGATCGATCGAAGGTCGGCCGATGGCGCTGTAGAATGGACCCAACTGTTCGTGCAAGTCGCCGAGCACAGATGTCACGAAAACATTGATCCGGCGCAACAAGTGCCCCTTCGGGATCATGTCATCGAGCCGAAATTCGTAGAAAAAGTTCGCTTGCTCTCGATACTTTCGTCCCATCATCGCCGAATCATCCTACCCTCATTCAAATCAGCAGGAATTATCGTTCAGCCCGTCGCGCAAACCCTTTTTCGACAGCATCGAACATTAGGCGAATTTGCAATTCGACCCCTATTCGCAGGGATCGGGTCGTGAGTGTGCCCGGATGCCGATCGCCCGAGACTTCCGTTCGAATCGGAAGCATGGCGTCGATCTCCGCGAGCGCTTCGCCATAGCGCCCGAGGCTTTCGAGCACCGAGATTCCTCAATTTTAAAGTTCGATATCCTTCTCATGCCGCCTGGATGTGTTCATGACCCGCGACCCGCGACCCAGGAATGAGGTGAGCCGTGCCGCCCGTCATCTACAAAGACCACCGCGGCAACCGGCTGCCGTCCGTCACCACCATCATCGGACGCTTCAAGGAATCCGGCGGCTTGCTCTACTGGGCCAACCAGCAAGGGCTCGAAGGCAAGACGCTCGACCAGGCGCGCGCGGAGGTGACCACACCCGGAACGCTGGCGCACAAGGCGGTCGAAGACCACATCAACGGCCGGCCCGAGACGGCGCTCACGGGCGGGTGAAGTCACGGCAAAGGCCCGCAACGCCTATGCCGCCTACCTCCACTGGGAGGCGATCAACAAGATCACGTTCCGGCACACCGAGGTTGCCCTGGCGAGCGAACAGCGCGCGTTCGGCGGCACCCTCGACGCGGTCGGGATGATCGGCAATGCGCTCATCCTGCTCGACTGGAAATGCGCCAACGCGGTCTACGCCGACTATCTCTACCAGCTCGCCGCCTACGGGCTGCTGTGGAACGAGAATTATCCCGACCACCCGCCGGTGGGTGGTTTCCATCTCTGCCGCTTCGCCAAAGAGCAGGGCGATTTCTCGCACCACTATTTCCCAGCACTCGACGACGAGGCCGAAACCTTCCTGCGGATGCGCGCTCTGTTCGATCGCGTCAAGAAGGCCGAGCGGCGGGTAGTGGGTCAGTCTGAAATTTGTTTCTTGTAAGGACCGCGCTTGGCGGCCTTCGGCTCGACGGCTTCCCGAAGCGCCACGATGTCCGAAACCTCCCAAAGACGATCGGTCACGCCAGCGGCCATCGCCGGTGTAACGCGCAGCGTCGAATGCAGCTTGACGAAGTTATAATACATCATGTGAAGCGCGACAGCATAGGTATGGTTTTCGATTTTCTTTGAGAAGCCGTTTGTCAGGCGCGTGAAGCGGCGCATGTGCATCCGCAACGTGAGGTTTTGGCGCTCGACGTATGACGTGCTGATATGCTGAGGATTAGGGGAACCTTCAACCCTCTGCTTGTGAGCGCCGATGCATTCGGATGGGCTGTAGCATCCCTTGAACGCCTCTGGCGCGGCGCCGTAAATCTTCACGAGCTGCGCATAGTCGATATCCGCTCCGAACGCTCCCTCGACCGCTTCTAAGTATGCCGCGTGACCATCGGACGTGAGTTGAACGCGGCTCGTTAGCCGTCCGGCAACATCGTCCATGAACCACCTAGCGCACTGACCATCGCGCCCCCCGACGAAGTAGGAGGCGACAAGTTTTGTGTCCGCGTCCATCGCAATCCAAGTCCACACATCGCCAGCGCTGTCGGGGGCGGCCTTCGCCATCGCGACGTTCTTTTGCTTTGCGTAAATGAAAGCCCACGCCTCATCGACCTGTATGCGCTTGGACTTCAAGTTGCGCACGTGCTCGTCATGATAGGCCATGCACACACAGCCAACATCGCCCAAGAGCTTGGAGACCGTGTTCTTGCTAACGCCTGTCAAACGACAAACGGCGCGGATGGAAGTCCCCTCGCAGAGCAAGTGAAGGATGCGGGCGCGTTCAGCTGGGGTCAGCGTTTTCATACTGACCATTATACGTGACAAATCTCGTTTGTCAAGATATTTATCAATTTTCTCCTTGATTTTGGTATTTATTTGGTCCTATAAGGGAAGGAGAACCAGCGAGACGCCCGCAATGCCGATGTTTCCGAGCGAAGAAACCGTCCGTCCGATCCTTGAGCCGCATCAACCACGGCTAGCTGCGATCTTCGATCGGGCATGGGCGCGAGTTTCCGCTATGCCGGAGCGCCCAAACTTTGATCTGAAGCGCACCGTGGCGGTGATGATGCACCAGTTCGTTATGATCGAGCTGCGCGCGGAATATTCCGCCGAAAGCGGCGTCCATTTGATTGAAGTGCACGAGACCATTCGGATGCTGATCGACCGCAAGGTTGTGGTCCGCCTGAAGAAGATGGACGAGCGCGGCTACACGCGAGCAGCCACGACGCCGGCGACGCTAGCCTTTATCACGCCCATGGCGCCGCTTCCGTTTGCTGGCGAAGACGATTTCCCCGACCAATGCAGCGTCGATGTCGGCTACGTTCTTAACGATTTAGGAACGCGGATCGACGACATTCTCGTGGCCGCGCGCAATAGGGACGCGATATTATGGAGTTACGCGATTGCGCGTGATGCGCCGAGCGCGACTGAGTTGTTGCCGCAAGCCCCGGTTTCTCCGTCTTCGCCGGCCACGATCATCGCGGTGCCCGACGCTGGCGTAGAGCGCAAGAAAACCGGAGACTGAACATGTCTCCCGAATTTAATGGATCAATGCTGCGGCTGGCGCGGCAGTATAGGGGATTCCACCAAAAGGAATTGGCGGAAGCAATTGGCGTTGACGCGGCGATTTTGTCGCGCGCAGAGAACGATGCACTGATTCCTGCCGAACATGTCATCGAAAAGTGCGCCAAATATTTGGGCGTACCGGTGGAGTTTTTTAGTGCGCCGTTTCATCCCACTGGCGTGCCGCTGAGTTTTCATTCGATGTGGCGCAAGAGGCAAGCAGTCACGCAGCAAGACATCGATCGAGTGCTTGCCGAAGCCAATATTCGCGGATTTCATTTACGCCGCTTACTCCAATCTGTGGAGTTGAAATCCTGATTTGCCGCTCCCGCGCTTCGAGCCCGGCGAATACGACAATGATTGCCGTGAAATTGCACGGCTAGTCCGCCGGGCCTGGGGCGCGCCAGCTGGCCCTCTAATCAATCTCACAAGCTTTACGGAACGTGCTGGAATCTTTGTGTTCCACTTGGACCTTGAGCGCGTAGACGTTGATGGTTTGACGGTTCGCCTTCCAGGAATGCCGCCGTGCATCTTTTTAAACAAGCATCTCCCAGCCGACCGCATGCGATTCACCTTGGCACATGAATTGGGGCACTTGGTCATGCACCGCGTGCCAAGCCCGGAAATGGAGAAGCAGGCGCACGAGTTTGCGAGCGGATTGCTCATTCCAGCCGATGATATTCGCTCATACTTCAGGGGCGCCCGCCGTATTGATCTCGCGCTGCTTGCTCACCTCAAGCCGCAATGGCGTGTGTCAATGCAATCGCTGCTCTATGCCGCACGCGACCTCGGTTATGTGGGGCCTGGTCAAGCGCAAACACTTTGGAAAATCTTCAGCGCTAACCGATACAAATTGCGAGAACCGCCTGAATTAGATTTCCCCCACGAAACAACGACGCTCGACAAGAGAGTAATCGAAGTCCATTTGTCAGACCTCGGCTACACGATGGAGGAGCTGGGCCGCACGCTCGTGTTCGAGCCAGAAGACTTGTATGAATTGTATGGACTTCCAAAGCCCCGAAACGGGCTACGCGTCGTTTCCTGATTTCCGCCAGCGAGCCATAACGGCCTTCTTGGCGGAGGCGGATCGCTCCTCTGCCGTCATGCTTTCCGCCCGCGCTTTTCCGCCTTTCAGGCCACCCTTGCGCCCGCGCGAGACCGCCGGCTGCTCCCGGTCCTCGACTTGTCCCGTAAGGATATCGACCATCAGCTTGGCAAGTTGGTTTGTGTCGCGCGGCCGCTTTGGGTGCTTTGCCATGCCAGGAATATGGCACGGCTGCAAGGCGTTTTCCATTGCCGTCAAGAGGCCTAAATTTCAGACTGACCCACTACCGAGCGGCGCCTGCGCTGACGGAGGATCCCGTGACCATCACCCCGCCCGCCGAGGCAACCGGAGCCGCCAAGCCGGCGATGAGCAAGGGACAACTCGTGGCGCTCAAACCGCCGCGGTTGCCCTACCACGAGGCCGTCGAAGAACGGTTCGGCATCGACCGCGCCGGATGGAAGGCGCTGGTCGAGGCGATCTACCCGAACGCCGAAACGGCGGACGCCATCGTCATGGCGCTGTCCTACTGCCGCGCCCGCAATCTCGACCCCTTCAAGCGGCCGGTCCACATTGTGCCGATGTGGTCGAGTGTGGCCTGCAAGACGATCGAGACGGTGTGGCCCGGCATCTCCGAGCTGCGCACCACGGCGTTCCGAACCGGCCAGTACGCCGGCATGCCCGCCCCGGATTTCGGCCCGACGATCGCGCGCACCTTCCAGGGCCAGGCCGGCCGCGGGAAGTCCAAGGGCCAGGAGCGCAGCCTCACGCTGCAGTTTCCCGAGTGGTGCCGGATCACGATCACCCGCGAGCTCACCGGCAAGGAGCGCCGTTTCGTCGGCCCCACGGTTTATTGGCTCGAAGCCTATGCCAAATGGGCCGACACCGATGTGCCGAACGAAATGTGGTCGAACCGTCCGGTCGGGCAGCTCGAAAAATGCGCCGAGGCCGGAGCGCTGCGCCGCGCTTTCCCGGAAGAGATCGCTTTCGCAAATCGTTGACAGGCGGACGCGTCATGATGACGAGACGCCCTTCGGCTTCCTAATTTTACAGTGTTCCTACAGGCGGAATTTTCGACAGCTCACGATAAAGCGCCTCGATAGGAAACTCACCGTAACTGTCTGCAACCGTCTTCCGATGGTGCCCCGTTATGGCGTTGACGATATCGGGCATGAGGCCATATCGCCTCCCGAGCGTCTTGAAGCGATGCCGCCAAGAATGGCTGGGAGAGAGTCGCGCGTCGGAGAGACCGAGACCGCGAACCCATCGCCCGATGATCTTCGTGCCGTTGCCTCCTCGCTTGCCGAACACATCGGGTGGCAAAGTCGAGAATAGCGGGCCGGCGACCGATTTGGCTACGAATTGCAAGAAACCGGCCTCGATGACGGCCGGATGAAGCGGCACCACGCGCTCGGAGCCAGCCGTCTTCAGCGAGCCGGCCTCGGGGGCGATCTTCATGCACCAGATCCCGGACAGTTGCGTGATGTCCTCAACCCTGAGCTGGCAGATCTCGGATACGCGTGCGCCCGAATAGGCGCCCAATAAGGGGGACCCAACGTTTAACAGGATCGGCCTCCCGCCGCGCTGCGGCGAGAATACTTGCCGCCTCCGGGTCGTCGAAACCCCGCTTCGATTCGCCTGCCCGAGTTTTCACATCGATGGTGACGCGAGCTGCGGGGTTTATGGCGAGCAGATGATTGTCGACCGCCCACTGCAGGATAGCCCGAACCGGAGCTAGCTTTGCGTCCCGGATTGTCTTCGGATGCAGACCAGTCTCGATCATTTTGGCTTTCCAGGCCACCATATCCTTGGCTGAAACCCCGCGCGCGTTGTCGTGCCCCAGGAAGCCCGTGAGAGCTCGCATGGCTCTCTTGTACTCGTAGACGGTCTTCTGCATGGGCCGCCGCTCCGCGGCCCATCCGGCTAGAAGCGTCTCAAACTTGAACGGATCGCTGGAAATCGCAGTCTGTGACCCAAATTCAGAATGCGACGTGGACGGAGGGCTGTCCATGAGAACATCGTGCTGCCCATTAGCGAGCTTGGCCAGGATTAGGCTGGCGCGCTGTATGGCCGCGCCAAACGCCTTCGCGATCTTTTGCCGGCTCAGCGGGTCGACCTTCAGCCCCCGCTGGCTGAGCAGCTCGTCCGCCTTCTCGCGGCAGAACGCTTCCATCGTGATCAGGTCGAAGTACCCATCCTCGTCCATGCGCCGATCTCGCTCGGCAAAAGGCAGATCCGTGTACTTCAAGGGGTCGTGATAGTTCCAGAGCTCGCCGAAATGTTCCGATTTCCAGATTTTCTGATCGCTGGGATTATCGCGATGCGCGTTGACCCACCACTCGTAGGCCAGGGCGACGAGTTCGTGGGCCTCCCGCTCGCTGAGCACCCTCGGCCCCGACCGTAAATTGGCCCAGCGCTCTCCGAGTTCGGCAAGCGCCCGCGCATGAACCCGCTTGGCTTCGTTAGGATCGCGAGTGCCGAGGCTCTGCTTTTCCTCGCGCTTTCCGAGAATGTGACGTAGATCGTCCGGGATCCGCTTGCGGAGCCAGAAAATGCCGGTCTTAGGATGCTTCCAGGGGCGTGCCATCGCGAGGGCCATGTGTACCACCGTTGTGTACCACTCCGGCGGCCAGAACCCTTTGATCTTACATTAACTACTGAAATCTCAAGCGTTTGAGATTGCTTGGTGCCCAGGAGAGGACTCGAACCTCCACGGCTTTCACCACTGGTACCTGAAACCAGCGCGTCTACCAATTCCGCCACCAGGGCTGTGGTCCCTGATACGGGCAGGCACTCGGGCTTGTCAACGACGGCCGCTTTTCTTGTCGCGATGCCTTGACGACATCCTGGCTTGCGGCGCGAACGCGCGGTCATCCGAGTTGATAGAATCACCACCCTAAAAATTTAGCGATTGCATCTTGGTCGCGCAAGATTGCCAGCGAGCGCGTCGGCGATGAGTTTGCGGGTTTCGGCGATCCCGTAAAGCGCCACGAAAGACCCAAATCGAGGGCCGCGGCTTTCGCCGAGCAGCACGCCATAAAGCATGGCGAACCACTCGTTCGAGACGCCGGGACGTTCGGGTGTCCCGCCCTTGGCTTTCATATCCTGGTAGCGCGGTATTTGTCGCGCGACATCGTAGAGTGTCGCCTGAATCGCTTCGGCGCTGGCGCCCAAGGGCAGGGCGGCGAGAGCGGCGGCGAGACTTTCGAGTGCCTCGCGCTCGATGACATCCGGCGCGCGAAAGGTTTTCGCCGGGCGCACGAAATCGCGGAAATAGCGGACCGCATAAGCGATCAGCCGGTCGAGGCGCGGATGGGTCGCGGCCGAGACATCCGGCGCATAGCGGTGCAAAAAACCCCAAAGCACCTGGGGGTCTTCGCTATTCGCCACGGCGGCGAGATTTAACAGCATGCCGAAGGTGATCGTGCTGACTTGGTCCGTGCCATAACGCAAAATTTCGGGCGGCGGCGGCTTGCCCGAATGAATATGCCAGACCGGGTTGCCGAGACGCTCCTTGGCCTCTTGCCTTGGATAAGCATCGAGGAAGGAGAGATAATCATCGACCGTGCGCGGGATCACGTCGAAATAGAGCCGCTTGGCGGCGGCTGGTTTCTGATACATGAAGAGCGCCAGACTTTCGGGGCTCGCATACGTGAGCCACGCCTCGATCGCCAGCCCATTGCCTTTCGACTTCGAGATTTTTTGGCCCTTTTCGTCGAGGAACAATTCGTACGTGAACCCTTCCGGCGGCCTGCCGCCGAGCGCGCGCGTGATCGCGCCGGACAATTTGACCGATTCGATCAGATCTTTGCCGGCCATCTCGTAATCGACCTTGAGCGCATACCAGCGCATCGCCCAATCCGGCTTCCATTGCAGCTTGCAGGCGCCGCCGGTGACCGGGGTCTCGAAAATCTCGTTGGTGACCGGATCGCGCCAAATGAGCGCGCCCGCGCCGGCATCGACCCTTTCGATCGGCACCTGCATCACAACGCCGGTCCTTGGATGAACCGGCAGAAACGGTGAATACGTAGCGGCACGTTCCTCGCGAATGCTCGGCAGCATGATCGCCATGACTTCGTCGTAATGAGCCAGGACGTGGAGAAGCGCGGCGTCGAAGCGGCCAGACCTGTAGTAGTCTGTCGCCGAAGCGAATTCGTACTCGAAGCCGAATTCATCGAGGAATGCGCGCAACCGAGCGTTGTTGTGCGCGCCAAAGCTTGCATGCGTGCCGAAAGGGTCTGGAACCTCGGTCAGCGGCTTGCCAAGATGGGCGGCGACAAGCTCCTTGTTCGGAATATTGTCCGGCACCTTGCGAAGGCCGTCCATATCGTCGGAAAACGCGATGAGGCGGGTTTTGATCCTGTCCTCGGTCAAGACCCGGAACGCATGGCGCACCATGCTCGTGCGAGCGACCTCGCCAAAAGTTCCGATATGCGGCAGGCCGGAAGGCCCGTAGCCTGTCTCGAACAGCACCTCGGTCTGGCCGGTTGCCTCGATGCGCCTGAGAATCTTTCGCGCCTCTTCGAATGGCCAGGCATTGGCTTGGCCGAGCGCGCCGGCGAGATCTGCGGCGGGAACGCCGGCAAGAGACATGGCGTAGCCTTAGGACAGCGCAGAAGTTTGTGGGGTTGGCCCAGCGCCCGCGAGCAACCCCGAAACGATAGGAAGTACGGCTTCAGCCGTCAATTCCCCTCCATGAAGAGCGGAGCAACCCCGGTTTGCGTCGCGATGGCCGCTGCCGCGGTCCGCACAGGCGGCGCTGGCCGGGAGAACCTGAATTTTGCAAGCGGCCCTATGGTGTATCAAGGCTGGCCTTCGCCTCCGCGCGAGCCCCCTTCTATGGCGCCAGCTTGGCCGTTTCACCCCTCGTGGTTCGAACTAAAGGATTTCAATTCAGCTTTGCCCCTCTTGCCGCGCTTCTTCGCAGATCGCCTTGGCGGGGGCCGCAACGGGCGTCCTGTTAACATTGCATTTACCCTATTCGCGCACCATGCCGCCGGCGGGGCAGTTCCGCCCGTTGATTTCGTGGACCGGCTTACCTTAACGCTTCAGGGCCAAGCGGTGGGGCCGGGCCATTAGCGAGGCCGCATGTCCCTCAAAATTCTGATCGCCGGCGAGGATCCCGTACAGCGGCGGCTCCTCGAAACATTGGTCCATCAATTTGGCTATCAAGCCGAAAACGTCGAGAGCGGCGAAGCGGTGCTCGCCCGCCTGCATGCCTCCAGCGCGGCGCCTGTCGATCTCGTGATTCTCGATCTTGCCATGCCAAACTTAGACGGCATGGCCGCGCTCTCGCGTTTGCGGGAGCGCAGAGAGAAACTTCCAGTTATCGTGCAGATCCCCCGGGCATCGGTCGAATCGGCCCTCCCGGCGATGCGTCTGGGGGCCCATGATTTCGTGGTGAAGCCGGTGGGGCCGGAACGATTGCAAGTCGCGATCGACAACGCGCTCGCCGCCGCCCGGCTCTCGGAAGAAGTGAGGTTCTTGACCGGGCGGGCCTTAGGAACGTTGGCGTTCAAGGACCTCGCGGGCGGCAGCGTGGAAATGGCTCGCGCCGTCCGCCAGGGCGAGCGGGCGGCAAAATCCGCCATTCCCGTGCTTCTCGAAGGCGAGCCCGGCAGCGGCAAGGAAATTTTCGCACGCGCAATCCACGGGGCTTCCGGCCGGCGCGGAGGCGTGTTCGCGACCTTCAACTGCGGTGCCCCGCCGGACGATCTCGAATGGATGCTGTTTGGCCGCGAGGAGGGGGCGTTGCCCGGCGCCGCCGAAAAAAAAGTTGGCAAATGCGCCGAGGCGCAGGGCGGCACGCTTTTTTTCGACCGGATCTGCGAGTTGCCGATTGAGGCGCAGGGGAGGCTTTTGCGCGTCCTCCAAGAGGGCGAGATCCATCGCGCCGGGGCGAGGCGCCCGGCGAAAGCCGATGTTCGCCTGATTTTTGCGGCCAATCAAAATCTGATCGAGCAGGTGAAACGCGGCGGCTTCCGCGACGACCTTTATTACCGCATCAATGTGTTTCCAATCTTCATTCCGCCGCTGCGTGCCCGGCGGGACGATATCGCCAGTCTCGCCGGCCGGTTATGCGCGCAATTCTCCGCCGCGGAAGGAAAGCCCGTCCGCGGGATCGCCGCCGAGGCCCTCGCCTTGCTCGGTGCCTACGAGTGGCCCGGCAATGTGAGGCAATTGGAAAACGCCGTCTTTCGCGCCGTTGTGCTCGCCGATGGCGGCGAGCTGACGGTCGCCGAGTTTCCGCAAATCGCCGCGAGGGTCGAGGGCTTCGGCGTCCGTGTCCCCGCCGCGCCGGTCCCGGCCGCGCGGCGGGCGCACCCCGCGACAGAGTTTGTTCGGGTGGAGGTGCACGACCCCAACGTATTGGCGCTTCTCGACGAGAACGGCAACGCGCGCCATCTCGATCGATTGGAAGCCGAAGCCATAAAATTCGCGCTCGTCCATTACCGCGGCCAGATGTCGGCGGTCGCGCGCAAGCTTGGGATCGGCCGCTCGACCCTCTATCGCAAACTGAAACAACATGACTTGTTGAAGGAGCGCGCTCCCGAGGCGCTTGCCTTCCGAGCGTAATCCGGGCGGCTTTGCCGCACCGTAAAAAATTTTTTGTCGTGATGTCGCGCGGGCCGATTCGCGCGTTACTCTGGTAGCGTGGCGGTGGTCAAGTCGCGATGGACCGGAAAGTCGAGAGGTAAGACGATGCGTGCGCCGAGGCGGGGGACGGGTCTTTTGCGCACGCCGGCGCTGACGCTTTTGCTTTCCATCGCGGGTTCGCCCGCATGCGCTGAAGATGGTCTCCTCGCCCCAGGCCTTGGGGCGGCCGCGCCAGCGGGCAATTTGCCTGAAGACATGCCCGGCTTTATCGCCATGTCGCCCGCGCACGGCGTCCCTTTTACGGAACCAGCGCCGGAAGCTCAGACTGAGCCGCCGGATGGGGTATCCCCCGCGCCTGGCGAAGCCAAACCCGTGCCGCCGGACGCGAGCGGCACGCCGCCCGGAGAATCCGGTCAAATCTCCGCGCCCGCGCTGCCTCCGGTCAATGCGGCGCTCAAAGCCGCGCTTGAGGCACCTTCCGGTTTGCCTGGCCCAGTCGCCCTCCCGCATCGCAAGGAGCGCGAGGCGATCGCCGCCTTTTATGCGTCGCGCAATTTCGCGCCACTCTGGTTTAGCGGCGGCACGGCCAACGCCGCGGTTGCCCCGGCGATCGAACGGCTGAAACATGCCGCCGACGATGGGCTCGACGTCAAAGGATTTCCGCAAGCCTTTTCGGCCGCCACCGACGAGGAAATTGCCGCCGCTGATCTCGCTCTCAGCGATGCGGTCGTGGCCTACGGCCGCCAGGCGAGCGGCAGCCGGGTCGATCCGCGCATGATTTCGCGCTTGATCGGGATCGAACCGGAAGTAGCCGATCCCGCCGTCATCCTGACGCTCGTCTCGACAGCCGGAGAAGACGCGGGCGAGGAATTGCGCCGGTTCAATCCGCCGCAAAAGGCCTATGAAGCGCTGCGCGAAAAGCTTCTCCAATCGCGCCGGGGGCGCGGCGTGGCCGGGCGCGATGCCGCGATTCCCTCAGGCCCCGTTCTGCGCCGCGGCATGCAGGATCCGCGCGTGCCTCTCATTCGTGCGAGGCTCCGCCTCGACGGCGCGGTCGCGGTAAAAGGTTCAATCTACGACACGAAGATCGCAGCGGCGGTCGCCGATTTCCAGAAAGCCAATGGTCTGCCGGCCTCGGGCAATTTGACCGCGCGGACCGTCGCGGCCCTGTCCGGCGGCCCTTCCGGTCTCGAAGCCGAAATACTCGCCAATATGGAACGCTGGCGCTGGATGCCGCGCGACATGGGCGAAACTCATATCGAAGTGAATATCCCCGACTACGAAGCCGTCGTCATTGAAAAAGGGGAGGTGATCGAGCGCAACCGCGTCGTCGTCGGCAAGGAACAAACCCCGACGCCAGTGTTTTCCGACACAATGAAATTTCTGATCGTCAATCCCGCTTGGAACGTGCCGCAATCGATCATTCGCAAGGAAATGCTGCCGCGCCTTGCAGCCGATCCCGATTATCTCTACCGGCTCGGCTACCAGGTTTCGTCACGGGCCGGCCATCTCGTCGTGCGCCAGCCGCCAGGCGAGCGCAATGCGCTGGGGCGGATCAAATTCGTGTTTCCGAACGATTTTTCCGTCTATATGCACGATACGCCCTTGCGCAAGCTGTTCGCCTCGGCAAAGCGGGCGTTCAGCCATGGCTGCGTGCGTGTCGATGACCCATTCCGTTTCGCCGAAACGGTACTCGGCCGCAACAATGGCTGGAGCGAGCAGCGGGTCAAGAAAATGATCGGCGGCAAGGAGCGCTATATCTATCTGCCGAAACCCCTGCCGGTTTATCTGGAATATTTTACCGCCTTCGTGGACGAATCGGGCGAGCTTCAATTGCGCGACGATGTCTATGGCTATTCACGCCGGGTGAAGGCGGCGCTGGGGTTGCAGGGGTAAAGAGCCGCGGAATGCGCGTTTTTTGGCAATCCTAATCGGGCTTTGCCGGCCTGTCCATAAACGAAAGCCCGTCACGCGGGGACGTAACGGGCTCTGATTTTAAAATCGATCATTTTATGGCGCTGGCGTGTTTGCGAAAGCGATCAAGGACGAACCTGCCGAAGGGGAGCGTAATTATACTCGCTTCACCCGCGGGGTTCGTCATGGCCGCTTCGATCAACCCAGCATAACCTACTGATCATCATAGCTGACTCGCTCCAGCACCGCCGCCAAATCTTGCTTAATCCGGCGGGGTGACATTGCCGGTGATACGTGCCGCCATGAAGTTGTAAATGGCGTCAGTCGCAACACCACTTAGATTAACTATGGTGAAGTCGCAAAAGCTGATATTCTCATGTATGCCTGCTACCGTCAGGGAGCCCAACGGCATCACGATACAGGCTGGTATACGCTTGCCAAATACAAACGGCGTAAACGTGATTACATAGCGGCCGGCGCTGGGATGCGCGATAGTGAAGGTATTTGTGGGGGTTTGGGAAGTGCCATTAGCGTTTACGGTACCGGTCACTAACCTCAAACCATTGTCATCGTCAGCCTTTGCGGAATAAATCCCTGCTGTCTGAGCAAGACTGACCAGTGTTATTCCAAGTATAAGATTTTTAATCATTTTCCTCCCTCCGTTGAGAACGCCATATATGCGTTTTACCTCACCGCCGATTTTCGGCGGCGAGGCACTGCAAAAAAATTATACGGCGAATTCCCCCCCGCAAGTAATTTTATGGCCCGGTGCCTAAAATAATTGCGTAACGCAAGGCCGATGAAAAAAACGCAGGTGATGGTTGGATTCGGTCATCAGATCTCGGGAAAATCGCTTCGCTTAAAAATCGCCGCTAGCTGAATCTCATGCGCGGCCAAATTCTCGGCCGCGCCTTCCTCGCGATCCACCACGGCGAGCGCCCGGCGGACGCAGCAGCCGTGGCCGTCGATGCCCTCGACGGCCTTCAAAATCGAGCCGCCCGTCGTCGCGACGTCGTCGACCATCAGCACTTCGGCGCCGTCGCGCAAATGCCCGTCGATTGTTTCCCGCGCGCCATGTTCCTTGGCGAATTTTCGTACAAAAAACGCGTTGATCGGCAAGGCCCTGATATGGCTCATCAGCGCGACCGATGACACCAGCGGGACAGCGCCCAGTTCCGGGCCGCCGATGCACTCAATAGAATGTTGACACATATATTCAAGGATAATTTCGCCAAGCAGCGCCGCCCCTTCCGGAAGCATCGTGGTTTGCTTAAGCTGAAATAGATAGGGGCTACGGCGGCCAGACGATAACTTGAAATCGCCCACTCGCAGCGAATGCTCGGAGACAAGTTTCCGCAAGCGACGCCACCGCTCGTCGTTTCGATCAAGGACGGACCATGCCATTGCGCGATCTTGTTGCGCTTCGAGAGCGGTCATCGTCCTGTCCCTAGATCGATTCGAAGCCGTTAGTTTGCCAGGTCATGCCAACAATTCTAAGCGAGCGGTGCGATTTTACTGTGGACAACTATTGCCGGCACAATCTAACCGGCCCCGAACATTTTGGCGTTGCTTTCCATAGCAACCATCGCCGCCAAGATCAAGAAAAACCGCCCCGCCGCTAGCCAGAGCCAAGCCGGACAGGTCCGCGACAATGCCGCGCGCAGCCTCTCGACGTTTTCGTGCGCAGGACTACGTTTTAGCTTAGGGGCCGCGGATCTCTTCCCACGCGGCGGCGTTTTTGAGGAAAGGGCCGCACAATGAGTTTCCTTGACGAAAAGCCGGATTTCGATCTTAGCCTCAGTTCGACCCTTGCGCACAACTGGACGGTTGTTGCGGCGCGGGGCGTTTTCGGGATCATCATCGGCTTGATCGCGTTTTTTTTTCCGGGTCCAACATTGTTATCGCTCGTCGGCCTGTTCGCGGTCTTTCTAATTATCGATGGCATCTTCGCGATTGTCGCCGCCGTGCGCGCGGCAAGCAAACACGAACGTTTTGGATTTCTTACCTTCGAGGGCATCGCCGGCATCGTGGCGGGGCTTCTCGCGATGGCCATGCCCGGTCTTACGGTGCTGGTCTTTGTCGGTCTTCTCGCGGCTTGGGCCTTAGTTTCGGGGGCGCTGGAGTTGCGCGCGGCCTCCAATCTCGCGTCGGACCATGGCCGCTTGTGGCTGGCGCTGGGCGGGATCATTTCGATTGCTTTCGGAGTACTGCTGGTCGCGGCGCCAATGTTAGGCGCCTTGGTGGTGACTTGGTGGCTTGGCGCCTACGCGGTCTTTTTTGGTGCAACCCTTCTCGCGCTCGGCTTTAAGTTGCGTACGCGAAAACTCGGCTCTGGAGCCTGACGCAGAAGGGCATGCCGGAAAGGGCAGGGTACCGCCCCTTTCCGGTGATAGCGACCCATACGATGCCGCGGGGGGGCCGTCCCGGCTGTGCCACATTGAGCAGCTCGCCGAAAAGTCTTGAGGAATCGTGGCGGTTTGCCAGGAAAAACTATTGCTTTTTCGCTTTGAGTTTCTGCAGCGCCTGCGCGCAACCCACAGTCATCCCCTTTTTATTAGCCTTGAGACATTGCAGCAGCCGGCCGCCGCCAGGCTTTACGCCTTTGCACAGCCGCTTTATGTCGCTGACGCAAAAGGTGCGGAGGTCCTCCAAGCCTTCTGCCTGGACCTTTGCGGGAGCCACGAGCAGGCATGATGCAATAAAGCCTACAGACAAAAAACGGATAAGCATCCTTCCCCCTTTTTGCGCTCGGCGAGCACCGTCACATGGACTAATTCTATAGCGTAGCCACTCTCTTAGCATCCGGCTCCGGCCAAGGATAGATCACAAAAAGCTTTGCGGATCGACATCGATGGCGACCCGGACGCCGCCGCGCTCCGGCGGCCCGGCGGAAAACCATGCGCGCAAAAACGCTTGTAAATCACAGGATCGCGGTGCCCGCGCCAAGAGTCGGAAACGGTGGCGCCCGCGAATAATCGCGATAGGCGCTTCGGCCGGCCCGAGCAAACTCAGTTCGTTTTCTCTCGGCAATGTGCCGGCCGGGGTCAGCACCCAACGATCGGACGGCGGCAGCGCGTAGGCGGCTCGGGCGAGCGCCCGCGCATGGGCCTCGGCGGATGCGCTGTCCTTGGCTGAGACGATCAGGGCGGCGAGACGCCCGAAAGGCGGCAGCCCGGCGCGGCGGCGCTGGTTTGTCTCCTCCTCGTAAAAGCGCTCGCAATCGCCCGACAACAGCGCGCGCGTGACTGGATGCTCCGGCTGCCACGTCTGGACGAGTGCGCGTCCGGCTGTCTCGAATCTCCCGGCGCGCCCGATCACTTGTTGCAGCAATTGAAAGGTGCGCTCGGCCGCGCGCGGATCGCCCGACGTCAAGCCAATATCCGCGTCGATCACGCCGACCAGCGAAAGACGCGGGAAATTATGCCCCTTTGCGACGAGCTGGGTCCCGATGACGATATCGCATTCGCCGCGCGAGATCGCCTCGATTTGCACGCGCAGACGCTCCGTGCCGCCCGGAAAATCCGAAGAGAGGGGGAGTATCCTCGCCTGTGGAAAAAGCAGCGCCGCTTCCTCGGCCAATCGCTCGATGCCGGGGCCGCAGGCGGCGAGCGAATCGACCGCTTGGCAGGCCGGGCAAATCGAGGGCCTTCGTTCGATATGGCCGCAATGATGGCACATCAGCACCCGCCGGAAACGATGTTCGACGAGCCACGCCGTGCAGTTCGGGCAGTTGAAACGATGTCCGCACGCGCGGCAAAGGGTCAAGGGCGCGTAGCCCCGCCGGTTGAGAAACAGCAGTGCCTGTTCGCGATGCGCGAGTGCCGTTGAAATAGCCTCCTTGAGCCTTGGCGCGATCCATTTGCCGCGTGCGGCCTCGATGCGAAGATCGATTGCGGCGATTTCCGGCAGCGCCTTGGCTTTGAAACGGGCGGCGAGCCGGATATGGCCATAGCGGCCCTGGGCGGCATTGACCCGGCTTTCGATCGAAGGCGTCGCCGAGACGAGGACGACCGCCGATTTCTCGATTTGGCCGCGCACCACGGCCATGTCGCGGGCGTGGTAGGCGACGCCGTCCTCCTGCTTATAGGCGGCGTCGTGTTCTTCGTCGATAATGAGCGTTGCGAGATCCGTAAAGGGCAAAAACAGCGCCGAGCGCGCGCCAATAACGACCTTGACGTCGCCCTGGAGCACTGCGTGCCACAGCCGCGCGCGATTCCGAGCGCTGACTCCTGAATGCCATTCCCCCGGGCGCGCCCCGAAGCGCGCCGCGAAACGGGTGAGAAATTGCGCGGTGAGCGCGATCTCGGGCATGAGGATCAGGCTTTGGCGTCCGGCTTCGAGCGCCGCCGCGACGGCCTCGAAATAAACCTCCGTCTTGCCGGAGCCCGTCACGCCTTCGAGCAGGGTCACCGAGAACGCGCGGGCTTGCACCCGATCCTTTAAAATCGACGCGGCGTTTTCCTGTGCGGCTTCAAGGGCTGGCCTCGCGAATGCCGAATCGCAAGGATGCGCCGCCGGCTCGGGCGGCAGCGCGATTGTCTCAAGCGTGCCTTCGTCAATCAAGGTGTCGATGACGCCGTTCGAACATGCGGCGGCCTCGGCGAGCGCCGCCTTGGAGAAAGCAAGGCCTCCTTCCGCCGCGGCGAGGACGCGCGCGCGAGCGGGAGTCATGCGCGGTGGCGGCGGGCCTTTGAGGCGGACTCCAACCCGCGCCGGTTCCGGCCCGGCATGAAACGGCGCGCCAATCGCCATGCGCAGTACCATGCCGCGCGGGCTCAACGTCCAGCGCGCCACCCAATCGATGAGTTTCCGCAAATTGGCGGGAAGCGGCGAAATATCGAGGCGCGCGGCAACGGCTTTCAGATTTGCCAGCTCGCGTGTCCCCGGCCGCGCCTCCCAGACGACGCCATTGGTCATTCTCGTGCCGAGCGGCACTTCGACAAAATCGCCCGGCGCGACGGCGGTACCGCGCGGAACGAGATAGGAATAGGTATGATCGATCGCGACCGGCAGGAGGACCTCAGCGATGGCCGCGCCCTCATCCGTCAAACTGGGGTTGCCGACCTCTACCATTTCATTTCGGTGATTGTTTGCGCCTGCGCCTGCGAGCAAGTGACGCGCTCTGCCCCGCCGGAAAAGGCCATCGCGGCGTAGATATAGCCCTTGTGAAAATGAAGCCAAATCCGCCGGCGATCGACGTCGTGCCAATCAAAAGCAGAAATTCGGGCGCGAGCGTCGCGACGGTTGGATCGACGGCCTGGTCCACCGTGGCGGCAAACGCGCGCTATTGCCCCGTGCCACCACGCTCACACCATCAATCGAATACCCTTACTTAGCAAATGATGGGTGCTGAAAAATGAAAATTGCAGTTTTGCAAGGAAACCACGTGGACGGGCCGCCTTCTCGTCCAAACAAAAAAACGTCCTCTTTCCGATCCAGCGCTTGGAAACAGGCGACATTTGCTGCGCTAGCGTCTATGATCGTGCGATGCGTGAAAGAGGCGCCAACTCTTATTACGCCATAGATTGGGTTTTAAGAGATTATTGATATTTTCGAGGGAGCGGGAAAGCGTGAAAATCCTTCCGGTCATCATGTGCGGCGGCACGGGAACGAGGGTCTGGCCCGAGTCGCGCGAAAGCCTGCCAAAGCAATTCATTTCTCTCGTTGGCCCGCGCTCCACCTTCCAGATGGCGGCCGAAAGGCTTGTCGACGGCATGTTCGAAACGCCGATTGTCATTTCCAATCACGATTATCGTTTTCTCGTTGCCGAGCAGTTGCAGAAGATCAAGCGCGAGGCGCGGATTTTCCTTGAGCCGGTCAGGCGTGATTCTGGGCCGGCCGTCGCGGTTGCCGCCGAACTCGCGGCGCAATCTGGGCCGGACACGATCGTCGCGGTTCTGGCCGCCGATCACGTGGTGCGCGATGGAGCAGGTTTCGTGGCTTTGTGCAAAACGGCGGCCGAAGCGGCGGCGCAAGGCTATATCGTGACGCTCGGCATCAAGCCGCGCGAGCCGGCCACTGGCTATGGCTATATCAAGCCGGGAAAGACGGTGACGCAAGGCGGCGTATTGAAGGTCGAGGCTTTCGTCGAGAAGCCCAACGCCGCAACGGCGGTCGAATATGTCGCCGGGAATTATCTCTGGAATTCCGGCAATTTTTTCTTCCGCGCCGATGTGATGCAGGATGAATTGCGAAATTTTGAGCCAGACATGGCGGAAGCGGCGGCGGAAGCCGTCGCCAAGGCCAAACAGGATTTGAATTTTTTGGTCCTCGACACGAAAGCCTTCGCCAGGGCACCGAAGAAATCGATTGACTTCGCGGTCATGGAGCGCACCGGCAAGGCCGCTGTCCTTCCTGCCGACATAGGCTGGTCGGATGTCGGCAATTGGGAGGCGGTCTGGCAATTGTCGGAACGCGACGGCAAGGGCAATTCGATCCGGGGCCGCGGCGTCGTCATGAATGCGTCAAACGTTCATGTCCGCTCTGACGAACATTTGACGACCGTCGTCGGCGTCGACGATGTCACTGTCGTTGCCACCCACGACGCGGTCTTGGTGCTCAACAACGCGCAGGGCGATAGCGTCAAGCAACTGGTCGATCGTCTGAAAATTGAAAATCATCCCGAAGCTCTGGAACACAAACGTTCCTACCGGCCATGGGGTTATTACCAATCGGTCGATTTCGGGCCGCGCTATCAAGTCAAACGCATCGTCGTCAAGCCAGGCGAGCGCTTGTCCCTGCAAAAGCACTTCCACCGCGCCGAGCATTGGGTCGTCGTCAAGGGAACGGCCGAGGTCATCCGCGACGATGAGGTTCATCTCGTGCACGAGAACGAGTCGATCTACTTGCCGATAGGTTGCGTGCATCGCATGGCGAATCCCGGTCGGATCGAGCTTGAATTGATCGAGGTGCAGACCGGTTCTTACCTGGGCGAAGATGACATTGTCCGGCTTCAGGATGTCTATAATCGCGGCTGACGCGCGGCGTTTGCCGAAACGCGCCCGCAAATGGAGGGGATCGAGGCATTGCCGGTTTCGGTAAGACAAATCTGGCCTTTTGCGCGCAATTTTTTGGCCCTTTGCGCGGCGGTGATTGCCACCACCAGCGCGGCCCTTGGGCCCGCCGCCGCGCGCCCGCTGGTTCCGGCGGAGCGGCGCTATATTCCCTACGGCGGTGTGTTGCCTGCTTGCGGCGATCCCGCCGTTTTCGAGAGGATACAGGGGCGCTTCCATGATCGCGAAGCCGAGTTCTGGAACACCGGCCTTGAGATCCTAGGCTTTGGAAGAGTTGAGGAAATCGGCTATAAAACGAACGGTGAGGATTACATCCCCAGGCGTTATTGCACCGCGCGGGCTTACTTAAACGATGAAAGATCGCATCAGGTTTCCTATTCGATCAACGAGGATCTTGGCATTATAGGCTTCGGTTTCGGCGTCGAATGGTGCGTCGGCGGGCTCGATCGGAACGATGCCTATGCACCTAATTGCAAAATGGCGCGGCCGTGAGAGGCTTGCCGTAATGTTGGCTAGGCTGCCGTTAAGCAATCCGCGTTGTTTTTTGCCAGCCCTTATTGCCTTTGCCTCGCTCGCGTTGGTTTGCCCCTCGCTGGCCGCGCCGCCGGCCGTTTTTTGCAGGACCGGTTGCGGCACCGGCCCAATGCCGCTAAGGGTCCAAGCGTTGCGCGGCGCCGCGAGCACGCCAGGAGATTTCGATTTTTACGTTCTTTCGCTCTCCTGGTCTTCGGGCTTTTGCGGAGACTCCCGCGGGCGCGAGGGCGCGCGGCCAATGCGACGCGGGCGCCAATCTCGGCTTCGTCGTGCATGGGCTGTGGCCCCAGTACAAGCATGGCTACCCGTCGGACTGCGGTCCCGCCGCTCGGTTCCCGTCGCGCCTCGCACTGCAAGGCGCGAAAGGACTTTACCCCAGTGAAGGACTTGCCCGGCACGAATGGCAGAAGCACGGCACCTGCTCCGGAAAGAGTCCTACCGACTACTTCGCCGACGTGCGCCGCGCACGCGATTTAATCGTCATTCCCGCGCCGTTCGTCGCTGCCAAAGAGAAACAGACCTGGACGCCAATCGATATTACGCGGGCTTTCATCGCGGCGAATGCGCGGCTGAGGCCGGGCATGCTGGGCGTGGCCTGCGCAAACGGTGTGCTGGAAGAAGTAAGAATTTGTTTTTCCAAGGATCTGCACGATTTTCACGCCTGCCCGGAGGTCAGCCGGCAGGGGTGCCGCGCGCGGGAAATCTCGGTGCCGCCCATCTTGTGAGACTTTGCGAAACAGCGGTCGGCACGGACGCCAAACCGAAGTTTTGGTCTTATGATCGGCTGGCTGAGCGAGGTACGAGTTCGATTGCCAAAGCTCGCGGCTGCCGCAGGTTCTTGGGTCGGATTCGCCTGTCCACGAATTCGAACTGGCCGGGCGAGAGGCGAGCATCGCGGCGGTCATGAGCCAAAACCGACTGAAGAAACGCGTTCTATGTTGCGGCAAAAAACGGTGAAATTCTTTAACCCGGCAAGGGTCATGGCTTCGTAAAACCGGGCGGTGGCGGAGGCGATACTTGCATATGATGGCGGTCGAGCGTGCGGGCCTGAACTCCTTGAATGGAGGCCAGCGCGTGAGTTATTGTAATGCAAACGAGGAGGGTTAGGGACCCACGCGGCCGATCTCATAGAGTATTAGAACCATGGTCTAGGAGCTGCTAAGTGGGCGTTCAAACGTTCGAGGTTGGCGAGGACGAGGAAGGGATGCGCCTCGACCGCTGGTTCAGGCGGCGCATGCCAACGCTTTCTCTTTCGCATCTAAACAAGATCGTGCGCACCGGCGAGGTGCGCGTCGATGGCGGGCGGGTGAAGACCGCGACGCGGCTCGTGAAGGGCCAACGCGTGCGCGTGCCGCCGTTGAAGCTCGATGCACCGGTGGCGCCGGCACGCGAGATTTCGCCAACGGATTTGCGCGCGCTCCGAGACATGATCCTTTATGAGGACCGCGATCTCCTGGTGCTCGACAAGCCTTTTGGGCTTGCCGTGCAAGGCGGTTCGGGGACGACGCGTCATATCGATGGAATGCTTGCCTCGATGCCAAACGAGCGCGGGGACCGGCCCGTGCTGGTGCACAGGCTCGATCGCGATACCTCGGGGGTTTTGCTCGTCGCGAAGACGCGGAGCATCGCCGCCGATCTCGGCGAAATTTTTCGCTCGCGGCAGGCGCGGAAAATCTATTGGGCACTTGTTGAAGGCGTGCCAAAGCCGACGCAGGGACGCATCTCCCTTTATCTCGCGAAAGGTGACGGAATGGGCGCGGCCCGGCCGGTGCTGCGAGACAAGGAGGGCCGCGAAAAACGTGAAAAGATGCGTCTCGCCCGCCATGGCGACGCGGATGCCCGCCATTCGGTGACCTATTACGCGATTGTCGATAAAATCGTGCCGCGGCTGGCTTGGCTTTCGTTTAAACCCATCACTGGGCGCACCCACCAGCTGCGCGCTCATGCCGAGGCGATCGGCCATCCGGTCATCGGCGATCCCAAATATGGCGCAACGCCCCGTAATGATCCGCGGCGCAACGATCCGCTGCGAACGATACCGGATGCAGTCGACCGCAAGCTGCATCTCTTGGCGCGCCGCCTGATCCTGCCGCATCCCGCTGGCGGCACGCTCGACGTCACCGCGCCTTTGCCGGAGCACATGCGGCGCTCGTTCGACATGTTTGGCTTCGACGTGAAGCGCTACGATCCGATCGAGAACGCGCCCGAGTGAATGTCGGCTCACGCAGCGCCCGCGTCCGGCTCGAGCAGGCTCAAGCGGCTGAGATCGGCGACCGGCCGCCTTTGATCGTCGAGCGTGACCGCTTCGGCATAGTGCATTCCGAACAAGACATCGGCGGCGGTATAAATCCGCAGGTCATGGACAAGGGCGCCGATTGCGTTATCGCGTGCCTCGATGCTCAGAAACAGGCGCGCGTCGCCTTCCTCCAACCGCTCGGCGTCGTGGCCGGCGAGCGGACTTTTTTCGTCGATGACGTGCATCACGGTCCAGGTCAGCGCGAACAGAGAGAGACGCGTGTTCGACAGCGCGAGGTCGTGCACACGGCGCAGCGAATGGCCTTCTGCACTTTCTTCGAACAAAAGCACTCCCAGCTGCACCGTGGCATTGGTCAGCAGTGTCATGCGCCCGTTGGCTATGCGCACCATCAAAGTCGGCGAGCAATTGTGGCTCGTGACGACGGCCTGATCGGCAAACAGTATTCTCGGTCTCGGTTTCGAAAAACGTACGAACAAGAGACCGGTCATGATCGCGGTGAAGACCATGCCGCAGACGATTTCAATCGCCGAAACAGCATGACCATACAGCGTCGCTGGAGCCATGGTTCCGTAACCCACGGTCGCCAGCGTTTCGAGGCTGAAGAAGAACGCGTCGGCGAACGAGCCCGGCCGCATATTGGTAACGCAACCTGGCGACGCAAGATAGAGCGAGGCGAAGACGACATTGATGCCGAGTTCCAATCCCGCGAAGGCGAGCGCAAATCCCTTCCAGCTCAGGTCGATCGCGATATGATAGGGATCGCTGAAGTCGTAGCGTGAGGCGCCGCGCTTGATGAGTTCTACAGCCCCGGGACCGACGCGCATTGTCGCGTCGCGTTTCTTGCGCGGGCTTCGCGTGGGCACGATGCGCTTCAAGCCGGGGGATCTCCATCATTGCGGCAGCAGCGCCCATTTCTGGCGCCGGCTGCCGTGGCGGGCAGCATATGTGCCCAGGCCGTCAATCGTACCAAAAAGTTTCACGTGAAACATTTGGCGATATTCTAGTTGACAAACCCAAAACTAAGGGTAGCATAGCCAGGCTCGCAAGAGCATCTGCCTGAAAAGAAAACATTGCGCAACCCGCAAGACTCGCGTGCGCGTTCAAGTCGTGCTAGAAATATACGTTCCTGGCAGAGAGCCAAGCAAAAGCCCGCAGCTGCGACGGCTGCGGGCTTCATTTGTAACTTTTGACCTGGGTGCGCCCCAGATGTCCAACGCGGGACAATCTGGTCATAAGTCGGGTGATTCCGATTAGCAAGCGCATTCGGTCGCAAATCACAGGGACCGAATCATGCAGCTTTCGCTCGAACTTATTCCTCACAAAGTTGGTCACGAAATTATCCAGCAGCGCGCAAAAGACGGCTACATTAACGCGACAGCTATGTGCAAAGCCGCCGAGAGACCCTGGAGTCGCTATTGGGACGCAAGGCCGTCCCGTGAGTTTGCAGAAGCCTTATCTTCCGAAATCGATATACCGATTTCGGAATTAATTCAATCATTTAAGGGCGGTGACATAACCCTTCAAGGCACATGGGTCCATCCGCAGGTAGCCCTTCACCTTGCGCAATGGCTATCTCCAGAGTTTGCAGTCAAAGTCAGCAAGTGGGTTTTCGAGTGGATGTCTGAGGCGAGCCCCAGATCGAAAGCTACGCTCCCGTATCATCTTCGTCGTTATGTCGCCAATGCGCAAAATGTGCCGATTGGTCATTTCTCAATTCTGACCGAGCTGACACAGACCCTAATCGCCCCTCTTGAGCTTATGGGATATACTGTGCCGGAAAAGATGATGCCGGACATTTCGCAAGGCCGAATGTTTTGCAAATGGCTTCGCGATAAGTGTGGCATCGATACGAATACGCTGCCGACCTACACGCATGTGTACGAAGATGGTCGGCGAGTTGAAGCAAAAGCATACCCCGAAAAGCTTCTTGCGACTTTCCGGCAACATTTCCGAGAGGAATGGCTGCCGGTGAAGGCGATCCCATATTTCAAGGAACGCGATCCTTTGGCTCTTCCGTTTCTTCCGAAGCTTCTACCGACACGGCATTAGCTGGCGACATTTCACTTTCGCGTGGCGGGGTTCGCGGCCTTCTTGCTTGGCTTTTTCGGCGGCTTATACGCCGCGATCTTGCCGAGTGATTCTTCGAACCGTTCTTTGTCTTCATCGCAGCCAAGCGCGCGCGCGGTCGAGACGAATCTCTGGTATTGTGGGTCTTCCTTTCGTTTGTTGGCCATGTATCTTCTTTTTCTCGACGAATCAGGAACCCCGCCTAAACCTGAGAAGGCTGCGGGCCGCTACTTAGTGATCGGCGGGGTCATTATACCAGAAGGGGCTTGGCAGGCCATCGCAAAAGAATTCAAAAAGCTCATGTCCCCTCTTGAATTCAACGTTAATGGAGAAATTAAATGGAAATACTTTGGAACAGGCAATAATACTAAAGATAATCCGCTCGTACATCTTTCAAGGGCAAAAAAAGATTCCTTGAGAGAAGCCATTTTTAAGCTTATAACCTCTCGTAAAGCGATCAAATTGATCTGCTGTGTCACCTGTGTCGAAGTCGCTTTCTCGCGCCCAACTATCAGTAACCAAACAGATGTATACCATCTTACGTACAAGGGAGTAACTGAACGATTTCAGTATTTTCTACAAGACGCTTCCCGTGTAACTGGGCAGACGCAATACGGCCTAATCGTATCTGATCATCGCCAGACCTGTGATGATCAAAATCTTAGGAAAAGACACCATGAATTGATCGAAAAACCTTGTGAATATACTTATATTTACGCCAACATAGTCGAAACTATCTTTTTCGCACCAAGTGAAGCCACAGTTGGGTTGCAATTGGCCGATATGGTGGCGGGAGCCGTCCACCGCTCTTTCCAATACGGGGAGCATCGGTTCGCTGAAATGATCAGGCCCGCGATGCGATCTTCCCCAATGGGGGATGTCAATGGATGGGGATTGGTTAAGATGCCCAAAGGCACCTTCATCAATTCGCCGAAAGGATCGTTTGTTTGAGCCGTCGGGTGGGGAGGCTGCGCCATCCCCAACGCACTGTTGCCGCGCTCCCGACTGCACTTAGTATGACTTATCCTATTGATTCGTCAAGGTTTATTTTTATCGAGTCGTTTCAATGGGTTACCGAATAGCAAATGGCTGCTGGTAGGTCAGACGCTTGCCGACGATGCCCTCCAACGCGCGAGTCGTGCGCTCTGCATCGTCAACCCCAAGCTTGACGCGGTTCGAGTATCGGAAATCGAACTCGGCAAGGTAGCGATGCAAATGCTTCTCGCTACAATGCTGATAAACGCCTTTCATGCCGCGCTTGAAGATGCTGTAGAAATTTTCGACGGTATTCGTGTGAACGTCGCCGCGAACATATTCATCCGCTTTGTGACTGACGCTCTCATGGCTCGCGAAGTGATCTCCGAGCGTGAAATAATGGCCACCTTCGTCGGTCATCATCGCGGTTTCTTTCGCGACATTGGCCTTGATGATCGGAACTATATCGGCCGCGCTAGTTCCCTCGACATGGAAAGAGCGAACCTGCTTGCTCTCGCGGTCAACGAGAGACAACACAGCATTTTTGTGGCCGTGGCCGCGACGCTTAATAGAGTCGACCTTGCGCCCAATAAAAGTCTCATCGGCTTCTACGGTGCTCCCAACGCCGCCCATAGGTGCAAGGCTTCCCGTGCGCATAGCTTCGCGAAGGCGATGGCTCATAAACCACGCGGTTTGAAGGGTCACGCCAAGCGTCCGGTGAAGTTGGTTGCTTGAAATGCCCTTCTTGCTAGAACACATGAGATAGGCGGCTTGAAACCAGACATGCAACGGGAGTGGGCTATCCTCGAAAAGCGTTCCCTTTCGGACGGTAAACTGCTTCCGGCAATCATAGCATTTTTTCAGGCCATGGCGCTCGCGGCCTTTCTTGTCCTTTACGCCTTTGAGTGGGGCAATCCGCCCCATGCAACCGCAGTGCGGACATACCGGCCCTTCACGCCAGACAATCGCTTCTAGCGCCTCAAAAGCGGCGGCTTCGTCTTGAAGGTAGGGCTCTTTAAAAACGCTGGTCATGATCGGTCCTCTAGGATGGACTAACCGTACCACTTGCGTTGGGTTTGTCAACTAGAATATCGCCAAACATTTTGGTGCGATCCGCGCCAAATCACCCGGCGACATCGAGGAAACAGCGGCCCTGCCTATCCTCCGTCTCGACGATCCAAACATCCGGATCGAAACCGACTTGGCGAGCGAGTTTTTGGTCGGCTTCGGCCGGGTCGATCCAAGGGTCGCGATGGAGCCTCGCGAAAAGCCGGTCTTGGCCATCCTTCACTTCGCTCTGCGGCGCCGGTCCGAACAAAGCGGCGAAACCGTCGAGCCTGTCGATCTTGACAAAAATCGCGCCGGCTTCTGGAGCACCCCGGCGGCGCAGCACGGCAAAGGCGCCTTCGTGCGCGCAGCGTCTGAGATAGGCTTCAACCCAAAAATCGGAGCGCAACCGCATGCTCTATGGCCCGCTATCGCGGGGCGTGCGGCGGGTTTTAGGAGCAGAAGCCGCAACGGCGGCGGCACGGGTGGATCGCGCCGCGTCGATGCGGGTGATCACTTCTTCGAGGAGTTCGCGGACATCCTGATGCGACTGATTTCGAAATACGATCCGGGTACCCGTGCTGAGCGGTCCCATCAGCGGGCCGCTCGCCGGCACGGGCGCCATGTGGACGACTTCGTCCGGATTGATGGCGACTGGGGAACCGTCGGGGCGAGTCAATCGCACGAATGACATGAAGACGTCCGGTCCTGCGCGGCGGCCAAGGGGGTAGGCCGGAATATACAGAAATCAGTTGTTAGGGCGGACGCGTGGTATGATCAAGCATGACCATCCCTCGGATTATGGGGGGCAAACGCCTTGCCTGAGGTTTTGCCGGCCGATCCTGAACTTGCGGCGCTGGCGCGACACTGGCTCGCTCACCTTGCGGGCGAGCGCCGCGTTTCGCCGCATACGGCGACCTCATACGCGCGCGATCTGCGGCAATTCTTGCACTTCGCGGCGGCACATTTCGGCGAGCTTCCCTCGCTTGCCACATTCGCCGGCCTCACGCCGCCGGATCTGCGCGCCTTTTTGGCGGCGCGGCGGGAGCTTGGCGCGGGCAGCCGGTCGCTTCTGCGCCAGCTCGCGGGCCTGCGCTCCTTCGCGCGCTATCTTGAGCGCAATGGCAAGGGCAAGGCCCTGGCCTTCGCGGCGCTGCGCCCGTCAAGAATCAAGCGCAGCCTGCCGAAGCCGTTGAGCATCGGTGCGGCGCGCCAGGTGGTTCGCGTGGACGCACGGGCCGGAGACAACCGGCCGCAATGGATCATCGCGCGCGATGCCGCGGTTTTGAGCCTGCTCTATGGCGCGGGCCTGCGCATTTCGGAAGCCTTGGCGATCAAGCGCTCCGAGGCTCCGGTTGGCGCGCGCGACGTTCTGACGGTCACCGGCAAAGGCCAAAAAACCCGCGGCGTGCCCATCATCGCGCCGGTCGGCCAAGCCATCGAAACTTACATTGCGCTTTGCCCTTATGTGCTCGCGCCGGAAAAACCTTTATTCGTCGGGGCCAAAGGGGCACCGCTTGACCCGAGGGTCATCCAGCTTACCGTCGCGCATTTACGCGGCGCGCTCGGGCTTCCCGGTGGCGCGACGCCGCATGCGCTGCGCCATTCCTTCGCCACCCATCTTTTGGAGCGCGGTGGCGATCTGCGCGCGATCCAGGAGCTTTTGGGCCATGCCTCGCTCTCGACGACCCAAATCTACACCGCCGTGGATAGCACAAGGCTTCTCGACGCCTACCGCTCCGCGCATCCGCGCGGCCGGTGAGGCGCGTTGCTTCATAGGACGCCTAGAAATATCGATTAAAATAGGAGAGCCATTCCTCACTAATCGAGATTTGAAATTTGCCCCTTCCGTGGCTTACCTACCAAAAATGCCACTGGCAGCCGCCTCAAGGGAGACGCTTCATGATCACACGGCGCGGGTTGCTGGAAGCGGTGGGCGGGGCGCTAGCCTTCGGGGGTGGCGGCTCCTTGACGGGTGCGACGGGCGGCGCCTTGATGGCCCGGGCGGCCGGCGCCGGATCAACAAACAGCGGTCTCCTCTGGCTTTCGCCCTTGCTGCCCTCGGGAACGCGGGCGGAAGCCAGTCTCGAAACTCTACCCGGCAAAAAGCCGCTGATCCGGCTGACCAGCCGGCCGCCCAATTATGAAGCGCCGCTCGCTTATTTGCGCACAGCCATAACCCCCAACGACGAATTTTTCGTCCGCTATCATCTCGCGGACATTCCGCAAATCGCCGCCGGAACGTGGAAACTGAATTTGGGCGGCGAGGGCGCCAACGGCAATTTGCAAATCGGACTCGACGACTTGAAGGCGCTGCCCGCGTTCGAAATCGACGCCGTCTGCCAATGCGCGGGAAATCGCCGCGGATTGTTTCAGCCCCACGTCGCCGGCGTCCAATGGGGCCATGGCGCGATGGGTTGCGCGCGCTGGAAGGGCGCCCGCCTCAAGGATGTGCTCGACCTCGTTGGGCTCAACAAGGAGGCGGTCGAAGTGGCGTTCGACGGCGCCGACGGCCCGGTCCTCGACAAGACGCCGGATTTTGTAAAAAGCCTCCCGGTGTGGAAAGCCATCGAGGAGACGACGCTCGTCGCCTATGAGATGAACGGCAAGCCTTTGCCGCATTGGAACGGGTTTCCGGCGCGGATCGTCGTGCCCGGCTGGACCGCGACCTATTGGGTTAAGCATGTTACCAGCATCATGGCGGTGACCAGACCCTTCGAGGGATATTGGATGAAGACGGCCTACCGGATTCCCGTCGGGAAATTCCCTTTGGCGGCGCGGTTCATCTCGCAGGAAACGGCTGTCACTACGCCGATCACCGAGATCGTCGTGAGCTCGCTCATCACGAGCCCGGCCGATGGGGCGCACGTCACGGCGGGACAGAAAATCGCCATAAGCGGGATCGCGTGGGACGGCGGCTATGGCATAAGCGCGGTCGAAGTCTCGGCTGACAATGGCAAAAGCTGGACCCAAGCGGTGCTCGGAAAAGATCCCGGCAAGTTCGCTTTCCGCACCTGGAGCCATGAGTTTACCCCCAAGCGGCGCGGCCAACTGGCGCTCACCGCGCGCACCACCAACGAAATCGGCCAAACCCAGACGCGGGAGCCGATCCCAAACCCGGCGGGCTATAACAACGTCGCGCAAACCGTGACGCTCGATGTCGCTTGAGGGAAAGGCCATGCGGCGGATTGCGATCTTTGCCGCGCTGGCCTTCGTCCCGGCTTCGGCCAAGGCCGATGAACCGGCCATGCATCTCAAGCAGGCGCCGGGGGTGGATGTTGTTGAGAGCCATTGCGGCGCCTGTCACAGCCTCGATTACGTTCCCATGAATTCGCCGTTTCTCGATGCGGCGCATTGGGATGCCGAAGTCGCCAAAATGATCAAGGAGTTTGGCGCGCCGATCGATCCGACGGACGCCAAGATCATCGGCGATTATCTCAAGCAGAATTACGGGGAGTGAAGCGGTTTGACCGGCATTCCATCCTTCCACTCTACCGCATTCGCCTTGGCCGCCGCATAGCTGGCGTCGAGCGCCGGGCCCATGAGAAGAATCGGGGCGATGCGGCGGATCATTTCGGAGACATAGGCGGCTGCCTCTGGTTTTACCTTGGTGCCGGCGCCAAGCCGATGCACATCCCGCACGGCCGTAAAGTATTTTCGACAATGCCGGGAGCTTTTCTGGCACAGCGTCCTCAAGACAGCCGAGTCCGGGCCCGCGAGACAGTCTCGAGCTAATCGAGCCACGCTGCCTCACGGCGTGCTATTTCTTTTTACCTCGATCGTCCTTCGCCCCCAGCGGTTTCGGCGGGTTGTGCCCGAACGACGATTGGGCGGCCGCCGCGACCTTCGGCTTTTCCTTTTTCGGCTTCTTGGCTTCGCGGTTTCCGCGTTGCTGACCTTTTGCCATCGCAATTCTCCTCTGGACGAGGCTCGCGGGCGCGAGCCCGACATCCCCTGCGAGGGGCGGGTGTTTCGGTTCTGCAAGCAGCCGCTTGAAGTCGGCGAAAACATTCGCGATGAGCGTGGCCCGCCTCGGATCTTCTGCGGCCGGCGTCTGCGCAAACAGGATCAGAAGATAACGGGCCTTGGCCACGACTTCAACCCAGCTGGTGGCAGGCGCGGCGAGTTCAAGGTCCTCCTGGCGCTGGCCTTCGGGGCGCCCGCGTTGTCGTGCGATAGGCCGTGGCAAAGGCGCCCGAGGAACACCCCGCGGCCTAAAGTATTGGAGCCCTACTCCCTAAAAGCCCGGTCCAGGTTCTTGGCGCCCGCGAAGACCTTTTCCTGCGCCGCGTCGATCCGGGCGGAGGCCAGATCGGTCCCGTTGAAATTGCTGTGATCGAGGATCGCCCCGCGAAAATCGGCGCCGCCGGCCTCGGCCTCGGCGAGCGAGGCCCCTTTCAGATTAGCGCCTGGAAATTTCGCGAACTGCAGATCGGTCAAGGCGAGATTGGCATTTTCGAAATCGGCCCCGGAGAGATCGGCGGATTTGAGCACGGCGCGCATCAGCCCCATCGACTGGTTCCGCATATCGGCGGCAAGGTCCGCGCCAATGAATTTGGCATTACGCAGACTGGCGCGGGACAAATCGGCGGCGACGCGGGCGCCGGAAAAATCGGCGCCGTCGCATTTCGCCTCTTGCATCTGGCTTGCGAAAAGATGGGCTTTCCGCAAGCTCGCGCTGGAAAAATCCGCCGCGATGGCCCAGACCTGATCGAGCACGGCGCCGTCGAGCTTCGCGCCCGAGAAGTTTGTCTTGTTCATCCTAGCGGCGCGGAAATTCACGTTGGAAAAATCAAGCCCGGACAGATCGAGCCCATTGAGGCTTTTGCCGGAGAAATCCACGCCGGCGGGCGCCGCCTTGAGGCTTGCCTCGACCTCCGCCCTCGTCATCCCGGCCGAGGAAAACATCGCGTTCGAAAGATCGACGTGGCGCATCATGTCTTGCGCGCCAGCGGGCTGCGAGAGCAGGCAGGCCGCCGCGGCGAGCATCCGTCTTCTGAAGCTTTGCACTGACGGCGCTCCCTTCGCTTGTTCATCAAAATTTTGTTTTAACTTCGCAACAATGAGTTGCACCAAAAAGCGGGACAATTTTTGCCGTCCGCCCCCATATATTAGCGAGTGATCGTTGGTCCTCCCAGCCTGGCCCGCAACGGCCGCAAGCGCGCCAGCAATTGCTTGGCCATTGCCATAGCCAACTAGGGTCTTTTGAACCGGCTTACCCTCGTGACAAAAGAACATCTCGAACCACTCCGCGCTCCTGCCGCTGAAGATGCCGCTGCCACCCTCACGCTCGCAATACCCCGAGGGATCGAACTTGCGCGAGCTGCGACGAGGCGCGAGCACGACCTTCTTGGTGAGAGGGAGGTTCCGGCGCAGGCCTATTGGGGCATCCATACGTTGCGCGCGGTCGAAAATTTCCCGATTACCGGCATCCCAATCGGGCATTTCCCGGAGCTTGTCCGCGCCTTGGCGCTCGTCAAGCAGGCCGCGGCGCGCGCCAACCGGCGGCTCAAGCAATTGCCGGCGGAGAAGGCCGACGCGATCGATCGCGCCTGCGATCTCATCGCCAAGGATGGACTCTTCCTCGACCAGTTCGTGGTTGATGTGGTGCAGGGAGGCGCGGGCACTTCGACCAATATGAACGCCAATGAAGTCATCTCCAACCTCGCGCTGGAATTCTTGGGCCACCGGCGGGGCGAGTACCGGTTTCTGCACCCGATCGACGACGTCAACATGGCCCAATCGACCAATGATGTCTATCCGACGGCACTGCGTCTCGCCGTGATCTTCGCGACGGCGCCGCTGGCGCGGGCGCTGCGAGAACTTGCCTATGCCTTCAAGGCCAAGGCGGTCGAATTCGCCGATGTGCTCAAGACCGGCCGCACCCAATTGCAGGACGCGGTGCCGATGACGCTCGGCCAGGAATTCGATGCGTTTCATACCGCCGCGAAGGAGGACATCGACCGGCTGCAGGAGGCCGCCGCTCTGTTCCGGGAGGTGAATCTCGGCGCGACCGCAATCGGCACCGGGATCACTGCCGATCCCCGTTACGCCTCGCTCGCGGTCGAGGAGCTGGCGCATGTCTCGGGCGAGCCGATGGTGCTGGCCGTCAATTTGATCGAGGCGACGTCCGACATGGGCGCCTTCGTTTTGTTTTCGGGCATGCTGAAGCGGATTGCCGTAAAGCTTTCGAAGATTTGCAACGATCTGCGCTTGCTCTCCTCCGGCCCGCGCGCGGGTTTTGGCGAGATCCGCCTGCCGGCCGTCCAGGCTGGCTCCTCCATCATGCCGGGCAAGGTCAACCCGGTCATCCCCGAGGTCGTGAGCCAGGTCGCCTATCTCGTCATCGGCCACGATCTCACGGTGACGATGTGCGCCGAGGGCGGCCAGCTCCAGCTCAATGCCTTCGAGCCGACGATCGGCTTTTCCATCTTGAAATCGCTGCGGATGCTGACCGCCGCGATCGATACGCTGACGAGCCGTTGCGTCAACGGCATCGAGGCGGATCGCGAGCGCTGCCTTGGCCTCGTCGAAAACTCGATCGGCCTCGTGACCGCGCTCGGGCCGGTGCTCGGCTACGAGGCGTGCTCGCGCATTGCCCGCCGGGCGCTCGATGAGCGGCGCACGATTGCCGAGGTCGTCCTCGAAGAAAGGTTGTTGACCGAGACGCGTCTTAACGAGCTGCTGCGGCTCGAAGCCATGACAAGGCCATCGCGCCTCGCGATGGCGGCGGTTACCAAGCCGAAGGGTTAGAGCACGAACCGCCCGGCGGGGTTTGAATCGTTCAGCAGCGCGCGCGTTTTCCGCCCCAAATTTTCGCTCATTTCGGTTTGCCAATCGTACCAAAATGTTTCACGTGAAACATTTTGGTACAATTGACGAGGCTGCGTACGCGAGGGCTCATACATCCGGCGGTCTTGAAACGAGTAAGATCGCGCGAAAATTTGGTACGTTAGGCGCCTGGCTGGTGGGCGGTGCGTGGGGGCTGGACAAGGGTCACGGTTCAACGCTTTTCCACCTCCATCACCTCGACGATCTTCATCGTTTCGACGCTGACGCGCGTGACGCGTTTGAGGAGGTCAATCACCTTTTCTTTGTGATCCGCGAAGCGGTAGGCGTTGAACTTCTCGCGGATGGTCGGGTCCTTCGGCGTCTTTTCCTTGTACTGGTCGAGAATCCATTCAAGCGCCGAGCGGTTGCCGAGCTTGTAGGTCCACGCCTCTGGCGGCACGCCGGTCAATTGCGTCTCGCTGTCGAGCTGGATATTGCCAGTGTCCTTGTTCGCCCTGAGTATCGCCTTGGGCGCGAGCCCGATCTTGTGCGATTTATCCTCGGGCGCGTCGATGCGTTCGAGCGGCCACGGCTCGACGGTCTCATAGCCGATATGCAGGGCCATCAGATTCTCGCCCCACTCGGCCCATTTCCAGAAGGCGGGGTAAAATGGAATGCGCGGAAATTCGCGCTTGAGGTTCAGCGCGTATTTCTCGCGGTAGACCGGATCGTGCAGGACGCCGTAGACGTAATTGAAGATTGCGTCCTTTGTGATTGTGCGCCTGGATTTCTTTCCAGCTTCGTAGTGTACACGGAATTGCTTGAGCCCCCACTCGGTGATATTGTCGAGTGCTTGGCCGGACGAATATCGCACACGACCAATAACTCGGGTCTCGCCGAGAAAGTGGAAGTCCGGCGCGATATCAGTTGCAAGACACCGGAACTCCAATCCTTTTGAAAGGGTCAAACAGTTATTGTGATCGCCGGTGAATGAAGAAAGCTGGCCGAGTTCGTCGATAAGCAGCTCAGATAGACAAGCGTGCCAAGCAACGAATGGCCGATAGGCGTAGCGCGTAATGTACTTGTCCTTAAACGGCTCCCTCTTATTTCGAGCGAGCTTAACTTTCAAATTGCGAGACCACTTAATGTCGTTGTCCCATTCTTCAACTTCACGGTCATGTTGATTGTATATCTTCAGAAAATAGCGAATCCGTCTGTTCAATTCTGCCGGCGAAGGGTCAATGATCCACTCATCGCGGGCGGTGTTAACGCCGTTTCCATATAATTTGAATATCGCTTGTTCTTGGGATGCGCTTCGCGTCTCCTTCGTTGATTCATCGGCCAGCGGTAGCAATGTGTCAAAATCGTTGTCGGTCAGATTGATCCAATTATGGTCTTTGTCTGGACGTACGTCTTCAAACTTTCGAGCGCTAATCGGGGTGCGCAAAAACTCGCGCTTCTCATCTGACTTTGCGTAATCGCGAATTGACTGATAGCGAATATGACAGCCGTGCGTGCCTTTTTTCTTGACGCAGAAATAAACCGCTATTCCCACTCGAATTTGATCGTCGAAGACGTTGCCGCCCTCCCGCCTGCGCCTTTCGCCGCTCGTCCGTGCGTTGCCCTTGAGATCGATAATCCAAATCTCGTTAAACTCTTCTGCGACCAGCTTGCGGAAGCCATCGTATGTGCGGCTATCAATAAAAGACGAATTACTGACAAAAGCGACGATACCATTCTCGTCCACACGATCCGATGCCCACCGAAAAAATCGGGCGTACATATCGTATAGTTTGGTTTTCCGAGCAGTCGAGGCGACGATGTAGGTTTCCTTGATCCGTCGGTCGATCTCCGGATATTCGCGGTTCTTATTGTTTTCGTTCTCATTGAGCTGATTGGCGTTATAGGGAGGGTTCCCGATGATGACGCTGATCTCCTTCTTGTTCTGCCGTTTGATGCGGGCGACGTTCTCCTCACTCAACGCGCCAAACAAGTCACCCTGCTGACCCTTGTGTGCACGCAGAGCCGCCGTGTTGTCGAGCGTGTCAACGAAACACAGATTCGGATATTCCTCATACTCGATGATGGTGGCGTAGGTTGCCTCGATGTTCAGGTTGGCGACGTAATAGGGGAGGATCGCAACCTCGTTGGCGTGCAATTCCTCCATATATTTGTACCGCAGCTTCGCGGTCTGACCGCGGAAATGCTCGATCAGCTCGGTGATGAAGGTACCGGTGCCAGCGGCGGGATCGAGGATTTCGACATTCTTGTCGATGAGAGCCTTGCCGAATTGGCACAGCCAGTCCGCGCTCTCGACCATGAAGCGCACGATCTCATTCGGCGTATAAATGACACCAAGGCGATCCGCCTTCTTTTTGTCGTAGACCTTGTAGAAGTTCTCATAGATGGTCTTGAGGAACTTTTGCTTCTCATGATGGCTGGTGACGAGCGCGGCGGCACTCTTGATCGCGGCGTAATATGGCCGCAGGCCCGCATGCGTGTTGTGCTTCACCTTGCCGGTGAAGAACGTATTCTCCAGCGCATAGAGTTTTTTCGCCACGTTGTTCTCGTGATGGAACTCCGCATTGTCGAACACTTGGGAGAAAATTTCTTCCGTCAACGTGTGCTGGATTAGCATCTCGCGCACGTCGGCAGCCGTCACACTCGGATTGATCGTGTCCTTGGCGTGTTTGAGGAAGAGCAAAGAAGCCTTGCGGAAGTTATCGTTGTCGCGCTCGGCCGCCTTGATCATCTCGCGCAGCGCGTTGAGCACCTCAGGCAGATCGGCCTTGAATTGCTTGACCGCCTTGCGAAAATCCGCGATCTCCTCGCGCTCGTAGCTGAAGAAAAGCTCCAGCAGCTTTTGCAGCTTGGCGGGGTCCTGAACTCCGCAGCGAATCACTTCCTGCCTGTTTTGGATTAAGATCGCCTCGTGCGAGTCCTCGAAGAGGATGTTGTCCTGCGGATAGCCCTTGCGGAATTTCTTTTCGATCTCCTTGTCGAGATCGTCTTCCCCGTCTTTTGCCTCCCAATAGCCAAGCGGCACGCGCAGCTCGTAAACAAGCGCGCCATCGGGGTAGACAGGCTTTTTCTGCAGGGTCTGATACTCGTATTGCGGAATAAAAAAGAGATCGCGCAACCTGCCCCAATCCTTGAGCAGCGACTTGAACGCCTCGCTCACCACCGACTCGCGCGCCGTACCGGAGACGCGCCGCAGAGTTTGCAATTCATTCAGGTAGTGCTGGATTAGAAGTTGGCTCACCCTGGGGCTCCCGCTCCGATTCGCGCGCCTACGGTACCGCTGCAACATCCACTGCGAAAGGTGCCGAGCGGGATTTCCAACCTCAAGCGGGCGGCGCTCTCACGAATTTATTGCGCTGCCGGGCGCAGGCTCGCCCTCAGAACTGACCGCAGGGCATCGATCGGCTGATATTTCCCCTCGCGGAAAAAATGCCAGAACGTCCAGCCATTGCAGGCGGGCAGGCCTTGCACCAGCGCGCCGATCTTGTGAATCGAGCCGGTGATGGCGCCGATCGGGACCGTGCCATCGGCCCGCACGATCGCGGCGTGCTGCTGCGTTTCATCGACCAGAATTTCGCCAGCCCGAACGAGCCCCGTTAGGACGGCAATCCTGATGCTGACCTTCGCGTGCTTTCGATGCAAAAAGATGGGTTATGGCCTTCCGGCGGGCGGCAAGGAGCGCTATCTTTATGCCGGCTTGGAAACACCCCGGAGGCGACAATGGCGGACGTCAAATGGCATCTCAAAGGCCGAAATTTTTCCCACTGCAATTGCTCATACGGTTGCCCTTGCCAGTTCAACGCGCTTCCCACCCTTGGCAATTGTGAAGCAATTGTCGGGATCGTGATTGATGAGGGCAACCATGGCGGCACCAAGCTCGACGGGCTGATGTTTGCCGGTGTGTTTTCATGGCCGGGCCCGATTCATGAGGGGCACGGCCAAGCGGTCCCGATCGTCGACGAACGGGCGAGCCCCGCGCAGCGCGACGCCATTCTCCGCATTATGAGTGGCCAGGACACCGAACCGGGCGCGACATTCTTTCAGGTCTATGGATCGATGCTTGAAAAAGTTCATGATCCGATCTTCGCCAAGATCGACCTAGACATTGATGTGAATGCGCGCAAAGCGCGTTTTATTGTTCCCGGCGTTGTGGAAGCGCGCGGTGAGCCGATCATCAATCCGGTGACAAAGAAAGAGCACCGCGCGCGGTTCAACATGCCGGATGGCTTCGAATTCACCTTGGCCGAGGTCGGACGTGGTTGGGCGAAGACAAACGGTGCCATCGAGCTCAATCTGGCGGACTCGCACGCTCATTTCGCCGAGTTGAATATCACTGGAACCGGGGTCATTCGCTGACGGCCATGCTCGAGCCGATTTTGGAGACCATACTCCGGCGCGACCGCATCATCGTGGCGGCGGCGCTTGCCGCGCTAACCGCGCTCGCATGGACTTATGTGCTGTCGCTTGCTGCAGATATGGACATGCGCGGGATGGAGATGACCGGTTTTCGGATGGTACCCGCCGGCGTTGGGATCATGGCGCCCGCGCTCGCCCCGTGGCAAGCTATCGAGTTCGGTTACGTTTTCGCCATGTGGGCGGTGATGATGGTCGGCATGATGACCCCCTCCGCCGCGCCGATGATTTTGACCTATGCGCAGGTTGGCAGGCAAGCATCGGCGCAAGGTAAGCCCTTTGCGGCGACCGGTTGGTTCGCCTCCGGATATCTTCTGATCTGGGCTGGCTTCGCGCTGGTCGCCACCGCGGCACAATGGGCCCTTGAACGCACCGCCTTGCTCGACCCGAAGATGGCGAGCGCTAGCCAAATGTTTGGTGGAATCGTTCTCGTCGCGGCCGGCGTTTACCAGTGGACGCCGCTCAAGGATATATGTTTGGCACAATGCCAATCGCCGCTCCTGTTCATTCAGCGGCAGGGCGGGTTTCACCGCGATTCACTGGGCTCATTGTTGCTCGGCCTACGTCATGGCGCTTATTGCGTCGGCTGCTGTTGGGTACTGATGGCGCTTTTGTTCGTCGGCGGCGTTATGAACGTGCTGTGGATCGCCACGATCTCTGCCTTCGTGCTCATTGAAAAGATTGTGCCAGTTGGTCGCCTGATTTCCCGGATAGCAGGAGCAGGCGTTGTCGCGGCTGGGACCTGGCTTTTAGTTGGGTTGTGATGAACGGGACTGCGGCGCTTTTGCTCGGAGCGACCTCCGCGCGATCGGGCAACAAACCGCCTGGCTACAATTCTTCTCCCGCCCAAAGGCTTATCTTGCGGCGCTGCTGAGTCCCCTGTCGCGTTAACCGGGATTCGAAGCCTAGCCGATCAAGTTGGATCGCGCGAACTTCCGGAAACTGCGCGCAGATGCGGCGATCAACGCCGCCGTGGTTGCGATCCAGGCGCCGAGCGCCACCCAGGCCATCAAATGCGACAGCACTCGGAGGGGTGGATAAGCGTGGGCCAGCGAGAGGCGGCCGGTGGCGACAGCGTACATTCCGAGCGGAAATACAATGCTCCACAACATCGGGGTGTAGCTCAGCGGAATACGGCAGACACCATGTTTCCAAATTCCGAACATGACGAGGAGCGGAATCCACGATGTCCCCCATGCCCAAATGGTAAAGCTGGCGCCATCGACGAATGGTCTCATAGTGTGGAGGAAATCCGGCTCTGACCCGTTTTGGACCAGCGTAGACCCGGCATTTGCGCTAATCGCGGCCGCGCCCATGACCACCCAAAGAAGCGGGGTCAAATCTTGGGGCTCGACACGCATGTAAGAGATCCGATAGGCGAAGTGAGTGGCGAATATCCCATAAAGAATCAGTCCTGTTCCCCAAAGAGCTTGAACGAGGACGAATACAGCGTTTCCATGTCCGCTACTTGCCGAAGTCGCTACCGGAACGCCAAGGAGCACCAAAGATTGGGCCCCTACGATAGCAAGAAGCCAACCGCCACGAACAACCAGATCGGCTCCATAATCAGCATTTCGGAATATCAACAAGCCGGAACTGAAATACGCGAGGATGGTGAAGGCCGCGAGTGCCGATAACCACAACAGAAGGGGGATTGTCACAAATCCGCGCAGGGCAATCTCGATGCCGAGAACGTCTGATGCCGCAACGAACGTAAAAAATGAAAATACGAGGCGCGGGTTAGCAAGGTCGCTCCATATTGGAGTACGGAAGTCGGTCATTCGTAACAAAGTGGCGAAAAAAAGCCATGGATAGACAAAAAGGTTCACGCGAAATAGTACGTCGGACAATCCACGCTGGCGCTCGGCAAACATGGCGTTCGACGTAATTCCCGTCGCCATCACGATAGCAAAGCAGCCCGGATCGAGGACATAAACCTCGCGAGTGATCCAGGCAAGGAAAGTGCGCAAGCGGTTAAGATTTCGTCTTTCAGACGGGCGAGAATGCATCGCCGGCTCCTATCGTACTGCAGATTGCCGTAGGCAGCCCAAATGGCTACTCTAACGGACAAATTGCAGTTCATCTGGGCAATGTCAGCTCAATGTGGCAGTCAAGGAGCTACGCTACGAAATTCGATGAATTGACAAATGTCTGCTCGGCACTGGCCGGACAAAGTTGAGTCCATTGATAAAAACTGTCCCGCTCGATATGCGGCAATCGCTGTTGCGTCAACATAGCAATTTTGCACTCGCCTATTCGGTGACATTCCAGCCAGGACTGGAACATTTTGGCGACGAAGCCGGATTCCTCTCCTACAAGACTGTCGGCAGCACGACGCTCGTTCTGTCCAATCCTGTAGCTGCTCCCGACAAACGCCGGGCTTTGACCAACCGGTTCGTGGAGGAAAAAGGCGACATCTGTTTCTGGCAGATATCGCGGCCCGTAGCTGAGATCTTGGCAGGCCTTGGGTTTTCCATCAATGAAATGGGCATGGAATCTCTTATCAATCTTGCGAACTACGATTTTGTCGGACCCGCACCTGCAAAGCGAAATTTACGCAGGGCCTACAATCGCATGCTCGACTGCGGCTACACCACAAGCGAATGCCCGGCAGCGTCGTTGAACTTGCAGGAACTTGAGGCGGTATCGGTAAAGTGGCGCCGGACACGATCAGTGGCGAACCGCGAGATAATGTTTCTCGTCAGACCGGTCGTACTTGAGGACGAGCCGGACGTCCGGAAGTTCTTCACCTTCGACCGGGACGGCCAGCTAAAGGCCTTCGCCTTTTTCGACACCGTCTATGAAGGAGGCGAGGTGATGGGGTATTTGTGCTCGACCAGACGCCGCCTGCCCGAAGCCAACTCCTTGGTGGGCTATGCGCAGATGCGTCATGCGATGGAATCTTTTAAGCAAGAGGGGAAAAGACACTTGTTTCTCGGTTTGTCTCCGCTCGCCAACATCGAGGATAAGGAATTTACGTACAATTGGCTGGTCAGGCGCATTTTCCGATTTGTTTATGCAAACGCTCTCTTCAATCGATTTCTCTACCCGCTTCAGCGGCTTACGAATTACAAGGGCGCTTTTGCAGGAACGGCAGCACAGAGCTACTACGCCTTCAATCGACACCCGAGTTTGCCGCGGCTAATTAAGGTGCTCAGGGCCTGCACACTGATTTGATTGCATAAGGTTGGCGGCTGCTTCTGCCAAATCTAAGGCACAGACGCATATGTTACTGATATATAACGGGAGATTGTGCTCGCAGGATTTTCTCCGGGGCGAGATGGTTTCCGCGCTCAGCCAGCGTCGCGGAAGCGCTCGGCCTCTTCGAGATCGACGCTGACGAGCTGGCTCACGCCGCGTTCGGCCATGGTTACGCCAAACAGCCGGTTCATCCGCGCCATGGTGATCGGATTGTGGGTGACGGTAAGAAAGCGCGTCTCGGTCTTGCCGCGCATATTGTCGAGAAGATCGCAGAAGCGTTCGACATTGGCGTCGTCGAGCGGCGCATCCACTTCGTCGAGAACGCAAACCGGCGCCGGATTGGTAAGAAAGATCGCGAAGATCAACGCCAGCGCGGTCAGCGCCTGTTCACCGCCGGAGAGCAGCGTCATGACCTGCGGCTTTTTCCCAGGCGGCCGGGCGAGGATTTCGAGCCCGGCTTCAAGCGGATCGTCGGATTCGATCAGTTGGAGCTCGGCCGCGCCGCCGCCGAATAGCGTGGTGAACAGCTCCTTGAAATGCGCATGAACGGCATCGAACGCGAAAAGGAGCCTCTCGCGGCCTTCCTTATTCAAACCTTGAATCGCCTGGCGCAGCCGCCGGATTGCCTCGGTCAGATCGGCATGTTCGGTGGAAAAATTCGTCTTTGAGGTTAGGATTTCGTTTAATTCTTCTTCAGCCCGCAGATTGACGCCGCCAAGCCGCTCGCGGTCGTCTTTCAAACCGGCGAGCCGCTTTTCGACCTCCTCCGCGGGTGGGAGACTTTCTCCCGGCGCGACATGCGCGAGGCCGAAAAGTTCGGCCTCCGTGCAATCAAGCTCGGCCGCAATCATATGCGCGATCTCGCCACGGTGCGCCCGCGCCGCTTCGGCCCTGGCCTCGCTCCGAGCTTTTTCTTCCCGTGCCGCGCTCATCGCGGCGAGCGCGTCGCGTGCGGCGCGATCGGCGCCGGCGAGACGCGACTCGGCCTCGGCCCGATTGTCGGCCGCCTGCCTGCGCGCTTTCTCGGCCGCTTCGATTTGGCGTATCAGAGTTTGGCGGGCGGCCAGAAACATCTCCGGCCCCTCGGCAAGTCGGCGCAGCTCTTGCGTGGCTTCCTCGCGCCGCGCTTCCAGCGCGCGGATTTGTCCACCCGCGCGATCGCCGCGGACGTGCCAGGATTGCCGCTCGTCCTCGATGCCGTGAAGACGCTTTGCGCGCGTCTCGACGTCGCGCAGGTGCGCTTGCAGATCGGCGCTGGCTTCGGCCACCGCAGCACGATCGCGCGCCGCCGCCGCGCGTGCGATGTCGAGCCGCGCGGTCAGTTCCGCCGGGGCGTCCAATTGGGCGAGCGCCGCTTTGGCGTGCGCGTGCTTTTCGCTGGCTTCGCCGCGCGCAGCATCGAGGCGGAGAAGAGCTTCTTGGAGCGCCGAGAGCCGCGCGGTGGCCGCCGCCTTGTGCTTTTCGGCCGCGGCCTTTTCCGCGCGGGCCAATTCGATTTGGCGCAGCGCGCCCTTGTGCGCCTGCCTTGCCGAGCTTTCGGAGGCGGCCGCGGCAGCTAGAGCTGCTTGGGCTAGCTCCGCATCGGCTTTCAAGACGGTCGCGGCGCCACGCGCGGCTTCTACTTCGATCGCGAGATCGCCAAGGCGGTTTTTTTCGGCGAGGCGCCGCGCGGCGGGAGTGGGGGCCTCGGCAGCTTGCGTGAAACCATCCCAGCGCCACAGATCGCCATCCTTCGAGACCAGTCTTTGGCCGGGCTTCAGTAACGTCCGCAAGGCGGTTCCATCGGCCCGTGCTACAACGCCGATCTGGTTCAGCCGCCGCGCGAGAGGAGCTGGCGCCGTGACGAGCATCGAGAGCGCTTTGGCGCCAGGCGGCAAAGCCAGGTCGTTCGAAGCATCGGTCGGGGCCCAATGCGCCGGCGAAGCCGGATTGGTCGAGGCGTCGAGATCGTCGCCAAGCGCCGCGCCGAGCGCCGCCTCATAGCCTTTCGTGACGCCGATCTCCTCGATGACCGAAGGCCAAAAGCCGCCGGTTCCGGCGTTCAGCAATTTGGATAATGTTGCGGCTTGGGTTTCGAGAGTTTGCGCCTTGCGCTCGGCGTCGGCCATCGGAGCTCGGGTTTTTAATTCTCCGGCACCGGCCTCGGCATGGCGGGCCTCGGCGCGGGCCAGTTCGTCTTCGCGGGCGTTAGCGGCCGCGATGGCTTCGCCGAGCGCCGCCTCCAAAAGCCCGAAATTCGCGCCGTTGGCGGAAACGGCATCAAGCGCGCCGCATTCTCCCCTCACTGTTTCGATTTCGGCATCGAGCCGCATCATGCGAGCCGCTTCGTCCCGGATCGCCGCCTCAAGCGCCGCGCGGCGGGCGTCCATCGCCGCCCTTATGTCCTGTGTCTCGGCGAGCGTCCTTTCAGTTTTCGCGAGAGCCGCTTCGGCGCCCGCCAGCTTTTCGCGCAAGGCATCGATCCCGGCTTCGTCCACGGCGATGCTGGCGAGCAGGTTTGCCTCTCGTTCGAGCCGCGCGAGAACGGCGGCCGCATCCTCGATCAGCGCGGTTTCGCGAGCAATATCGCTCACCGTTTGCGCGATCCTGTGTTCTAGTTCGGCGGCGCGGCTTTTCGTGCGCCGTTCTTCTCCATCCAGCATCTCGTTGGCAACAACGAGCCTGTGCAATTCGGCGGCGCCCTCGGCTTCGATCCCGCGCAATCCCGGCAATTCATGCGCGGCGATCGCTTGCCGCCGGGCAGCCTCGGCCTGGGCCGTGGTTCTTACCGCGACGTCCCGCAGATCGGCTTCGAGTTTGGCTTCGGCCGATTGCAGCACGCTCGCCGCGACGTCCTGGCTGATCAGGGCAAGCAGGGCTTCGTTGCGCCTGATCTCGCCCGCGAGAGCACGGTAGCGCCCCGCTTCCCGGGATTGCCGCTTGAGGCTGTCAGCCTGGGTATCGATCTGCCGCAAAGTATCGTCGAGGCGGACGAGATTGTCCTCCGCCGCCTTGAGGCGCAGCTCGGCTTCGTGGCGGCGGGAATGGAGCCCCGCGATGCCCGCGGCTTCCTCGATGATCCGGCGGCGCTCCTGCGGCTTGGCGGCGATGATCTCGCCGATCTGGCCTTGCCGCACCATCGATGGCGAGCGCGCGCCGGTCGAAGCGTCGGCGAAGAGCAATTGAACATCGCGGGCACGCACCTCGCGTCCGTTGATCCGGTAGGCGGAGCCAGATTCGCGCTCGATGCGGCGGGAAACCTCGATAATCTCGCCATCGTTGAACGCGGCAGGCGCCGAGCGATTGCGGTTGTCGAGCGATAGGACGACTTCCGCCATGTTGCGCGCGGGCCGGCCGCCGCCGCCGGAAAAAATCACGTCGTCCATGCCCGATGCGCGCATGCTTTTCGACGAACTCTCGCCCATGACCCAACGCAGCGCCTCGACCAGATTCGACTTGCCGCAGCCATTCGGCCCGACAATGCCGGTCAGCCCCGGCTCGATAAGGAATTCGGCCGGCTCGACAAAGGTCTTGAAGCCCGCGATGCGGAGCTTGGTGAGTTTCATGGCCCAGCCCTTGTGCCGCGAAAAAGGCTTTGGATCATTGCCTATTATTGGGCAAAGCTTCCTAGCTTTTGGTTAACCAATCATGCTGGGCCGGCAAGCAGGACCGAATGCCGATGATTCGGCAATGCCGATTACGGCCCGAACGGGTTGGAGAGCGCAAGGATTTGCGTTGATTTTTCTGTGAAAACCGCGAAAGTCAGGGTGACCGGCATGCATGGTCAGGCTATGGTGGACTGCTAGCCCCTCGTTCTGCGTCGGCCCGAAGGGCCGCCTCGAGGAACGAGGCCAAGACGAGCGAAGTAATGAAAGCGAACTCCGGTTTCCCAGGAAATCATGCGCTGGTAGCGGTGTCGAGTTGCCGCGATGAATCCACCGCGTTTTTGCACGGGGACAGCTTTGATCCGCGCGTTATTCGCGCCATATTGGCGGCATGGTCAAAGCTCCGAAAGCCGCCAGCGGAATGAGATCCCCGCGCTCCAAGGCGGCGCGGCCCGAGGTCACGCCGCTTGGCGAACACCTCGCCGCTCTCCTCAATCCGGCCCTGAACGAGCGTCCGCTTGGCGTCTCCGAGGCGGCGCAGACCGAGTACGGCCCGCCGCGCTCCGCGCCTTTGCACCACCCTCCGGGGATGATCGGGGTCGCGGCCACCGTCGAATCCCTAAAAGATCTGCTGGAGCGCGGCGATCCCAACATCCGGGAAAAAAAGCCCTGGACGCCGCATAGGCCGCCGCGTCCGGACAAGTCGGAAGGCGGCCAAAGATTTCGCGTCGTCTCCGAATTCGAGCCCGAGGGCGATCAACCGGGCGCGATCGACGAACTCGTCAAGGGGATCTTGTGCCAAGAGCGCGACCAGGTGCTGCTCGGCGTCACCGGCTCGGGCAAAACATACACCATGGCGCAGGTGATCGCGCGGACCAATCGTCCGGCGCTCATTCTGGCGCCCAACAAAACCCTGGCGGCGCAGCTATACGGCGAGTTCAAAAGCTTTTTCCCGGACAATGCGGTCGAATATTTTGTTTCGTACTATGATTATTACCAGCCCGAGGCCTATGTGCCGCGCACCGACACCTATATCGAGAAGGAAAGCTCGATCAACGAGCAGATCGATCGCATGCGCCATGCGGCCACGCGCGCGCTGCTCGAACGCGACGACGTGATCATTGTCGCCTCCGTCTCCTGCATCTATGGCATTGGCTCGGTCGAGACCTATACGGCGATGACTTTTACCGTGAAACTCGGCGAAAAAATCGACCAGCGCCAGCTCATCGCCGATATGGTGGCGCTGCAATACAAGCGCTCGGGCGGCGATTTTTCGCGCGGCACTTTTCGGGTTCGCGGCGATACGATCGAGCTATTCCCGGCCCACTACGAAGACCGCGCCTGGCGCATCGGCTTTTTTGGCAATTCGATCGAAACCATCGTCGAATTCGATCCCCTGACCGGCAAGAGGACGCAAGACCTCGAATTCATAAAAGTCTATGCCAATTCGCATTATGTCACGCCGCGCCCGACGCTTCTGCAATCGATCAAGGGCATCAAGGTGGAATTAAAACAGCGTCTCGCGGAGCTCAATGCCGGTGGCCGCCTGCTCGAAGCGCAGCGGCTCGAACAGCGCACCATGTTCGACCTTGAAATGCTGGAGGCGACCGGCTCCTGCGCCGGCATCGAGAATTATTCGCGATATTTGACCGGCCGGCTTCCCGGCGAGCCGCCGCCGACTCTCTTCGAATATCTGTCCGACAATGCGCTTGTCTTCACCGACGAATCGCATGTCACGATCCCGCAAATCGGTGGGATGTATCGCGGCGACTTCCGGCGCAAGGCGACGCTCGCCGAATACGGGTTCCGGCTGCCGTCCTGCCTCGACAACAGGCCTCTGCGTTTCGAGGAATGGGATGCGATGCGGCCGCAGTCGATCCATGTCTCGGCGACGCCCGGCCCCTGGGAAATGGAGCGCACGGGAGGCGTATTCGTCGAGCAGGTCATCCGCCCAACGGGGCTCATCGATCCGCCGGTGGAGGTTCGGCCCGCCCGCGCGCAGGTGGACGACCTTCTTGGCGAGGTGCGCGAGGTGGCGGCAAAAGGCTACCGCGCCCTCGTCACCGTGCTCACCAAGCGCATGGCGGAGGATCTCACGGAGTACTTGCATGAACACGCCGTACGAGTGCGCTACATGCATTCCGACATCGACACGATCGAGCGGATCGAAATTATCCGCGACTTGCGGCTCGGCGCCTTCGACGTGCTCGTCGGGATCAATCTTTTGCGCGAGGGGCTCGATATTCCGGAATGCGGCTTAGTCGCCATCCTCGACGCCGACAAGGAAGGCTTCTTGCGCAGCGAAACGTCGCTTGTGCAGACGATTGGCCGCGCGGCCCGCAATGTCGATGGCAAAGTGATCCTCTATGCCGATCGCAAGACGGGGTCGATCGCGCGGGCAATGGCGGAGACCAACCGCAGACGGGAAAAGCAACAGGCCTTTAATGTTGCCCACGGGATTACGCCGGCCTCGATCAAACGCGGGATCGCGGACATTTTGGGCTCGGTCTATGAGCAGGACCATGTCACCGCCGATGCCGGACTTGGCGTGCCGGGATTTCTCGCCGGGCATAATTTCAAGGCGACGATCGCCGATCTCGAAAAGCGCATGCGTGCCGCCGCCGCCAATCTCGACTTCGAGGAGGCCGCCCGCTTTCGCGACGAATTGAAACGCTTGCAAGCGGTCGAACTCGCGATCGCGGGCGATCCGCTGGCGAGCCAGCGCGACGTCGAGGCGGAAGCGGGTGCTTTTGCAGGCGAACGCAAATATGGACGCGCGGCCAATGTTCGCTTGAGCCGGCCGCACAAGCCAACCGATGCCGAGATGGGACCGCATAATTTCGGCGGCGGCGAAGCAAAGCCCCGTAGCAGTGCGGGCAAGGGCGGAACGCGGACTTTTAAGGGCAAGCGGCACTGAGGGAGCTGCTGCCGCCATTCATCGCGGGGCGTTCTTGCGGAGTTGTCATCTAGCCCGGTCGGCTCAAATTCTATGAGATTTGGTATTAATATAAGGTTTGGCTCGAATCTCGAGCCGCGAGGCTGGCGCATGACCTTAAAGATCGAAGACTATGCGATCATCGGCGATTCCGAGACGGCCGCCCTCGTCGGGCGCGATTTGTCGGTCGATTGGCTTTGCTTGCCGCGTTTCAATTCTCCCGCCTGTTTCGCCAATCTCCTCGGCGCCAAGGACAACGGCCGGTGGTCGATCGCTCCCGCCGATCCGAGCGCCAAGATCACCCGCGCGTATCGCGGCCATACGTTGATTCTCGAAACCACGATCGAGACGGCCGGCGGCGTTGCCGTTGTCACCGACTTCATGCCGGCGAAAGTCCAAGGTTCGCGCCTTGTTCGCCTGGTGCGGGGCATAACCGGCAGCGTCACATTGCGCACCGAGCTGATCATCCGTTTCAATTATGGTTCGGTCGTGCCGTGGGTGCGCCGCCGCGACGACGGAAGTCTGCAGGCGGTCGCTGGACCCGACCGCGTGGTCTTGCGCACGCCCATAAGACTTCGCCCAAAAGGGCGGACACATGTCGCCGAATTCGATATCACCGCCGGGGAAACGGCCGATTTTACGCTGAGCCATAGCGTTTCCTACGAGGGCGTGCCCAGCGCCATCGATCCTTATCAAGCACTCGAAGAAACCGAACGGAACTGGAGCGCCTGGTCGAAGCCATTCGAAGGCGCGGGGAAATGGTCGGAGGCTGTGATCCGTTCCTTGCTCACTCTGCGCGCTCTCATTTTCCAGCCAAGCGGCGGCATTATCGCGGCGCCGACGACCTCGCTGCCGGAGCAATTGGGCGGCTCCCGCAATTGGGACTACCGTTTCTGCTGGCTGCGCGATGCGACCTTCACCTTGCTCGCGCTGATGCACGCGGGCTATGCCCATGAGGCGATGCGATGGCGCGCGTGGCTGATCCGGGCGCTCGGCGGCGAGCCCGCGCGGGTGCAAATTCTTTATGGACTAGGCGGCGAGCGCGATATTACGGAACGCACGCTGCCATGGCTTTCCGGCTACGCCGGCTCGCAACCGGTGCGCGTCGGCAATGCGGCGGCCGGTCAGTTGCAGCTCGACATTTATGGCGAGGTTCTCGATGCGCTGTATCATAGCCGCAAGCGGCGGCTTGTTACCGATGCCGCTGATTGGATGCTTCAAATCGAGCTCTTGAAGCACCTTGAAACGATCTGGGAATTGCCCGACGAAGGCATCTGGGAGGTGCGCGGGCCCCGGCGGCATTTCACCCATTCGAAAATCATGGCCTGGGTCGCGTTCGATCGCGCTGTCAAAAGCATCGAGGAATTCGGCTTTGTCGGGCCGCTCGATCATTGGCGGCGTCTTCGCCAGCGCATCCACGACGATGTTTGCGCGAAGGGTTTCGATCCGGAGCTCGGCGCTTTCACACAGAGCTATGGCGGAAAGGAACTCGAACTCGAGCCTTCTCATGATCGCCCTCGCCGGTTTCTTGCCCCCCCACGACAACCGTGTGCGCGGCACGGTCGAGGCGATCGAGCACCGCTTGATGGTGGGCGGGTTCGTGCGCCGCTACGATACGCAAACGGCCGAGGACGGCTTGCCGGGCGACGAAGGCGTCTTTCTCGCTTGCAGCTTCTGGCTCGTCGATAATCTCGCGCTTTTGGGAAGGCTCGATGAGGCGCGCGGCTTGTTCGAGCGCTTGCTCGCGCTACGCAATGATCTTGGCTTGTTATCCGAGGAGTATGATCCCGTGGCGAAGCGTCTTGTCGGCAATTTTCCGCAGGCTTTTTCGCATATTGCCTTGATCAACTCCGCGTATAATCTCGCCCGCGCCGCGAAGCCCGCCGAACAACGCTCCGGCGCGAGGGTCCCGGAGGCCGGGGAAGATTGATGCACCCTGTTTTGAACGGCCCGAATGACACGCTCGGGGCCCCGCCGGGCGCTACGCGCCGCGACGCCCGCTCGCCCGCCCGTCTGTCATTCGACCTGCAAAAGCAGCGCGACAAGTTCGCTTTGGCGATGTGTGTCGGTCTTGGCAAAGACAGATTTCAACTGGTTGCGCGCCGTCTCACGTGAAATCTTCAATTCTCCGGCCGCGATTTCGGGAGAGGCGCCGCGTGCGATGACGCAGGCGAGCTTCGCCTCCGCAGGCGTAAGGCGAAAAGTCTTGGCGAGGATCGCGGGGGGCGGCCCTGGTTTCGGCCCTAAGGCATTTAACGTTAAAAGCGCGCGTACTTCCTGGGCGGCCAAGTGCGCCGCCCAGTCGAAAGACCAAATTCGCACGATAACCGGCATTTTGTCCTGGCGCTGAACGATGATCGGGTCGGTAGCCAACGGGTTGAGACGGGGCGAGGTTCTCAATTGATCAATGATGTTTTTCAGGAGGGCTCGGGATGCGGGATCGCGAATGAAAAGTCGCCTGTCCTTGATCTTGACGTCATTATCGAAAATGGTTTCGGCTGCGGCGTTCACGTCAGCGATAAACCCGTGCTGGTCGAGGGCGATCGCGGGCAGGCGCATCGCATTGAGCGCCGCGGTTGCAGAGGCGAGCGATCCATGCGCTCCCGCAACGGCGGCGATCTCGATCAAGCGCCGGGTGAAGGACGAAAGAATGCGCTCCTCTTCGGCGCGCAGATTGCAGACCTCGGAATTCATATCGAAAAAGTTCATTTTAACACCTGGACTCTTATAATATTTCAATAAACGATGTGGAATCGGGATCGAGAGCTCCGGTTATAACCGCGCATACCAAGAGCGCGGGCGAGCCACGGGCGAGAAGAGAACTTCGGATAGACACTTTTTATTGACGATTGACAAGCACTTACATTTCTATGGGGAGAAGCTCCTTTCTGGGTCATGACCGAAATGGGTAAGAAGCGGCGGCCGTATCGAAAGTGGCCGGCACGGCAAAAAGAAAGTAGATGGTTTCGATAAAATTGAAAAAACTCCAAAATTGAAAAAATCCTCGCGCTTCGACTACGAATATGATCATTCATCAAACAAAAATCAAAAGTTATCTAATCTTTGCTGTTGGTTCCTTGACAGTAAAGCACAAGACTGCCGATAGTGCAATAAAAATTTATCGTTACAGCAAGGCGTTTGTTTGTCAGCAGCGGTTGTGTTTCCGCGCCGCGACACTGTGACGCTCCCGGCACTCCAAGCGCCTCGGGGTGGCATAGCCTTGCGCGGCCGGTGTGATTACAGAATAGAGTTCGAGGGACTTCAAATCGGCGGTGCCGCCGAAAATAAACAAGAGCTTACGCCGATTGGTGCCGGCGAGTGAGCAGAAGGAGCGAAGACCATGATTTCCGTAACATTTCCGGATGGAGCGTCCCGCCCATTCGAGCCCGGCATCAGCGGGTCCGACATTGCCAAAAGCATTTCGCCATCGCTCGCCAAGCGCGTCGTCGCAATGGCAATCGACGGAACCTTGCGCGACCTCGCCGATCCCTTGACGGGCGACGCTAGAATTGAGTTCGTCGCCCGCGACGATCCAAGAGCGCTCGAACTCATCCGTCACGATGCCGCGCATGTCCTCGCCGAGGCGGTGCAGACACTTTTTCCCGGCACGCAAGTCACGATCGGGCCGGTGATAGAGAACGGCTTTTATTACGATTTCTATCGAGCGGAGCCTTTCACGCCGGAGGATTTTCCCGCGATCGAAAAAAAAATGGCCGAGATTATCGCCCGCGACAAACCCTTCACGAAGGAGATCTGGACCCGCGACGAGGCCAAGGCGTGGTTCGAGACCCACGGCGAAGCTTTCAAGGTCGAACTCATCGATGCGATCCCCGCCAACGAGACCTTGAAGATTTATAAGCAGGGCGACTGGCTAGATCTTTGCCGTGGCCCGCACATGACCTCGACCGGCAAGATCGGCAACGCCTTCAAACTGATGAAGCTCGCCGGCGCCTATTGGCGCGGCGATTCGGCAAAACCCATGCTCCAGCGGATCTATGGGACGGCCTTCGCCAAAGCCGAGGAACTTAGCGCCTACTTAAAGCAGCTCGAGGAGGCGGAGCGACGGGACCATCGCCGCTTGGGGCGGGAAATGGATTTGTTCCATTTTCAGGAGGAAGGGCCGGGAACCGTTTTCTGGCACCCCAAGGGCTGGACCTTGTTCCAGACGCTAATTTCTTCCATGCGGCGACGCCAAAGCCAGCTTGGCTATATCGAGGTTAATACCCCACAAATGCTTGACCGCGCGCTCTGGGAGATTTCCGGCCATTGGCAGACATTTCGCGAGAACATGTTCATCACCCAGACCGAGGATAAACGCGTCTTCGCCCTAAAGCCGATGAATTGTCCTGGCCACGTGCAGATCTTCAAGAACGGCCTTAAATCCTATCGCGACTTGCCGATGAAAATTGCCGAATTCGGCATTGTCCACCGTTACGAGCCTTCCGGCGCGATTCACGGCCTCATGCGGGTGCGCGCCTTCACCCAGGACGACGCGCATATTTTTTGCACCGAGGATCAAATCATGGAGGAGAGCTTGAAGGTCAACGACCTCATCCTTTCCATCTACCGGGATTTCGGATTCGAGGACATCATGATCAAATTGTCGACGCGGCCAGAAAAGCGCGTCGGCTCGGACGAGGCCTGGGACCGGGCCGAGGCAGCTCTCTCCGGTGTCCTCGAGACGCTCGCCGGGCGCGGCGCGAAGACCACCGTCAATCCCGGCGAAGGCGCTTTCTATGGCCCGAAACTCGAGTACATCCTGCGCGACGCGATCGGGCGCGAATGGCAGTGCGGGACGACGCAAGTCGATTTCAACCTGCCTAGCCGCTTCGGCGCATTCTATATCGGGCCGGACAGCGAGAAGACGACCCCGGTGATGATCCATCGCGCCGTGTTCGGCTCGCTCGAACGCTTCACCGGTATCCTCATCGAGCATTTCGCCGGCCATCTGCCATTGTGGCTGTCGCCGTTGCAAATCATCGTCGCGACGATCACGCAGGAGGCCGACGATTACGCCCTCGAAGCGATGGCGACGGCGCGAAAACGCGGGCTTCGCGTCGAAGGTGATCTTCGCAACGAGAAGATCACCTATAAGGTGCGCGAGCATTCGCTGGCCAAGGTGCCGGTCCTCGCGGTGGTCGGCAAGAAGGAGGCGGCCGGGCGCACCGTCTCGATCCGGCGGCTCGGTTCACAAGAGCAGACTCAGATGTCCCTGGACGCCGCCTTAAAGCTGCTCGCGGAGGAGGCAACGCCGCCGGATGTGAGGCGGATCGAATAGAGCGCCTTAGAGCGGGATGAATTTGTTTGAAACGGGGGGATTTAGCATGTTCGGGTTTGATTTCCGACAGGATGCCCCGGGAGCCCTTTGCCATAGAGGAAGGTTTCCAATTTGATGGGTCCGCACTCGCCAGCGCCAATCGGCTTGCCGCCAAAGTGGCCAGCGCCGCCCGTGCACGATGGCCTTGACAAGTTGGCCGGGACGGTTCCGCCGTTCCGGGAACGTGCGCCTTGGTTCGGGGGCGACCTGCAAACTCTGCGCAACGTCGTGCGCGGCACCCTGCCGGACCTGCCTGGCGGCGAGCGCCTGCTGTTGCCAATGCCCGACGGCGACCGGCTCGCGGCTCGGCTCGACCGGCGGGCCGGCCCTATCGCCGGGCCGCTCATCGTGCTCGTGCATGGCCTTGCAGGCTCCGAGGCGAGCGGGAATGTGGTGGCGAGCATGCGGCATCTGGTCGGCCAAGGCTGGCCGGTCTTGCGCCTAAACCTACGCGGATCCCTTCCGTCGCTTCCGACCGCAGGCGGGCATTATCATGCCGGGCGAACCGAGGATCTCGCGCAGTCCCTGCGCGGCCTTCCCGCTGATCTTACCCGTTATGGGGTCGTATTGCTCGGCCATTCGCTGGGCGGTAATCTCGTGCTGAAGTTCATGGGCGAAGGCGGGCACGGCCTTCCGGTGCTCGGCGCTGTCGCGGTGTCCACGCCGATTGATCTGGCAGCGACTTGTGCTCGGATGATGACCCGGCGCAACTTCGCCTATCACCGCTACATGCTCGATGCGATGAAGCGCGAAGCGCTGGCGCCAGGCGCGGCGGTTAGCGCGGCCGAACGGGCCGCCATCGCCGCCGCCAGGAACGTCTATGAATTCGACGACCGTTTCATCGCGCCGCGCTTCGGCTACCGGGATGCCCAGGAGTATTACGAAAGCAATGCCGCCAAGCATTTCCTTGTCGGGATCGCGCGACCGACACTGATCCTGCACGCCTTGGACGACCCTTGGATTCCAGGAGCGTGCTACACCGCGACCGATTGGTCGCGCCTGCCGATGATCGAGGCGATGCTGACCGCGCGCGGCGGCCATTTGGGCTTCCACGGCCGGGGCAGCCCTATCCCTTGGCATGATCTTGTGACGGCGTGGTGGCTCGCGCGCAAGTTCCGGCTTGCACCCCGCGCGAAGCGGGAACGGTCAATCGATCAACATGGGTGCGAAGGCCAAATTTCGCTGGTTCAGCGAACAACTACCAGGCCATTAATACGCGCGATCGCGCAGAACCTCGAAGCAAGTCCGCACTAAGATATAGATGTCGAAACCGAGCGACCAATTACTGATATACCAAAGATCCAATTTCACACGTTCGGTCATCTTCTCAAGGGACCGGGTTTCGCCGCGCAACCCGTTGACCTGCGCCCAGCCGGTAATCCCCGGCTTGATGTGCTGGCGAAAACCATAATCGGCAATGTTAACCCTGTATTCCTGATCATGGGCGACCGCATGCGGCCGCGGCCCGACCAAGGACATTTCGCCGTTTAGCACATTAAAGAGCTGGGGCAGCTCATCGATACTCGACCGGCGGAGGAATTTCCCTACACGTGTCGCGCGAAGATCGCCGCGGCACGCCTGAGTTATGGCCGGTCCGTCCTCGAGAACCGTCATCGTCCGGAACTTGAAGATGACAAACTCCTTGGCGTTGAATCCGGTTCGCCGTTGCTGGAATATGACTGGACCGCTGCTATCGAGCTTGACGGCGATCGCGGCAATCAACAAAAGCGGCGATAAAAACAATATTGCGGTCATCGAACCAAGGACGTCCAGTGTCCGCTTGGTCGCCCTCTCAAGAGCGGTCAGCGGCGCTCCCTGGATAGTCATCGGGCGCGACATCCCGTCCGTGGATAATCCACGCTGCCCGAGCAGAGTTCTGATGTTATAATCAGGCAAAAGCCGGACCGGAAGTGGAGACTCGCGAAGACGGGAGCGGATTATTCCGAGAAGCTCCTGGCTGCCCCAGTGCAGCGCCAACAAGAACTCGTCTGCGCCGTGTTCGCGCGCCGCCGCCAGGGCGCCGGCCAGACCAGCCAGGCCTTCGCCCGTGCGGCACCCAGGATTGGTTGCAACCGCCACTCGGAAAACTTCCCGCACACCACAGTATCGCAGTAGGAAACTTGCATTCAATCCAAGCAATTCCGCCGGTTCGCCTATCAGCACGACGCGACGTCCGTCGAGGCTCCCCGCCGACAGCAAGGAGCGCGTTGCCTTGGCGAAAACCCATCGGGCAGTTACCAGTAAAAACATTTGGGGCAATAAAGCCGCAACCAACGGCGAGGCCGGAAACGCGACGTTGCCTTTCGTAAAGAACAGCGATCCTGCTACCAGAAGAGCGGTGGCGGCAAAGATCGCAAGGAGCAGGCCAATATAGGGATGCGGCGCGAGCAGCACGGGAAGCCGATACAGGCCGCGCGCACTGATCAAACAAACATATAAAACGCCGATGATAATGCCGGCACTCAAGCAGGCTCCGACGGTGGCGAGGTTGTCGAACCAAACGTGCTGACAAACGACTTCTCCAAAAGTACTCGCAATCGCAATAAGAAATAAATCAACAACCCGAGCCAGGATTTCGATTTTTTGGCAGGAGATTTTGAATTGGCTGATAAATCGCGAATCTGTCTTGGCACAACTCCGAGGCTCTACAATATCGCTTTCGCTCAAGCGGCTCTGAAACATTCGAAGACCTCTAAAATCAAATGATAACTAACGACTAATCGCAATTAATCAGCTATGATTTCGCGATTGCTCGATTCTCAAATTGAAGAGATTTTTTTATACTCTTAACATAATTACCGGCTTCCTCAAGCCGGGAATTCGCGCCAAGCCAGAAATTTGCACTCAAACGGGTCATTCGCGAGCGGCTATGGCGTCTTCTTCAACGTATCGAGCGATTTTAAACCGGGCACGTCATCCATATCCGTAATATTCGGTCGAACAGATAATGCGGCATTTTCCAGGATTGCGAAAGGGTCTGCAAACCGATTTTTTGCGGTGCGGTTAACTGCCCCCTGGGGTGTTCCTTGATGCGTCGATGCGCCGTGAACTTCGGCTTTTTCTCAGTTTGGCGGCAGGCTTTCAGATAGCCTCGGCAAACGCGCTCGGTTTCAGGACCTGGCGGGACGGCGCGTGAACTCGAGATAAAAGCGGCCGCTGGCGGCGCCCCGATCGACGGCGCGCCGTCGCCTTACCGGGCCTTACCACGGCACTCCCATCGCTCAACACCGAATCTGGCAAAAAAAAGATTTTACCGATCATGCTCTTTGAGGAGATATCGTACCTAAAAAAGCTTCAGCCCCAAAAAATACATAAAAGCTAGGCAAAACATAGGCGCCGCGTAAGACAAAGTAAGCTACAAGGCGAATGGGGGCATCGAAATGGAGATCCTGATCACCGGAGGCGTTTTTTTTGGCGCCGTCCTAGGGCGATTTTTCAAGGTGTTGGTTCTTCTGCCCGCCGGCGCTCTCGCGATCGCTTTGCTTGTCGTGAAGGGAGACGTTGCCGAGCATACATCGTTAGACTGTTTTTGGGGAATTGGCCTGCTGTTCGCAAGCCTTGAACTCGGTTACGTCACGGGGCTCATCTCGACGGATATTTCCGCGGCGGCGCAATGTTTTCGCGGATGTTCGGCGCGCTCTCGCCGCCCGGCATCCTCGCGCCCAACCCACCCAACTTAACTGACTCCGTCACGCCAGCGACCGGTATGCTATTCCCTCGAGAGGCAAGCCGGTTCGACTATTCCGCCGTTCGAAGCCAGGTTATCCTTAATAATCTGTTCCGCCCTTGCGTTTGCATTGGCAAGATCACCCGAGTAAATATCAGTCTTGTACTCCTTGGCGGAGGCCGCCGTCAGCACGGCATTCGGGGACCGTTCCGTGTCACGGATGTCGATTGACGTCACGGTAGACAGCCCGGGCCGGAGCGGGCGCTTCAGGATCTCCTCCTTCCGCAAGGCGATGCGCACGGGCACGCGCTGGACGATATGAATGAAATTGCCGGTCGCGTTGTCGGGTGGCAGCAAGGCGAAGACGCTGCCCGTGCCGGGCACCAGCCCCTCCACGGTTCCATGATATGTATAGCTCTGTCCGTAAAGATCGACATTGACCAGTGCAGGCTGGCCGGGCCGCACCCAATGCAGCCTGCTTTCCCATAAGTTCGCCTCGACCCATAGATGGTCCAAGGGAACGATCGTCATCACCTGGTCGCCTGGCCGGACGCGGTCTCCGACTTGCGCCTTACGCTTGGCTATGTAGCCCGAAACGGGTGCCCGGATTTGTTGCCTCGCGAGTTCGATATAAGCGTCGACAAATTTATTTTTGGCCACCTCTATGTCAGGATGATTTACTCTGCTGGTGCCGCCTACCCGCGCTTCGATGGATTGGAATTCGGCCCTGGCCTCCTTCAAGTCGGCGTCGAGGGACGCCCCCTGGTCCTCGGCATTTTGCAGGACCTGCTTGGATACCGAGCCGCTCGGAAGCGCCTGCCGGTAACGGACAATATCGTGGCGCACCTTGTCAAACAGCGCGGTGCGAGAGAGAATTTTTTGGCACATTTGCTGGCGCGTCGCGAACAGCGCGCCGACCGCGCGCACCGCGCGTCCCAACTCGCCTTCGGCCTTGCCGAGAGCGGCCCTGGCGCGCTGCTCGTCGAGACGGATAAGCAAGTCGCCCTTTTTCACATCCTCGGTTTCCTCGTGAAAGACCTTGGCGACTATGCCGGTCGCGTCGGCATACACCGGGATGAGATTGCCGGTGACGAAGGCATTGTCGGTCACCACCCAGAAGCGGCCGAAGAGCCACCAATCGACGGCATAGGCCAAAGCGCCCGCGGACAACGCAAGGGCGACGAGCAAAAGCAAAAGATTGCGGCGGCGGAGGATTGTCTTGCGATCAACTTGCATGGGCGAGTCAAAAGGTATCCTTAATCCGCCTTAGTTCAAAGGAATGGCGGCAGCGCTCACTTTGCTCATTAGTTTCGAAAGAAGGGCAGGAGCGTGGGAGCCAGGGTTTCCAACGACCATGCGGGAGTCAGGGACTCCAAGCCCGACAAGGCCTCTTCCGGCGCGAGTTGCGGACGGGGCAAATCGATGCCGTTCGCATACCCGCCGCCCAATGCCTGGATGAGATCGATCGTTGCAATCAAATGGTCGGCTTCACTAGCCCTCAGCGCGAATTGCTGATCAAGGAACCCGTGCTGGAGTGTAAGTATCTCGCGGCGATCATTGAGGCCAGTGCGCTGGCGCACTTGCGTAAGGCTCACCTCGCCACGCGTTGACTTGAGCAGGTTGCTGTGCGCCTTGAGTATGGCGCGTGTCTGCTTCCAGTTGGATAAGCTGTCGGCGGCTTCCTGAACAGCATGCAACAGAGTCTCGTTATAGAGTTCCACGGCCTCGTCATAGTGCGACCGGTTTGCCGCCAATTGCCCGCGCAGACGCCCGCCTTCGAACAAGGGAAGATGGATGCCCGGCATGATCGCGTAATTGAGGGCGCCGCCCCGGAACAGAAGGCCTGGCAAGGTTCCCACCTCTTTTGTGAAGACGGAAGCTTCCAGGCCGGCCGTCGCGGTTTCCAGATCGATCGAAGGCAAAAACTGCGCTTTGGCCACGTGGATTTGCTCCGCCGCCGCTTCTGCGCGGTGCATGGCCGCCGCGAGATCCGGCCGATGGGCGAGCAGCTCGATCGGAAGGCTCGCGGGAAGCGTGATTTTTGCTGGAACAGAGACCCGTTCCCCAGCAAATAAGTTCTGCGTCGCATCGGGCCCCTCGCCGGTGAGCCGGGCGATCAGATTCCGCTGCATGATCAAAAGTTGGCGCGTGCTGGCCTCGATCCTGATGGCGTTTTCCAGTTCGAGGCTGGCTTGCATTACATCGCCGGCGGTGCCGAGCCCAGTACGAAATCTGGTCTGCGCCACCTGAAGCGACTCACGCCCGACTTTCACCATATCGCGGACCAGCCCGAGCTGCTGCGCCAGCGCAACCCCGCGAATATAGGTCCGTGCGATCGCGGTGGTCAGCAATAGTCGGACATTGGCGAATTCCGCCGCCTCGGCCGCCACCTCGCCCAGCGCCGCATTGAAGGCGGCGCGGTTTTTGCCCCAAAAATCGAATTCGTAGCGGAACGAGAGGGGATTGATAAAGGCTGCGGTTTTTTCTGCCCCGGCCAAAGCGGGGTTGTATGATGCGACAACGCCATGCTCTGCATAGCGAGATTGCTTTACCGAGGCATTCGCGTCCAGCCAGGGCAGAAGCCTTGCACCTTCCACCTGTGCCACGGCGCCGGCCTCGCCAAGCCGGGCGTATGCTTTCTTCAGGCCGGGATTTTCCTCGAGAGCGACCTCGATGATCCGGTCGAGGTCGGGGCTTTTGAATTGCCGCCACCACTGCTCATCCGGCCAGCCCGTCCCTGGGGCGGCTGCTTGCTGCGAGACCGCCTGCGGCAAGGCGCTTTTCATGGGCGGAGGCTCCAGGAACTCGGCACGCTCGCCTCCAGGCGGCATCGAGGCGCATCCGGCAAATAGCAGCAGGAATCCGGCGCCGGGCCCGAAAAACGGCCGTTTTTGAGGACGGAACCGGCGCATCAGGGCTGCTCCGTCAGCTCCTCGGCGCGGAGCTCCCGCAACTCTTCCGCGCGGGTCACATATGCGACATGGGTGGGGCGTGCGAGCCACACGAGCGCCGCCAATCCGAGAAAGAGGAAGCCGGACAATAGAAAAGCATCGTTCAGGCTCAGGAGCGCCGCCTTCTCCGTGATGAGGGCGAAGAGCCTGCCCTTCGTCATGGCGGCGGTGAGGCCGGAAGCTTGCAGCTTCGCGGAGAACTGATCCAGCACATCCAGGGAGGCGAATTGTCTTCCGCCAAAATGGTCCGCCAGGTTCAGTTGATGAAAGGGCGTCCGCCGGAACACAACCACCGCTTCGAGCGTGATACCGAAGGCGCCGGCGGCCGTCCGCAAGAGAGCGAACTCTTCCGCCGCGCGCAGCAATTGCCGGCCCGGCAAACCATGCAACGCGAGCACGCCCAAAGGCGCGAAAAAGGTGGCGAAAAAAAAACCCAGTATCAGAAAGGGCCAAAAAATCTCCTGAAAATAGCTGGGGTCGTCGAAAATCCCGATCCAGAACGTTGTCAGCGACAAACCGAGCAGATTGAGGCACGCGACGAAACGAGCGTCATGGCCCGTGCATAGATTGTGGGCTATCGCGACGAGCGGCATGGACAGCGGGATCATCGACATGAAGACCAGGCCGGCGAGAGAGGAAGAATATCCCAGCAGCAACTGAAGCTGCCCGACGAAGACCGAAAACAGCCCTTGAATTGAAAGGAATCCCAGCATGGAGCAAATGGTTGCAATTGTGTAATTGCGGTGCGCAAAAAGCCTGATGTCGAGCGCGGGATGGCGCTCGCCCAGCTCCCAAATGATGAAACAGGGCAGCGCCACGAGGACGGTAATCAGCACGCCAAACAGGAGCGGCGACTCGAACCAATCGAAGTCATTGCCCTGATTGAAGATGGTTTGTATGCCTAGCAGTATCACGACAAGGAGAACAAAACCGCCGCCGTCGAAGCGGGTGATGCGGCGCTGGTATCCTTGGATGCGGCCATAAAGCAATGCTCCTGTGACGCTGGCGACGATCAGGGCGTCGAGGATACTCGAATAAAAGAGATAGCGCCAGCCGAGGTGTTCGGCGAACCAGCCGCCGAGTGGAATGCCGACGGTGAACGGCATGAGCGTGAACACGCCCCAAATGCCCAAGCCCAGCGATCTTTTGCTCTCGGGATATTCGTCAAGCAGCAGAACCTGCCCGACAGGGAGCGTAACGCCGCCCGCGAAGCCAAGAACGATGCGCGCCGGCAAGAACAGCCATAGGGTTTCGCTGATCGCGCATAGATAAGAGGCCAGGGCATAAACAATGAAGGCCGCGATGAACACGCGATAATCGCCGTAGCGGCCACCCAGCCAGCGGGCGATGGGAAAGCCTAGCGCCAGGCCGATCATGAAATCCGTCGTGCCCCAAGTACCGAAGCTCGGAAACACGCCTCCCAGAGCGGCGGCCGCGTGCGGGACGAGCACGGTATAGCCCCCGGCATCGGACAAGACGACGATGTGCCCTAGTCCCAGCGAGAGGTTGAACAGCAGGAAGCGCCAGCCGCGCAAGCGCCTACGGTAAATCACGGGCATATGTAGACGGAATTAAAAAGCTGATGAAGCGCTGCCAATAATCCTAGCAGCGTTGCTGCTTCTCTTGCATGCCGGTTGCTGCATGGAAGTAATATTCCGCAGACAGGGGAGAAGCTGGCCCGCCGGAGGCTGGGCCGTAAGCACGCCAGTTCCAGGTTGCCGTAGGGGCGCCGGGGATATCTCATGCAAACTCCTGCCGCATAGATGCTAGTAGGAGTCATCAGCCCCAAGGGCAATTATAAGGCGAACTCCATCGCCTCCACGAGCTTAACATTGATGCTCCCGCCATTGTCAATAGGCCCGCCCGGGCTCGCATCACGAGACTCGCCGAGTATCCAGTGCTTATCGTGAAGTGGCATGGGGTCTGCACTTACTCGGTAAACACAAACACGACGGTTACAGCGAGTGGATTGAACCGGGACGTCGGAGCCTTCGGTCGCGCACGAGCGACAGTGGACGGAATAAGTGCGGCAGCGGAGGGAAAGACAGTTTTCAGGCGGTCGAAGAAAGCCGCGAATTCTGGCGCCGTTTTGAGCTTTTCCTCAACTTCCTGCCCGGCGGCGTCGATTTCATAAGGCGACGCCCAGACACCCCCGGGCGCGGGGACGCCGTTGCACGCGCGCGATCTCCCATGCCGGGATTACTTGAACGCAAACCCTGACTTTGCCAGAACAGCGGCAACCGGCAAGTCCTGCTGGCTTGGGCGGCGCCGGAGCTCCGTCGATTGGCCGATACGGAATCGGTAGGATGTTCCACGTCAACTCAGACTGCTCGCGTGAAACGATCGTGCTCTAGCCACGCACGAGCATGGCGATGAAGAAGCCATCGGTGCCGCTCGTCAGCGGAGTGAGACGTAGGCCAAAACCAAATCGCGAGTCGAACGGCCCAAGGCCAGGCATCCGCGCCATCTCGGTCAGTTCCAGCGCCGGAAGGCTCTTATAGTCTGCATGAGAGCCAAGAAACGCCGCGAGCCTGTCTTCGTTCTCCTCGCGCAGAATCGAACAAGTCACGTAAAGAATCCGGCCGCGCGGCTTGACGAAACGCGCGGCCTCTTGCAGTGCCCGGTCCTGCTCCGCGGTACGGATCGCGAGGGCGCCCGGTCTTATCCGCCATTTCGCGTCCGGACTGCGCCGCCAGGTGCCCGTGCCGGTGCATGGCGCATCGACGAAAACAAGATCGCAGCGCCCTTCGAGACCGGCGAGCACATTGTTTTTCCCGCGCGGCGCATGCAACTGAACGTTGCGCACTCCGGCGCGTTCGAGTCTGGCGATGCTCCGCATGAGTTTAGCCCCGTCGCGGTCGGTGGCGTGGATCTGACCCTTGTTTTGCATCGATGCGGCAAGCGCCAAGGTTTTGCCGCCCGAGCCGGCGCAAAGGTCGAGCACCTGTTCGCCTGGTTTCGCGAGGGCAAGAATCGCGGCGAGCTGCGAGCCTTCGTCCTGAATTTCGGCGAGGCCTTTGATGTAGGCGGGCTCGGCCGCAAGCGCCGGGCCGCGCCCGTTCGGCAGCAGAGGCAAACGCAACCCCGAAGGGGAATACGGCGTTGGAGCCGCGCGCAAATGCGCGAGACTCGCGAGCACCTTCTCGCGCGTCGTTTTTAATGTATTGACGCGCAGATCGACAGGTGCGCGCGTGGCAAGCGCGCTCATCTCCGCGACAACGGCCGGCCCAAAGACCCTCGCCAGCGAAGGCTCCAGCCAGGCGGGAAAATCGCCCGCGACAAAAGTTGGCGCCCCGGTGAGATCGGCGGCGGCGAGACGTTCCATTTCTTCTTTGTTGAGCGGCGGCGGCGCATGTGACTCGCCCGAACAGAACGCCGCCAGCGCGCCCGCGCTCATATCCGCGCCCGCGCTCATATCATGGATCTGCCGCAAGGCGCCGAGCACGCTTGCGCGCGGCGTTTCGCCACCCATGATAAACGCGGAAGAAGCGCGCTTGCGCTGCGCGTCGAAAACAAGCGTGGCGATCGCGGCGCGGTCTTTCGAGCCGGCGAACCGGTGCGAGAGACCCCAATCCTTCAGCGCATCGGCGGCGGGCCTTTTATGGGCTTCGATTTCTTCCACAATTTCAATCGCCGCGGCGATGCGAGCGCCAGGGGTCATTGGGAACCACCTACCATGGCGCTCCAATCAGGTGGCCGGTAAGAGTGCGGACAGCGAAGAACCCCCGCATCAAGAACAAGACGGGCTCCAACGATGAAGAACTGGCCGCGCAACGGCACATAATTCAAGGCCGTGTGGATATAGGTACGCCGACTCCTGTGGCGACGGACAGGCCGCTTGTTTATCGCAGCCAAGCTTTTAGGCGGCGCATCGCCTCGACGATATCGCCTTCCGGTCCGGCGAAGGACAGCCGGACCGCCGACTTGCCGCGACGCCGGTCGAAATCGACTCCTGGCGTCGTCCCGACCCCCGTCGCGTCGAGCAGCTTGGCGCAAAAATCGAGCGAGTTGTTGCTAAACCGCGAAATATCGGCGTAGAGATAAAACGCACCATCGGCGGGCGGGAAATCAAACCCCATGCCGGGTAATTCGTTAAGAAGTATCGCGCGGTTTCTGGCATAGCCTGCAAGCACGGCTTCGAGCTCGTCTTGCGCGTCGAAAACAACTTCCGCCCCGATCTGGCTTAAAAAAGGCACCGAGATGGACAGGCTTTGCTGCAAGCGTTCGATTGGACGGATGAGATGCTCGGGCAGCACCAGCCAGCCGATGCGCCAGCCGGTCATGCAAAAATATTTGGAGAAGGAGTTTACGACAACGGCTTGGGTCGAAAATTTGAGCGCCGTCTCCGCCGCCTCGCCATAGGTCAGGCCATGATAAACCTCGTCGGAAATGAATGCGATGCCAAGCCGGTCGCAGGTCTCGCAAACGCCTTGCAATGCTTCGCGGCCGGTCATCGCCCCGGTCGGATTGGCCGGACTCATCAGCAAAATTCCGTCGAGTTTCTTCTTTGAATGTTCGGCCTCGATCATGTCCTCAGTCATGATGAAGCGATTTTCGCGCGGCGTCTCGATAGTTACAGTCTCGATGCCGAAGGCTTCGAGGATGTTGCGATACGCCGGATAGCCCGGCGCGGCGACCGCCACGCGGGCGCCCGCATCGAAAAGCGTGAGGAACGCCAGAGCGAAGCCACCCGATGAACCGGTCGTAACGGCAATTCGTTCGGGCGGCACGTCGACGCCATGGTTGTCGCGGTAATGCCGCGCGATCCGCGCGCGCAGACTTGGGCGGCCGAGCGCCTCGGTATAGCCGAACTCGGCGCCCGTCAAGCGCGGAAATGGCGGCTTCCCGCACGACGCGCGGCGGCGGCGCGCCGGGTTCGCCTATCTCGAGATGAACAATGTCTTGCCCTTCGCGCTCCCGGCGGGTGGCGTCGGCAAGCACATCCAAGGCCATGAAAGGCGCGACATTGGATCTAAGGGAGAGAGGGATCCTCGACAGCAACAGGTCCGCCATAAATGAGTGTTTTGTCAAATTCCCAGCCTTTCCGGCCGCTTCGCGCCAAAAAATGCAGCGCGCTGCAATGCTTTTCCCATGCTTTTGGCGGCCAATAAGACCCGGCAGGCTTTGGTCCCGAGTGCCAGGATATTTCCAAATGACCGGCGGTGCTTTAAGTTGCCGGACCTTGTTCAGGAGGATGATTTCATGTTTTGGCGAAGTCACGCGCTTTCGGGCTTGCTTTTTGGCCATTATTGCCACGGCGTTTATCGTCACGGCGGCCGTCGTGCGCGTTGCGTGGCGGCGCTGACGCTAGTCTGTCTCGCGCTGGCTTTCTCTCCAGCGCGCGCGGAAAGCTTTTCACCGGGCCAAAAAGCCGAGATAGAGGCGATTATCAAGGATTATTTATTACAGAAACCTGAAGTTCTGCGCGAAGCGATCGGCGTGCTCGAAGCGCGCGAGAAAGCCGCCGAGGCAAAGGCGCGCGAAAAAGTCGTATCGGATCCTTCCGGCGCGCTCTTTAGCGCGGGCAATCAGGCGGTGATCGGCAATCCGAAGGGTAAGATCACATTGATCGAGTTTTTCGATTATAATTGTGGTTATTGCAAACGCGCCTTGATCGATCTTGCGCGGCTCATGAGGGATAACCCAGATCTCCGCGTGGTCCTGCGCGATTTTCCGATTCTCTCGCCGGGTTCCGTCGAGGCGGCGAAGATTGCCAACGCATTCCTCCGTCAGTTCCAGGGCGAAAAATTCTGGGAATTTCACCGAAAACTTCTCAGCTCGCGTGGTCCTGTCGGCAAGGCGGAAGCAATTGCCGTTGCCAAGGATCTCGGGGCCGATATGGACAAATTGGCCAAGGACGCCGCAGCGCCGAGTATAACCTCGGGCATCGAGGAATCCGCCACACTAGCCAAATCGCTGCAGGTGACCGGCACGCCGACCTTTGTGATCGGCGAGGATGTCGTCGTTGGGGCCGTGGGCTACGACGAATTGGAAGCCAAGGTCGCCAATATTAAAAAATGTGGCAAGGCGGTCTGTTCTTGATCCACCGCGCGCCGAGGTGACAACAAAGCCATGCTGCTGTTCGGCCTATGCCCCGCGGTGACGGCGAATTCCTGGAGCCCCTCCCAGCGAATCGTGGTGTGAGCTTATTCCAACGAGTTACGTCTTCAGGACTTGGGATCAGGAATTCAGGCTGAAGGCGGATCCGGCGAAATCCAAGAAAGCGCTCGCCGCCCTATGGCCAATAGTGTCGAGAGAACTCCAACAGCGGTATTGGCAAAGTTCCCTCGGGCCATTTGGGAAAAATCAAGGGCGTCTATTCGCAGTACTGGCATTGCGCCGCTGTGCGGCAATGGTTCGGCGAGCCCGTCCCGCGCGCTTCCGACAATTCCTTTTGGATGTCGGCGATCTTGTTTCGGCGCTTGGCGGCGTTTTTCTTCGCCGGCTTACAGACCTCGTTGCCGCAGCCCCTAACGCGTATCCTGTCAAGCCCGCGGTCAGCAACTCGCCTCGGCCCCGATTTTGCCGCCTGCCCGTCGAGCACGGCTACGCTCATCCCATGGCCGAATTTGATCCTCCAACGCCTGCAAATAGATCGCCGTTCTGCGAGCCTGGGCTCGATTCCTTCGATCTGCAGTTTCGCGTCTTGCGCCGCCTTAAGCTTTTTGCTTCCTCCGCCGATGCTTGTCGTTCCACGTCGCTTCGCTTCGCCTGTTCATCTCGCCAATAACGGACTTGTGGTGTAACCAAGGGTTTTCGCCTTTTTGGCGATCTGATTTTATTCGCTGAAAAATGGACTTCCCTGACAGCGTCAAACAGGGCGGATCAGAGCCGGAATTCCTCGCCAAGATAGAAGCGGCGCACATTGGAGTCCTCGACAATCTTGGCCGGAGTCCCCTCGACCAAGACCCGGCCGGCATGAACGATGTAAGCCCTGTCGATCAACCCCAAGGTTTCGCGGACATTGTGATCGGTGACGAGAACACCGATTCCGCGCCGTTTCAGATGATGCACAAGAAGCTGAATATCGGCGACCGCGATGGGATCGATCCCGGCGAACGGCTCGTCGAGAAGCATGAAGGATGGGCGGCCCGCCGAGGCGCGCGCGATCTCGCAACGCCGCCGCTCGCCGCCGGAGAGCGCGACCGACGGCGTCCTGCGCAAGGATTTAAGGTCGAATTCGTCGAGCAAGGCTTCGAGTTCTCCAGCGCGCTTAAGCTTGTCGGGTTCGACGATTTCGAGGACCGCCCGGATATTATCCTCGACGTCGAGGCCGCGAAAAATCGAGGCTTCCTGCGGCAGATAACCGATGCCGAGGCGCGCGCGCCGGTACATTGGCAGGCGCGTCACATCGTGCCCGTCGAGTTCGATGAGGCCGCTGTCCGGCCTTATCAGCCCAGTGATCAGATAAAACAGGGTGGTCTTGCCGGCGCCGTTCGGGCCGAGGAGGCCAACCACTTCTCCGCGCCGCACCGTCATGCTCACGTCCTCGACAACGCGGCGGGCCTTGTAGGATTTGCGCAGATGACGAACCGCCAGCACCCCTTGCATGCTCGCTTCCGGCTCGGTTCCGCCAGTCACCGCCCGCGGCGTCTCGCTAGGAACACCTCCGCGTCCGTGCCACTCGGCCGGCCCGCCGCCGTGTTTCGCCACGTCCCGCGCCTCCCAAGTGTCACTGCCCGCACGAAGCGTTGACGCCGGGCCGGGCCGGAACACGTCGCGCAGCCGAGCGAAGGCGATGAGTGGAATAAGGGCCGGTCGCGGGTGCAAATTAAAAAAATCCTTCGCAATTGCAACGGCCAGAGCTCCGCCGCGTCTCCATCGAAGCATTATCCGACAAAGCACAACGGGGCGTAGGCCGCGCGGCGCAACATGAGGTGGAGCTACGGCAATCTTCGAAACTGCGGGAAGTGTCGTCAAGCCTTCCCGCCGGCGCGGGTAGACCCCGCCCGCCCAGATGCGCGTCGCAAGGGCAACCATCGAGAGTTTTGCCGCGTCCAGCGCAAGCCACTCATCAGGAGGCCTTTGCGGCGCGATCGGGCTTCGGGGCGCCATCCGGCCTCACCGGCCTTGGCTCGCCTCCGGCGCCGCCGCTCGGCAGAAACATGCTCCTGACCCGGCCGGTTACCGCCGCCTGATTGGTATCCAAATCATAGATCAATTTATCACCTTTCGTAACATTCGGTCCCTGGCTTAATGTCACGTTGCCGATGAGATAGACCTTGCCTTCCGATTTCTCATAGATGCCGCTGTCGCCCGTCCCAATCTGGTCCTTGGAGACGATGGTCACCGGTCCCGCCGCTTCCATGCGGCGAATTCGACTCGAAGACGATGGAACCCCGGCCGGTGTCAAGGCATCCTTCGGCGTCAGAAAAATGACGAGCGTGCCCGTCTGGAGCTTGCTTTCTCCTTGCCTCGCGACGACGTTGCCGGTGTAAACAAGCTTTTGTTCCTTGTCGAAATAGTCCAATTTGGCGGCGGCGATATTGACGGGATCCTTGGAATTGCTACCCGGCAAAATCGCGCCGGAGCGTGGCTTTTCCGCATACGCCGGAGAGACCGCCGAAGCCAAAATAAGCAAAGCGAAAACGGCCGGACCCGCGCGCCCGGTCAATTCCCGCTCTCCATCGAGGCGCCGGCGGCTTCGGGCTTTCCCGCTGCGGTGTCGATCATAGAGGTCACCTCGCCGCCAAATGAAACTTTGTGGCCATTGTCGCTGACATCCAATTGCTTCGCCGCGATCGTCCCGCCGTCAAGAATGACCGTGACCGGCTCCTCGGAGACAAGGCCGCCCGTGGTGAAATCGATCCGCGCGGTTCTCAACCAAATGTCGTAACCCGTGCTACTTTTAATTCTAATGTCGCCCTCCAACGTCATTTTGTCGTGCTGACTGTCGTAGATGCCCCGCGCGGCGCTCACCCGTGTTGTCGAGGCGCCCGCCGCCCCGATCTTCGAATCGATGCCGAGCAGTTCGATGATGTCCGGCACTGTAATATCCTGGGTTCCGGAACGCGCCTTAACCTCAAAGGGGCGGCCGTCCGTCTGAACCCCGGAGATTTTCGGAAAATCCAAGGTGATTTTCGTGCCGTCAAGCGCGGCCCGGCCGACGGTAATGTCATCCTGCAAGTGCCTTAAGGGGTTTAATAGAGCCACCGCGGAGATGAGCGTGACCGCGAGAAGCGCACCGGCGATCGCCGCGCGGCGAAACAGCCGAACCCGCGCCGAATGACGGTGTGCCGCCTTGAAGCCCCCGCGCCAAAGCGCCGGCGTCACGTCGAAACGCACCGCGCCGGAATCCGCCGGGCCATCGCCCACAGTGCCGGCACCGATCGATGCGGCGTCCGGCCAGGCGAGCTTGGTTTTCTCCGGGTTTTCCGGTCTGGCGAGGCCATCGGCACCGCTCAAGGCGCCCGCTGGCGCACGCGTGCCGCCTGACCTTTTCTTCATCCGCAGTGCTTCGTTTTGAGACAAGGGACCCGAGCTCCAGGCTGCGAGAAATTCCTCAAACCACGATCGAACATGGCTGCGCCTTTAGAAATCCTAAAAATTCTAAATAATTGTTGCATGCTGCCTTTACCGGCCTGGTTCGATCAGGCCCATGTACCAAGGTCGGCGCAAGGCGGCGCTCAGCCTCCTCACTCAGCAACCAAGCAAGGCGAAGTCATGGCGGGCTCAAGCTAGGGCCGTGCCTATTGATGCGAAAATATATCCGCATCGGCCCAGCCCATCAGGTCGAGACGCGCCCGTGCGGGCACAAAATCGAAACACGCGGCGGCGATCTCGAAGCGGTTCTCGCGCTTGAGCATCGCGTCGAGGCGGATGCGCAAGGCATGCAAATAGAGAACGTCGGACGCCGCATAGGAAAGCTGCGCCTCGGAAAGCGTCGAGTCGCCCCAATCGGTGGATTGCTGCTGTTTCGACAATTCGATCCCGAGGAGCTCGCGTGTCAGATCCTTCAAGCCGTGCCGGTCGGTATAGGTCCGGGCGAGTCTTGAAGCGATCTTGGTACAATAGATGGGCGCCGCCATGACCCCGAAGGTCTTGAACAAAACCGCGACATCGAAACGGGCGAAATGAAACAGTTTTGTGACCTTTGGGTCGGCTAAAAGCCGCTCGATGTTTTGCGCCCGCGCCTGGCCGGAGCCGATTTGAACGACATCGGCGGACCCGTCGCCGCGCGACAGTTGGACGACGCAGAGCCGGTCCCGATGCGGAACAAGCCCCAGGGTCTCGGTGTCGATCGCGACGCAATCGCCAAACTCGGCATTGCCCGGCAGATCGTCCTTGTGAAAGCGGATGTTCATCACCGGGCGCCCGCGCGGGATGAAACTTCCAAATCGCAGAGGGCTCGCGGATAATCCATCGGGCGCGCCTATCATTGCCCGCGAAACTTAGCAAGCGCGACGGACCTCCGTTACTCGGGGGCATTACCTCGTCAATCGGACGGCTTAACGCGCCAATGACGCGAAGTTCCGCCTCGCCCCGGCCACGGAACCTTTGGCGAAGGCCGATGTTTAGCCCGGCAATCGGGAAAGAAACGGAGAAACCGACGATGCAGAAAAGATTCGGAATAGCCGTGGTCACGGCTCTGCTCGCCTCGCCTCTCGCGGCCCAGGCTCAAGGCATTCCCGCCGGTGCAGAACGTGGCGCAGCCGAAGGCAGCGCGGTAGGCGGGCCGGTTGGTGGCGCGGTCGGTGGCGTGGTGGGCGGTGTCGCGGGCGGGATTGGCGGGTTGCTGGGCGTCGATGAGGTCCCTCGCTTTCACGACTACGTGATACGCGAACACCGCTCCTCTTATCGCTACCGCGAGGAACCGCGAGTGGGGATGGTCCTGCCGCTCACCGGGGTGGTCTATTACCGAGTGCCGCGGGAATATGGCGTTTCCCCCCGCTACCGCTACGCAATTATCAATGACCAGCCCGTTCTGGTCGATCCACGCACGCGCCGGGTGGTTCAAGTGATCGATTGAGCCATCGAGACTGGGGCGTTTACCCGCCACGGCAAACGCCCCTCGCTGTTTGCTGCGCAAAATCCGTGGTGTATCGATAACCGCCCAAGCGAGGACCCAGGGAGGCTACCTTCACTGTGTATTTGGAGGTCAAAATGCTGAAGATTCTGAAGTTTGCGACGGTAACCGCTTTCCTCGCCGCGCCTATCGCGGTTCATGCTCAAGGCGTTCCTGGAGGAATGCGGCGCGGCGCGGCGGAAGGCAACGCCGCCGCCGGTCCGGTTGGTGGTATTGTCGGCGGTGCGGTCGGTGGCGCGGTCGGCGGTGTCAACGGGGTACTCGGCATCAACCCGGGGCCGCGCTACCATCGCCATTGGAGGCATAAGTACCGCTCGGCTTATCGTTATCACCGGCACCATCGCTATTATTACTGACGGGCCGGGGAGCGCTCTTAGGCGATTTTGCCGGGAACGATGGCGGGAACAAGGAAGAAGAATGATGGCGCGGCTTAGGCTCTGGCGCCACCTAGATGGCGAAGCTCGATCCGCAGCCGCAGGACGCCGTCGCCGCCGGATTGACGATTTTGAACATCCGGCCCATCACATCATCGACGAAATCGATCCTTGAGCCGCGCAGCAGATCGAGCGAGACCGGATCGATCGCGACCGTCGCGCCGTCGCGCTCGATCACCAGATCGCCGGAAGACTGTTCGGTCGAAATGTCGTAGGTATAGGTAAACCCCGAGCATCCGCCGCCATCGACGCCGATGCGCAGGTATGAACCCGCAGGCTCGCTCGCCAAAATCTCCGCGATGCGCCTGGCCGCACTTTCGGTGAGTTCGACCGCGGCTTCCACGGTTGCTTCGCTCATTTTGACTACCTCGAAGGTGGGCTAGGACAAAGAGACGCGTGGGCCCGCTTGCTTGTCTCCGATTAAGTAAGATACGCCGAGAGGCCCGCCGCTGCAATGAATTGAGCGGCGTAATCCAGGTTTTCATGCCGGCTTGCCGCTTTTCTCCCGCGTTCGCGCTTGTGCTCCCGCGCGCGCCGTACGCCGCCGATGCGGCGCGAAGCCGCGGGCGGTTGCTCGCGGAGCCGCTTTCGTCATCGCGCTCGGTGTTTCAGCGCGATCGCGACCGCATCATCCATTGCACGGCGTTTCGAAGGCTCGCCCACAAGACGCAGGTCTTCGTTCCGCACGAGGGAGACCATTTCCGAACCAGGCTCACCCATTCGCTCGAAGTCGGTCAAATCGCGCGCACGTTTGCCCGTGCGCTAGGCCTCGACGACGATCTCGCCGAGGCGCTGGCGCTTGCCCATGACCTTGGCCACACGCCGTTTGGCCACACTGGCGAGGATGTGCTCGACGAAGTTATGGCGCCTTACGGCGGCTTCGACCACAACGCCCAGGCTCTGCGAATTGTCACCAAGCTCGAACGCCGCTACGCGACCTTCGATGAACTCAATCTGACCTGGGAGACCCTGGAAGGGCTCGTCAAACATAACGGCCCGCTTTTGCAAGCCGATGGCAGGGTGGCCGTGCATTATGCGAAACGCGGACTTCCCGCGTCGATCCTTGAATATAATGCGATTCATGATCTCGAACTGACTTATTATGGGAGCGCCGAGGCACAGGCTGCGGCATTCGCCGACGGCATCGCCTATAACGCTCATGACCTCGACGACGCCTTGCGCGCCGGCCTCATCGATTTTGCCCAAATTGGCGAGGTCGATTTTCTCCGTGACATCGGCGGCGAGATCGCGGCGGTTTATCCCGGCCTCGAACCGGTCCGGTCCATTCATGAGCTCGTGCGCCGGCTGATCACGTTTTTTATCGAGGATGCGATCACCGAGAGCTGGCGGCGGATCGAAGCTTCGGGGGTTGCGAGCGTCGAGGACGTGCGCACGCAACGCGCGCCTCTGATAGGGTTTTCGCCAGTGGCGTCGAGCGCCGATAACGCGATCAGGAATTTTCTGGTGACAAACATGTACCGGCACCAACGCCTCGTCCGTATTCGCGAGCAAGCACGTCTGATCGTTCGCAATCTTTTTTCACGGTTTTTCATAGCCCCGGATCTGATGCCGGCCGAATGGGCGGAGGCCGCCGTCAGGGCAGGCGCCGGCGAAGCGCGCCAGGCGCGCGTCATCTGCGATTACATCGCCGGAATGACCGACCGTTATGCCGTCACGGAGCATCGCAGGCTCTTCGACGAAACCCCGGAATTGCAATAGAGCGCCCGAAGCTCATGACTCAATTCGGCCACTGTCCGCCCCGACCTGAACGTCGCAGAATGACCCCATCAGAGACATTGGCTGTGTACTGCGGCAATTGTTTCAGTCCCTATCAAAGTACAAAGTACCGGTTTCAGCGGATGCAATGCTGTCGTCTGAGCTTGGGAACCGGTATGCGGCGACGCGAGTTTATCACGCGGTCGGCGGCACCGCGGCGGCCTGGCCGGTCGCGTGCACGCGCAGCCGCCGACGAGAGGCAGCAAGGTCCGACTGCTCCATCCTACGAATCGACCTTGAACACGATCGGGTGGCGAGCGGCGTGGGTGTCGCCGTTGTCTCGAAACCATCATGAGAGGTGAAGTCATGAAGATCGTGGTTATCGGCGGAACCGGCTTAATCGGGTCGAAGGTCGTAGAGAAGCTAAAGCAAAAGGGGCATGAGGCAATTGCCGCCGCGCCAAACACGGGCGTCAACACCATCACCGGCGAGGGGCTCAAAGAGGCCATGGCCGGCGCGCAGGTGGTGATCGATCTCGCCAATTCGCCCTCATTTGAGGAGAAGGCGGTGCTGGAATTCTTCGAGACCTCCGGCCGCAACCTTCTCGCGGCGGAGGCCGCAGCGGGCGTCCGGCACCATGTCGCACTATCCATCGTCGGAACCGACCGGAGCGACAATGGCTATTTCCGCGCCAAGGTCGCCCAAGAAAAACTGATCGAGACCTCCGGCATCCCCTACACCATCATTCGCTCGACCCAGTTTCTGGAATTCCTCAGCGCCATCGCCGCTTCAAGTGCGGATGGAAACATGGTCAGGATTTCGCCCGGCCTGTTCCAGCCCATCGCGGCGGACGACGTTTCTGCCATCGTTGCCGATGTGGCGCTCGCGGCGCCGCGAAACGGTATCGTCGAGATCGCCGGCCCGGAACGAGCACCGTTCAACGAAATCGTCGCACGCTATCTGAAGGCGGTCGGTGACCAGCGTGTGGTCCTGAGCGACCCCGAGTCCCGATACTTCGGTGGCCGGGTCGAGGAGCGCTCGCTGGTGCCGTTGGGCGAAGCGCGTCTCGGCCGCATCGCTCTCGACGAATGGCTCCGCCGCTCACAGGCAGCAGCCTGATCCCGCATCCGCCAACCAGAGGATAGGGCTCCATGAAAGGCATCCTCTGTTCGCTACTTGTCGCCACGCTGCCGTTCGGCAGCGTCCTCGCGGATGCGCCGAAGTCGAAGAACGCCAAGGTGACCCTCGTCTACCAGCACGAGCTGCCGAACGTTCCCGGCAAGAGCATCAAGGGCGTGCTCGTCGAATACGGCCCGGGCGGCTACTCGCCTGGTCACACGCATCCCAAATCCGCCTTCATCTACGCTACCATGCTTGAGGGAGCGATCCGCAGTCAGGTCAACGACGGACCGGTGACGACCTACAAGGCCGGACAGAGCTTCTCCGAGCTGCCCGGCGACCGCCACGGCGTCAGCGCCAATGCCAGCAAGACCCAGCCGGCCAAGTTCCTCGCGGTGTTCGTGGTGGACACGAACGAGACGGAACTGACGATCCCATTCGGGAACTGAGGTTTGATGGTCACACGGATTTGCACAAATGGGAACCGGGAGGGTGCCGTCGGCGCGTCGACCTTCAGCGGCGGCCGATGGGGCCCCGAGGTCAGAACAAAGGCTAGCCCTAGGCGGAGGTGAACTTGATGGCACGAGTCGCGATAATCACGGGAGCCAGCCGGGGAATCGGTGCGGCAACCGCATTGGTTCTAGCCAAACGTGGGTACCGCGTGGTCGTCAACCACCGCGCCAGTGCGCCACAGGCCGAGGAGGTGGTGGCGGCCATCGCCGCGGCCGGCGGCGAAGCCGTGGCGATTAAAGCCGATGTCACCGTGCCTAACGACGTCACCGCGATGGTCGATGAAATCGATCAGCGGTGGGGTGGGACGGACGTGCTCGTGCACAACGCGTTAATACCTTATGCCATCACCTCGTTCGCCGAGCTGACCTGGGAACAGCTCGGCGGCAAGCTGGACCGCGAGCTGCGTGCCGCATTCCTGATGACGAAAGCCGTCGTGCCGGGGATGATTTCCCGCGGCTACGGTCGGTTGGTCTATCTCAGCACGGGGTTGTCCCGTCGGCCCCGCAACGGCATGATCACGCTGGGCACCGCCAAGGCGGCACTGGACCAGTTTGTCCGGTTCATCGCACTCGAGCTGGCGCCGCACGGGATCACCGCCAACCTCGCCGCACCAGCAACAGTGGAGGGAACGACGATGACCCAGCAGTTGACGCGGGAGCAGATGCATGAGCTCGGTGCGGCCACGCCGATGGGACGGCTCGTCCGGCCCGACGACGTAGCCAGGACGGTGGCGTTCTTCGCAAGCGACGATTCTGGCTTCACCACCGGCCACTACATCCCGGTCAACGGCGGGGTTGCAATGGATTGAATGGGACTGCGACGCACCAGATCGGAAGGAGGGCCGTCTCCCCATGCACACGATCGACCTGACCTATGTAGGTCGTGGTATCCACGAAGAACTGATCGCATATGTGGCCGATCAGGAGGGATATTTCGAGGATGAACGTGTCCACGTCGCCATCCGCGACGGAATCCGGTGGGAGACCGAACGCCTGCGCGGCGGCGCAACTATCGGTTTGGGCCGAGCCCTGCTGTCGCGGCTGACCGACGGCATCAACTGGAATGTGCTGGCCGTCAACACCCATCGTCCGCTGTTCTGGTTCGTGGGCGCCGTCGACGTGAAATCCATGGACGATCTTCGTGGGCGCCGACTGGCGATACACCCACCCCGCACCGCCCCCGGCTGTTTCGCGCAGATCGTGCTGCGCATGCACGGTTTAGACCCCGATCACGACCTGGAGTGCGTGGTGCGAGCCCCAGGTGACTACCAGAGGGATCTGCGGCGCCTTCGCGACGGCTCGATCGATGCGGCCTACGTAGGAAGCACATTAGCGCCCGAACAGGTCGCCGCCGAGGAGGGCTTTTCGGTGCTGTCCTGGGTCGGCGACCACTTCCAGATCCCCACCGTGGGAATCGCCATGGACACCGCTCGCATCGCGCTCGACGACCCGGCGCTTCAGGCGCTAGTGCGAGCCAACCGGCGAGCCCTTGTCACGATCGCCGAACAACCCCGTTTAGCTGTCGACTACATCGCTACCTTCCTGGGCCGGCTGACCAGCGAGGAAGCGCAGCAATACTACGAGCGCTACATCGGCCCGTATTTCACCTCCGACGGTCGGGTGGACCTCACCGTCGCCCAGCACGCGGTCGACGCGGTCGCCACCGAACTCGGCGTCGCCTCGCCATCCGCTGACCAGATGTACCAGCCGGCCTTGTGACCGAGCCGTTAGAACCAGGGCTTGGACGGAAAACTGATATTCAGTAAAGAAATTCCTCACAACATGCTGCTGGTGGCTTCGTTCGCCTGATTTCGACGGGGGATGTCGAGTTCTGCGTGGCGGCGGACAAGAGAGCGTCAGCGGACGGTAGCCGCCACGTGAGGGCCTGCTCAGGTCGATTGGCTGGTGAGCAGGGTGATGAGCCTTGATATACCTTTCGTGCCCAGATATTGCGTCGCGAGAAAATGCGGGATGCCAAAGCGCTCGGCCTCACTGTGCCCTTTTCGCTGCTCGTCCCGCTGATGCGGTGATTGAGTAGCTGATTTGTTGCACTGCATGAGTCCGGTCGTGGCGCAAAGCCGAACTTCAACTTAAAAACTGCGATTAAGCTATTATGCTTAATAGTATTCTTTCGCGACATATGGCACAGCTGCCACCCGGTCCTTGAGCTAATCCGCGATGAATCTCTATGCTGAGTTCCACGAGCTGATTGCTGCGATTCTTCGCCGCATCGCCGCTGAGGGCCGCTTGCCCGCGGACCTTGATTTGCAACGCTTTGCCGTCGAGCCTCCGCGCGACCCGGCGCATGGCGATCTTTCCACCAATGCGGCGATGGTTTACGCGAAGGAGGCGCGTTCCTTCTTCGCCAATCCGCGCCAGCTCGCCGTGGAGATCGCCGCCGCGCTCGCGGATCATCCAGACGTCGCGGAGGCCGAGGTCGCGGGGCCGGGTTTCATCAATATCCGCGTGCAGCCGGCGGTTTTTGCCCGGGTCTTGCGCGCGGTTCTCGACCAGGGTCCCCGGTTTGGCAAGCCAGCCTTGGGCGGCGCGAAAAAACTTAAGATCAATGTCGAATATGTCTCGGCGAACCCGACCGGTCCCATGCATGTCGGCCATGGCCGTGGCGCGGTGTTCGGCGACGCGCTCGCCAATCTGCTGGCCTTCGCCGGACACGAGGTTACGCGCGAATTTTATATCAATGACGCCGGCGCCCAAGTCGATGATCTGGCCCGTTCCGCGTACCTGCGCTACAGGCAAGCGCTGGGCGAAAAAATCGGCGAAATCCCCGAAGGCCTTTATCCCGGCGATTACTTGAAAAACGTCGGTGCGGCGCTCGCGGAAAAATATGGCCGCAAGTTGCTAGGGCGTAGGGAAACCGAATGGCTTGACGAGGTGCGCGGCGCCGCGATCGATGCGATGATGGCGATGATCCGGGCCGACCTCGCTTGCCTGAACATCAAACACGAGGTTTTTTTCTCGGAGCGCTCGCTGACCTGTGGCGGTGCGGGAGACTTGGTCGCGGCGGCGATCGCCGAGCTGCGCCAGCGCGATCTCGTCTACGAAGGACGTCTTCCGCCGCCGAAAGGGCAGGCCGTGGAGGATTGGGAGGATCGCGAGCAGACCCTGTTCAGATCGACGGCTTTCGGCGACGACGCCGACCGCCCGCTCATCAAGGCGGACGGATCCTACACCTATTTTGCGTCCGATATCGCCTATCACAAAGCCAAGCTCGACCGCGGCTACGGGCTTTTGATCGACGTTTGGGGTGCCGATCATGGCGGCTACGTGAAGCGGATGCGCGCCGCCGTCGAGGCTCTCTCGGAAGGCCGGGCCAAACTCGATGTCAAGCTCTGTCAATTGGTTCAATTGATGCGCAATGGCGAGCCGGTGAAAATGTCGAAGCGATCCGGGGAATTCGTAACGTTGCGTGATGTCGTTGACGAGGTGGGCACGGACGCGGTTCGGTTCATGATGCTTTTTCGCAAGAATGATGCGGCCTTGGAGTTCGACTTGAGCAAAGTGATTGAACAATCCAAGGATAATCCGGTATTTTATGTTCAATATGCGCATGCAAGGTCCAACTCCGTATTACGGCAAGGGCTTGCGATGATTCCCGGAATTGATATCTCAAGCCCGGCGCTGGCTGCGGCAGACCTCGGCCTCCTGCAAGACGAGGGGGAAATGGCGCTGATCAAGCTTATCGCGCAGTTTCCCCGGATCATCGAAGCGGCGGCACTCAGTGACGAACCGCACCGGATCGCGTTTTATTTGCATGATCTCGCGTCGAGCCTGCACGCCCATTGGACGCGCGGCAAAGATCGGCCACAATTACGATTTCTTAATGAAAAGCGGGCAGATTTAATGGCCGCCAGGCTGGCCTTAATAACCGCGCTGGCGACAGTTCTCGCGTCCGGGCTCAGGATTTTGGGGGTCAGCGCCCCCGAGGAGATGCGATAAAGGCTCCTGCCTTCACGCCGCCGGATAGTGGTCCCGCTCGCGGGGCTCGGCCAAGGCGGCGAAAGTGCTTGAAGGTGAGAGGTCAAAGACGCCAAGCGAGCCGAATGAGTGCAAGTGGCGCAAAGCGAAAACCAGTTGCGCGACATGGATCGCGTGAAAACCGGTCGTGATCGCGCTATCTTTTAGACGTTAAGGAGTTCAGTGCATGCCCCGGTTCGAACCGGCCAGATCATGCACTTGACATTGCGTAAACACTGCCCAGCGTGGGAAGCGCGATTGTAATGGCGTGGATCGGCGAGTTCGTCCACCACGAAGTCGCGACAGGAGGGTGAGTAAGATGAGCGAGCCAATTGCAAAACGACCGCCGATGCTCGATCTGGAGGAATTTGAAAGACGTCTGCGCAAGCCGCTCGCCGCGATCCAAGGGGACGACGATCCGCTTGCCGAACTGGCGCGCTTCGTCGGCGAGCAGGAGGATCCTTATAGGGCAGTGTTTGAACCGCTGAGCCGGCGTCCCGCCGGAGCTTCGCGGCGCGAGCCGGATCACGGCGAAGGTGAGGAGCGCGGCGCGCACGAGCCCCTTATCCGCGGGGATTTCGCGGCAATCGAGGCGGGGCTGCTTGGCGCCGCCCGGCATGAAATTGGGGAGAACCTGTCCGAATCCAACGAACTGAACGGTTGCGAGGAGGCGGATGGCACGGAGCACTGGCGCTACGAGGACACCGCGGAGGATTCCCACGAGGCCGGCCCTCCCTTTGAGGAAATCAGGTCGCGACGCCCCCTCTATGTTATGGCTGCAATGATCGTCGCTGGACTTGCCGGCATCGGGGCCAGTTTTGGCTTTAAGGGCGCGGTTTCCCATCAAGACGACATCGCAACGATCAGGGCTGCCGATGGGCCACCCAAGATCCACCCTGAAACGGCGGCGGCCACGGAAATTCCGGAGCAAGACGCCTCTATCCTTGGCGGATCGCCGCAACAGGCACCAGTCGCCGTGGTTAACAATGCAGAACAGCCCGCCGATTTGGCCGCGCCAGCGAATGTGCCAGAGGCGCAGGCCAATCCGCCGCCGGCCACCACTGGTCTTGCCACCGGGGCGGCGAGCGTTCCGGTGCCGGCCCCGCCGCCGCAGGCTCAACCGCAACCGTCCGCCGAACCGCTCAGCATCGCCGACCTGATCGAGCCGAAAAAGGTCAAGACCGTTTCGGTTCGGCCGGACGGCACCGTCCTGCCGAACGACACCCCGCCCCAGGTTGCAGCGGCTGCCGTTCCCGTTCCCGCCGCGCGCCCCACAGCGGCATCCATGGCCAGGGCCGCAACGCCAAAATCGGCGGCGCGTGTGGCGACTACACCCAAGCCGGCCGCTCCCGATGCGAATGGCAATCGGCAGTCGCGAACCTCTGTTGCCAAGAGGGGAGAGGGTTCCGATACGCAGGACCTAGCCCCAGCCGGAGCGCCGCAGGCGTCACCAGGAAGTTTCGCGGTCCAGCTCGCGGCTCCTGGGACCGAGCAAGAGGCGCGCGAAACGCAGGTCCGGCTCATGCAGAAGTTCGCCGCCGAACTGGCGGGGTTACATACCTCGATCCATAAGGCGGCGGTCGGCGGCAAGCCCGTCTATCGTGTCCGGGTCGCGGGTTTTCCGTCGCGGGATGAAGCCATTGCTTTGTGCCAAAAAGTTCAAAGCGGCGGGGGCAATTGCTTCGTGGCCAAGAACTGAGCGCCGCCCCGATGGGGCGCTGTAGCGGGCAGCGTAGGGCGCCGTAGTTCGAGCGTGAAGGGTTGACAGCACCCGAATGCCCGGAGCGCTATGCGATGCCATATGCGCCGGCGGCGAATCCGCGGCGGGATTGCGGCAACGATTGGCGACGGCAATGTTCGATACCGGTGCGTCAAGCCCCGGAGGCGGAGCGCGAGTCGTTGGAATTGCCTTTTGTTCCAAATGCCGGGGAGGCCAAGGAGGACGGCTCCTTCGTGGTGGACGTCGAGGGTTTTGAAGGCCCGCTCGATCTTTTGCTCGACCTCGCGCGCCGGCAGAAAGTGGATTTGAGCAAGATTTCCGTGCTGGCGCTTGTCGAACAATATCTCGAATTTATCGCGGCGGCGCGCCGCCTGCGTCTCGAGGTCGCGGCGGATTATCTCGTCACGGCGGCTTGGCTCGCCTATTTGAAGTCGCGCCTTTTGCTCCCGCAACCGGCAAAGGGCGCGGAACCGGAAGCCTCAGAACTTGCCGTAGCACTGCAGCTCCGTCTTCGCCGCCTCGATGCAATCCGCGCCGCCGCCGAATCGCTTGTCAACCGGCCGCGCCTCGGCCGCGACATGTTCTTGCGAGGCCTGCCCGAGCCGGCCCTCGCCGGCGGCGCGACGCAATGGCGCGCAAGCCTTTACGAATTGCTGTCCGCCTATGCCCAGCGGCGCCAGAAACAGGCGCTCACCCGGGTGACAGTGAAGCAGCGGATTGTCTGGTCGCTCGCACGCGCGCGGGATGAGATTGAAAAGCTTGCCGGGGGCGCCCTAGATTGGATGGTGCTCGACACTTATCTCATGGCTTTTTGCACGACGCCCGAAATGCGCCGCACGGTCTGGGCTTCGGCGCTTTCCTCTTCGCTTGAAATGGCGCGCGAGGGCATGATCTCGATCCGTCAGGACGCGGCCTTCGCGCCGCTTTGGATCAAGCGGAAATCGCCGGGACCCGAGGTGTTTCCGCATTTGGTTCGAGGTTGAGCGGCAGGCGATGCCGGGCAAACGAGGAGGGCTTGGCTTTGGCGGAATTGGCGCAACTTTTTGCTCATATTGATCCAAGCCAACGGTCGCCGCGCGACGATGGTTTGGCCGAGGCCATGCGGATCGCCGAGGCGCTGCTTTTCGCGGCGGTGGAACCGCTCGCCGAGAAGGAGATCGAGAAGCGCATGCCACGCGGCGTGGCGGCCGGCGCGGTCCTTGAGGAATTGAAGGCGGGGTATGCTTCGCGCGGCGTCAATCTCGTGCGGGCCGGCGGGAAGTGGATGTTTCGAACTGCGAACGATCTCGCCTGGCTGCTCGCCACGGGGGAAGGCGAAGTCAAGCGGCTCTCGCGGGCGGCGCTCGAAACGCTGGCGATCGTTGCCTATCATCAGCCTGTAACGCGCGCCGAAATCGAGGATATTCGCGGCGTCGCTATCTCCAAGGGAACTCTCGATCTTCTGCTCGAAACCGGATGGGTCCGTTTGCGCGGCCGCAGGCGCGCGCCCGGCCGTCCGATCACCTATGGGACGACGGAAGCTTTTCTCATTCATTTCGGCCTTGAGGGTATCGGCGATCTCCCGGGCCTCGAGGAATTGAGGGGCGCGGGCCTATTCGACGGCCCTCTGCCGCAGGGTTTTGGTATCCCGGAGCCTTGCGATGGCACCGATCTTGCCGATGATGAGGATCCGCTCGAGGACGATACGGGCGCCGATTTTGCCGTCGGAACTCCCGCGGCCGGCCCGGAACAACCAGCGTGGCACGAGGATTTTGCTCGCGCGGGAGAAGCTTTGCCCGCACCCGAGAATAGCGACTCTTGATCGCCGCAAGCCGCGCGCTGCGCGGTAGGGAAGATCCCCGTCCTACATCTTAGGCTTGACCTCGTATACCCGACGTTGTGGCCAATACCGACGAGCTTAGCCGTTCTTCCCAGTGAGAACTGCCCCGGCCGTCTTGTTTTTGTACCTGTGAAAGCATAGGTTTTCGCCATGCGGGCGGCGTTCGGCTCGTCTCGCTTTAGATATGGAGGTTTGCGCCATGGGCGGTCTGTCGATCTGGCATTGGCTCATTGTAGGCGCCGTGATGTTGATGGTTTTCGGCGGCAAGGGCAAGATTTCCGACATCATGGGGGATGTCGCCAAGGGCATAAAATCGTTCAAGAAAGGCTTAGCGGAAGACGACCAAACGCCCGAGGCGGAGCGCCCCGGCGATCCGCCGATGCGCACCATCGATCATCAAACCGCCGCCGACCCCGCCAAGGTTCCCGACACCCGCAAGTTAGGGTGATCTCTCCGGCGATGGCCGGGTTGCATTCGAGCAGGCGCGCCGATTATCCCATCAGCGCTTAAGAGTTTGTTCACGATCATCGCAGGCCAGCGTGGAGTGACCTTTCCTCATGTTCGATTTTGACGCCGGCAAGCTCATCATCATCGGGATTGTGGCGCTGATCGTCATCGGGCCGAAGGAACTCCCTCGCGTCATGCGCCAACTGGGTCAAGCGGTGGCCAAGATTCGGCGGATGGCGGCCGAGTTTCGCGGCCAATTTATGGACGCCATGCGCGAAGCCGGCGTCGACGATATCAAGGCCGATGTGGCAAAGCTCGCGGAAACCGCGAAGGCCGATGCCGGGATCGATCCGCTCGCCCAAATCAAGGTAGAACTCACGCAGGCCCTCGACGCGGCCGGAAAGCCCGCCACTCTTCCTGTCGCGGGCGTGCCAACGATAGCCGCCCCGCACGACGCGGAGTCGTCGCTGAATTCAATTGCCCTGCCACGCTTGCCGGAAGCGCCGCAACCGGGGGCCGAATCCTTGCTTGCCGCCGGCATTGCTCCGGCTGCTCCCGAAGCTGGTCAGGACGCGCCAAGTCAAGTGCCGGCGGCCACCGGCGCGACCGACGCCGAGATGCGGGCGCTTGCCGATGCGCTCGCGGCCGAGATGGGGGAGGCCGCGCCGCTGCGTGGAGATTTGGACGGCACAAAGACGCAAGGCAAAGGGTGATTGTTCTAAGCGCCCCGGTCCGGTTACACGATTGTAACCCATGCGTTCCGGAACGAGCCACCCATGACCGACGCCGATATCGAGGCGACAAAAGCCCCCTTGATGGACCATCTGATCGAACTGCGCGCGCGGCTCATCAAGGCGCTCGCCGCCTTCGTGCTGATGTTCTTCGTTTGCTTTTATTTCGCCAAGGACATCTACAATGTTTTGGTCATTCCGTTCGAACACGCCGCCGGCCCGGACGCGCGGCTGATCTATACCGCGCCGCAAGAATATTTTTTCACCCAAATCAGGGTCGGAATTTTTTCCGCCGCGTTTTTCTCCTGTCCGGTGATTTTCGCGCAGCTTTACGCTTTTGTCGCGCCCGGCCTCTATAAGCATGAACGCAAGGCCTTCGCGCCTTATCTCTTCGCCACGCCGGTGTTTTTCGCGGCGGGCGCGCTGCTCGTCTATTTCGTCGTCATGCCCAATTTGTTGCGCTTTTTTATCGGCATGCAGCAGGCCAAGGAGCCGGGGCGCGCGCAAATCGAGCTGCTGCCGCGCGTCAGCGAATATCTTTCGCTGATCATGACCTTGATCTTCGCGTTCGGCATTACCTTCCAATTGCCGGTTGTTTTAACGCTTCTCGGGCGCGTCGGAATCGTGACGTCGGATTTTTTGCGGCGGCAGCGGCGCTATGCGATCGTGCTGGTTTTCGTCGCCGCCGCAATTCTGACGCCGCCCGACATATTTTCCATGCTGGCCCTTGCCGTCCCGGGTTTGGGCCTCTACGAGCTGTCGATCTTGTCAGTCGGCGTGATCGAGAAGAGCCAAGCAAAACCTGCGGGGCAGAGGCCGTAGTCCTGGCCGAGCCTTTGGAAGCGCCCCATGCACGACATCAAATGGATTCGCGAGAACTCGGAGCTTTTCGACCGCGGGCGGAAAAGGCGCGGCCTCGAACCGCTCGCGGAAAAGCTTCTCGCGCTTGATGACAAGCGCCGCGCGGCGATCGCCAAATCGCAAGCCGCGCAAGAACGACGCAACGCGCTGTCGAAGGAAATCGGCGCCGCGATGAAGGCTGGTGACACGGCGCGCGCCGAAGCTCTCAAGCTGGAAGTTGCGGAGTTAAAAACGACGCTTGCGGCGTATGAAACCGAGGAGCGCGATGCTATCGCGGCCCGTGATAAGGCGCTCGTCGAAATTCCTAACACGCCGCTCGACGATGTGCCCGACGGCGCGGACGAGAACAACAATGTCGAGTTGCGCCGTGTCGGCGAACCGCGCACGATGGACATTCAACCGAGGGAGCACTTCGACATAGGCGAGGCGCTCGGCCTCATGGATTTCGACACCGCGACGAAGATTTCCGGCGCACGCTTTGTTGTGCTCAAGGGCGCGCTCGCGCGGTTGGAGCGCGCGCTTGCGCAATTCATGCTCGATCTGCACACGAGCGAGCATGGGTATACGGAAGTGAATCCCCCGATCATCGTGAAAGACGAGGCCATGTTCGGCACGGCACAATTGCCGAAGTTTCGGGAGGATCAATTTGGTTTATCACCGGACGCGTTGACAAAGCTGAGCGAATTAGATGGAGCTATTCAGCACACCAACGAAGTTATCGCCAAAAATAGAAACGCGTTTTCTGAACAGTACATATCCGATCTAGAGCGATCGGTTATTGAGCTTCGCCAGGAACGCGCGGCTATTGAAAAAACTTTTCCTTCACATCTTTGGCTCATCCCCACCGCCGAAGTGCCCCTGACCAATCTCGTCCGCGAAATAGTCCTGGACGAAAACGAATTGCCCCTGCGCTTCACCGCCTGCACGCCGTGCTTTCGCGCCGAGGCAGGCGCGGCCGGCAAGGACACGCGCGGGATGATCCGCCAGCATCAATTCACAAAGGTCGAACTCGTCGCGATCACCACGCCCGAAGCTTCGCTCGCCGAGCACGACCGCATGCTCTTATGCGCCGAGGAAGTTTTGAAGCGCCTAAAGCTTCCCTATCGTGTCGTGACGCTCTGCACCGGCGACATGGGCTTTGCCTCGCAAAAAACTTACGATATCGAGGTTTGGCTGCCGGGACAAAATCGCTACCGCGAAATCTCCTCCGTTTCCGTCTGCGGCGATTTTCAGGCGCGTAGAATGAACGCGCGCTACCGTGCAGGAGATGGCAAACCCCGCTTTGTCCACACGCTCAACGGCTCGGGCGTCGCGGTGGGCCGCGCGCTGGTCGCGGTTCTCGAAAACTATCAGAACGAAGACGGTTCCGTCAGCGTGCCGGAAGCATTGCGCGTCTACATGGGCGGCATCGAAACAATCGCGAAAGCTTGAGGCCGCGCGGATGCGCATTCTGATCACCAACGATGACGGCATTTACGCGCCGGGCCTCGCCCTCATGGAGCGCATCGCCAAGACTCTGTCGGACGATACTCTCGTCGTCGCGCCGGAATATGATCAGTCCGGCGTCGCCCATTCGCTGACGCTCAACGATCCCCTGCGGCTGCGCAAAATATCGGAACGGCATTTCGCGGTAAAGGGCACGCCCACCGATTGCGTCATCCTAGGCGTATGCAAGCTGCTCGCAGGCAGAAGGCCCGATCTCGTCCTGTCCGGCGTAAATAACGGCCAGAACGTCGCCGATGACGTGATCTACTCCGGGACAGTGGCGGGCGCGTTGGAAGCGGCGAGTCTCGGCCTGCCCGCGATCGCGCTTTCCCAGGCCTATGGCCCGATCGGACGCGAAGAAAGTTTTTGGGACTGCGCCGAAACTCATGCGCCGGGCCTCATTGGCAAAATCCTCGCCGAGGACATTCCAGTAAATGTCGCGATCAATGTGAACTTTCCGGCTTGCCCGCCGGAGGCGGTCAAAGGGGTAGCGGTTAGCGTCCAGGGGCGGCGCGACGCGCAAACGGCAGTAATCGACGAGCGGGCGGACGGGCGCGGAAATCCCTATTACTGGATCTCGTTCACGCGCGGCAATTCGATCCCGGAACATGGCACCGACCTCGCAGCCTTGGCGCGGAACAAGATCTCGGTGACACCGCTCAAACTCGATTTGACCGACGACCCCGCGCTCACCCGCCTTGCGCTTGTATTGCGCTAATCAAGGCCGGCTTCTCAATGTCTCTCGAACAACCGCCGCCCGGATTGGAGGAGCAAGCAATCGAGGCGCAAAACAAGGCGGCGTTCCTGATGGCGCTGCGCTCGCGCGGCATCCAGGATCTCGGCCTTCTGCGGGCGCTTGAAACTGTGCCGCGCGAGATTTTCGTGCCGCACCGTTTTGCCGATCTGGCGCGCCGCGCAATCGCGTTGCCGCTGCGTTGCGGCCAAACCCTACCGGATCCCTGGCTCACCGCCAAGATGATCGAGGCGCTGGCCCCATTGCCGCGGCATCGCGTGCTTGAAATCGGAACCGGATCGGGCTATGCGACCGCATTGCTGGCCCGGCTGGCGCGGGAAGTGCTCTCGATCGAACGATTTAAAAGCCTCGCGATCGAGGCCGAGGCACGGCTTGGACGGCTCGCCATCACCAATGCCGGGGTCGTCTTTGGCGATGGCTTGGCAATCTCGCCGGGGGTAGGCCCCTTCGACCGGGTGATCGTCCAGGGTTTGCTTGTGGAGGTTCCTGAAAATCTCGTGGCGGCGCTTGGCGAGGATGGGCTGCTCGTCGCGGCGCGGCCCGATCCCAATACCATGTCGCGCCAGCACATCGCGCGGATCGCGCGCAATTGCGCCGGCGGCATCGACGAGACCCCCGTTTGTCCGTCCCGGCTTCGGGCGCTTTTGCCAGGCGAAGCCTTGGCGCTTTGATGGGACCGGGACTTACAAAGAAATATTAATCTTGTCCGCTTTTACCTGAATATTCGTTCATATTAAACTATCCCTTAACTTAATCCGCACGTAATGGTCTGGAAAGACACTGCGCCGATGGGGTTGCGCCATGAATGATTTTGTTTGTGTTTCGCGTGCACGTTTCGCGTTTCGTCTTGCCTTGACCGGCGCTGCGGCCGGATTGCTTGCCGGCTGCTCAACTTCCGAGCGTCTGGGCAATCCTTGGTCCAATCCTTTCCAGGGTCCGGCAAATGTAGCCAGCGAGGCGCCGGCGGCGCAGGCGCCGGCGCCTCCGGTGCAGTCACGGCCGCTTGCCGCGCCGACCGCAAGCGCTAATCCCGCGTCGCAAGTAACCCCGAGGATCGCCGCCGCCCCGGTGCCGCAAGGTGCGCAAGGCGCAGCGGGCTGGTCGGCGAGGGGTGGGTCGCCGATCATCGTCGCGCAAGGCGAGGACGCCCAAATTCTCTCAAACCGTTATGGCGTGCCCGTCGATGCGCTCGTCCGCACAAATGGTCTTGCCTCGGCGTCGCAGGTCCGGCCAGGAGCCCACATGGTCATCCCGGTCTATAATGAGGCTTTGGCCGCTTCCAACGGAGCTCGCGTGGTCGTTAATTCCGCCCCGAAAAAACCGGCGGCTCCGGCGAAGGTGGCCGGCGCGTCCCCTCGCACATTGGCGAGCCAGGCTGAACGCTTGAAATCCGGCAAGACGCGCACGCTCGTTGGCAAGGCTACCGCCGGCCGGAAGCCAACTGCCCCCGCGGCAATGCAGCAAACGGCGCAGGCCAAGATGCCTAGCGAAACCAAGACATCGACGCGAGGACCGGCGCCGGCCCCGGCCACCGAGCCGAAAAAAACCGCCATGGCCTCTGAAACGGCCAACCCGGAATTCCGCTGGCCCGCGCGGGGACGCATCATTCAAGGGTTCAAACCCGGCGGTAACGATGGGATCAATATAGCGGTTCCGGAAGGAACTTCCGTGAAAGCGGCGGAGAGCGGCGTCGTCGCCTACGCCGGGAACGAGTTGAAGGGTTATGGTAATTTGATTTTGATCCGGCACCCCAATGGCTTTGTTTCCGCCTATGCGAACAATGGCAATATCGAAGTCAAGCGCGGCGAGACGGTCAAGCGCGGCCAGACGATCGCAAAATCCGGGCAGAGCGGCAATGTCGCATCGCCGCAACTTCATTTCGAGTTGCGCAAGGGCACAAAGCCGGTCGACCCGACGCAATATCTCGCCGGGATTTAGTTATCTCGGGCCAGTCCGGGACCCTCTCGCGAAGTCTTTCCTCAAACGCCCGCCGCGAACGCAAGATAATACGCGAGTTCGCTAAGTTGCTGCGCCGCGCCCGCGACATCCCCGGTTTGGCCGCCGATTTGTTTTCGAGCGAGCAGCACTATGGCGTAGGCCGCGCCTGTCGCCGCGGCAATGCCCGCGAGGGACCGGGCTAGATACGCGCCCGCCACGACCGGAGCGAGGGCAAAGACAAGGGCGAGGCAGGCAGCGATGGCGAGCGCCGCTCGCTCCGGCTTGCCTGCGGCAAAACCGGCTCCCTCTTCCCGCGCGGGCGGAAGGAGAGCCAAGGGCATAAGCGAAGCGGTGCGCGACAAAGCCGCCGCGCCGATCAGCACCGCGCCGGCGAGACCCAGGCTTTCGCCCGCGATAAGGGCAAGGCTCGCGGCTCGCAGATAGAGGCTAAGCACGAGTGCCACGGCGCCAAACGTGCCTATCCTGCTATCTTGCATGATTTCTAGCTTGCGCTCGCGGGTCGTGCCGCCAAGGAAACCGTCGGCGCAATCGGCAAGCCCGTCTTCGTGCATTGCCCCGCCGAGCAATACCAAGGAGCAAATCGCGAGCGGCGCCGCGAGGGGCGGGGGGAATCCGAAACGGGAGGCCGCCGCCATCGCGATCGCGGCCAAGGCTCCCACCAGGCTGCCCGCCACCGGCAGCATGCGGACCGCGCGCGAAAAAGTTACAAGCGAATGCGGTTCGCTCCTGGATGCTGCCGAGGGAAACGGCAGCCGCGTGAAAAACCCGAGACAAAAATAAAAATCGGCGAGAAACGGCGAGCCAAGGCGCATCGCTTCTCATCCTTGATCATGCGGGTTTTGTCGAGAGGTTTGGAATGCGCCGCGAGATATGCGCAATTGCGCAGGCGCGATCAGGGACCGGGATCAGTTCGTCAAGGCGGACGCGTGCTCGCGCTCCCAGAGCCAGCCGCGACAGAAGCTGCCGGTGGTGTGGCAGTTTGAATTTCTGCAATGGGTGGATGCTGTCGAAAAAGGGTTTGCGCGACGGGCTGAACGATGATTCCTGCTGATTGAATGAGGGTAGGATGATTCGGCGATGATGGGACGAAAGTATCGAGAGCAAGCGAACTTTTTCTACGAATTTCGGCTCGATGACATGATCCCGAAGGGGCACTTGTTGCGCCGGATCAATGTTTTCGTGACATCTGTGCTCGGCGACTTGCACGAACAGTTGGGTCCATTCTACAGCGCCATCGGCCGACCTTCGATCGATCCCGAGTTGCTGATCCGGATGCTTATCGTTGGCTACTGCTTCGGCATTCGCTCCGAGAGGAAGCTGTGCGAGGAAGTAAAACTCCACCTCGCATACAGGTGGTTTTGCCGGCTCGATCTCAATGACGCGATTCCCCACCACTCTACGTTCTCCGAGAACCGGTTGAACCGGTTCCGTGAGAGCGACATTCTGCGCCATATTTTCGAGCGCGTCGTCATGGCTGCGATGGGGATGGGCCTCGTCAAGGGCGAGGGGTTTGCCGTGGACGCGAGCGTCAGAGGCGAACGCGAGCCGTTATCACGGCAAGGCGCCTGATGAACTCGATTGGACTGAGAAGCAGCGGCAGAAGCGTGCGGTGGCTGAGTATCTTGCGGCACTCGAAGCCGAGGCGGCGATTGAAGGCGATGCCTTAAATGAGAGCGGTGGATCCGAGAGCAAACGACAGCGCCGTTATGAGCGCCAGCCGCCCAAGGTGATCTCGCCGTCGGACCCGCAATCGGCATGGACAGCCAAGGCCAACAAACGCGTGCAATTCGGATATGGGCTGAACTACCTCATCGACATCGAGAATGCAGTAATCGTAGATGTCGAGGCAACGCCGGCTCGCACCTACGCGGAAGTTGCCGCGACACAAACGATGCTGGATCGAGTAGAAGAGCGCTTCGATCTGAGGCCGAGGCGACTCGCCGCGGACACAGCCTATGGAACGGGCAAGTTCCTCGGCTGGCTGGTCAAGAAGAAGAAAATCATCCCGCACATCCCGGTGTGGGAGAAGAGCGATCGGCAGGACGGCATCTTCTCCCGTTCGGATTTCCACTGGGACAGGAAACGCGGAGCCTACATCTGCCCCAGCGGGAAACTGCTGCAGACCAGCGGCACCGTGCATGACGGACGTACGCTGCTGTACCGCGCCTCAAAGCGGGACTGCGATATATGCTCGATACGAGCGAAGTGCTGCACCACGGCCGATGCGCGCAAGATCCCGCGCGACCTCCATGAGGATGCCCGCGATATCGCACGGCGGAAGATGAAGACAAAGGCGTTTGCCAAATCACGCGACGAACGAAAGCGTGTTGAGATGCGCTTCGCACACTTGAAGACACACCACGGCTTCGAGCGGATGCGCCTCAGGGGGCTTTCTGGCGCACGCGATGAGTTTCATCTCGCTGCCATTGTGCAGAACCTTAAAACACTCGCGCTCCGGACCCTTGGGCCACCGTCAACCCGACGGCGCGCATCGTTTGCCTGAAATCGCTTAGGATTGGATCAGTTCAGTCCGTGTCAAAGTCGACCCCATTTCAAGATTGCTTCAATGCCGCCGGTGCATCTCAATCGAAAGACCGTAACGATAAGCAAAAAACCGGATTTTTCGACAGCATCGGTGGGATGCGGTCATTCGAACGGAGTACAATGCAACCAAATATGGGTCACTTGGTGGACAATGGTGTAGGGAAACTAGTCGGGATAGAACAGGCTGTCGCACAGTATAGCGCAAATTGCTAAGTTTAAGTCTAGAATTGAGGTTTTTAATGCTCGAATGGGCAAAATCGGCCTTCGGATGGGGCAAATGGATACCGGAACCTGAAGCGGTACCCTGTTTTGCCGCTTCAGGTTCCGCCCCCGAGGCCGTTCCCGAAGGATTTGTCCCCATCTCCGAATTCTCCCCAGACGATATCTTTATCGTTGGGTATCCAAAATCCGGCAATACTTGGTTTCAGAATCTGGTAGGCGGCGTCGTTTATGGCGTGGACCCCAAATTGAGCCCCATTGCGCTGGTGCAGGAACTCGTGCCAGACACCAGCTCATGCAAATATTTTCGCCGCTATGCGACGCCGATGTTTTTCAAGTCGCATTCGCTGCCGTGCCAGGAATATCGCCGCATAGTTTATCTGTTGCGCGATGGACGCGATGCGATGGTTTCTTACCGCCATTATCGTGAGGCGGTGGATAGGGTAAAATACGATTTTCAAAAATTCGTCACTCCCGAGACAGACTTGTATCCCTGTCACTGGCCGCGGCATGTCGAAGCATGGGCAAAAAATCCCTATGAGGCACAAATGCTGGTGATCAAATATGAAGATCTCCATGATCAACCGGTGGAGCAGCTCAAACGCTTCTGCGAGTTCGCCGGCATTGCGAGGGAGACTGATCATTTGAAAGCCGTAGCACAGGCGGCGTCTTTCCGTAATCTGCGCGCCAAAGAGGTTAAGGAGGGCTGGCCGGATCCCAATTTTGAGGCGGGCAAGTTCTTCTTCCGCCGCGGCGTCGTGGGCAGCCACAAGGACGAAATGCCCCACGAGGCTTTGAAAATTTTCCTCGGTCAAGCAGCTGAAACATTGCACCGCTACGGATACGATATCGGCCACTCTGCCTGCTTGTCCGCTCCTGGCAACTCCCGTCATCGAGAACTCTGAGTCGAACTTCCGCAATAGGCAGGCGGGGGCCATCCACACATGAGACACTACCAAGCTGCCTTGCTCGCCTTTCGTCGCGTTGCAGCAGTAGATGCGGCGCGCGGCGCCTGCGGCAGTTAGCGAGGCGTTCGCCGTTCTGTGGCTCTGCAGCCCGGGCGCGAGCTTTGTGATCGACCACGCACTAGCAGTCGACGGTGGATACACGGCGCACTGATTCTGTCCGCGAGCGGCAGATTGCTCATCTAACCGACTTTCTCGTTACCTGTCTCCCCGGCAGAGTCTGTCTGTCCCATGCCGCCGGGCAATTTGGAGTACACCTTATGTCAAGGAACCTAGCACCACTCGCGAATGCTTCACATCGCGCTCAGGCTGGCTCGGCGACGTCTGGGAACTCCCAGGCCTCTCGCCGCGCGATCGCAGCTTTGTGACGATCGATTATTAATCATCGTCGCCTTAACATCACTTGACCCCAACAACTCCCGCCCGAATGTTGCATTTTGCAAGAATCTCTATGATTTCATCGAGGACTTTCGATCTCGATCTATGGATCCAAAACTGACAAAGAGGATCGGCCAACCTCGGTACCGTCTTGCTGATCGTCCGCTGATTCATTACCCGCTTGTCCCAACCGCCGCATAAGTCTTTGAGATGAGCTCTACCGCCAGTGCGTGCACGTTGCACTCAAATCGGACCTCCACCCTCGGCTCGGGAGGGCAGCATTCCGCTGCATGCTGCCGCTTTTGGAGTGTTATTACGCCCGTCACGGCACGTATCGCCTAACCAGTGCGTTCGCGGCGGAGCGCCTTCGCGCGGTGCGCGCGGAACTGGAGCGCGGCGGGACGGTTTATCTCGCTGGCATCTCCGGCGGCGGCCCGCATAATTCCGGGGTCGCGCTCGTGGAGGCGTCCCGCGAGGGGGGAATACAGCTCATCTGCAATCACGAGGAGGAGCGATTCTCGGGCAATAAGCACTCGACCGAATATCCCCGCAATGCACTCGACGCTCTTGTTAGAACGACCGATCGTCTCGGTATCGGACCAGACCGGATTGGTGCATGGCTCGGCACTTGGGACTACGCGGCGTTTGGCGCCACACTGATCCGTAACTTGTTCGAGGAGCTTCCCGGATCGTTTGGTCTGCTGCGGCTCGACCGGATTCCTTCATTTAATATGAGTGACAGCATTGAGGCAGTTTGGGCTGCTCGTACGCTTGGCCGGCAGCTTGGTGCCAGTGGGCCGGTACCTATCATCGGGATGCCCCATCACGAGAATCACGCGTGGTTTTCCTTCAGCGTCTCACCGTTCGCGCGCAGTAAGACCGCGGTTATGATCGCCGTTCTTGATGGGATGGGCGATCTAGGTGCTGTCTCGCTCTACGTCGTCGAACACGGCACGATTTCGAAAGCTTCGCTGCAATTGCAGCACTTTCGACTCTCTGGGCTTTTTCTACAGTGTGATTAGCGCGACCCAGGGCGGCTGGACCTGGCTCAGTTCCGAAGGCCGCTACATGGGGGCGGCCGGATTCGGCGATGGGGACCGGCTGACGAACCCTTTCTACGCATCGCTCGCCAGGATATTTTGTCTGGAACCAGACGGGCAGGTCTATCTCAACCGGGCGCTGGCGAACTGGCAGCGCAGCATCGCTTGGAAACCATATACGCCGGAACTCATCCGCATAATGGGCGAGCCCATCGCACAGGAGCAGATGTGGAATCCCGATGCCATTCTCCGCGTCGAGGAAAAGGATCACTCGCCCAACACCAAGGAGCGCCTCGACAAAGCTGCGGCCACCCAAATGGTGTTTGATGACGCTCTTTTTCATGTCGTCGATTACCTGATACGGCAAACCGGAAGCGACAAACTCGTTCTGACTGGCGGCATCGCCTTAAATGCAGTCGCCAACATGCGCCTGCTCGATCGCTTCGACACGGCCTATTATAGACGCACGTTCGGTAATAACACGCGGCTCCATCTCTGGGTCCCGCCGGTTCCTGGCGATGCGGGCGCCACGATCGGCGCGGCCTACATGTTCGCCCATTTGGCAGGCGCGGAAATCGGCTCCCCACTCGAGCACGCCTTCTTTTGCGGATTTGGACCGACCGAAATGGAAATTCGCGCGGCCCTCGACCGCGCTCCTGACGTCGCATGGATGCACCTGGGCGATTTAGCCAGCCCCGAACGGCGGAAGGGGCTCGCCGACTTCATGGCTTTTATGACCGCGCGGGATGGTGTTTTCGCGATTTTCCAAGGACCTGCCGAAACCGGCCCGCGCGCGCTCGGACACCGCTCGATCGTCGCCAATCCGTGCAATCCGCGCGTCCGCGACGTGCTAAATCAACGGGTAAAATACCGGGAGGCGATCCGCCCCTTGGCTCCAATGATGACGCTGGAGGCCGCTCAACAGTTCTTCGAGCTGTCGGGCGGCGCTTCGGATGACGATTACAACGCCTACAATTACATGGTGCTGACGGCGCGATCCAAGCCGGAAGCTCGCGCGCGCATTCCCGCCGTCATTCACGCCGATGGGACGGGACGGCTGCAGATCGTGCGTGAGCGCACCGATCAGTTGACCTATGCGTATTTAAAGGCGCTTGGCCGTCGCATCGGCATCGAGGCCGCGGTGAATACGTCCTTCAACGTAGCCGGACCGATCGCCCAGAACGCGACTCAGGCCATCGATACGCTGCGGCGATCCAAGGGAATGGATGCTGTGTTGATGTTCGGCGAGGAGGGCTCGGTGTTTGCCGCCTGGCACGCCGGCACGACGGAGGCCATGGCAAGTGGTGGGCGATTCCGCACGTGGCTGGCTGAATGGCAAATCGAAACCGGTTCTGCGTGCGGCCTGCCACTTTGAAGGTGCCTGCCGGAGAAAGAAGCTCGTGGCGGAGGTTCTCGATGGATGAGTCCAACGTCGTTGCGGCTTCGGTAAAGGAGGAAACGAGCCCAGAGTCAGCCTCTTCCGCGTGGCGTCAGAGCGCAATCCGATCGTGCATCGGAAATCAACTACGACCCGTGATGGTGCGTGTGCGCGTGTGTCGCTTTGACATCGAGTATAATCAAAATGAGATACTACTAAGCTGCCGTGCTCGTCTTTCATCCACTTGTTGCAGTAGATGCGGCGCGCGGCGCTTGCGGCAAAAGCGAGGCGTGTTGGCGCAGACCCGTTTTGACGGCGGCCGCGCTGAATTAAAAGGAAGCGTTGTCTTTTTGCTACAGGTCGCGATGCCCGCCTCAAAACCGCCGTTTGACTCGATCCGCGATCTCATTGCCTCCATGCCCGAGGCCTCGGAGGCGTCCCGGCAGGCGGTCCGCGCGCGCCAGGCGGAGTTGACCAAACCGCTGGGGTCGCTCGGCCGGCTCGAGGAAATCGCCGGGTTCCTGGCCGCTTGGCAGGGGAAGCCGAAGCCCTCGATCGACCGGCCTCTCGTCGCGGTGTTCGCCGGCAACCATGGTGTCGTGGAAAAAGGCGTGTCGGCTTATCCGGCCTCGGTCACGCGCGCCATGATGGACAATTTCACCGCCGGCGGCGCCGCGATCAACCAGATCTGCGCGGCCCATGGGCTCGGCCTAAAGGTTTTCGATCTGGCGCTCGACGTTCCGACAAAGGACATTACCAAGGCACCGGCCCTGGAGGAAAAAGAGACCGCCGCGACGTTCGCTTTCGGGATGGAAGCCATCGCCGGAAATATCGATCTTTTGTGCCTCGGCGAAATGGGCATCGGCAATACGACGATCGCGGCCGCCATCTATCATGGACTCTACGGCGGCGCGGCAGCCGATTGGGTTGGGCGCGGCACCGGAATTGACGATTGCGGCTTACTGCGAAAGATCGCGGCGGTGGAGGCGGCCGTCGCGCGCCATAAAGAGCACCTGTCCGATCCGCTTGAGGTCATGCGCCGCCTCGGCGGGCGCGAGATCGCGGCGATCGCGGGTGCGATCATCGCGGCGCGCATGGAGCGCATTCCGGTGATCCTCGATGGTTATGTGGTTTGTGCCGCCGCCGCCATTCTTCATGCGCTCGATCCCCATGCGCTCGACCATTGCATGGCGGCCCATGTCTCGGCCGAAGGCGGGCATGCGGATGTGCTGCGGCGGCTTGGCAAAAAGCCGCTGCTCGACCTTGGGCTTAGGCTTGGCGAAGGCACCGGCGCCGCCTTGGCATTCGGGATCATCAAGGCGGCGGTGGCCTGCCACACTGGCATGGCGACGTTTGCGGAAGCCAAGGTCGCGGGCAGGGGAGAGCAATGAATTGCGTGCATACCTTGCCGGATCGCGCCGAGGCCGCCATTCGCCTGGTCTACCCACCGATTCTCCACGCCTGGTGCTACGCCCGCCGCATCGGGGCTTTATACCGGCGGCGCAGCCACGCGATGACGAGCACAAAAGCGGCTCCCGCCGGTCCGTCCCAGGTATCGAAGCCGGGCCAGCGTCCCCACAGCCAGGCGGCAAGACCGGGATCGGAGCCGATGAGATCACCGGCGATCCAGCCGAGCAACACTGCGCCGGCCCAAATGAGCACGGGAAAACGGTTGAGCAGCGCGAGCACGAGCGTGGAGCCGAAGACGAGGAGCGGGATCGACAAAGCGAGACCGAGGAGGATCAACGGTATCGATCCTTTCGCCGCGGCGGCGACCGCGATCATGTTATCAAGCGACATCACCGCATCGGCCGCGGCGATGATACGAACGGCAGACCACAACGTGCTGGCTGGCGGGATCTCGCGTTGAGACTCTCGCGCGCCCGCAAGCGTAATCGCGATCCACAGCAAGAGAACGCCGCCCGCGAGCTTCACGAAAGGCAGGTCCAGCAATTCAACAACGAAAACGGTGAAGACGACGCGCAAGGCGACCGCTGCGCCGGAGCCGAGAATGACGCCCAACGTCCGTTGTCCCTCCGGCAGCGAACGGCAGGCAAGCGCAATGACTACGGCATTGTCTCCCGAAAGAAGGATATTAATCCAGATAATCTCGAGAAGTGAGAGCCAAAACGCCGTCGTGACCGGGTCCATAGCTCGGAGCTAGGGCATGCGTAGGCGGGGTCAAGCTCCGGACCCTTCCTTGCCTTTTCACAAAATTGTGGCGCGCGGACCTTGACCTAAGATTTTTCGCGAGATTGGCGAAAGGGGAAGGTGGAACGCGCGGCATGTACGCGCCAGCGATAATCGCGAGTTGGCCCGCGCGCGCTCCCGAGGCGACCGGTTCAGCGCCCGCGTTTCGATGCTGAAAAATTTATGCCGCGCGGCGAGGCCGAATGCAGAATTGCGGCGGGCTTGAGCGGATATATCCAGGTATTGCGATCGAAGATGCTGGGCTTGTGCTTGGCGCGGACACGATTTTGGTGCGCATGGGCGAAACGCGTTCCGGCGCGAAGGCTCTTGCGGTCGAAGCCGATCGGGAGCGGCTTCTGAGTTTGCTCGGTGTTTCATATCGGGACCAAGTTCCGCCCGGCATTGTCAAGAATATCGAAAATGCATCGGAACAGTGGCGGCGCGGCGAAAAGACTTTGGCGCATATCCATTTGGCTTTCGCGGGCTTGCCGAGGCTCGAAAGCGCAAACGATGCCTATCGTCTCTATTTGGCCCGCTCCTCGACGATGGTTTGCCGCCGCGCGAAATGCTCGCCGAACTTGGCCTCGACCGGACACTACGCCAACTCGGCAAATTCGACCCTGACCAGCCGCGTGTGCCGGCAGGCAGCGGCCGCGAAAGCGGGGAATGGACGAAGGACGGGAGTTTTGCCTCAACCTCGGGTGACGAAGACCACAAGGTGCAGCTGGCCGGCGACGTTATTTATGTTGGGCGTCTGTCTGGTTCCGTCATAGTCCGCAGTCCAGGCGGAATACTGCGGACGACGTGCTTTTATGAATCGTTACTTGGAAATTTTGAAGTGAGCCGTCCCGGCATATGGGAATTTAAATCGATCGAGCGGGTGCCATGAGCCTCCGTTTGCCGCGTCGACCGCCAAGGACTGCGGCCATTATGAATTCATCTCTTCGCATTAAGCGTTTTTGATAGCCGCTCCCGGATCGAAGGTTCCCAGATGCGCAACGATAGAAAAATCGACGTTTTCTTTTCGGCGAGCGCCGAGGATTACATCCGCCGCTTCATGAAGGTTGCGGAGCGAACCATGCCAGACGCAAACTTGGTCCCAGTCATCACGTGGTGGATTGAAGGGAAATTCACGGACAAAGTGACGGGCGAGGTGAGGACGTTTGGGCCAGGTGTTGATGTTGGCGCGATTGACCAAAATAATTTGACTGAAGAACTCATCGTCCCAATGGGCGGGCTTAAGGTCGCAATTCGATTCCCGCAAGAACTTCAATCGCCGATCGGCTGACATTCGATTACTCGGACGGGCCTTTTGTCGTCGCCACCAGTTGATTTCCAATCTCTGCTTTCTTTCTCGTCGCATGCAGAAAGTTGTGTCCGCCTATTCATGATGGCGGCTATGAGTGCCCCTGCCGAGGCCGTTGGCAACGCTTGGTCTGCTTACCCGGCCGCAATCCGGACATGTTTGACGGCCAGAATCGGATCGACCCGCAAAGCCACGGGCAAGACGCGGGCTTTATTAGATTTTCAGCGAAATTGGCTGCGTTCATTCGAGACCATAAATTTGAACCAACGCGCAATAGCACGAGATGGCATGCCTCGGGTCTCCCGGCGGCGGTGGCCAAATTTCACCCGCCGCCTTTTTTACATGCTCGCGGGCGGCGCCTTGATCCTTGTCCCTGGCTGCGCATCGATCGGCCTTTCCAGGCTGGGCGAGCCTGCCGCGGAGCCCCGTTCCGTCGCGGTCTTCGTGGTCTCCACCCGCAAGGGCGAACACGGCGCGTCGAGCGAAGCTGGCGTCGCAAATGGGGCGCGGTTCTCATTGCAAATGATCGGCGTGCCGCCGGGCCATGAGCCGGGCAAGGTGGAGCGGCCCGCCTTCGGTTCGGAAGATCCGCAAAACCATTTTATCGCGAGGACCCGGCGCGGCCTCGACGAGACCGGTTTTTTCACCGAGCTCGCCAGCCATATTTCCGGACGCATCGGATCGAACCGCGACGTTCTGCTCTATGTTCATGGTTTTAACACGAGCTACGACGAGGCGCGTTTCCGGCTCGCGCAAATCGTGGACGACGCGCGCTTCGGCGGCGTTGCGGTGCTCTATACATGGCCCGCCGCCGGCAGCCTCATCGACTATGGCGCGGCCAAGGAAAGCGCGACCATTGCCCGCGATGCCCTGAGCAGACTCCTGCACCGGCTTTCCGATTTGCCGGATATAGGCCGCGTGCATATTCTCGCACATTCGATGGGCGCTTGGCTCGCGATGGAAGCGTTGCGGGAAAACGCGATTTCCGGCAGTCCCGACCTCAACGGCAAGCTCGGCGATGTCATGCTCGCCGCGCCCGACATCGACTTGAACGTGTTCCGTCAGCAATTGGCGCGGCTCGATCCGTCGCATGTCTTCGTCCTCGTCGCGTCCAACGATCGCGCGCTCGCGGGCGACCGGCAGCGCCTCGGCGCGCTCGATCCCAATAATCCCAGCGATCGCGCGGCGCTCGAAGACCTAGGCGTCAAGGCCTACGATCTTTCCCGCGAGTTCGACAGGTCTTATCGGGCACGGCACCTATGCCAACGCACCCCAAGCGGTGCGCACGATTGGCGCGCAGATCACCGAACCGCGGCCGCAGGATGCCAATGTCCAGGCTGTGCTCGGCGAAAAACCTGTGGACTCAAGGATCATAGCCGTCCCGCTCGCGCCATTAGCCGCGTCATCCGCTCTCGCGAACCCGCCCCCCGGCGCGGTTTCGCCGCGGTAAGCGGGGCAGCGCTCCGGCCTCTAGTTCGGCGGACAGAAATTGCCGAGGATCGATAAGATGATCCTTAAAGGCGCCTATTATTTTTTTTTTGGCCCGCTCCCGTGATGCCGAAATTCACCCCCCGCGCAAAAGCCGGATCGCCTCGCCGCGTTCGAAAATATTTAGGAGCAGCCGTAGCGCCTCGCCCCGCGGGCCTTCGAGCCGGGGGGTTTCGTCAACGATCCGCCGCGCTTCGTCGCGGGCCAAAGTGAGCAAGGGTCCATGCGCGGAAAGATCAGCGAGGCGAAAACCCGGCAGGCCGGATTGTTTCGTGCCGAGCACCTCGCCTTCGCCGCGCAGGCGGAGGTCTTCCTCGGCTATCCGGAACCCGTCCTGCGTCTCGCGCATGATCGCGATCCTCGCCTTGGCCGTCTCGCCTAGCGGCGCCCCGTAGAGGAGCAAGCAGGAGGATTTGGCGCCGGCGCGGCCGACGCGTCCCCGCAGTTGATGCAATTGAGCGAGTCCGAACCGCTCGGCGTGCTCGATCACCATGATGGTTGCTTCCGGGATATCGACGCCGACCTCGATGACTGTCGTTGCGACCAGGATTTGGGTCGTCCCTTGCGCGAACGCGATCATCGCGGCGTCCTTGTCGCGGCTTTTCATCTTGCCGTGGACAAGCCCCACTTTGTCGCCAAAAACCTTGTGCAGATGAAGGAAGCGCTCTTGCGCAGCGGCCACGTCTAGCGCCTCGCTTTCCTCCACAATAGGACAAACCCAAAACGCGCGGGCGCCGTCCGCAATCGCACGCCGCAGCCTCCCGACGAGTTCGTCAATGCGTTCAACCGGCAACGCGCGGGTCTCGATCCTCTCGCGCCCGGCGGGCTTTTCCCGTAAATTTGAAACGTCCATGTCGCCGAAATAAGTCAGAACCAATGTGCGCGGAATAGGCGTCGCGGTCATCACGAGAATGTCGGCCGCCGCGCCTTTGCCGCCCAGCGCCAGACGCTGATGGACGCCGAAACGATGCTGTTCGTCGACCACGGCGAGGCCGAGATCGCGGAAGACAACGCTTTCCTGAAACAAGGCATGGGTGCCGATCACAAAGTCAATGGTGCCCTCCGCCAGCCGGGCGAGTGTTTTGCCCCGCAAGGCAGCCGTGTCGCGGCCGGTGAGGAGCGCCAGCCTGAGTCCGGCGGCTTCGCCGAACATCGCGAGCGTTTGGTGATGCTGGCGGGCGAGAATTTCGGTCGGCGCCATCAGCGCCGCCTGCCGTCCGGCCTCGACGACCGCCGCCATCGCAAAGAGAGCAACAATGGTTTTGCCGGACCCGACATCGCCTTGCAAAAGCCGCAGCATACGGGTTGGCGCGCCAAGATCGCCTTCGATTTCGGCTATCGCGGCTTTCTGGGAATCAGTGAGCGCAAACGGGAGTGTCGCAGCGATCTTCTGCCTGATCTTTCCATCCCCAAGGCTCGCGCGGCCGGGAGCCCGCCGGATTTTCGCGCGCATCAGGGCCAGCGCCAATTGGGAGGCGAGCAATTCGTCAAAAGCAAGCCTCGTCCGCGCCGCCGCGTCCGGCGCGATGCTCGCCGGCGTGCCCGGGCGATGCACTTCCCGCAGGGCCTCGGCGAAAGAAGGAAAGGCTGGGATATTTACCGCTGTCCTTTCATGCCACTCCGGCAAGGCGGGGATTTTGGCGAGCGCCGCATCGATCGCCCTGCCGAGCGTTTTTTGAAAGAGCCCTTCGGTTAAAGGATAAACCGGCTCGACCGGCGCCATTTTGGCGAAATCTTCACTGTCCAGCACACGGCCCGGATGCACGATCTGGCGATGCCCCTCCCAAAGCTCTAGCTTGCCGGAGATCCAGCGGGTCGCGCCAACGGGCAAGCTCTTTTCGATCCAATGATGATTGGCGAGAAAGAAGACGAGGAGGACGTCGCCGGTCTCGTCCTCGACCAAGACCTTGTAGGGCGCCTTCGAGCGGACACCTGGCGGCCGGTGCTCGACGACCTTGACTACGAGCGTGACGATCGTGTCGAGCGGCGCATCGGCAATTTTTGGCTGATTGCGGCGGTCAATAGCGGCATAGGGGAGGTGAAAAAGGAGATCGAGCGCGCGGGCTTCCCCGGTGTCGTTCGCCAGGAGCCTTTCCAAGAGCTTGGCTGTTTTCGGTCCGACGCCGGGCAGGCTTGCGGCTGTCGCGAAGAGAGGATTGAGGAGAGAGGGGCGCATCGAGAGTTGCTGGCCGAGTGCTGGGTCGTCAGTGCAAATTTAGTCAGCCTTGCGCCAAGAGCTGGCATTGGCATCACCTTAAGAGCTGACATGTTCGGTCGCGGCCTTCAATCTAATCCACGAAATAGCGCCAACGATGAAGGCCCGCGGGCCAAATTACGGGCGCGTGCCTAAGCGGATCGGCGGGGTGTTACCGCGGTCCTGGGTTTTAAGGGAGGCTCGTCCGCCCGCGGTCGGGCTTTGGCGTTACCTCTAAGGCCGGCATGGGATGGCCGTCCTTTTGGTGAAGCACTTCCTTAAGCCTGTTGCGTTCGAACGCAATGATCACGAAAATCGAGAGGAAAAGGGGGATCAGCAGATAGGTGAGCCGGAAGACCAGCAGTGCCGCCAGCACCTGCGTATGTGGCATCTCCGGCATGGCGTTGATGAAGAACCACTCAAAAACGCCCAAGCCGCCTGGCGCGCTGGACCAGAGCGCGGCGCCAAATGAGAAGAGGAATACCCCGAGCACAATGAAAAAGCCGGGATTGCCAGCCTCCGGCAAAGCGAAATAGATTATTCCAGCGGCTCCGAGGATTTCGAGGGGCGCCGCCAGTAGTTGCCGGGCGGCGATTTCCGGCTTCGGATATTCCAGCCGAAAACCCCTAATTATGAGGGGCTTAAATCTGAAAATGGAACCCATCACATAGACGGCGGCGGCGCCGAGGAAAACCACACCCACAAGCCGGGCGGTCGTTTTATCGGTGAGAAATCGCAAATTTACCGGCAGCAGCCCGCGGAAGCGGCCTAATTGCTCCGGCTCCAGAACCGATATGAGGCCCCCGAGCAGGACGGTGCCGAGGAGGAACGTGAACGAGCAGACGGCAACAAGAACCGCGACTTGCGCCGCGCTCAGCCCTTTCGCGTGATAGGCGCGATAGCGGACAATTCCGCCCGAAACAACGGTCGCGCCAATATTATGCGAGAGGGCGTAGGTCGTAAAGGAGCAGAGCGAGATGAAGACCCAGGAGATATTCTTCACGCCGAGATGGAGTAGCGCAATCCGATCGTACCAAGCCAACGCCGCATAAGCGACCAGCGTCGATAGGACGATCAGGAGATAATTCCCGGGGGAAATTGATTTTAGGTAATGCCAGACGCCCGGCCCAACAGCTTCGCCTTTGAACTCCCGGTGGAGAAGCCAGAGCGAAACGGCAACCGCGGCGAGGCCCATCAGCGGCCAGACAAAATCAAGGATGCGCTTCATCGCTCTCCAGAGGACACCAATGGCCGCGCCGCGATGCGCGTTCCCGCCGCCATACCCGCGCCGCATCCGTGCACAATGCGTGCTCCGATAGCAAGGGGGAACGTCAAGATGAACCATGATCGATGCCGTCGCCTCACATGAGATAAGCAAGAAAGTTCAGGCTTCAATGCGCGAGCGCCGAGCCGGATCTCCGGCAGCTATCCCGCCAACAGGGTCGTGCCGCCGCCATCGAGAATCCGCCCTTTGCCAGTGCCGGCGGCTTCGTCAAGAAAAAGGCGGGCCTCGTCGAGCTGAGTCGTCAGTTCTTCCGCCGAACGCTGGAGATTGTCGCGCCGCGCCCGCGCGGCGCGCGCATAAGTAGGATAGGCAAAATGGGATATGTCGGATATGCCGGCCCGTTGCTCCTCGATTGCAATTTCACGCTCGAGTTCCCGCGCCATCTTGGAAAAATCGGCTATCATCGTTTCGATCTGCGCGATGCGGCGGCGCGTTTCCTCGGCCTGGAAGCGCCTGAGACGTGCAAGGGTATCCCGCGATTTCATTATTTCAACTCCAGGGCGCAGGTTGGACCTGAGACAAGGTCTTGAAAAACAGGCTAGGTCTTACCGATAATGACCTACTCCAGTGCATTGATATAACGCGGCTTCTTATCGATCGAATGACCTCTTCCGATCGGAAAATACGCCAGCCCGGTTAGCCTGCGGGTTTTCCCGCGCGGTTCAACTCTGCCCCAGTAAAGTTGCCCATTCGTTACCTGTGAGCGAGGCGGCGCAAATCTTTCAGGGACGTGGCCGGCCCTTCGATTCGCCGGGTGGGCGGCGGCGGCAACCGCGGCCATGCGGGGTTTTGAAAGTCGCGAGATCAAAATCCAAACATCGCTGTCCTTCGTCGCGCAAGCTTCGTTCGTCAAGGTTTGCGGCAAGAGGCGGCAAAACAGAATCAATCGCGTGACCGTTTGCGAGGCAGGCGACGGTGAGTTTGAAATCATCTTTTCGACGGAATGTTTTTGTTAACCAATGCCCGTTAAGGTTACGGAATTCGTAGCGAGCCCATCTCGGGACAACGGCCTGAACAGCCGCCGAGGGGGACTTGAAGCGATCTTGCGCGCCGGCAAGGCGACCGACCGGGGGAAGGCTGGGACCTCACATGCGCGTTCTACTGATTGAAGACGACAGCGCGACGGCGCAAAGCATAGAGTTGATGCTCAAATCAGAGAGTTTTAATGTCTATACGACGGATCTCGGCGAGGAAGGTATCGATCTCGGCAAGCTTTACGATTACGATATCATCTTGCTCGATCTGAACCTCCCCGACATGTCAGGCTACGAGGTGTTGCGCACCCTGCGCGTCGCCAAGGTCAAGACGCCGATCCTCATTCTTTCTGGCCTCGCCGCGATCGAGGACAAGGTCAAGGGCTTGGGCTTCGGCGCCGACGATTATTTGACCAAGCCGTTTCACAAGGACGAACTGGTGGCCCGCATCCAGGCCATCGTACGCCGCTCGAAAGGCCACGCCCAATCGGTCATTGCGACCGGAGATCTTATCGTCAATCTCGATCAGAAAACCGTCGAGGTCGCGGGCGCCCGAGTGCATCTGACCGGCAAGGAATATCAGATGCTTGAGCTGCTCTCGCTGCGCAAGGGAACGACCCTGACGAAGGAAATGTTTCTCAACCATCTCTACGGCGGCATGGACGAGCCGGAACTAAAGATCATCGATGTTTTCATCTGCAAGCTGCGCAAAAAACTCGCCAATGCGAGCGAGGGCCGCAATTATATCGAAACGGTTTGGGGGCGCGGCTATGTCCTTCGCGAGCCGCGCGAGGACGAGGAAAGAATCACCGCGTGAGCCTTCATTTCGCTCCGAATCCGCCCTGGACATCGGACGCCAGAGCCAAAAAAGCTCGATTTTTTCGATTCCGAATGCTCCAACTCCTTGAATTCCGTCCATATCGATCGAATGGTTCCACCATTCGGTCGCGACGCGTCTAAGCAGCGTGGCGGAATTTCGCTCTTGGGAAGTCCACTGGAACGTCGAGCGCTATGTTGACGTCAAATTCGCCACTCTTGCCATGGATGTCTCCTTTCCCTAATAAAAAAGCGGTTGGCTTGCGAATGCTCATGTTCGGATCGAGGCGCAGCGCGCGTTTGCCGAACGGAGCATCGACGAATACGAAGTGATGCGACGCCGCCGTCTCTGAGTCATATTCGACCGGAAGTATTTGCATGTGGTGCAAATCCGCTGCGGCGGAATTGTATGGCGAAGTTGCAGGCTGCGGATAAGCTTGGCCAGCGTTCGAGAGCTGCTCCGCTTCGCTCAGATTCGCCAAAGCGGCGGCATCAAGCGAGGGAACGGCATCAGCCGGTTGCGCGAGGGCTGGGGGCGTGACCTTGGCGGTGGCGCGGGCATCCGCAGGATCGGCTTGCCGGCGGACCAGACTCTTCCGCTCGAGGGCGATCACCGGATCGGTAACGGTCGGCTGGCGGACGCCCAGGCGTCCGGCGGGAATGAAAGTTGGAGAAGCCCCCGCGCCGCAAAAGTCCGGCACATTTTTGGAGACCGCCTCTCGAGCGATCAACAGTCACTTGATTGTAATGCCCGTTTCGCCGCTCAATTGCCGCTCGATGGCGCGCGAGAGATCGCCTCGCATGGGAAGTCCGTGGTCGCGCTCGTAGCGTTCGATAGCTTGCCGGGTTCTTGCGCCCGCCACGCCATCGGGGTTCAGAACAAAACCCAATTTAACGAGCGCGCGCTGTGCCGCAAGCACCAATTTGCTGGGTGCGGCCGCCGCGGAGGAATTTACGGTGGGCCGAGCAAGCGGCGGAGGGGCCGCCTTCAGCAATTGCAATTGGGAAATTACGTCGTGAGGTGGCGAAGAATTGACGCCGGCCTGTTGCGGATGCTCGCCGGCGGGCAACTCCAGCGGCGGCTTTTCAATCGGCTTATCGTGCGTCTGGATAACGGCGGGCCGCGATGCGGGAACCGCGCTCATTCGGGCGATCGTTGGCCTTTTTGCTAGGGCAGCCGGGGCGGTGCGCGCGAAAAGCGGCGCGGGGTGACGGGTCCTTTGCCAAACGAGCGCGTTGAGCAGGATCGCGGCGGCCGTCGCGCCGAAAAAACCGGCGGCGAGAATGCTCAAAAAGCGCCGGCCCCGCCACCCTGTCCGGCGTGAGCCGCGCCTTTTTGCGGTAAGCAGCTTTTCCCGCAAATGTTTCAGTTTCGAAGCCGGTTCGGTCAGAACGAAATCATGATCGGCGGCGGCCAAGGCTTCACGCAATTTTCTTCACCGTCATTCGTTTGTAAAGGTCATGCTCGTCGGCGCCAGGCACGTGGGCGATCGTCTCGATCTTGGCACGGGCTCCGGCCTTGGCTGCCGAACTACGGCAATCGAGTGGCAGACGGACGCGGACGCTGGTGCCTTTGCCCGGTTCGCTCGCCACCATGATCGTGCCTCCCTGCAGGCCAAGGAGGCCACGCACGATCGAGAGGCCGAGGCCAGTTCCTTGACCTTGCCGATCCGGTAGGGCTTTGGCCTGAAAGAATGGGTCTCCGAGCCGGGCGAGGTCGTGAGCGGCGATTCCGATGCCGGTATCGGCCACCAAGATCAGAAGCGAATTAGCCTCGGGTCTCGCACTGATTGTCACGCTCCCGTGAACGGGCGTGAACTTGATCGCATTTGAAAGCAGGTTGACGAGAATCTGTGTGCACCCTCGTCTGTCGCCGGTGATATTCCCGAGATTTGGCGGATAAGCGCGCAGGAGCTCCACCCCGTTGCTCTCGGCATGAAGTTTCACCATGTCGCAACAAAGATCGATCAACGGCGCCACAGCAAAAGGCTCGATCTCAGACGCCTGCCAGTCGGATTGGATTCTCTGACAAGTCCAGGATCGAATTGAGGACGGCGAGAAGATGCCGCCCCGACCGATAAATGATCCTCGCGTATTCGCGTTGTGTTTCCGGATCGGGCGGGGCCAATCGCGGGTCGCCGAGTAACTCCGAAAAACCCGCGATCGCATTGAGCGGCGTGCGCAATTCGTGGCCAGCTTGGGCGAGAAAATAATCCTTGGCGAGGTTCGCTTCCTCGGCGGCGGCGCGGGCGTTTTCGAGCGCCGCGTCACGAAGCTTGGACTTGGTGACATCGCGAAAGACGGCGACGATATCGGCGTCCGGGCGTTCTCCTTGGGCCGTGCGGTATTTTCCGCCGCGGCGCGCCCGCATCTCGAGCCAAAGGAAAAGCGGCTCGGCGTAGTCGCTGCGGTCGACCCGCGCGGTGCCGCGCCAACGTAAGGTCGCCTCGATCGCCACGGAGCCGACGCGGGCGTCCGCGATGCTCCTTAGAAAGGTGGATTTGTCAGCGACCTGGACGCGTTCCAAAAAGCCGCGTCCCGTCAATGCGCTTGGCCGCAAGCCGAACAAGGTCTCGCAATTCGAACTGACCGATGACACTGAGCCAGACCGGTCGCAACAGAGGATGAGGCAACCCGTGGCCTCGGCCAAATTATCGTAGCGCTTGGCCCGGGCTTGCTTCGCCTTGCGGCGCAGGGTCCGGAAGCGGACAAATCCGGTTCCAATGGTCATGGCCAAGACCGTCGCCGGGGTCAGGAAAAGCTTGGTATCCGCCAGACCCAGTGCCGGCGCATCCGACGTGGCTCCGAGGAGGAGGGTGGCCACGGCGGCCAAAGTCGCGCTGGCGCCGACAATTAAGCGATCTTTTTTCAAATCATACTATCCCATGCGATCGGGAAGCGCTGCAGGGGCCACATGATTCGATGGACAGCGTGCCAGGCGCGTCTTAAACAATTCCCCTTAGATTTCACCATGCCGGCTATGCGCGGCCTCAACGGCCGGAAAATTGTCCTATGGTTGCCGAATCGTGTAATGAGCAAAAATCGACATAGTCCACCATTCCATCCCCGTCCCGATCTCGATTAAGCGGCGATAAACCCTGATCCGATTGTCTCGCCGAGGTCCCCTCGGTGCTGCTTCGCTCCATAGTCTGGCTTTCGATCGTATTTGCGTCGGTCATTTGCCAAGGGATACCATGGCATATATGTTATGGCGAAGGGTAGGGCCGCGCGGGCTCCAAGACATCCTGGGCCAGACGATCGGCATATGGCACAAGCCGGGGCGGAAAGGCCTGTTTGCGCGCCCCTGCCGCTTGTCTTGAAGGGAGGCCAATCGAAGCCGTATTGCTGCCGGACAGCGTTCCGGCGGCAAGGCCCGTTGTATTCGCTGGTCGTTGATGCGCCGGCCGCCGCACTTAAGTATAATAAGGCGAGCCCCTAGGCGGAAATCTGGCGCCGGGCATGAGTGCTTGAACTCAACAAGGGTCCAGCTTACGTCGCCACGGGGGGCTATCCGCATCGGCGCCAATAGGAAGTGTGATTATCCATGCCGGGCCTGCGAACCGCCACGAAGCTCGACGAGATTATCGAGAATTTCAATTATCTTGACGAGTGGGAGGACCGCTACCGCTATTTGATCGAGCTCGGCCGCGATCTCGAACCGCTGGATGATGCCGCTCATAACGACAGAAATAAAGTGCGAGGATGCGCCAGCCAGGTTTGGCTGGAGACCCGTGTCGCGAAGGATCATTCGGGGAGCCCTGTTCTCCATTTAAAGGGAGACAGTGACGCTCATATTGTGCGCGGTCTGGTGGCTCTTCTGCTGACTCTTTATTCCGGCCAGACGGCATCACAAATCCTTGCCATTGATGCCCAGGGTCTGTTTGAGAGCCTCGGCCTTTCGACGCATCTGACGCCGCAGCGCTCCAATGGCGTGCGTTCGATGGTCGAGCGGATCAAGAACGATGCGCGCGCCGCCGCCGGTCTAACACCGGGGGTGACATTTGGGTCCGCTTCCCATTGAAGAAAAAGCGAAATTTAGAAAGCATCGCGGGCGAAGCGGGCCAATGGTCTTGCCAAGCATCGTTTACGGAAGCGCGATCCGCTATCCACGTGAATGCTCGAACCGCGAACGCCGGCTGGCCAGGCAGGACCAGTCCTGACCGTTTACCGTTTACGCCGGCGTTGCTGGCCAAGGCCCATCTGTTTGGCAAGGTTCGAACGCGCCTTGGCGTAATCCGGCGCGACCATCGGATAATCGGGCGGGAGGCCCCATTTCTCGCGGTATTCGTCCGGTGACAAATTGTATTGAGTCCGCAGGTGCCGCTTCAACGACTTGAATTTTCGCCCGTCTTCCAGGCACACGAGAAACTCTCTTGTGATTGATTTCTTAGCCGGCACTGCCGGCTTTGGCGTTTCGGCCACCGCGGGCATTGTGCCCGAGGTGACACGCAACAATGCCGAATGCACGTCGCTGATCAAGGATGGTAGATCGCTCGCCGGCACGGAATTATTGCTCACATACGCCGAGACGATATCTGCGGCTAGCTCAATGAAACTGTTAGAACTTGAGGTTTCGCTCATGGCGCTCGATGTCCCCGAGGAGTAAGGTCTCGCCGGTAGTATATGCGTTAAATAGGGATGACCTAGCATACACTTTGCGGCAAGACTGGCAAATCAAAGCTCTTTTTAGCGATCTTGGCGAATCGACTTTGAAGAACTTTTGACCTTTCTAAGGGCAACCCTTCGTTTCCGCAAGTAGCAACACGTACACTTTATTGCAATAAGCAAAAAAAGCGTGAAAGATGCGGGCTGCGCGCGAATAACGCAACGGCAAAAGCTCGGGCCATGCCTGACCAATGCGGTGCGTGGCGCGGCGCCTTTACGGAAGAATGATCGATGCGCAAGCTTAAATGGTCGGCTCCCCACCCCACCGTGCCGCCAGCTGCCGCAAAGCGGCGCACGGAAACGACCCTGCATGGGGTTACGCTGAGCGACGATTATGGGTGGCTGAAGGCCGCGAACTGGCAAGAGGTTCTGCGCGACCCCGCCGCCTTGCCGGGCGATATTCGTGCCTTGATCGAGGCCGAGAACGGCTATGCGTCGGCCATGCTCGCGCCGCTCGCTGACTTGCGCGCCGCGCTCGTCAGGGAAATGCGCGGGCGGATCAAGGAAGACGATTCCGAGGTTCCCCGCCCAGACGGTCCGTGGCTTTATTATGCCCGCCACGACAACGGCGGCCAGCACCCGGTCTATTGCCGCGTCAAGCGTTCAGGCGGACCCGAGGAAGTTCTGTTCGACGGAGATGCGCAAGCGCGCGGCAAGAGCTTTTTTGAAGTGGGCGCCGCCTGCCAGTCCCCGGATCACGCCAAACTGGCCTGGAGCGCCGACGAGACGGGTTCGGAACTTTATTCGATTCGGATCCGCGATTTGGGCTATGGCCAACCGAGCGAGAAGAGCCGGCCAGCAGACAGCGCGGAGGTGATCGCCGATACGGACGGCGACCTCGTCTGGATGACGGATTCGCTTGGCTTTTATTATGTGCGGACAGATGAAAATCATCGCCCGGCCGAAGTTTTTCGGCACCGGATCGGCAGCGATCCCTCGGCCGACGCCCGCGTCTTCGCGGAGCACGATCCTGGCTTGTTCATTCATATCAGGCGCAGCGAGTCGGCGCGCTTCGCCATCGTAAGCGTCGATGATCATGATTCTTCCGAATGCCATCTGCTCGATCTTGCCGATGGTAACGCGACATCCCGTCTCGTCGAGCCGCGCGCGCCGGGAATGCGCTACGATGTGGAACATCGCGGCGACCGGCTTTTTATCCGAACCAACGCCGATGGAGCCGAAGATTTCAAGATCATGAGCGCGCTTTTGGCGAGCCCCGGACGGCCTTTCTGGATCAGCGAGGTTCCGCACCGGCGTGGGTGCATGATCATCAAAGTGGCGGTCTATCCGGATTATCTCGTGCGTATCGAGCGCGAAGCAGGCCTGCCGCGAATCGTGATCCGGCATTTCGCAAGCGGCGAGGAAGATGCGATCGCTTTTCGCGAAGAAGCCTATTCGCTCGGCCTCGAGGAGCGCCTCGAATACGAGACGGAAACGCTCAGATTCACCTATTCGTCGATGACGACGCCTTGGGAAAGCTACGACTACAATCTGGCCACCCGCGAACGGGTCCTGCGCAAGCGTCAAATCATTCCCTCGGGTCACGATTCCTCGCAATACGTGACGCGGCGGCTGTTCGCGGTCGCCGCGGACGGCGAACAAGTTCCAATCTCGATCGTTTATCGTGCCGGTACGCAGCTCAATGGATCCGCCCCTTTGCTGCTTTACGGCTACGGCGCTTATGGCTCTCACGTACCTGCTTCGTTTTGCACCAATCAACTCAGCCTCGCCGATCGCGGCTTCATCTGTGCGATCGCCCATGTTCGCGGCGGCACCGATAAGGGCTGGCATTGGTACACCGATGGGAAACTTGGCAAAAAGCCGAACAGCTTCAGCGATTTCATCAGCGCGGCGAAATATCTCATTGGCACGGGCTATACCGGCGCGGGCCGGATTGTGGCCCAGGGCGGAAGCGCGGGCGGAATGCTCGTCGGCGCCGCGGTCAATCTCGCTCCCGGATCGTTTGCAGGCATCATCGCGGATGTGCCTTTTGTCGATGTCTTGAACACGATGCTCGATGCGAGCCTGCCGTTAACGCCGCCCGAATGGCTCGAATGGGGCAATCCGATCACCGACCCGGCCGCCTTCGCGGTCATGCGGTCCTACTCCCCCTACGACAATGTCGAAGCCAAACCTTACCCGCCCATCCTCGCGCTGGGCGGACTAACCGATCCGCGTGTCGCCTATTGGGAGCCTCTGAAATGGGTTGCTAAGCTTCACGCCTTGATGACGGGCGGCGGTCCGATCCTCCTAAAGACCAACATGGGCGCGGGACATGGCGGCGCACCGGGACGCTTCGATCATCTGGAGGAGGTGGCGCTGCAATACGCCTTCGCCCTGGCCTGCGTCGAAGGCGGCTTCGAGACCGGCACTTGAACTACTGGGCTAAATTTATGCCTGAGGTTCCATGAACGCCTTGAGTTCCGCCATGGATTGAAAGTGAAAAACCCCGCGTTCCGACCGCGCTTCGATGGATCCATCGGCATACATGACGTAAGTGGTTCCTTCGGATTCGTAGCTTCGAACGATGGCGAGCCTGGCCTCGCCGGCAGCCGGGACAGCCGGCGGCGTAGGTTCGCGCGGATCCGTTGCCGGTAGAGCTTCGGCTACAAACGGCGCGGGAGCGACGCTTGCCAATTCGATCGCCTGGGGCGCAGACTTCGCGCCCTCCTTCAGCGCACCCAGTGCCGGGTCTGGCTCGATGAGACCGTCGGTGCTGCAGTTCGCATCGATCAAATCCATTTCGCCCGGCGCGGTCACGCGCGGTCCGGATTCCATCTCGGGCTCGTCAGGGTCGATGTGCGGTTCCTGAAGCCGCGCCTCGAGAGGCCGCTCTTTTGCTTGATGCTTGCCGAAGAGTCCTGGTTCGCCGTCCGCCTTCGATGCAGGTTCTGCGGGCGCCTCCACAGCGGGAGCGGAAGCGGGCCGCGTTTTCGCTTGATCGTCGGGCTTGGCCGCTGCCAACTCGCCCGGCATGGCGAAGTCCGGTTCAGACGGCGGCTCCATTGCGGTTTCGGAAAGTCCCGGAGCGGCGCGCGAACCGAGGGGGTGTTTTGGCAAGGCAAAATCAGACTCGGGCGTTCCCCTCGCGACGGGCGACACCATCCCGCGAGCCTTCAAGAAGGTTCGTGTAGGCGTAAGATTGGGACGCGTTGGACGCTGCACCCAGGTTCGCAAGGTGGCGGTGGGCGGCATGGCCGCCGGAGGCGGCACTGCTTCGGACGTCATCGATGCCTCGGGGTTGAGTCCAAGCCCCGGTTCCGGGCGCGACCCCCTGGCCTCATCTTCGCCTAATTCATGGCGCAACGGCGCCAAACCTTTCCCGGTTTTGAGGAGAGCATACAAACCGGAAAGACTGTGCAAGATAAACCCGAGCGCTATTGTCACGATCCCACCGGACAGCGCCGTTGCACCGGCGATGACACCGGCCCAGCCGCGCTCGACGAGGATGATCCCATAGCCAACGTAGATCGCTAACGCGCCGCACAGCGAGAGAAGAGCTCCCAGAGCGAGAACCAAATAGCTCATTTTTTCACCTTCGGCCGCCGAACACGACCGGCTGCTTACGAAATCGCCGCAACCAAAAATCCGGTCGCCCGGCTGCGGATGCGATCACCGTTCCGGCGCCGCTCGGTCCGCGGCGAACACAACCGAAGTTCCGGCGGATCTTCGGCCCGGCTAACCGCTTGCCGCTCCGGATAGGGCCGTTTACTTATGAGGCCCAGTCGCCACGTCGCAAAAGCCTCGCGGCCAAACCCAAGGAGACCCCCATGTCATTTGCCCTGCCCGATCTTCCCTACCCCTACGAGGCGCTCCAGCCTTACCTTTCCAGGGAGACGCTGGAATTTCATCACGACAAGCATCACGCTGGCTATGTGACGACCGCGAATACTCTTTTGAAGGACAGCGGTCTAGAAGGCAAGTCCTTGGAAGAAATTGTCAAGGAAACCTACGGCAAAAATGTGCCTCTGTTCAATAATGCAGCGCAGCATTATAACCATTCGGAATATTGGAAATCGATCAAGCCTAATGGCGGCGGCAAAGTTCCGGGCGGTCTCGAAAAAGCGCTGATTGCAGCCTTTGGATCGATCGAAAAGGTCAAGCAGGAGTTGGTCCAAGCCGGCACGACACAGTTCGGTTCTGGCTGGGCTTGGCTTGTGGTCAAGGATGGCAAGATTGCCGTCGCGAAGACAGGAAACGCCGAAAATCCGATGCTGCAAGGGGCAACGCCGATTTTGACGGTCGATGTCTGGGAACACACCTATTACATCGATTACCGGAATCGCAGGCCGGATTATCTCAAGGCCTTTGTCGACAATCTCGTGAATTGGGACTATGTCGCGGAACGATACGATTCGGCCATCAAATAGGGTGCTCGTCCGGTCCCGCCGGGGAGATTGATACCTTGGCGTGACCGTTGGCATACGGGGCGAGCGCGTTCATCGCCAGGGAAGCGCGATTGCCGCAAAAAGTTCCATCGCACCGTTGGACGCATTCGGAAGCTCAAGCCTGCTCCGCTCAAGCAATAGCGTTGGATCGCAACACGATACGACAAGGCGGCTCCGAGTTTTGCCGCCATAATCGGCCTCACCGCGGCCGTCATGGCGCTGAAGGGATTTCAACGGCCCCTAATGAAAAATTAGGCGCCGGGGGTCAAGAAGCCGATTGCAATTTGCCGCGTTCGCGGGTTAACTAGCCGCGCCGGACGTGATTTTGTCTAGCGGCGCGAAGCAGGCTCCTTGAAGAAAGCCTTGCCCGTGGCCGTGCGTATAGTGATGCGTATTCGGCGATGAACTAAGACTACCCTGCGGAGTGCTCGGGTCCGCCGCATCTCCTGGGTCCGTAGGGTTGGCCGGCGCGCAAATGGTTATAGGAGTGGCCTCCTCGAAACGCCATTCGCCGCCGGCCACCTTCGCATCTTTGCCCGCGCCAATTCCCGGCCGGGCTCCTCAAACGCCGATTTCAAACCACGACGAGTTCGGCGGCGGTGGCAAACACCGCGCGGTCCTGGATGAAAGCGAAGCGCGCCTCCGGCCTGTTGCCCATCAAACGCTCGACCGCATCCGATGTTCCCTCCCGATCCTCGGTAAGAACGACCACGCGGAGCAGGCCGCGCCTTTTGGGATCCATCGTCGTTTCTTTTAGTTGTGCCGGGAGCATTTCCCCTAACCCCTTAAAACGATTGATTTCGACCTTGGCCTTGCCCGTGAGCGTCTTGGCGATCAACAGATCGCGATGCGAATCGTCGCGGGCATAGACTTGTTTGCCGCCCTGGGTCAGCCGGTACAGCGGCGGAACCGCCAGATAGAGGTGTCCGGCCTCGACGAGTTTCGGCATCTGGCGAAAGAAAAAGGTGATGAGCAGGGAAGCGATATGGGCGCCATCGACGTCGGCGTCGGTCATGATGATGATCTTTTCGTAGCGAAGGTCTTGTTCCTTGTAATGTGCTCCGATGCCGCACCCGAGCGCCTGGACTAGATCATTGAGCTGCTGATTGCCCGCGAGCTTGTCGCGCGTGGCACTGGCGACGTTCAGGATTTTGCCGCGCAACGGCAGGACCGCCTGGCTGGCGCGATCGCGCGCCTGCTTGGCGGAGCCGCCGGCGGAATCGCCCTCGACGATAAAGAGTTCCGATCCTTGCGATGAATTATTCGAGCAATCCGCGAGTTTTCCGGGAAGCCTGAGCTTGCGCGTGGCGGTCTTGCGCGCAACATCCTTCTCGACGCGCCGGCGCAGTCTTTCCTCGGCGCGCTCGATCGTCCAGTCGAGCAGCTTCGCGGCGTGCGAAGGGGAGGCCGCGAGCCAATGATCGAAGGCATCGCGCAAAGTTCCTTCAACGATCCGCGCGGCTTCATTGGTCAAAAGCCGGCCCTTGTTTTGGCCCTGAAACTCCGGCTCGCGAAGGAAGACCGAAACCATCGCGGCGCAGGACGCCATCACGTCGTCGCCGGTTACGGGGGCAGCGCGTTTTGCCAAGCCGGTCCGCTCGGCGTGATCCTTGAGGCCACGCGCCAGCGCGGCGCGAAGTCCGGTTTCATGGGTGCCGCCGTCAGGGGTGGGAATGGTATTGCAATAGGAACGCACGAAGCCGTCGTCGAAGGCGAGCCAGGCCATCGCCCATTCGAGCGATCCGTGGCCGCCATGTTTTTCAACCTTGCCCGCGAAAATCTGGTCGGTGACGAGATCCTTGCCCTCGATATCCTGGAGAAGGCAGTCCTTGAGGCCGCCAGGGAAGCGGAAAACCGCCTCGGGCGGAACCCCCGCATTCGGCTCGATCCATTCCGGCGCGCAGTGCCAGCGGATCTCGACGCCGCCAAAGAGATAGGCTTTCGCGCGGGCCATTTTGAACAAGCGCTCCGGCTTGAAATTCGCGCCCTTGCCGAAAATCCTCTCGTCGGGCTTGAACCGCACGCTCGTGCCACGCCGGTTTTGCACCTTGCCGAGCTTTTCAAGGGGCGTTCTGGGATGGCCGCGCTCGAAGATCTGCCGGTAGAGCGTCTGGCCCCGCGCGACTTCCACTTCAAGGCATTCCGACAAGGCGTTGACGACCGAAATCCCGACCCCATGCAGGCCACCGGATATGCGATACGCGTTCGAATTGAATTTGCCGCCCGCGTGGAGCGTGGTCATGATGATTTCGAGCGCCGATTTCCTGGGAAATTTCGGATGCGGATCGACCGGAATACCGCGCCCATTGTCGCAGACGCAAACAAAGCCAGACGCCTCGTAGCGGACATCGATGAAGCTGGCGTGGCCGGCGACCGCCTCGTCCATCGCATTGTCGATGACTTCCGCGAAAAGATGATGGAGCGCGGCCTCGCCGGTCCCGCCGATAAACATGCCCGGCCGCCGCCGGACCGGCTCCAGCCCCTCCAGCACCTCGATCGAGGCGGCGGTATAGCCCAGTTCGCCAAGTGTTTCGCCGTTTTGCGATCCACGGTTTTGCGACGCCACGGCTTGCCGGCCCGTTCGAGCGGGCGGTTCCTTGCGCGCCGCATTGCCGAAAAGATCGCCATTCCTTGCCATGCGCCGGCCGGTCCTGTGATTTGAGCTGATTCAAAGTTGGCGGCTGCTTATGCCATGAACAAGGCAGGATTGGAACGGAACGAAAACATTTTCCGGTTGACAAATCCGAAAGACGGCTACGAAAAAGCCTGAACGCACCGTCTTCCGCGCTTCCGGCGCCAGCTTGTCGCGCGTAGGCTCGACCGGAGTTTGTCTGAGAAATCAGGAGATTTCTTAAAATAGGCCTAAGCGGCGGCGGGTTTTAGCAACCATTTGACCGGCACAGATTCGTCAGCGAGGCGCGCGAGGGCGATCTGCATCCGCTCGCCGACAATGCGTTTGGCGGCCATGAATTCGCCAGGACGATTGACCGAATCTGCGGCGATCACCCGTCCCTCCTTAAGATAAAATGCAATAAACGATGACGTCTTCATGCTCCCCCGGATCGCGAGTTCCTCATATCCGTCCGAGAACCCAACCATCTGTAATTTGAGATCATATTGGTCGGACCAAAACCAGGGTGCGGTAGCGGCGGGAATTGGTCGTCCGGTGATCGCGGCGGCGGCCGCGCGGGCCTGTTCGAGCGCGTTTGGAACCGATTCGAGGCGTATCTTCCGTCGCAGGAATCCGTGATACGTATGCATCGCGCAGTCCCCGATCGCGTAAATATCGGGGTCGCCGGTGCGGCTAGCCTCATCGACGACAATCCCGTCGTCCACTTTGAGTCCGGCTTGTTCCGCGAGTTCTGTGTTGGGAACGAGACCGATGCCGATCAACACAAAATCGGCGGCAAATGATTGACCGCCCGCGCATGCGACCGCGCCCACCGCGCCATCGTCGCTTCCGGCGGTGAAACCGCTGACCACGACCCCTGTGCGAATGTCGATTCCAGCCTCGCGATGGATGCGTTCATAGAATTTCGACAGATCGGGCGCCGTGACGCGCGCGAGCACGCGCGTCGCCCCTTCGAGCACGGTTACGGCAAGCCCGCATTTAACCGCGATGGCGGCGGCTTCAAGCCCGACATAGCCGCCGCCGACGATCACGAGGCGCCGGGGGGCCTCCATGAGCGGCTGCAACGCCTCGACATCGGAAATCGTGCGCAGATAGAAAATATTGCGCAAACCGGCGCCCGGCACCGCCAATTCGCGGGCGCGGCCCCCCGTCGCGATCACAAGCTTATCGTAGTGCAGCGGCGCGCTGCCGTTGATCAGGAGCGTCTTGGCGCGCCGGTCGATCTCGGCGACGCGGGCACCGAGCCGCATCTCCACCTGCGCTTTCTCATAGGCAATCGAGGCCTTGTAGATCAGCGCGTCCTTGCCGATTTCCCGCGCCAGAAAGGCCTTCGACAAAGGCGGGCGCATATAGGGGAGATGTTCCTCCTCGCCGACGAGGACGATGCGGCCGCCGAAGCGGTTTTGCCGGAGAAGCGTCGCAGCCTCGCCGCCCGCCTGACCGCCGCCGATAATGGCAATCGTCGAAGCGGCGCCGGGCTGAGCTTGTTCCATCAGCACTTGAATTCCTCTGCGCCAGACGGCTAAGGCATTTCAGTTTCGGCGAAAACACGAAATCGCCCTTGGGCCGTTTGCCGCAAGTCCCTGTTGATTTCCGTAAGCCCTCAATGGAGAGTTTCTTCTATTTACTGAGGATTTCACGTCATAAGTTGGGTTCAAATTATTGGGAGCGAGCGCGCCGGAGCTTGGCGACAATGCAAGCCTCCACAGTCTGCTCATAGGCCGCCGCGAGCAGCGCCAAGGCGTGCGGCTCGTCCTCGAGGCCGGTAGCGCGGGCGGGCCGACCCACGAGAATGAAGGTAAGTTGGATGGATGCAATTTAGATTACTTAGCTATCATTGCTGAGCTTCTAGATTTCTGCCAGCAGCTCTTTCCCGCCTTCAATGGATTCATCGCCGCGAGATCGTGAAATTCCAAGATGATCACCCTCGAATATGTCAATCTCGATTCATTCTCCGACCAAAGTCACCAACAATCGTACGGTGTCTGGTCTTGTCCCGGTTTTCCCTACCGCGCAAAGGTATTGCAAGAATCGACTTCGCCCGATTTCAAGCCGGTATTCAACCACTGCACGCGCTGCGTCGCCGAGCCATGGGTGAAGGAATCGGGCACCGCGTAGCCTTGCGCCGACTTCTGCAAACGATCGTCGCCGATCGCCTGCGCGGTCGCGACCGCGGTTTCGAGGTCGCCCGCCTCCAGGAATTGATATTTGCGTTCGGCATTGGCAGCCCATACGCCGGCGAGGCAATCGGCCATGAGCTCGACCCGCACCGACAAATTGTTCGCCTCGCCCTTGCTCGCGGCGTTCAGCTGCGCTGCCTGGACCTTAGGCAGAACGCCAAGCAGGTTTTGGACGTGATGGCCTATCTCATGTGCGATGACATACGTGTAGGCGAAGTCGCCGCCGCCGCCGAGACGCCGTTTCATGTCCTGGAAGAAGGCCGTATCGAGATAGACCTTCTGATCCCTCGGGCAATAGAAAGGCCCCATGGCCGACTGGGCGCCGCCGCAGCCCGAGGTTGTCCGCCCGCTGTAGAGGACGAGCTTCGGCTTGGTATAGGAAATCCCTTTTTCCCGGGGCAGGATTTCCGACCAGACGGTTTCGTTCGCGGCTAGGACGGCGGCGACGAATTGGCCCATGTCGTCCGAGGGAGTCCCGGTTTGCCCCGGCTGAGTCGCGCTGGTTTGCGCGCCCTGGCGCATGCTGTTCACCATTTCCGCGCCGCCGATTAGAAGCCGCGGGTCGATGCCGAGCGCCCAGCCGAGGAGACCCAGAACCATCACGGTCCCAATTCCAAGGCCGCCGTTGCCGGCCACGCCGCCGCTTTGTCCTCGCCGGTCCTCGACATTGGCCGAACGGCCGAAATCCTGCCATTTCATGAGCGGCTCCCGCTGGCTACTTTGCGAGGTCCCGCTTGGCTCGAAAACGCCACCCGATAAACTCGAAGCCAATAGCGGGACCGCGAATGGCGCTCGTTCTTTAGCTTAGCACCGTTCTCCTCACGAACCGGTTCGGGCCTGTTTATCCGCCGGTGACGCTCATATGACGCGCAACCGCGGGCTTCGCATGGTCGCGATCGATGATGAAGTCATGGCCCTTGGGCTTACGAACGATGGCGGCGTCGAGAGCCTCGTGCAAGAGCTCGTCCGTTGGCGAGGCGCGCAACGGCGCGCGCAGATCGGCCGCATCCTCCTGGCCAAGGCACATGTAAAGCGTTCCGGTGCAGGTCACGCGCACGCGATTGCAGCTTTCGCAAAAATTATGGGTGAGCGGGGTGATAAACCCCAAACGGCCCCCGGTCTCCGCGACATGCACATAACGGGCGGGGCCGCCTGTCCGGTAGCCAGTCTCGCGAAAAGTGAAGCGCTCCTTGAGCCGCGCCTCGACCAGGTTCAAGGGCAAAAATTGATCGGAGCGCCGCGCGCCGATCGCGCCAAGCGGCATGACTTCGATCAAAGTGAGGTCGAGCCCACGCGCATGCGCCCATTCGAGCATCGCAACGATCTCGGCCTCGTTCACGCCCTTCAGCGCCACCATGTTGATCTTGACCGATAATCCCGCCGCCTGCGCGGCATCAATCCCGGCCATCGTTTGGGCGTGATCGCCCCAGCGGGTGATCGCCTTGTATTTCGCCGGGTCGAGCGTATCGAGCGACACGTTGAGGCGGCGCACGCCGGCCTCGGCAAGTTCTTTCGCATGATGCGCGAGCCTGGACCCGTTGGTCGTGAGGGTCAATTCGGAGAGTGCGCCGGACTTGATGTGGCGGCCGAGCGCGTGGAACAGATGGAGGATATTCCGGCGCACCAAGGGTTCCCCGCCGGTGATCCTGAGCTTGCGGACGCCGCGCCCGACGAAAGCCGTGCACAAACGGTCTAGCTCTTCCAAGGTGAGTAAATCACGCTTGGGCAGGAAATCCATGTCCTCGGACATGCAATAGACGCAGCGCATGTCGCAGCGATCGGTCACCGACACCCGAAGGTAGGATATCGCTCGCCCGAACGGATCGACGAGCGGTGCCGTTACGAGCGGGGCCGGCGCCGGTTCAAAACCAGCCTTCGGAATTTGGCTGATGACGGTCATGGGCATACCTTTACCTATCCGAGGGCGGGAATTCCACGCCAAAATGATACATGATGAGAGTCGCCATGGGAGTCGCCGGAAAAGCGCGGTGGCAAAGTCCGTGCTCAAGGGCGGGCGCGATGGAGGTCACGCGATGCGCGACAATCGGGATCAATGGCCCCGGGAATTGCGGCTGAGGGAGAACGGCCGCGTCCTCAGTGTGGCGTTCGAGAGCGGCGACGCTTACGATCTTTCCGCCGAGTATCTGCGGGTCATGAGTCCCAGCGCGGAAGTCCAGGGCCACCGGCGGGAAGAACGCTTGACCATCGGCGGCAAACGGCATTGCAGCGTGACCGGGATCGAGCCGGTGGGCACCTATGCGGTGCGGCTGATCTTCGATGATTTGCACTCCACCGGCATCTTCACCTGGGACTATCTCCATGAACTCGGTTCGCGCCATGACGAGAAGTGGGCGGCCTATGAGGCGGAGCTCAAAACCAAGGGGCTCAGCCGCGACCGGGCGGGACAGGCGTGAGCCGCAGGCCCACAGCGCAAAGACGGGGTCGATCCCTCTAGCCGGCCAATCAGGCGCACGAAGGGCGCGGCTAGCGCGCCGGCACGGGCAATAGACGTTTCGCGACGGCCTGAGATGGCGGTTGGCATAACCGATAAGCCTTGGTCAGTTGCGGACATTGCGGCAATGTTCGAAACGGCCGAGAAATGAAACTGACCCACTCACGTAAAATCATTTTGCTTGTCAAAGCCTGCAAATCGATCTACTTGTACGGTCCCCCCTCGGATGAGCTAGCATACTTTGGCGCTGCTCGCGCGCGTCGCTAACAGCGTTAGCACGGTCATTATAGACCGAGGTTGCGCCAATCGCCGCTCCTTTTCCGCGCGACCAGATCCGCGCCATTCTTCCAAGGACTGCCTCGCAATGCAGGAAATCAAACTGCAGGACTTGAAGCTCAAGTCGCCGACCGAACTGCTCGCCTTCGCGGAGAAACATGAAGTCGAGAATGCTTCGATCATGCGCAAGCAAGAGCTGATGTTTGCGATTCTCAAGCAATTGGCGAGCCGCGACATCGAGATCGTTGGCGAAGGTGTCATCGAGGTTTTGCAAGATGGCTTCGGCTTCCTGCGGTCTCCTGACGCCAATTATCTGGCTGGACCCGACGACATTTATGTATCGCCGTCTCAGATTCGCCGGTTCGGTTTGCGCACCGGCGATACGGTGGAAGGCTTGATCCGCGGCCCCAAGGAAGGCGAGCGGTATTTCGCGCTGCTCAAGGTTAGTACGATCAATTTCGAGGACCCTGAAAAAATCCGGCACAAGGTTCACTTTGACAATCTGACGCCGCTTTACCCCGATGAGCGGCTGAAACTCGAGGTCGGTGATCCTACCAAGAAGGATTTGTCGGCGCGCGTCATCGATATCGTGGCGCCGATTGGCAAGGGCCAGCGCGCCTTGATCGTCTCGCCGCCGCGTACCGGCAAGACGGTGCTTTTACAAAATATCGCGCAATCGGTCACTGCCAATCACCCGGAATGCTACCTCATCGTCCTATTGATCGATGAGCGGCCGGAAGAAGTCACCGACATGCAAAGATCGGTCAGCGGCGAGGTCATATCCTCGACCTTCGACGAGCCGGCCGTGCGCCATGTCCAGGTCGCCGAAATGGTCATTGAGAAGGCCAAGCGTCTGGTCGAACATGGCCGCGACGTGGTGATCCTCCTCGACTCGATTACGAGACTTGGCCGCGCGTATAACACGGTCGTGCCTTCCTCGGGCAAGGTTCTGACCGGCGGCGTCGATGCCAATGCCCTGCAGCGCCCTAAGCGATTCTTTGGCGCCGCGCGCAATATCGAGGAGGGCGGCTCGCTGACGATCATCGCGACCGCGCTTATCGATACCGGCTCGCGCATGGACGAAGTGATCTTCGAGGAATTCAAGGGCACCGGCAATTCGGAAATCATTCTCGACCGCAAGGTCGCCGACAAACGGACTTACCCGGCAATCGACATCACGCGCTCCGGTACCCGCAAGGAGGAATTGCTGGTGCCCCCCGACATCTTGAAGAAAATGTATGTGCTGCGGCGTATACTCAACCCGATGGGCACGATCGACGGGATCGAATTCCTGCTCGGCAAATTGCGCGAAACGCCGAAGGGCAACGCAACCTTCTTCGAATCCATGAACACTTGATCAGTCCGCGTTACGGCCCACTCTATCGGCGTCGAAGCAACTCCTTGCAAGATCAATGGATAGCAGCGGCGGCGAGCCAAATCGCGGTTTCGGGGTAGAGAATGAGGCCGGCGCTCGCGAGGGCGATACCATAGGGGATGCCGGTGCCGGGCTGATGTAGGCGGGTGGCCCATTGACGTGCCAGGAGAACTCCCGGCAAAGGGCATTTTCGAAGCCCGATGATCGCGAGGGTGAGAAGACCGCCGAGAGCGCTGGCGGAAAGCGCGTAATCGCCGAGATGATCGAAACCAAGCCAGATCGCGGTTGCCGCCGCGAGCTTTGCGTCGCCGCCGCCGATCCAGCCGCGCGCAAACAAGCCAAAAGCGAAAATGAGCATCGCCGCGCCACAGGCGAGATGCCACAAAATTTCGGTCGCGGGGAGGCCGCAGGCGAACGCCATGGCAATGAACAGGACGGCAAGCGCGATCGAGATGCGATTCGAAATCGTCAGCGTCAAGAGGTCGGAAATCGCGGCGAAGACCATCAGCGCCGGGAAAAACAAAAGCGTCGCGGCTTCAAGCATGAGCTTTCAAAATCCATTCCAATGCCACGCGGATAATGGTTCGCGGCAAACGCAAGGGATGGCCGAGTGGAACCGGCGGCCGCATTGGTGGGGCGGCGCTCGATCCCGAGTTGCCTCTGGCATCGCCACGGGGGCCGGGCGGCAAACTTGCTTGAACCATAGCGGGGAGTTCGCGAGATCAAGCTGACGCAGGGGCGGTGCCATTAAAAAGCAGCGGCGATAGGCCCGAAGAAATCGGCCGAAATCGTCGTGCCGATTGTGCGCACGGAGCTGATGATGACAATCGCGATCAAGCCGGCGATGAGAGAGTATTCGATGGCCGTGACGCCGGATGAATCGTCGATAAAGCAAAGCCACAAATTACCCATGATTGAAACTCCATTTCTGCCCCGCCGAACGCCCGTTTTTGGAATCCACCAAGATCCGGGCGCCCGACAGGCGGCGCCGACGATGTCACGACAAGCGTTGGCGACCTGCAGATTTTGGCGCCGAGCCGGGTCACGCCGCAGATAAAGCCGTGCCGATGTTCGTGAATGTGGTCGTGAGGTCAGTGCCAACCGCGGCCACGGCGGTGATGATGACGACGGCGATCAAAGCGGCGATGAGACCATATTCGATGGCCGTGACTCCGGACTGATCGTCGATAAAGCAAAGCCACAAATTACCCATGGTTGAAACTCCCGTTCGCGCCCCGCCGGATGCCCGTGTTTGGCAAGTGCCAAAATCCGGGCGCCCGACGGGCGGCGCCGACGATGTCACGACGAAGCGTTGGCGAGCTGCGTGAATTTCTCGCAGATTTTGGCGCGGAGCTGGGTCACGCCCCAGATAACGCGGTGCCGATGTTCGTGAATGTGGTCGTGAGGTCGGTGCCGACAATTTTCACGGCGCTGATGATGACGACGGCGATCAAAGCCGCGATGAGACCATATTCGATGGCCGTGACGCCGGCTTGATCGTCGATAAAGCGGCGAAACAAATTACCCATGTTTGAAACTCCTGAATTTTCGGTTGCCTAAAGATTCCAGTTTAGGATTTGCCTGGGTGTTGCTGGAATGCAGCGATAATAAACAGCGGAAATTTAAAAGCACTTAGTCAGTCGCATAGACATTTATATTAACGGACAATAACGGTTTTATTGGTTATCGATATGTATATTGTTAGCTCTTTGGATTTAAACCATCGTCTTCAGGCGGAGAAGGCCTTAGCCGTTTTTTTGTTCATAGGCTGAGAACCTATTTCAAAAGCCATAGGACCATCGTCAGCCCTCATCCTGAGGAGGCCTGAAAGGCCGTCTCGAAGGACGAGGCGCCCCAAATCGCACTGGATTCATCCTTCGAGACGCCCACTTCGTGGGCTCCTCAGGATGAGGGCGAGATTTTTGAGACAGGCTCTGACCCTAAATTGGGGCCGCGCGCGGGATGAGATTTATCATAGCGGCCCAAACCAAATGACTGCGGCAGCCAGGCCGGCAGGAGCTGAAACCGCCGCGCTGAAAAAAAAATTCTTCACCCGGTTACGAAAAGTGCCATATCCTTCGGCGCATATAAGTAGATCCTCTTCGCATTTGGCCCTTAGAAAGAGACCGAGGCCGAAAATGGCGGTTACGATGATGTTACGAAGGCTCGGTGCGAGCACGGCGATGCACATGGCCACGTGCAAATAAGCGGAATATATCGGGTGCCGTACGATGTTGTAAGGACCCCCTGTCACAAGTATGCGTGCCGAAGGAAAAATTGCAAAGCTTTGTCTAATCGTATAAAGCGCCCATGCTAGAACTATTATATAAAATACGATAGTACTTACAAAGATAGTGTCGGCAAAACCTGAGAAAATTCTACGAGGAAATTCAAGAAAAGCTAAAGCTGGATAGCTTATTACCATTCCGATGAAACCCAACATCGGCGGCAGCGGCCCAGTCAAAAGCGGACCGCGAAAAATAAGGGTAAGAATAAGTAGAGGGAACGCTAAGCCTACAATAACTAACTCCAGTGGTTGCCCGTATAGCCGAACAACTGCTATAATTAAGGTAAGAAGTACTAAAACTCTATCCGCCCATGACCAAAAGACCGCGCGTTTGGCGTAAATTTCATTGAAATTAGCCAGCACACCAGCCCGCAGTCTCGATAGACGAGACCTCCAGATATCTAGACTTTCCACCATACTATCCCGTCGCCTCCGAGGGGCCAGCTCGCCGGCGTGAGGCAGGCGCCGGGGTCACAACTTCTTTGAGGGGTCGAGCAGCGCACGCCCCGGCAATGGACCAAATAGTTCCATGGGCTTGCGCGAACCTTGCTCAAGCCTCGTCTCACCAATTATGCCCATAGCGCCTCACACGTTGCTGCACAGGCCGGGAGAGACCGTTGGGTTCGCTCTCTCATTTGTCCTGACCACTGGAGAAGCAAATTTGTCCTGACCACTGGAGAAGCAAAAAATTTGCGCCGGGCAGGTCCGTTTCGAATTGTGCCAAATCGCCGACGCGCCGGTTGTCCAATCGACGCAAATCTGCTTTGATAACGAATTAAACTCGAGCCGCCAGCGCGGACCGGCCCGCCGGCCGAAACCCGGACCACTGGAGTGCCATGGCTGCACCACTTTTCGCAGATTATCTTGCCGAGCGCCGTATTTTGCAGCGAAAATTGTCCTATTGGCGAATCGCCGCCGTCGCGGCGCTGATCCTGGGCGTTGCGATCGCGGGCCTACGCCTGCTTGGCCCGGAGGGGTCCTTGGGTTTTACGCCGCATATCGCGCGGCTCGCCATCGAAGGCGTCATCGTCGGCAATCGCGATACTCTGAAGCTGATCCAGAAAATAGAAAATTCCAAAGCCGCCGAGGCGGTTCTGATTTCGATCGATAGTCCCGGCGGCACGACCTCGGGAGCGGAGCGGCTGTACGATGCAATTCGGCATCTCTCGGCGAAGAAACCGACGGTTGCCGTAGTCGGAAGCCTGGCGGCCTCCGGCGGTTATGTTGCCGCCCTCGGGACCGACCGGATTGTCGCGCTGGGAAATGCGCTGGTTGGTTCGATCGGCGTCCTTGTTCAATATCCGAACTTCGCCAAATTGCTTGACACGGTTGGGGTGCAAATGGAGGACGTAAAGTCTTCCCCGCTAAAAAATTCGCCGAACGGGTTCGAGCCAACAAGTCCAGAAGCGCGCGCCGCGCTCGCCGCGCTCGTCAGCGATAGCTTCACCTGGTTCAAAGCGCTCGTGAAGGAGCGCCGGAACATGAGCAGCGAGCAGCTCGATGCTGTCGCGGACGGACGGGTCTTTACCGGCCGCCAGGGGATGGAACTGCATCTTGTCGATCGCGTCGGCGGCGAGCGCGAGGCCATCGAATGGCTGGAGCAGGAAAAAAAAATTCCCAAGGGTCTGCCGGTGCGGGACTGGAAACCGGAACGTACCCTGGAACGGTTGGGGATCTTGAGCTTTTCCGCACGGGCCGCGAACTTCCTCGGGCTTGGCGGCCTGAGCAGGGCGCTCGATCGTGCCGCGAATGCCGCGCAAGAGCGTATGCTTGACGGCCTTGTTTCGATTTGGCAAGTTGGCGGCGCGAACTGAAGCTCGGCGCGCCGCGCGTTGGTTTTGGACAAATAAAAATCGGAAACGGGGCGATGATCAAATCCGAGCTCGTACAGCGGATTGCCAACCGTAATCCGCATCTCTACCTCCGCGACGTGGAAAAAATCGTCAATGCAATTCTCGATGAAATCACCAAGGCGTTGTCGCGCGGCGACCGGGTCGAACTGCGTGGGTTCGGGGCCTTCTCGGTGAAACACCGGGAGGCAAGGGTTGGCCGCAATCCGCGCACCGGAGCGCATGTTCCAGTGAATGAAAAGGCGGTTCCCTTTTTCAAGACCGGCAAGGAAATGCGCGAGCGCCTAAATCAAAACACCGGCGGCTGAAGCTTGCCGCTCGTTACGGCTCGACTGCTACCTACCGAAACTTTGGCCAGGCCGCGAGCGGAGCGCAGTGCGCTCCCATAACGATCGGCCCGGCTTTTTCCTTGGCTTCGCGCATCCTCCGCAGGGTACTGCGGGCGGAAGTGGCGCGGCTATCCCTTCCTTGGCCGGGCCAAAATTCCGTAATCTTTGCCAAGGAATGCCTGCTGAAAACGCCGGCGCCGCGCGAAGGCGGCAAAAACCTCGCGGCCATGGTATAAAACCATCCCCTCGATCGATGCCGGTGAGGAAGGCCGATGAGCGTCATCGTCAAAATATGCGGCCTCGCGACGGAAGCCGGGCTCGACGCGGCGCTCGCGTGCGGCGCCGACATGGCTGGCTTTGTCTTTTTTGACAAGAGCCCGCGGCATGTCTCGTTGGAGCTGGCCGCAAATCTCGGCCGGCGCGCCGCGCGCCGCACGTGCAAGGTCTTGGTAACGGTCGATGCCGGCGATGCCTTGCTCGCGGCGGCGATCGAAGCGATCAATCCCGCGCTTCTTCAATTGCATGGATGCGAAACCCCGGAACGGGTCGCTGCCATTCGTGCCCGTTTTGGCCTTCCCGTGATGAAGGCGATTGGGATCGGCGCAGCCGCTGACCTCGCGCTCGTGCCGGGTTTCGATGGGGTTGCCGATTTCCTGTTGTTCGATGCCAAGCCGTCTCGCCCCAACGGCCGGCCCGGAGGCAGCGGGACCAGCTTCGACTGGAGCTTGCTTGGCATGATCGAAACCAAGAAACCATGGCTGCTGGCAGGCGGTCTCAATTCCGGCAATGTGGCGGACGCGCTGGCCCAAACCGGCGCGCCCGGTGTTGATGTTTCCTCCGGAGTCGAAAATGCTCCGGGCGTGAAGGACCGGAACAAGATCGCAGCTTTCATCGCGGTAGCCCGGGAGGCCGCAGGAAAGCTTGCTCCGGCCGCGCAGAGCAGGAATTACTGCGACGCGCCGAAATGGCCCCCGGTCAAGCCGGAAAATCCTATTTGCCCCGAAAGAACCTGATCGAACGCGAAGCAAGAAAGGCGGACGCGGTGCCACCAGCTCTCAATTCGTTTCGCACTGGCCCCGACGAAACCGGGCATTTCGGCATCTTCGGCGGCAGGTTCGTGGCTGAAACTTTGATGCCGCTGATCCTCGATCTCGAGAAGCATTACAATGCCGCCAAGGCGGATCCGGCCTTCAAGGCCGAACTCGACAATCTGCTTGCTCATTACGCCGGGCGGCCGAGCCCGCTCTATTACGCCGAGCGCATGACCGGCTATGTCCGCCAGCAAGCCGCCGCTTCTGGTAGGCCAGGCGGCGGCAAGATCTACTTCAAGCGCGAGGAACTAAATCACACCGGCGCGCATAAGATCAACAATGTGCTCGGCCAAATTCTCCTCGCCCGCCGGATGGGCAAAACACGCATTATTGCCGAGACGGGAGCGGGCCAGCATGGCGTCGCGACGGCCACCGCCTGCGCGCGCTTCGGGCTCGACTGCGTCGTCTACATGGGTTCCGTCGACGTCGAGCGGCAAAAGCCCAATGTCTTTCGCATGAACCTGCTCGGCGCCAAGGTCGTGCCGGTCGAATCCGGCGCCAGGACCCTGAAGGACGCGATGAACGAGGCCTTGCGCGACTGGGTCACCAATGTCGCCGGCACATTCTATTGCATCGGCACGGTGGCCGGCCCGCATCCCTACCCCGCGATGGTCCGCGATTTCCAATGCGTAATCGGCGAGGAAACCCGGGCGCAAATGCAGCACGCGGAAGGCAGGCTCCCGGATTCGCTATTTGCCTGCATTGGCGGCGGCTCCAATGCGATTGGCCTGTTTCATCCCTTTCTCGACGATCCATCCGTGGAAATTTTTGGCGTCGAAGCGGCGGGTTTTGGCCTCGACAAAAAGCACGCCGCCTCGCTCGCCGGCGGCCGGCCCGGCGTTTTGCATGGCAACCGGACCTATTTGTTGATGAATGCCGACGGGCAGATCGAGGAGGGGCATTCGATCTCGGCCGGGCTCGACTATCCGGGCATCGGGCCGGAACATTCCTGGCTGAAGGAGACAGGGCGGGTAAGTTATCTTTCTGCCACGGACGCGGAGGCCCTTGCGGCGTTTCAGCTTTGCGCGAAGCTCGAGGGAATCATCCCGGCGCTCGAGCCCGCGCATGCGCTCGCCAAGGTTTTGGACATCGCGCCAACGAAACCCGCGGATCATTTGCTGGTCGTGAATATTTCGGGGCGCGGCGATAAGGATATTTTCACGGTCGCCGATCATTTGGGCGGGATGGCGCCGCTTGGCAATCCTGTTTGACGCCCGGCAGGTTCCGCGCAATTCCGCGGGCCGGGGCTCGTTCCCCCAGAATATTTTGATGGATCGCGCGAAACTCGCCAGGATGAGTCAACCGCCGTGCTTTGGGCCCGGTTTCCTGAAAAGCACTTTCACCTTCGCTATATCAGCGCCTTCACGCGGGCAAGGCGACATGCTATCTCAATCTCTCCGTCATTCCTCGGGCCGGGCCGCCTCGCGGGTGCTCCTTACCGCCGGGCCAGCCTGGGCCGCCATCGCAGGTACCCAGCATGAGCCAAACCGTCGTCAGCCGCACAGAGTCAAACCCTTTTTTCGCGGCGGGGCTCGCCGGCGCCGATCCGGAAATCGCCAAGGCGATCGAGCTGGAACTCGGCCGTCAGCAACATGAAATCGAGCTGATCGCCTCAGAAAACATTGTCTCGAAAGCGGTGCTCGAAGCGCAGGGCTCGGTTTTGACCAATAAATATGCCGAGGGCTATCCCGGCCGGCGTTATTATGGCGGCTGCCAGTTCGTCGATATCGCCGAAAGTCTCGCGATCGAGCGCGTCACACGGCTGTTCGACTGCAAATTCGCGAATGTGCAGCCGCATTCCGGCAGCCAGGCCAACCAGGCGGTGTTTCTCGCGCTATTGCAGCCGGGCGATACGTTTATGGGGCTCGATCTTGCCGCTGGAGGCCATCTCACCCACGGCTCGCCGGTCAATCTCTCTGGAAAATGGTTCAAACCGGTTCCTTATGGCGTGCGCCGCGACGATCATCGCATCGACATGGATGCGCTGGCGCGCCTTGCTGCAGAGCACAAGCCGAAGCTCATCATTGCCGGCGGCTCCGGCTATCCCCGGTATTGGGATTTTGCCGGGTTCCGGGCGATCGCCGATTCCGTCGGCGCTTATTTTTTCGTCGACATGGCGCATTTCGCGGGCCTTGTCGCTGGCGGCGTGCATCCTTCGCCGTTTCCGCACGCCCATGTCGTCACCTCGACGACCCACAAGACTCTTCGCGGGCCGCGCGGCGGGCTCGTTCTCACCGATGACGAGGCAATTGCCAAAAAAATCAATTCGGCGATATTTCCGGGCCTCCAGGGCGGACCACTAATGCATGTGATCGCGGCCAAGGCGGTCGCCTTCGGCGAGGCGCTTCGGCCCGAGTTCAAGCATTACGCGAAGCATGTCGCCGATAACGCCAAGGCTCTCGCCGCGACGCTTAGTGAGCGCGGATACAACATAACAACCGGCGGAACGGACAACCATCTGATGCTGGTCGATCTGCGGCCAAAGCAACTCACCGGCAAGGCGGCCGAAGCGGCGCTCGGGCGCGCCGGGATCGCCTGCAATAAAAACGGCGTGCCGTTCGATACCGCAAGCCCCATGGTGACTTCCGGCATTCGCCTCGGAACGCCGGCCGCGACATCACGCGGTTTCGGCATCGCGGAATTCAAAAGGGTCGGCGAACTGATCGCCGAAGCCTTGGACGGCTTGGCCAAGCACGGCGATGCGGGCAATGCGGCTGTCGAAGCCAAAATCAAGGCCGGCGCACGCGAATTAACGCAACGCTTCCCGGTTTATTGAGGCCGGGATCGTTTGCGTCGTAAGAGGAACGCGATCCGCGTAAGTTGCCACGATGCTTTGAGGCCGGTCCGCCATGCGGTGCCCTTATTGCGGCAGTCTCGAAACCCAGGTGAAGGACTCTCGCCCGGCTGGCGATGCATCGGCCATTCGCCGTCGCCGGATCTGTCCTGATTGCGGCGGCCGTTTCACGACGTTCGAGCGCGTGCAATTGCGGGAATTGATGGTCTTAAAAAAATCTGGCCGGCGGGAGCCGTTCGATCGCGAAAAAGTTATGCGCTCGCTCGAAATCGCCTTGCGCAAGCGGCCCGTCGGGCCGGATCGCGTCGAGCGGATGGTGAACGGACTCGTGCGCCAACTCGAAAGTCAGGGCGATAGCGAAATTCCAAGCGACCGGATCGGTGAACTCGTGATGGAAGGTCTTCGTGCGCTCGACAGCGTCGCGTATGTGCGCTTCGCCTCGGTCTATCGCGATTTTCGCGAGGCCCGCGATTTCAACATGCTGATCGATGAACTTGCGAATGGCGCGGGCGAAGTCCCGGAGGGCACAAATGCGCCTCGAACAAAAGCGCGTTCTCCGAGCCAGGTATGATCCAGTCCTGCGCGGACACGCGATTCATGGCCGCGGCTCTCGCCCTTGGGCGGCGCGGTCTCGGGCTTTGCGCGCCAAATCCCGCGGCCGGCGCGCTCGTTGTCAAGGATGGCGTCATCGTGGCGCGCGGCTGGACCAGGCCCGGCGGCCGCCCGCATGCGGAAACCGAGGCCCTGCGCGAGGCAGCTGCGCAAGCCCACGGCGCGACGCTCTATGTGACGTTGGAACCATGCAGCCATCATGGGCAGACGCCGCCCTGCACGAACGCGATTATCGCGGCAGGGGTCGGCCGCGTGGCCTATGCCGTTGACGATCCCGACCCTCGGGTCTGCGGCCGTGGCGCGCAAATCCTAGCCGATGCCGGCATTGAAGTGACACGCGGCGTGCTCGCGGAAGCGGCGCTGCGAGCCAATCTCGGCCATTTTTTGCGAGTTACTCGCAAGCGCCCGATGGTCAGCCTGAAACTCGCCTTGACGGCGGACTCTTATGCGGCGGGAGCGGCCGGCGATCCGCGTCTTGTCATTACGGGCGCGCCGGCGAATGGGCTCGTGCATGTCATGCGCGCGATGCACGACGCGGTGATGGCCGGGGTCGGTACCATCTTGGCGGACGATTCGCTGTTGAACGTGCGGCTTCCCGGCCTCGAAGACCGCAAGCCTTTGCGCGTCGTGCTCGACAGCGATCTGCGCCTGCCGCCTCTCGCGCGGCTCGCCGCCACGGCGACAACGCTTCCTACCCTGGTTATCGCCGGCGAAGGAGCGAGCAAAGCGAGTGCGGCGCGCTTGCGCGAGGCGCATATCGAGGTCGCGCACGTGCGCCGCGACGCGGCGGGGCGGGTCGATCTTGATGCCGCGTTAACTCTCTTGGCCGCGCGCGGCTTGACCCGGATTTTCAGCGAGGGCGGCCCGCGCGTGGCGGCGGGATTGATCGGGCAGGGGCTCGCCGATGAAGTCATTATTATCGCCGCTCCAGAACCTCTCGGCCGGGACGGTACCTTGGGCCTCGACAGGGACACGGCGGCTCTGCTTGTCGATCCGGATCATTACCAGCTCGTCGAGAAGCGAATGATCGGCGATGACCGGCTGACCCGTTACGAAAGAGTGGTATCATGTTCACCGGCCTTGTGAGCGATATCGGCGAGGTGGAACGGGTTGACGCTGGGGACATGTTAAACCATCTGCGCATCGCCTGTTCCTATCCGGCCGAGTCGATCATGCCGGGCGCATCGATCGCCTGTAGCGGAGCCTGCCTCACCGTGGTCGCGCGTGGCGAGAGCGGCAACCGCCGCTGGTTCGAGGTCGACGTTGGGGCGGAGACTTCTCGCATGCACGACCGCGCGGCATTGGAAAGCTGGCACGCGGCTCAATCTCGAACGGGCCCTAAGACTTGGCGATGAACTTGGCGGCCATATCGTGACCGGGCATGTGGACGGCGTGGCGGAAATCGTCGCGATCACGGATCGCGACGGAATGCGGCAGATTGACGTCACGGCTCCGCGCGGCTTCGCGCGTTTCATCGCGGCAAAAGGCTCGGTCGCGCTCGATGGCACGTCGCTGACGGTGAACCGCGTCGAAAACGGTGTTTTTTCGGTGCTGCTCATTCCCCATACGCTGCGAGCCACGACCTGGGGCGAAAGGCGCCTGGGCGATGAAATCAATCTCGAAGTCGATCTGATGGCCCGCTACGCCGCAAGGCTCGCCGAAACCCTCCCTCGCAAGCCGGGAGGCGGATGCTCGGGCGACCTGGACCGTTGATGGCTCCGGCCGATCTTACCAGTTTCCCTCGGGAAAATGTTTCTTGGTGGTTTAAGTAAAATAACCGATTGCGGTTATCCTCCCGCCAAATTCTTCCGCTTGACGAACGGAGTTTTGGGTGGAGCAAACGCAACAGCTTTTGCAAAAATGGACGCGAGGGTACGCCGCCTCCGCCCGCGCATGGAGATTCTTGGCGAAGGGCTGACGCTTGGCGCGGGCACAGTGCTTGCCGGGATGGGCCAAGACGAACGCGGCCGCCCGCGTCTCGCGCTCGACGACGAGCCGCGCGCGTTGGCGCTGCTCGCGACGGCTTATGAGGGGCTGGTGGATGTGCGGCTTCTGGGCCAGCTCCGGCGCGCCTGCGAGCGCTGGACCGAAGGCGAGAAAGCGCTCGCCCATATTCATTTGGCCACGCCGGCCTGCCGCCTTGCGGCCCGGATCAGGCCTTGCGACTCTTCGTGGCGGACGAGCTCGTCGAAGCTGGGGTTACGCCAGAGACGTTGATGGAGGCGCAAGGGTTTGATCCCGCGCGGCTCGCTCTCTTGAAATTTAACCCTTACCAACCGCGCGTCCCTGCCGGGAATGGCCGGGAAAGCGACAGGCGGTGATGCCAATGTCACTCCGGTCGCATTCCGCAGCCGCCGTGAGAGGGGCAGGCATGGAAGAAGGAGCGGATTCGATGCGTTCCACGGCTTCCTCGAAAGGCTGCGGGGGCGGAGCCAAGACAAGGCCGAACCCGCCATCAAAGCCGTTTGGGTCGCTCGAATCGGATCTCCCGCAGCCGGGCTATGGGGACGAGGTTTCCATTCCAGGGTTGCCCGCATCGGGAAACAGCGTGCTATTTAAGCGAGCTCGAACGGCGCCCGGCGCTTCAGGTCCGCGAGTTGCCCTTCGAAGATTGAGAATTTGCTCTCCCGGTGTGATCAGGGCAAAACGTTCTGAACCGGACCAATTGCCGATGTATTAGGCCGCGGCGCCCATCGCGGCCGCCTTTTTCAACAGCGCCTCGGCCATCCTTATGCTCGCGATGTCGATCATCCGGCCGTCGAGCGACACCGCGCCCTTTCCGGCCTTGGCGGCCTCGGCCATCGCGGCGACGATGCGGCGGGCCTTGGTCACCTCGGCTTCCGACGGCGTGAACACTTGATTGGCGAGTTCGATCTGCGAGGGATGGATCGCCCATTTTCCCTCGTATCCCAGCACCGCGGCGCGTTTTGCCGCGGCGACAAAACCGTCCGCGTCCGAAAAATCCCCGAACGGACCATCGATGGGACGTAACCCATAGGCGCGGCAAGCGACCATCATGCGAGTCTGGGCCGCATGCCACTGATCGGCCCAGTAATAGGCGCGATTGCCGGAGGAATCCTTGTCCGTGAGCACGCCGTAGTCCGCGTTGACGCCGCCGATCACCGTGGTGCGCGCGCGGGTCGATGCGGCGTAATCGGCGGCCCCGAAGGACATCGCCTCGAGCCGCCGACTCGCCTGCGCGATCGCCTCGACATTGGCCATGCCGAGCGCGGTCTCGATCAACACCTCGAAACCGATTTGCTTGTCGCGTTTCTTCGCCGTCTCGATCTGGGTCACCAGCATGTCCACGGCATAGACATCGGCCGCGACGCCGGCCTTGGGGATCAGGATCATGTCGAGGCGCGGGCAGGCCTCGACGATATCGACGACGTCGCGGTACATATAATGGGTGTCGAGACCGTTGATGCGGATCATCATGGTCTTGGTGCCCCAGTCGATCTCGTTCAGCCCGGCGATGATATTCTTGCGGGCCTGCTCCTTGTCGTCGGGGGCGACGGCATCCTCGACGTCCAGGAAAATAATGTCCGCCGCCGACTGGGCGGCCTTTTCGAATAATCCCGGATTGGACCCCGGCACCGCGAGTTCGGAGCGATGCAGGCGCGGCGTTGCCTGCTCGATGATCGTGAAGCTCATGCCCTTTTTCCTCTCTCACAGTTCTGCAATTATCTGACAGGCTTCTTCGCCCAAAAGCCACACGCGCTGGAACATTCCAAAACCGCTCAACTCGATGATGTGCTGAACTGTTGGAATGATGACATTATCAGGGGTAACGAGGCGCCCTGCCGTATAGCAAAGAAGCTCTATCGGATGTTTCGTTTGGTATTTTTTCTCCAACTTGTTACATATTATTTGGCGGGATGGGTCAGCAGTCCACATGAACCTTGGCTCTGTGTTTCCTGAGCGAACGACTTCCGCCGGTATTCTTGCAATTTCTCCATCACAGAGTTCTACCAATTCAAAAGCAATGAACCCTTGTTGCTTGTGCCTACACAAAATATCAGGTTCTGGTGGCGTCCTATTTTCGACGGAATCACGTTCAATCGGAAGTCCCGATTTTTGTAGAAATTCAAGGAAGACCTGAATCTCATGGCTGGCTTTGCTCTGGTTGGCAGTCATGGATTGAGCTTCCTTTCGTTGCCCTGTTGTTTGCAAAATGCGGGTGTACAAGAGCGGCGGGAATGCCCCTCAGTCGCACATCCAAGTCTCGGTGCCAGCCATGATATTCCCGCCAATGCTCCCGTCGTTAAAGCTGTAGGTCGCGCGCCCCGTTTTCTTCTCGATTATTAACGAATGTACCTGGGGAATGAAAAGGCCGCCCGGATAGGCGCGTGCGGCAACGATTACTTCGTCCGTCTCGCTGATCACGTCCATCCATGAATAAGGTGACATCCCCTCTTTACGCTCCAGCGTTTCGCCCCACAAGGATGCGCTCCCTGGCGCCCAGTACAACGTCTTCCGATCATCGGACAACATGACATTCGTCGTGTCCTCGTGGGGGCGCGGTTTCGGCAAATAGGTCCATGGAAGGAGAACGAAAAGAATGTTTCCAGCTGAGGGAAAAATGCCCACGGCCGACGCGCTGACTTCTTCTCCTTTAGGCACCAACTTGGTCTTTTCATCAAAGACGCTGGTATATGCCGTGCTCGCCCTGCCGCCGACGTTGCATTCGGCCGACAAGCTCTCCTGGCGAAGAAAACAGTGCGCGTGACGGGCTGAGGGGAAGTTGCTCCCCGGCAAACGTATAGCGGGTTGGCGGTAAACCTATCGCCGTGTAAGCGCCTGCGTAAAACGTGGCGGCTAGTAATGCGGCTGTGTATCGTTTTTTCAAAGTGCATCATCCTCTAATTAATAGTTTTGTATTGGGCTCAGAATTCTTGGCAAATAACCGGATAAGCATGCTTCCTTTGAATGTCGAAGAGAATAGGGGTGAGGCTCTACGTTGAGCCGTTTTCGATAGGCGGCTTGCATGTCCGCTTCTGGCGGATACCGTTGAAAAACTCGGAAAATGAGGGACGTCAGAAAATCGGAGTTCGGTCATGCAGGGCAGATAGCGCCACGCGTTAGTATCCGCGCCGAGCGGTCATTGTGTGCACGCGAACAATCCCGGATTGGACCCCGGAACCGCGAGTTCGGAGCGATGCAGGCGCGGCGTTGCCTGCGTGAAGCTCATGCCCGTAATCCTCTCTCTTCGCCGTTAATGGCCGCGGCCCCGTTCAGCCAGTGGCGCCAAGGCCGCTGGCGATGCAATTGATCGACAGCAGCAGGTTCGACTTATAGGCCTCCATGGCCTCGTCGGTTTCGCAAGCACGGAAGCGCCGTAACAGCTCGACCTGGTCGCGATTGACCTGGTTGATCGTCGGCAGACGGTGCGCGAGACGGGCCCGGTAGCTCGGGAATCGTCCGCCAATCTCGCGCTCCTGGCTGATCCGCAGCACCATGTCGCAGGTCAGCCTGAACTCTTGCGCGATCAGGGCAAAGATGGTCTCGCGCTTGGCCACATCGGCAACCAGGCCCGCATATTCGCGGGCGATTTTCAAATCGACGAGGCATAGGGTTTTTTCGACCTCGCCAATAATCAGCCGGAACAACCGGGACTCGGTGAACATCCGCCGCAACAGCGCCTCGCCACGGCCTTTGCGCACATCGAGGAAACTGGCGATGCCGCTCCCTGTCCCGTACCAGCCGGTGACCGCATGCCGGTTCTGCGACCAGGCGAACACAAAGGGGATTGCCCTGAGATCATCCAGCGAACGGGCGCCAAAACGGCGCGCCGGCCGCGATCCGATATTGAGCAGCGCGATTTCTTCGAGCGGACTTGCCGCCTGAAAATACGGCAAAAGATCCGGATGCGAAATCAACCCCGCATAGGCCGCATAGGCGGCACCGGAAAGCGCCTCCATCGCCTCGTCGAACTCGGCCCTCGGCACCAGCGCCTGCTCGCGTTCGGAGAAAAGCGCGTGCTTGAGCACCGCGGCCCCGAGCACTTCCATCTGGTAGGCCGCGGTGCCGCGATTGGCATATTTGAAGGATACCACCTCGCCTTGTTCGGTCACCCGGAAGCGCCCGTTGATCGAGCCCGCGGGCTGCGCCGCGATCGCCTGCGCGGTGGGGGTGCCGCCACGGCTGACCGAACCGCCCCGGCCGTGGAAAAACGCGATCGGAATGCCGCTTTCATTTCCGGTTTTGGTCAGCCGGGTCTGCGCCTTCGCCAATTCCCAATTGGAGGCAAAAAATCCGCCATCCTTATTCGAGTCCGAATAGCCGATCATGACTTCCTGCACCCCTCCTTGGGCGCGGGCGCTGCGCCGGACGACCGGCAGCGACAATAGTTCGCGCATGATGGCGGGCGCGGCGCGCAAATCGGCGATTGTCTCGAACAGCGGCACGATCGGCAGGGTGCAGGCCTCGACGCCCGCCGTATCTAGGAAGAGGCCGGCTTCCTTGGCGAGGAGATAGGCACCGAGGATATCGGCGACCGAGCGGGTCATGCTGAGGATGAAACTGCCGAAGGCTTCGCGATCGAACTCGCTTCCTTTGCCGCGGGCGAGCTCAAACATGCCAAGCGTCTCCAGCGCCTTGGGCGGCAGGTCCGGCCGCGTGCACTTCGCCGGGAATGGCCGGGCGAGCTCGGCGAGGATCCAGTTTTTCCACTCTCCCGATCCGGGATCGGGCGGCTTTCCGCCGTTCTGCCCCACGGACGCCCGCCACAGCGCCTGCAACGTTTGGGTTAGATGCATTGTGTTTTCGCGCAGATCGAGCCTGACCGTGCGGAAGCGGAAGATCTCAACTGCCCTACGGAGTGGCCGCACGACGTCCTCGCTAAGATAGGGCGCGCCACTTTCAATTAGCGCATCCTCGAGAATCCGGAGGTCGGTGATGAGCTCGTCGGCGGTGCCATAAGCCGCGTCAGCGGAAGCGCGCCCATTCTCGGCGCGGGCAATGGTGAGCTGGAGCTTGCGCAACATGTAAAAGAGGAACTGGCGATAAGGTTCGCCGGAGTTGCGCTTTGCTATCATCGCGCCTTCGGGGGCTTCGGCGAGGGCATTCGCGAGTGCCGTGCGGAAGGGCGGCGAAAGCGGCAGCGCCCGCTCGGCGATCGACATCCTCTGCAACAGAAGCGAAAGGTGCTGCTCATAATGGCGCAGGCTTGCCAGTGCGTTTTGGGTGAGCGCGCGGCGCGTGACATCGTTGGTGACGAAAGGATTGCCGTCGCGGTCGCCGCCAATCCATGAGCCAAATTGGAAAAACGGCGCCGGCGCGAGCTGCTCGCCTGGATAAAATTGGGCGAGCACACGGTCAAGCTTCCTCAACAGATCCGGGACGCCATCGAATAGCGTCTCGTGAAAGAAATGCAGGCCCCAGGCGACTTCCTGATCGACCGACGGCTTCTCCAGGCGCAGTTCGCCGGTCATCCACAACAGCGCGATCTCGTCACGTAATGTGTCGATGATGCGCGTGCGTTCCCGGGCGGTCCATCGCGGCTGTTCCAGCTCGACCAGCAGCCGGTAGATGCGGCGATGCTTTTCGAGGACGGTCACCCGCTTTGCTTCGGTGGGATGCGCGGTGATGACCGGCCGGATCCGGGTCGAAGCCAGCCGGGCGCGCAGCTCTTGCGCATCGACGCTCAGATTCGCCGTCTCGGCGATAAGTCTCGCGAACGTGCCCTCCACCGCCGTCTCGCCGCGCACGCGCTCGGTTTGGCGGCGCAGCCTCATCGCGGTACGCTGTTCGACGATGGCAAGCAGCTGAAACCAGAATTCCGTGGGCCTGGAAGACACGGGCGAGCAAATCCGGCGCGAAACTCCGAGCCTCGAAGTTCCCCCTCAGCGCCGCCGCGACCTCTGGATGTTGGCGGTGCACAACGCCGGCCAGCAACTCGAACAGGATGTCCGCGGTCTCCTCGCCTTCGAGCACCGCTTGAATGTTTCCAGGTGCGTTGCCGGTCTCGAATCCCTGCCGGGCCGCCCTAAACTCCGTCATGGGTAACCCCGCGGCGGCAGGACGAAATGGCCTCGAATTTGTCCAACATTTTGACGCGGCACTGGGAAATGAGCATTGGCTTTCGCGGAATTGCGAGCGCGATCGGCGCGCCAACAGCCTCAATGCGCCAAGACCTTGGCCATTGTCGTGCCAAGTTCGCTCGGGCTGGGAGCCACGGTCAGGCCGTAGGATTTCATGATTTCCGCCTTTTCGGCGGCGCTGTCGCCGCTTGCCGAAATGATCGCGCCGGCATGCCCCATGCGGCGGCCTTTTGGCGCCGTGAGACCCGCGACATAGCCGACCACCGGTTTGGTCATGTGGCTCTTGATCCACGCCGCCGCCTCGGCCTCCTGGGGCCCGCCGATTTCGCCGATCATCATGACCGCGGTGGTTTCCGGATCGCGCTCGAACAGCACCAGATGGTCCAGGAACGAGCTGCCATTGATCGGATCGCCGCCAATGCCGACGCTCGTCGAAACGCCGATCCCAAGGGCTTTCATCTGCGCCGCGGCTTCATAGCCAAGCGTGCCCGAGCGGGACACGACACCGACCGTGCCGCGCGCATAGATATGGCCCGGCATGATCCCGAGCATCGCCTTGCCGGGGCTGATGATTCCCGCGCAGTTCGGCCCGACCAGCAAGGTCCGATGGTCGCGCTGATAGCGCAAAAGGTAGCGCTTAACCCGCATCATGTCTTGTGCGGGAATGCCATCGGTGATCGAGCATACGAGCCCGATCCCCGCGTCCGCCGCCTCCATGATCGCGTCGGCGCAGAAGGCCGGCGCGACGAAGGCGATGCTACAGGTCGCGCCGGTCTGCTTAACTGCTTCCTTCACGGTGTTGAACACCGGCAGGCCGAGATGGGTGGTGCCGCCTTTGCCGGGTGTGACACCGCCAACGATGTTGGTGCCGTAGGCGATCATTTCCTTGGCATGGAACGTCCCCTTGTCCCCGGTGAAACCTTGAATCAGGACCCGGCTTGTTTCATCTATCAGAATGCTCATCGACTTTGACTTTCCTGACGCGATTTCCGGCGAAGGTCCGGACCTTTTCGCCAATGCGAATGTAAACAAGACACGCGGAACCCGCGCTGGCGGGGGCGTGCCGCAATCGCGAGGTCAGGCCTTGCGGACGTCCCGTTACGCCGCGCCACGGGCGGCGCCGACCGCCGCCTTGGCGGCATCGGCGAGGGTATCGGCCGAGATGATCGGCAGGCCGCTTTTCACGATCATGTCGCGCCCGGCCTCGACATTGGTCCCTGAGAGACGCACCACCAAAGGGACATCGACCTTCAATTCGCGGCAAGCCTGGACGACGCCTTCGGCCACCCAATCACAACGATTGATGCCGGCGAACACATTGACCAGAATCGCCCGGACGTTGCGGTCAGACAATACGAGACGAAACGCCGCGGCAACTCGATCCGGCGAGGCACCGCCACCAATGTCGAGGAAGTTCGCCGGGCTGCCGCCCGCATATTTGATCATGTCCATGGTTGCCATGGCGAGCCCGGCGCCATTAACAATGCAGCCGATAGTGCCGTCGAGGCCGACATAGTTGAGGTTATGCTCGGCGGCCTGGACCTCGCGCGGATCCTCCTGCGAATGGTCGCGCATGTCGGCGACCGTGCCGCGCCGGAACAGGGCATTGTCGTCGAACGACATCTTGGCATCGAGAGCCAGGACCCGGTCGTCCTTGGTGATAACCAGCGGATTGACCTCGACCATGGTGGCGTCGAGATCGCGAAACGCGCGGTAGCACCCGAGCATGCTGGTAACGGCGCGGCTGACCTGCTTCAGACTGAGCCCGAGACCGAAAGCGAGTTCGCGCGCCTCGAACGGCTGGAGCCCCACCGCCGGCTCGACCACCACTTGCAGGATCTCCTCCGGATGGTCCTTGGCGATCTCCTCGATTTCCATGCCGCCGAAGCGGGATGCGATAACCCGCACCCGCTCGACCTTCCGGTCGAGAACGAAACCTAAGTAAATCTCGCGCTCGAAGGGTTCGGCGACCTCGACATAGACTCGCTGCACGACCTTGCCCTCGGGACCGGTCTGACTGGTGACGAGAGTTTTGCCGAGAAGCTCCGCCGCCGCCGCGCGCACTTCGTGATAGGTCTTGCAGAGCTTAACGCCGCCGGCTTTGCCGCGGGCGCCGGAATGGATCTGAGCCTTCACCGCCCAATGCCAGCCGCCAAGCTCGGTCGCGCAATAGACCGCTTGATCGGGACTGTACGCGACCGCTCCGTGCGGTGTTGCCACACCGAAGTTCGTCAAAATCTCTTTGGCCTGATACTCGTGAATATCCAAATACCCCTCCTCACAACCTTGGGACGATCCAACCGGCGCGGACTTTCCCGATTGCGTTTTTTGCGGCCATGCAGCTGCAGGCGTCTGCGGCACGCCCTCAGGTGCAATGGAAGGCTTATTGCCAAATTCCGGCCTTAGCAACCCTCCCTTTGACATCGCGCGAGCCACGCGAGGCCTCGGAAGCGGTGCACCGCGCGGGAAGCTCGCGCTTGAAACGACCTGCTCCGGCGAAAATAATGGCTTTTTGATCGAGTTATCGCCCCTCGGTGCGTTTCCCTGGCGAGAAAATGGTTGAAGCCCGGTATTTGCGGTTATGAAACGGCCTCATCAGCCAGTGAAATAGAAAACCGAATTTACCGCGCGGTTGCGGGCCATGGCGTTTTGGAGGTAACCCCACGTCCCGAGACGCGGACTTGATCGCGATCACGGCATTGGCCGACGGCGCGGCTGCCGTAGAGCGGAAAACCGTTGCCGCCTCGGCAACCATTTCCAAAAGCGGAAACCGCAATGACAATCGATCCGCGCCAACTGCTTTTGGATATGTTTGAGGTGGCGGTGGGCGCGGCCCTGCCGGAGAAATGCTTGCCGCCGCATCTCCCGCCCCGGCCGCCAGGCCGCGTCATCGTCGTCGGCGCTGGCAAGGCCAGCGGCGCGATGGCCAGGGCGGTCGAGGATCATTGGCAAGGCCCTCTCGAAGGCTTGGTGGTCACCCGCTACGGCCACGGCGTGCCCTGCGAACGCATCGAAGTAGTGGAAGCCGGTCATCCGGTCCCCGACGCTGCCGGGCAGGAAGCGGCAAAACGCATTCTCGCCATGGTCAAGGGTCTGGCTCCCGAGGACCTAGTGCTTTGCCTGATTTCCGGCGGCGGCTCGGCGCTTCTCGCCCTGCCCGCCGGTGGCGTGACGCTGGCCGACAAGCAGGGCATCAACAACGCTCTCTTGAAGAGCGGCGCGACCATTTCCGAGATAAATTGCGCGCGCCGGCATTTGTCGGCGATCAAGGGCGGGAGGCTCGCCGCGGCCGCTGCGCCCGCGCGGGTGGTGACCCTCATGATCTCGGATGTGCCCGGCGACGATCCTTGCGTGATCGCCTCTGGGCCGACCGTCGCCGATCCAACGACCTCGGCCGACGCGGTGGCGATCCTGCAAAAATATGCCATCGCCGTGCCGGCGAACATCCGCGCCCATCTCGGCTCGGCAGAGGCGGAAACCTTGAAGCCCGGCGATAAGCGCCTCGCGGGCGTTGCCAACGTGATGATCGCGGCCCCGCAAGTATCGCTTGAGGCCGCGGCCGAAGTCGCGCGCGGGGCCGGCGTGACCCCGCTTATTCTGGCCAACTCCATCGAGGGCGAGGCGCGTGACGTGGCTTTGGTGCACGCGGCGATCGCGCGGCAGGTTCATCGCTTCGGCCAGCCTTCGGCCCCGCCCTGCGTCCTCATCTCTGGGGGCGAGACCACGGTCACCGTGCGCGGGACCGGCCGCGGCGGCCGCAACGCCGAGTTCCTGTTGGCGCTTGGCGTCGCCTTGGACGGCCACCCTGGCATCTATGCCCTCGCCGCGGATACCGACGGAATCGACGGGACGGAGGACAACGCCGGTGCGCTCATCGGCCCCGGCAGCCTTGGTCGCGCGGCCGCAGTCGGTGTATCGGCCAAGGCCCGGCTCGCCGACAACGACGGCTATGGCTTCTTTTCCGCGATTGGAGATCTGGTGGTCACCGGGCCAACTCTCACCAATGTGAACGATTTCCGGGCCATCCTGGTCCTTGGCTGAGTTTCCAAGCGCCTTAGCATCGTTGTACGTCCTTACCGGAAACCGGTTCCCGATTTGGAGAGGAAGGTCTAGAAAAGGAAACCCTTGCGCGCGACCTCGGCTGTTGCGCTTGAGCCAATGGTTTTGTTAATAGTGTAAGCCGGAAAACAAATGGAGGATTCATTATGGCGGGCCGTCACTTTCTTTTTGTCCCAGGACCGACCAACGTCCCTGAACGCGTCACGCGCGCCATGATGGTAGCGATGGAAGACCATAGATCTTCCAGATTTCCGGAGCTCACGCTGCCCCTGTTTCAGGATTTGAAGAAGGTTTTCAAGAGCACCGACGGGCAGGTGTTTATTTTTCCCTCGTCCGGCACCGGCGCTTGGGAGGCCTCGCTCTGCAACACGCTCTCCCCGGGCGACAAGGTTTTGGCCTCGCGGTTCGGCCAGTTCAGCCATTTGTGGATTGACCTGGCGCAGCGGATCGGCCTCGACGTCCAGGTTTTGGAGGAGGAGTGGGGCACCGGTGTCAAGCCGGACAAGATCGAATCCGTTCTGCGCGCCGACGAGAGCCATCAAATCAAGGCCGTGCTGGCGGTCCAGAACGAGACCGCGACCGGCGTGACGAGCGACATCGGAGCGGTGCGAAAGGCGATGGACGCCGCCAATCATCCGGCGCTCCTTTATGTCGACGGCGTGAGTTCGATCGCCAGCATCGATTTCCGCATGGACGACTGGCGCGTCGATCTCGCGGTCGCCGGCTCTCAAAAAGGTTTTATGCTGCCGGCGGGCCTCGGCATGGTCTGCGCGAGCCCCCGCGCGCTCGCAGCCTATAAGGGAGCAGATCTCAAGCGAGTCTATTTCGATTTCGGCGACATGAGCAAGGCCAACGCGGCAGGCTACTTCCCCTACACGCCTTCGCTGCCGATGCTGTATGGCCTGCGCGAATCGCTCAAGATACTGTTCGAGGAGAAGCTCGAACGGGTGTTCGAACGCCATAACGTTCTGGCGAGCGGCGTTCGCGCCGCAGTCAATGCGTGGGGCCTGCAGCCTTGCGCGAAGGAACCAAAATGGTATTCCGATACTGTGACCGCGGTCGTTGTCCCGCCGGGCTTCAACGGCGCCGATGTGGTCGATGCCGCTTTCCGCCGTTATAATCTGTCTCTCGGCGCCGGTCTGTCGCAGGTCGCGGGCAAGGTCTTCCGGATCGGCCACCTCGGCGATCTCAACGACCTCATGGTTCTCGGCGCTCTGTCCGGGGCGGAAATGGCGATGCGCGATGTCGGCATCGACATTAAGCTCGGCAGCGGCGTCGCCGCCGCGCAAAACTATTTCCGTTCGACTATCATGGCCAAGGAGAAGAAGCCGACGGAGCAAGAACATTTCGCCGAGCTGCACCCGGAGGGTGTTCTCAACGACTGACGCCTTGCGCCTCTCGTGGTGCCGGTGAAAAAAGGCTTCTCCCATTCGCCAAATTCGGTTACGGCGATTGGACTCTGCATCATCCGATATCCCAACTAGGAGATTCTCCGGAATGAAAATCCGATCCCTACTCATTGGTCTCATTCCAGCCGCCATGATTCCAATGATAGCTTACTCTCAGACCACGGGCACTCAGACCACGGGCACTCAGACCATTGTCCTGAAAGCGCCCGAAATCGACGCATGCAGAGCGAGCGGTCTCATTGCCTTGAAGGAACGATCACCAACCGTAAAAGACGTCAATTTGGATCTAGACAGTGTGCGCGTTGTAAAAACGAGTGCAAAAATTGCAAATGTGGAGATCAAAGCTATTGTGCTCGGAGAGGTTGATGTCCAAAAGAAAAAATCTAGTAAACCGCAGGATTTTATCTGCATACTAGGTGAGAAGGGAAAGGTCTTGCTTACAATATTCAGCAATAAGACTGAGGCTGATTAAAGCGCCATGCCAGGGCTGTCGCCCTCGCGTACAGCGCCCCCCGCAGCGTGGAGGGGCCGACGCCGCCGATCATGCGGGCGACGAGGGCCCGGCCCTTCCCTTCGGCAAGCAGGCGAACCGCCAGATCGAACTTTTCAGCCGTGAGCGCCGAGGGCCGTCCGACATGCTTTCCGCGTCGCTGCGCCGCCGCCAGGCCTCTAGCGGTTACGGGAGAACTCCACCATGCGAATTTCTCACCAATTTCGTGTAGGTTTTATCGCTCTGATCGGCATCGTTGGCGCGTGTGTTTCGTCAGCGGCCTATGCGGACAGCGGGCACATCCAGATTACGATTTTTAAGGCGGGTTGGTTCATCGGGGGCTCTGGCGGCAGGGGTATGCTAACGTTTCGAGGTCGGCGATATCCGTTGTCGATCGGCGGCCTTAGCGCGGGTCTTGTGTTCGGCGCCTCAGAGACGCATTTGGTTGGTCGTGTCAACAACATCCGTAACGCATCGGACGTCGCTGGGGTCTATGGGGCCGCCGGTGCTGGTGTCGCAGTTGGGCCGGGAGTTGGCGTGATCGTGCTGTCTAACGAAAAGGGCGCCGTTTTGTCGTTGAGCGGGCGGCAGGTCGGATTGATTGCCAATGTCGACCTGAGTGGGCTGGCAATTTCGCTTCGTTGAACCCGGACACCAGGACGAAGGCGCTGGTTTTTGCAACAGAGCCTTCCTCGCGCGAGCGCGGCGTTGCACCCGCCAGCGGGCTGCAATGCCTAATATGGAGGCGGCTTGCCGCTCATTGGCGGCCCGGAAATGACCCCAGACAGTAGGGCAAAAGCCCAAGATGTAGCTACCCCTAGAGTGATTCGAGGCCACTTGGAATGCTGCAGGGAAATCTGCACTAAATCGAAGCAAAGAAAGATCACCCCGTGCGACACTCGATCGTCTTTCTCGACCGTTCGACCCTCGAGGCCAATCTGCGGACGCCAAATTTTCCACACACCTATACTGTACATGCGCTCACCTCGGACAGCGAGATCGTCGATCGCCTCCGGAATGCGACAATTGCGATCATCAACAAGGTGGAAATGCGCGAAGCGACGCTGGCAAAGCTTCCCAACCTCAAATTAATCGCGGTCGCCGCCACCGGCACCGATGTCGTCGATAAGCCGTACTGTAAGGCGCACGGCATTACCGTCTCAAACATCCGCAATTACGCCTTAACTACGGTGCCGGAACATGTCTTCACGCTGGCTTTCGCGCTTCGCCGCAACCTGCTCGCTTATCGCGACGATGTGCGCGCGGGACGCTGGCAGGCCTGCGACCAATTTTGTTTTTTCGACCATCCGATCCGCGACATGCGCGGCTCGACGCTCGGCATAGTCGGCTATGGCGCGATCGGCAAGTCGGTGGGTCGGCTCGCCGAGGCCTTTGGCCAGAGGGTGTTGGCCTATGACATCTTCCCGCAGCCGGGCTTGACCGACTTCCAGACCTTGCTGCGCGAGAGCGACATCGTTACACTGCATCTGCCGTTGACGCCCGAGACTCAAAACATGATCGGCGCGCGCGAATTGCGGCTGATGAAGGATGACGCGCTTCTTATCAACACCGGCCGCGGCGGAACTCGTCGACGAGCACGCTTTAGCCGATGCGCTGAACAGCAAAATCATTGGCGGCGCGGGCTTCGACGTGCTGACCGTCGAGCCCCCGAAGCACGGCAATATTCTGCTCGATTTGCGGCTGCCGAATTTCATCGTCACCCCCCATGTCGCCTGGGCGAGCCGCGAGGCCATGCAAATTCTCGCCGACCAGCTCATCGACAACATCGAAGCATTCGCGGCAGGCAAGCCGCAGAACGTAGTAGAAGCCTGAGCCTGGCTCCGAAGGAGGGACGATGCCGGCGGACATCGAAATCGCGCAACGAGCCAACATGCGCCGCATCGGCGAAATGGCGCGGGAAAAGCTCGGTATCGGGGAGGCGCACCTTGAGCCCTATGGCTACTACAAGGCCAAGATATCGTTGGATTACGTGGATAGCCTCGCGGACCGGCCCGATGGCAAGCTGATCCTCGTGACGGCGATCAGCCCGACCCCCGCCGGGGAAGGCAAGACCACAACTACGGTCGGCCTCGGCGATGCCCTGAACCGGATCGGCAAAAAAGCCTCCATTTGTCTGCGCGAGCCCTCGCTCGGGCCGGTGTTCGGCATGAAGGGAGGCGCGGCCGGCGGCGGTTGCGCGCAAGTCGTGCCGATGGAGGACATCAACCTGCATTTTACCGGCGACTTCAATGCGATCGGCCTTGCCAACAACCTTCTCGCCGCGATGATCGACAATCATATTCACCACGGCAATGAGCTGAACTTCGACGTTCGGCGGATCGCATGGAGGCGGGTCATCGATATGAACGACCGCGCGCTGCGGCAAATCGCCGTGGCGTTGGGCGGGCCCGCGAATGGATATCCTCGCGAGGACGGATTCGATATCGTGGTCGCCTCCGAGATCATGGCGATCTTCTGTCTCGCCACCTCGATCAAGGATTTGAAGGGCCGGCTGGGAAGGATCGTGGTTGGATATACGCGAGACCAAAAGCCTATTCACGCCGGCGATTTGCACGCGCATGGCGCGATGGCGGTGCTTTTGAAAAACGCGCTTAAGCCGAACCTCGTGCAAACGCTCGAGAACAACCCGGCCTTCATTCACGGCGGGCCTTTCGCCAACATCGCGCATGGCTGCAATTCCGTGCTCGCCACCAAGACCGCGTTGAAATTGTCCGATTATGTGGTGACCGAGGCGGGCTTTGGCGCCGATCTTGGCGCCGAGAAATTCATCGATATCAAATGCCGCAAATCGGGCCTCCGCCCGCAGGCAGCGGTGATCGTCGCGACCATCCGCGCCCTCAAATATCACGGCGGCGTGGACCTCAAGGAACTCAATACGGAAAACCTCGATGCGTTGACCAAAGGCGTCGCCAATTTGGAGCGCCACGTCAACAACATCCGCAACCATTTCGGGCTTCCTTGCATCGTCGCGATCAATCATTTCAGCTTCGACACGGACGCCGAGATCGCGCTTCTGAAAAGAAAAATGGCGCATCACGAAGCCCCGATCGTCGTGTGCCGGCATTGGGCGGAAGGAGGCAAGGGTGCCGAGGAGCTGGCGCGCACGGTCGTCGATATGGTCGACAATGTGCCGGGCGACTTCCACTTCGTCTATGAGGAATCGGCGACGCTCTGGGACAAGGCGACGGCGATCGCCACCAAGCTCTATGGCGCGAGCCAGGTTACCGCCGATTCAAAGATTCGCGCGCAGATCAAGCGGCTTCAGGAGAGCGGCTACGGCCACTATCCCGTGTGTGTCGCCAAGACCCAATATTCGTTCTCGACAGACCCAAAGCTGCGCGGGGCGCCGTCCAACCATGAGATCAATATCCGCGAAGTCCGGCTCGCCGCCGGCGCGGAGTTCGTCGTCTTGGTGTGCGGCGAGATCATGACCATGCCGGGCTTACCCAAGGTACCGGCGGCAACCAAGATCGATCTCGATGACGGTGGCAAGGTCACCGGCCTGTTTTAGCGATCGCACCGCGAAAACGGAACTTGCTATCCGATTTCAGCGGACCGGTTGATGATTTCGGGGGATCTCTCTGCGCCTCGTCACGGGATCGTTGTTGCTTGGAGAGCCATGCGTTCAAGCCATCGATATCGACGTAATCCCGATCGAAGCGCAGGCCGGCGATCTGACGGCAGGGGCGATCCGGCTCGCCGAGGTCGGTGAGAACGCTCGTCGCAAGGCTGAAATCGTCCCCTTTCAGATAATAGCTGGGCGCCGCGACGACGGGCAAACCAGCGGCCCTCGCCGCCTTGATACCGTTTTCCGAATCCTCGATGGCGACACAACAGCCCGGATCGCAGCCCAACGTGCCAAGCGCGAAGCGATAGACGTCGGGCGCGGGTTTTTTATGTGCCACGACATCACCGGCGGCGATCACCGCGAACCAGGAGAGTCCTTCTTCGCCGAGCATCGCGCGCAGTACCACATCGATGCTCCCCCGCAGCGACGTCGTGGCGATGGCGAGCTGCACTCCCCGTTCATGGGCCTCGGTGATTAAGCGGCGAACACCCGGTCTCGCTGGCGCAACGCCGGCCTTTACTAGCGCGGCGTAGCGGGCCGACTTCTCCTCGTAGATCTCGGCGAAGTGGGCAAGTACTAGCTCGCTGCCGCGAGGTTTCCAAGCGTCGATATAATGCCGAAGACGCTCTTTGCCGCCGGTCACCTGGAGGAGTTCGCGATAAAGCTCCTTATCCCAGCTCCAATCGACCCCGAAGGCTGCAAATGCTTCGTTGAAAGACTGTCTATGCGCCTCTTCGGTTTCGGCGAGCGTCCCGTCCACGTCGAATATCAGAGCCTCAAGCGGCATCGCGGCGTCGCATCCTGGCCGCTGCCGTGCGTATTGCCGCAATATTGGCCGCATAATGTTCTGGGCCTCCCTTGAAGATGGCGGAGCCCGCGACAAAAGTGTCCGCGCCGGCGGAAGCGACGAGGCCCGCGGTTTCCGGTTTGATCCCGCCATCGACCTCGATGCGGATCGCACGCGGGCCAATCATCTCCTTCAGTTCCGCAACCTTGTCCACCGCGGAGCCAATGAAGGTCTGCCCGCCAAAGCCTGGGTTGACCGACATGACCAGCACCAGATCGACGAGATCGAGGACATTATGGATGCTCGATCCCAGGGTCGCCGGGTTGAGCACGACGCCGGTTTTTTTGCCAAGTGCCCGGATCGCCTGCAGTGAACGGTGAAGATGCGGCCCGGCCTCGACATGGATCGAGATCGAATCCGCCCCGGCTTCCGCGAAGGCGGCAAGATAGGGGTCGCAAGGGGCGATCATAAGATGCACGTCGAAAGGGATTTGTGCATGGGGCCGCAAGGCGCGCACCATCGTCGGACCGATCGTGATGTTTGGCACGAAATGGCCGTCCATGACGTCGATATGGATCCAATCGGCGCCAGCGTCGGTGACCGCCCGGATTTCCTCGCCGAGGTTGGCAAAATCAGCGGAAAGTATCGAGGGCGCGATGACGAGAGGCGTCATTTAATGGTACCTGCCGAGCGCCGGATCCAAGCCGACAACGCGTCGGGCCAGCACGCAGGCGCGTCGATCGCCACAGGCTTCCTACGAATGTAGCGCCCGAAGAGCGGCCGCGCGGGGGCGTGGCCGCCTCCTGATACTTGACCGGCTACGTTCATCAAAATCTCCGTCAACTGAATGCGGCTAGGTGCGTGAGGATACCATGAGCGGAGCGATGATGGATGGATGGGCTGCCTCAGCCCGCTCGCCGCCGCCGCTCGATAAGCTGAAGGACGAACGGCGTTAAAATCAGCTGCATCGCAAGATCGAGCTTGGCGCCTGGAATAACAATCGAATTGGCCCGCGACATGAAACTGCCATGGATCATTGAATGCAAATAGGGAAAATCGATGCCGCGCGGTTTGGCAAAACGGATGATCACCATCAATTCGTCGGCGGTCGGGATCCACCGCGCGGCAAACGGATTCGAGGTATCCACGGTCGGCACCCGCTGGAAATTAATGTCCGTTTTAGTGAACTGCGGACAAATGTAATGAACATAATCGGGCATTCGCCGCAACATGATGTCCATCACCGCTTCCGTCGAGTGGCCGCGCGCGGAGCAGTCGCGTTGGATTTTTTGAATCCATTCGAGGTTGATAACCGGCACCACGCCGATCTTCAGGTCGGGATATTGCGAAATATTCACTTCGTCCGTTTTGACAGCGCCATGCAGCCCTTCATAAAAGAGAAGATCGCTTTGTTCGGGCAAAGTCTCCCAGTCGGTGAAGGTTCCGGGCGCGCACCCATAGAACGCGGCTTCTTCGTCATCGTGAACATAATGCCGGGTCTTGCCGGTGCCGAATTCGTGATAGCTGCGAAACACGGCTTCGAGTTCTGCGAGAAGATTGGCGCTGGGACCAAAATGGCTGAAATTACGGTTGCCCTTCACCTCCTCCAGGGCCATCATGGTGGTCATTTCATCGCGATTGTAACGATGGAAGGCGTCGCCTTCGATAAAGGCCGCCGCGATTTGCTCGCGCCGGAAAATCTGTTCGAAGGTGCGCCTCACGGATGTCGTTCCGGCTCCGGAGGAACCGGTCACCGAAATCATCGGATACTTCGCGGACACGGCAGCCTTTTCGTTTTCAGCTTGCTTTTTTCAAAGACGCATGAGGCCGCGCTTGCCAAATAATGGCGCGCGCTCGGAAAATTGCGGGTCGCTGTGGTAGCGGGCGACGAGCCCAACCGGCCCCGCCGAGCCAAAGACGAGCGGCACCCGCGCGTGGATGGCGGAGGGGACGATGTCGAGAATAGGGTGCACACCGTCGGTCGCGAGCCCCTCCGCCCGTTCCACGATTAGGGCGATCGGATTGGCCTCGTAAAGGAGCCGCAGCCGCCCATGGTTATAACCGGCCCGCTGATCGCCAGGATAAAGGAAAATCCCGCCGCGCATCAAAATCCGGTAGGCGTCGGCGACGAGCGAGCCCGTCCAGCGCATATTGTAGTCGCGTTTCAGCGGCCCTTCGGCGCCCTGTTCGCAATCGTCGATAAAAGCCCGGACCGGAGCCTCCCAATGCCGGTAATTGGCGGCGTTGATGGCGTATTCGGCGCTTTCCCGGTCGATGACCGGAGCGGATATCGCGTGGTGGAACCGGGCGGCGCGGCGGTCCAGGGTGAAGATTTGGGTTTGACCGTTTCCCAAGGCGAATACGATCGACGTCTGCGGCCCATAAATCACAAAACCGGCTGCGATCTGCATCCGCCCCGGTTGCAAAAAATGGGCTTTGGCGCCGCTCGCCTTGGCGAGCATGGGAAGGACCGAAAAGATCGTGCCGATCGAGACATTAGCATCGATATTCGAGGAGCCATCGAGCGGATCCATCGCAACCGCGAGCGGGCCCGCGGAATCGAGAACCAATGGCTCGCTCAATTCCTCGGACACGACTGCCGCTACCGGAGCCCTCGTGAACGCTTCAACGAACATGTCATTGGCGAGAACGTCGAGTTCCTTTTGGACATCACCGCCCGCGTTCGTATTGGCGCGGCTGGCGCCTAGCTGGCCGTGTAGGCGGCCGAGATCGATGAAGCCGGACAATTCGATAGCGGCCGCCGCGATGGCGCGAAGAACCGCCGCGGCGGCGTCTAAGCGGGCATCGAGAGCCACGGCTTGATCGAGATAGGCATCTAAGGTCCAGGCAATCTGCGGCATGGTTAGCCTTTTCGCTTTTGTTGACCCGCAATGTGGCGCAAAGCCGCCGCAAATAAAAGCGAATAATAGTGCGGTTGGACGGGGGAAAATTTAATGTCGGCCCATGTGCCCGCAAGGCCACGGGGCGGGACCACAGCCGGGAGCCGAAAGTTTACCTTGGCGGGGATCACGGCTTGGATTAAGCTCGTCGAGAAACTCGCCGGCGGGGGTTCAATTGACCCATGCCGGCCAAATGGCCGCGAACGCCGCGCTCAAGGGAAACGACACCGACGGAACGGCAAGGGGAGTTCAACATGGAACAGGGCCATTTCGGAATCGAACAAGTCACCGCGGAAGATCGCGCCTATAACGGATCACGTTTTTCGGAAGTGCGCGAAGCGATCTTCGCCAATCCCTACCAAAAAATCTGGGGTCGCGATGGCGAGCCACCCCTGCCTCATTACGACGTGACGCTCGCAAATATGCTGCGCGGTATTCTACCATTTGGCAGGCACTACTACTTCGGCCAAGCTTCAAAACGGATTGTCGATTCTCATGCTGATTTGCGCTGGGGTCCGGACCGAAAAGGGTTCCGCCGCATCATTCATGCAAATGGCGTATGCCTGACCGGATTGTGGGAGATCACGGAAGAAACTGAATACTCCGGCTATTTCAGGAAAGGCAGCCGGGGCTTGTTGGTAGGACGCTATTCCTGTGGCACCAGCAGGGTCCATCGCGGCGAACTCCGCTCGCAGGCACTGGTCGGCAAGCTTTTTCCCACTACTGACCCCAATCACGAGGAGCCGCTTCATACGGCAAGCTTCATCACCATGGAGGACATTGCTGGCACCTACACCGCCTTTATCAACGACGCCGAGCTTCGCAATGCTCCAGATATCACTGTTTGGCGCCAGCCCGGTGCGGCCATTCCGGCACTTGTTTTTACCCTCGTCGATAAGAAAGCCGGCGTACGCCAGGTCTACCCGATCGCCGAACTCGGCAAACCCCTGGACGAACCCACGCGCGCGCCCGCATTCATGCGCCTCCTTGTCGCGTCCGGTCAACCCAGGATCGAAGGGAAAAAACTGGATATACGTGACGAAGTCTTGGGCCAGATTTTCGACAAAGGCGATCCTTTACCAAAACGCAAACTCGTCTTTTACATCGAAGTGACGGATGAAGGGCTGACGCGGTTCGGCTTCGGTTCCCTGAGGCAAAACTTCAGGAATTGGTGCCGTATCGGGAAACTTACCTTCGACAATGCGGTCGCGTCCTACAATGGCGATTTCGTCATTCATTTCAATCATCCGGGCTGGCGCGACGACAGAAACAATCCGGCGACGTCCTATCGCGCCGCTCTCTCGTGAGCATAGAAATAAGCGCCCGCCGGTCGCCTGTATCGCATAGGATCGCGGCCCCGGGACTTGCCAGGAGCCGCCGCCTCTCGCCGATTACACGCCTGTCTTGAACTTGGCGGCCTCCTCGGATCCACCGGTCGCGTTTCCGGCGCTGTAGGAATGCGCCCCGGCACCCGCGAGCCTGCCTTTGTCGGCGATCAAATATTCATCGCGGATGGGCCGGCCCTCGAACCAGCATTCCAGGATTTCGCGCGTGCCGGCGGAGTAGCGCGCCTGCGCGGAGAGCGATGTCCCGGAGATATGCGGCGTCATCCCATGATGCGGCATGGTCCGCCAGGGATGGTCCTTCGGCGCCGGCTGCGGGAACCAGACGTCGCCCGCATATCCCGCGAGCTGGCCGCTTTCGAGCGCCCGCACGATTGCATCGCGGTCGCAGATTTTCGCGCGCGCGGTGTTCACGATATAGGCGCCGTGCTTCATCTTGGAAATCATCGCTTCGTCGAAGAGACGCTCGGTCTCTGGATAGAGCGGGCAGTTGATAGTGACGACGTCGCAGACTTTTACCATGTCCTCGACGGACGAGTGCCAGGCGAGGTTCAACTCTTTTTCCACCGCCTCCGGCAGGCGATGTCGGTCGTAATAGTGCAGATGCATGTCGAAAGGTCTTAGGCGGCGCAACACTGCAAGCCCGATGCGGCCGGCCGCGACGGTGCCGGCATGCATGCCTTCGACGTCGTAGGACCGCGTGACGCAATCGGCGATGTTCCAGCCGCCGCGCATCACCCATTGATAGGACGGGATGTAATTGCGCACGAGCGCGAGAATCATCATCACTACATGCTCGGAGACGCTGATCGAATTGCTGTAGGTGACCTCCGCGACGGTGACCTTGTGATCCATAGCCGCTTGCAGATCAGTGTGGTCGGAACCAATGCCAGCGGTGACGATGAGCTTCAATTTCGGCGCTTTGGCGAACCGCTCCGCGGTCATATAGGCTGGCCAGAACGGCTGCGAGATGACAACCTCGGTATCCGGCAGCTCGCGATCGAGGACCGAGCCCGCGCCGTCCTTATCCGAGGTCACGACCAATGTATGGCCGTTGGATTCGAGGTATTTTCGCAAGCCCAGCTCGCCGGATACGCTGCCGAGCAGCGTGCCGGGCTTGAAATCGATCGATTTTGGCGTTGGAAGAGTCTGACCGTCCGGATAGCGATCGATCTTGGGGAGATCGTCCCGGGGATAGGATGTCGGATAGCCATCAACCGGATCATCGTAAAGTACGCATACGACCTTTGCCATCGCTTTCTCCCTTTCGACGTATCGTTCTATGGTTTGTGGACATGACCGGAAACCGCTATACTGTTAAGATTACGCTAGCAGGAAGTGAGTATAAAGCATCCGGTTTTACACTGCCACGCCGGCATCGCCCCGCGGGGCTTTCAGTGCGTCGCAAAGAAATTCCCCGGCCAACGCTATTCCCGCGTCATCGACGGCGTGACCCAGGCCCGGCCTCGCCACCACCGTGACGGGCACGCCGACCGCTTCGAGCGTGGCCTTCGCGTCTATCATGGACTGGAAAGGCACAACATCGTCGGCCATGCCATGAACAAGGAGAACCGGCGGTTTGCTCCGGATGTCGCGTTCCAGCCCCTCGCCGCGCAGCAGGGCTCCGGAAAAAGCGACGATGCCGGCAATTTGCGTTTGCCGTCGCAATCCAGCGTAGAGCGCCGTCGCGGCGCCTTGCGAAAACCCGGCGAGCGCCAGGCGGGCATCGCCGAGCTGGCGGCTGGCCAGCAGCTCGTCGAAAAAACGGTCGAGTATTGCACCAGCTCTCCTCAAGCCGGCGAGCAACTTTTCCGGCGAGCGGTCCTGGAGGCTGAACCATTGCCGGGCCTCTGGCGCGTAATCGGACGGAAATGGTGCGTTGGGGGCAATGAACTCCGCTTTTGGCAAAACCTTCCGCCAAGCGAGCGCAAGTGAGATGATATCGTTGCCGTTGGCCCCGAACTCCATGCAAGAGAACCACCAGATAAGCCGCCTTGCCGGCGGACATCGGCGCTAATCCCGGCCCATCGAGTTGCATTGCCGCCTCTTGAATGAGCTCGGCGCGCCCTTGCGCTAGACTTTTCGCGCGTGATCCGCCAAGCGAACGCACGCATGATCGCGGACAAATCGTTCCATGACAAGTTCGCGCGATAGCAAAGACTTTGGCGCGCGGCTCGATGCGGTCAACCCGGATCACCGCAAGGAAACCGCTTCCCCCGCTCAGAAGGGATAGTAGCGAAGGCTGGTGAAGAACATGTGCTCGTCCTGCTTCGGCGAAAATCCCAACCCGGCGAAGCCGTACTTCTGGGTGAAGGAATATTGCAGGCCGCCCGTGAGCCTGCCAAAGGGGCCCTTATAGATATCGTCCCAGAAACCGCCCGTGATTTGCCGGACCAATTTGACATTGCCGGAGCAGACGGTGGAGAGTTCAACCTCACACCCCGAGTTGTTGAAGAAAGGATTACCCCACCCGATGAAATGGTTCAACCCCAGTGGCGTGAAGCCAAACTTCGGATTCTCGTATTCCTCGCCGGCATAACTATAAAAATCGAGCCCGGGCATAGCGTGCCAGATCAGGCCGGCGAGCAGCATGGTCTCCTGGATCGGGGCGAGGCTGCCATCCGCGTTGAAGGTGACGTCGGGCAACTGGGCGGCGCCATAACGGCCGATACCCCTTCCTGTTAGGCCGGAGAATTGGGCTTCGAGCACCTTTGGAATAATGGGCACGAGAATCGAGCCGCCGACGCCGCCGCCCGCAGAATTGTTGTTGTGGTTGATAAAGCCGGTGGTGGCGATCATGCTGGCAGGAAGATCCACCCTGTCAATAAAATTGCGGAAAATGCCAAAGGCTTCCATGTGAATGGTACGGTCGGCAATCGTCGGGTCCCAGGCAAGTTTGCCGATGAGATCAGGCATTTGGTTGAGGGAGAGCGGATTGATCGAGTTAAACAGCGACCCGCCAATGATGGTTCCTTGGCCAGGCGGAGGCGAGATGACGCCGGGAAGGATATTGATGACGGTCGGCACCGTCGGGGCCACCCCGCCGAACGTCGTCGCCGGCTGTTCGGCCGATAGGGCGAACCATAAGGTCTGGTCGAAGTCCTTGACGACCCGGATCTGGTCCTGCCGAGCCCAGGCAAAGCCGGGGACATACTGATCCTCGATCACGATCGGAGTATTTTCCTTTCGCGGCAGGATGCCAATGATATTCATCGTCGCCAAGGTAAAGGCGTGACCGGCGAGGAGATGAGCGCCAAAGTCGTCGTTATCCACGGTCATGTAGAGGTGGCGGATGCGCAGATTAAACAAATCGGTCTGGTTCTCATTGGCGGTTTGTGCGGCACTGAGCCAATCAAACTCGCCATAGCCCGCAAGATGCGTCGCAGGGTTAACATCGCCCCTGACGAGGAGCGCAGCACGGCTTCGGCGGGCGGAAAGATGAAACTCGCTCGTATGGGTCGAAGGAATATTGGCGAACGGTATGTTGCCAAAGGGGGTCGCGATATCAGCCCCTATGAAGTGGTTGCGAGTCACGCTTGCCAGCTCAAAGAAACCTCCGGGCGTGATGGATACATCGTTAACGAAAAGACTGGACGGGCCAGTGTAAGGGTAACCCTTGAGTTTCGCCTCGAGTCCGGCGAGGCCGCCAGCCTCAAACGAGGGAGGAGCGCCGGGAAGGCCTATGCCAATTGACAGCGGTGCCGCTGGCTTCTGATCGGTACTGCCAGGTATCTTCGGCAACGAATAGACTGGCGTTTGAGCCATGATCGGCGGCGCATTCACGGGCGCACCGGGCTGCTGCGCCGCCGCCTTGCGGATTTGGGCCTCGGCTGCTTTCCGCTCACGATCCTGCTTGGCGACTTTCTGTTCAAGCTGCTTTAGCCGCGTCTTGAGCAAGCGAATTTCCTCGGCCGTGTCATCGGCCCGCGCCGCGCCGGCCTGGAAGCTCAAAAACGCACCCAAGACCATAGCGGCGATGGCGGGTTTAGGGTGGCGCTTGCTGCCAAGTTTATTGCCGCTGATTTTCATGAATTCCCTCCGAAGCTGCCGCTGAGACGGGCATAGTAGCAAGCGCGGATGACACTTCGGCGTCACGGATGTGACAGTCCGGTGAATACGATTATGTCCGTCGCTGATCAATTTCTTGAACAGACGAACTCTTTTTCGGAACAGGGGCTCCGGCGATTGGGCCTAGCGGAGCAGATTGAAACGAAGCGTGGCAAATTTGTCACGCCGGATTTCCGGCCCGCTGGATCCGCGAAAGGCAAATCCCGGCGCTTTCTCGCCGGACGGACGGTATCCAACGGCTGGCGATGCCATGCTCCGAGCGGCTTAAACTCGCGCAAACTTGGCACGCTCCAACTTATGGATCCGCCGGACCCTTGCCGCATGAGGTAAAGGGCAAATCAGAACGCGCGCTGGATGCGCAAGCGCCCTTCATGTTGATTGTTATTGGGCTCGAATGCGGACAAGCCTGTCGCGGTGAGGGTCGAAATCTGGAGCGAGGCCCGCCGGGCGCGTCTCGTTCAAGTGCTCATACATGAACTCGGCGCCGATGACGAAGCCTCTGAGCGGGGTCCAAACGAGGTTGGTGCCGATCCGCGCCTCCTTGAGGTTCGAGACGCCCACCGCGCCGCCGAAGCCGGCCAGCGCATTGGCCGGATAATGGACCTCGAGATAGGAGCCGTAAACCGCCGAACTCAAGATAGGGAGCCAATAATGCTTGTAGGCGCCGGTGATGTCCCAGCCCCATTGCTGTTCGCAGGCGCCGCTGCCGGTGAAAACACAGTCGGAGTTGATCTGCGGGTTCCACCCGTCGCCGTAGTCGAGAGGGGTACCGCCGGCGCCGGGAAACTGGTTCTGATTGACCGGCCCATAGGTGTAGGCAAGATTGTTGCCCGCGATATAGCCGAAAGCACCTTTTTCATAAGCGGCTTGCAACCACAGCTTGTCGCCGGGCGAGAGATAGTCGGCGTTCAACTGCACGCCGCTCTGAACCGCGAAGCCAAAGGAACTGCTGGTCAAGGCCGGGAAGGCAAAGACGCTGGGCGGCGCGGTAAGGGCGGTCATTGCAAAAAGGCTATCGCGAAGCTGATGCGCCGCCGCTGAAAGCTGCACCGCCCCCCAGGGCTGATCGAGGCGGAGATTGCCGGCAATCTCCGGCACCCGCGAGCCCGCCGGCTCACCCTGGAAGGAGGTGGCGGGAACGCCGCCGATCGTGATCGGTGCCGCCGTCGTGCTGGCGATTGTGCTGCCGATGGCCGCGCGCCGGTCAGGCTTATCCTCGAAGGAAAGGGTCGCGGAGAAACCGTTGCCGAAAATCGCCGTATAGGCCAATAGGGCAACGGTCGCATTGGACCCGCGCAAGCTACTGTAATTATGGGCGTTGGCGTAGAAATCGAACATCGATTGCGCCTGCCCCGCGGTCAGGCCGGCGAACTGGGCGAACGCCTTGTCGAGAACCGTCGTCACCCGCGACGCGCTCGTTCCCGCCACTGTGTTGAACGTATTCAGTTGCTGCCCTAGACTGCCGAGAGCGGCGCTGCCACTCGATCCGTAGAAAGCGTCGGCACGGACGAACGTCCGGCTGCTGCCCCAAGGCGACTGGTTCCTGGAGTCGAGTTCAACCAGGCCCGGCGCGGCGAAGTCAATCGCATCGCGGGAGCGGGCAACCCGCAAACAGGTATCGGTGCCGGGGACATAGAAAAATCCCGCGCCATAGGCGTCGCAAATGCGGACATATTCGATCGGCGCCGCCTGGCGCGCGGGGAGATCGGCGGCGCGAGCGCCGGCCACCGGAACTACTGCGGCCAACGCCGCCGCCGCCCAATGAAGTCCTTGGCCCATGCGAGATATCGTCAAGCCTCCGCTTGCATCAGAGCCGGCCCAGCATACCTTTGCCGGAAGGCATTATCTTCGCATTTTCCGTCTCGTTCCGAACTCTCGAACTGTATATTAAATCCGCGCGGTCGCCAATGGCGTGCGGGTTCGATTCGGGCTCGGTCTCTCTCCTGGCCATAGCCGGGTTTAGCGTCGGCGCCGGTCGCGCAAAGCGAAGTTTTGCCGGTTTCCTTTTTTGGGCGGGGGTGTGGTTTTGCAGCAACGACACTCTGACACCCTGGTGCGAGACTCGGGTGCAAGCCGAATAGAGCCCCATGGCCGTGCCGCCAGCAGGCTCCGCCGGTTGCCGGGTCTTGCCATCGCGCCGGTGTTCCCGCATACCTTGGCAAGCATACGGGAACGCATCCAGAGTGCGCCGTTTTCCGCGTGCACGGAGACGTGGCCGAGAGGCTGAAGGCGGCGGTTTGCTAAACCGTTATAGGGTTATAACGCCCTATCGAGGGTTCGAATCCCTCCGTCTCCGCCAGCCGCGGCAAATCGCTATCCCGAGGAGGAGCCGCCAATAAACGCCTGCCGCCCCTTAAACTGGCGCCGGCAACTCACGCCCGCGCCCGGGCGCGGCAATTTAAATAGATGGTTTGGCGTATGTTCATGCAGCAGGCTGGCGTTCTTCTGCTCGCCCGGCTGCCTTGCCAATTTCAACCGTTGCCGTATGCCGTGATAGTCCTTGTTCTCGCCGCCGGTCTAGTTGCCCCGGCTTCGGCGGCGCGCGCCGATCCGCCTGGCCCGTGCTGGACCAACGACAATGAATCAATTATTTCGGAGCCGCGCCATGCGCGGCTTTTCATTGTGGCGAGGCTCCGGCGCGCGGCCAAGGCCGGTGTATTCAACGAAGATGCGAGCCGGCATGCCGGCATCCGGGAATAAAGTGTTCAGAAGGGTTGAATGAAACCGGGTCTCGCTCCAACGCCTGCCGATTTGAACAGATTGCCATGAACGCAGCAAAACGGGCGGTCGCGCCACGCACAGGCGCCCTCCTGGCATTGACCTTTGCCTTTGCGGGACTCGTTGTGGCCGCCGCTCAACTCGCCCTCCGGCCGGCGTTCGCGCTGGATGCGGCTGCGAAACCAAACCCCTCGTTCACGGCGCCGCTGCCCCCGGAACGACCAGCGGGTCCGGCAGGGCGTGCGACAATTCACTTTCCTTCGGCTCCAGCGATTTCTGCCGCGCCGACCGAGGCGCCAACGCTGCGGCCAGACCCGCCGCCGCTGCCGCGAGATTTGCCGCCGGCTTCGCGCGCGCGGATGCATGCGTGCGGACTGGAATGGCAAAAGATGAAGGAAACGGGGGCAGCGGCGGATAGAACCTGGCAAGATTTCGCCCGGATTTGCCTGGCGGAATGAACCTTCAGTAGCTTCCGCCGGACGATAACGGACGGGCGCCGTGGCGGCGCGGGAACCCGATGCCTTTTGCTCCCGCGCGGTTTTTCTCCGCTACCCGGGCGCGAGCCAATCTTCTCGCCGCGAACGACTTGGCCACCCCTTGCGGTCAAAACCATCCGCTCCCGTCAGGCCGAATAAAAACCCCTTGTGACAACGAGAGGGGACAACCGGCGACACGAGAAATACTCTCGCACGAACAAGGCGCCCGAGAGCCGCAGCCGGCCATCTCCATTCCTCTCGTGAAGCCGTCAAGCGGTCTCCGGAGGGCCCGGCGGCGGCGGCGGGGGGGGTTTGCGGGCGGCCGGTTTGCGCACCACCTTCTTGGCGCTGACCTTCCTTGCCGGTGCCTTCCTTGCGATCTTTTTCGCCGCCGTCTTCTTGGCGGACGCCTTCTTGGCCGCAGACTTCTTCAGCGGCCCTTTCTTGGCCATTGCCTTGCGCGCGGTCTTTTTGACAGCGCCCTTTTTTCCCGTGGCTTTCTTCGCGATACTCTTCTTCGCCGCGGTTTTCCTCGATGGCTTTTTGGTGGTTGCCTTCACCATGTCCAAAGTTCCTCTGCTGTTTTTAGCCAGCTGACTCGAAATGCCGACTAGAGGCTTGCATAGCGTACCGTTGTTAATCAGCCGTGCAAGAGGCGTTGCTTCGCAAGCAACGCAAATGGGCGCGAATAACGCGCCGCCCGCGCGTCCAAAGATGCTTTGGGGCGCGTTCATTCCGATGGAGTAGCCGCTGTTTGATTAGACGCAAGTGTTGTGCGCGAAAGGGCCGGCCGCGAGCAAAACATGGATGCCAGCAAGATCCGATCAAGCGCGTCTAGGGGCGCGCCTCGGCTCTTCTCAACTACGTTCGCTGATTCAAAAACCCGTTATATTTAAAGGCTCTATTCTATTTTCGCGGACTCGGAACACGCGCGAATCGAGGATCCTTACAACCCCTTTCGCAATTTATTGCGATGCTTTCGCAAGGCCCGATTTCGATCGGCGCAAACGGTTTGGCAGGACCGATTTCGCTCGCGGCAAACGCTCTTCGAACAAACTGCGCGGCGGCAATTGAAGCCATGGATCAGAGGCAAAAAAATTTTGTTGGATGAAAAAAAAAGCGGCGTGAAATGCCGCGGCCGTCGCGCAAATCGATAAGCATCGCGCGAATCACTCGAGTCGATTGATGATTCGCGATCGCTTTTCAGACCCCAAGTTTCGCCTTTAAGAGCTCGTTGACGGTTCGCGGATTGGCCTTGCCGCCAGTATCTTTCATGACCTGACCGACAAACCAGCCGAGCATCGAAGGCTTGGCCCGTGCCTGCGCGGCCTTGACCGGATTCGCCGCGACGATTGCATCGACGTAGGCCGCGATCGCGCCATGATCGGTGACTTGCGTCATGCCGCGAGCCTCGACTATGGCGCGCGGATCGCCATCCTGGTCCTCGGCGATGATGATCGCCAACACATCCTTGGCGATCTTGCCCGAGATCGTGCCGTCGCTAATGAGATCAACGATTTCGGCGATCTGCGCGGGCTTGATGTGGGTCTGCGCGACGGACAGTCCGACCGAATTGGCGTATGCTGCGACGTCGCCATTGATCCAATTGGCCACAAGCTTGGCGTCGCGAGTTCCGCCCCGGTGCTTGATCGCGGCTTCATAATAGTCCGCGGTGTCCTTGTCGGCGACGAGAATGCCCGCATCATAGGACGGCAAACGGTAATCCCTAACAAAACGAGCCTTCTTCGCGTCGGGGAGCTCAGGCAGATGGCCCGCCAAGGCATCGACAAAGGCCTGGTCGAATTCGAGTGGCAGAAGATCGGGGTCGGGAAAATAGCGGTAGTCGTGAGCTTCTTCCTTCGAGCGCATCGAGCGCGTCTCGCCGCGAACTGGATCGAACAGCCGGGTTTCCTGATTGATCTTGCCGCCATCCTCGATAATGCCGATTTGGCGGCGCGCCTCGGCCTCGATCGCCTGACCGATGAAGCGGATCGAATTAACGTTCTTGATTTCGCAACGGGTGCCAAGCGGCTCGCCAGGGCGGCGCACCGACACATTGACGTCCGCCCGCAGCGATCCCTGTTCCATGTTCCCGTCGCAGGTGCCGAGATAGCGCAGGATCGTGCGCAGCTTCGCCACAAAGGCCTTGGCCTCGTCGGCCGAACGCAAGTCCGACTTCGACACGATCTCCATGAGGGCAATGCCCGACCGATTAAGATCGACGAAAGAGTTCGTCGTCGACTGATCGTGCAGCGATTTGCCGGCGTCCTGTTCGAGATGCAGCCGCTCGATCCCGACCTCGATCCGCTCTGAAGGCGAGACATCGACGGCGACGGCGCCCTCGCCGACAATTGGGCTCTTATATTGCGAGATCTGATAGCCTTGCGGCAGATCGGGATAGAAATAATTCTTGCGGTCGAAGGCCGAGCGCAGGTTTATCTTGGCCTTGAGCGCGAGCCCGGTGCGCACCGCTTGTGCCACACACTCCTCGTTAATGACCGGCAGCATTCCGGGCATCGCGGCGTCGACGAGCGAGACGTTGCTGTTCGGCTCATTGCCGAATTCGGTCGAGGCGCCAGAGAAGAGTTTCGACTTCGAGGTAAGCTGGGCATGGACCTCCATCCCGATCACGACTTCGAAATTAGCGGTCGCGCCTTCGATGAGTTTTCCAGGTTTCGCGCGGGGTTTCATCGCCTTGCCACTTGCCGCCTCCAATCAGCTCCATTGGGGCATTATAACGCCCCCGCTGGCGAAGCGAAGCCTCCCCCGAAAGTGGCTCGGAATTGAGCGCGTCGCAACGCCGCCCCGAATGTTGTTAATATCAGGAACGGCGGCGTTCTCTCGGGAGGTGTGCTGTCACGCCAACTCGCGCGCCGCTCCGGACCAAGCTGCCGCCCGGCCGGAGCGGCAGGCCGGGCCCAGGTTCTCGTACCGGCAGGCGCGCGAAAACGCCGCCACGGCCGATTGAACCGTGGCGGCGCTCATAGCTGCCATTTGATTTTGGCCGGCCCCCCGGCCGGGCCTTCGCCTGACAGCGTTACCTCAGTAGCGGGCGACCACCGGCGTGCCCGGCCAGCCGAATTTATAGGTCAGGCCGATACGCCCGGTATGCATGGTCTCTCTCGAAGTGTGGTTGGGGATAGCGAAAGTGAGAGCGCCACCAAGGATCGTATTAACGGGCGACCCGAATCCCGCAGTATTGAAGCCCCGCGTGCCCCAATCGTAATAGCGGTACTCGGCCCGCGCCGTCCAATTGCCGTAGAAATTATATTCGAGGCCGCCGCCGACATCGAAACCATAGCGGTTGACGGAGAAGAAATCGATAACCCCAGGCGCAAGGCCCGCTAATTGTATTTGGTTGCGGATGTCGCCATAGGCAAAGCCGCCAATCGCGTAGATAAGCAAGCGGTCGAAGGCGACGCCGAGACGCGCGTCGGCCGATCCGAACTCGCGGATCGAGGTCGACACAAAAGTAAGCGGAGGCGCGATGGCTTTTCCGGTGATGCCGGCGAAATTGTATTCGAGCTGCACCCCAGCGACGATGGGCCCGGCAAACTGATAGTTGAAGCCGAGGTGAATGCCGCCGAAAGGTCCCGTGCTGTCGTAGGAGGCGGAAGACGGAAATGCTGGGAACGGAAACGAGTCACCCTCGACGTTGACCGAGGTCCGGGCCACCCCCCCACCGACCTGCGCGCCAAGTTCGAAACCTGTCCAGGTAAAGACGGGCACAGGCGCGAGCGGTGCCACGCCAAGATCCGCCGCGAAGGTGGATGTTCCGGTCACAACCAAACCGGCCGTTGCGCCAGCAAGGCGCCGCAAAAACTTTCGTTGCATGGAATCATTCCCTCCGTCGTTTGGCGTCCTTGTATCGTGAGCGCCGATCATAGCATTAAGGTTTTGCGGAACAAGCCGGAATACCGGGGGAATGATTGACGCGCTCATTATTCCAAAGGATGTTGCATTTTTGCCGAGCGCCTTTTTTAGATGTCGCGCGTCACGCTGCGGCAATAGTGCTCCAGAGCTCGCTTCTCGCCAGGTAAACCTGAAATGTCGATCTTCCAGCGTGCTCGCGCATGGGTTTTACATTCGCTACGTGATCAAGGGGTTGGGCAGGGTGCCGTTTTTGTTTGGTGTCTTTAGTAAACCTCCGCGAGCTTCCCGCCGTGCTGCCCATATTCAATGCGGTGACGGCTGTCGCCGTTCCTTCCCGCTTTCACGGCCGCGGGGCACCCATTCAAACCCTGACTCGATTGGACTACGGACCGAGCTCGATGATGCTTGGTAATTGACTAATCCGGCGAATGAAAGCTCCGTATATTAGACGAGATATAAACCAAAGCGCTAAAGGATTGCCAATAAGAGTTCACCCGCGATCCTTACCGGCCACGGCTTGGCTTTTAGCGATCGCGCGTCAGATTTAGAGTTAGATTTAGGAAAGCAAAAAAGCGGCTCTGGCGACGTATGTCAGAGCCGTACTTTTCAGTATCGACTACTTATTCTTGTGGCTCTGCTCGCCCGCCTTGACGTGTTGCTCATGGCTACCGCCGCGAGTATGTTGTTCCTTGGCCATTTGCTGCCCCCGTCGATGCCAATCGCAACGGAAGAAATATGTGTGGGATAGGATGTCGAAGGCTTTCATTTTTCCAGGACAAGGATCGCAAGCCGTCGGCATGGGCAAGGCCTTGGCGGAGGCTTTCCCGCAGGCCCGCGCGGTTCTGGCCGAGGTTGACGATGCCCTGGGGCAAAATCTATCCGAACTCATGTTCGAGGGTCCGCCGGCCGAACTCACCCTGACCGCGAACGCGCAGCCAGCCTTGCTGGCGGTGAGCCTTGCCGCCGTCCGTGTGCTCGAAGCCGAGGCCGGGCTGAATCTTGCGCGGGACGCCGGCTTTGTTGCGGGCCATTCGCTCGGCGAATATTCGGCGCTCGCCGCGGCCGGCTCGTTGAGCGTGGGGGCGGCCGCGAAACTTCTGCGCGTGCGCGGACTCGCCATGCAGGAGGCCGTCCCCGTTGGCACCGGCGCGATGGCGGCGCTGCTTGGGCTCGATTACGACGCGGCGCTCGCAATCGCCAAGCAAGCGGCCGATGAGACGGGCGGCGGCGCGATCTGCGAGGTCGCCAACGACAATGGCGGTGGCCAGGTTGTAGTGTCCGGGTCCCGCGCCGCAGTGCATCACGCGGTCGAAATCGCCAAGACGCGAGGCGCGCGCCGTTCGATTTTGTTGCCGGTATCGGCGCCGTTTCATTGCGCCTTGATGCAACCCGCCGCCCAGGCCATGGCGGCGGCGCTTGCCACGGCCGCCATCAAGCCGCCCTGCGTTGCCCTCGTCTCGAATGTCTCGGCCGCGCCGGTCACCGAGCCGGGAGAGATCCGCAAGCTTCTTGTCGCCCAGGTGACCGGCGTAGTGCGCTGGCGTGAAAGCATGGCCTTCATGGCGAGCCGGGGAATTTCGCTGTTCGTCGAATGCGGCGCCGGAAAAGTCTTGGCGGGACTAGGCAAGAGGATCGCCGGCGCGGCGCGCGCCGTTTCGATTGGAATTCCGGCTGACATCAATGTTTACCGGGCCATGGCGTAAGCCCTGGCGGCGGTCACGGGAGTTTCATTATCGCATGTTCGATCTTACCGGCAAGACGGCCCTCATCACGGGCGCGAGCGGCGGCCTCGGCGGCGCCATCGCGCGGGCCTTGCATGACCGGGGCGCGGTCGTCGGGTTATCGGGCACCCGCCGCGAAGCGCTCGCCGCGCTCGCCGCCGAACTTGAAACCGACGCCCATGTGTTTCCTTGCGATCTTAGCCATAAATCCGCGACGGAGGCGCTGGTTCCCGCCGCCGAGGCCGCGATGGGAAGCGTCGACATCCTCGTCAACAACGCCGGCGTGATCAGGGACAATCTCATCATGCGCATGAAGGACGAGGAATGGGACAGCGTTCTTGGCGTCAATCTGACCGCCGCCTTTCGTCTCTCCCGCGCTTGCCTCAAGGGGATGCTGCGCAAGCGTCATGGGCGCATTATCGGGGTCAGCTCGGTCATCGGGGTCACTGGTAATGCGGGCCAGGGCAATTATGCGGCCGCGAAGGCGGGAATGGTCGGCATGTACAAGAGTCTCGCCGCCGAAGTGGCGAGCCGCAACGTGACCGTAAATTGCATCGCGCCAGGGTTTATCGAGAACTCCGATGACCCGTGCCTTGAACGAGAAACAGAAAGCGGCGATCCTCGCAATGGTACCGATGGGACGCCTCGGAACCGGCGCCGAAGTCGCCGCTGCGGTCGTTTACCTGGCAAGTTCGCAAGCCTCCTATGTCACCGGCCAAACCCTCCATGTAAACGGTGGATTGGCAATGATTTAAATAGAATTCGAGGCTGGCGGCGGGTGCCGCGCGGGCCCTCGCCAACCGCGCTGAAGTATGTTACCAACACGCAAGCGATCAGGGCGGCAGTCCGCGGGCGCCCGCATCGCGTCGACGCCTGCTGTGGGCGGCGAATTGTAAACAAATCCTGAGGACGAGGAACAAACAACCATGAGCGATGTCACCGAGCGCGTGAAAAAGATTGTAGTGGAGCATCTCGGTGTCGATGCTGACAAAGTCACCGATAGCGCCAACTTCATGGAGGACCTTGGCGCCGATTCTCTCGACACGGTCGAGCTCGTCATGGCGTTCGAAGAGGAGTTCGGTGTCGAGATTCCGGACGATGCCGCCGAAACCATCGTGACGGTCGGCGATGCCATCAAGTTTCTTGAGAAAGCATCCGCTGCTTGATTCCTTTCAGGTGCGCACCGCCAAGCATAAAAGTGGCTTAGCGGGAAGGGATGCACGCGCGGCGGAGCGGCGTAGAGCCTTCAACGCCTCTGCGCGGGCGCCGGCGCGATGGGCCGCTCTCAAATGAACGCCGGTGCAATGGGGGCGCCGATGCCGGCAGGGATAGTTGCAGGGCGTTAAGATGCGCAGGGTAGTCGTCACGGGTCTCGGCATGGTCTCGCCGCTCGCCTGTGGAGTCGAGCCGAGCTGGAGCCGTTTGTTGGCAGGTCAAAGCGGCGCCAGACGCATCGAAGGGTTCGACGTCTCCGATCTGGCCTGCAAGATCGCAATGCCGGTGCCGCGTGGCGGCGGTGATAACGGGAGCTTCAACCCAGATCGATGGATGGAGCCGAAAGAGCAGCGCAAGGTCGACGATTTCATACTTTACGCTGTCGCGGCGGCGGCGCAGGCGCTTGCCGATGCGGGCTGGAAACCATCCACCTATGACGAGCAGATCAAGACCGGCGTTCTGATCGGCTCGGGGATCGGCGGTCTCGGCGGCATCGCCGAGACCGCGATCGTCTTGAAGGAAAAGGGCCCGCGCCGCGTTTCGCCTTTCTTCATCCCCGGCCGGCTGATCAATCTCTCTGGAGGCTATATCTCAATTCAGCATGGCCTCAGGGGGCCAAACCATTCGGTGGTAACCGCGTGCTCGACCGGAACCCATGCGATCGGCGACGCGGCGCGGCTGATCGCTATGGAAGATGCCGAAGTCATGGTTGCGGGGGGCGCTGAATCGGCGATCAATCGCATCGGCATCGCCGGATTCACTGCCTGCCGGGCCCTATCCACGAATTTCAACGACCGGCCAAAGCAAGCCTCGCGGCCCTACGATAAGGATCGCGACGGTTTCGTCATGGGCGAGGGCGCCGGCTGTGTGGTCCTCGAAGCCTACGGACACGCCAAGGCGCGCGGCGCCAAAATTCACGCCGAACTTGTTGGTTACGGCATGTCCGGGGACGCCTATCACATCACCGCGCCTCAGGAGAGTGGAGACGGCGCCTGCCGGGCCATGGCGGCGGCGATCAAGCGGGCCGGAATTTCACCGGGCGATATCGATTATGTCAACGCACATGGAACCTCGACGCCGCTCGGCGACGAAATCGAGATTCGGGCAGTCGAGAGGATAGCGGGCAACAGCGGCCGGTCGCTTTCCATGTCCTCGACGAAATCGGCTATCGGGCATCTCCTCGGCGCGGCGGGTGCCGTCGAGGCGATTTTCTCGATTTTGGCGATCAGGGACCAAATCGTTCCGCCGACGCTGAACCTCGATCATCCATCGGTTGCAACCGAAATCGATCTCGTGCCGCACAAGGCGCGCAAGCGCGAGGTCGAATTCGTTCTGACAAATTCGTTCGGATTTGGCGGCACCAACGCTTGCTTGGTCTTCAAGCGTCCGCAATGACCGGCGGGCGACGGCCGCGGCAGGCGGCGATATTGGAAAATCCGGCTCTGAACCCGATTTCGCCATATTTTCCGGGCGGGATAAGGTCGCAACCGTCAGTTCGCGGCCGGAGCATTTTGGACCGAAGCGGAGCCCCGGCCCGCACCGGCAAACCCTTTTTGCAACAGCCAAGGGAAATCACCCCATGGCATTCGCGCGTTTTTCCAAAAGGCTCGCGCGCCAAATTCGTGGGCTGAGATGATGGACGACACGCCTTTAAAACCGAACGGAAACGATGCGCCAGACCGGCCGGACCAGACCTTTCCCGACGAGTCCCATCCTGGCAGCCTGTTCGCGGGCCAAAGAGTAACGCCGCAAAGCCCCCGCGAGGCATTGCAGCCCGCCGCCGCGCCGCCGCCGCCAATCGCGCCGAGCCGCAGGCGGCCCATGCTTTCGGCGTTCAGCGGATTCCTGTCGTTTCTATTAATCGCGGCGATCGCCTCCATGTCCGGGCTCGTCTGGAGCCGCCACCGGATAAATGAACCTGGCCCGCTCGCCACCAGCAAGATCCTCTACATCGCTCCCGGCACCGAGGTTCCCGACATAATCGCCCAACTCGACCGCGAGGGCGTCATTGATAGCCCGTTCATGCTCAACGTCACCCTCTTGCTCGAAGGCAACCGTTCGAAGGTCAAGGCAGGTGAATACCTCTTCAAACAGAAGGCCAGCCTGACCGACGTGATAGACACGCTGATCAGCGGCAAGCAGGTGCTGCACGCCATTACAATACCCGAAGGGCTGACAAGCGAGCAGGTCATAGAACGGCTCCGGAACAGCGACGTTCTGCTTGGCGACATCACGGAGGTGCCGAAGGAAGGAAGCCTGCTGCCCGAGACCTATAAGGTCGCCCGCGGCGACATCAGGGCCGGCATCGTTAAGAAAATGCAGGACGCTCAAAAGCGCGCCGTCGATCAGATTTGGTCCCGCCGGGCGAGCGGCCTTCCCTTGCGCTCGCCCTACGAGCTCGTCACCTTGGCCTCGATCGTCGAAAAGGAAACCGGCAAGGCGGACGAGAGGCCGCGGGTCGCAAGCGTTTTCGTGAACCGCCTGAGAAACAGGATGCGGCTGCAATCGGACCCGACAATCGTTTATGGCTTAGCCGGGGGAAAAGGCTCGCTGGGGCGGGGGATCACACGCGCCGAGCTTGAAAAGCCTACCCCCTACAATACCTATTTGATCGATGGCTTGCCGCCGGGGCCGATCACCAATCCCGGCCGCGCGGCACTCGAAGCGGTTGCAAACCCCTCCCGCACCCAGGATCTTTATTTCGTCGCCGATGGGACCGGTGGCCATGTTTTTTCAGAAACGCTCGACCAGCATAGCCGCGACGTGCAGCGTTGGCGCCAGATCGAAATGGACGCAAAAGACAAGCAGGAGCAGTCAGCTCCTGACATGGACAAGGCCGCGCCGGAAAAGGTCCCAGCGGCAACTCAGCCAAGCACCGGCAAGAAAAGTGAGAGCGGAATGCCGTCGTCCGTCTACGGATCGCTGCCAGCGTCGCTCGACGCCCCGCGAAACGCGACGCCCCGGCCGCCATCCCTTTCCTATGCGCACGCGGCGTCGGCGATTGCCGCCGCGATGAGGATCCCTTCCAAGACCATCGCGCTGAAAACCCCAGCAAATATAAGTGCTTTCACCTTGGGGCCTGGGCTCGACGAACTCGGCATTTCGATGGGCGGCGTTCGCTCTCCCGCCGCCGCGAGGCTTGATGGTCCGATCGGTCAAGAGGATTCGGCGGATGCGCCAGGCTATGTCACCTCCTCCGGGTCCGTAGGCGGGGCGCGGAAGGCGCGCCAGGAGCCCCCGGGCCTTGGCCCGGGCGGCGATGGTTTGCCGGATAAGTCCGAACGGGCAGCAGCGTCCCCCGCACCGCGGCCGCAAACCGATGGAAGCCCCGTGCATGCGCGGGCATTCGATGCATCCGAAGGAACCCCCCTCGACCCTCTCAGGAATAAGACTTACGACCTGAATTACGCTAAAACCGTGCCCCTGATTTAATAGCCCGGGCTTCGGGACGATGACGGGCTTGGCGCGTGCGTCCGGCCGCGAGGGCCGCCGCGGGCGGCTTGAGCGCAAAACCGAGGCTCGCGGCAATTGCCGGATGTGTCACGTGGCCGCGATGCACATTTAGGCCACCGCGCAGGCCCGGGTTATTGGCAATCGCGCCGAGCCCGCCGGCGGCAAGGGCAAGGCCATACGGAAGCGCCGCGTTGTTCAGCGCATGAACTCGATGTGAACGGAACCGCGCCGGGCATATTCGCGACGCAATAATGGACCACCCCGCCTTTGATGAAAGTCGGGGCGGCGTGCGTCGTCGGATGCGAGCTTTCGAAACAGCCGCCCTGATCAATCGCGATATCGACGAGAACGGCGCCTTGCTTCATGCGGCTCAGCATTTGCTCCGTAATGAGCTTCGGCGCGGCGGCGCCGGGGATTAGCACCGCGCCAATCACCACATCGGCGAATAAAACCGCATCCTCGATCGCCGCCGCCGAGGCAAATCTTGTCTTGGCCCGCCCTTGAAGCAGTTCGTCGAGCTGGCGCAGGCGGGGGAGCGCGCGATCAAGGATCGTCACATCGGCGCCGAGACCGGCCGCCATCCGTGCTGCTTGGCTTCCGGCAACGCCGCCGCCCAGCACAGCGACTCTCGCCGGCAGAACCCCCGGAACGCCTCCGAGCAAGATGCCGCGGCCGCCGTTCTGGCGCCGCAGAGCCACGCCCGCCGCCTCGATCGCGAGCCGGCCGGCGACTTGGCTCATCGGCGCGAGAAGCGGAAGGCCTTGGCCGTCCGGCCCGGTTACGGTTTCATAGGCGACGGCGGTGCAGCCGGAAGCCAATAACCCTTTTGCCTGCGCGGGATCGGCCGCGAGATGCAAAAAAGCAAAAACGATTTGGTTTTCGCGCAGCTTCGTCCATTCGCTCTCCTGCGGCTCCTTCACCTTTACGATCATTTCGGATTTGGCGAAAATTTCGGCGGCCGTGTCCACTATTGCGGCGCCGGCCGCCCGATAGGCCTGATCCGTGGCATTGATTCCGGCGCCGGCGCCGGTTTCGATGCTCAGCTCGTGTCCAGCGGCGGCGAATTCGCGGGCAGACTCCGGCGTCAACCCAACGCGATATTCATATTCCTTGATTTCCTTCGGCACGCCGATCCGCATTCGCCAGGCTCCATCAAAACGCCGCATATGCCCAATCGCGTTGGATGTGGTACGGTTCGTCTTGGAAAACAATCCAGCCGGCACCTCGAAGCGGCCGGGCCATGGCAGGCGGCTGCCCGTCTGACAATTCGGCTGATCGGTGCGGTCCGGCATCCGGGTGGCGGGCGCAAGCCGGTGGGAAAAAGGGGCTTAGTCACGCTCCCGTCATCAATGGTCAACGAAATTCCAGCGTCCATTAGGTCAAGGAGGGGATGTTGAGTTCGCAAGCGGAAGGACGAAAGCTGGCCGTTGCCAGACGCGGAGCGGAGCCCAACCGCGGCATGAAAAGCGATCCGTCTGCGGCGGGCAAAGTTGCAACGCCGCTAGTCGCGACGCTCGACGTGGGTGACCGAGCCGCGGTTTCGATTGAATTTACCCCGCGCCTTGGCATGCCCCAAGCGGACGTCGCGCCGGTCGATTCGATTTCCATGATGGATGACCGCGACGAGACGGCCGTGCCGCCAAGTGAGGTCGCGCACTCGCCGCACCGCTTCATCAACCGCGAACTGTCCTGGCTCGAATTCAACCGACGGGTCTTGCAAGAGGCCTCGAACGGCAATCATCCATTGCTCGAACAATTGCGCTTCCTGTCGATTTCAGCCGCCAATCTGGATGAATTCTTCATGGTACGGGTCGCCGGTCTTCGCGGCCAGATGCGCGCCGGAATCGCGACGCCATCCGAGGACGGGCTTTCGCCGCCCGAACAGCTTGGCAAGATCCGCGAGCGCGTAAGCCTTTTGGCGGCGGAACAGCAACGCCGCTGGCGCGAGTTACGCAAGGAGCTACAAAGCGCGGGAATAACGATCCTCGATCCGCCCGATCTCAACAAGGATGAAACGGAATGGCTGCGCCAGCATTTCCTGACCCATGTTTTTCCGGTTCTGACACCGCTTGCCGTCGATCCGGCGCATCCGTTTCCGTTCATCCCGAATTTCGGCTTTACGATCGCCCTCGAATTGCTCGGGCCCAGCGACCACAAGAACCGCACGGCCTTGATCCGTCTTCCCGCCAAGATCGAACGATTCATCCGCCTCCCCGAGGTGCCGGGCGGCAAGGGTCAGCGCTTCGTCACGCTCGAAACTGCGATCGGCATGTTCACGCAAAGCCTGTTTCCCGGCTATCACGTGCGTGGTCACGGGCTCTTCAGGATCATTCGCGACAGCGATCTCGAAGTCGAGGAGGAGGCCGAGGATCTGGTGTTGTTGTTCGAGAGCGCGCTGAAGCGCCGCCGCCGGGGTTCGGTCATCCGGCTCGAATTCGACAGTAGCATGCCCGAGGAGCTGCGCGGATTTGTCGCCGATGAACTCGATGTCGTGGGAGATGAAATTTTTGTCCTGGACGGGATGCTGGCTTTGAACGAGCTGTCAGAACTTGTCGGTCTCGACCGGCCGGACCTCAAGTTCAAGCCTTATAATCCGCGCTTTCCGGAGCGTGTCCGCGACAATGGCGGCGATTGTTTCCTCGCGATCAAACAAAAGGATCTCGTCGTCCACCACCCTTACGAATCTTTCGACGTGGTGGTCCAGTTCCTCAATCAGGCGGCCGCCGATCCCAACGTCGTCGCGATCAAGCAGACGCTCTATCGCACTTCCTCCGACAGTCCGATCGTGCGCGCCCTGATCGAGGCGGCGGAAGCCGGCAAGTCGGTGACCGCTCTCGTCGAGCTCAAGGCGCGCTTCGACGAGGCTGCCAACATCCGCTGGGCGCGCGATCTCGAACGCGCCGGCGCGCAAGTGGTATTCGGATTCATCGAACTAAAGACGCATGCTAAACTCTCGATGGTCGTGCGCCGTGAAGCAGGCTCTCTCATCACCTATTGCCATGTCGGGACCGGCAATTACCATTCGGTGACGGCGAAGATCTATACCGATATCTCATTCTTTACCGCCGATCCGGTAATCGGACGCGATGTTTCGCGCATCTTTAATTATATTACCGGCTATGCCGAGCCGGCCGGGCTCGAACGGATGGCGGTTTCGCCGATTTCGCTCAAGCAGCGACTGCTTGAACATATCGCGCAGGAGATCGCTTACGTCAAAGCCGGCAAGCCCGGTGCGATCTGGGCAAAGTGCAATGCCCTCGTCGACCCCGAGATCATTGACGCCCTCTATGCGGCGAGCAACGCGGGGGTAAACATCGACCTCGTCGTGCGCGGGATCTGCTGCCTTCGGCCGGGGGTCGAAGGGCTGTCCGAAAACATAACGGTTAAGTCGATCATTGGCCGGTTTCTCGAGCATGCCCGGGTCTATTGCTTCGGCGGCGGCCATGCTCTGCCGCATCCCAAGGCACATGTCTATATTTCCTCGGCCGATCTGATGCAGCGCAATCTCGACCGGAGAGTGGAGGCGCTGCTGCCGATCCTCAACCCGACCGTGCATGAGCAGATCCTTGGTCAGATCATGGTCGCCAATCTAATCGACAATCAGCAGAGCTACCGGGTGTTGCCGGACGGTTCGAGCGCGCGCATAAAAACGCCTGAAAACGAAGAGCCGTTTAATGCGCATTCCTACTTCATGACCAACCCCAGTCTGTCCGGCCGTGGAAAATCCCTCAAGCATTCGAGTCCGAAAACCCTTCTTAAACGGCTTAATGGGCGCTAAGGGCTCGATGTCCGAAAATCGCCAAGAGGCCGCTCCGCCAACTCATGCCGAGCCGCCAATCGCGATCGTCGATGTCGGCTCGAACTCGGTTCGTCTGGTCGTCTACGAATGTTTGAGCCGCTCGCCCCGCCCGATTTTCAACGAGAAATCGCTTTGCGCGCTCGGCAAGGGCGTGGCAAGCACCGGCCGTCTCCCCAAAGCCGGCGTCGAAAAGGCGCTCGCGGCGCTGCGCCGTTTCCGGGTCTTGAGCGATATCATGGGCGTGCCGGTCATGCATGTGCTTGCAACCGCCGCCGCCCGCGATGCCTTGAACGGAGCCGAATTTCTTGCCGCCGCGGCGGAAGCGATTGGCGCCCCGGTGACGCTTCTATCGGGAGACCGGGAGGCGCAGCTTTCGGGCCTTGGGGTCGTCACTGGGATCAACCGCCCGGATGGCGTCGTTGGCGATCTCGGCGGCGGCTCGCTCGAACTAATCGACGTAATGGGCGCGCACGCGGGCGAGGGCACGAGCCTGCCCCTTGGCGGTCTTAGTCTGATGGACGCCTCGGGACGATCGCCGCGCGCGGCGGTCAAGATTGTCCGGGCCGCATTGGCGGGGTCGCGCATCGCCGAACGGCTCGCCGGACGCACTTTCTACGCGGTCGGCGGTACCTGGCGGGCGCTCGCCAAGCTGCACATGAGCCAACGCAATTATCCGCTCGCGGTGACCCACGGCTATGTCATCCCTTCTCGCGACGCCGCCGATTTCGCGGGCCTCGTCGAGCGGGCGAATACCGAAACGTTAATTTCGATCAATGCGGTCAGCGCGGCGCGGCGCCCGCTTCTCGCCTATGGCGCCGTCGTACTCGATGAGATCATTCATCGGGCGCGGCCGCGCGAAGTCATGATTTCGACGACCGGGGTGCGGGAAGGTCTTCTTTATGAAATGCTCGATGTCGAGCAGCGCCGGCAAGATCCGTTGCTCATCGCGGCGGCTCAACTCAACCGGCTCTTCTCGCGAGCGCCCGGCCATGCCGGGGAGCTCTGCGATTGGACCGGCAAGTTCATGAAGTCCATGCACATCGAGGAAACCCCGGAAGAACGCCGGCTTCGCCATGCCGCTTGCCTTTTGGCTGATGTCAACTGGCGCGCCCATCCAGACCACCGCAACGAGGAAAGCATCAATATTGTCGAGAACGCCGCTTTCCTCGGTGTCGATCATCCCGGCCGCTCTTTCCTCGCGCTCGCGGCGTCCTATCGCTATCTGGGACTCGACGCGGACGTCAGCCCGCCGATCCGCGCGCTGGTTTCCGCGCGGATGCTCGACAGGGCGCGTATTCTCGCCGCGGCGACGCGCGCCGCCTACGTTATTTCAGGCGCCATGCCCGGAGTCTTGCCCTTAACGCCCCTGACTTGCGCTAAGACCACATTGACCTTGACCTTGCCGCGAGGGCTTGCCGATCTGGCGAGCGAACGGCTACAGAACCGCCTAAAACAGCTTGGGCGTCTGATCGGACGCGAGCCCGCAATCAACATCGCGGGCTAAAATAAAACCGTTTGGCGCGCGGGCATTACCGCCGCATCATCCCGCCTCATTCGGCGCCTCATCCCGCCATGCGAGCGGGACGACTTTGCCCTGCTCGACGGTCAGCGCGAGGCGCCCATGCTTCAGTTCGAGCGCCTTGGCGCCAAAAAGCTCGCGCCGCCAGCCGGTCAGTGCCGCGACCATGGCATGATCGTCGGCGGCGATCGCTTCGAGATCATCGACCGTTGCGATCATTTTCGCCGCGACCCCGTGGCTCTCGCTGACATGGCGCAGGAGCACGCGCAAAAGCTCGACCGTCGCGCCATTGCCGCCATTTCGGCGCTCGCGCTCTATCTTCGGCAGGGTCTTGGGGTCCCGCGCGAGGCCGCGTTCGATCGCCGCCACGATCTCGCTGCCGGCGCGCGAACGCTCCATTCCGCGCGGAAAGGCACGCAGATTGCCCAAGGCCTCGACCGTTTTCGGCGCGGCGAGCACGAGCTCGATCAAGACATCGTCCTTCAAAACCCGCGCGCGAGGCACGTCGCGCGACTGCGCCTCGGCTTCCCGCCAGGCGGCGACCTCCATGAGCACCGCCAAATCGCGCGGTTTGCGGACCCGGTTGCGGAACCGCTCCCAGGCGTTTTCGGGGTGCTGTTCATAAGTCGAGGGCGCCGTTAAGAGCGCCATTTCATCGTCCAGCCAGCCAGTCCTGCCGGTTTCCTCCAGTTTGGCGCGCAGGAACCTGTAGATGTCACGTAGATAGGTGACATCGGCGATCGCATATTCAGCCTGGGCCGGCAAAAGCGGACGGCGCGCCCAATCCGTGAAGCGCGAGGACTTATCGAGCCGGACTTTCGTGATCGTCTGAACGAGATCGCCATAGGAGACCTGGTCGCCGAAGCCGCAGACCGTCGCGGCGACTTGGGTATCGAACAGCGGCGCGGGGATCAACTTTGCAAGCTTCCAAATAATTTCAAGATCTTGACGAGCCGCATGAAAAACCTTGATCGGCACCGGGTCGACCATCAGCTCGAAAAACGGCGAAAGATCGAGCCCTTCGGCCATCGCATCAACGGCCACGGCTTCGTCTTCCGACGCGAGTTGCACGACGCAGAGACGCGGCCAGAAGGTCGTTTCTCGCAAAAATTCGGTGTCGACAGTGATGAAGGGGTGGGTTGCAAGCCGATGGCAGACGGCGCTCAGGTCCGCGGGCGTGGAAATCAGGGTCATAATGGCTCAATAATGCAAAGGCGGACCGTCTGCTATAGGCTCCGCGCGTTTCATGACCCGGCGCGCCATTGCAACCCCGCCTTGACAGATGCCGCCTTCCCATGCGGTTCTCCGCGCGCTTGGGGCAAACCACAAAGCCGCGCCCAGCCACCTTCCTCGTGCTCGTGACCCCTATAATGCACCGCTACCGCTCCCATAGCTGCGGCGACCCGCGCGAAACGATGGCCGGCAGAACGATTCGTCTTTCCGGCTGGTGCCATCGCATTCGCGATCATGGCGGCGTGATGTTTATCGATCTCCGCGATCATTACGGCGTTACCCAATGCGTGGTCGACCCGGATTCGAAGTCTTTCGATCAAGCCGAAAAGCTTCGTTCGGAATGGGTCGTCCGGATTGACGGCGCGGTCCGGAGACGCCCGGCGGGCACCGAAAATCCCGAGATGCCGACCGGCCTCGTCGAAGTCTATGTCTGCGGAATCGAGGTTTTGGGAGCCGCCGCCGAACTGCCCATGCCCGTGTTCGGCGAGCAAAACTATCCGGAAGACATACGGCTACGGTACCGCTTCCTCGATCTGCGCCGCGAGAAGCTGCATCAAAATATCATGCTGCGCGGCCAAATCATCGAACTCGCTGCGCGCGCGGATGAAGGCACAAGGTTTTTTCGAGTTCCAGACCCCGATTCTCACCGCCTCGAGTTCCAGAAGGCGCGCGCGATTTTCTGGTGCCGTCTCGCCTGCATCCGGGAAAGTTCTACGCCCTGCCGCAGGCGCCGCAGCAGTTCAAGCAGCTCATTATGGTGGCGGGTTTCGACCGCTATTTTCAGATCGCGCCGTGTTTTCGCGACGAGGATGCGCGCGCCGACCGCAGCCCCGGCGAATTCTACCAACTCGATATCGAGATGAGCTTTGTCACGCAAGAGGATGTGTTTGCCGCCGTCGAGCCGGTGCTGCGCGGCGTCTTTGAGGAATTCGGCGGCGGCCGTCCGGTGGCGCAAAAATTCCCGCTGTTTCCCTATGCGGAGGCGATGCTGAAATATGGCTCCGACAAGCCGGACCTTCGCAATCCGATAATCATCGCCGATGTCACCGCGGAGTTTGCCCGCGCTGATGTCACGTTTAACGCCTTCAAGAATGTCATCAAGTCGGGCGGCGTCGTGCGGGCCATTCCGGCGCCGGGCGCGGCCAGCCAGCCGCGTTCCTTTTTCGACAAGCTCAATGATTGGGCGAAGGGCGAAGGCGCGGCCGGCCTTGGCTATATAATTTTAGAGGAACGCTCAGACGTCCCTGACCCAACACTGAAAGAGACTATCGAGATCTCTGTAGCAGACCAGACAGGGGAGCTCAGCGAAGCTCACCAGCGGCTTCGACACGTCATTGGCAAGGACGTTATTGGCAGGGGGCCAATCGCTAAGTTCATGCCGCGTGATGTGGTCATGGAGATCGCTAGGAAGGCCGGGCTAAAGGCCGGCGACGCCGTATTTTTCGCCTGCGACCAGGAGGAAAAAGCGGCGAAACTTGCCGGTGCAGCCCGGCTTCGTATCGGCCACGAGCTCGGTCTATCGAAAAAGGATGTTTTCGAATTCTGCTGGATCGTCGATTTCCCGATGTACGAATGGAACGAGGACGAGAAGAAAATCGACTTTTCGCATAATCCTTTTTCGATGCCGAATTTCGATCCCGAGGCTTTTCTCGCGCTCGATCCGGCCGATGAAAAGACAATTCTCGGCATCAAGGCTTTTCAATATGACATCGTCTGCAACGGCGTCGAGCTTTCCTCCGGCGCGATAAGAAACCATCGGCCGGACATTATGAAGATGGCCTTCGCGCTCGCCGGCTATGGCGAGGATACGCTACTCGAAAAATTCGGCGGCATGTACCGCGCTTTCCAATATGGCGCGCCGCCGCACGGCGGGATCGCACCGGGCCTCGACCGCATTGTCATGCTGCTCGCGGGCGAGGAAAATTTGCGCGAGGTCGTGCTTTTCCCGATGAACCAGCGCGCCGAGGATCTGCTCATGGGCGCGCCGTCCACGGTGACTCCGAAGCAATTGCGTGAGTTACACATCCGGCTTAATCTGCCTGAATCCGGGCGTTGAAACACGAGCAGGCCGATTCACCTGCCGGCTTTCGTTCTCCGAGCTGCCAGCTTCGCTCTGAACCAGTCCATGCACGGGCGCGCCGCCATCGCCATTTGGTGGCGCCGTCGCCTTCATCGCCTCTGTGACCCGGTTTGCGATGATCTCCTCGCGGGTCCCGTCAGCCCCTCCATCGAAGCCGGAAAGGCCAAACCTTTGTCCTTTGTCCATATTATTGGCTTGCCTCCGGAACATCGCGGATAATCCTTCCGCAGGCGCGGCCGCCGTGTTAGAGCGTTTTGCGCGTGGCCCCGGCCCGGCCTCTCCGCCAGAAACTCTCATGCAAACACGCATCGACCGCCGCTTCGAAGAGCTTGCGCGGCAACACCGCGCCGCGCTCGTGACGTTCGTGATGGCGGGCGACCCCGATCTTGCGACATGCCTTGCTATTCTGAAAGCTCTCCCCAAGGCGGGCGCCGATGTGATCGAGCTTGGCATGCCCTTCACCGACCCGATGGCGGATGGCCCGGCAATCCAGGCGGCGGGGCTGCGTGCGCTTGGCGCCGGAACGACTCTCGCCAAAACGCTGGCGCTCGCCGCCAGCTTCCGCGAGAGCGATTCCACGACGCCTCTCGTGCTCATGGGTTATTTCAACCCAGTCTATGTGTATGGCGTCGAAGCCTTCCTGCGCGACGCGAAGGGCACGGGCGTGGATGGTTTGGTCGTCGTCGACCTGCCGCCGGAAGAGGATACGGAGCTCTGCCTGCCCGCGCTTGCGGCCGGGCTGAATTTCATCCGCCTCGCGACCCCGACGACGGACGATGCGCGGCTGCCGGCCGTCCTCGCCCATACTTCTGGCTTTGTCTATTATGTTTCGATCACCGGCATTACCGGGGCGGCCGCTCCCGAACTCGCTAAGGTCGCCTCGGCGGTAACCCGCATCAAGGCGCATACGAAGTTGCCGGTCGCGGTCGGCTTTGGGGTGAAAAGTGCCGCAAGCGCCGCCGCGATCGCCGCGCACGCCGATGGGGTGGTGGTCGGCTCGGCGATCGTCGAAGCCTTGGTGGCCTCGCTCGATAAGCATGGCAAGGCGACCGGGAAAAGCGTAGAAGCGGCCGTTGGTTTGGTCGCCGGTATCGCCAAGGGCGTGCGGACGGCGACGCCCGCCGCGGTTTGAAGCAGCCGCGATAACTCCCGCAAGAACGCACGCCGCCATTAAACTGGATCGCCGAGAATTGGGACGCCTATGAACTGGATCTCCAATGTCGTTCCGCCCAGGGTCAGGTCTCTGCTGCGCCGCGAGACCCCCGAAAAGCTTTGGGTCAAATGCCCTGAGTCCGGCGAACTCGTTTTTCACAAGGATCTCGAAGCGAATTTCTTCGTCGTGCCAGGCTCCGGCTATCACATGCGCCTCGCCCCCAAGGCACGATTGGACAATCTTTTCGACGGCGGGGCGTATGAAGAGCTCGCGACCCCGGAAGTGCCTTTAGACCCGCTGAAATTCCGCGATGTCAAGCGCTACACGGACCGGCTCAAGGAATATCGCATGAAAACTGGTGCGTCCGACGCGGTGAAGCTCGCCTTTGGCAAATTGCAGGGCATCGACATTATTGCCGCGGTGCAGGATTTCAATTTTCTCGGCGGCTCGCTCGGCATGGCGGCGGGCGAGGCCATCGTGACGGGCATGACGGCGGCGGTCGAGCGCCGAACGCCATTCATCATCTTCACGGCCTCGGGCGGCGCGCGGATGCAGGAAGGCATCTTCTCGCTGATGCAGATGCCGCGCACGACGATCGCCGTGCAGCGTCTGCGCGACGCCAGGCTTCCCTACATTGTCGTCTTGACCAATCCCACGACGGGCGGCGTCACGGCCTCCTATGCCATGCTCGGCGATATCCACATCGCCGAACCCGGCGCGGTCATCGGTTTTGCCGGCGCCCGGGTGATCGAACAAACAATTCGCGAACGCCTCCCGGAAGGCTTTCAGCGCGCCGAATATCTCCAGGCGCATGGCATGATCGACATGGTGGTTAAAAGGCAGGACATGCGCGCGACGCTCGCCCGCTTTTGCGCGCTGTTGACGCGGACCCAGCCCACCGAGCACGCCGCCGCCGCGTGAGGACCGTGAAGCAAGGGCCACCATGCACTCGCTGGACGCGCTCCTCTCCCGCCTTTTCACTCTGCATCGCAAGACGATTGAATTGTCGCTTGGCCGGATCGAACGGCTGCTTGCGGCGCTCGGGTCGCCGGAGAAGCGTCTGCCGCCGATAATTCATGTTGCCGGAACCAATGGCAAAGGTTCGACTATCGCTTTCCTGCGCGCCATTCTCGAAGCGGCCGGAAAGCGTGTCCACGTCTATACCTCCCCGCATCTGGTGCGTTTCCACGAGCGCATCAGGCTTGGCGCCGATGGCGGCGGAAGCCTCGTCGGCGACGGCGCGCTATTTGCCGTCTTGACCGCGTGCGAAAAGGCCAACAACAGCCAACCGGTCACCTTCTTTGAAGTCACCACCGCGGCGGCCTTCAAGCTTTTCAGCGAGCATCCAGCCGATTATCTGCTGCTGGAGGTTGGTCTCGGCGGAAGATTCGATGCGACGAACGTCATCGCGAGTCCGCGGGCCACGGTCATCGCACCGGTGTCGATCGATCATCCTGAGTTCCTAGGCGCGACGGTCGATAAAATCGCTTATGAGAAGGCCGGAATCTTCAAATCGGGCGCCCCCGCGATTGTGAGTATCCAGCAGGACGCCGCTCTGGCGGTGCTTGAGCGGGAAGCCAGCCGCGTAGGCGCGCCGCTGATTACGGCGGCGCGGAATTACGAAGCACGGGAAGAACATGGCCGCCTTGTCTTCGAGGACGAACGCGGCCTTCTCGACCTGCCATTGCCGCGTCTGATTGGCCGCCATCAGCATCAAAATGCCGCGACCGCGATCGCCACGCTGCGCGCGATCGAGCCCGGCCTCACGACCGGTGCTTTCGAAAACGGCGTAGCGCGGGCCGAATGGCCGGCCCGCTTGCAAAACCTCGCCAAGGGCCGGGTGGCCGCGCTCGCTCCGGCAGGCGCGGAGATCTGGCTCGATGGCGGCCATAACGTGGGTGCCGGGCGCGCGCTGGCGCAAGCAATGGCGGAGTTCGAGGATATGACGCAAAGGCCGCTCATCATTATTTGCGGCTCGCTCGCATCCAAGGACACGGGCGGGTTTCTCCGACCTTTCAAGGGCCTCGCCCAGGAAGTTCTCGCCGTTCCCGTGGACGCGAACCAATATGGCAAGCCCGCCGCCGACGTCGCCGCGGCCGCCAATGCCAATGGACTCCGCGCGGTCGCTTGCGAAAGCGTCAAGTCGGCGCTTTTATTTCTAGCTGCACGGCATTGGCACACTCCGCCCCGCATTCTGATCGTGGGCAGTCTTTATCTCGCTGGGGAAATTCTGGCGCTCAACGGCACGCCGCCGGAATAGAAAGCCTCCCCAACTCGCTGCCTTTCGGCGGTTTGTTTCGAGACGTTGCCCGCAGCTGAACGCGGCGTTTTTCTATTCCTGAAGGTTCTCGTCATTCAGGCGACGAACGCTCCGGGCGGGGCAAAATGTGGGCGGCCGGCTGTAATCCGGCGCGGTGCGCGGCGAACTCTACGCCATATCGTGCCCGGCCTTCGCCTCCGCGCGGGACCAGATCTTATTTTTCACGAGAAGGAGGAGTCCGGCGTAGATGATGAGGAAGATCAGCACGCGAAAGCCGAGGCGCTTGCGTTCCTCGAGTTTCGGTTCGGCGGCCCACACCAGGAAGGCAGAAACATCCTTGGCGTATTGCTGCACCGTCTTGGGCGAGCCGTCCGCGTAAGCGACAATGCCGTCGCTCAGAGGCTTGGGCATGGCGATCTTATGGCCCGGAAAATATTCGTTCCAGTTCAGGTCATTGTCGTTCGTGTAGCCGTTTAATAGCGCATCGATGTAATCGGCGCCTTGCTCTTGGTATTGGATGATGGGATCAATCAGAAAGAGCGGCAAACCGCGCTCGTAGGTGCGCGCCTTGGCGAGCAACGACATATCGGGGGGCGCCGCGCCGAGCGCCGTCCGCGCGGCTTGTTCATTGGCAAAATTCCATGGGAAGTAATCCGACGGCCGGCCGGGCCGTTCGAACATTTCGCCGGCATCGTTGGGCCCGTCCTTGATCTTGTATGTGGCGGCAAGCGCCGTGACTTGCGCTTCCGAAAAGCCGGGGCCGCCGGGATCCGCCAAATTGCGGAAAGCGACCAATTCGAGGGAATGACAATTGGAACAAACCTCGCGATAGACCTGAAACCCCCGCTGAAGCTGCGCCTGATCGTAGCGGCCGAAGGGACCGTAGAAGCTCCATTCCTGACGCGGCGGATTGGGCTGCGCCTGCTTTTCGACAGGCCCCGGCCCAGCCTGCGCGAGCACCTTGGTGGCGCTCGGGGCTACAGCCGCCGCCAGAACCGCGCCCGCCAATCCGATACCGCAGGCGATGCCGCGCCACATCGCTTTTTTCCTTGTGACCAGGCGGCCATTGCTCCGGTGCGCGCTCACTTTGGATTGACGCCCGCCGCCGCGGCTTGGCCAGCCTTGACCAACACCGCGTCGCAAATGGAGGGGGGCAGGGGCCTTGGCTTCTCGAATCGTCCAAGCAACGGTAGAATCATCAGGAAGTAGAGGAAATAATAAACAGTCAAGAGCCGGGCGGCGATCACATAGCCTCCTTCGGGCGGCTGCGATCCCATATAGCCGAGGAGCACCGTGCAGGCGACAAAGAGCCAAAAGAAAACCCTGAAAAGAGGCCGGTAAGCCGCCGATTTGACCTTGGAGGTGTCGAGCCACGGCAGAAACGCGATAATGAGCACCGAGGCGAACATCGCGGCGGTTCCGCCGAGTTTTGAGGGGATCGACCGCAAAATCGCGTAAAAGGGCAGATAATACCATTCCGGCACGATATGAACCGGAGTTTGCAACGGGTTGGCCTCGATGTAGTTATCGGCATCGGAAAGATAATTCGGCACGTAAAATACAAACCAGGCGAAAAACGCAAGGAAGCAGACGAGTCCGAAACCGTCCTTCACGGTGAAATAGGGATGGAAAGGCAGGGTGTCCTTGGCGGTGTTCGTTTCGATTCCGGCCGGATTGTTCGATCCATGAACATGCAGCGCCCAAATATGCGAGACGACGACGCCGGCGATCATGAAGGGCAGCAGATAGTGCAGGGAAAAGAAACGATTGAGGGTCGCGTTGTCGACCGCGTATCCGCCCCAGAGCCAAGTCGTAATCGAATTGCCAACCAGCGGAATTGCCGAGAAGAGGCTAGTGATGACCGTCGCGCCCCAAAAACTCATCTGCCCCCAAGGCAGGACATAGCCCGTGAAGGCCGTGGCGATCGCCAGGAGAAAGATGAGCACTCCGAGCAGCCACAAGAGTTCCCGCGGCGCCTTGCAGGAGCCGTAATACATGCCCCTGAACATGTGGATGTAAAGCGCGAGGAAGAACATCGAGGCGCCGTTCGCATGTGCGTAGCGGAGAAGCCAGCCGTAGTTCACGTCGCGCATGATATGCTCGATCGACGCGAACGCGAGGCCGGACTGCGGCGTGTAATGCATGGCAAGAACCACGCCAGTGAGGATCTGGGCCACCAGCATGAATGCCAAGATGCCGCCGGTGGTCCACCAATAGTTGAGGTTGCGCGGGGTGGGGGAAACCACGAAGGCGGAGTGAATAAGACCGCCGACCGGTAGACGGCTTTCGAACCACTTGGCCAGGCGGCTCTTCGGTACGTAGGTCAACTGTCCGCTCATGATAGGTCTTCTCTCGATGACATCTGCCGCGGCTCTTATCCTATCGTGACCTTCGTGTCGCTTGCGAACTTATACGGAGGCAAGGCAAGATTGTACGGCGCTGGACCATAACGGATGCGGCCGGACGCATCGTAGACCGACCCGTGACAAGGGCAAAAATAACCGCCCTCATAGGGGCCGTCGTTTTTCAGCGGCACGCAGCCGAGGTGGGTGCAAATGCCGATGACGATGAGCCATTCCGGCTTTTGTACCCGCGACTCATCGGTTGCCGGATCGCGCAGCTCGCTCAAGGGCACCGCGCGCGCGGCTTCGATCTCTTTTGGGGTGCGATGGCCGATGAAAATAGGCTTGCCGCGCCATTTCACGGTCACGACCTGCCCTTCCGCGATATTGGCGATATCGATTTCCGCCGAGGCGGCTGCCAGGGTCGTCGCGTCGGGGCTCATTTGGTCGATCAGCGGCCAGGCCGCGAACCCGGCCCCGACCGCGCCCATCGCGCCGGTGGCGACGAACAGGAAATCCCTCCGGCTCGGTTGGTCCGTTCTCGGTTCGTCTGTTATTGTATTTGCGGCCATGATGTCCTCGAACTCCGGCGTATCGTCTTGACTTCGAATAATCGAGTGCCGTCATGGACGCAATAGCCATGCCGCAATGCCTTAGCCCGCTGTTTCATGCGAGGTCCGATGCTTGCGCGTCAAGCCACGAGATTGTGATGGGTCTACTGGCGTGCCGCGTTATTTTGAAAGTCCCGACAGCAAACATGCAGCCCTACCAGACCGCACCTTTGACGGTGGCGCTCTATCAGCCAGACATCCCGCAAAACACGGGCACGATTTTGCGAATGTGCGCCTGTCTTGGGCTCGCCGCCGCGATTATCGAGCCCGCAGGTTTCTTGGCGGGCGACAAGCATTTCCACCGCGCCGGCATGGATTACCTTGCCCATGTCGAGATCGCCCGCTATCCGCATTGGGCCGCCTTCGAGGAGTGGCGCCGCGCCAATGGCGGGCGGCTGGTTCTGCTGACGACCAGCGCACGCGTGGCCTACACGGCTTTCAGCTATTTGCCCGGCGATATTCTGCTAGTCGGCCGCGAGTTCGGCCGGTGTGGCGGCCGAAGTTCATGCCGCCGCCGATGCGCGTCTCGTCATCCCCCTGAAGCCGCCGATGCGGTCGCTGAACGTCGCCGTCGCCGCGGCAATGGTAGCGGGAGAAGCCGCGCGGCAGCTCGGCGGAACCTTTTGAAAGCTTCATTCTGAAGAGACGCCTTCGCGGTTGGCGTGTGATGGGAGAAGAATGGCGCCAAGAATATACTCCAGGTAATGAGGGACGATGCACTGTCGAAAGTCTTGGATTATATCAAAGCAGCTCTTGCAAATCGCGTTCAGCCTGATTTTACTTGCGATCGGCCTATTGAATTTCCACGGCCGTTACCTTGCGACGCAGAAATTTCTCGAGCGGGCGGCGCGGGTGAGCGCGATCAAAGGCTTTGGTATCGAGATCGATCTGAACGCGGCTGGAGTTGACTGCGCGCTGTCCGCCGCGGATGCCAAACGGGCGCATTTCCAGTAGAAAGCTTGACGGGCGCCGAGAAGCGCCGGTCCTGACCCTGATTCAAGGCCTCGACGGAAGGAATTCGTTCGTTTGATGTGTGTTGGGCAGCTCAAAAACCTTTGCGAGTTCGAAAACATCAGCCGAAATGCGCGATGATACCGCTCTCGATCATGAATTGCGCGATAAAGGCCTGGCGAAGATCGATGTCAGCCCCGCCACACTGGAATTGGTGCGCCGAGCTGGCGAAGACGGTTGCGCATGGAAAGAGCCTGGATAACGGTTACCCACGTACTTGCCACGCTCACCGATGACGGTTACAACGTGAAGACAGTGCTTGTTAAGACGTTGGGCGCCACGTTCGACGAAGAGCGGAAGGCCCCCCATGAGGTCTTTGCGATGATCGCATGGACTCCGAAAGCCAGTGCCGTAATGCGAGCGCCACGGCCGGCTCGTTCATCCACCTGCCGCGTGGCCTAGCGAATGTCGGTCGTGCGATGACGGCGGCGGATTGCCCGCGGGCCGGCTCCGTTAGACCCTGTGCGGGTCGTGGCGACGCCGCGCACCAGATCACGATGATCTGGAGTAGGCGCGGCGCCCGCCTTGCGGTCCCCGATCCCGGCGAGGCGGCGGAGACCATCCGTTAGATTCTCACCACTAGATGAATGCAAACCTTGCGGTGCATCTCGGCGTTGCCTCGACAGCGGCCAGTCGTCCGATTTTATGAGGCCTGAGCGCTCATTTCCAGCTGAACCTGAGATCGGGACAGTTTCGACCTGTTACTTTCTGTGCTTTGATTGTCCGTGCTGTTCTTGTCCGTGCTGTTTTTGATATGTGCGGGTGTGATGATGGATATTTCCTTGCTCGTCCCGGTATTCACGTGACTTCAAGTCCTCGGGTTCGCCGCCTTCCCGTTGAGGGCCGCTTCCGCTGCTCGCCTGGTGTTCACGGCCGGTTTCCTGTTTCCTGCCTCCGCCGGGTTGCCGTGAATGGCTGCTTTCAGCAGCTTCTCGCCCGTGCTCCCGCGCACGTGCTTCGCTGCCTGGCGTAGTACCCTTTGTACGTCCTTCCCTCACGATTCTCCTTCAAGCGCCGTCACGCTCGGGGATCTTTGATCTGACCGCGATGGACTTCGCTCTGGCTTGGGTCATAACCTTGCTCCTGTTCGTCGGGTTTACAATGATGCTGCGACTCGTGTGAGCCGCCGGAACGCGCGGCATGGAATGGAGTTCCCCAACCGCTCAGTTGTTTAAATCGCGTGCGGCTATGCCGAGAGAGCCGTAGCAAGAATAAACTGCTGCCCAGCCTGCGAACAAAGAGGTCGGAACGAACGAGTTCGCAGCAACGTTGTTTCGCGAAGCCGGGAACAGAGGCCGGGCTGCATCATAGCGAAACCCGCCGCAAGGGCATGGGACAAGAAGCGCGGACTCTGGCGGACGGCAATCCACTTATTCCGAAAACCCGCTGGAGATTTGGTATGGCCAATGTGACAACCGATCATGAGAAGATCCGCGAATGGGCCGAGAGCAAGGGGGGCAAGCCGGCTGCCGTCGACCGCGCGCATAAGCGCGGTGACGTCGGGATCGTCCGCATCATGTTTCCTGATAACCCTCAATCGGAGCATGAAGCTTTGGTGGAGATCTCATGGGATGATTTCTTCCAGGAATTCGACGAAAAGAAACTTGCTCTGCTGTACGAGGAAGATGGCCTGTTCAGCAAAATCGTCGGGCGCGACACGGCGGAGCGCAGAGCACACGGCGAGCATCACGCGGCTCGCTGAGACTAGGGCAAAGGAGCCGGTACGAGACGGGTTGACAGGCCAGTACCCGTGGTTTCGAAATTTGAACCTGCTCAGAGACCGCGCGTCGGGATTCGGTGGACCATCGGCGATGTGAGCGAGCGCGGCTTTCAGTCCTTGCGGCTGTCTATCATGGGAGCACTTAGCCTTTTTGGGAGTGCCGCTTCTTATTCTGTCTGCCTGAATTCAGTCCCGTTGGAACTTGCCAAGGCCCGGGTTGGCCCGTTCGGGAGCCTTGTGGCGTGGCACGTGGCCGATGATCAGATCCCTCCCTTTTTGCAAGAGCGACTTGATTCGACTAAGGCGGAAGGCGTCGGCTGGAAGTTCGCGCCGTTACGCGTGTTCCCCGACCGTTACGAGATTGCTCTCGATAATGATTGCATACTTTGGAACGTCCCCTCTGCAATTGAAAAATGGTTCAGCGAGACAGAGCGATGTCTTCTTGCCGAGGATACGGCTGCATGCTTCGGATGGTTTGCTCCGCTGTGCGGTCCTGAACCGCGTAACACCGGCATTCGGGGTTTGCCCCCCGGTTTCGACCTCGAGGCCGCGATCAAAGACGTGCTGCTGCGGCTGCCGGACGTTAGTATAGCAGGCGAAGTCGATGAACAAGGCCTGCAAGTCGCAGCGCAATCATCCAAGTACACGCCTTTAACGGTGACGACTGAAGACGTTGCGATTTGCTCACCTCTTCCCTTGCACAAAAGAACCCTGGGAGAGTGTGGCGCCCATTTTGTTGGGCTGAACCTGCGACATCCGCGTCCAGAGTACGGATGCGACCAAGCCATGCTCGATAGAATCGCTGCGCATTGGGATGCTAATTTGCCGCTAGTCGAAGCCCGCCTGACAATCCGCTCAGCAATCTGAACCGCCGCGGCCAAAAACCTGCCCGGCCATTTGGCCGCGCAGCTCGAGCGAATTGGAACGGCTTGGAAGTCGTAAACGCGGGATTATTCGATGAGCGGAAGCTCTTGCTAAACCTATGCGTTCAACTCGCATGACGCGGGAGTTCTGTGACAAAAGCCGACGCAAGGGCTCGCCGTAGTGGAAACATAATGGAAGCAATAGCCGTGCCCTAACGCCTTGGCGTCTCTTTAGCCCACCTCTGAAGACTCGTTGCGAAGAATTCGGACGCAACGAAAAAGACCGTGCGCGGAGGGGGAATGTATTGCACCGCAGCGTGAGCCGCACGGCGTCGCTTTCATCTTAAACTACAGGATAAAGCGAGCCTTACGCGTAGTCATCTTGCCAAATCCGAGAGTCGCTAGTCTTCAAATATTCGTCAATGGCTGGAACGATGTCCTGAAACCAGGGTTGAGACAGCGGCTGGCAGGCTCATGAGGCGCCGCGGCGTTCAAAATTGCTGCAGTGTCCAAACATTATGGACAGTCCGTAATGGCTGGAAATCGCGATACATCGAACCGGGGCTTCGCTTCGATGGATCAGGACAAGCAGCGGGAAATTGCGCGCAAAGGCGGCGAAAGCGTGCCGGATGAGAAGCGCAGCTTTTCGAAAGATCATGAGCTGGCTTCCGAGGCGGGGCGCAAGGGGGGGCAAAGCGTCCCCGATCAAAAGCGCAGCTTCTCGCAAGATCATAAACTTGCTTCGGAGGCGGGCCGCAAGGGTGGCCAAGCATCCGGCGGCAATTTCGCCAATGACCGGGAGCGCGCCGCAGATGCCGGCCGTCGCGGTGGCGCCTCGCATGGAAAACGGTGAAGTGCCGGAGGGAAGCTCTCTCCGGCCTCACCATAGGGCTTTACCCAAACGGTTGAAGGAGGCAGGGCATGGGCTTTTTCTCGAAAGATATCAGCACCATGGACGATCTCTTCGTCCATACGCTGCGGGACATCTACTATGCGGAAAAGGAGATTCTGAAGGCGTTGCCGACCATGGTAGAAAAAGCGACAAACCCGCAACTAAGGTCCGGTTTCGAGCAACATCTTGCGGAAACCCGCAATCACGTTGATAGGCTCGAGCAAGTGTTCGAGATGCACGGGGCCGAGGCCAAGACGATCAGCTGCCCCGGCATCAACGGCATAATAAAGGAAGCCGATGAAATCGCTGGCGAGATCGATAACAAGGAGGTCCTCGACGCAGCGCTAATTGCTGCCGCGCAAGCCGTGGAACACTACGAAATCACTCGCTATGGAGCCCTCATCTCGTGGGCAAAGCAACTCGGACGCAGCGATTGCGCAAGCGTGCTTCACCGTAACCTGGAGGAAGAAAAAGCGGCTGACCAAAAGCTTACGCAAATCGCGGAATCCAAAGTCAATCTTGAGGCGGTCAAATAGGGCAGTGTTTGGGCGGCTTAGGCTTGTAGGCCGCCCGATCACGCTCGGAAATTTTCCGACAATCGATACGGTGGAATAAACGCGGACTCTTTGGTCGAGCGAGCCAGATTGGCGACACGATGAGCGCGGTTAAGGCCCGGAAGGACCTTCCACGCAACGGTTCCTCAACAAGAGCACGTCCTCGTAACATGGCGGCAATCCCCCGCATAATTAGCGTGGAAAGCCAATTGATGACTAAAGCCGACGCAACCGACCGTCGCAAATGCGAGGCCAGGGCATGGTTCGAACGGCTACAGGAAACGGTCATCGCGGCCTTCGAGGGGCTGGAGAGCGAGGCGGAGGGCCCTTTCGCAGAGCCGGGTATGGCGCCGGGACGTTTCCAGACGAAACTCTGGGCAAGGACCGATCACTCCGGCGGCGATGGCGGCGGCGGCCGCATGGCGATCCTCGCAGGCCGCGTGTTCGAGAAAATGGCAGTTCATACTTCGGCGGTTTTCGGAACTTTTCCGCCCGAATTCGCGGCGCAAATACCCGGCACGGGGACCGATCCAGCGTTCTGGGCCTCTGGGATTTCACTAATTGCGCATCCTTGGAATCCGAACGTTCCCATCATCCATATGAATACACGTTTCGTCGAGACCGCTAAGGCGTGGTTCGGCGGCGCCGCCGATCTCACTCCTCTGCTCGACCGGAGGCGAGTCCAAACCGATCCGGACACGCGCGACTTCCATGCCGCCGTGAAGGCCGCCTGCGACAGCCACGGCAAAGTTGCGGATCACGCGAAATTCAAGCAATGGTGCGACGAGTATTTTTATCTGAAGCACCGCAACGAGCCGCGCGGGACGGGGGGAATTTTTTACGATTATCTCGATTGCCCCAACGGTGACGAAACCGCGTTCGCCGAAAACTTCGCTTTCACCCGGGCCGTGGGGGCGGGTTGTCTTGCCGTCTATCCCGAACTCGTGCGCCGCAATTTCGCGCTCTCCTGGACCAAGGCCGACCGCGAGGAACAACTGACCCGCCGCGGCCGCTACGCCGAATTCAACTTGATCTACGATCGCGGGACCATTTTCGGCTTGAACACCGGCGGCAACATCGAGGCGATTTTGTCGTCGCTACCGCCCCTCGTGCGGTGGCCCTGAAAGAGGCCTGGCGACCTTTAATCGGAGCGCGCCTAGCGGCCAAAGAAGTGAGCAATTCCCGCGGTTGTAAAGACGGCTGCCGCAAATCCGATTAACTGAAGCGTAGTCGGTAAGTTGTCGACCTTGCCCTTCAGATAAGAGAGGTCCATCAAGGCGGTTTTCATAGCCGCCTTGAGTTCCTTCGTGACCTCTTCGAGACGTGAGACACCGGTTTCTAGGCCATCAAATGTTCCACCGCCACCGGGGGGCGGTCGCGATAGACCTTTGGCCTAGCCTCCGCCGCCGCCCACGTATATCCCTCTAACCGCCGGCAGGGAAAGTCCACATCCGGTGAGCGGCGAAGCTCCAGAGCATGACGATGCCGGTTGTCGCCACCTGTGCCGGCAGATAAGGAATGCCCGCGGCATGGACGAAAAGAGACATAAAAACATAGGTGAGCCCGAAGCCAACGGCGGCCACTAGCGTGAAGCGGTAAACGGCCGCCTCATGCGGCAACTTCGTTCGAAAAGTAAGACGGCGGTTTAGACCGTAGGAAACCGTGCCGCCCGCCCCATAGCCGACCAGTGCGGCCGCCACGGCCGAGATCCCCGCAACCTCGACCAGCCCGATCAAAAGCGCATAATGCACGCCAGTGGCGATGAAGCCAACCACGACAAAGGATGAAAACTGGCGAAACAGAAAAGTCATGCTGGCATCCATCTTGGATTTAGCTGTTCCCAAGCTGACCGCGGGGAGCCGGCGGCAGCGCCAATATGCTCGTCGCGGCAACGCCAATTCGATAAGCCTGCAGCCACTTTCCGGCACATCGGCAGGCCTCACTTTGCCCGCCGGCATCGGCGCCCTAACTTTGCAGCCGATCGCGGCCGGGCCACCGAGACGCCGCCAACGTCATGGCTACCAAGCGATCCGGTTCGCTTCCCCTCCGGGACTTGACGAAACCGTAACGACCCATTGCGCGATCCTCGAGTCAGCGCTTCGCAAACCCGCGCTGCACAACAGGCAAAAGGTTGTGGTCAAGCAAGCTGATCTTATATTTTTAAAAACGGGCAGGCGCAAGCCGGTGTCGCTCCCGCTTGCCATCGCACAAGGCGCTCCATGTCGGCAACTCCCCGGTCCGCGGGCCCTTCGCATGCCAAGATGATCATCGTTGGATCGGGACCCGCTGGCTATACCGCCGCGATCTACGCCGCGCGCGCCATGCTGGAGCCGCTTTTGATCGCTGGCTTCGAGCCGGGCGGCCAGCTGACGGTCACCACCGACGTCGAGAATTATCCAGGCTTTGCCGCGCCGGTCCAGGGGCCTTGGCTCATGGATCAGATGAAGGCGCAGGCCGAACATGTGGGGGCGCGCATGGTCGCGGATCATATCGTCGAAGTCGAGCTTAGCCGCCGCCCGCTCCAGCTCCTGGGCGACAGCGGCGCCGGATATGCGTGCGACACTCTAATCATTGCGACCGGAGCCAAGGCGAGATGGCTCGGCATCCCTTCGGAAACGAAGTTTAAAGGTTATGGCGTCTCCGCCTGCGCGACCTGCGATGGATTTTTTTTTCGCGGCAAGCCGGTCGTCGTCATCGGCGGCGGCAACACGGCGATTGAGGAAGCTTTGTATCTTAGCCACATCGCTAACAAGGTCACGCTCGTGCATCGGCGCAAAGTATTTCGCGCCGATCGCATTTTGCAGGAACGGCTGCTCAAGAGGCCGAATGTCGAACTAGTCTTCGATCACGTCGTCGATGAAATCCTCGGCACGGACAATCCTCCGGGGGTTAGCCACGTTCGTTTGAAGAATGTCAAAACGGAGATATTGCGCGAGGTCGAGACCGATGGCGTTTTCGTTGCAATCGGACACGAGCCTGCTTCCGGTCTTTTCAAGGGCCAGCTCGCGATCAAACCGAATGGCTACATCGAGACAGCGCCTTTCTCGACCGCGACGAGCGTCCCCGGCGTATTCGCGGCAGGCGATGTCGCCGACGACATCTACCGCCAGGCAGTAACCGCGGCCGGTCTCGGCTGCATGGCGGCGATCGAAGCCGAGCGCTGGCTTGCCCAGCAAGCCGACATGCGGGCCGTGGCGGTATGAGGTTGGCGGCTGGATGCTGTCCGCATTAAGAGCTTCTCAGCTCGCCAAACTACCACACTCACTTATCGTGATAACGGCCGCGCGACAGACCAGCGCACGCGGCCATCAACCACACGTTGGCCTTAGTTGCCAAATTCCGTTGGCAACCGTCGTTAGTGCGCTGGGATCGTGCCATTCGCGCGCGCCCAAAAGGACAAGTAATTCAGGCCGGTGCAATTCGGCGACTGTGTTTTCGACATGAGCTGACGCTTCAGTTTCGCGGATCGCTGATCATTTCCGCCGGACTACGCGCCTGTAGCGAACTCGATAACACGCTCGGGCCTTAATCACGACAAGCGGGCTACGCCGATCATACACCGGCAAGAATGGCCGCCATGCTCTCGTCGGCTTCCTACGACAATCGGTGTGTCCTGATGACGAGAAAATCGATATTTTCCAGCGCTCCGAGCGTAGATGGGTTGGAAAACCATGGGAGCCGCCGTGTCGAGGAATTGGCATTGCCAAAATCTGTCGAATGCGGCACTTTCGGCCTCGAAAAGCCGTCATCCCGTGGATGTCGGTTTGGATAGACTGATTGGGAGGCACTCGATGACAAGGATTGTGAGACCTGTCTTGGGGATGGTTGCTGCAATGGCCGTTCTGAGTTTGAGCTTTCAATTCCTGCCAGTAACCAGTCAACAGAAAGCAGGCGTTGCTTTTCTTCTCGAAGGGATGACTTACGCAAATGACCAGGGTGTTATCGGCTATCCGACTGTGCTAGCAGCCGAAACGACGCGTACTTACTGTGTCAACCGTAAAGACGATATGCAGAACTGTGCCTCCAGTGGAGGTTACGCCTACCAGGTGAAAGAAACAATCAACTGGAGTAACGGGAATAGCGAGACTGTTTATGGGCAATGGTCTTGTTGCGGCTACGGTTTTTGCTAACAAGACAAGGTAATTTGCATGAACTCAATGGTTGATCATGAGCCGAAATGGGTGCCGGTTGATTTCACCTCCGCCGAGATTGACATCAATTCCTCTACGGGGTCGAAAATGCTCGTCATCAGGGGTGAGACACCTCGTTCTGGAGGAGGCTTGGTGAAGTTAGCGCCAGCCACCTATGTGACGAAACCGGATTATTGGCGCATAGATGTCTTATGGGACGCGGCGAATGCGATTTTCCCATCCCTTGAACCTTTCAAGGTCAAACAAGACTTGGCGAGCGTGACCGGCACGAAGCGGGTGGAGGTGATTGGTCGAACCCGTAAGGAGACTATCAGAGTTTGAGCGAATTGCTTCGACATGACAGGAGTTATTGCAATGGTGCTTGTCGGATGGTTTCTCATTATCTTGGGCGTCATTAATGTCGCTCTCGGGATAATCGCTGCAGGCAGAAAGGTATTCAGCCTTCCGCCCAGCGCACTGGCGTTGCCGCCTCCATTTGGTATAGTGGCACTAATAGCCTATCACTGTGGTTAGCCCTAGTCCTCGTAGGTCTAGCCCTCATCTATTACGGTGCGCAGCTTGCGGGAATAGCTTAGCTCAACTTTGGCTGACTGCTCGGCGCAGGCGAGCGCGTTTCCCTGCGCTCCCAGATTTGGCGTGGATTTTCGACAGATGTCGGCGCGGCCGTGACCTGAAATAAGTCTGCTGACCCCTTCACGTCGTATTGACGCTATGGCATCGCTGAAGGTGATGGCCTTGGATGCCAAGCGGGGGTCTTCGGCTTTAACTTTCACGACTTGGATGTTCTGTTTGCCGCCCCGGCGATTTTACGGGCACTCTTGCCGGGTGAGCCATTTTGATGAGAGACTTTATGGCGAAAAAAGCCTATCTCGCCGTGGCGGCCTCGTGCGCGCGCCTGTCGCGGCGGCGCTCAGGCGGCGGGTCGAGGTGTGATCCATGATCAGCCTCACCCCCATAATTCCGGCGCGGGCGGGTGAACGATCGAGCCTTCATAAAAAAGGCCATCCGGGCGGTCCCGCGCGAGCAGAAGCGGTCCGTCGAGATCGACGAAACGCGCGCGGGCCGTGAGCAGAATCGCCGGGGCCATGGCGAGCGAGCTTGCAACCATGCAGCCGATCATGAGTTCGAAGCCGAGGCCTTCGGCCTGCTTTACCAGGGCCAACGCCTCGGTGAGTCCCCGGTCTTGTTGAGCTTGACATTGATCGCATCGTAGCGCGCGCGCAGATCTTCGAGCCCGGTGCGATCGTGAACGCTCTCGTCGGCGCAAATCGGCACGATATGTTCGATTTTGGCGAGCGCCGAATCCCGGCCGGCCGGAAGCGGCTGCTCGACCAAGACCACGCCGGCCTTGGCGCAGGCTTCGAGATGGCATTCGAGATCGGCTTCCGCCCAGGCCTCGTTGGCGTCGGCGATGAGAGTTGCGCCGGGTGCGGCGGCACGTATCGCCGTCAGCCGCGCCGCGTCGCCTTCGCCCGCGAGTTTGATTTTCAACAACGGCCGCGCGCGTGCCAAGGCCGCCGCCCGTGCCATTTCTTCGGGAGTTCCCACCGAGATCGTGAAGGCGGTCGCGACCGGCACCGGCGGCACGACGCCCGCAAGCACATGGGCCGGAACGCCGCTTCGCTTGGCCGCCAAGTCCCAAAGCGCGCAGTCGATGGCGTTGCGGGCGGCGCCAGCGGGCAGAAGGGTCTGCAAAAGGACGCGATCCACGCCCCCCTCGATCGCGGAACGAACCGAACCTATTTGGGCGAGGACCGAATCGATGGTCTCGCCGTAGCGCATATAAGGAACGCCTTCGCCGCGCCCGCGCCACGCCCCATCCTCGATCGCCGCCACGACCACCGCCGCCTCCGTCTTCGTACCGCGCGAGATTGCAAATTTGCCGAGGATGGGAAAGCGTTCGACGGAAACGGCGAGGCGGGGCATGAGCCTGGAAATCCCAAAAGAATGTTAGCAGCCGGCGGGAGCTGTCACATTGGGCTCTTCATATTTTTAGTAGATTTAAAACGACGGGCACCAATTTTTGCCTTGCTTTTCATCATCTACATAGCTTCCAGTCTCGAGCAGGCACGTGCCATTAATAAGCGCATCGAGGATGCCATCGGGCCTCCAACGGATAAAACCGTGGTCGAAATTCGAAACTCGTTCACCTTGCCGATGCCCGAAATCTAAATAATCTTTTTCGTCTAACTCGGGGTAGCCGAGCCGCCCGCGTTCGTAACCCTGCCTCCCCCATTCATCGAGGATTGCGCCGTATAACCACATAGGGCAAGCATATATGCTCTTGCAGGCAATAAACCGATTGCGGGTTAAAGTATATGGTCGCAACGGCACCGTTATTTGCTTGGAAATAGTTGTAGCGGCCGAACCCATCTGGCGCGCCGCGCTCGTCAGTGGTTGGGTGGCCTAATTGCACTAGGCCAAGCTCCCGCCATTTTACACCGATCAAGCCCCAGACTGCGAACGCTTCTTGGCTATGTCCGTCCCAGTCAATCCATCCGCTGCGGAATAGCTCAATGCGTCCTCCCGCGCCGTCGTCCTTCTCGTCCTCGACGCAATCCCCGAGAGGGCTGCCGGATCCGCCGAGATTGCGCCACTTGTCACCTATTAAGCCGTAAGGGGAGCAGGCGTAAGCGTTCGCGACACCTGTCAGGGTCAAACACGCCACCAGAATTACGAGTCTATGGATCCTCATAAGATTTCCTCCCCTCAATATCTTCGGATAACTGGCGGCCAATCGATGGCTTTATTAGAGCTTAGAAATACGGAATGGTACGCTTTTGGACTTAGCGTCAAGTCCAAAAGCGTACCATTCCGTTAAACTTTGGCCTAAAGAAGGTAGGGGATGCGCGCCTCGGTTTCCAGCAAACCTTTGCGGAGTTTCGAGCCATGCGGGTGATCGGCCTTGCCGGGTGGAGCGGCGCGGGCAAGACGACCTTGATCGTCAAGCTGATCCCGCACTTGCGCGAACGCGGCATTGTTGTCTCGACGCTCAAGCACGCCCATCATGCGTTCGATGTCGATCAGCCCGGCAAGGATTCCTACCTCCATCGCGAAGCCGGCGCCCGCGAGGTCCTCGTCGCATCGTCCCGGCGCTTCGCGCTTATGCATGAATTGCGCGGAGCCGAAGAGCCTGGCCTTGCCGAACTTCTGCGGCGCATGGGGCCGGCCGATCTCATCCTCGTCGAGGGTTTTAAGCGCGATGCGCACGCGAAAATCGAGGTATTCCGCACGGCAAATGGGAAACCGTTTCTCTATCCAGAGGATGCGAGCATTGCTGCGCTCGCCACCGACGCGGCAGCCGGCCTGCCTTCTCATTTGCCGCACGCTCATCTTGACGACATCGCGGCCATCGCGAGCCTGATGCTCGCGCTCGCCGGGCCTGTTGATGAAACCGTTTCGCGCCTCGCCAAGGGTGACGGCGCTCCCTAGCCTTACTCCCAATAGCGCGGTTGGCCAATGCGCGAACGGTGCTCTTGCCTCGGCAGGCGTCTGGGACTAAGCAATTTCCGGCAAGCCGCTTCTGGAAACGAGAAAAATTGTGATTCAGCTGCCTTGCGCTCTTTCGTTGCGTGAAACGGGACCTCGCGCGCTCGCGGGCTTGGCACCAATATGAAAAACCAAGCCGGCCTCACCTATGCCGGTGCCGGCGTCGATATTGATCGTGGCAATGCCATGGTCGAAAAGATCAGGCCGCTCGTGCGCGCTACAAGGCGGCCCGGCGCCGAGGCCGAAATTGGCGGTTTCGGAGGAATTTTCGATCTCAAGGCCGCGGGTTTTACCGATCCGATTCTCGTCGCCGCCAATGATGGGGTCGGCACCAAGGTCAAGATCGCGATCGAGAGCGGCATTCGCGGCACGATCGGGATCGATCTCGTCGCTATGTGCGTCAACGACCTCGTCGTGCAGGGTGCGGAGCCCCTTTTTTTTCTCGATTATTACGCGGCCGGGAAGCTCGATCCCGTAGCTGGAGCGGAGGTCGTCAAGGGTATCGCGCAAGGCTGCATCGAGGCGGGCGCGGCGCTGGTCGGCGGCGAGACCGCCGAGATGCCAGGGCTTTATACCGGCGCGGATTACGACCTCGCGGGCTTCGCGGTCGGCGCGGTCGAGCGCGGCAAGCTCCTGCCGCGAGCGGACGTCACGGCGGCCGATCAGGTCCTGGGCCTGCGCTCCTCGGGTCTTCATTCCAACGGATTTTCGTTGGTGCGCCAAATCGTCGCGAAAGCGTCCCTCGCCTGGACGGACCCTGCGCCTTTCGCGCCGGGAAAAACCCTTGGCGAAGCCCTGCTCGCTCCAACCCGCATCTATGTGAAGCCGATTCTGCGCGTCTTAGCCGAGACGGACGGCGTCAAAGCCTTGGCCCATATCACCGGCGGCGGCTTTCGAGATAATCTTCCGCGCGTCCTGCCAAAAACTCTCGGGGTCGCAATCGATCTATCGGCGATCCCGGTTCCCGAGGTCTTCGCTTGGCTTGCGGCAAACGGCGGCGTCGCCGAGCCGGAGATGCTGCGCACGTTCAATTGCGGCATCGGAATGGTTGTCATTGTCGATTCGGGCAAGGCCGCCGAGGTCTTGCGCGCCTTCCGCTCGGCTGGCGAAAACCCGGTCGCGCTCGGCCGCGTCGTCGCGATCGAGGCGGACAAGCAGGTTGTCTATTACGGGCGGCTCGCGGTGTGACGTTCCGGCGCAAACGCACGGCGATCCTTATTTCCGGCCGCGGCTCCAACATGCGGGCCTTGATCGAGCGCTCGCGAGATCCAGCTTTCCCTGCCGAAATCGTGCTTGTCTTGTCGAACCGGCCGGAGGCGGCGGGATTGACCTTCGCCAAGGAAAACAACATCGCCTGTGCCGTCGTCGATCATAAGATTTACGCCGGGCGCGAGGAGTTCGAACGTTCGATGCAGGTACTGCTCGAATTGCATCGTATCGAGCTGATCTGCCTCGCCGGTTTCATGCGGATGCTGACGCCCTGGTTCATCGGCCAATGGCAAGGGCGGCTTTTGAACATTCACCCGGCCCTTTTGCCATCCTATCGCGGCTTGAAGACGCATGAACGCGCCTTGGTGGACGGCGTGAAGATCCACGGTTGCACCGTGCATTTCGTGGTGCACGCGATGGATGAAGGCCCGATCATCGCCCAGGCGGCAGTCGCGGTATGCGATTCCGACACGCCCGCTTCGCTCGCGGCCCGCGTGCTCGCGGAAGAGCACGCGATCTATCCGGCCGCGCTCGCCCGCGTCGCCGAAGGCCGCCTGCGGGTCGAAGGTAATCGTGTATATTCTGGTGACCCGGCGGTCGAGCCCACAGCTTTGCGGGTTCCTTTGGATGGGTAGGAGAAACCGCTGGTTCGCGCTCGGTCGCGGGCCGTCCGCCTCGGTCGTGCCAACCAGTGTTCGAACGAGCCCGCTCGGCCTTCACCCCACGATCTCGTTGCCGGAAAACCATTGCGCGATCTCGGCCGTGGCGGTCTCCGGGCCATCCGACCCATGCGCCGCATTCTCGCCGAGCGAGCGTGCGAACTCTTTCCGGATTGTGCCGGGAGCCGCCTCGGCCGGGTCTGTCGCGCCAAGCACGTCGCGGTATTTTGCGATCGCGTCCTCGCCTTCAAGAACTTGCACGACCACCGGTCCGGCGGTCATCGTCTCGACGAGTTCGCCAAAAAAAGGACGGGCCTTATGGACCGCGTAAAATGTCTCCGCTTGCTCGCGGGTCATCCGGACGCGTTTTTGCGCGACGATTCGCAGCCCCGCTTTTTCGATGAGGGCGTTGATCGCGCCGGTGAGATTTCGCCGCGTCGCGTCGGGCTTCAATATGGAGAAAGTGCGCTCAATCGCCACTGTACGACCCGAAGAAATCCGAGGAGCATCGCCATTGACGCTCGCGCCTGTTCGCAGGTTTTAAGGTTCGCGCGTCCGTCGGCTTCAATCGGCATCACCGGCGTGCGCGGCTCGTTGGCGCGGGAAGTGAAAGCGGCAAGTTACGGTAAGGCCAGGATTCAAAATACGCGGCTTGATCCGATGCCAGCGCCACCAAAACCGAAAAGGAGTCATGCTTACAGCCAAATCAACCAGGAGGTTACGCTAACACGACCAATTCAAGTTTAGCGATGCACGCCATCAAAGAGATTTCGATTTTTCCTGCCCGGCTTAACCCTGCCTGGAGTTAAGGAACTTGCCCACACAGGGTGAGTTGGGCCGCCCTTCACGGCTGTAGTGCCCGCTCGGACCGCGGCCCAAGAACTCCGAAAACCAGGCTTCATATTCAATCTCCTCATGCAGGATACCAGCACGAGGTCATAAGTCCGATGATCCTTGTCAGCAGTCATATCGCAGATTTTGGTATAGCCGCGGACGGCGCATTGTTCCGCCTTCAGCAACACCTCTAGCATCGCGTTTAGGTCTCTTGGGTTGGTAGGGAGTTTGCTGGCGGGCATGCGGAAATATTGTGAAATTCCGCCATAGCCGCGGGGAGCTTTCCGCCCAGCTCATAAATACGGGGCACCAGAGCTTCGAAATGATTGCGATCCTCTATCCGGGCGTCTTCCGCGATCTGCTTCAAGCCTTCGCCTTCGGCCCGATCAGATTTAGGCGCAGGATGGTAAAATCTCGTTGCGATTGCCATGATAGTCACCCCCGCCGCCACTTTACAAGTGCACGGGATCACCAACGTCCAAACCTCGAGGGAGGCCGCCGAGGCACATTCGGGCGATTTGCCTTTTCCGTCTTCAGCCTGGGTATTTTGGGCGCGCGCCTTCTTGCGGTTCCAGTACTCGCCGGTTCGGCTGCTTTCGCTATCGGCGAAGCCCGGAAGTGGCCAACTGGGTTGGCGCGGCGTCCGCTTCAAGCCAAGGCGTTTTATGCGACCGTGGCGATCGCCACTTTGGTTGGGGTTGTGTTGAATTTTACATCAATCAATCTCTTCTGGTCCGCGGTCATCAACGGTGTAGTTGCAGTGCCGGTGATGGTCCTGATGATGCTTCTTACCTCCAATACGAAGGTCATGGGCCAATTTACCGTGACCGGCATGCTGCGTTTCACTGGGTGGCTAGCGGCCGCCATCATGGCCGCCGCGGTAGCCGGCATGCTCGTCACAGCAGTCCCATAGTAGACACCTCTGGCCGAAGTGGGCTTGCCACTTCGGCCATGCTTTGGTTAGCGCCAAAAAATAATCAGGAGAATTATAATTGGTAGAGGTATGCCCAGCAGCCAAAGCAGTGCGCCGCGTCCCAGTCCCATTGGTTTTCTCCTTCAAACCTCATGTATCGCTACAACGGCTTAAATCGAGGCCAGTTCCCTGCGTATTTACCGTAATCGACGCCCTATCTGAAGCGCGACCGGGGCCCGTCTTGACGCTTTGCCAAAGCCGGGAAGCTTTGGCCAACGCCGGGCTCCTCGGCTACTATCCGATTTTTGGGCGAGAACGGCCTAGGCAAGCGCCTGGAAACAATCTGTGCTTCGGGTTTTTATTAAAAGCGAAGTCCCGGCCTTAACAAGCCCGGTACTGAGCCTTTGCGAGTTCCGCCGAACAAGCTGATTTTAGATGTTCGAGGGGTATTTTCGCGGTTCGATACTCCCGGGAAACACATGTCGCATCCAATCGTCCGCTTCGCTCCATCGCCGACCGGCCGCATTCACATTGGCAATGCGCGGACGGCGCTTTTGAACTTCCTCTATGCAAAAAAGCACCGTGGCGAATTTATTCTTCGTTTCGATGACACCGATGTGGAACGCTCAAAGGAGGAGTTCGCCCAGGCGATCGAGGTCGATCTCGCGTGGCTTGGCATTGTGCCGGATGCGGTTTTGCGTCAGTCGGGGCGATTTGCGCTTTACCGCGCCGCCGCCAAAAAACTGCGCGAAGCTGGACGGCTTTATCCTTGCTATGAAACTGCCGGGGAACTCGACCGCAAACGCAAGCGCCAACAAGCGCGCGGCCTGCCCCCGATCTATAATAGGGCAGCGCTCGCCCTTTCAGGTCCGGAACGGGCTAGGTTGGAAGCCGAGGGCAGAAGACCGCACTGGCGCTTCAAACTCGACTACGGAGTCGTGCACTGGACCGACCTCGTGCGCGGCGAGAGCCATATCGATTGCGCCTCCCTGTCCGACCCGGTGCTGTTGCGTGAGGATGGAACTTATCTCTATACGTTGCCGTCGGTGGTGGACGACATCGAGCAGAAAATCACCCATATCATCCGGGGCGAAGACCATGTGACCAATACCGCGGTGCAAATGCAGCTTTTCGAGCTTTTGGCCGGGCCGGGCAGGCTCCCTTCCTTCGCGCATCACAACCTTTTGTCTTCGGCGAGCGGCGAAGCGCTCTCGAAACGTTCTGGCGCGTTTTCGATCGGTGCATTGCGTGAGGCCGGAATCGAAGCGCTCGCGGTCGCGGCGGCGGCGGTTCTGGTCGGATCTTCCGTGGCGCTGCATCCGGTCGAAAGCCTTGACGAGCTCGCGGCTTCGCTTGATCTTGCCCATCTCTCCCGATCAGTTGCGCGGTTCGATCCCGCCGAACTCGCCGCGCTGTCGGCGCGCACGCTGCACCGGCTAAGCTTCGAGACCGTGCGTGAAAGGCTCAAAGCATATGATATCGCGGGCCACAAAGCGAAGCCCTTTTGGCTCGCCGCGCGTGGCAATCTTTCGACCTTTCTCGATGTGGTTGACTGGTGGCGCGTCGTTGAAGGCGAGATCGCGCCGGTTATCGAAGAGGCCGAGTTCGTTGCGGCGGCACGCGCGAGCCTGCCCGGCGAGCCTTGGGACGAAACCGTCTGGGCAAATTGGACGAAGGTCTTGCAGGCCGCTACCGGGCGCAAAGGGAAGGCGTTGTTCCATCCCTTGCGTCTCGCCTTGACCGGCCGCAGCAACGGGCCCGAACTCGCGAGGCTTTTGCCTTTGATCGGCAAAACTAAAGCGGCGGCACGATTATCCGGACGCGCCGCTTGACCCCATCGGGGCCAATGACCTCGCGGGTCACGGCTTGTCGTTCGACGTCCCCGGAATTCTTCCCCGCCGGGTCTTCCTTGGCCGCGGAGGATTGCACGCCCGGCCTTGGTGGCGCCGCTTTTTCGACTTTCGGCTTTGCCAATTCCGCCGATTTTTCGGGAGTGATCATGATATCGCTCTTGCGTTCGCGCCCAAGCAGCTGTTCGGCTCCCGCAAGCGCCTCGGCCCAGGATTGCCCACTCGGTTTGCAGGTGCAGGCAGGATCGAAAGTCTTCTCGAATTTTAGGGCATTGGGCAACTCGGAATAGGGCGTGTCACTATCAAGCGAGACGGCGGTACTGATGGCCTGGCTCGGGGATTTTGTATAGACGCTAGCTGCGGTATTCGGGCAGAGGGCTTGACAAAGGCCGGTCAGTTGGTCCGGATCGCTTTGCCTCACGGATAAATTGAGTGGGAAAAAACCGCCGTCGCAGTCGCGCACGCATACCGCCTGCGAACCGCCGCGTGGGGTGAGGCCTTCGCCGGGCAGAGGCAGGACCTTTTCGATCCGGGGCTGCTGACCGAAGGAGAACGGACCGGGTCCAAAGAAGCTGAAAAGCGATTCGAAAAACCCCCGCTCGCGCGGCTGGTCAATAGCCTGGACTTGGCCGCGGCAAGAAGCATTGTACTGCGCGATCAGTTGCTGCCTCGCCGTTGCATTGCCGGCGGGATCCCTGCCTTGTATGGCAAGGCTCGCCTGCATTTGTCGGATTTGCGCATTAAGGCCCGGGCATTGCGGTGGCGGCGCATTGAACAAAAAGAATTGGCTCCGGTCGCAGCCGAGCGCACGCGCATACCGGATCGTGCGATCGAGTTCTGTGCGCTGCCTTTGCGCGGCGCCGCCATTATGGCTCGAATACGTATGGCTGCCTTCGCCGAGCGCGGCGATCCGCGCCGCTAATTCTCCGCAACCGTTCGGTTGCGAAGTGGCAGGACCCAGGGAGATGGCGAGGGCCACGCCGCCCATAGCTATCCTTAAGCAGGCGCCAAAACGCGTCAGTGATTCTTTAAGGGCTCGGCCGGAGTGCATGAATGTCTCATGGGGCTTGGGGGGTCACTTGCCAAGCCGGCATTTGCATCGAACAATAAAATGGAGTGGTTTCGTGGCCTTACCATGACCACATGTGGTGGAGCGAGCTCCGGGGCGGGACGAAAGGAAAGTTACGAAAGTAGCGAATGATGTCATCAAACAATTTTATTCGAAAATAGTCGCGCGGGAGCATGCTCGCTGTCTTCGAAACTAAAGCGGCGTGCCGGCCAGGGCCGAAAACTCGGCCGGAGTCACGGTCCGGCAAAGTGCGATGGCTTGAGGGAACCCTGACTTTTCTCTGAAAGAGCTAGTTGACACGGGCGCCGCAGGTGACGTGGAAGGAGCCAGGCTCTATGCTGGATCGCAACGCCTCGTCCACAGTACCGGTCGCCTCTTCCGCCGGCCCAAAGGCTTTTGAGCCACCAAATCCATGCGCCTTGCATAAGGCATCCGCCACGACGAGGCCGCACGGCGAGCCCTCCTTGAGACATTCCTCGAAACCGTAGCCATCATTCGGTGGAAAGATCAATGTCCGGCTTTCCTCCGCGCTTGCCGGCATTTTGAGGGCGAAGGCAGTCAACATTCCGCCGAGGAAGAAAAGCATCTGGCGAAACAAATTGCGGCGGCCGTGCGCGCTATTCGGTATGGCAATCGGCAGGATGAAAATCGACACGAAAACCTCAATATTGGCGAGAACCGAGAGGAGATTAATAGCGAAAGCGATTGAAAATTCTGTTAATGCGCCAGACGCAAGCGGCACCCAAGTACCAAGCTTGACCAGTAGAGCATTCCGCGCGCATAGTCACCGGATGGGGCGCTTGACCGGCGCTTGCCGAACCCTCATTACGATCACTATTTGTAACGCTTAGCCTTTTCCCTGGCGGGAGCCGTCGCGCCCTCTTCCAGAGTTCGACTTTGATGCCCCAGGCCAGAGCAGGCACAAGGCGACCATATGCCGCTGCGGCTCTACAATACGTTGACCCGCCAAAAAGAGCTTTTCGAGCCGCTTGATCCCGCGAATGTGCGCCTCTATGCCTGCGGCCCGACGGTGTACGATCATTTGCACATCGGCAACGGGCGCATGCTAATCGTCTTCGACATGCTCTTCCGCCTGCTGCGCCATATCTATGGCCAGACCCATGTCAAATATGTCCGCAATATCACTGACGTCGACGATAAGATCAATGCCCGCGCCGCAGAGCGCGGGGTCGATATCCGCGTGCTGACGGATGAAATGACGAGGGTTTTTCACGAGGACGCCAAGGCGCTCGGCTGCTTGGCGCCAACCGTCGAGCCACGCGCGACCGACCATATCGCGGAGATGATTGCGCTCATCGAAAAGCTACTCGCCAAAGGCCATGCCTATGTGGCGGAACGCCACGTGCTGTTCGATGTGCCCTCGATGGCCACTTACGGCAAGCTCTCGAAGCGTCCGCTCGACGATATGATCGCGGGCGCACGGGTCGAGGTCGCGCCCTATAAGCGCGGGCCGATGGATTTTGTCCTGTGGAAGCCGTCAAACCCCGCCGAGCCCGGCTGGGAGAGCCCCTGGGGGCGTGGGCGGCCCGGCTGGCACGTCGAATGTTCGGCGATGAGCTGGAAACATCTCGGCGAGACCTTCGATATTCACGGCGGCGGCATCGACCTCCTGTTCCCGCATCATGAAAACGAGATGGCGCAAAGCTGCTCCGCCTTCGGGCATGATGTGATGGCCAATTTTTGGATGCACAACGGCCATCTCCAAGTCGAAGGCGAGAAGATGTCGAAGAGCCTGGGAAATTTCGTGACGATCCGGGAGCTTTGGGCGAGTGAGAAATTCGGTGGAAAGAAGTGGCCTGTTTGGACCCTGCGCCTTGCAATGCTGATGACGCATTATCGGCAACCGATCGATTGGTCCGTCATTCGCTGCAACGAGGCGGAGGCGATACTCGACGGCTGGGTCGCGTCCCTTTACCGCCTCGACCATTCTGACTTCGATCCGGAGCCATCCAAAGAAATACTCAAGGCGTTATCGGATGATCTCGATACGCCGGCCGTCATCACCGCGCTTCATGGGATGGCCAGCGAGGCTCGCGGGAATGCCGAAGCTACAAAAAAGCTTGCAAAAAATCTGCTATTCTTGAATTTCATTCCACGTATCAAACAGATGACGCACGATGACTTTGAGGCTTTGAATGTCTCATTGGAAAAATTGAAGAAATATCTAGGTGAAGGGCGTTTTTCAGACGTATTTGGGCGAAATCTAGACATCGATTGCATCAATCTTAACATCGAGCGACGCTTCGCCGCCCGCGCAGCTAAGAACTGGGCTGAGTCCGATCGCATCCGCAATGAACTCTATGACAAGGGCATCGTACTCAGGGACAACAAGGATGGCACCACCACTTGGGAACCGAAACGATGAGCGCCGCCACCGCCATTCCAAAACCCTCGCTGCGGCCTTTTTTGCCCGCCGACCTTCCGCTTCTTGGCGAAATTCGCTTCGCGGCCATCGAGGAATTGACCGTCGAGGATTATGGCGAGGCGCAGCGCCGCGCCTGGGCCTCGGCCGCCGACGACGAGGAGGCGTTTTCGAAGAGTCTCGAAAAAGGCTTGACCCTCGTCGCGTTGATCGGCGGCGGCCAGGTTGGTTTTGTCTCGCTTCAGAACGGAGGGCTGATCGACCAGCTTTATGTTCATCCAGCCGTCGCCCGTACGGGCGTCGCGAGCGCGCTCGTTGAGGCGATCGAAAAACTCGCCGCCGCGCGCGGCACGGCCATGCTCGCGACCGATGCCAGCGACACTGCGAAGGCCCTGTTCGAGCAGCGAGGTTTTGTGGCGGAGCGTCGCAACACGATTGAAATCGAAGGCGAATATCTCGGCATTACGCGCATGACAAAAACGCTCGCTCCCAAAGCTGCGGCGGATGGGCGGCTATGACCCGCGAAAAGCTTACCCTGTTTGACACGACGCTGCGCGACGGCGCGCAAATGGCGGGCGTCGATTTCTCGCTTGCCGACAAGCGTCATATCGCGGCGCTGCTCGACGGTCTCGGCGTCGATTATATCGAGGGCGGTTATCCCGGCGCCAATCCGCTCGATACGGAATTTTTTTCGGCTAGACCCAAGCTGAAGGCCGCCCGTTTCGCGGCTTTCGGCATGACCAAAAGAGCGGGCCGCTCCGCCGCCAACGATCCAGGTCTCGCGAGCCTTCTAAGGGCGAATGCCGATGTCATCACCTTCGTGGCCAAGGCCTGGGATTTTCATGTTCACGTGGCGCTTGGCTGCACGCTTGAAGACAACCTCGAAAACATCCGCCAGTCGGTCGAGGCGGCGCTTGCGAAAGGCCGCGAGGCGATCCTCGATTGCGAGCATTTTTTTGACGGCTTTAAGGCCAACCGCGGCTATGCGCTGTCCTGCGCGGCGGCGGCGCATGCGGCAGGCGCGAGATGGATCGTTCTCTGCGACACCAATGGCGGGACGCTCCCACATGAGATCGCAACGATCGTCGAGGACGTTGCCGCGCAGGTGCCGGGCTCGCACATCGGCATTCATGCGCACGACGACACCGGCAACGCGGTCGCCAATTCGCTTGCGGCCGTTCGCGCCGGGGCGAGGCACATTCAGGGCGCGCTAAACGGGCTTGGCGAGCGCTGCGGCAACGCCAATCTCGTCTCGCTGATCCCAACGCTTCTGTTGAAGCGCGATTTCGCGGAAAAATTCGAAATCGGCGTGACGCCGGAAAAGCTCGCCACGCTTACCAAGGTCAGCCATACCCTCGACGAATTGCTCAATCGCGCGCCCAACCGGCACGCGCCCTATGTTGGCGCCTCGGCGTTCGCGACCAAAGCAGGGATCCATGCCTCGGCGGTGATGAAGGAGCCAAAAACCTATGAGCATATCGTGCCGGAGGCGGTCGGCAACAAGCGCCGGCTTCTAGTGTCGGACCAGGCGGGGAAGTCGAACATCCTTGCCGAACTGGAGCGCATCGGGGTGCAACTCGACAAGAATGATTCCCGGGTCGCGCGTCTTCTCGACGAGGTCAAGCAAAAGGAATCGCTTGGCTACGCCTACGAGGGCGCGGATGCCTCGTTCGAGCTTCTGGCCCGCCGCATTCTCGGGCAGGTGCCGGAATATTTCGAGGTCGAACGCTTTCGCGTCGATGTCGAACGACGCCACAATTCACGAGGCGAACTCGTCTCGGTGGCGGAGGCGGTCGTCAAGGTGCGTATCGGCGGCGAAACCCTGATCTCGGCGGCCGAAGGCGAGGGTCCAGTCAATGCGCTCGACCTAGCGTTGCGCAAGGATCTCGGCAAATATCAGCGCTTTATCGAAGACCTCGAACTCGTCGATTTTCGCGTCCGCATCTTTCAAGGCGGCACCGACGCAGTAACCCGGGTTTTGATCGAATTTCGCGGCGAGTCCGGAGAGAGCTGGTCGACGGTCGGCGTCTCCGCCAATATCATCGACGCCGCGTTTCAGGCGCTGACCGACGCGATCACCTACAAGCTTCTAAAATCCGGCGCGCGATAAAAACAATCTGGAATTTTCAAGGTGACATGCTCTAATTTTGATTCGAATATTGCAGGATGAACCCGTGCGGCAGGCCTCTCGGAGGAGCCGGAAAAGGCGCCGCGTGGCGGACCGCCGCGAGCCACGCGGTATCGAGGGCGGGCTCGCCGCTCGCGCGGTAGAGCGCCTGATGCGTGAGATTGCCCATTTCATCGATGAAGAGCCCGATTTGTCCCACGCTGATCAAATGGTGCGCACGGACTTCCGGGGGAAGATGCACTTGGCGGCTGATCAATCCCATCAGTAATGACTCATAGCTCGCCTTTTCGGTTCCGCCGCTGAGCGGCGCGGCCTTGGCCGCAGCCCCAATAGAATAATTCGGCGCGGGAGATAAAGCGGCGAGCTGTTGCGCAACCGTCGTCTTTTTGCCCTGGGCGGGGGGGCTCTTGCTATTTTGCGGTGCCTCCTTTCGTTGCGGTTTAGCCGGCGGCTCCGGCTGCGCCTTGTCGAGAGCCTCGGCGTCCGGCGCGTCGTCGGCGAGCTTTTGCGGCTCCGCTGGCGGAGACGGATTGACGGCTTCCTCGTTTGATGCCCTCGCCGCCTTTTCCTGCTCGGGCTTTTCTTGGGCAGGCCGCGGCGCCGCGAGCTTGGGCGGTGGCGCCACGCGAGGCGCTTTGGTTTCCTTGTCGGTTTCCCCTTTGTGGGTTTGATCCGCATTGCCCGATAGCGGCGCATCATGTGCGACTTCGACGTCGTCGAGGCGCACTTTTTCCGGCGGCGGTTTCTCTTTCACCACGGGCGGGGTTATGAGATCGGCCGGCGGCGGGAGAGCTTTCTGCTCGGGCGGGAGCTCGGCGACGAGCTCCACCGGAATTTCTTCGGCGCGGGTCGGCTCGGAGGCGACGGAGAAATCCTCGAAAAGAAGGATAGTTAAAAACAAGGCGTGGGCAGCCAGACACGCTGTAAGAATCAGGGCGGATGGCGTGCGTGCGCGACGTTCCGCCGCAGCGGTCAGACGTTGCGACGGATCCGCCTTGAAGGCGGCATCGACGGGTTCGCGATCGAGCGTCACCTTGCCCCCGACATCACCAGTTTCAATGCCCCAAGACAAGCTTTCATAAGCGCGGATCGACGGTCTCGTTGCGCGTGCCGAAAACCGCGGCCTTTGCCGCGGCGGTTTCGATCATCGGCACAATATCCTCGATCTTTTCGGCGACAAGATAGCGGACCTCCAGGGAAGGCTGGATAAATCGCCGCTCCCGCATGTTCGCGAAAAGCCGCAGCAACGGCTGCCAAAACCCGGCGATGTCGGCGATCACGACGGGTTTGGTGTGATGCTCGAGCTGGACCCAGGATAATTGCTCGGCGAGCTCCTCCAAGGTTCCGATACCGCCGGGCAGCGCGACGAAAGCGTCGGCGTGCTCGAACATCAAACGCTTACGCTCATGCATGCCGCCGACGACGAGGCATTCGTGGAGGCCTGGCAGGAGTCCTTCCCTGCCGATCAGGAAGTTCGGAATGATGCCGGTGACGCGGCCGCCGTCGGCAAGCACCGAGCGGGCAATCACGCCCATCAGACCGCTGGCACCGCCACCATAAACGAGACCTATGCCGGCCGTCGCCATGGCCTGGCCGAGCTGTCGCGCAGCCGCTTCATAGACGGGGCCAACACCTTGGGCGGAGCCGCAGTAGATGCAAATATTGCGAACGAGGCGCGAGCCGGCCTCGATAACGATCTGCTTCGATGACATGGCCTGCTTGTCGCCTGCCGCCCATAGTGGGTCAAGGGGGGTTTGAAACCGAAGGGGGCGCGGAGGGTGCGGAAATCATCGAGCGGATCATGGTAATGCGAGATCAAAAAGCCTAGAGGATGATCGCCGATCGCCCTCTGTGCTTTTGAGCGCTTCGGGTCCATTATAAACCCTTCACCGGCGAGCGAGCCACATGTCGCGTCCTTTCTTTTTCAATGCTCCGGCGCCGCAAGCCAAGCCTCCCGCAAAATCGGTGCGGGGTTCGGCCCTACGCAAGCTCCGGCCCTACATCTGGCCGTCCGGGCGACTTGACTTGACGCTGCGGATTTTCGCCTCCGTGGCGTTGCTGCTGGCCGCGAAGATCATCACGATCGCCGTTCCTTATTCCTTCAAATGGGCCACGGACGCCATGACTGATCCGACGCGGGCTTCCTTTTCCGCCGTGATCGCGGGTCCGCTGGCCTTCACGCTTCTTTATGGCGGCCTGCGCATCTTGATGGCGCTCCTCACCCAGGCGCGGGACGCGATATTCGCCGATGTCGCGATGCACGCCGTGCGCCGTCTCGCGCGCGACGTTTTTGCACATTTGCATATGCTGTCGCTGCGCTTTCACCTCGAACGCAAGACCGGCGGTCTCACCCGGATCCTTGAACGCGGCCGCAACTCAATCGAGACGATCGTCCGCACGACGATGCTGACGGCGGTACCAACGATCGTCGAATTCGTTCTGATCCTGGCGGTTTTTCTCTATCAATTCGATTGGCGTTATGCCGCCGTGGTGACTTTGATGATCATTGCCTACATGGGCTTCACCGCCGCGGCGACCAATTGGCGGATCGCGATACGGCGGGCGATGAACGAGAGCGATACCGACGCAAATACAAAAGCGATCGACAGCCTGCTCAACTTCGAGACAGTGAAATATTTCAATGCCGAGGAGCGCGAGAAGCAACGCTACGACAAATCCATCGCCCGTTACGAGCGCATGAGCATAAAAACCTTCACGTCCCTTGCCTGGCTCAACGCGGGGCAGGCAGTCATTTTTACATGTGGGCTGACGGCCGCGATGGCGATGAGCATCGCCGGCATCGAGAGCGGTGCCAATACGGTCGGCGACTTCATCCTCATTAATGCGATGATGATTCAGCTCTATCAGCCACTGAACTTCATGGGCGTTGTCTATCGCGAGATCAGGCAATCGGCGATCGACATCGAGATGATGTTTGCCATTCTCGGCCAGCGCCCCGAGGTCGAGGACCGCCCGGGCGCGAAGCCTCTCGCGGTGACGACCGGCAGGCTTTCGTTCGAGCATGTGTCTTTTCATTACGATCCGCGCCGCGCAATCCTGAAGGACGTGAGTTTTGTCGTTCCGGCCGGAAAAACCGTGGCGATTGTCGGTCCCTCGGGCGCCGGCAAATCCACGCTGTCGCGGCTAATCTTCCGTTTCTACGAGCCCTCGGCCGGGCGGATCACCATCGACGGTCAGGATATTTCGATGGTGACCCAAACTTCGTTGCGCGCGGCGATAGGGATGGTTCCACAAGACACGGTGCTTTTTAATGACACGATCGCCTACAATATCCGCTACGGCCGCTTCGACGCGAGCGACGTCGAGGTCCGCGAGGCAGCGCGCCTGGCGCGGATCGACCATTTCATCGAACACATTCCCGGCGGTTACGAGGCGCAGGTCGGCGAACGCGGGCTAAAACTCTCGGGCGGCGAAAAGCAGCGCGTCGCCATCGCCAGAACCGTTCTGAAGGCGCCGCCGATCCTCGTTCTCGATGAGGCAACCTCGGCGCTCGAACTCTTTTACCGAAGGCGAGATTCAGGACGCGCTCGATCTTGTCGCCAAGGGCCGGACGACCCTCGTGATCGCGCATAGGCTCTCGACAATCGTCAATGCCGACGAGATCATCGTGCTCGATAAGGGCAGGATCGTGGAGCGCGGCGCGCATGCGACGCTGCTGGCGCGAAACGGGATCTATGCGGCGCTGTGGAAGCGCCAGCACGAGGTGCGGCAAGCCGAGGAAACCTTGCGCCGCGCGGCGATCGAGGAAGGCGGCAGGCTCAGCATCAAGATCGAGACGGATGGATCGCCAGAGGAGGGCGGCGAGCCGGAGGAAGAAGATGCGCTGGACGAGAACCAGATCATGCCCAGTCTTTGAGGCGCCTGAGCAGATTCAGCCTACGGCCGTCTAGCAGTCATTTTGAGGGGGTCTAAGCCAAAACAAGTTTATGATGTCGCTACAAGACGATGGGGAACATCGGGAACGATACGATGTCGGCCCCCGCTTGCCGATGGCGGCGTGCCCGCGCTGACACGCGCGGGTCAAATGACCGTCGATGTTAGCGGCGCCGTTAAGACGGGAGTTTGCCATCGGGGGTTGCCTTGTCGATCGTCTGCGGCAGATGTTGCGCCAGCAATTCGGCGATTTTGTCGGCGGGAAGGCCCAGCTTGGCGGCTAGTTCTTTCACCTTGTCGGAGCCGAGAGCCTGTTGAATTTGATCCGCCGTGATCGGCAAATTCTGTCCCTGCGAAATCCAGGACTTGATGGTTTCGCCAAAGCCATTCTTCTCGAATTGGCTGGCGATGTTTTGCAAGCCGCCTTGGTTATCGATAAAGCTGTTGAGGAGTGTCGTTGCTCGGGTGCCGATAACGCCACCTAGAATTCCGTCGAACACGCCCATATGACCCTCCTAGCCGGACATCCCTCGAATTGTCGGCCTTAAACCTCGGCTGATATCCACACGATGCTCAGATTTCGAGGCCGAGATTAACGCCATGATCGAGCCGCGGCAAGAGCAATGTCCTCGTCATGGAAGGCGGAGGCTTGCGCGCGAAACCAGCTTGCCGCGATGGGCCATGGCGAGGCGGGTCTAATAGCGGCACTATATCGCGGCGGCGGGTTTGACTTGGCGCGATGCGTGCTGTTAAGAATCCGTCAAGGCCGCCGGGGACACTCGCCGAGCCCAGGGGATGGGGTACCCCCTTAACCGCCGAAAAGGCTGATGACTCCTGCATTGTAACGTCAATTCGGCGGGCGGTTTTGCCGTCTCGCCAGCAGGAGGAAGCCCTAAATGGATCAAGACCTAACCATCTTTCTCGCGCCTATGTTCATCGGGGTAGGCGGCGGCCTCGTCGCCTTCGGCGGTCTCACCTTATTTGGTCAGGATTTAGTCTTTAAGACCAGAACCCAAGCTATTCTGGGAATTTGTGCTGGTCTTGTGCTCCTTGGCGTGCTGGAAATCCGCTTCTATTCGTCGAGCGCATCTTTTCTCGCAAACCAGAAAGTCGTGGTTGGCTACTGTCACGTTCAGGCGGAAAAAGAAAATCCCGGCCAGCGAGGCACCCAAAGCGATGCCATCAACAAGTCGCTTGCCGCGTGTTTGAGCAAGGAGGGATATGAATGGAGCCCCGAGCACCGGCGCTGCAAAGAGGCGCCGCTTGCGATGAACGAATATTGTTATCTCCCAACTGCATTTTTCAGCCGGCTGATCACCAATGTGCAGTTATTGTTCGAGTGATGCTGCAAGCCGCGCCCGGCCGGACGCATTGCTATCTTCCGGCACAACGCACATCTTAACTGCCATCACTTGCGCGGTAACGTAGTCTCCGTCGGATGACGGGAGAATCTCATCATCTCATCTTCAACGAGGCCGGCCACTCGCGTCCCATTTTTCGATTGGCTCGCTGGCGAAACGCGCGGCGGCTTCTGCGATGGAACGCCCGGAGACCATCAGGTGAGGTGCGATTTCGGCCAAAGGAACCAAAACGAAAGCGCGTTCGAATAAATTCTTATGCGGTAGATTCAATTGGTCATGCGCGAATGGCGCATCGCCGTGGAAAAGAATATCGATGTCGATGAGGCGCGGCCCCCAGCGCCTCGACGGTTGCCGGCCCATGTCGATCTCGACCGCATTGGTCGCGGCAAGGAGTTCGAGCGGCGGCAGGCGGGTTTCTCCCAGCGCGCAGCCATTGGCGAAAAAGTCTTGCTCCACATACCCCCAAGGCGCGGTCCGGTAGGTCGACGAAACCGCACTCAGCCGGATGATACCGCGCTCCTCCAGCAGCTCGAGCGCCCGCGCGATGTTGCCCGCCTTGTCGCCGATATTGCTCCCCAGCCCGAGACCGGTGTCGATCAGCGGGCCGGCGCCCAAAAGGTCAGCGGCGGGCAATGGCATCGAACACCTTGAAGGCGGCGGCATGTTCAGCCGCATCGTGAACCCGGAATACGCAAGCACCGTTGGCGGCCGCCGCGAGATTGGCGGCGAGAGTTCGAGCGAGGCTTGCCTCGACCGGCGTGGCGGCATGTTCAGCAAGCAGCGATTTACGCGAAACCCCGACGAGGATCGGCAGGCCATAGTCGTTCAGCGCGGCGAGATTGGCCAAGGCCGTGAAATTTTGCGCCCGGCTTTTGCCGAAACCGATACCGGGATCGAGAATGAGACGCGCGCCGGGAATACCCGCGTCACCGGCAAGGCGCAATGACAGGTCGAAGAAGCGGCGCATGTCCGCGATGATGTCTAGATCGGGATCGAGACCGTCGCGATTGTGCATGATAACCGCCGCCGCGCCGATTTCGGCAACCGTGTCGGCCATGGCAGGATCTTTCTGCAATCCCCAAACATCGTTGACCACGCTGGCGCCGAGTTCTGTTGCGCGACGCGCGACCTTGGCTTTGGACGTGTCGATCGAAAACGGAACGTCGATGGAGCTCGCCAGCTTGCCGAGAATGGGTTCGAGGCGGGCGAGTTCCTCTTCCGCCGCGACGGGGGTATGGCCTGGGCGTGTCGATTCCGCCCCGAGATCGATAATGCCGGCGCCATCCGCCGCGAGCTTTTCCGCCTGTTGCATGGCGGCCTCGAGGTTGAAGAATTTGCCGCCATCGGAAAAGGAATCGGGCGTGATATTCAAGATGCCCATGATGACCCGCCTTGTGCCGAGCAGGCCGAGAAAACGATCGCGGCGCTCGATCATGGCGAAACGATCGATTTGCGCGATGGGAGCCCGGATTCCGTCAACCATTGGCTCGGCAACCCTTGAATCGAGGGAGGACGAATATGTTGTAGTGCTGAAGGCTGCCGCGCCTTAACCCGGCCGCTCCTGGCGCGGAGCATTACGCGGGGAAGAAGATTTCTCCCTTGCCGAGATCCGCCATATCGCCGGCGAAACGGATGAGCGGGCGGGAAAGAAGCCGCGCGGCGGCGCGGCTGTCGGGGCGCAGCAGGCCCGAAAAAACACTGGCGAAGGCTAAATCATGCGCACCGCAATCGACAAAAGTCGGCGCCAGTGCGGGCGGGTTTGCAAGCACGATCGTGCCCCGCCGCATGAGGTAACCAGGTAGGCTGCCGCAATCCCCGAGCACGATCAGCGTTCCGGCGATCATCCGGCTTCCCGGGAAACCGCCGGCGGAGCCTTCGATCACAATGGTCCCGCGGCGCAGGCGGTCGCCCGCGCGCTCGCCGGCACTTCCACGCACGAGCAACAACCCCCCGGTCATGCCCTCCATCTCGCCTTCGAGCGGCGCGCCGAGAAAGCCGCCGGCATCGCCCGCGATCTCGATCCTGCCTCCGGACATGGCGGAGCCCGCGAAGGGGCCACAATCGCCAATCGCGACGAGACTGCCGCCGCTCATGTTGCGGCCAAGCGATTTGCCGCAATCACCTTCGATGACGATTTCTCCGGCTTTCGTAGCCGCGCCGATATTGTCGAGGCGCGCCGAGCCTCCCTCGAACCGGATCGATTCCGTACCGCCGGACCGCATTTTAAAAATATCGCCGACGGTTATCGTTTCGCGGGTGGTCTGCAATTCTATCGTGGCGATGTCCTTGGCTGATTTCCCTTCAAGCAGATGCGGGGCGAGAGGGGCGAGGTCGAGCCGTTGATCGGGCTCTTGCTTGAGGGTAAAGACAAGCGGTTTCACGGCAACAGGTCCTTCAAATGAAAATGGAAGGGGCCGAGCTTGCCGCCGTAATTGCCGGCGCCGACGCGCACCGCGCCATGTTCCGGCCCGAGCTTCACAATCGCGGCGAGGCCGGCCCGCATGGCGCCGGCGACAGCTTCTTCCGTCAACCCGTCGATGACGATTTCGAGGACGCAGCCGACATCCTCATCGAGACTTGTCGCCACCGCCCCGCGCAGGGTCGGGCAATAAGCGTCGTTAGTCGAAGCCATCATGGCTTTGTATTTGGAACCGACCTTGGAGCCGGACCGCACGATGCCTCCGGGAAAAGGCAAAATGACACCCTCGACATCATTCATCGCCGAAACGGCGAGTTCGGCGGCGCGCATGGTCGTCTTGGCGGTCGCACCCATGATAAGGAGATTGCCGCCGCCAACCGCCTTTTTGGTGAGCCCCGTCGTCGCCTCGCACAGGAATTCACCATCCATGACCGGAACGCGCCAGAAATGCCGGTCGCCGAACTTCTTCGATACCTGCCAGCCATCGCCGAAATAGCGGATCGAATCGCCGATCGGCAATCGGTCGGCGCTGTCGAAATCGGCGAAACAGGCGGATCCGGGCGATGTCAGGACACATTGGCCGACGCGGTTGACGAGCTGGGACTGCAACGTGTCAGTGGACATGGCAAAAACGAGGACGCGAACGCCGGGGCGCCCGTCTGGCGTGCCTTTGCTAGGGCGTTCGCAGTCAATGCCCGCTTCGGCGCCGCAGCCGATAACGGACGTCGCAAATCCGGTCATGGTGGCGGCCGCCTGCCTTGCCCAGCGGCGATTGGGCGCGGTGATAAGGACCGCCGTGCCGCGCATCGGAAAAGCTTCGGCAAAACTGTCGTCGATCCGGACGCCATTTTTTTTCATCGCGCGCATGCGACCTCCCGGAACGCCCCGGCACGCGGAAGGAGATCCTCGTTGACCGCGAACAAGTCACGAGAGACGCCGAAATGATGGTCATAATAACCGGCAAGGCGGCGGTCGATCGCATTATCATAGCCAGGATTGACCTTGAGCGCCTTGCCCCAGCGATAATGGGTAACCCGCCCGTCGCGCACGACGAGATCGCCATCCTTGAAAACGAGATGAGCAAAGCGAAACATTTTCGCCAAATCCTTGCCGGGCGAATAGACGGCCACATCCGCGAGTCCGCCTTCGCCAAGATGGCCGCGATCCTTCAGACCGAGCAGCTTCGCGGGGGCGGCACGGGTCATGACGGCGATTTCGTTGAGATTGTATTCGCGCGCGATCGACGGCAGCGTCGTCATGGCGACCGCGTCTTGCGGTAGACGCGCGATGGCCTCCCTCCGCACGTCGCGGCTCATGATCAGCGCGAAAATTTCAGGATAGGTCGTGAAGGGCGCGCCGTTTGGATGATCGGTCGTGAAGAAGACTTGCGATGGATCATCGATGAGCATGAACAATTCGAGTCCACAGGCCCATTGGATGGCATTGGCGAAATTGTCCTCGCGATAGAGGTAGGGAACGATGCCGGCGCCGTTGCCGTCGCCGTCATGGATCACGGATTTTTTTGGGTGGGCCATTTCGGCGCCGTTAAACTGCCGCAGCACATCGGCCGAAATGGTGACCGTTTGCCGGAACATGACTTGGCCAACATCGACGGTGACATTCGGCGCGGCGTTGACGGCCGCCGCGAGTTCGGCCGCGGCGGAAGAAAAGCCCCGGTCGCCTTCGCTGCCATAAGCGTAGAATTGCAGATGCGCGAAATGCAAGCGTTCACCGCGCGCGGCCTCGATCGTCGCGAGCGCGGTCGAGACATTGCCCGGAATACCGAGATTGTTGGTGTGCAAATGCAATGGATGCGGGATTGTGAGATCCTGGACTGCCCGCTGCAAAGACTCAACAATCTTGCGTGATGTCAGCCCGTAGAATGGCACGACATCGTCGAGGCTGAACGTCCGCGCATTGTATTTGAATGCAGTCGCGCCGCCGGCATTAATGCATTTGACGCCGAGGCCATTGCTTGCTCCGAGTGTGGATGCGACGTAATCGGCCACCGCCGCCGGTCCTTCATCATCGCGCAACAAAGACAATAGGAAATCATCATTGCCGAGGACGGTAAGCGTCCCTTTGTCGATGATCGGTATGTCAGCGAGTTCGAGATGCGCCTGGAGGGCCTGATGCGGCACGATGGCCGGCTCGATCACGGTAGTGAATCCCATGGAGGCATAGGCGGTGCCGGTTTCGAACGTCGACCACTTGGCGGTGGAAAGCGGCAAGCCGACCGGGCGCGGCAGGCGGCCCCGATGCATTTCGGGAAGCAGCAGGCGCGCGGTATTCACATTGCCGCCCGCGATATGGGAATGAATATCGATGGCGCCCGCCATCACGATCTTGCCGGAGACATCATGCATTTCGTCCGGCTGCCTGCCAGGCGGCGGGGCAACGATGTGGTCCTCTTCGATCCAAAGATCGGCAATTTCGTCGCGTTCGTTCACCGGATCGACGATGCGGCCGCCTTTCAGGAGAACCAGCATTTAGGCGTCTCCCCCGAGGTGCTTCGCGATTTCGCCGATGACGGTTTCGACCGAGGGGGCTTGGCTTGGATGCACTGCCTTGCGCGAGACAATCGAACCCGTCTCCGGCGCGAATTCCGCCGCGTCATGATCTATCCCAGGGCAGCCGATTTCGATGCACACCTGTGGCTCTTGCGCGAAAGCCGTTTGCGGGTAGGCGAGCGCGACGAGCGGAATATTTTTCTTCCATTGCGGCGCCTCAACGCAATAGGCGGAGATCCACAGCGCGGCATCGGCTTCGCCGCTCTCGATCATGCGCGCTGCGTCGAACCGCCATATGTCATGCTCGGGAAAGCCGCGTCCGAAGGACGTCCGCACCGGGAAGCCGGTCATCCAGCCCGATGTCTGCACCACGCCAGACGCATTGGAATTATCGCCGAGAGGCAGCCCGGAAAAACGTGTCGTCTTGTTGAGATCGCGGATGAGGCCATGCAACATTTCGATCGAAAGGCTATCGAGCAAATCGCCGCCCCAGACCGCGACGCCAAAACGCGCATTCTTGAGAACTTCCGTGAATTCGTCGAGCTTGCGCCGGGCGCTTTTGGCGCAACTTACCGGCCTGCCCGCGGCGCGGGCGCGCAAGGCCGCGAGCGTCGCGTGCAAATTTGAAGACTCAAGGGTGTAGACTGCTAGCCCTTCAACCTGCGCGACGCCGCGTCCGGGCGCGATCCGCAACAGCTTGCGTGGTTCGCGGGCAAGATCGAAAGGCGGGATTTCGGCCGGCGCCAGACGCTCGATCATCGCCGGCCAGATTTTAGTCAAATCCTTGCCGACGAATAGGAAGACATCGGCGCGCAGACGCGCTTCGTTCGCCGTGGTGAATGCCAAGCCGGCCTGGCGCATGACGTCGAGGTCCGCGAAAATCCGCGCCGAATTCGTGTGGTCATAGGCGCCACGAAGCCTTTCGGCGAGCAGAATTGAAGCGCGGGCGCCCGCGACATCGGTGCCAAGGTGGGCGATTACGGGCATTCGCGCAGCCGACAATATCTCCGCCGCGCGCTCGGCCGCCGCCGCAAGCAACGCGGGCTTACCGTTTATCCTCGCCTCATTCATGGCTCGCCCCAGCCTCTTCTCCGGCCGCCATGGCGCGGCGTATTGTCCTCGCCGGTCTTAAAAAGGCGCGTTTTTCCCCGGCCACACCCGCCGCCGGCACCGGTGCAAGCTCACGGCTACGTCATGCCACCAATCCATGCAAGGCGGCGATTAATTTTTTGGCGGCGTCTGCCGCCGGGAGGATTTTCTAGCGGCAATGGCCAAGACGCATCAATGATCGTTGACGGACGCGATAATGTGCCCTCACGCATTCTCTGGAATGCGCGGGTGGCGATGTTTTTTTTGATACCAAAGGAAAATCCACAGGAGGAGTCCGTGCCCAATCAGAGAACAATTTACGAAACTCCGCTCGAAATTCCTGGAACCGCGCCGGCGGGCGGGCGCTCACAAGCGGTTCCTCCCCCCGGCGGGCGACGGGAAAGCGGCTGGTTCGCCTACAAAGGCCGGCCCGCTGCCCGGCCTGTGCCGCCGCCCAAGGCCCCGGCTCAGCCGCCGAAGCAAACCCCAGCGCCGGATCCGGGTGCGCCAAAGCCGCCCGAGCCCGGGAAGGATGCCGGTGCGGGGCAAAAATAACATTTTGAACGTCGCGGCTTTGACCTTTGGACATCCACCGGCTGGGCACTTCTTGCTGTTGCACGGGGCGCGCGGCGGGCTTGGCGTGAGCGCGCCGGTTCGCCATATTGGCATGTGTCTTGGCACGTCGGCTGCTGCAAAGCGCGAATCGACGAGGAAAGCACTCATTCCGGCTTGATGAGGCGCAAAGGCAGCTCGATGCACGCCATCGAAATCGATTTTTGCGATCCCCCAGCGGCGGTTCACGCCCTTCGCGATTTGCCATATCTCACCTTTCTCGACAGCGCGATGGCCGATAGAAAGCTTGGGCGCTATAGTTTTATCGCGGCCGATCCTTTCGCCCGGTTCGAGGCCCGTGAGGCGGGGAAAGACTGGGTATCGCGCCTAAAATCCGTTTTGGCGGTCCACGCAACGGCGTCCTTGCCCGGACTGCCTCCTTTTCAGGGGGGCGCCGCCGGGCTTTTTTCCTATGAACTTGGGCGCAGTCTGGAGCGTCTGCCAAAGCCCGCGGTGGACGAGCTCGCTTTCCCAGATGTTTCGCTTGGGCTCTACGATGTGGTCGTTGCCTTCGATGTGATCGACGGGCGTGGGTTTATTCTCTCGACTGGGTTTCCCGAGATGGAGCGGCCGGCGCGCCGCCGGCGCGCGATCGAGCGCGGGCGCTGGTTCGAGGCTCGGCTCCGGCGCGCCCCAGTTGTGCCCCCGGCGGGGAACATGCCGCTCGAAGGCTGGACCAGCAATTTCACCAAGGGGAGCTATGAGCGGATGGTTCGCGAAGTCATCGAGCGGATTCTCTCTGGCGACATATTTCAGGCTAATGTGGCGCAGCGGTTCGAAGCCCCGGTGCCGTCGGATTTCGATCATTTTGGCTTCTACCGGCGCTTGCGCGCGCTCAATCCGGCCCCCTTCGCGGCCTACCTCGACCATGCCGATTTCATTATCGCCTCGGCCTCACCTGAAAGATTTCTCAAGGTCGAGGGCGATCGCGTCGAGACCCGGCCGATCAAAGGCACGCGGCGCCGCTTTGCGGATGCCGTCCTCGACTCCCTGCAAGCGCGGGCGCTAGCCGAGAGCCGCAAGGATCGCGCCGAGAACGTCATGATCGTCGATCTTTTGCGCAACGATCTTTCGAAAGTTTGCGTGCCGGGCTCGGTGCAAGTGCCGCGGCTTTGCGGCCTTGAGACCTTTGCCTCGGTCCATCATCTGGTTTCGTCCGTCGTTGGGCGTCTTCGGGAAGGCCAGGGCGCGGCCGATCTTCTCGCCGCCGCCTTTCCCGGCGGCTCGGTCACGGGCGCACCGAAGGTTCGCGCGATGGAAATCATCACCGAAATGGAGGGCCATGCGCGCGGCCCCTATTGCGGCGCGATCGGCTATATCGGATTCGACGGCACAATGGATACCAACATCGTCATCCGCACCGCCAGTTTTCGCGGCAGTAGCTGCGTCGTGCAGGCGGGCGGAGGGATCGTCACGGCGTCCGATCCCGCCGCCGAATATGACGAAACGCTGGACAAGGCGAGGGTAATTTTCGACGCCTTCGGCGCAAAGGAATTCGCGAGATGATTCTCGTCATAGACAACTATGATTCCTTCGTGCACACGGTCGCCAATTATCTCTGCGAATTGGGTGCCGCACCCGAAGTCGTGCGCAACGATGCCACTCTGCCGTCCGAAAAACCCGAAGCCATCGTGATTTCGCCTGGTCCCTGCACGCCAGACGACGCGGGAGTGTCGATGTGGCTCGTGCGGGAATATTCCGGGCGCGTGCCGATTTTCGGAATTTGCCTTGGCCATCAATGCATCGGTCAGGTGTTCGGTGGGCGAGTGACCCGCGCCGCGCGCCCGATGCACGGCGAGGCGAGCCTGGTGCGCCATGAAGAATTTAGCATTCTGGAAGGCTTGCCCAATCCGGTCAATGTCGGGCGTTATCACTCGTTGATCGTTGAGCTTGACCGCCCAAATAGTCCGCTCGCGGCAACGGCCTGGTCGAACGAAGGCGAGATCATGGCTTTGCAACATCGCCGGCATCCGACGTTCGGCGTGCAGTTTCATCCTGAATCGATCCTAACGGACCATGGCCATCGGATGCTTCGCAATTTTCTCAGCCAGATCGGGCGTCAATGATGCGTGTATGGCAGGATGGCCGGATTATCGAGATGGAAGAAGCGCATGTCTCCATAGCCGATCGCGGTCTTCTGCTCGGCGATGGTTTGTTCGAGACGATGGCGGTCCACAACGCACAGGTTTTCGATCTCGACGCGCACCTCGAACGGCTCGCTTCCGGCCTCGGCATTCTGGGCTTTACCGGAGCGGTCGATCTCGCCAAGCTACGCGCCGGCATCGCTCGTTATATTGCCGCCGAGGAAGCCTCTTGCGCCGTCTTGCGCGTAACCGTGACCAGGGGAGCCGGACCGCGCGGCCTCGCCCCGCCCGAGGCGCCTCGTCCAACGATTTTCATGACGTTATCGCCCATGCCGCCCGCGTGCGAAACTCCCCTTTCCCTGCATATCGCAACAGTGACACGGCGCAACGAGCATTCGGCCCTCTCGCGCATCAAAGCATTGCCCTATCTCGACAATGTTCTGGCGCTTTCCGAAGCGCGCGCGCATGGCGCGGAAGACGCGCTGCTGCTGAACACGCGCGGAACCATCGCCTGCGCGACGATCGCCAACGTCTTCGTCATCCGGGGCGGGCGCTTGGAAACGCCATCCGTTTGCGATGGCGCACTGCCGGGCACCATGCGGGCGCTCGTGCTTTGCCTGGCGACACAGGCAGGGTTAGCGCCGGTCGAGAATTCGCTCCATGTCAAAGACCTTGCCGACGCTGATGCGGTTATTCTTACCAATAGCATAAGCCGCGTGATGGTGGCCAAAGGCTGCAATGGCTTTCCGCTTGGGCAGCGGGCGGGCGCCGCCGTTGAGCGGTTGCGCGCCCTTGTCGCGTCCCGGCTCGACGCGGGTAGCGCGCAGGGACCAGAGCAATAATTGCTTTTCCGCCTCACATTCTTATATTTGCCTTTCGGAAATACATTCGCCAATGAAGTCAAGGCGCGGCTTTATCGCTGGAGTCCGGAGCAGCCTTTTTAAGGTTAGGTTTCGCAGGCAGATTCGTCATCACCTCCGAGCGCGGCAAACGCATCCAGCTTGAGCGGACCATAAGTTCTATCTACTGGTCAATTGCTCTGCGCCGGGTCTGGAAAATTCAGGGGCTCAATGAAGCTGATAATGTTTACTGCGGCCATCATTGTATGTGGCGCTTGTTCGGCATTCGCGACGGAACCGGTCCCAAATCCTTATTTGGATGCGGAACCGCATGCGCTTGAGCTGCTCAATCAGAGCCTCGCAAAGGTCGGGCCAGATTACAGGAGCTCTCATCCATATTCAACGACGACGTCATTGGTGGGTTTTTCGATTGGGTGAGCCGAGGCGCGTGGGATAAGGCGCGGGCCTTACAGCCGGAGGCCTGCAGGAGATGGCAGCATTTGTCGCCGGAACTGCCTATTACGGGAAATGTCACCTTCTATGGTATTGAAATCAGCCTCGATAAGCTGTGCGGTATCAAATCTCGCCAAGTCACAGGAACGGATTAGATGAAGTTGTACATACAATATGGCGACGAATAAATAACCTAAGATCATTCAATGTAATGCTATGTTCGCGCAAGCTACCACCCTGGGAATGCACTAATGACATTGATGCTCGCGAGCGTGACCAGCCCCGCCGAGGCGGAAGCGGTTTGGGCGGGTGGCGCCGACATCATCGATCTAAAAGACCCGGCGAAGGGCGCGCTCGGCGCGCTTGACGTCGATGTCGCGGCCGGCATCGTTCGCTCGGTCGGCAAACGTAAGCCGGTCAGCGCCGCAGCCGGCGCTGCGCTGGGGGCGCCGTCGGCGGTCGTTGACGCCGCCGCCGCGATGGCCGCGACCGGAGTCGATTATGTCAAGGTCGGCTTCTTGCCCGACAAGGCCGGAGCCGATTGCATGCGGGCATTGGGACAGCACGCAAGCAGTACTAAGCTTGTCGGCGTTCTTTTTGCCGATTGCGCGCCCGATCTGGATATGTTGGCGCTGATGGCCAATAATGGTTTTACCGGCGCCATGCTCGATACCGCCAAGAAAGGGGCGGGCCGTCTTCTCGATCATATGGACATCGCCGCGCTCGATCGCTTTATCGAACGATGCCGGGAGAACGGACTGACATCGGGCCTCGCCGGTTCGCTCGAACCACCGGACGTACCCCGTCTTCTCCCGCTACAACCGAATACTCTCGGGTTTCGCGGCAGTCTATGCCAAGGGGGAGCGCGCGAGGCCGCGATCGACGCGGCATCCGTGAGGATGATCCGGGACCTCATTCCACGCGAAGCCGATGGGCAATGCGGGCGCGACGAGGCGGGGCTCGATTGGCGCCTCCGGTTGGGACGCGGCTATGTTTCGGCCAACGAGCGACTCGTGGACACAGATTTGATTTTCGTGCACGATCTTTTGCTCCGATGCGCCATCGGCGCCTATGACTTCGAACGCATTCAAAACCAGAACGTGCGTTTTAACATCGACGTGGAGGTGAGCCGCGGCGAGCGGCGATTTGACGACATGCGCGGCGTTTTCTCCTACGACGTAATTATCGACGCCATCAAAATCATCCTCGGGCGGGGCCATGTCCATTTGATCGAAACCCTGGCGACCGGGATCGCGGACGAAATTTTGCGTTACCCATGTGTTGCGCGGGTTTGCGTGCGGGTCGAAAAACTCGACGTCGTGCGTGGCACGGTTGGCATCGAGATCAAACGCGAACGCGCGACGGAACAGGCCGCCGGTGGCGAGCGCGCGCCGGTCCTCCCGGGCAATGCCGCGTAACCGGAAGTCATCGAGCGTGACTATCGTCAAACTTGGCGGAAGTCTCGCGCTTACGCCACAATTAGCGGCCTGGCTCGAAGCATTCGCCGCATGGGGCGGCCCGCTCATTCTCGTCCCGGGCGGAGGCGCCTTTGCTGATTGCGTGCGGGCGGCTCAAAGCGGCATGGGGTTTGACGATACGGCAGCCCACCGCATGGCGCTCAATGCGATGGGGCAATTCGGCATCGCGCTTGCGGCGTATTCGGATGCGTTCACGTTGGCGGCCTCCCGCGATGAATTGGACAATGCGTTGAGCGTCGGCGAAATTCCCGTCTGGCTGCCGGAGAAGATGGTTCTTGGCGCCTCGGACGTGCCCAGGTGTTGGAAGGTCACCTCGGATTCGCTCGCGGCTTGGCTCGCCGGGACCTATGGCGCTTGCCGGTTGCTGCTCATCAAAGCCAGCGATCTGTCGGCGCCGTGTTCGGCGCGTGATCTTGCCGCGGAGAAGATCGTCGATCCGCTGTTTCCGCGCTTCGCCGCGCAAAGCCATGCGGAGGTCTGGCTCGCGGGTCCTGCATCCCTCGCTGGAGCCGCGTCCATATTGCAACGCGGCGGAATGCCCGGAATCAGAGTCGCGCTTCCTTGAGATGATCGGCCATTTAAGGCATCACCGGTGCCGGGCGCAGTACGGATTGGCAAACATATGATCAAGATCGTCACGCCGCGCTGGGGCTGGACGCTCACCGGTTTCGGGCAATTGCTCAGCGGGTGCCTCAATCTGGCCCGCGCATTGGAGCATGTTGATCTCTTCGTCAGCAAGGCCGCTGGCGAAGTATTGCGCCAGTATAAGCAAACCCTGGACCTGCCGAAAACCCCGCGCGTGTACAAGGATCCAGGCGCAAGCTCGCCGCAGGTGGGCTATTTTTATCATGGAGTGGATCATACGCTAGTCGTCGCGTCCGCAACCTCGAATGTCGTGGCCAAATTCGTCTACGGGATTTCGGATAATCTCGCGAGTAATGTTTTTGCCCAGGCGGGCAAATGCCGGGTCCCTTCCATCGTGTTTGCAAGCGACACCGCGCCAGAGCTTGAGACCCGCTCGCCCGACGGCATGGTGAAGGTTTTCCCGCGCCGGATCGATCTCGAAAATTTCGAGAAACTGAAAAGCTTCGAGGCGACGCAAGTCGTGGGGACCTTAAGCGAGCTGAAAGCATTCGTCGCCCAGCGCAGAAGCGATTTGAAAGCGGCATGAGCGAGCGCCTTCTCTTTCTCACTGGCCATCTCGCCTATCCGCGCCTCGACCGGCTTATGCGGTCCATGGGCGAGACCTCTTTCAGCTGGGAGGTGTGCGACATTGGAGTGAAGGTGGCCGCCTTGATGACCGAAGCCATCATCACGCGGCGCCTGCCCCGCCCGATTTCCGCGGATCGCATTGTCTTGCCCGGCCGCTGCCGCGCCGATCTCTCGCGTCTCTCGAACCACCTCGGCGTGCCGGTGGCGCGCGGGCCGGACGAACTGAGCGATCTGCCGGCCTATCTCGGGCGTGGCGGGCAGGCAAAGGACCTGTCTGGTTTTTCAATTCGTATTTTCGCGGAGATCGTCGATGCTTCCGCGCTTCCGGTTGCGGCCTTACTCGCGCGCGCAGCGGCCATGCAAAAGTCTGGCGCCGACGTGATCGACATTGGATGCCTTCCCGATACGCCGTTTCCGCATCTCGAGGCGTGCATCCGCGCCTTGAAAGCGGCCGGGCATCTTGTCAGTGTTGATTCCGCCGACCGGCAAGAACTCGCGCGCGGCGCCGAGGCCGGAGCGGATTTCCTTCTAAGCCTCGATGAAGGCACGCTTGATATCGCGGAGGGCACCGGCGCCACGTCAATCCTGGTGCCGGCGCCGCACGGCGATCTCGATTCCCTTGTCCGCGCCGCGAACGACGCCGAGCGGCGCGGGATTTCCTTCATCGTCGATCCCATCCTCGATCCGATCCATTTCGGATTTTCCGAATCCTTGACCCGCTACGCTGAAACCAGACGCCGCCTTCCGGCCGCCGGGATGATGATGGGAACCGGCAATCTCACCGAATTGACCGAGGCGGATTCGGGTGGCATCGCCGCCATCCTCGTCGGGCTTTGCTCGGAACTCGACATTCGCAATGTTCTCACCGTCCAGGTCAGCCCGCATACGCGGCGCACGATCGAGGAGCATGACTCGGCGCGTCGCCTCATGTTCGCGGCGTCCAAAGACGGCGCCTTGCCCAAGGGCTATGATGCCGGGCTTTTAGCGCTCCACGATCTCGCGCCCTATCCTTCGTCGGCCCAAGAAATCGCGGAGATCGCGGAGGAGGTGCGGGACGCGAATTTCCGAATTGCCACGGCCGCGGACGGAATTCATGTGTTCAATCGAGACGGTCACTATATTTCGCGCGATGCCTTCTCCTTATTTCCCAAGCTCGGCGTCGAGGCGGATGGCGCGCATGCGTTTTATCTAGGAGCGGAGCTTGCCAAGGCCGAGATCGCATACGCTCTCGGCAAACGCTACACACAGGACGAACCGCTCGGATGGGGCTGCGCGGTCGACGTCCCGGAAGAAGACAAGGATCGCTTGCGTGAAGCAGGCCATACGCTGCGCAAAAATGTCTCATGTGATGGTTGCGCGGACAGCGGAAAGACGGATGCTTGAGGGAGCCGCAAAGTGCCGATGATCCGGGAAGCCGTTATCACGACAATCGATCGATCGGGCAGGGCGCATCTCGCGCCACTCGGTTTGATCGAGGACGGGCAGGGGTGGGTCATCGCGCCGTTTCGTCCTTCGACAACTCTCGACAATCTTATAGAAACCCCTTTGGCCGTCGCCAATTATACCGACGATGCCCGCATTTTCGCAGGGCTCGTCAGCGGCCGCCGCGACTGGCCGCTCGTGGCCGCGGCGAAGGTTCCCGTACCGCGCCTCGCGGGAGCGCTCGCCCATGCCGAACTCGGCGTTGCCCGTATCGAAGACGATCCCCATCGCCCCCGGTACCACTGCGAAATTTTGCATCGCGCGCAGCATGCGCCTTTCGCGGGTTTCAACCGGGCCGCCAACGCCGTTCTCGAATGCGCCATCCTCCTTACCCGGCTGCACATACTTCCGCGCGACAAGATCGAGCGGGAAATCGCTTATCTCGCCATCGCAATCGAAAAGACAGCGGGTCCCCAGGAGCGCGAAGCCTGGTCCTGGCTCATGCAAAAGCGCGATGCGTTTTATGCGGAAAATTGAGCGGCGGCGAGAAGCGCGACAGCTGATGCCGGGGCGCAATCGCAGGCCTTGCTGCGCGCCTCCGGGACGGCCTCGATAAGATCGTCCAAAGCTATGAATGTCCGGTCAATTCGCTCGGCCAGTTCGCGGATCACTCCACGCCCGGCGCCCGCGCCCACGACCGGTGCGCTTGCGGGGAGGAGACCACGCGACAAAACGAGGGCCGTCGCGTCCATGATGTCACGCAATTGCGCTTCCGCGAAAAACCGCGCGAGCCGGTCCCATGCGGCATCGTCCGCCTCGCCGCTGTCGCGGCCGATCATGCGGGCGAGCCGCGCGCGCGAGGCGGCCTTGGTCTTTTCGCGGCCGTCGGCGGCAGCCATCACATCGGCGCCCTCCGGTAATTGCCCGAGTATGCGGCGGACATCCGCCATGGTGGCGAACCATTCATTCATCAAGGGCGTCCATCGGCCGGCAAAAGGCACCAGCTTCGGACCGGACATCAGGAAACTCCGCGCCAAGCCTGAATAGACAAGTTCCCCATGGGCGAGCCGCGCCGCGTCGGTGTAACCCAGACTTGCAGGCCGCCCATCCGCGACCGGGATAATGTCCGTCGTCGTCGAGCCCATATCGACGAACAGCGCCGCGCGCGCGCGGATGCCGGTTAGCATCGCGCTCGCGTGCCAATTGGCGGAGGCGATCTCGATGGCAAGGTCTGCGGCTTCGGTGTCGCCGGCAAAACCCGAATGGCCGGCGTAAAACACCGCGCGGCCAGGGCTCAGCAGGCGGACCATGATCGCGGCCAGTCCGACAACGCCTTCTTCACGGGTTGCGAAGGCATCGCATAATTCGCCGGTCATCGTGATCGCATTGAGCGGAGCCCGGCCGATTGCTGCCTCGGCATCAGTAAAAGCGCGATCGAGCTCGCCCATGCCGAGCCAGAGCGGGCAGGCGATTTGCACCGCTTGGGTAACGATCCCATTTTCCACGCGCGCGGCCTTGAGGTGCGCACCGCCGACATCCCATCCAATGATATTCTGCATTTTATTATAAAATCCTGGTAGGCCTTGGTTAGACTACATAATGCCCGAGCGTGCCTTCGACGTCATTCCGGTGATCGACTTGAAGGGCGGCGCGGTCGTCCGCGCGCCCGTCGTGGTTCGCGCCATTCTTACGCGCCGATCGTAACTCCGCTCGCGCGAACGAGCGCGCCGCTTGACGTTGTCGCCGGGTTTTTGACGGTTCATCCCTTTCATACGATTTACGCGGCCGATCTCGATCGAATCGAATCGAGCGGCAGCCATGACCAAAGTCTCGACGCGCTAAGCACGGCTTTTCCGGACATCTATTTCTGGGTCGATGCTGGCGTGCGTGACGGCGGGGCGGCCCGTTCGTGGCTCGCTCGTCACAAGCGCTCGCATCTCGTTCTTGGAAGCGAATCCCTGGATGGCCATGCGGTAATCGAAGAGCTCGCCACAGAGGACCGTATCGTTTTATCGCTCGACTATCGCGGCGACAGCTTTCTCGGGCCAAAAGGACTTTGCGATACGCCCCACCTGTGGCCCACGCGTGTAATCGCCATGACCCTGGCGCGCGTCGGCGGCCATGCGGGACCCGACATGAATCGTCTCGCGGATATTAAACGCGGCGCGCCGGATGTTATTCTTTATGCCGCAGGGGGCCTTCGTGGCGCCTCCGATTTCATGCGGCTTAAACATGCGGGCATAAGGGGAGTCCTCATTGCTTCCGCGCCGCACGATGGCCGTTTGACCGGCGCCGATCTTGCCGCGGCCGCAGCGAAAGCGCCGGAGACGCAAACTAAAAGGGGCCAAGGCCCCTTTATGTTATCGGTTCTCGCGGCGGCTCAGTTTGGTGCGAAAGGATGCTTCGCGATATTGCGCTGGGCGACGACATAGGCGGGTGTCGGCTCGCCGTTGACTGCGCGCGCGATTGCCTCTTTCGTGGCCTGATAATTGAAGTCCTGAATCTTCTGGTTGTCCTTGGCGTCCCAATGGATGAACACGCCGACGCAGATGAATAAATTATCGGCTTCACCCACGGGGATAACGCCTGCCGCCACGCTGTCGGCGACAGCCTTGCCGACAGCATGCTGAGCCGGGCCGAACATCTGCACGGCCTGCGTCGCATTCTTGATCGTCACTTTATTGTAGAGGACGGTCGCGGGCTTGCACATCAGGTTCGGGGCTACCAGAGCGAGCAGCCCGGTGAAACCCTCCTTGTTGTTGGTAAGCGCATTGGCAAACGCGGTTTCGGCCGGGGTGCCGCGCGGTCCCATGATGAGATCGATGTGAGCGATTTCGTTGCCGTCACCGACGAGCGATTCGCCGACGCAGAGCTTGTTGATCTTGGCCATGCTTAAAAGCCCCATAGTTAAATCCTCCCTGGAGAAACCCGCTCCGATTGCGGTCGCAGGCGCTCGACACATGCAGACGAAATTCTTTGTTGTCAACGTCTGGCACTTGGCCGGACCGGTTGGGCCCGATCGCGGTGGAGATTTCCATCGCCAGGCAATCAAACATTATTGCGCCGCTTGATCAAGATGCGAGTTAAGCGGTCCGCGAAAGCAGTTGCGACGGTGAGATCCGCGCTTGTTCCCGGATTTAGCCCGCCGGCCTTGAGACGCCGGTCGAAACTCAGGAGATCTTGAAGCGTTGCCGCCAGATTTGCGGCGTTCATGAATCGTTTTCGCGCTTCCACTGCCTCAATTTGAACTCGTGCCGCCGCTTCCGGACCATTCTTGCGCGCGATGTGGCTGTCGGGAAAGCCCGCGAGAAAGGCCAAATAGACGGCAGCCACCGGCCAAGGCGCCGGCCAGCCGCGGGCCCGCGCACGCGTGAGCGTGCTCATCCCGGTTTCGAATACGTCCGTGAAATCAGAGGCGTACTGGAATGCGACCCGGTCTCTTCCGGCGGCTTCGCGCATTGCCTCCAAAAGCGTGACATCGGCCGGGCCACGGACGTCATGGCGGACTGCCCCGCCGAGCCCCGCAGGCGCAGCGCGACGAATGGCTTTGAACGCGGATTCGGCGTCCAGGCGGGTCAATCCGGCAACGGTCAGTTTCACTCTCCCGCGAAGGTCCCCGCCCAACTGCGCGGCGGCGGCGAGCGGCGCGCAGAGGAGAACGATGCCGAGATTGGTGTTCATCCCCACCGCCGCGAAGGTCGCCTCCACGGCGGCAAGAATGCGTGCGCCGACCGGTAAGGCGGAATTGCTCAAGGCGGGGGCGGTGGCTTCGGCGCTGCGCAAGAAATCATGAGCCGTCATGCCGTGGCCGTCGGCGAAAACATGGACATTGCCGGGCTTCGGTGCCTCGATCTCGTCGCCGCATGCGGCGATGAAAGCCTCGGCGATTTCGTTCACCCGGCGGCCTCCGCCCCCGGCCGTCCAATTCGCATCAAGACGTCGGCGGCCAGCCGGCTGGCGATGGAAAACGGCGCGACCTTCTGCAAGCCGCGCCAGCCCGGCATGCTGTTGACTTCGAGAACGAGAAGAGTATCCGCCGCGTCGCGAATCATATCCACTCCGGCGAAATCCGCGCCGACCGCCGCCGCCGCCCGCAGCGCAAGATCTATCGCTTCGGCATCCGGTTCGAACCATTGTGGCCGCGCTCCGAGTTTGACATTGGTAATCCATTGGCTCGCGTGACGCGTCATCGCGGCGACGACCTTGCCCGCCGACACGAACAGCCGGAGATCGCGAAAGCCTTTGCGTTCGACCGCGACGAATCGCTGAAGATAGTAGACGCCTTCCACAGTCTCGGACGGCGGAAGATCCGTTTCGCGCCGGATCAGTTTCAAGCCGTATCCTTGCGCCCCGAACAGAGGCTTTAAAACAAGCGGGCCGCGCCCCGCCTCGCGCCGCACGATCTGGCGCGCCGCCTGTCCAGTTTGGACCGTCCAGGTCGCGGGCGTCGGAATCGAATTTCGGGCGAGTTCGAAACTGGTCGCGGCCTTATCAACGCATATTTCCACGGTTCGCGCCGAATTTAAAACCGGCACGCCGAGGGCGCCAAGGCTGTGCAATACGTCAAGGCGTAGGGTCACGCTTTCGAAACCGCCGGATCCAATCGCGCGCACAAACATCGCGTCTGGCAAGTCCGCGCCAAAGCCCGGAATGGCGAGGCCGCTGCGCCGCCGGGTATCGAATCCGCATTGTGACAGCCGGACCGGCACGGTAATCGCGCCCGCGCGCGCGAAAGCCGCGGTGAGATCCCGTGCGTGCCAATCGTAAAGGTCCACGGCCAAGGCAATTTTGGGCTCGCCGGTGGCTTTGCGGGCGGTGTGCGGCCTATCCGAACGAAACATCGAGCAATGCTTGATCGATCCCACCCGCGTGGAAGGTCTCGCCCGTTTCAACGGCGGTCACGATAGCGCGCGCGGGGCTGAACAGCATCGGGTCGATCGAGTAAAAATCGCCTTTGTAGGCCTTAAACACCTCGGCGAAGGGGCGGCCATAATCGCGCGACGTCGTACTTGGGAGCTTTTCGGCCAGCGCCTTTGCCTCCGCGGCGGGTCCGGTCACGAAAAGATGCGCCAAGCCGCCATAGATGATTGCGTCGTTGGTGCGTCCCATGGCTTGAATGAAGTCGGGATGCGGCGGCGAAAGCGGCGCCGAAGCCAAGCCGTCGACGATGCGCGGCAGCGGAAATTTGAGTTCATGCGCCTTATGCAGCGCGACTTCCAGCACGCGCGCGACGACCTGAACGCTGCCCGCGAGACTTTGCGTGGGCGCAAAAATGAAGCTGGTATTTTCGCGTGGGACGCCACAATCGTGCGCGACTTTTTCGGCGATTTCCCGCGGCGGCGCCCGGCCGGACTCAAGAACGAGAGTCGCGCGAATCGCGTGATCTCGATACGCCAATTCCGAAAACAAAGGCTCCTTGCGCGCGAGCGCCCGGCCGGGACCGGAGCCGAGCGCGAAAAATGCCGATTTCCCCTCGCCATGCGAAAGCGCCCAGCCCGCATATTGGCTGGCAAGACAGGCGATCACGGGATCAGTGCTACGAACGCATAGCTCAAAGGGCCATTTCGGATTGGCGCCGCTCGGCGTGATCGCGACGTTTCCCATCCCGCCAAGGCAAATTTCGGCGATCGCTAGGCCGGCTTCAATTCCGCCCTGCGCATTTTGGCCTGCATCGATAACGGTCTCGCCAGCTTCACCCTTGTAAACCGCGACCCGCAATCGGGCCGCACTCGCGATCATGCGGTCGACCATTTGTCCGGTCAGGGTGTTGATGCTCAGATCGCTCCTGCTCAAGGTGCGGTCCCATTTCTAAGGTTGCCGTTTTCTGTTTGAATATGTTCAAGCCTGCCGAGAATCAAATTGATCCGCGCATCGACGAGTGCGCGCGCGCGCCGGGGCTCTGCCGCGCGGGCCTTTATCGTGCACAAAGGGTCGTACGGCCGCAACGCGCTCCGAGGTTTCTGCCGGTCGGACGTCCAATTTGGCCAATCGAACTCTGGCACGGAGGAGACCTCGCGCCTCGCATAGGCTATTCCCGCGGCTGCGGCGCCAGCGAATTCGAGCGGGCGCCGCGGCAGCCGGCCGCGGCAGGAATCGATATGGGCCCGGAAAAGCGACCCGCCGCGATCTTCGAAAATGTCGAGGGTCGCGCCCGGCCGTGGGTTGACTTCGATAAGCGTGCATTCGTTGCCTGCGACGAGAAAATCGATGCTATTGAGACCGCGGAGCTCGCACGCCGCCGTTATGGCTTCTGCCGCTCGCCGCAGCCGGGTTTCCAGCTCGGGCGATAGACCGGCCGGGCGGAGGCTGCCGCCGAAACGAAAAGGTTCGCCCGGCGCCGGCGCCGCCCATTGGCGGCTCGATCCAATCATCCGCGCCTTGGCTCCGTCGCCGACAAACAGAATCGAGACAGGCTCGCCCGTCGCGAAGCGCTGGAAGTAAATTTTCTCGCCTTCCGCGCGAAACGCCCCGGCCGGCGCGACATGGCTTCCCCCCGATCCGCCCGCACTTTTGACGAGCCAATGGCGGCCGTCCCTTGGCATCCGCGCGCTGATCCTAGGATGCGAAATATTTAGGGTGGCGCAAAGCTTCGCCAATCGCACCGGATCCTTCACTCTGCGCACCACCCCCGGGGGGTTGCCGAAGATGGTCCAGCGCTGCGCGATTAGTTCCAGGAGTCCCGCGCGATCCTCGAACCCGGCGCCATAGACGAAGCCACACGGCGAGGCCCCCTTGGCGAGCTCCTCAAGCGCGCCGATCAAGCTATCGCCCTCAAGTCCGGTGTCAAGGCCGCCCTCGATAAGCCGGTTGGCGGCGCAGAAGCCGCGCGTATCCGAATCGTCAAAAAAATCGGCGAGGAGCGGCCAATATCCGGCCCGTCGCGCAGCCGCGGCCAGCGCGCGCCCGGAGAGCGCCGCGATTAGAATCGCGGCACCAGTTTCAGGCGATCTCACGCGCGAGAGCGAAGGCATCGCGAAAATCGAGGCTAAGGGCAGTGGCCGAATTCGCCATGCGCTGGAACAATCCAGATTCCGTTTTATATTTTACATTGCCGATGGCGAGCGATCCGATCCCGAGAGCGCCGCCGGCGAGCTCGACACCGTTGGCCCTGGGATCGAGTCCTTCGATCCCCAACGGCGGCACCGCATTGCCATCGGCGGCAACGGCTAGGGATTTGGCTGCCGCAAGCATCGTTGCCGAGAGAACCTGCACTCCCGCGGCCGCCGTGCAAAGTGCAACCTCCTTATCGGCCAGCGCCGAGGAAAATTCCTCCGGTATTTTTGCTTGGACGGCGCGGACATCAAGGCCAAATCTCTGCTTGATCTCGTCCACCTTGGCTTTCACACGGCTCAACTCGCGCCCGGCGAGGGTCACGTCGGCACCCTCCGACGCGGCGATAATGCCGGATGTGTAGCCGACCGGGCCAGTCGCTCCGAAGATCACGATTTTCGTCTGGCCGAACCGCTTAGCTTTCTTCTGTTGCAGGGTTTTCTCCACGCAGGCCACCATGGCGGCGGCGGTCGTGAAAGATCCGGCGGGGTCGGCGAAGGCGGAAATTTCGAAAGGTTTCAACAATGTCCCGCGCAGCCGCTCCATCATATCGAGGGCCACGCCGACATCCTTACCGCCGATGAAAACGGCGGTACGCGCCGCATCCCTGGGGGAGCGCGAAAACATGGCGTCCTGCACCAACGGCGTGATGTCGTCGAGTGTGACGCCGGTATAGGGAGTGATGGAATCAAATCCCGCGTCGAGCGCCATATTCACATCGAAAGGGCTCATGTGCCGCAGCGGAGTAAGCATATGCAAAATATTCTTCGTGGCCACGTGTCCTCCCCGGACTTGATGTGCCGCTACTTGATGGTGACGAACGTTTCCCCCTCGACGAGCGCGCCGTGATTAACTCCTTTGCATATGGCGATGTCCAGCCCCCGTGCGGCGGCTATTTCCTGGGTGAGATTACACAAACGCCGCGCTTCCTTCGCGCCAGGAGCGAACGCGAAGCCGGTCGGTCCCCACGATGACTGGCCGATTCCACTCGCGCCATGCGATCGAAGCTCCTCCATCACCCGACCCACGGCGGCGCTAGCGTAACGCGCACCGCCTTGGGCGGGTGCGAAATAGTCGCCGACGATCTCCTGAAGACGCGCGATCGCGTCACCGAAGGAACCGATATCGTGTTCAGCCACCGCCGGCAACACCTTGATGAGAACGAGTCGGCAGATTTCCGCGGCCGAGGCGGCTTCGAAATCTGCCAGACGCGCGAAGGCGTCTTGTTCGTCGCGGCCGTGCATGCCTTCGGTTCGCGGGTCGAGGACGACAATTACCCGCCATTGCGGCGGGAATTCCATGCGCGCAACGACCGGTGGCGTGACGGTTTTCGCGCCGCGCCCGCCATCGACAATTAGACCGCCACGCTGGAAAAGGCCCAGCCCGATACCGGAACGCGCGCCTCGGCGCAGCAAAAGCGCATCGTTTGAATCGTCCGGCGGCAGGCCTTCCAGCCGGCGCACGGCAGTTGCTATGGCGAGAGCGAGTTGAGTCCCAGAGCCCAGGCCCGCATGCGCGGGAATGGCGTCCTGAATAGTCAACCTGTAGGAGGGGGTCAGGCCGAAATGGCGCGTGAGAATAGCGAAATGGCGGCCCGCGCGCTCCGCCTCCAGCCCTTCGACTGCCGGCTCCGGCGCGCGGCGAATTGTCAGGCGGGTCGCTGGGCGGTCGATCGCAAGCCCGAGGCCCCCAAAACGGCGGCCAAGACCGCCATTCATATCGAGAAATCCGAGGTGAAGACGGGCGGCTGCCGCCACCGTGACGCTGTCGAACATGATCCGTCCTTTCCGGAGCATCTTCCGCGCCCCTTGACCAAGGCGCTTGCGTTCTGGGGCATGAACTCGAAGAGTCGCAGATTTTCTGGATAATGTCATGCCGAGCAAAGCTGAACGAGCGCATTGTTTCACATGAAACAATCGTGCCCAGAACATTCCCGGGCGAAGGGAATACCGGTTCGAGCAACGAAAAGTGATAATTCAAAGGCTCGGGATTAGTATGCCCGGCCAGCCTTCGAGCTCCCCGGTCGGGCCGCGGATTGCGGCGTAAAGCTTGCTTTCACTTTACGCCGGAATGTTTCAAGGCCTTGGCGACATCCGTCACCCGGCGGCCCTGAAAACGCGCGACTTCGAGGTCATCGGCGCTGGGCGGCGTTGCCTGATTGTGGGAGACGGAACTCGCGCCGTAAGGCGTCCCGGCTTTGTACAAGGAAGCATCCGCATAGCCCGTCGGCACAATGATAAAGCCGAGATGCGCCAAGGGATTATACATCGAGAGCAAGGTCGATTCATTGCCGCCATGCGCCGTCGACGTGGAGCAAAACACCCCGCCAGCCTTGCCGTTCAATTTGCCCCCGACCCAGAGGCTGCCGAGACTGTCGATATAGGCCTTGAGTTCCGACGAGACGGAGCCGAAGCGCGTCGGCGTCCCGAACACGATCGCATCGGCCCATTCGGCGTCCGCGGCGCTCGGCGCGGGATGGCGCGCATTCATCGCGTCGGAGGCTTCCGCCCATCCCTTGGCCTTCGCCATTATCTCCGGACTCACGAATTCCCGCGCCCGGCGCAGGCGAACCTCGGCGCCTTGCCGCTCCGCCCCGTCGGAAACGGCTTTGGCGAGCGCTTCAGTCACGCCGGTGCGGGAATAAAAAGCGATCAAGACGTTGACGTCGGCCATATGTCTCCAACTCCGGCATATTCGCCGATCCTTTAGAGAATAGACCAATAATTGACAAGCATCGGTGCACGAGACCGGAAGCCGGCAGAAATCACCCAGCCGCGGCGATCGCTTCCGCGCCCGGCGGCTCTTTGGGCAATAGTGCCAAACGGGCGATTAGCTCTTGATCCTGCAAAATCGCCATGCGTTCCCTCGGCCGGAGCCAGGAAATCGCTTCATCGATGCTTGCGGCGGCTGAGAGTTTCGCATCGGCAAGCGCCCATTCCGGCGAAATGTCGCCGTCACGGCGCTTTTGGCGGCGCGGCAGGCTGGCCACATGGAACGCTCGAAACCGCGGATCGGCATAAAGCGCATAAAGCCCGCTCAGGTCTTCGCCGGCGAGCCAGGCCGGCTCATTTGCCAAGAAATTGGCACGCGCGATGACGGGCGGCGTTACTTGCTCCTCCGGGGTCATCAAAAGACCGACGCGGCGCAGGGCGAGGCCGACGCTGCGAAGGCCAGTGCCCCAAGACAAGAAAATCGCCAGGAGGAGGCCGAGGATCGTCGGCGACATCCAGGCAATCAGCGAGGGCGAAATCGAAAGGCCGGCTACCAGGGCCAAAAGGCCCAGCGCGACATGCGAGCGGTGGCGCGCGACAATGGCGGCAAATGGAATCGAGCCATCGTCGCGCCTTTGCGGATCCCAGCCGGTGTCGAAGCCGAATACGAAATGCATGACGTGGCCTGACTGGATCAGCATCATGATCGGAGCAAGCAGCGCCGACATAATGATCTCGAGGGCCGCCGACAAAGCGAGCCTGATCGCGCCGCCGGCGCCGCGCCGCGTCGCCCCTTGGATCAAGGCAAGCGCCAAACCGAATATCTTTGGCAGCAGGAGGATCGTCATGGTGAGCCCAAAAAGTTCGAGCGATCTTTGCGAATCGAACCTCGGCCAAGTTGGGAACAAGGTGAAGTCGCTCGCGAAATATTCCGGCCTAATGTAGCTTGCCTGGAGGACGAGCACGATACCGACGATGAGCTGCGCCATCCAAAGCGGCGACGCGACATAGGCCATGATGCCGGTCACGAAATGCTGCCGCGACATCGGATGCAGGCCTTTCGCGGGCAGCACCCGCAAATGCTGGAGATTTCCCTGACACCAGCGCCGGTCGCGCGTCGAAACATCGATAAGCGAGGGTGGACACTCTTCATAGCTGCCGCCAAGATTTGGCAGCATGTAGACGGCATAACCGGCGCGCCGGATCAACGCCGCCTCGACAAAATCATGGCTGAGGATGTGGCCGCCGAGCGGGGGACGCCCGCGCAACACCGGCAAGCCGCAATGCGCGGCGAACGCTTTGGTGCGAATGATCGCGTTATGGCCCCAGTAATTGCCATCGCGTCCCATGGAGACCGACGCGCCGGCGGCGATCACCGGCCCATAGATGCGCGCCGCGAATTGTTGGAGGCGAGCGAATAAAGTGTTGCGATTGACGATCAGCGGGAGCGTTTGGATAATACCCGCATCGGGGTCTGCTTCCATGGCCGCGGCAAGCCCGATAATGGTATGGCCAGCCATCAAACTGTCGGCATCGAGCACCACCATATGCTCATAGCGGCCGCCCCAGCGGGTGACGAAATCCTCGATATTACCTGACTTTCGATTGAGGTTCCTGGGCCGGTGCCGGTAGAACAAACGGCAGCCCGGGCCAAGTCTTTCCCTCATCGCAAGGAAAGCCTGTTCCTCGGCGACGAAAATTTCCGGATCAGTCGTGTCGGAGAGAAAAAACCATTCGAACGCGCGGCCGAGACCGCTCGCCTCAACCTCCTCGTACATCGCCGCGACCGCGCCAAAAACGCGCGCCGGCGTCTCATTGTAGACTGGCATGACGATCGCCGTGCAGTGACGCAACGCAACCGGCGCCAAGGATGGCTTCGGCGCGAAAAACAAGAACCAGATAAAGCCCGCCAGGGCACTGGTGCAGGCGAGCGCGATCCAGGAAAAATTGGCGACGAACAGAGAAAGGAGCGCCCATTCGAGGGGCGTCACGCCACCAACCTCAACTACCTTGTACATTTCGCCGGCGCCGTATACAGTCAAGGCTAGGCCTCCGCCAAACACAAGGAGCCGCGCGGCCCAGCAGCCGAAGACCGAATGACGAACGACGTTCCTACGCCGCTCGGCCCGGCTGAACTCAGTCAGCCTTTGCGCCGGCATCGCGAGCGGCGCCTCTGGCGGCACGCAGGCGAATGCGTCGGGCGCGAGCGTGCTGTCTCCGGGGCGTAGCGGTCTCACCACCGGTTCAGTTGGCTGCGGATTCGTTAGCGCGTCCATCGATAAAGCCAAGTCTCGCTTATGGGTTTGGCGGCCGCCTCGAGCACAAGGCGCAGTTCCGAAACGGCTTCGTTCCCAGGATCGAGATCGAACCAGATCCGGCAGGATTTTTTGTCCGCCGAGGTAAATGTCCGAAGCGCGGTTAGCGATCCCGGCGAAGCGTTCAAATTCGGCTTTATGGCTTCGGCGTTTTGCGGGAGGCGCAAGATTTCCCCGGCGAATTCGACCATAAACCGGCGGCGTTTCGATGACCAAACCCGCCCCGAACGCGACTGCGTGGCGATCGCCAGCGGCGGCTGCTCCGGCGGGTTCCAGCACCAGAACTGCCGGTAAGCGAAAAATGTTTCGCTTCCGGCAGCGAGCGGCTGCTTCGGTTTCCAATAGCCGATTATATTGTCGTTGGCTTCGGAATTGGACGGAATTTCGACGAGTTGAACACTGCCGGCGGACCAATCGCCGATAGGTTCGATCCAGAGCGAGGGGCGAGTCTCGAAATGCTGATCGTCGTCCTGGTAATGATCGAAATTGCGGTCACGTTGAAGAAAGCCGAACCCGCGCGGATTTTCGTCGACGAAGGTTGAAATTTGCAAGGTCTCGCGATTAGCGACCGGCCGCCACAGCCATTCTCCCTTGCCGGTCAACATCTGGAGGCCGGTTACCTCGCTCACGCTCGGACGCAGATCATCATTGCGGCGCTCGTCGATCGGGCCGGAGAGATGGGTTGCGCTCATCGTGGCGAGGCCCAAATTATCGACCGCCGCCCTGGCGAAGAGAGCACATTCCGTATCGATGATCGTGGCTTCGCCCGGCCGCAAGGTAAAGTGATAAGCACCGGTCACGCTTTCCGAACCGATCAGCGCGTGCATGCCAAGCGCGCCAGCGGCGAGCGTCGGACGTTCGATCCAAACCGTGCGGAATGCCGGAAATTCCTCGCCGCGCGGGTCGGCGGTCTTGATCGACATGGCCCTTGCCATGGTCCCCAGGGTTTGGCCGGGCGCCACGGCGCGAAAAAAACTTGCCCCTTGGAAAATGGCGAGTCCGGAAAAACCGGCCTGGCCTCGCGCGAGTACACGAAAACCCGAAAAACCTATGTCGCCAATGTTTTTAGGGATTGCGAGCTTGCCAAACTCAAACAATACCGGATTATAAATCACGCGGCGGGCTTTGCCTTCCTCGACAAGATTGATTTCCATCGGCGTCGAAAAGATGAACCCGCGATGCAGCGGCTCGATCGCGAAGCCGGTATTGTCCGGTGCCCAGATCGCGGCCCCCGGGCGCTGCCGGATGGCCGCATATTGTTCGTAGCCAAGGTTGCGAAAAACATCCGGGATGTCGGCCGAAAGCGGTTTGAATGGCTGTTTCGACAAGGTTCTGGCGGCGTCGGTGACCATGTTCGGATCGAACGGCGACGGTTCGCCCAAGGCGAAGCCCAGGGGAGCCTCCTGCGCGGCCGACGGTGTCGCGACATTTGACGACGAGCCGACGCCGGCGCGGGCGGCAATCCCGCCTGCCATCCCGCCAAGGACGAACTTTAAAACCTCCCGGCGCTCGACCATGAATCCGGCTTGGCCGGCGCCTGATCGCGCCGCACTTTTTAGAAAACGCTTTGGTTTTATCTCTATAGACGATAACCGGGCGAACGTAAGTTCCCTTTTGGGTGTTTTTACGCCAACGAGCTTTTCCGGTTTCGATGCGATCCGCGCTTCCTGACCGCAAAAAGGCGAGGCTTGTTTGACCCGGAGCGGTCCGGCAAGGTGCGCGAGAGTTATTTTTCAATTTTATGGCTATAAGCTTTTCCCATCCGCGATTCGAGTGAGACTCATCCGCGCATAGAGAAGCAGGTTTAATGGTCCCATTTCATTTTCAGGGCCGCACGTGTTTGGCAATCGTTCTCGCCGCCGGCGAGAGTTCACGGATGCATTCGGCTCGGCCTAAGATTCTTCATAAGCTAGCCGGCCGCTCGATGCTCGCCCATGTTTTAAGCTCGCTCGCCGAAGCCGGCGCCGAGCGGACCGTCGTCGTCGTGGGTCCAAACCATGACGCGGTCGAGGCGGAAGCCAAGGCGATCGTGCGCAATATCGATATCGTGGTCCAGACGGATAGGCTTGGGACCGCGCATGCAGTGCTTGCCGCGCGCGCAGCGATCGCCAAGGGCTTTGACGACCTTCTCGTGGTCTTTGCGGATACGCCTCTGGTTCGCCCGGAGACTTTCAGCGCTATGCGCGAGGCGCTTGCGGAAGGCCGAAACGCAATCGCCGCGTTGGGATTCGAGGCAAGGCAGCCGGCGGGCTACGGAAGACTCATCCTGGAGGATGGGGCCCTCAAAGCCATTTGCGAGGACCGCGACGCGAGCGCGGCGGAGCGTGAGATCAAGATGTGCAACGCTGGCCTGATGGCGCTTGACGGGCGCCGCGCCATGGCGCTTCTCGATGCCATCGGCAATGCCAACAGCCAGACGGAATATTACCTGACCGACATCGTCGCCGTCGCTAGATCGCGCGGTTTTGAACTCGCCGCCGTGATCGCCGCCGAGGACGAGGTATTGGGCGTGAACGATCGTGCCCAGTTAGCCGCCGCCGAGGGAATCATGCAAGCGCGGCTTCGCGGCAACGCGATGCGCGAAGGCGCGACATTAATAGATCCTTCGAGCGTAACCTTGGCGTTCGACACGCGGCTTGGCCGTGACGTCGTGGTCGAGCCACATGTGGTCTTCGGTCCCGGCGTAAGCGTCGGCGAGGGGAGCACCATCCGTTCGTTTTCGCATCTCGAAGGCGCAGTAATCGGACAGAATGCGGCGATTGGCCCTTTCGCCAGGTTGCGTCCGGGCGCTCATCTTGCGCAAGATGTGCATATCGGCAATTTCGTCGAGGTGAAGGCCTCCGATGTCGGCGCCGGCGCCAAGATTAACCACTTGAGCTACATTGGAGATGCGAGCATCGGCGCAAGGACGAATGTCGGCGCGGGAACGATTACATGCAATTACGACGGCTTCGCTAAACATCGCACAGAGGTTGGCGCGCATGCGTTCATCGGCTCGAATAGCGCCTTGGTGGCGCCGGTCAAGATCGGTGACGGCGCCTATGTCGGATCGGGGTCCGTGATTACCCATGACATCGCGCCCGATGCGCTGGCGCTGGCCCGCGCGAGCCAGATAGAAAAACCCGGCTGGGCAAGGGCGTTCCGGGAAAGGAACCGGAAATGAGCGCGGTCCTTGCATGCCAGGGCACCCGAAATCCGCAACCCGGTCAGCGGCTCCTAGATCATGGGTTCCCATATCGATCCAGGATGAGCCAATGATGGCGAACGCTCAATCCACCGCGAGACGAAAGATGGTTTTCAATGTGCGGAATCGTTGCGATGCTCGGCCGGGGCCCAGTCGCCAGCTCCATTCTCGATGCGCTGAAACGCCTCGAATATCGCGGCTATGATTCCGCTGGGATCGCGACTTTGGAAGCGGGCCGGCTGACCCGGAGGCGGGCGAGCGGCAAGCTCAAAAATCTGGAGCTTCATCTCGCCGCCGAACCCCTTTGGGGCGGGATAGGCATCGGCCACACCCGTTGGGCAACCCATGGAAGGCCAAGCGAAAACAACGCCCATCCGCACGTCAGCGCCAATGTCGGCGTCGTGCATAATGGGATTATCGAGAATTTTCGGGAGCTGCGCGGCGAGCTGCAAGCCAAGGGCCATGAATTTTCGACCGAGACCGATTTTGAGGTCATCGCCCATCTCGTGAGCGAAACCATGCGCGGCGGCTTGACGCCGGCCGAGGCCGTGGCTTCGAGCCTGCCGCGCCTGAGGGGTGCTTTCGCGCTCGCCCTGATCTTCGACGGCGAGGAGGATCTTTTAATCGGCGCCAGCAGCGGCGCCCCGCTCGCTGTAGGATTTGGCGAAGGCGAACATGCCGGCGAAATGTTTCTTGGCTCCGATGCACTCGCCCTGGGCCCTTTCGCGGCCACGATCGCCTATCTGGAGGATGGCGATTTCGTCATCCTGACGCATACGTCGGCGCGGATTTACGATGCCGAAGGCAAGTTGGCGGAGAGGCGAAAGGTCAAGTCTTCGGCCTCGCCAGCGCTGATCGAAAAGGGCAATCATCGTCATTTCATGGCCAAGGAGATCCACGAGCAACCCGAGGTTACCGCCCGCACGCTTGGACATTATCTCGACATCCCGGCCGGCCGCGCGGCGCTGCCCTTCGCGGCGCCGGTCGATATCGTTGCTCTCCGGCGCCTGACGATTTGCGGTTGCGGCACGGCTTATATCGCGGGGCTTACCGCCAAATATTGGTTCGAGCGATTCGCGCGGCTTCCCGTAGATGTCGAAATCGCCTCCGAGTTTCGCTATCGCGACCCGCCGCTTCAGCCAGGAGGGTTGACCATCCTTGTCTCGCAATCTGGGGAGACGGCCGATACCTTGGCGTGTCTTCGCGCCGTCAAGGCGAAGGGACAGAAAATCGTGGCGGTGGTCAATGAACCGACCTCGACGATAGCGCGCGCGAGCGACATTGTTGCTCCGACCTTGGCCGGTCCGGAAATCGGGGTTGCTTCAACGAAAGCTTTCACCTGTCAGCTCGCGGTGCTCGCCTGCCTCGCGTTGGCTTTCGGCAGGGCGCGCGATACCATCGACGAGAAGGCGGAGGCGCGGCTCGTTTCCGAGCTCGTGGCGATTCCGGGGCTCATCGCACGAGCGCTAAAATGCGAAAGCAACGTCGAGATCCTCGCGCGGGAAATCGCCAAGGTCCGCGACGTGCTCTATCTCGGCCGCGGCACGTCCTATCCCCTGGCGCTCGAAGGGGCGCTGAAACTCAAGGAGATTTCCTATATTCACGCCGAAGGCTATGCGGCGGGGGAGCTGAAACATGGGCCGATCGCGCTCGTCGACCAGGACATGCCGGTGATCGTTATCGCTCCCAATGACTCCGTGCTCGAAAAAACGATCTCGAATATGCAGGAGGTCGCCGCCCGCGGCGGGAGGCTAATCCTGATCGGGGACGCCCGTCTTGCCCGCGATTTTGCCGACGAGGCAGCCGCCAGCATCGTCATGCAGGATGTCGGGCCGGAGTTCTCCGCGATGGTCTACGCGGTACCGGTCCAATTGATCGCCTATCATACCGCCGTTGTCATGGGGAAGGATGCCGACCAGCCGCGCAATCTCGCCAAAAGCGTCACGGTGGAATAGGCCACCCCGCGCCTGCCGGAGACAAGCGCCACGCAACCGCGATCGCGGGCCGAACCGAAGGTCATCCAACAAGCCGTGCCGTCACCATGCAATAAAGCAGCGGCAGAGACAGGGCGAAATTGGCGCGCCAAGTCAGCATCGCGAGCCGCGCGGCCTGAGCCTTGGCGTCGTGGTCGGCGGGAACGAGGCCAAGCACTTTCTTCTGGTTCGGCCAGATGACGAACCAGACATTAAAGGCCATGACGAGGCCGAGGATGCCTCCGGTGATAATGGTCAGGTTGTGGACCGCGCTGCTCGTCGAAAACACGATGAGGCCGGTCACCACGGTGGCGAGGGCCGACCATCGGACCCAAAATAGCGCTTCGGGCGCGATATATTGGCCAATTGCGGGTTTCATCTCCGGAGGAATGCTCGACATGAGAGGGATTTGCACCAGGTTGAAATAATAGAGGAGACCGATCCACGTGATGCCCGAGACGACATGCAGGAACGTAAGGAACGCCCCGAAATAGGCTCCTCCCAGATCCGTGACGTGATAGAGGAGGAGAAGCAGGAATGTTAGACCGGCGCCCAGCGCCAACGCGCGGTAGGGTTTTTCGAGGACCTGGGAAAGTTTTTCGAGGATATTGGAAACGGTTGCGTTGATGTCGGCCATGGCAAGCTCCTGAACCCAAGGGAAACGGCGGTCGCGCCAGGACGGCGGCGCGAATCGAATACCGGCGCAAGACAGTAGAGCTTTTGCTCTTTTTTTACCAGGACCGCAACGAACCGGCCGGGGGAGAAGGCTTTGCCGAAAGCTCCTCTCGCCCGGCTTTCCCCTCGCGGAAGCGCCGATGGGGGTGTGCGCTGTCATGAACGGCGAAACGAAATACTAAAGCTTCTATCAAATTTTATGTATTATTTAAATTAGTGATTACAACCTCGTATATATACACGTATTGTAAGGCGTGGATAGAATATTAGGGGATAAGTTTGTTTAAGAGGAACGATCATGTTCTCGTCAATTCATAAAAATCGCCGTTGTTTACTGTTCTGGTCGCGCGGCCTTCTTCGCCCTGCCGCGGCGAACCTGGTTGGCAACGCTGCACGCTTCATGCGCGATTGCTCCGGTGCCTACGCGATTGTGTTCGGACTCATGGCGCCGATGTTCGTTGGCGCCCTCGCTCTAGGTAGCGAAACCGGCCTCTGGTACTCGACCCAGCAACGGATGCAGGGGGTGGCCGATTCCAGCGCAATCAGCGCCGCCGTCGGCCTCATTGGTGGGGATACAAATTCGACGCTCGAAGCCGACGCGACGGCGGCATCCGATGGCTTTGTCACCGGCTCAAGCGGGACGGTGATCACTGTAAATGTTCCGCCTCAATCGGGTCCTAATAAGGGGACCAAAGGGGACGTCGAAGTCATCATCAGCCAAACCCAAAAACTCTTGTTCTCATCCCTTTTTCTCAAGTCACCGGTGGTCATCCAAGCCCGTGCGGTCGCCGGCCCCGACCCGGAGGTAAATTGCGTTATTGCTCTGAGCAAAATCCTCCCGCTTGTGCCCGGCATCACCACCGCAGTCTCTAACGTTTTGGCCGATCAATGCAATATCGCCGACAACTCGGCGTCTCCGTTGGCGCTGACCGTGGCCGCCTTGGCCAATATTAGGGCGCAAAAGATCAATGTGGTCGGGGGGTTTGTCGATCTCGTTGCGGAGGTCACCCCCACCCCTCACACCGGCGCCGCTGCGACGGCCGACCCTTATCAAGGTACATCGGTTCCCAATATTTCTAATTTTCCCTGCAACCAATATAGCTTTTCCACACACGGAAATATAACCGGCACTGTTACCTTGTCTCCAGGCCGCTATTGCGGCGGCATGACCGTAATCGGGGGCGGCAACGTCACGCTCAGCCCCGGCACCTACTACATGGATGAGTTGCCGGGGTTCGTGATTCTCGGCGGGTCCGTGACTGGCACCGGGATCCCTATAAGAGCCTCGCCTCCAACATTCCCGCGGATACCTGCGGCGGTTCTTTTCCAACGAATTATCCGCAGGAGCCGGGGAAGAAAGGCCCTGCGCTTCCCGCCTCGAATCAATGGAGCGGCCCCTACACTCTCAGCGGCTACAACGTCGTCTGCGGCGACCAGAAAGTGAACGGCTTAGCGACGATCAACGCCCCCAGCAACGCGGTTCTCGTGATCGAAAACGGCCAGCTCGACATCACCAGTGGCTCTACGCTGCAGACCAGCAGCGGTTCCGGCCTCGCCCACGCCTTGCTCCGGCGGTGTAGCGCCCGGCGACTACCTCCAAGTGCAAGTGACCTACCCATATCAATCATTATTCCCAGGATCCATCAGCGTGATGACGATCGTGTTCACGGGGTCCAACAATGCGAGCTCTCACATTCCTACTGGAGGCGGCACCTTGGACATCGCCGCGCCAACCTCCGGCACGTGGAGCGGCATGGCGCTCTACCAGGACCCAAGTCTGACCACCAATGTCGATATTTCCGCGGCTGGCAACAGCCCGACCTGGAACATCAGCGGCATGGTCTATCTGCCAAATTCCAACGTCACTTTAAGCGGCGCAGTCAGCAAGGCGAGCAATGGAACAACCTGTTTTGGCCTGGTCGTGGCGGATATCACGATCAACGGCACCGGTGACATATTCGCCAACGACACAGGATGTTCGGCCGCCGGACTTAACCTCCCAACGGGCGGGAATCGCGGAACATTGGTCAACTGATCCTGACGCGAGCTAGAGCGATGGCAAATCTTCGGACCGCGGCATCCGTTTGCAAAAAGCTCCGTCTGTTCGGCGCCGACGCGCGGGGCGTTGCCGGGATCGAATTCGGGGTAACCGGCCTGTTGCTTGTCATCGGGCTCCTCAACGCGGTCGATGTCGGTTTTTACGCGTACCGGCGGATGGAAGTGGAGAATGCCGCGGAGGTTGGCGCCCAGGAGGCCTGGAAATTCTGTCACAATGCAAATGGTAACATGTTGCCGGCAACCGACCCCACAAAGTGTCCGGGGATGAATGCCGCGATCACGACGGCGATCCAAAGCACGTCGCTTGGAACGCACGTCACCTTGGCGTCCGGTACGGGGGCAATCAATCCGAACCCGGGCGAGGGCTATTACTGCGTTAACGCCTCGAATGCCCTGATATTTCAGGGCAGCGTGTCCAGCCCGGAGCGGCAGGAGCGGAATCCCGATCACCAAGATAACCTGGATGCGGATGGGTTGAGCGATGATTGCCATGCGGAGGACGAGCCTAGTTTCATGCGTTAACGGGACCACGGCGGTGGAATTTGCCATGGTATTGCCGCCCTTCCTCATGCTCCTGCTTGGTACCATGTCCGGCGGTGTCGCGGTTTACACGGCGGCGAGCCTGCATTACGCGGTGGAAGGGGCGGCGCGTTGCTACTCGGTGAATGCCAGCCAGTGCGGCAGCGCCACGACGGCCCAGAGTTATGCCCAAAATCTCTATCGTGGCCTGGGCAGTCCAACATTCACGGCTTCCAAGCCTGGGTGTGGGTACCAAGTCAATGCAACGCTCAATGTCGTGCTCAACGCCGGCGTGAAACAAAACCTTGCACCGGCGCAATGGACCATACCTTTGAGTGCAACGGCGTGTTTTCCTTAAGCGAATCGGGAATTGCGGTCGCGGTTCTCTATAATCCCTTGCCGGCCATGCTCGCGCAATCGCTGGCCGCCTCGGGCTGACGCAATGGCCTAGCCCCGGCCCCGACCTCAGGCGACGGCCTTGATTGCCCGCGCCGTTTTTTCGACGATCTCGCCGATCTGCGCCTCGCTGACGATCAGCGGCGGCGTCAGAATAAGCGTGTCGCCGGTGCTGCGCAGGAGAAGATCGAAATCGTGGAAAGCGCGATCCGTCGCTTCAAAACCGCGTGCGCCAGGGGCGCCGGGCTTGGCCACAAGATCGATTGCCGCGCTCAGCCCGGCGTTGCGGATATCGAGGATATTGGGGAGCCCCTTCAAGCCATGCACGGCGTCACCCCAAAGTAATTCGAGCTGAAGCGCTCGCGCGAAGAGATCTTCTTTGCGGTAGAGGTCGAGCGCGGCGAGCCCGGCAGCACACGCCAAAGGGTGGCCAGAACAGGTATAGCCGTGCAACAGTTCGATCGCGTGCTCCGGGCCGTCCATGAAGGTTTCGTAAATCGGCTGGCGGACGATCACGCCGCCCAGCGGCACCGTGCCAGAAGTTACGCCCTTGGCGAAGGTGATCATGTCCGGCAGCACGCCATAGCGCTCGGCCGCAAAGGCATGGCCGAGACGGCCGAAGCCGCAGGTGACTTCGTCGAAAATCAGCAGAACGTCATATTTGTCGCAGATCGATCTTAGCCGTTCCAGATAGCCGACGGGGGCGGCAGAACGCCAGTGGAGCCGGCCATGGGCTCGACGATAACCGCGGCAATCGTCGAGGCATCGTGCAGACCGGCGATTCTTTCAAGTTCGTCGGCGCGATGCGCGCCCCATTCCGGCTCGCCCCTCGTGAAGGCCTGTTTGGCGCGATCATAGGTCGAAGGAAGATGATCGACGCCGGCGAAAAGAGTGCCGAAAAGTTTGCGGTTAGCGCCGATGCCGCCGACGGCCATGCCGCCGGAGCCCATGCCATGATAGCCGCGCTCGCGCCCGACCAGCCTCTGGCGGGCGCCTTCGCCACGGAGATTGTGATAGGCGAGGGCGATTTTTAGCGCGGTATCCACCGCTTCCGACCCGGAATTGGTAAAGAACACGTGGTCCAAATCGCCTGGCGCCAGCGCCGCGATCCGGCTCGCCAGGGCAAACGCTTTCGGATGCCCGAACTGAAACGGTGGCGGAAAAAGAAGTTCGCCTGCTTGCGCTCTTATGGCCTCGACGATAGAAGCGCGGCAATGTCCGGCGTTGGCGCACCAAACACCCGCGCTGCCATCGATGATGGCGCGGCCCTCTGGGCTGAAATAATGCATGTCCTCGGCATAGGCGAGAAGACGCGGGCTCTGCTTGAAGGCACGGTTGGCGGTAAACGGCATCCAATAGGCATCAAGATCGTTTCGGAATAGCGCTTCAGTCGTGGCAGTCGAAGTCATGGGCGGGCACGCTAAAGGTGGGAAGCTTCAAAACCGGAGGTCGACAATTAGGATTGACGATAAAAAACATTTTGGACACTGGCTGAGCTGTTTTGTACATCTTTCGGCCAAACTATGATTTTTGTGCTCGTCGCGCTCGCGGCTTTCATCGCAGGCTTCATCAATGCTGTTGCCGGAGGGGGCACCTTTCTGACCTTTCCGGCGCTGATCGCCGCCGGATTGCCGCCAATTGACGCCAACGCGTCAAGCACCGTCGCGCTGTTCCCGGGCCAGATCGCGACCGGTTACGCCGTGCGCGGCGATCTCGCGGCGGCCTCGGCCGACAGCCGAATAAATGTGCCTGCACTTGCGGCGATCAGCCTTGCCGGCGGCGTCATTGGCGGCCTCCTGCTTCTCGTCACGCCCCAAACTGTCTTCAGCCGTATGGTGCCTTGGCTTATCTTGTTCGCGACGGCGATCTTCGCGGGCGGGAATTTTCGGCGCCCCGGCACGACGAAGTTCCGGCTGAGCCGGCGAGGGATTTTCGCCGCGCAAGGATTGGTCGCCATCTACGGCGGCTATTTCGGCGGCGGCATAGGCATTCTCATGCTTGCCGCGCTCACCCTTTTTGGGCTCCGCGACATTTGGCTCATGAACAGCCTGAAAATTCTGCTTGGCGTATTGATGAACGCGGCGGCGGCCATCACCTTCATCGCCGCCGGTCTCGTCCATTGGCAATGGACGATCATCGTCGCGCTTGCCGCGGTTGCCGGGGGTTATGCCGGGCTGCATGCGGCGCGGCGGGTCTCCGCGCAAATAGTCAAGGGCTTCGTCGTCGCGGTGGGCCTCGCGCTCACCATATATTTCTTCCTAAGAGCTGCATGACAGGGTGCGTTTGCTCTTCTGTGAACAAGCAAAGCGGAAAACGCCATGCTCATGATGCGGCAGGTTCATTTCGAAGGTCATGGCGGCCCGGACGTAATCAGGACCGGCGAAGCGCCGATGCCGGAACCGGGGCCGGGTCAGGTCTTGATCGAAGTCGCCGCGGCGGGCATCAATCGTCCCGATTGCATGCAACGGGCAGGTTCCTATCCGCCGTCCCCTGGCGAGAGCGACATTCCGGGCCTCGAAATCTCCGGCCGGGTCGTTGCCCATGGGGAAGGCGTCAGCGCGCCAAGGGACGGCGACGACGTTTGCGCTCTCGTCGGCTCCGGCGGGTATGCGGAATACGCGCTTGCCCATGCGTTTCTCTGCCTGCCGGTGCCGAAGGCTTTGGGGGTCGTCGCGGCAGCCGGCCTGCCGGAAAATTATTTCACCGTTTTCGATAATGTTTTCTCGCGCGGAAAGCTGGCGCCGGGTGAAACATTTCTGGTGCATGGCGGATCGAGCGGCATTGGCTCGACCGCGATCCAGCTTGCCAAACAGATCGGCGCGACAGTCATAGCCACGGCAGGTTCAAGTACAAAATGTGCCTTTTGCAGGACGCTCGGTGCCGATTTCGCGATCGACTATAAGACCCAGGATTTTGTCGAGGAAGCAAGAAAGGTCACGGGCAAGCATGGCGTCGATGTCGCGCTCGACATGGTCGGCGGGACGTATCTGCCAAGGAACCTGTCCGTGATAGCGGCAGAAGGCCGTCTTGTTCAGATCGGATTCCTACAATCGGCGACGGTGGAGAATTTCGATTTGCGGCCAATCATGCTGCGCCGCCTGACCTTGACCGGCTCCACCTTGCGGGCGCGCAGCGTGCAACAGAAAGCCGAGATTGCCGCCGCGCTTCGCGAAAAAATCTGGCCGCTGTTGGACAAAGGCTTGGTGAAGCCGCTGATCCACGCGACCTTTCCCCTCGAACAAGCGCGCCAGGCGCATGAGATGATGGAATCCTCCTCGCACTTGGGCAAAATTCTGCTCCTCACCGGCAAATAGGTTATGGCCAGGGCCATAGACCGGCTGATAATTTTGTGCCAGTTTAGCTTCAATAAAGATCTGCAAGAGATTGTCCGCACCAGGGAAGGCGCAGATGTCGTGCAAGGGACGCAATCGCTCTCGGCGCCGCGCGCGATTAGCGGGCTGGCCGCGATTACCGGGCTGGTGCTTTCGGGTAGCGCGCTCGCCGGCATGTAGGTGTTCCAAGATATACGATATGCACATAAGCGATCTGGAAGCATTATAGGTTAAATTCTTTTTCCGCTGGAGGACCTGATTGGGAGATCAGCCTTCAGTCAGAGGGGGAGGACATCATGCGTGCGGCAGTTTTTGCGGCGAAGATCGCTCTTGGTTTGCTGCTGCTGGCTGGCGGGAGCCTGCATGCTGAGGACTGGCCGATGTATGGCCGGGACTTGCATCACAGCTTCAGCAACCCGGATTCCCGTATCAATCCCGGCAACGTAGCAACGCTTCAGAAGGCCTGGACTTTTCAGACGGGGGATGCGGTCAGCGCCTCGCCGGCCGTCGTGGGCGACGTCGTCTATGTTGGCTCTTGGGATGGCTATTTTTATGCGCTCGACGCCCAGTTAGGATCGCTGAAATGGAGTTACAGGGTAGCTTGCCAGTACACGGTCTTGCCTATCCCCAAACACTGCCTGCCGCCATGGGTTCCGCCGCCATCGCGCACGAAGACCGACGGAGGAATCATTACCTCTTCCGCCGCCGTAGTCGACATATCTACCAAGGCTGGAATCAAGCGCATTGTGTATTTCGGCGCTGGGAAGACCCTCTACGCCTTGAATGCGGATAGCGGAACGCTCCTCTGGAAGCGGGTCATCTGCGGCAAGCCCAACTTACCCGACTTTGCCTGCGTCTACGACTTTCTCGACCCGACCAGAATATTCTCTTCACCCGCTGTTCTTGGTGACTTGGTATTCGTTGGCCATACGGTCGATGGTGTCAATCACTACAGCGGGGGATTTGAGGCAATCGATGCTGTGACCGGGAAAATTCGCTGGCGCTTCGAGCTCGACCCGGGCGGAAACAATCGAGGGTGCGGCAGCGTCTGGTCTTCGGCGGCTATTGACGACAGAGCCGAGTCGCCGCTCGTTTTCTTCGGCACGGGTGACTGTCATGAAGATGCGACGCCACCCTATCACGAGGCAGTCATCGCGCTGGAGGCTGGAAGCGGAAAACTGAGATGGGTATACCGTCCGCGCAACACGGACACCTGTGATTTTGATTTTGGCGCCTCTCCCAATATCATCGATTTGGGGAATGGGCGGTTTGTCGGCATTGGCGGAAAGGACGGGAGATATTATCTCCTCAATCGCTTGACGCAAAATCCAGCTGGCGAAGTCATTTGGAAGACCAAAAAAGTAGTCTTTGGCGGCTTAGACGGCGGTTTCTTTGGCGGGGCCGCCTTCGACGGGCAGCACCTCTACAGCGCCACCGGCATCGGTGATGGCAATCCGTTTACTTTGACCGGGCTCTGCAGACCGCTCAATCCTCGTGACACTTTTCTTCAAGACCCAAGTATGCATGCGCTGAATGTGGACCCCTCTATTCCGCCCGATCACCGTATCCTTTGGGAACAGTCACAAAATCATAGCTTCGGAGCGACCACCTTGAGTGACGGCGTCGTCTTCTCCGGATCAGTCGGCCCTATTCCGATTATAGAGCCGCCAGCACTAAAGGCTTATGAGGCAGCGGATGGAACGTTGCTTGCGACCCTCCCCATGCCAGGGTCGGTCAATTCTGCTGCCACGCCGGTCGGAAATATGCTGTTCGTCACTTCTGGGAATTCTTTCGACGGCAAAGGCGGCGTTGTCCGTGCATTTAAGTTACCTTAAGAGATTGCCACGCGTAGCGAGGTGGAGAAGCACGCAGTTTCGCGAGAGGTGGTCTTTTGACGCGGGCAGGGCTATTGTGCCGCGTTCCGGCGTCTTGCGGCTATTGTCGCTGAGAATTGCCGCAGCGGCCAGACCGAGGGAGCTGCGAACCGCCGTCCACAAGGGGCGTGACACCAATGGATGTCATCATCTACCATAATCCTCGTTGCGGCACCTCGCGCAATACGCTCGGCCTCATCCGCAACGCGGGCATCGAGCCGCATGTCGTCGAATATTTGAAAACCCCTCCGGCGCGGGCCTTGATACGTCAGCTCGCTACCCGCGCGGGGGTGCCGCTGCGTGCCTTGCTACGTGATAAGGAACCGGTTTTTCATGAATTGGGGCTTAACGACAACCTCGCCGAGGACGCCCTGCTCGACGCATTCGAGGCGCATCCCATCCTCCTTAATCGACCGATCGTGGTGACGCCAAAAGGGGTAAGACTTTGCCGTCCTTCGGAACTCGTGATCGACCTTTTGCCGCCGCAGCAAGGCGAATTTTTTAAGGAAGACGGCGAGCGCGTTGTCGATCAGCACGGCCGCCGGGTCGCAACCGCTTGAGGCCGCGAGGGCCTAACAGACAATCGAATGATAAAGCCATTTTCGATGGCGGCTTTGGGTGCCCTTTGGATCGGCAATTTCGCGGATCTGGCCGCCCGAGGCGCAAATCAAGTCCCGCATCGCGGAGCTGACCCTTCAGGCAGAAAGTTAGCGCCTTGATTGACCCGCTCGCGCTAGCCAATATCGCGCCGGCCGCATTCGAAAAGCCGAGTGCCGAGAGGTTACAGCTACCCCAGCTTGGCCGCCGTCCTCGCGTGCTGTTGCTTTATGGCTCGCTGCGGGCCCGCTCCTACAGCCGGTTTTTGACCCTAGAAGCAGCGCGTCTCCTCGAAGCCTTTGGGGCGGACACCCGCGTCTTCGATCCAAGCGGCCTGCCGCTCCCGGACGATGCGCCGCAAGGCCACCTCAAGGTCGAGGAACTGCGCGGGTTATCCGCCTGGTCGGAGGCGCAGGTCTGGTGTTCGCCGGAGCGGCACGGCGCGATGACCGCGGTCCTGAAGGCCCAGCTCGATTGGATTCCGCTCTCGATCGGGGCCGTGCGGCCGACCCAGGGCAAGACGCTCGCGGTGATGCAGGTCAGCGGCGGTTCGCAATCCTTCAACGCGGTCAATCAGCTCCGCATTCTTGGACGCTGGATGCGAATGATCACCGTTCCCAGCCAATCGTCTGTCGCGAAAGCCCATGAGCAATTCGACGAGGCGGGGCGAATGCGGCCTTCGCCCTATTACGATCGCCTCGTTGACGTGATGGAGGAGTTGCTGAAGTTCACCTATTTGACGCGCGGAGTGTCCGATTACCTCACGAGCCGCTATTCCGAGCGCAAGGAAGACGCCGAAAAATTTTCCGCACAATCGGGATTGAAGGCGGTTGATCGCTCGACGATCTTGACCCGCCCGGCAAAACCTTCTAACCGGGGCTAGGCTCGGCGCTCGTTTACGCGCTTCGAGACTTTGCGGCGGGTTAGCCCCGCCAAAGACGCACCCGTGGTGCCGCCTTCATATCTATTTATGTGAAGCTTCGGGCCTGTCGGCTTGGCCTCTGGTGGGGCCTGGGCAGAGGAGGGCGCGTTCCTCCCCATAGCTGGCGGGAGGACGCGATTTGATGCCGCGCGCTCCCGCGCGGGTCCGTGTCCTTTTCCGGCGCAACTTTTTAAGAGGACAGGCGATGACAAAGCGCGTCGAAGCCAAACATAAAATCGACCGCCGGATGGGCCAGAACATTTGGGGCCGTCCGAAAAGCCCCTTCAACCGGCGTGAATATGGGCCGGGCCAGCACGGGCAGCGCCGCAAGGGCAAGCTGTCCGATTTCGGCACCCAGCTTAAAGCCAAGCAGAAACTCAAAGGCTATTACGGCAACATCTCAGAAAAGCAGTTCCGCAAATATTATGCCGAAGCGATCCGCATGAAGGGCGACAGCGGCGACAACCTGATCGGGCTTTTGGAGCGCCGGCTCGATGCTGTGGTCTATCGGGCCAAATTCGTGCCAACGGTTTTTGCCGCGCGCCAATTCGTCAATCACGGCCATGTCAAGGTCAATGGCCGCCGGGTGAATATCGCGTCCCACCAGGTGAAGGTTGGCGATCGGATCGAGCTCAAGGAGAGTTCGCGCCAGATCATCCTTGTTCTGGAGGCCCAGCAACTCGCCGAACGCGACGTCCCGGATTATTACGAAGTCGACCACACCAAGATGACGGCGAAAATCACCCGGATTCCATTGCCGTCGGAAGTGCCTTATCCGGTGATGATGGAACCCAATCTCGTCATCGAGTTCTATTCGCGGTAAAGCCGGCAGAGTAAAACTGAGCACAACAATCTGACCATGCGATTCAACCGCGGCTATTGGGAGACCTACGGGCTATCATTGGTTCAGGGGACTTCAAAACGCTATCGATTGATAAAGAAGACACCCAGACACCGTCGTCGCCGCCGGATGCGTGCTGCCCTTTGCCGCGACGTGAAAATCTCCCGGCAGCAGCGTCAAATCGCCCATGACGAGATCGCCTTCGAGCACGAGACACTCCTCATGGCCTTCCGCGTGAAAATGGGACTCATAGTTCGCTCCGGGTAAGGCCCGGACGAGCATCGAACGCCGCTTCGCGACCGGATCCTCGAAAAGAACCGTATAGGTCACTCCCGGCGACAGCTCGGTCCAAGTGCCGGTTCCGGCGCGCCGGGTCTCTGTGCCTGGAAGCTCGGGTTCGCCGGCGGCGACGGCGTCGAGAATCGTTTCGAAAAGCCCAGCCGGCGGGACTTGCCGCCCGGGGGCGAGATCGAGCGCGACAAAATTCTCTTGCCAAAGCCTGACTTTCGCTTGCAACGCCGGGTCGCCGGAAAGCCTCGCCTCGATCGCCGCGCGGGGGGCTCCACGCAAAATGCCTAGCGCATAGGCGGCGGCGGTCTGGTCAAGATCCTCGGACATCATTTCCCATGCATAGCGCGAGTTCCCGCACCGCGTGGTGAACCCATGACTTCACGCTCCCCAGCGGAGCGTCAATTTGCGTTGCGAGTTCCTGATAGCTCAGACCGTGCAGATAAATCAAAGTCACGCACATTCTATATTTTTCATTTAGCTTTTTCAAACATTGCCGGACATCGGCCGCGATCACCGGATCGTTGGACGACCTTGCCTCGACCGCCGCCAGCACCTCCGCTTCTTCAAGCGAGGAGGAAGGCGGCGGCGCGGCGGCAATCCGGCTCAGGGCGCAATTGCGGGTAACCACCGCCATCCATGTCATGGCATTACCCTTGGAAGCATCGAAAAGATGCGCCTTTCGCCAAATTCGCGTCATTGCTTCTTGGAGCGTGTCCTGCGCCAGGTCGCGATCACGCATCAGGCGGACGCAAATGGCGAAGAGGACCGGCGCGGAATTGTCGTAAAGGGTCCGGAAAGCCTTGCGGTCGCCCGAGGCTACGGCTTCAAGCAAACGACACAAATCCGCGTTCGACTCAAGAAGGATCGAATGACCCTGTGCCATAAGGCCGTTTCCATCGCGAATCGATTCACGTCTTGAGTTTGCTATTTTATATTGCCGTTCAGTTTGTTCGGGAAGAAGCCAAAGTTGGAAGCGGCGCCGCCTAGATAGACGATGTTGAGAACCTGCGTCGTAGTGCGGCTGAACGCGATAGCGTTCCGGTCAGCGGGAACGATATTGGCACGGCCGTTCAGCACGATGCCCTGGTCATCGTTCGCGCCCGACGCCTTTGCGCGCAGGTCCGAAATCTGCTGAACCGGTCCGAACAAGTCGCGTCGGTAAAGAAGGGTGCGGATTTCACTCGCGTGATAAGCCTCGACCGCGAGGATACCGGCGGCGGCGGAGAGATAGTTCTTGTTACTGATTAGTGGCGCGGCGCCGTGATAGGCCGTTACGCCGACGTCTTCGAAGACGAACGCTCCCAGCAAAAAATTCCTCTGATTTTTGAAAGGGTTGAATGTGTCATCCGCATCGATGATGCCGGCTAGTATCGCCAATGTCTGAAAGCTCGTTTTCAAATCAATTTTTGGTTCAGCGACTGCCAACGGACCGAGCGCCGAGCGCAAGAATTCCACGTGCGCTTTCTCATCCTCCGCAATCTCGTGCGCAAATTGCTCCAAGTCAGGATTTTCGAACGGCACCTTGCTACCCCCCACAACTGTCCCCTTAGTGCCGACACCGGTGGTGTCCCCGCTGGGCAACCCTCGCCCGGTTACAGCCCGAAGATAGTATTCGGCCTCCAAGTACTCCAAATTGAGAGCAAAATTGAGGATATCGACATCACTGACCGCTGCAAGGGCTGGCGCTGGAAACCCTGCGGTGAGCGCTCCCGCGGCGGCGGCCGCAAACCCGACGCCTTTCACCAAGCGCCGTCGATCCATCGGCCAACCTAATTTTTCATTAGAGTCATTGGCATCCATTTGACTAGTTCCTTCCGCTGGAACGGTGAGATTCTGAATTGGAGAAGTTCGCCTTATTGAGGCGACCCTGGTGCGGATGTCGCACACTGGTAGATACGGTGTGCGAGGCGAAAAAGTTTTGCGCCGACGATCACACAAAATTGATTCTGATATTGGGCTCTCGGCAATGGAGCCTTTATCCGCTGAACGATTGGCGCGTACCGTCCAGTGGCAGACCCGCAAACCGCGCGCTACTGGAACAGGGTTTTCAAATCGGCGATGCCCTTGTTAATGAGCTCGGCGCCAAAACCGCCCTGCGCCTCGGCTCGCAGCACTTTTTCCGCGGCTTTGGTCGCGGCCTCGGCGGCGGCGCCGCGTACCTCCGCCGCCGCCTGGGTTTCCGCCATGCGGATTTTTTCCTCGGCCTGCTTGCTCCGGCGTTGAAGAAATTCGGTCATGCGGGTTCGCGCCTCGCTGGCGATACGTTCAGCTTCCGCATGGGCTTGCGCGACGACGGCCTCGGCCTCGGCTTGCGCTTCGGCGCGCCGCTGTTCGAACGAGGCGAGAAGGACTTCGGCTTCCGCCCGTAGCCTCGCGGCTTCCGCGAGTTCGGCCGAAATTCTTGCCGCGCGACCGTCGAGCGCCGAATTGATCTTCGCGGGTATTCCGAGATCAACCATCAGGCACACGAAAATCACGAACCCGGCCGCTACGATCAACTCCGCATCGAACATCGAAAATCTCAAGCGTCAGGCTTTGCTCGTGGCGATCGCCCTTGCAATGGCCATTGGGTCGGCGGGTTTGCCGGTGATGTGCTGAACAATCGCCGCCGCCGCATCGCTGGCGATCGCCGCGACGTTGCTCATGGCCCTGGCCTTCATTTCCAGAATTTGCGTTTCCGAAGCCGCGAGCTTGGCGTCGAGTTCGGCTTCCAGAGCGAGGCGGTTTGCCTCGGCCTCCGCAGCTAGCGTTGCGTGGGTTTCCTGAGCGATCGCCAGCGCCTCGGCTTTCGCGCCGGCGATTGTTTTGTCATGCGCCGCGGCGGCCTCTTCCGACCGCCTCCGCAAAGCATTCGCTTCGCTGATGTCCTTGGTGATCTTATGCGCGCGGGTCTGGAGAATGTTTTCGACCCGCGGCAAGGCGATTTTCGTCATCAAAAGATAGAACAACCCAAAGCTCAAGGAGAGCCAGATCAGCATCGGCGTGAAGTTGATCGCGTCGAACGGCGGAAAAGGGGTCTCGCCGTGGCCGCCGCTGGCCGGCGTCCCGGTTCCGACAACCTGCTCTTGTTGTTCGTTGCTGGCCATCCCTCGCATCCCGCGCGAAAAAGCTTGCCGCCTCAACAGCGTGTCCGGAAAAATTTCGGACCCACTCCCCGAGGGTCTTGCTACTTGACAACGAAGAGTAGAAGAATTGCCACGAGAAGAGCGAAAATGCCCAAGCCTTCGGCGAGCGCTACGCCGATGAAAACGCGTCCAAACTGGCCATCCGAAGCGGTCGGGTTGCGCAGGGCACCCAACAGGAATTGACCAAAAATTATTCCCACGCCTATCGCGGCGGCGCCTGTGCCGATCGCGGCGAGACCTGCACCAATATATCTTCCTGCTGCGGGATCCATTTTGCACTCCGTAAGTTTGCGGCGAAGGGGCGACCGTCTGTTGTTCAAATATTTATTCAGTGGCCCGGATGAATTGCGTCGTTGAGATAGACGCAGGTGAGAATGGCAAAGACATAGGCCTGGAGGACGTCGACGAGCAATTCGAATGGTGTTAACGCGATGGCCACCGCGAAAGGCAATGGCGCGAAGACCGCGAAGGCGCCGGCGCCAAGCAAGCTCACGACGAAACCGCCCATCACCTTGAGCGTGATGTGTCCGGCGAGCATATTGGCGAAAAGGCGAACCGACAGGGTGACCGGTCTGGCAAGGAACGAAATGATTTCGATTGGCACTATAAAGGGCAGCAACGTGATCGGCACTCCCGAAGGCACGAATAGGCGCAGGAAACGCGCGCCATTGTGCAAGAAGCCGTAAACAATAACGATGCCGATGACAAGCAGCGCAAGCGCGCCAGTCACCGCGATCTGACTCGTCACCGAGAATGTATAAGGAATGAGGCCGATGACGTTAGAAAACAACACGAACAGGAAAAGCGTGAATATGAAGGGAAAGAAGCGCATGCAATCGCGTCCGCCCCCCATGTGCACGGTGGACACGGCGAACTCGTAGGCCATTTCCGCTATGGACTGAAGACGGCCCGGAACGAGGGCGCGCGCGTGTGTCCCGACGAGCATCAGCGCGGCGGCTGCCAGAACGGCGATAACTATGAAAAGAGAGGCATTGGTGAAAGAAGCATCGATGCCGAAAGGATGCAGGTCAACGATTGGTTTGACAACGAACTGATGGATTGGATCCATGGCGTCTCCTTCGGCCACGTCTTGTCCTCCCTCCAAAGCCTGGAACTCGCCTTAAGATTGACATGAGGCGATTTCCGAATGCGGCCATTCGTTGGGAAAATTCGCTAGCGATTTTCCTTTGGCATGATCTTATTCGAATAGCCATCGTCCATTTTCGAGAGTCATGCTCCAGCGTCCGTTTGCGATCCTCTACGGCCCTCGGAACCGGGCAGCTTGATGGCGATGCGATAGACGTTCCAAAATCCCGCCGCCGCGCCCATCAGGAGAAAGGTTACCAGAAAAGCCGGCATGGTGCCGGCAACGCGGTCGATCCACCATCCGATGAAGGCGCCGACGATCACCGCCGCTATAAACTCGCTCAGGACGCGGAAGGCGAGGCCCATCGCGTTCCCCATCGACGCGGCGAAGGAACCGACGCCGCCTTGCCCCGGTGTTGCGCCTGATGACTTGCGCGCATCGCGCTGTTGCGCGTCAAGCGCGTTGGAGAGCTTGTCGAGCCGCTCCCTCAAACCTTCGCTTTCGCCCTCGCGGCTTTCACCTTCGCGCGGTTCCCCCCGGCGCCATTCGTCTTGTCTTCGTTGGTCTTTGTCCGGCTGACCACCGCGCTTCGCCACCGTCTTGCTCCTCCGCTTGGCTTTTGCGCTCGCCGTCGATTTACCTCGCAAAAGCACTTAAGTAAAAATTCATAAGCCATTCCCGTGCAAAAAGCGGGAAAAAGCGCAAACTGAGGCACTACCCGCAATTCTTCTTTGTTGCGTTATTGCGATCTTAGCACAAACTTAGCACAAAGCGAGTTAATTGCAAAGATAGCGCTGCGCAGGACAATCTCGGCTGCATAGCGGCCCTCGCGAGGGCTACGAGACAACTAGGGCCTTCCGTCCTCATGGAATCCTGGGGAATGTGACTGCCTCGCGGCCGCTACAGAAACGAAACTATAGAGCGTGGACTGTCCGGCCGGCTATTTCGCTTTGGCGGGCTTTTCGAATTTCAAGACGAACCGGTCGCTCTCGCCAATCTCCGAATACTTGTCCCTATCCTGATCCTTCAGCCGGTAGGTTGGGGGCAACGTCCAAACACCTTCGGGATAGTCCTTGGTGTCCTTTGAATTGGCGTTGACCTCGGACGAGCCGATCAATTTGAACCCGGCTTTTCTGGCGATTGCAATCGCATAGTCCTGCCGGACGTAGCCGCTTTTGGCCTGCGGGTCTTGCGGCTGGTCGGGCCTGCCGCGATGTTCTTCGACCCCCAAGATGCCACCCGGTTTTAAGGCCTTATAAAAGGCATGGAAGGCGGCATCCGCGGTGCCCGCGCGCAGCCAATTATGGATGTTGCGGAATGTCAGCACGAAATCGGCGCTGCCAGGGGGAGCGATTTCCTGCTCGCCGCCCGTAAATTTCGTGATGACGATCTTGCCGTAGAGCTCGGGGCTTGTGGCAATCCTCGCCTTGAGAGGCGCAATGTCCCGCTCCGCGTCGCCGGAAGCGGTATAGCGGCCGTGATCGCTGAGGTAAGGCGCGAGAATTTCGGCCCAATAGCCAGCCCTTCCTGGGACGATCTCGACCACGTTCGAATCCGCCTTCACGCCGAAAAAGGCGAGAACTTCCAGCGGGTGCCGGTAGCGATCGCGCGCCCTGTTGGCATCGCTCCGTTGCGGGCCGCCAATAATCGCCGCGAGGGCGGGATCGGCGGCCTGTTGCAAAGCCGCGGCAAAGGACTGGCCTAGACTTAAGCCGAAGCATAAAATGGCAGAAAAGACGATCGCACACATCGTTGCAGCGGACAGGCGGCGGATCGGCCGACTCAGCTTACGTTTGGCTGGTATTTGCATCTGGCTCCGGTCCTTGAACACTGCGGTATCCTCTGATTCCTAAATCTCTTTTGGTACAGCGTGTTCTGGCCTGGTTTTCAAAGCAATCTTGGGATTGGAATATCTCTGTTCGCTGAATTATCATTGATTTTGTTAGCCACCAACCTGTTAGCCATCAACCCCTTTCAATGCGCGAGGCGCTCGAAGAGGTCGCGCACATGAACCTGGTCGGATTTGTAATTGATGGTAAGCGTATACATCACTAGATTGACGCGATATCGGTGTCGGATCCACGCGGCCATTACGACTTATTAGGGTGTGGTGTAACCGAGACGCTCCAAGCCCGGTGCTATCATCGTGAGGATTTCGGATGGCAATGTCGGGTGATTTTCCGACTTTTCTGAGAGGAAGCGGCCGTGGCGATATTCATCGAGTAAAAGTGCGCTTCCTGTTTGGGCCAACATACCTTCATGGAATGAGAGACCGAGCATATCGCACAGGTTACTCAACGTTTTTTTCGGGTCTGAAACCAGATCCTCGAAGCGGCAAACTGCCGTGAGACCGCCTAGTTCTCTCAATCCTTCAAGGAGGTGTACACTGTAGCACCATCTGAGGGTTGCCCGAATAAGAGGTTGGCCTGTACGCCGGACTTTCGACTCGATGCACGACGCGCCGTGGCGGGTAATGAATATGACGCGGTAGCCATCCATAGCGCTTAGGAAAAGTTCGATCACATTCGCGCGCAGGCCGTTAAGCGCGTTGTGTTCTTCAAGCCCGCCAAATTGTTCGGTGGTGAGCTTGTTGCCCCAGATCTTGCCCGGGTGGCGAGCACGATCCTCGTCACACAGAGCACAAAACCTCGCAAGGCGTTCTTCCGCGAGGCGCGAAATCGACGACACCGGAAAGTTGTCCCCTATGAGAACTTCTGTTGACATGAATTCAGATCGCATGGTGATCTTCGGATGTCCATCGAGACAAGCCGTGAGTAAAGACGTGCCTCCTCGCCCCGTACCGATAACAAGCAATGGGGATTCACTCGGCATTAGCTACCTTTACCGATGGTAATTCTAGGTCAGTTCACCTTCGCAGCTATTTTCAAAATTTGGCTTTGGACGCTCACCTCTCGTGCCTAATTGTTGAAATATGTACTGATGTAATCGTAAGACTTTGCCGAAAGCAAGTGCGTGTTTCGTTGAAAACGATCAGCAACGGGCTTTCCGTGCGAAAAGTAAGCAGACTGGTGGGAACCCGCTCAATCGAGCGGCCGTCTTTGGTCGATTATGGATCATTTTCAATGATCGCAGCCCCCGCTAGGCCCGCAAGTCTTCTCCGGACGAGCCGTTTTCAGGTAAAATTTGAGTTTTCACACGGTCTGCAGGATTTATGCGCCGATATTTCGGGCAAGTCAGATCAAGCCCTTAGCGTTGCAAAGCCAGGTGCATTAATCCGCTTCTGCCGAAATGCGGACGAACCTAAAGCCGACCCGCTAGCCCCGCCCCCTCAATGCGCGAGGCGCTCCAAAAGGTCGCGCACATGAACCTGGTCGGATTTGTAATTGCCGGTGAGCGTGTACATCACCAAATTGATACCCCCACGCAACGCGAGTTCGTGTTGCCGCTCCCCGCCCGGCACCAGCGAATAGAGGCTGTCGCCGTCGGGATCGCTGGCCCAGCCCGCCGCTAAATCGTTGGCGGTGATGATGATCGGCGAGACGCTATCGCCCGCGCGGGCCGGGCGCAGGCCGCCATCGGCGGGGGCGGGAGGCAGCGCCTCGATCCAGGTCGCGCCCGTCGTGTAGCGACCAACGAAACCGTCGATGAGATAAAAGGTTTTTGTCACGACATGGTCGGCGGGAACGGGCTGGAGTTCTGGTACGTCGACGCCATCGAGCAAGGCCCTGAGCCATTTGCCTTCCGGCGTCGGCGGCCCGCCGGGTCGCGAAGCGAGTGCGTCATGGGTATCGAAAACAATCGTGCCGCCCTGTTTCATAAAAAGGGCGGCCTTGGCGATCGCCGCGTGTGGCGGCTGCGGTTCCGATGCCACGATAGGCCAATAGAGAAGCGGATAAAAACTTAATTCGTCCCGCGCGGGATCGATTGCGACCGGGTCGCCTGGTGTCAGCGATGTGCGCCGCGCAAGTACCCGCGAAAGGCTCATCAAGCCCTGCCTGCTCACCTCGTCCACCTTGGCGTCCCCGCTTGCCACATAAGCAAGCTTCGTCGTCAACGCAGCGCCAATATCACGCGGGGACACGCTTGCGGGGGCGGGCTCGGCCGCGACCCGCGCGGGAACCAGGATCGCGGAGCTAATAGCAAAGAAAACAAGGCAAGCAAGCGCGCCTCGGGCGGTCCGGCGCAGGCTGCCCGAGAGCCAAAGCGAGGCCAAGGTATCGGCGGCAAATAGGAGAAACGCGGCGGCGAGCAGCCAGGGTTTGAGATCGACTGGGCCATTATCGCCCAGCGGCTCGCCGATAAAACCAATCCCCGAATAATCCGCCGCCTTGAGCGTGTCCTTCGGTCCCAGAGCATTAACGGCGATCAGGCCATCGGGCGGCCCATAAAAGCCCGGCGGATGTTCCGGTTCACCGATGCCATCGAACCCGGCGGGAATTGGCGTCGCAGTTGGCGGCGGGGGGCCAAGGACACCGAAACCGTCGAGGCTCCGGCTCGGCGCGAAGGTCGCGGCTTCAATGGTTTTCGTCCCGGCGCCATCTTGGGCGCCCATATCCTTCGTAGTCTCCCCCGATAGACGAACGATTTTGCGCAGCATGTCCACGAACAATCCCGAAATCGGCAGGTTCGACCATGCCGTGTCGGCCGTGACATGGAACAAAACGATCATTCCCTCGCCTTGCCGCGCCGCGGTCACGAGCGGAGTTCCATCCGAAAGCCGCGCCCACGTCTTTGCCGCGAGGCCGGGGTCCGGTTCAGCGAGCACCTGGCGCGAAACGGTTACCTCATCGGGAACGGCCAAGCCAAAGAATGGGCTCTCGCGGTCGAAGGGCGCAAGTCTTTTCGGGGTATCCCAGGACATCGCACCGCCCAGCACGCGGCCGCCCTGGCGTAGCCGGACAGGAACGAGATCGCCGGAGGCTACGGCGAGATGGGTTCCGGCAAAGCGCACCAGGATGCCGCCGTCCTCGACAAAGCGCGCGAGGCCGTCATGCGCCTGGCCGGCTACTATGCCGACATCGGCGAGAATCATGACCGCCGCATGATCATCGAGAAGGGAGCGGATTGGGTCGGTGGCGGCGGGCCTCGCCTCGCGGACGTCCGCGAAGGGGGAGAGCGCCTTGGTGAGATAATAGCTTGGCGCGAGCAGAGGCTGCGCGATGTCCGCTGATTTGCCGCTGACGAGGCCGATCCGGAGCCGGCGCCAGCGCTCGTCGAGAAGAAAAACCGCCGCCGCGGAATGTTCGCGCGCGATTTCGAGGCGGGCGATCTCGTTGCGCAATTCGACAGGCATCTCGAAACTGGCTTGCGTCTCGTTCGCCGCGCCAAAATCGAACGATGCTTCGCCGAGCTGAAGCCCCTTGCGATCGAGCGCGCGGACAACCCCCCGCTCGGAACCGGAGACGGCCACGCGGAGTACCCGCACATCGAGGCGGCCGGTTTGGTTTTGCACGCCGGCGAGCGCGCGAACGGTTATCGAATCCGTAATGACCGTGAGATCGCCGGAAACAGCTGCAAGCTTGCCGGCGAACTCCCGCGCGTGGCCGCGATCGAGCCCATCGGCAAACCAAACAATCGCGGGTTTTTTTTCCTGTGCAGCGGTATACTTTTGGATCGCGGAAAGAACCGGCAGCCGATCGGGGACAAATGGCACGGGCTTGAGCGCCCGCAGGCGCTCTTGCGCCTTGGCCGCATCCAGAGGCACGATGTCGCGGCCCGCCTCCGACGTTGCCACGACTGCGGCGAGCCGCGAATTTCGCTCCGCCGCCTCGATCTTGCGTCCGGCAGCGGCGATTCGGCGCTCCCAGCCCGGCGCCACCGGCCAGCCGTCATCCAACACGATGAGCAAGGACCCTTCGCGCGCCGTTGCCGCGGGCAGCGGGTTCAGCACCGGTCCCGCCATCGCGAAAATGAGCGAGGCCGCGATCGCGAGGCGCAAGAACAGCAGCCACCAGGGCGTGTGCGACGCGGTCTCGTTCCCCGGGCGGAGACCCAGAATGAGCCGCAGCGGCGGAAACGGCACGAGCGCCGGGCGGGGCGGAGTGATGCGCAGAAGAAAATACAAGACTGGCAGCCCCGCGAGCGCGGCGAGGACGAACGGAAAAGCGAAAGCGAGCGGAAGGCCGGGCATTAGCGGGCGGCTCCTCGCGGGCCATGGGGAGCGGAGCCGGCATTGGCATCGAGTTGGACCCGCAAGGCAAGCAAGGCCTCTGTGGCGGGCCTATCGGTCCGGTGCACCCTCAAGGTCCATCCCCGCCTACGCGCCGAAGCGTCAATAACCTCGCGATGAAGGCCGAGACGACGGATGTACTCTTGGCGGAGCGCTTCCGCCTGGCCAGCCCGCAACCGCGCGCGCGAATCGACATCGACGAATTCGGTATTGCCCGAGAACGGAAAAGTCTCTTCGACGGGATCGGCGATCATCACGAGATGGCCGCGTGCCCCGCGCGCGAAAACGCTCTCGATCATGGCCAAAATCAGCGCCGGATCGGCGATAAAGTCGCCGATCAAAATGGCCTGGGCACCGCGCGGCAAGTCCACGGCCGCGGGCAACTCCTCCGGCACGTAACCGGCGGCGGATTCTTGCGCCAGCAAGACGTCCGCGAATCGTTCGACGATATTTCTGACCGCGAAAGCGGGCGTCAGGCCAAGAAGGCCCGCCCGCTCGCCGCCGCGCACGAGAAGTTCGGCGGCGGCGAGGCCGAGCACGAGCGCGCGATCTATTTTCGGCTGCAACGCGAGATTGGACGCAAACCACATGGAAGGGGAGCGATCGATCCAGATGAAAACCGTATGCGCCGCTTCCCATTCGCGTTCGCGAACGTAGAGACGTTCGTCCTTGGCGGAGCGGCGCCAATCGATTCGGCCTGCGGCCTCGCCCGCGACGAAGGGGCGAAATTGCCAAAAAGTCTCGCCCTCGCCGGCGCGCCTTCGTCCATGGACACCATGCAAAATGCTCGCGGCAACCTCTCTTGCCGCCGCAACGAGGTCGGGGAGTCGTTGCGCCATCTCGAGCGCATGATTTTGGTGGCGGCGCGCCAGACGGCTGGCATTTTTTTCCAGAAGCCGGACCGCAGGCATCGTTCAGCCGAGCTGCTTGGCCAGCCGGGTGACGAGATCGCTGACCGTCTCGCCCTCGGCCCGCGCGGCAAAGGTGAGCGCCATGCGATGCTTGAGCACCGGGACGGCGAGGGCCACGACATCGTCGAGGGAGGGCGAAAGCCGCCCGCCGAGGAGGGCGCGGGCGCGGGTTGCAAGCATCAAGGCCTGCGCCGCGCGGGGTCCGGGACCCCAGGCGATATGCCGGGTCACCGCCGGATCGCCCTCGCCGGGGCGCGCCTGACGGACGACGTCGAGAATGGCTTCGATCACGCTTTCCCCGACGGGAAGCCGGCGCACCAGCCTTTGCGTCGCGATGAGATCCTCGGCGCTCATCGCGGATTTTGGCACCGCGCTGGCGTCGCCGGTCGTCTCAATTAGGATCCGGCGTTCCGCCGCGCGGTCGGGGTAAACCACATCGATTTGCATCAGAAAGCGATCGAGCTGGGCCTCGGGCAACGGGTATGTACCCTCTTGCTCCAGCGGGTTTTGCGTCGCGAGGACGTGAAAGGGGCGCGGCAGATCGTGCCGTTCGCCGGCGACCGAGACATGATATTCCTGCATCGCCTGGAGCAGCGCCGACTGGGTTCTGGGGCTTGCCCGGTTGATCTCGTCGGCCATGAGCAACTGGGCGAAGATCGGCCCGCGCACGAAACGAAACCCGCGCTGGCGGCCAGCCGTCCCTTCCAAGATTTCGGAGCCGAGAATGTCGGCGGGCATCAAATCGGGCGTGAACTGGACGCGGCGCGTATGTAAGCCGAGAACGACGCCAAGGGTTTCGACGAGCTTGGTTTTGGCTAATCCGGGCACGCCGACGAGCAAGCCGTGCCCGCCCGAAAGAAGCGTGATCAACGCCTGCTCGACAACTTCCGTCTGACCGAAGATGATGGCTTCGATCGAACTCCGCGCGGCGGTGGTCCGCTCCAGCGCGGCCTCGGCGGTACGCGTCACGGCGGCTTCGAGCGAGGCCGTAATGGCTTCCGGCATGGATGGTTTGGCCCTTGGCTTGTTGTCTGAACGAACCCGCGCATCTCACCCCGCCATTCCCGCGGCGATATCATGCGTTACAGTCATATATGTATAGCTGGCGAGGGGAACGATTAAAACTTTTTGATGTTGGCATGGCAATGGGGCAAAGATTATGGCCGAAGTGTTTTGGTAGGAGCGGAAAGCTGCCCGCGCCCGGCGCGGGCAGCGCGACATTGGATATCGAAACCTTGGCTACGGCCATGTGCTCCACGGGAGCCGGCCACGACGTGGCGGAGGCCAAGGGTGGACCGGCGCAAAGGGCGCTCCCCACGGCGGAGCAATGGAATCCGCCGTTTTGCGGCGATATCGACATGCGGATCGGGCGCGACGGGACGTGGTTTTATCGCGGCACGCCGATCCGCCGCCCCGCCCTCAGGCGGCTTTTCTCGACTATTTTGCGCAAGGACGCCGAAGGCTATGTTCTCGTCACGCCCGTCGAGAAAGTCGGCATAAAAGTCGAGGATGCGCCTTTCCTAGCGGTGGAAATGACGGTCGCGCACCAAGGAGCGGACCAAGTGTTGCGATTCCGGACCAATGTCGAGGATTGGGTCGAGGCGGGCGCCGGCCATCCGCTTCAATTTGAAAAAGCCGCCTTCGACGGCATCAAACCCTATGTCCGAGTACGCGGCGATCTTTGGGCGCTCGTTACCCGCGCGTTGTTTCTCAATCTCGTGGATCTTGGCGAAATAGGAGAGCGTGACGGCGCGCGCTGTTTTGGCGTCGCTTCGGCCGGCCGTTTCTTCCCAATCGCGAATGCAGATGAGGGCCTGATATTAGGCAGTCATAAAGCTGAGAACATTCAAAGCGGGTTATGCGAGGGGGTTCGCTCCTGGATGAAGGTTCCAGTCTGGCGCAAGCGCCAGTCATGCGGTCCGGTCTGATGCCACCACAGTTGTCGCGTCCCGGCGCGCCGGTTTTAATAGAATCCAAGGAGAGTCTCAATGACGCACTACAAGCTTTCGCACGGCACGTGGGTTTTCGTGGGCGACGGCCAAAAGGCACTGTTTCTGATCAATGAGGGAGACGAGAAATTTCCCAATCTGCGCCGCCTCGCGGTCTGGGAAAAGCCGGACCCGCTGTCACGTGAACAGGGAAGCGACGCGCCAGGGCGCGCTTATTCCAGCGTTGGCGAGATTCACAGCTCGGTCGAGGAGACGGACTGGCACGAACTCGAAAAGGAACGTTTCGCTACGTCGATCGCCGGTCGCATCAATAAGGCTGCCCTATCCAATACATTCGACCATATCCTCATCGTGGCCCCGCCGAAGATTCTCGGCGATCTGCGGCGCGAGTTTGTCAAGGCAACCGAAGCCAAGATCATCGCCGAGATCGCCAAGGATCTCACAAATCATACGATTTGGGAGATCGAACGTTTGTTGACAACAAAATAATGCCAACACCATGGTGCGGGAACATTTCGGAGCTCCTGGATTTCGCTCTGCGGAGGAATTGGTGCATGGCTCGCAGCATAAAGCAAGAGCGCCGGTTGCTCGGCGCAGATGGCTAACCCTCGTGGAAAAATTCATCATACGACATTAGGGCTTTTGCCGGACCAGGATTTGGCGGAGCTGCCCAATCGCGCGCGAGCGGCGAGGGATCGGCGCCACCTTGAACGGCGTCCTCGACGAAGCGCGGGCGGCGGGCATGCCGGCGCGGCTCTCGATCTTCGCCAATAACGCGGCGGCGCTGTGTTTCTACCTGCGCCTCGGGTTTCAAGCCGATCGCGATTTCGGCCATCGACATGCGGCTGGAATGGCGCGGCCCGTGCCACCCGGAAGCGATGATGGCGTTTGCGGCTGCCTCAGAGCAATTCACGCGGCGAAAGGCTCGCCGCGTAGCGCGGCCAATTCCGCCTCGCTGAACACCCGCCCGCGAGTCAAAAACCGCACACCTTCGGGGGCCTCGACCGAAAAGCCAGCGCCCCGGCCAGGAACGACATCGATGATGAGCTGCGTATGCCGCCATAGTTCGAATTGGGCGGCGCCGATATAAACCGGACAGCCCGCGATCTCGCCTAGAAGCACGTCGCTCGGTCCGGTGCGAAACTCCGCTTGCGGAAAACACATCGGCGAGCTGCCGTCGCAGCAGCCACCCGACTGATGCAACAGAAGCGCCCCATGCGTTTCCTTGAGCCGCGCGATGAGGTCCACCGCCTTTTCGGTTGCGACGACGCGCTCGACCATAAGGCACCTCCGGAAACAGAGTCTGGGCCGCGCGGCCTCGCTCTTAGAAGAAGCCAAGCGCTTTCGGGCTATAGCTGACGAGGAGATTCTTGGTCTGCTGATAATGGTCGAGCATCATCTTGTGGGTCTCGCGGCCTATTCCTGACTGCTTGTAACCGCCGAACGCCGCATGGGCTGGATAGAGATGGAAGCAATTTGTCCACACGCGCCCGGCTTGAATGGCGCGGCCAAAACGATAGGCGCGCGTTCCATCGCGGGTCCAGACTCCGGCGCCAAGCCCATAGAGCGAATCGTTGGCGATCGAAAGCGCCTCTTCATCGTCCTTGAATTTGGTTACCGAGAGAACGGGGCCAAATATTTCTTCCTGGAAGATGCGCATCTTGTTGTGGCCTTCGAGGATCGTCGGCTGGACATAAAATCCCCCGGAAAGCTCGGGTCCCATGTCGGCGCGCGCGCTGCCAATCAGCACTTTGGCGCCTTCCTGGCGGCCGATGTCGAGATAGGAGAGGATTTTTTCCAGCTGATCGTTCGAGGCTTGCGCGCCGACCATGGTCGATGGGTCGAGCGGGTTGCCCTGCTTCATCGTCTTGACCCGGGCGATCGCCCGCTCCATGAAGCGATCGTAGATTCTTTCATGAACCAGCGCGCGCGACGGGCAAGTGCAGACCTCGCCCTGGTTGAAGGCGAACATCGCAAGCCCTTCGAGCGCCTTGTCGAAAAAGTCATCATCCTTGGCCGCGACATCCTCGAAGAAGATGTTGGGCGACTTGCCGCCGAGTTCCAACGTCACCGGAATAATGTTGTCGGACGCGTATTGCATGATGAGACGGCCGGTTGTCGTCTCGCCGGTGAAGGCGACCTTGGCGACCCGCTTGCTCTGCGCGAGCGGCTTGCCCGCTTCGACGCCAAAGCCATTGATCACATTGAGGACGCCGGGCGGCAAAAGATCGCCGATCATGTCCATGAGAACCATGATGCTCATCGGGGTCTGTTCGGCAGGTTTCAGCACGACGCAATTGCCGGCGGCGAGCGCGGGCGCGAGCTTCCAAGTCGCCATCAGGATCGGGAAATTCCACGGTATGATCTGACCCACCACGCCGAGCGGCTCGTGGAAATGATAAGCGACGGTATCATGGTCGATCTCGGAAAGACTTCCTTCTTGGGCGCGGATGCATCCGGCGAAATAGCGGAAATGATCGACCGCCAGCGGCAGGTCGGCGGCCTTGGTTTCGCGAATGGGCTTGCCATTGTCGATCGTCTCGACGAGGGCCAAGAGATCGAGCTTCTGTTCGATCCGGTCGGCGATGCGCAGAAGCGCGAGCGAGCGTTCGGCTGGGGAGGTTCGCCCCCAGGCTTCCCGCGCTGCATGCGCCGCATCGAGTGCCAATTCGACATCCTCGGCAGTCGAACGGGCGACGGTGCAAACGCTACGCCCATCAATTGGCGAAACATTATCGAATGTTTGGCCCTTGGCTGCGGGGATCCACTTGCCGCCGATAAAATTGTCGTAATGCGGCCTGATCGCGATCTGATTGGCGATGTCCGCGAGAATTTTGTCGACCATCTCTGATTCCCCAATAAGGCATTGCCGTTTTCTGGCTCAACAACCGCGGCCCAGACCGGCTTCGCCAGAATACTCGCCCTCAGACAGAACTTAGCACCATATCCGCGGTTGAGAAGATGCTTATTTTTGCAAAGGCTTCAAAATGGCGTGCCTCGATGACGTGCCTCGGCCATGGCGATGCCGGCGAGCGCGGGTCCTGGACCGGCGCCTCATGACCGGAGAAAGCCAAAACGTCTCGAGGTGCTCAAGGGGGGCAGCCGCACTCAAATTCCGTCGTATTCCGCGAAGCAATCCGGCGTCTCAAACACCGCGACGCTCACAAGCTGGGGCAGGGCGGTTCTTGTCCGTTCCCAGATCCAGACCGCGATATTTTCCGCCGTGGGGTTTTCGAGCCCATCGATATCGTTCAGATAACGATGGTCGAGCCGTTCGAGCAAAGGTTTGAAGGCGGCCTCGATCGCGAAGAAATCGGCGACGAAGCCGGTGGCCGGATCAACAGGACCCTCAAGCCTCAATTCCACGCGATAGGAATGCCCGTGTAGCCGGTGGCACCGGTGCCCTTCGGCAACATTCGGCAGAAGATGGGCCGCCGCGAAACTGAACGCCTGGGAGATCTTCACACATTGACCTTCATGGAATGCCGAGGAACTTATGAGCTTGCAGGCTGAGCCGCCAGCGCGGGTGATCGAGACAATAGGCAATGGCGGCCGCGGTATTCGCGGCGCGCTCGTCGCCGTCCATCGGCTGCAACCAGAAATGCGCGAAAGCGAGCCCGGACAGCTCCTCCGGCTGCAGGCCTTGTTGCGGGAAAACGAGCTTCAGCTCGGACCCCGAGTTGGCAACGAGCGGCGCGCCTGCCTTCGGGCTGACGCAAAGCCAATCGAGACCCGGCGGCGGGGCGAGGGTGCCATTGGTTTCGACGGCGATTTCGAAGCCCCTGGCATGGACCGCGCCGATCAACGTCGCATCGAGCTGCAACAAGGGCTCGCCGCCGGTGAAAACAACAAATCGGTCCGTTTTGCCTCCGATCCAAGCGCCCTCGATGGCCATGGAAAGCGCTTCGGCGTCAGCAAAGCTGCCGCCGCCCGTGCCGTTCAGTCCCACGAAATCGGTGTCGCAAAAGCGGCAAACGGCGCCGTCGCGATCTTTTTCCTGGCCGGACCAGAGATTGCAACCGGAAAAGCGGCAAAATACGGCGGCGCGGCCGGCGTTCGCGCCTTCGCCCTGCAACGTGAGGAAGATTTCCTTCACCGCATATTTGCTCATGTGCGTCCCGATGCAGCCGACGCACGATTGACAAGTTGACGCATATCGTCGCGAAGAAGTTAAGGACACGTTCGACGCGAAAAGGACCTCGCGCGAGGTCCTTTTTGCTTAGCGCGCCGCGACCGCAACCGTCAAATAGCTTCGGCGATCCATTTTTTCAACTCGGTTTTCGGCGCGGCGCCGATCTTCGAGGAGGCCATTTTGCCATCCTTGAACAGCATGAGCGTGGGTATGCTGCGGATGCCGTAGGTGCTCGCAACGCTGGGGTTTTCATCGACATTCAGCTTGCCGATGGTGACCTTGCCCTGCATTTCCTTGGCGATTTCCTCGAGCGCCGGTCCGATCATCTTGCACGGACCGCACCATTCGGCCCAGAAATCCACGACGATGGGCCCGGCGGCTCCCATCACATCGGATTGAAAATTGGCATCCGTGACTTTAACGGTGGACATGAGCCATCTCGCGAACGCTGGCGCGGGACAATACCGCGCGCGACTGTTCGCAAAGGTAAGAACACGGTGGGCCTGCGTCAAGCCATACGGCCGCCGGGTAGCGTCCCGGTTTGAATTTCAGCGTTGGGTGGATGCTGTCGAAAAATCCGGTTTTTTGCTTATCGTTACGGTCTTTCGATTGAGATGCACCGGCGGCATTGAAGCAATCTTGAAATGGGGTCGACTTTGACACGGACTGAACTGATCCAATCCTAAGCGATTTCAGGCAAACGATGCGCGCCGTCGGGTTGACGGTGGCCCAAGGGTCCGGAGCGCGAGTGTTTTAAGGTTCTGCACAATGGCAGCGAGATGAAACTCATCGCGTGCGCCAGAAAGCCCCCTGAGGCGCATCCGCTCGAAGCCGTGGTGTGTCTTCAAGTGTGCGAAGCGCATCTCAACACGCTTTCGTTCGTCGCGTGATTTGGCAAACGCCTTTGTCTTCATCTTCCGCCGTGCGATATCGCGGGCATCCTCATGGAGGTCGCGCGGGATCTTGCGCGCATCGGCCGTGGTGCAGCACTTCGCTCGTATCGAGCATATATCGCAGTCCCGCTTTGAGGCGCGGTACAGCAGCGTACGTCCGTCATGCACGGTGCCGCTGGTCTGCAGCAGTTTCCCGCTGGGGCAGATGTAGGCTCCGCGACACCACGACCGCGCACGGGCGGTTGATGTTGACCGTGCTGGGCGGGCTTGCGGAGTTCGAGCGCGAGTTGATACGCGCACGGACAGGCGAAGGAAGGGAACGCGCCAAGGAACGGGGCGTGAAAATGGGGCCGAAATTCAAACTCACTCCCCACCAGCAGCGCGAGGCGATCAAGCGCCGCGACCGGGAAGGGGAGGCGGTGCGCGAGATTGCCCGGACCTTCAATGTTTCTCACAGCACGATTTCTCCGCGTTTCCTGTCCCAGTGGAAATCCGAACGGGAGAAGATGCCGTCCTGCCGATCGCTCTTCTCCCACACCGGGATGTGCGGGATGATTTTCTTCTTCTTGACCAGCCAGCCGAGGAACTTGCCCGTTCCATAGGCTGTGTCCGCGGCGAGTCGCCTCGGCCTCAGATCGAAGCGCTCTTCTACTCGATCCAGCATCGTTTGTGTCGCGGCAACTTCCGCGTAGGTGCGAGCCGGCGTTGCCTCGACATCTACGATTACTGCATTCTCGATGTCGATGAGGTAGTTCAGCCCATATCCGAATTGCACGCGTTTGTTGGCCTTGGCTGTCCATGCCGATTGCGGGTCCGACGGCGAGATCACCTTGGGCGGCTGGCGCTCATAACGGCGCTGTCGTTTGCTCTCGGATCCACCGCTCTCATTTAAGGCATCGCCTTCAATCGCCGCCTCGGCTTCGAGTGCCGCAAGATACTCAGCCACCGCACGCTTCTGCCGCTGCTTCTCAGTCCAATCGAGTTCATCAGGCGCCTTGCCGTGATAACGGCTCGCGTTCGCCTCCATGACGCTCGCGTCCACGGCAAACCCCTCGCCCTTGACGAGGCCCATCCCCATCGCAGCCATGACGACGCGCTCGAAAATATGGCGCAGAATGTCGCTCTCACGGAACCGGTTCAACCGGTTCTCGGAGAACGTAGAGTGGTGGGGAATCGCGTCATTGAGATCGAGCCGGCAAAACCACCTGTATGCGAGGTGGAGTTTTACTTCCTCGCACAGCTTCCTCTCGGAGCGAATGCCGAAGCAGTAGCCAACGATAAGCATCCGGATCAGCAACTCGGGATCGATCGAAGGTCGGCCGATGGCGCTGTAGAATGGACCCAACTGTTCGTGCAAGTCGCCGAGCACAGATGTCACGAAAACATTGATCCGGCGCAACAAGTGCCCCTTCGGGATCATGTCATCGAGCCGAAATTCGTAGAAAAAGTTCGCTTGCTCTCGATACTTTCGTCCCATCATCGCCGAATCATCCTACCCTCATTCAATCAGCAGGAATCATCGTTCAGCCCGTCGCGCAAACCCTTTTTCGACAGCATCGGTCGGAAGCAGAAATTCAAAATGAAACATTTCCGGCTACCGGCCCGCCACGAAATGCGCATCACTCCGCGGCGAGATCCTGGCGGTCGAGCACCGCGAGCGCCGCGTCCAAATCGGCGATGAGATCGCCGGCGTCCTCGAGTCCGGCCGAGAGGCGCAAAAGTCCATCCGTAACCCCCAACGCGGCCCGCGCCTCGGGCGTCAGCCTTTGATGCGTCGTGGTCGCCGGGTGGGTGATGAGGCTTTTCGCATCGCCCAGATTATTTGCAATGACTATGAGGGAAAGCCGGTTTGCGAAAGCAAAGGCCGCCGGCTTGCCGCCTCTGACCTCGAAGGCGACGAGCGTGCCGCCGCCGGACATTTGCCGCTTGGCGATTTCGGCCTGCGGATGATCAGGGCGGCCAGGGTAGAAAACCTTCAGAACGTGGCGGTGGCCGCTCAGGAATTCGGCGATCCGTTCGGCGCTTTGCGCCTGCTGGCGAACGCGCAAGGCAAGCGTCTCGAGCGATTTCAGGAAAACCCAGGCGTTGAACGGCGACAAGCACGGACCCGTCTGCTTATAAAAAGGGTGAACCTCGTTTTCGATGATCTCGCGGCTGCTGAGAATAATGCCGCCGAGACATCGGCCATGCCCGTCGATATGCTTGGTCGCCGAATAGACGACGCAATCGGCCCCAAGCGCAAGCGGCTTTTGCAAAATCGGCGTCGCGAAAACATTGTCGACGATCAGGCGGGCGCCATGTTCATGCGCGATGGCTGCGATCGCCGCGATATCGTAGACCTCAAGACAGGGATTGGTCGGCGTTTCGAGAAACAAAAGCTTTGTTTCGGGCCGCATCGCCGCGCGCCATTGGGAAAGATCCGCGCCATCGACAAGGGTCGAGGGAACGCCAAAGCGCGGCAGCAAATCCTCGACCACGTAAAGACACGCTCCAAACATGGCGCGCGCGGCGACCACATGATCCCCCGCCCGGAGCTGCGCCATCAGCGCCGTCGTCACCGCGGCCATGCCGCTTGCCGTCGCGCGCGCCGCCTCCGCCCCTTCGAGCAAGGCCATCCGCTGCTGGAACATGTCGACGGTCGGATTGGAATAGCGCGAATAGACATAGCCGGGCGCGGCGCCCTTCATCCGCGCCTCGGCCGTCTCCATGTCGGGGTAGGCGTAGCCCTGGGTCAGGAACAACGCTTCGGAGGTCTCGCCGAACTGCGAGCGCATGGTGCCGCCATGGACAAGCTGGGTCGCCGGATGCAGGGTTTTAATGTCGGGCTTTTGCCCGCGAGCATTCATCCCGGTCTCCTTGCCGAGGCTGATAGGTAGGGACTGCGCGGCAAGCGCCACTCTACCACATCCATTGCGGCCCTTTGGCCCCGGAGGGCTGCGGATTGTTTACCCATCGATGTACCATATCTCAACCCAGTGGACAGCGGGGATTTTTAGAAGAAGCATCGCGACCGGTGCCTCATTTCGTCCTAAGACCGCTTTGAAATCCCCTCGCAGGCGAGGCGCTCGAAACCGATCATGACCGTCCAGCCGCTCTCCCTTTTCGCTGGGCCCAAACACGCCAGCGGTGCGGCACCGCTTCTGGGCGCCAACGAGTTCCGCGCGCAGTTCGGCCTGCTTCCACGCGAAAAAATCGAGCTAATGGCGCGGCGCAAGATGATCCAGGCCGAAGGCGCGATCGAGAGCGAGCAGTTTCAGCCGGCGAGCCTCGACCTGCGCTTAGGCGCGCGTGCCTACAGGGTTCGGGCGAGTTTTTTGCCCGGCAAGGATTATTCGGTCGGTGAGCGCCTCAATGCCCTCGGGAGCGGCGATGACGAAATCAGCATCGATGGCAAGGGGGCCGTGCTGGAGCGGGGCTGCGTCTATGTGATCCCGCTGATCGAGCATTTGAATTTGCCCGAAAGTATCTCCGCGATCGCGAATCCGAAAAGCTCGACCGGCCGCCTCGATATTTTTACCCGACTTATCACCGACAACTCGGACGTGTTCGACCGTGTGGCACGAGGCTATGAAGGACGTCTCTACGCCGAAGTTTCTCCGCGCAGCTTCAGCGTGCGGGTGCGCAAGGGCTCGAAGCTCAATCAGATCCGCTTCCGCAGGCTGAACTCGCAGCAGCTGGAGGGCAGCGATTTCGGGATCAAGGAAAAGGAGCTCCGCGAGCGTCATGAAAAAATGCCGCTCGTCGATGGCGATTTGCAACTGTGGCGCAATGGGCTCGTGTTGCGGGTTGGCTTGGGCGCCGAACCGGCCGATGGGGTGATCGGATACAAAGCTCAGAAACACGCGGATATCCTCGATGTAGATCGGGTTGACTATAACGCCGCCGATTACTGGGTGCAGGTCAGGGGCCGGCCAGACAAAAGGCTAATCCTCGACCCCGGCGAGTTCTATATTCTCGCCTCCAAGGAACGGCTCCAGATCCCTCCCGATCTCGCCGCCGAAATGGTTGCGATCGACGCCGCAATGGGGGCATTCCGGGTGCATTATGCGGGCTTTTTCGATCCTGGCTTCGGAGCAATCCGGGACAACCGACCGGGTGCCCGCGCGGTTCTCGAAGTCCGCGGTTACGAGGTTCCCTTCTTTCTGGAGGACGGGCAAATGATAGGACGCCTCGTTTATGAGAAAATGGCCGAACCGCCGCAACTCCTTTACGGCGCGAGCGCCGTCTCGAATTACCAGGGCCAGGGGCTCAAACTATCGAAGCACTTCCGGGTGGAGTGAGGGCTTCACTGGCGCACCGCGCGCTGGGCTGTCCCTTTCGCGTTACGGGCCTAAACCAGGGCCGCGGCCCTTGCTGCACTTAAGAGCGCCAGGGGTTTGCCCTTTCGCGAATCAGGCTATAATGCTATGGTGATTTTTTCAAGGGCTTGTGCCAAAGCTGGGATACCGGCCAACATTACGGAGAGGCAAATGCGGTGTCGATTGGCCCTGGCCGTGATGGCGGCTGTTGTTGGCGGTTCCTGGATTGCCGCTCACGCTCAGGCGCCTGTTGCCACCAACCGGGCGGGCGGCGCCGCCGCGGGGGGCGCCGCCGCCGCTGGCATTGGCACCGGAGCGAAAGCGGGTAGCCGCGGCGCCTCGGCCACGACCCGCGCTGGGACCGGCGGTCTTCATGATAACGCGGCCTTCGGAAGTCCAACGGGCGGCATCGCGGGCTCAGGCGGTTCAAGTGCAGGAACCGGCGGCGCCGGAAACCAGAGCAACTTCGGCGCGAATACGGGTGGCATAAAAGAGTAGACCGCGCCAAGGTTCCAAGGGGTGCAGCAGGCGGGCGCGGTTTGTGGCATCACGGCATTCCATTCTACTCGATCGGGAATTTGACGAGGGCGAGGCGGGCCTGATTGTGGCGTCAGCTTTGTCGTGTTTTGTAGCCGGCCGAGAACGTCGCGGAGATTTCTAAAAAATTGTTGCCGCCGGTGGGCATGGCGGCGCGGCGTTCCCTTGCGTTGATGCCACGCGGAGGATCGATTGCTTGGTTCGACATTGGCCACCGTGAGATTTGCCTGGCCGATTGTCCTGTATGCACCGGCCCCGCCAGGGCCTTGTCGATCGCACCAAGGATCGCCTCCGGATCGATGCTGGTTGTAACGTAGCCGAAAGCGCCCCTCTCAAGCGTCTTTCATAACGAGGGCCGCCGCATCTACATGCCGAAGATGAGGATGCGTAACGATCATCCTGGTAGCTCCGGAAACGTAGCTGGCGCCGCGCTCCAAATTCCGGGGCCAAAGAGGAACGAGATTTCTTGGCCAAAACAGATGAAAATTTCAGCTTGCGTCGCTTGCTTCTCTTGCCGGTTAAGGCCGTTGTTGTCCTTTATGTCGTTCTCGACGGCATCGTCACGCCGGTGGTCCGGCCGCTGCTCGGATGGGTGGCAAGACTCAGGTTTGTCATTCGTCTGCAAGACATGGCCGCCGCCCTGCCGCCTTACGCGATCCTTGTTTTGCTCGCCGTTCCCTTCGCCTTCGCTGAACCCGCCAAAATCTATGCCTTGTATTTGATGACTGTTGGACACTTCGCGGCCGGCCTCGCTACCATTTCGACGGCTTATCTCGTGAGCCTCCTCGTCGTGGAGCGGATTTATCATGCGGGGCGGGCGAAACTTAAAACGATTCCTTGGTTGGCCAAACTCATGGATTGGCTGACCGGCATTCGCGATCACCTTTTCGCTTGGGCGCGGACAACGTGGATCTGGGCTTTTTCCGTGAAGCTCAAGCGGAATGGGCGCGCCCTCGCGGCAAAGCTGCGGCTGCGTTTTCGCGCGGGGTGAAGGCGCGGCGCCGCCGGCAAACTCAGTGCTTGCCGTATTCGAGGGCTACTCCCTTCCGCTGCGCGAGGATGTAGGCCTCGAGAGCCTTAAGCCGCAGATCGTCGTCCGCGAAGGGTTTGCCGCGAACAGGATTCTCTATGCACCAGTTGATCATGTCACGGAGCAGGGCAACTCGCCCCAACTGGACTTGAAACTTGGGATAAGTTTCGGGATGAGTGTTGGAGGCGTCGGGATGGCACATGTCGCAGGATATGGCGTTGGTGCCGCCAAGCGCTTTGGCGTCGTGAAAAATGCGTTTGCCTTCCGCCACCAAGCGATTCGTCAACTCTTGCCAAATCTGCCGGTCGCGCTCGGAAAACGCGCCGTATGTCTGGAACTGTTTTTCGGCAGGAGCCTTGATGCCCGGCAGCTGGGCCTCTGCTGGTGGCTCGGCCGCGGCAACCCATTCGGCATCGGGATGCTTTTGCCGCCACTCTTTCATGAGCGCGCCGGCGACTTGCTGCCCTTGCTCGCGGGTCATTTGATCGTCGGGCTTGACGCCTGTCACTTCGATCGAGGTTTCGCCGTCGCAGAGACCGACAACCAGATTGCCGTCCGCCGAAGCTCGCAGCTGATGGCGCGGCGGATCGTTTCCGGCGAGCGCGGGGCCTGCCGCGAGGAAAAGAGCGAGCGCGAGACGGCGGGAAAGGCGCATGATCGTCTCCCTCAGTAGCTGGCGAGCGTTGTCGCGGGCGGGCGGTCCGTGGCGCCGTTCGATGAAAGATAACTTGCCCGCACGGTGACGGGGTTTCGGTTCCAAAGATTATAAACCTTGTCGATCATGCCCGACGCCAGCACGTTGAGTTGACCATCGCCGCAGCCGTCGAAGGCGTTAAAGGGGTCGGCGCGGTTCATTTGGACAGTGAGCTTCGGCAGTCCCTCGGGGGCGTAGGGCCATGGCCAAGCGGTCGAGAGCAGGCCATAAAAGCTGATGTTGCCAAGACGGTTCAGGAGAAGCTGGTGAGTGTGGCCGTGGACCACCGAGACCGTTTCGAACTTGGCCAGGATCGCTTGGACTTCGTCGGCGTCCTCCGTCCAGAAGTTCCAATTGCGGTAGTATTTGTAAAGTGGTGAGTGGGAGAAAATGACGATAGGCGTCTTTTGGTCGATTGCCGCGAGATCGTTTTGCAGCCATTGGCGCCCTTCCGGTCCGACCTCGAAGCGCGACTGGACTCCGTTGTCGAGTCCGGCGACCGTCTGCATTCGCTCCATAGGAGTCATGCCCCGCGCGGTCCAAAAATCCTTTTCGTTTACGCTCATCAAAGTCACAAAATGCACGCCCTTGTGGTCGAAGGAGTATTGGGGGGGCCCGAATAAGGACCGCCAGTGCTCGCCCAGGTCGAGGAACCAGTCGTGCTCGCCGACCATCATTTTTAGGGGAGCTTTGAGATCCTTCAAAACCTGCGCGCCGAGATTGAGTTCCTCGCCTCGGCCAAGTTGGGCTAGATCGCCGCCGAAAAGAACAAAATCCGGCTGCGGGTCGAGCGCATTGACGTCGTCCACCGCCTTTACGGCTGACCGTATGAAACGATCGTTCACATCGCGCGGATAAAGATGACTGTCGGAAATATAGGCGATGGTAAAGCCAGGTGTTGCGCTCTCCGCCGCTTCTGCGATCTCGATAAGCTGAAAGCTTTGTGGAACGATCAGCCCCTTCGCGGCGGCGATCCCGGCGGAAACTCCGGCAACATGGAGAAAGCCGCGCCGGGAGAGCGCGCCCATCCGCGTAAGGTCCTCGAAAAATGAGGCGCGTTCCTCGTAATGCTTGGTCTCGATGCTCTTATGCGCCATGGCATTGCTCCCCTGGCGAAAGATGTTTCACTTGAAACATCTTTGCCTTCTATCCTCTCGTCTCATCTCTTGGCCTTCGAAGATCATGCTCTAATAGGCACCGATCGACGCGGGATTGCGCAGATCCGGGGTGATCAGGGCATCGCCAAGATCTCCCTTCCTGCCTTCGGCGATTTCGGTCTCACGCTGCGGCCGGTTGGTTTTGAGCGATGTTTGCCGGGCCAACTCCGCCTTGTTGAAATCGGCGAAGCGGTCATCGGTGAGGGTGAAGAGGAAAGCGACAAGATCGTCGATTTCGGCTTCGCTCAGCGCCAGACGCTGCATGCCGCCGTCGAGAAACGGATTTGCGATCCCGCCCTTGTTGTAATGGTCCATCACGTCCCAAAGGGTCGCAAGAGAGCCATCGTGCATATAGGGCCCGGTAATCCCGATATTGCGGAGGGTCTCGCTCTTGAAGGCGCCGATATCGGCCGGATTCTTGGTCACCAGGAACCGGCCGAGTTCGGAATAGGATGTCTGCAAGGCGAGTTCGTCGATCTGCTTCGTATCGCCGGTCTTCAGGATAGTAAGCGCCTTGCGGGCGAGCTCGGCAAAATTTTGCTTGTGCGCGGCGATCCCGATATTGTGAAATTTTTGGTCGGAGAAGAGCGGCGACACGGCGTTAAACGCATGGCAGGAGCTGCAGCGCCCCTTGCCTTGAAACAACGTCCAGCCACGCTGCGCCGCCTCGCTGACGGCCTGAGAGTCCCCAGTCAAGAAGCGATCGAACGGTGAATTGGCGGAATATTGCGTCCGCTCGAAAGCGGCGATCGCGGCCGCGATATCTTCGTAAGTAAGATCGCGCCCCAGCAGCGATTTGGACGCGTCTGAGTATTCCTGGATCCTAGCGAGCTTTGCGATGACATCGCCAGGAGACTTTTGGCCCATTTCAACTGGGTTGAGAATCGGAAGCTTGGCCTGGTCCTCGAGCGCGGGCGCGCGGCCATCCCAAAATTGCGACCCTTGAAACATCGCGTTCAACACGGTCGGCGCATTGCGCTGACCGTGCTGGCCTTGGACGCCCGCGGACGTCGCGCTGTTGCCGCGATGATCGGTAAATCCCTTGGTGGGATCGTGGCAGGTCTCGCAGGCGACCGAGTCATCGACCGAAAGCCGCTTGTCCTTGAACAACTTTTCGCCGAGAGCGGCAAGTTGTGCTGTCGGCTCGCGCCCTGGCGGCACGGCCAGGGCATAGAGTTGCGGCGAAATGCCAAGGGGCAGGGCGGGTTTAAGCGGCGCTTGCTTCTCGGGAGTAGCAGATGCGAGCGGAGCCGGCGCGGGAGCAGCGGGCGTCATGGGTGGATTGTGCGAGGAAATGAACGCCACCTGCAACATCGCGAGCAGTATTCCTCCAAGCATCAACGCCGCGAAGCTAGCCACCAACTTCCCGCGCGGCGTTCCCATCGTAGCCTCCCGAAGTTCCTCTTCGCCAAGCTCGCGCGAATGCACAAACGCGGGCGATTACCCTCCCCGCCAACATAACCAGAAAAATGCCGGAGGTGAACCACTAAAATCTTGAAAACTGCGCCACGCCCCCGCGAGGTCGGCGCCGGCGAAGGCGGACGCTGCCAAGGGCGCATGGTAAAGGTGGCGCCATCGTGGATGGCAAAGGGCGAAAGCGGCTTGACGCTCGCCATCGCAACCGGCATGACGCTCCGCATATCCATGGCGTTCTCGCAGCTCCAAGAGGACGAACTCTCGCGACGCTTCATGGCCGCCGCCACGATCCTGGAGCCGCCGGAGCGTGGCTCCTTCCTCTTTGTTGAAACCGCGAGAGCGCAGGTGAGCAGGGTAGCTTATGTCAATGGCCGCTATGTCGTTCACCGCGGCGCCATGGTTCATATCGACGACCGCGGCTATCAATTTGCCGATGGCGTCTACGAAGTGTGCGAAGTCTTTCGCGGCGCCTTGATCGACGAGAAACGCCATTTCGAGCGGCTCGCCTATTCGCTCGGGGAATTGCAAATCGCGCCGCCTTTGCGGGACGGCGCGCTCGCCTTGGTGGTCCGCGAAATCATGGCGAGGAATGGGGTCGAGAATGGCTTCGTATATGTGCAGGTGACGCGCGGGGTGGCGCCGCGCGACCACGTCTTTCCACGAAAGCCCGCGCGTCCGAGCCTGGTCGTCACGGCGCGTCAGGTCGATCTTGAAAAAAGCGAGATTAAAGCGCGCATGGGCATAAGCGTCATCACCACCCCGGACCTCCGTTGGAAAAGGGTCGATATCAAGACGATTTCCCTGCTGCCCAACGTTCTTGCGCGGCAACTGGCGAGCGAGAGCGGCGCCTGTGAGGCCTGGCTCGTAGACTCCCTGGGCATGGTTACCGAAGGGGCGGCATCGAACGCTTGGATCATCAGCGAAGCTGGAGTTGTCATCACGCATCAGCTCGATCATTCGATCCTGCGGGGCATTACAAGGACCACGCTGATCGAGATCATCGCTGCGGAAGGTCTGAATTTGGAGGAAAGAAAATTTAGCCTCGAAGAGGTTTTCGCCGCGCGGGAGGCCTTCATTACGGGAGCGACGACCCTCATCATGCCGGTTGTGCGCATCGACGGGCGCGAGATCGGCGCGGGGATTCCGGGACCGCTCACATCGAAATTACGTGCGATTTTTCATGATACCGCCGCGCGAACCTTGTGACCTTATGGTTGGCTCTCAAGTTCATATTGATTTTTGATGACAATGATCAAAGTAGGGCTTGCGGGGCTGCCTATCGGTCCAATATGATCGGGGCCCGGAGGGGCCAGATCGCGTGTTTTTCGACGTCATTCTTAAGGGAGACGGTGTTTTTAGCGAGCTTGTTTTCAACCTGCCAGGATATGGTGGCATTGGCATTCCCGCGGCTTCGTGTTGAAGGCGTTAGAATGGCCGCATAGGCGATCCATGGGGCAAATGGTAGCCAAAAGGCACGACGGGGCGCAATATGCGCCGGGCACGGCGCCAAGAACAAAGTAGGATGCCGGACATGGGTGCGGAGCGGCCACAAAATCTCCAGGATACTTTTCTCAATTTTGTCCGTAAGAACAAGGTTCCTCTGACGATCTTCCTGGTCAACGGCGTCAAACTGCAAGGTGTCGTCACCTGGTTCGACAATTTTTGCGTATTGCTGCGCCGCGACGGGCATTCCCAGCTCGTTTATAAGCATGCCATATCGACGATCATGCCCGGCCAGCCGATTCAGATGTTCGAGCCCGGCGACGAGGCCGGACACGCCGGGCCAAAAGATAATTTTGCAAAGCCTGGAACCGTTTCTTGAGCGCTCGTTTTGTTAAAGCATCCCGGAAATCCGATCGGGCAACGCGCCAACGCCATGCGGTCGGCATCTTAATCATGGGGAGTTGGGCATCGGCGTCCTTGCGAACGGTACAAAATCGGCGCTGAAAGGCGGCCCGGAAACCAAAGGCGGCGCCGGACGAGCTAACGAGGCACCTACCAGGGCTCTGGTGGTCGGCCCTTATCTCGACGCTGGCGCGCGCCGCAAAGCGGAGCTGGTCGCGTCCGCCAAAGCGCGCGCGCGCTCGCAGGAGGCACGTCTTTCCGAAGCGCTAGGGCTTGCCCGGGCGATCGGCGTTGAAATTGTCGCCGGGCAAATCGCTCCGCTTTCGCAAATCCGGCCTGCGAGTTATCTCGGCAAAGGCAAAGTCGCCGAGCTCGCGGCTCTGGTAAGCGCGGAAGAGATCGATCTCGTTGTCATGGATTGCGCCTTGTCGCCGGTGCAGCAGCGCAATCTCGAAAGGGCGCTTGTCGCCAAGGTCATCGATCGGACCGGCCTGATCCTCGAGATTTTTGGCCGCCGGGCGCGCACAAGGGAAGGCGCGCTGCAGGTCGAGTTCGCTCATCTCGCCTACCAAAAATCGCGGCTGGTTCGATCCTGGACCCATCTTGAACGTCAGCGCGGCGGTTTTGGCTTCCTCGGCGGCCCCGGCGAAACCCAAATCGAGGCCGACCGCCGCCTCATTGAGGAGCGGATGACCCGCATCGAACGCGACCTCGAGGGCGTCAAGCGGACACGCGGCCTGCATCGCCAAAGCCGCCGCGCCGCGCCTTATCCAATAGTCGCGCTTGTCGGCTATACGAATGCGGGAAAATCAAGTCTGTTTAATAGGCTCACGGAGGCGGGGGTCGCCGCCGACGATATGCTTTTCGCGACCCTCGATCCGACTTTGCGCGGCGTCGCGCTGCCGCATGGCGGCCGAATCATTCTCTCCGATACAGTCGGCTTTATTTCTGACTTGCCGACCATGCTGATCAAGGCCTTCCGGGCGACACTTGAAGAGGTGCTTGAAGCGGACGTCATTTTGCATGTCCGCGATATCGTGCATGAAGATGCCGAAGCGCAGCACGCCGACGTCGAAACCATACTCGCCGGTCTCGGGATCGATCCCGCCAACGATCGCCGCCTCATGGAGGTCTGGAACAAATGCGATCTTTTGGGCGAACCCGCCCTTGCCGCGCGCCGCGGCGCCCAGCGGTTTTCGCACGGCAAACCGATCATGGTTTCGGCATTGACGGGTCAGGGCCTCGACGACCTTCGCGCCGCGATTGAAGACCGGCTCGCCAGCGGCCGGGTTATCTTCGACATCGCGCTCGATGCGGCGGATGGCGGGGGGCTTCATTGGCTGCACGAGAATACCGAAGTCATGCGCAAAAGCACGGCGGCGGACGGCGCCGTTCATGTGCGGATTCGGGTAGACCCGGAACGCGCGGAGCTGGTCCGACGGAAGTTTCCCGCCGCAATACCAAAGCGGGCGTAAAGCGAGGCTTCCCTTACGTATCCCGCCCTCCGGCCAAGGGATGGAACTCTCTGTGGCCCCTTCGCTGCCCGCCTGAGAGGGCTTTGACTCGCTCGGAAGAGCGATCGCGCGCCGCTCCGGACACATTCGGCGATATCGCGGACAGCTGCCTCGGATAAAGCCGGACAACCGGCAGAAGGAGCGGGATCGCTCCCCCGCCTTTTTAATGTGAGGCTGATGAGGCGGCGCCGCTCCCGTTCAATCGAGCGAGATAGACAAAGCCTCGCGGCCCTTTGGCGTATCGACGACCTGCATCGTCACGGGCTGGCCTTCGGCAAGGTTCTGGATTCCCGCCGGACCGAGGATCGAAATATGGACAAAAACGTCCTTGCCGCCATCATTGGATTGGACGAATCCAAAGCCCTTATGGTCATCGAACCATTTGACCGTCCCAGTGACCGAAACCGCGGTCGAAGGGTCGGGGGCGCGGCGCTGCGGGCGGGGTGAATCGCCAAACCCGCGAGACGACGGGGGCACCCTTTCCGCCGCTCCGGCTGTGTCGACCTCGAGGACGTGGGTGACTTGAGCGCCTTTCATGCCGTTGCTGACATTTACCTTCAACTTCGCGCCGGGGGGGACCGACGAATATCCCGCTGCCTGAAGCGCGCCGATATGCAGGAACGCGTCGCCGCTTCCATCACTCAACTCGACGAAGCCGAAACCCTTTTCGCCCTTGAACCATTTGACGACCGCGTCGATGCTCGGCCCGCTTGGCGCCGCCATTTCCTGGGGGCCGCCACTTCCGGCTCCGAAGCCAGCTCGCGGGGCCCGGCTCGGCCGCGGAGAATCATAGGGCGAAGGCCCATCGTCGTCGAAACCGCGCTTCCTTGGTCCCCGGAAATCTCTACCTTTGCTCATGATGTGCCTGCTCGTCTCCTCTGGAAAATCGCACCTGATCTTGACCTGGCGCGGGTTCCCTCCGCTAGCTCACTCCGGCTCAATCGGCCGCAGTTTCCGCGCGCGAGATAGAGCCGGCCCCGCAAAGGTGCCAGCCAAGATCGCGCCGACGGACGTGGTTCCAAATGCCGAAAATCCCGTGTCGGATAACACATAGCAATTGTCGGCCTGTTTGGCTACTCCAATCGTCAGGCTTGAAGCCGCACGATTGGAAAAGACCGCCCCATGAAGCAGCAATTCGCATAATCTATATTATGGAATATAGATTCAGCGCACGGAAAGACAGAACGCATCTCCTAAAAATGTTGGATATTAATGCATTATGACGTCAAGATAAAACTTCAGATTAAAACTGATCGCTCATTTCAGCAGCAAATTCGCATGCCATCGAAAGCAGGTTCGACGTTCGCGGGAAGTTCGCTTTTGAGCCGCGCGAAATCGAGATCACTATGAAGATTCGTGAGAATCGCGCGCTTGGGGCGCAATTTGGCAATCCAGTCGAGGGTTTCCGGCAACGAAAAATGGCTGGGGTGCGGCGTGTAGCGCAAAGCATCGACGATCCACAGGTCGAGACCTTCCAGAAAACCGAGGCTCTCGATGGGAACGGCGTTGAGATCGGGCGAATAGGCGACCTTGCCGAAGCGAAAACCGAGCGCCTTAGTCTCGCCATGTTCAAGTTGGAATGGTATGCCATCTAGGGCTCCGCCAGGACCATTTATAGTGATGGGTTGGCCTGTTACGAGGCGACGTTCGTTTAGCAATGCAGGATAATGGCTGCCGGGCGGCGGTTCGAAAATATAACCGAATTTCGCCCGCACGATCGCCGAGGCGGCGGCGTCCATATAGAGATCGATTTTTCGCCGTGCCATGATGACCAAAGGCCGGATCTCGTCAATTCCATGAATATGGTCGGCGTGCGAATGGGTCAGCAGGATCGCGTCGAGTCGGTCAATTCCGAGCCCGAGCAATTGCTCGCGAAGATCCGGCGACATGTCGACGAGGACTTGGGTCGTGGCGCCGTTCTCGCCGGTGCGCTCGACGAAGATTGAACAGCGCCGGCGGCGGTTTTTGGGATTATTGCGATCGCAGGCGCCCCAGCCTTGGCCGACGCGCGGAACCCCGCCGGAGGATCCGCAGCCGAGAATGGTGTAGGTGAGGCTCACGCCGCTTCCGCGCCGATCGCGGGAGCAGGCATCTTGGAAAACAAGCGCAGCGCATTGGCGCTCGTTTCCGTGGCGATTGTTTGCCGCGAAACGCCCTTCACATCAGCCAATGCTTGGGCGGTGGCCGCGACGAATGCCGGTTCGTTGCGCTTGCCGCGATAGGGGACCGGCGCCAGATAGGGCGCATCGGTTTCGACCAACAGCCTATCCATCGGCACCCCCCGGGCGATCTCCCGCAGAGGCCGCGAATTCTTAAATGTCAAGACGCCGGAAAAGGAAATATACAGCCCTAGCGAAAGCGCGGCCTCGGCAAGCATGGCGGACGAGGTGAAGCAATGGAGAAGCCCCGCAAAAGCGCCCTTCCTCATTTCATCCCGTAGGATCGCGGCGATATCGGCGTCCGCATCGCGAGAATGAATGACAATCGGCAACCCGCTTTGCCGGGCGGCCGCGATATGGGTGCGGAAAACCCTCGCGGCGATGTCGCGCGGAATTTGATCGTAATGGTAATCGAGCCCGGCTTCGCCGATGCCGACGCATTTCGGATGACGCGCCAGCGCGATCAAGCGATCCTCGGACACCTCGGCTTCTTGGTGGGCGTGATGCGGATGTGTCCCAACCGTGCAAAAGACGTCCTCGTAGGTTTCGGCGATGCGGCTGAGCGAAGCAAAAGCTTCCGTGCGGGTCGAAATGGCGATCATCCGCTTAAGCCCGGCGGTGCGGGCACGTTCGACCACGGCATCGCGCTCGGCGGCGAAATCCGGAAAATCGAGGTGGCAGTGACTGTCGATCAGCACGTTAGACCTCTGCTGCTTCTTCCATGTCGACGTAACGCGGAAACAACGGCGCGGGCGGGGGCAAAAGCGTTCCCGCCACGAGACCTTGCGCGTTCTCGGCGTTTGTGAATTTTCGGGCGTTCGCGGGCACGCCCAACAGTCCGAGAAGCTTTTCCATCGAAGCCGGCATGAATGGTTGCGTCATGATCGCGACCATACGCAAAAGCTCGGCGGTCACATAAAGGATCGTTTGCATCCGCGGGGGGTCATTTTTCCGCTTTGCCCAAGGTTCTTCACTGGCGAAATAACGATTGGCTTCGCCGATCACGCGCCAGATCTCGGTCAGGACCATGTGCAAAGCATAGTCTTGCATCGCCTCGCGGGATTTTGCCGGGAGCGCCGCCGCTTGCGCCAAGAGCTCCTGGTCCGCTCCGCTCAGCGCGGCCGGCGGCGGTAATATCCCGCCACAATTCTTGGCCACCATCGACAAGGAGCGCTGCGCGAGATTGCCGAGATCGTTGGCAAGATCGGCATTGACCCTATTGACGATGGCTTCATGCGAATAAGTACCATCCTGGCCAAACGGCACGTCGCGGAGCAGAAAATACCGCAACTGGTCGGCGCCATAATGTCGAGCGAGCGCAAGCGGATCGACCACATTGCCGACCGACTTCGACATTTTCTCGCCCCGGTTAAAGAGAAAACCATGGACGACAATTTGGCGAGGCAGCGCAAGTTTGGCCGACATCAGGAACGCCGGCCAATAGACGGCGTGAAACCTGGTAATGTCCTTGCCGATCAAATGCGCGGCCGCGGGCCAAAATTTCGCGCGGGCGGCTTCAGCGTCCGGGAATCCGGTTCCGGTGATATAATTAGCCAGGGCATCGACCCAGACATACATCACATGGCGCGTATCGCCGGGCACCGGAATGCCCCAGTCGAAAGTCGAACGGCTAATGGAAAGATCGGTCAGGCCGCGTTCGACGAACGCAATAATTTCGTTGCGGTATTTTTCTGGCGTCACGAAATCAACGCTATCGCGGTAAAGCTTGAGGAGCAGGTCCTGGTAGGCTGACAGCTTAAAGAAATAGCTCTCCTCCTCGACCCATTCGACCGGCGCGCCGGTCGGGGCGAGACGGCTGCCGCCCGGCCCTTCGGCCAGATCCGCGGCGTCGAAAAAAGCTTCATCGCGAACCGAATACCAGCCGGGATATTTGGCAAGATAAATGTCGCCTGCTGCCGCCATCCTGGTCCAAAGCTCGCGCGCGGCCGCATGGTGGCGGGGTTGCGTTGTGCGCACAACATCGCAGGCTTCGGCAAAAAGAGCGGCGCCCATCGCGGCGAATTGTGCCGCGGTGCGGTCGGCGAGTTGTTGCGGGGTAAGACCTTCTCTGGCCGCGGTCCGCTGCATCTTCTGGCCATGTTCATCCATCCCGGTGACGAACAAGACATCGAAGCCGTCGAGTCGCTTGAAGCGGGCAATCGCATCGGTCGCGATCCGCTCATAGGCGTGTCCGATATGCGGCGCGCCATTGGCGTAGGGTATCGCGGTCGTGATATAGAAGGGGGAGCGGGCACTCATGAACTTACAATCTTAAAACATCGCGGAATCCCCGGATAATGGCTCCTGCTACGTCCCGTTTTAGGATGACGCCCGCGCCGCCGCCGCCAAATCGGCGAAGAGGGACAGGACAAGGGGCCTCTTGTCCAGATTGAAGGTTTCGGTCTCGCGCGCCGCCTCCGCCAGTTTTTCCCATACAAGGGCGTAGGGCGCAAGCCGCCGCGCGCAATCGTCCTGGAAAGTCCGGGCGCCGCGCCGCACTCTGGTATCGAGCCAGCCATCGATTGCGGCGAGCATCGTCTCATAATCCTTGCCGTTGTCGCGCGCCGCGACCCGGTCGGCCAACGCATGAACACTGCTCCAATCTATCCGAGGCAAGTCATCAAGCATGCGCCCCAGATTTGTGTCGAGCTCGATGCCGCGATCGTCGAGGAGCCGCAAAACATTTTGGATAGAGCCCTGCGCGCGCGCGATCGCGGCCTCGAGCTTCGCTTCGCCGGAGGCGGACCACGGCGGTCCGAGCGCCGCCACAAATTGGGCAATGTCCGCCGGCGCCAGGGGTTTGAGAAGGATTTTTTGGCAGCGCGAACGCAGCGTGGCGAGCATTTGGCCCGGCCGATGCGCGACGATGAGGAAAAGCGAGCGCGGCGGCGGCTCCTCGATGAGCCGCAGAAGCGCGTTAGCACTGTTCGCGTTGAGGTCCTCGGCGCAATCGAGGATGCAGATCCTGTAGCCGCCCCGCCCCGCCGCTTGCTGGAACATGTGGATGGCGCGGCGGACATCCTCGACCCGGATTTCCGTAAAGAATCTTTTGTCTTTTTCGTTCCACTCACGGCGCAGAAGAATGAGATCGGGGTGCGCCATCGCGGCGATTTGACGAGAGATCGGATGATCGGGAGGCACAAAAAGATCCGCCCTGGGCTTGCCCGCGGCAGCTGCCGGATCGGGATCCGCCAGAAGAAAACGCGCGAGGCGCCACGCGAGGGTGGCTTTGCCTATGCCGGGCGGTCCCCCGAGAATGAAAGCCTGCGGCATATGTCCCGACAAATAAGACAGAATGAACTGTCTTTCCGTGCCGACATGACCGAAGCAATTATAGCTCTCGCGCGGATGCGGGGCACCTTCAAAGCGATCGGATTCGAGACTAGTTTCTATGGTTTTGACCGCCATCGTTCTAGCCCCGCCTGGCCTGCTTTGCCGCCGCCGGAGCGATGAGCCTGTCTAATATGACATCGAAGATCTCGCGCGCGACGTCCTCCTCGGCGCGCGCCGCGTCAATAACGGCGCAGCGCACCGGTTCCGCCGCCGCTATCGCCAGGAACGCGGCCCGGAGGTTTTCGTGAAATTCTAAATTCTCGCGCTCGAAACGATCGGCTGCTTCTCCCGCGCCGCGCCGGGCCGCCGCACGGGCGAGGCCTATGGCCGCCGGAAGGTCAAGGATCACGGTCAGGGCGGGCCGAACATCGCCCAAGGTGACCCTTTCGAGCGCGCGCAATAACCGCGGATCGAGTTGTCCGCGCATGCCTTGATAAGCCCTTGTCGAGTCCGCGAACCTGTCGCACACGACAAAAGTTCCGGCCGCCAGGGCGGGTTCGATCGTCTTGTCGATATGGTCGACCCTTGCCGCCGCGAAGAGGATTGCTTCGGCGGCTGGCCCCAGGCGCGCCACGTCGCCCGATAGGAGCACTTTGCGCAAGATTTCCGCGCCCGGCGATCCGCCCGGCTCGCGGGTGCAGATTGCCTCTATTCCCGCGCCCCGAAGATTGCGCAGGAGATGGCCGGCCTGAGTGGATTTGCCAACGCCTTCGCCACCTTCGAACGTGATGAAGGATCCGCGCTGTCTTGCAGCATGCATTTATGCCCGCACCTCGCTCTCATCGTTTGACGACATATTTACGGAAGAGCCCGGTCGCGTATTCGAGCCCAGCGTCCATGGCCCGCCGCGGCAGCGCGCCTGATTCGACCGACGCCGCCGTCTTCAAGGGCAGATCGAGGATTTGCTCCGTTCCACGAAATATCTTGAGACGCGCAACCGCCTTTCCCGCCTTGACCGGCGCGATCAGCGGACCCGTGTAGACAATGCGCCCGGTGAATTTTCCGGTCGCGGTTCGGGGCACCACAATCTTCACTTCCTTATCGGCGACAAGAGGCACCTCCGAGGCGCTGCCGCCATAGACCTTTGCGCCGCCGATTGTCTCGCCAGCCCCAAAAATCGATTTCGAATCGAATGAACGAAAGCCCCATAGGAAAATTTTCCGCGCTTCCTCGGCGCGCTCCTTGGCGGTTCGGCAGCCGTAGAGCGCCAGGATCAGACGCTGACCATTTTGGACGGCGGAGCCGACAAGGCCATAACCGCTGTTGTCAATGTTGCCGGTTTTTAGCCCGTCCGCGCCGAGACCCATGGTCAACAACGGATTGCGATTCGCCTGCTTGATCTTGTTCCAGGTGAAGTCTTTCTCGCCGAAATATTTATAAAGATCCGGGTACGTCAGGATGACATGATTGGCGAGAGCTGTCATTTCCCTGGGGCTCACTTTTTGCTCTGGATCGCCCCTGCCCCATGCATTGGTAAACGTAGAATGCTCCAATCCAAGTTCGCGCGCGCGTTTCGTCATGAGCGTGGCGAACGCGCCTTCCGATCCGGCGATTCCTTCGGCAAGCGCGATTGCCGCGTCGTTGCCGGACACAATCACAAGGCCACGGATCAAATCCTCGACCCTAACGCTGCTGTTGGGGGCGGCGAACATGCTGGATCCCCGCGATGGCGCGCCGCCATAGCGCCAGGCCGTCTCGCTGACCAGGAATTCATCGTCGAGCTTCAGATGGCCCAGGGCGATCTGGTGGAATACGATTTCGGCGGTCATGATCTTCACCGTGGATGCCGGAACGACGAGAGTGTCGGCACCCTTCTCGAACAGCACGCTCTGCGTGGCCGAATCGATCAAAATCGCATGGGGGGCGCTGGTCTGAAATGTCTGGGCGAAGGCCGCGGTGACTCCCCCGGCCACCACCGGGAGAAGAACCGCGAGCAAGACCGCCGAGACCGGATAGGTGAACCAGGGACGAAAAAAGCGAGCGATCGATCCAATTGTTTGCATTGCGCACCGCCGCCGGGCAGGCTTCCTCATCCCGGCGCGGCCCAGGAGCAAATAACATAAAATTAATCGCGAACCAGCCGGGTTACCGTGGCGGATTCGCCCGGTCACGCCTTTTTGGCATGATTGTCGTATCCCGTGGCGGGGGGATGATCAATGCCCTTTCCGCACGGTGATCCGGTCACGAACCAATCGATGGCAACCGGCCGAGGGCCGGCGGATCCGCAGTGGGCCAGTTCGAATTAGCGTTGTGCCAAGCCAGATACCAGATATATGCGTCCGATCTTGCACCGCTAAGGGTTTGATCAGACTGATCCAAGACGCTTGTGCGTAATTCTTGCTTAAAGCAGGCGCATATATCCGCTGCATTACGCCTTCTGCTCGCGAGCGCCCGGATGCACACCCGCCCGTTGCGGGAGAATGACGATGAGAGCGATAATGATCGCTGCGAGAATGCCTGAGGCGATATAGCGGCTGATGTCCAGCCCGCCGTGATCGAGCGGTTTGTCCAGCAGATCCCCGAGCGTTGCACCAAGCGGTCGCGTTAGAATGAACGCCGTCCAAAAAAGCAGGGTGTGCGAGATTTTCGTGGAAAAATATGCGACGGCGATAACCGCCAGACCGGCGGCGAAGACGACCGCTCCGCCCTCGTAGCCGAGCCCGTTCGTGTCGGCCATCCAATCGCCCAACGCCGTGCCGAGCGTTTGCGAGAACAAGATCGCTGCCCAATAGAACATCTCGACCCGGGGCGTAGCGACGGTATTGACGGAGATGGTGCCCTCCGACCAACGCCATACGATCAGGGAGGCAATCAGCCCCGTGACCAGAATCGACGATCCACCGAAATAACCGATGCCGAGCGAACGATCGGCAAAATCGGCCATCGTGGTACCCAAGGTTGTCGTCGCGACGATAGTGATCCAATACAAGAAGGGATGGAATGCCTTCGCGGAAATTTGCGTAACGACGGCGGCGGCGAAAATGCCGATAAAGATGAAGCTGCCAATTGCATAGCCCAGATTCATCGACATTGTTACGGCATCGCCGCCGGTCTCTCCCAATGTCGTGGCAAGCACCTTGACGGCCCAAAACCCAAGAGTGACTTCGGGCACTTTGCTCAGCATGCCAGCCGGTACTTTCGTCATGTCGGAATCCTTTATCGTCGCGGAATGGAAGTCGGCCCAATTCGAGGAACAGAGCCGATTCCTCCGTGGCCAAAACCGGAAATCAAATTGGTCCGGCAGGGTTAGCATGGCCGAGTCGTCCAGTCTTTTTTTGCCAATGATTGTCGTACCCCTGGTGGCGCGTGATGATCAATGCCGGAATGGCATAGCTTTAACAGTCGATCCGATCACGAACCAATCGTCAGTGACCGGCCAAGGGCCGCCGCCGCGGACCGATAGGAACCGGCTCGAGTTGGGAACGTCTTGCGAAAACTAAAGATGTTCAATTTCCACGATTGGAAGCCTTCGTCGGCAACGGCGTTGCTGTGGTGGTGCGCGAAGGTGGTGGTTATTGTCGGCGATTGGCACGTCGGGTTTGTTGATAGCAGGTGGCGTCAGTTGTAGGCAAGCGGGATAGCGGCGAGGCGTCCGAGGGAGGCCGGCGATTTGCTTCGGAAATTTCTCAAACGTTTGCTTGGACCGCGCCTGTCGAACGCGCGGTTCCTATTCACTGCTCCCTTGGCCTATCCGCCTGGGCATTTCTATTCCCCGATTTGTGATCCGGCCGAAGTCAAACGGCGCTACCGCGATCCGTGGTTGACGCCGCCGCCTTCTAATCTGGCTGGAATTGACCTCGCACACGGCGCGCAAACCAGCTTATGGGAAAGCTGGAGACCCTTTCTCGTGGGAGCGCGCACCCTCGCCGCCAACGACCCGGCACGGCGGTACCAAGTCCCCTCGTCCAGCTACGACATCGGCGATGCTATTGTTTATACCTGCATGCTGCGCCATCTGCGACCGGCACGGCTGATAGAGGTGGGATGTGGCTCGTCATCCGCGGTCGCGCTCGACACGTTCGACCGGTTCTTCGTCGAACGCCCACGATGCAGCTTCATTGAACCCTACCCCGCGCTGCTGCAATCATTGTTGACACCTCGCGACAAAGGGAATGTCGAAATCGTCGCATCCGCTGTCCAGGACGTGCCGCCGGAATATTTTGATGACTTACAAAAGAACGATCTGCTTTTTATCGAACTCGACGCACGTCGTGAAGACCGGGTCCGATGTAGTATACGAACTATTTGAGATATTGCCGCGGCTTCGCTCCGGCGTCGTCGTGCATTTTCATGATGTAATCTACCCGTTCGAGTATCCAGCGGACTGGGTCCTGGGTAGAAACTTCTCGTGGAACGAGCTTTATACATTGCGAGCCTACCTGACGGGAAACCGGGATTGGGAGGTCGTGTTCTTCAACGATTATTTTGTCCGCGCCGAGCGCGCCCGGGTTGAGCGAGACGTACCCGAGATCCTGTCCACTCCGGGTAGTGGCCTCTGGTTGCGCCGCCGCTGACCGCGATGCGGAGGCACGGCATTCGCTCCAGTCGTTACACGCTGGCATGCACCTGATTTGCACCGCTTGAAGGGTTTGATCTGACTGGCGGCAGGAACTTCTTCAGTTCGTGCTCCTTTCGTTGGCTATCATCTTTAAAATAACTGCCGACCTCCACAGCCTGACGTAGTAGGCCCGAAACAAGCGTGCAAACTCCAAGTTGGCAGACTGAACATCGAACAGCCGCCACCACCATTGGCATGAAGTTGCGATTGCCGATGCCTTGCTCAAACCCGGAAATCAAATTGTTCCGCCACCGGCAGATCTCAAGAGGCTGGCGGACCCTTTAAAAGATTCGCTCAGCAAAAGACTCGCTCAGCGCAAGGCTATCGGCACACCGGCGCCCGGGATCGTCCCGAGGTCGAATGGCCGCGTCGGCGGCAAGGGAGCCGCGCGGCTCGCAAAGCGGCCGACTTGTGCTGAATCCGGCGCGCTTACCTCGCCGCCCGCGGCCAAAGCAGCGGGTTCCTCCCTGCCGGGGGCGGCCAGGGATGCCGCGTTCGCCGCGACCATGTCACGGTCGCGGCTCTCTCGGCCGCCGAGCGATGCTGGTCCGTCCGAACGCAAGGTGGCAAGCAGCTTTTGGTCATTCGATCCGGCGAGGCTCGCGGCGCCGATATATTCGACATTGACCGGCGTCGTTCCCCTCTGGCGGAAATCCAGGACCTCGGCAGTTTTCCGGGAAACGTCCATGATGCGATTGGCGGCAAAAGGCCCGCGGTCGTTGACTCGGACGATCATCGAGTAATGGTTGCGCAGGTTGGTCACGCGTGCATAGCTTGGCAGAGGCAGCGTCGGATGCGCGGCGGAAATCGAATCGCAATCGTAGATTTCGCCATTGGCTGTGCGGCGGCCGTGAAAGGCATCCCCATACCAGGAAGCAAGGCCAATCGCGGCATAATGTTTTTGGCTCGGGTAATAGGTAAGCCCGGCGATCGTATAGGGCTTGCCGAGCATATACGTCCCGCCGCCGTGCGGCACCGGTTCGCCGTCGGCGATGACGCGCGGGCTCGCAGAGCCATAGATCGAGGACGGAAAATACTCCTTCGAATTCGCGTAGCCGAGACGTTGGGGCGGCTGCTGGGCGCATCCGCCGAGGCTAAGAGCCGCAGTGCCGGCAAGCCCCGCAACGATGCAACGGAGCGGACCGTCAGCCTTGCGGGGAAGCCGAGAAAAAACGGCGAAGGAACGCGCTGAAACACAGAGTATTCGCTTCGCCCGCATGCGCTTCCCCTTGGCTTGCGGCTCGGACCGCGGCGCGGGCCTTTGCCGGTTCTAAAAACAGGCAAACCACCAGTTTCGCACCTTCCGGTTTCGAAGGCTTAAAGCCGTGGCAACGCCTGATTCAGTTTCGCCCGGCAAATACGCCCAAAATGCGGCCCCGCTCCCGCTAGGAGGTCCCGCAAAGAGACCCCAAATTGGTTAATTCGCGCTTACCATCAAAGAGTTGGATATTTTTGCAACAGTCGATGAAAAAACGCAGCGGGTCAGCGTCGATCCGCTTCATGCGCTTTGACAAGATCGATTCGAATCGGTTGACGCTAAATCATCGCGTTTGGCGACCCCGGCAGGGCTCGAACCTGCGACCTGCCGCTTAGAAGGCGGCTGCTCTATCCAGCTGAGCTACGGGGCCGGCCATGCATTGCGGCGGAGCGGTGAATTCGTGGACGTCTTTTGACTTATAAAACGGTAGCTCACGTATACTTCAGGTTAGATCTAACGAAAGGGCCGGTTCAGTGGGTCCAAAGATCGCGGCGGGTCGATTTGAAATTATCGGAATAGCTAAGGATCTTCCGGGGCGCTGGCTTTGAATCCTCGACACGGTAGCTCAAGCCGTTCTTTTCGGCAAAAGCGATCGCTTCTTCCTTGGTGGCGAAATTCAACCGCACTTGGCTCGCCATATCATCCGAACTCGTCCAGCCCATCAACGGGTCGATTTGGCGTGGCGAAGCGGGTTCGAATTCCAAAACCCAAAGCTTCGCCCTGGCAATGCCAGACTGGGTCGTGGTCCGGGACGGGCGGTAAATCCTTGCGGTCATTTCGATCGGCTCTCGTCTCCACGCAGCGGCGTTTACGCGGATTTAGGCAGGGTTATTCCCCCATGATGGCCGAGAGCCGGGCAGTCTTGACATTGGTCGGGGCAGCAGGATTTGAACCTGCGACCTGAAGTACCCAAAACTTCCGCGCTGCCAGACTGCGCTATGCCCCGCACTGGAGCCGAGGCCCCTGCCCTTTTGGCTGCATTCCGCTATCATGCGGCCATGCCGCGAACAAGGGCGGCAAGCAATCATGAACGGTTGAGTTCCGTCATTTGTCGAACAGAGGATGGCGGACAAGGTCGCCGATCCGCAAGCCGATTCGGGCCGCCGCGCCGGCGTTGATTTCGAGAACGGCATAGGCCGGAGCCCCCGAGGGGATAACTTTTTCCGACAAAGGATCGGTATTTTCGGCGAGCCCGACCACCTTGCCGCTGCGGCCGATGAAGACCATGTCGAGAGGCAAATAAGTGTTTTTCATCCACATCGTCACCGGCCGCTCGGCCGCGAAGTTGAACAACATGCCACGTTCTTGCGGAAGAAACCGGCGGAACATCAGGCCGCGTTCGCGTTGCGGCCCGCCGCGCACGACTTCCACGGAAAATTCATGGGTTCCGCTGGCGGTGACGATCTCAAGCTTTTCGAGGTTGCCTTGCGGCGGCGGCGCGCCCGTGGCGAGCGCTGCCGGACTAGCGCAAAGAAAAACCAGTCTTGCGCACAGTCCAAGGAAGGCCAAAACCACGCGCGCCAAACTGGCAGGGCTGACGGTTGTCATTTGATCGCAAAAAGATGCCGATTTTTGGATGGGATCATACAAGAAAACAATTTGATAGAGGTGACGCGCGATTCGACGCGAAGGGGCCACGGGCTCGGCCGACCGCACCGCAGAGGCTTTTTGGCGCGCCGCCGCATGCGGCTTGGCCGCGGTTGACCCGCGAACGACCGCATGAACGAGTGTTACCTCAATGCGACATGGGCAAGATCGCGTCAAGCGGCCGCACCTCGGCCGCCATGAGGCCCTTCGGGCCGTCGCCGAAACGCACGAGGAGGCTTTCTCCCGGCCGCAACTCCGCAATCCCATAACGGCGCAGGGTCTCCATATGGACAAAAATATCTTGCGTGCCCTCGCCTTGGGTCAGAAAGCCAAATCCCCGCGGGCGGTTAAACCATTTGACGATGGCGATTTGAAACCCGCCCGCCGGCGCCACCTCGCCGCAGTTGCGCGGCGGCCGCCATTCGGAGAGATGCGCGACGCTGGGTGCATCCATCGAGATAATTTTTAGGACCTGCAATCCCTTCACCTTGCGCAACGCCTCGCAGACGACGCGGGCTCCCTCACAAGCAACACTAAAGCCGTCCTTGCGCAAAGTGGTAATGTGCAAAAGAACATCGGCGGCGCCATTGTCCGGCACGACAAAGCCGTACCCTTTCGCGACATCGAACCATTTGATTCGTCCGGATATTTCAACGAGATCAACCGCTTTGATCGCCGACAGCTCAGGGGTGGCATCGCAATCGAACCCGCGAGAGGCTAAATTTTTGCCGTTCAAGGATCAACTTCCCCCGAATTGCGCGCGTAGCCGAGTAAGCTTTCCTGCGGCACGCGGGCTAACCGCGGAAAAACGCTATTCGAATCGCTGTCAGCATAGCATTCGGACGCCGGTGCAAAAGCCCGATCGCTGAGAAGGTTGTGGATGAAGTCAAAAAAATAATCAGTGCGGCTTTGGCGCCACTTGTCGCTGGTTCCTGCTTGAGCCCTTCCCGATCGGATGGAATCACGTGATCGGAACGGAATCGCCAAATTCGATCAGTTGGACCATGACGGAATTGAAACGCCGGGCGACTTTTTCGGGACTGCTCTGGGGCCCGGCCCGGCCGGAGCGTGGCGAGTAGCACCAGCGAAACGGCCCAGCACGAGAGATGATATTATGGATTGGCTAGTGCCCAAGCGGCTTTCGAATGGCGATCGCTTGTTCCGCAAGCGGGATCGAGCGCTGAGGATCGCGGGGAGAACTGGAGATAACGCGAACCTTCCTGGCCTATGCTTAGCCGCAATGGTTAATAATATGGCTGCATGTCGGGCAACTTTCGCCTCCTGCCGCGGTTGTCTGTTAGCCCCCACGGACCAGAGTCCTCTTCCCGGACGCGCGGGGAAGTCGGCATTTTTCGAGTGGAAGACGAGGCATGATGGCGACTTCGAGAAAGGTGGGGGGGTAAAATGGCGGCTTTTGACAAAGTCATTCAAGAAATCGGAGCGCGATACCATCTCGGCTCCAAAGGCAGTTTGCTCGTTCATGAGACCCTGGACCTGATCGCTCGACAGCCAGGCGGTATCGGCGGATTTCTAGATAGGTTCAAGGCCGCGGGATTCGCCGCCGAGGTTGCTTCCTGGGTAGGAGATACCGATGCCGTTCCGCTTTCGGGGCAAGAGGTAGAAGAGGCGCTAGGCTCCGGCGTGGTTAGCGAGATTGCCGATAAGGCCGCTATAAGCCAACGCTTCGCGAGAACGATTCTTGGCTATGCAATACCTAGAATTGTCGGCCAGCTGGCACAACGCGGGGCTATCCCGGCGGCAATCCCCGCGGCGGCTTCGAGTTTCCCCGGCTTGGCCATCCGCCTTTCACCCTCCCACGCCGACGAAATTACGCTGCCGGGAGCAGAGAAAATTCCGCCGAGCGGCGGGGAAGGCGGCGGCGCTCCCGGGCTGGGCCGGTTGCTCATTCCGGGGGCTTGTCTGCTGCTTACGCTCGGAATTTTTGGATACGCGATTAGGTCGGGCACCCATGTGGCCAAACAAACCGCGCCTGTCATGGCGCAAAATGCGCCGGTGGCGTCCCCGCCCGCTGCTTCTACCCCAGCGCCCGCGGCACTCAGCAAGACGGCGCCGCCCGCGGCACTCAGCAAGCCGGCGTCGCCCGCGCCTGCGCCTTCGATACCAGCGCGCTTGGCGCTTAGCAATGAGGACGGCTTCATCGTTTACTCCGGCACTGTCGGAGACGACGCTACTCACACCGCAATCACCGACTCGCTCAAGACGGTGTTCGGAGCTGATAAAATCAGCGGCGATCTCGCCGTGGACCAGCATGCTGGCCAGGCGGGCTGGACGACGAATCTCAGGGCAGCGCTCGATAATCTCAGGACCCCTGGATCGCAGGCGCTGTTTGAAGGAAATTCCGTTAGTGTCGGGGGGAGGATCCCTGATGCAGATCGCGACAGGATCATCAGTTCGATGAAATCCGCTCTCGGGCCGCAAGTCGCGGTTGCCGCACTTCCAGAGAGCGGCCCGACCAAAACGGCGGCGGCGTCATTGGCGCTTAGTTCCAGCGGTAAAAGCCCAGGCGGTGCTCCGAATCCGCCGGCCCTTAATCTGCCGGCCATTTATTTCCCTTCCAATAGCGCCAGGGTTCCCTCGATCAGCGAGGCACTCTTGCAAAAGGAAGCCGGTCTGATGAAACAATTGCCTGCTGGGACAGTAGTTCAGATCAGCGGCTACACCGATGGCGCCGGTAAACCAGCCGCCAATATGAAGCTGTCGCAACGGCGCGCCGACGCGGTGCGCCAACTCCTCGTCGATGCCGGGGTCAACCCCACGATGCTGAGCGCGAAAGGCTACGGGAGTTCCGAATCCCTGGCCAACAATGAGCGAACGGAAGGCCGCAGCGACGGGAGGATGAAAAGTCGGCGGCGAGTTGACCGACGCGTCGAATTTCGGATCGCTCAACAATAGCGCCGGAGGCGAAAGGCATCTGGGTCCATCGCCCCGGCGCCGCTTCTCCGCCCACGCGGATTATTCGTCGTCGTTCATCGGTTCGAGAACGGGGCTGCGCGCGCTGACCGCGCGGGGCTCTGGCCGCGCTTGCACTTGCGGGAGCGGGGCCGGTGAAGCGTCGGCCGTCTCCGGCCCAAAGCCGTCGCGCTGGTAAATATCCTCGCGGAACTCGGCAAGTCCATCGGGCGTGGCCCAAGCTGTGATGTATACCCAATACACCGGAACCGGGGTCGCGAGCTTGGCATCCACGCGCTCGCCGGAGCGGATTGCCTCATCAATATGTTCACGATCCCAACCCGGCGTGTCCTTGAGCAACCAGGTCACATAGTCGCGAACATTTTGGACGCGGATGCAACCGGATGACACAAACCGATCATCGTCGCCGAAGATGCCTTTCTCGGGGGTGTCATGCATATAGACGCCATAGGGATTGTTGATATTGATGCGCACGACGCCAAGCGAATTGAGATCGCCGCCCGGATCCTGGCGGAACTTGTAATTGACCGCGTCGAGCGAGTTCCAATTGATCTGATCGGATTGAAGCTCCTTTCCGTCCTTGTCGAAAATCCGGATCTTATGGTCGGCCAGATAGTTCCGATCCTTTTGCATGCGCGGGATCAAATCCTTGCGGATGATCGACGCGGGCACGGTCCAATACGGATTGAAATTAATATCGATCGCCTTCGTCATCATGACCGGCGATTGGCGGTCGATCTTGCCGACGCCCGCCGCATGATGTGTCACGACCACGCCGTTCTCGACCGTCTCGACCGCCATTGCCGGGATATTGGCCATGACGAAACGTTCCCCGAGGTTGCCGGAATAGGAGCGCAACCGGACGAGGTTCACCTCGAGCTGATGCAGCCGGACATCGGCCGGGATATTGAGCGCGGTAAAGGTTTCCTTTGAAACCACGCCGGTTTGGAGCAGCCCGTGGCGGGCCTGAAAATGTTTCACCGCGGCATCGACGTAGGAATCAAAGACCGGCGAAGCCCCGGCCGAAGGATCGAGATCGCCCGATGCCGCGAGCCGTTTACGCAGGGCTACCACAGCCTGGCCACTTCGGCCTAGTTTCAGCGTCTGTCCGGCGGGAACCGTGGCCCAGCCGCCATCGGAGACGATCTGGCGGTAGGTTTCGATCGCCTGCCCGGTCGCGACGAAGGTTTCCACGGCGAGGACCGGCGTGCTCGAGCGGCTCACCGAAAGGCGCGGATCGGCGTCGTAACGTTGCGCCCACTCGGCCTGCTCGCCGAATGATGGGTCGCCCTGCGCCGCGGCCGCGGCATGGGTTAACCCAAAGGCGATGGCGGCGACCGCCGCCGCGCGCCGAAGAGGATAAAAATGACGATACAGCTGACGCAACAAGTCTTTTTTCGTCCCGAATCCCAATGCCTCGACCTCCAATACACTTTTTCCAATACTCATCCGGCGGCGTATATGCGATCCGGCGCTCGGATCGCATGATGACGCGGCGCGACCCTACCTCACGCCAGTGGCGCCATGGGCTTCAACGAGCTTTCCGAAGACTATTGAGCGCCCAACGCAAGAATGGCGCGTTACCACCTTTCCTTTTGAGCTGGCGCCGCACTTTTGTTGAGCTGACGCCGCAGTGGTGACAAAGGCACGAACAGGACGGCGGATTTGTGGCGTTTAGGTTCGAAATATGGCCTCGTCCAAAATCACAAGCTTAGTCTTCGGCTTGGCATCGCGGCCGCGCGTCACTGCGCGCGTCACAGCCTGTACCTTATCTGGTCTGTCCAGAAACGTTCGAGCCGGACCAGCGAGTGGTTAAGCTTTGCAAACTCGCCGGAGCCGATCCCGCCGATTTGCTCCACCGTGGCAACGTGCTTGTCATAGAGCCCGGAAACGATGGTGTGGACGTCCCTGCCCTTATCGGTCAGGCTGATTCGCACGGCGCGGCGGTCGATGCGCGAGCGGGCATGATGCAGATAGCCGGTTTCGACCAGTTTCTTGACATTGTAAGAGACGTTCGAACCGAGGTAATAGCCGCGCGTGCGCAATTCGCCGGCGGTTAATTCCTTGTCGCTGATGTTGTACAGCAGCAAGGCTTGCACGGAATTGACGTCGCTACGGCCGCGCCGGTCGAATTCGTCCTTGATCACGTCGAGAAGGCGGCGATGCAGCCTCTCAACCAGCCTCAAGGCCTCGAGATAGGCCGGCCGGACCTCGGCAAACCCGGCGCGAGGCTGCGCGGCCTCGCTTTTCAGGGCATTCATCATAGGATTAACCTCGTCTTTTGCGGCGGTATCGCAACCGGCGCGTCCATGCAACCAAAATACAAATCACCAATGAAAACCAGTTTAAGCAAAACGCTGAATCCAAGGTTTATATGATTCAGTAAATCAAATATGAAGTAAAGACAATTTTTACGATTCGATTTTGTTAACATTACTTTACACTATTAATTAATTCATTGCAAGTATTAGCGCGAGCATTCATTCACGGATGTCTGTGTGGACAGATATCAATGCATTGGAAATAGTAACTTTAATTTTAGGGAATGTTGGAACGAATTTTCGCGGCGATCGTTCGATTTTCGCGTCGGTTCGCCGAATATGTCCCGATAGCGGTCGCGCCACTTGCCCTCACCGACTGCCGAAATGAAAAATAGCCCCCGGATCGAAGCAACCGGGGGTGCGGTCTCCATGCTGGAGAGGAAGCTGATGTTGGGAGGCCAACATTTGACCGGAGCGTATATCAATCGTATTGCGACGGGGGTGCCGCCTCACGATGTCCATGCGGCGTTCGTAAACTATGCACAATCCTTGTTCGAGCGCGATGAGCGACGCTTGATCGCTTTGAGTCGCATGATCGAAAGGGCAGGAATCGAGCACCGCTACTCCTACCTAAGGCTAGTCGGCGATGGAGGCGAGAGGGCGGCGCTGGACGCCAACTCGTTTTACATCCGCGGAGACTTCCCTAACACTGCGGCGCGCATGCGTCTCTTTGAGGCGCAAGCACCGGCGCTAGCCGAAGCGACTATCGAACAACTCGGGCTTGGCGCCGATCGCAGTCGTATTTCCCATTTTTTGGTAACCAGTTGCACCGGGCTCTCTGCTCCTGGAGTCGAACTTGACCTGATCCAGCGTTGCCGGCTTCCCACATCGATCGAGCGCACAACCATCGGATTCATGGGATGCTATGCGGCGATCAACGCGCTCAAGCTGGCGCGACACATCGTGCGCTCGGAGCCGTCTGCCCGTGTGTTGGTTGTCAATCTCGAACTTTGCACACTGCATTTTCAAGAGACGATCGATCTGGAACAGCTTCTCTGTTTCCTTCTGTTCTCGGACGGTTGCGCGGCATGCTTAGTCACGGGCGACCCGCAAGGAATCGCGCTTGATGACTTCAAAGCCATGATTCTACCGAACACGCGTGAGCTCATGGCATGGACTATTCGGGATTTCGGATTTGATATGGTGCTGTCGGGCAAAGTGCCGGCGGCCATCCATGACGCGATACGCGCTCGTTCGAACGAGATTCTCGCCGCTGCGCCAGCCAATTCGATCGATTTGTGGGCGATCCATCCCGGCGGACGCACGATTCTTGATGCAATCCAGGCGGCGCTTGATTTGAGGCCGGCGGCGCTCGCGGCTTCGAGGGATATATTGCGGCGCTATGGCAATATGTCATCGGCGACGGTGATGTTCGTTTTGAACGCGCTGATGGGCTCGGCACCGAAGGGCGCGCATGGCTGCGCTATGTCCTTTGGCCCGGGCCTAGTGGCGGAAACAATGAGGTTCAGTGTCGCGAGCTAGCAAGCCCGAACTCGTGGCGGATCAGCTAAGTGGACCGAATGTTTCGGAGAATGCCGAAATGTGGAGTGTGGCCCGCACCGTGCACCCCGAATGGTTAGATACGTTACCAGCGGATGATCCACGCGCGGTCCGATCACGGCGGGATCTCCGACGCATCAATAGCTGGATGTTGCAGACGAGAATCATGGCAGCGTCTCTCGAGAGTTACTGCACGCAAGCTCCGCGTTCCATACTCGATCTCGGCGCCGGCGATGGCGTTTTCATGCTGAAGGTCGCGCGGCGATTGGCATCGAGGTGGCAAGGGGTCTCCGTAATCGTACTTGATCGGCAAAACATCGTGAGCGATGAAACACTGGGGGGCTTCCGTAAGATCGGGTGGGGGATTGAAACGGTTGTCGAGGATGTCTTTGAATTTTTTCAACGAAACGATCCCGAAGCTGTAGACGTGATCGTTACGAACCTGTTCTTGCACCATTTCGCACAGCCGGAACTAGCTCGATTGTTCGCACTGGTGGAACAGCGTACCGATGTTCTAGCGGCATGCGAACCAAGACGCGCTCACCTGGCGCTTGCGGCGAGCCACTTGGTTTGGGCGATCGGTTGCAACGATCTCAGCCGGCACGATGCGGTTGTCAGCGTGCATGCAGGCTTCAAGGATGGCGAAATGTCGGCCTCATGGCCGGCAATGAAAGGTTGGGAGCTGCACGAGTGGCCAGCAACGCTGTTTACCCATTGTTTCGTGGCGCGGCGACAGCAGAATGCCGAAGTGAGACATGACGCATGATGCGCTGATCATCGGAGGCGGCCCGTCGGGGGCCACGGCAGCTCTGCTACTGGCAAGAGCTGGATGGTCAGTCGCCGTTATAGAGAAGGCGGCCTTTCCGCGGCGAAAGGTGTGCGGTGAGTTCATCTCTGCAACTACCCTTCCGCTCTTTGACGAGATCGGCGTTGGCGAAGCCTTCTCGAGTAACGCTGGGCCAGAGGTACGACGGGTCGGGCTGTTCGCAAATGACACGACACTTTCTGCGCCACTGCCAAGTCCGGCTGTGCTCTCGCACCGGTGGGGGCGAGCCCTCGGACGAGAGCATCTCGATCTGCTCCTGTTGGAGGCTGCGGCGCGTGCTGGGGCGCGGGTGTGGCAGCCGTGGGGTGCTATCGAACTGCGTCGAAACGAAGCTGGCCACTACGTCTGCAACATCGCTTCCCGGCAAGGAGAAACGCAGGAACTGATCGCGCGTATCGCCATTGCAGCGCATGGCTCTTGGGGTCGCAGGGTCTTTTCGTGGTTAGCGCCGAAAGCCGAGCGGTACTCGGACTTGATTGCGTTCAAAGCTCATTTCAGTGACTGCGACCTTCCTACTGATTTGATGCCGCTACTGGTTTTCCCAGGAGGCTATGGAGGCATGGTGCACAGCGACAGCGGACGCGTTAGCCTATCTTGCTGCATTCGCATTGAGGAGTTGACGCGCTGTCGGCAACTCTGGCCGAGCCAGCACGCCGGAAATTCTGTGGTTCAGCACATTCAAAATTCCTGTCTTGGCGTGTGGCAGTCTTTGAGACATGCCACCCTCGACGGCGTGTGGCTATCTGCGGGGCCAATCAGGCCTGGAATTCGCACAGGATTCTCGAAGGGCTTATTTCTCGTGGGAAACATCGCTGGCGAGGCGCAACCGCTTATCGCTGAGGGCATCAGCATGGCGATGCAAGGAGCGCAACTGCTCGCCCGGCAGTTGATTGACCAACAAAATGATATGACACCTGACGCCATACACTCGTTGGGCGTGAAGTATGCAGCCGAATGGAAAGAATTCTTCGATATGCGCGTTCGAGCCTCCGCAACATTCGCCTATCTCGCAATGCGCCCGAAAGTAGTCGCTATGGCGCTACCTGTAATCGCTCGTATCCCCGGGATCTTGACCTTTGGCGCTCGGCTCAGTGGCAAGGGCGCTATGGCGGATTTTGGGTGATAACTGACAAGGGTTCATCGCAAGCTCCCGCGGGTACCGCGCGCCCTCGCGGCGAACAAAATCGCGGCGGTGGCTTCAAAAATCCCGCAAAGACCCAAACACGGGCCGGTTGAAAAACGTCCTTCGGCCCGGCCGCCGGATCATACCCCCGACGCTCGGCGGCCAGCCCTGTTCCTTCGATCGCGACCAGTGTAAGCGGGTATCATGGCCGAATTGATTAACATCGACCTCGGCGGGCGCTCGCGGCGGCTGCGCGTCGATACGCTCGTCACATTGCGCTGGCTGGCTCTGCTCGGACAGGCTGTCGCGCTTGTCGTGACCTATTTCGGGCTCGGGTTTTTGCTTCCGCTTGGCCCATGTCTTCTTGTCATCGCGGCTTCGGCCGGGCTCAACATCGGCCTGCGGGTGCGCTTCGGCCGCATCGAGCGGCTGGAGGATGTGCCGGCCGCATTGATGCTGGCTTACGATATCCTTCAGCTAACGGCTCTTCTCTATCTGACCGGAGGGATCGAAAATCCCTTTTCGATGCTCTATCTTGCGCCGATCATGATCTCCGCGGTGTCGCTGTCGGGACCTATCACTTTGATCCTGACCTTGCTCATGATCGGCGCGGTATCGGCCCTGACCTTCCGGCACTACCCGCTGCCTTGGTTTCCGGGAGAGCAGCTGCAGCTTCCCTTGATCTATGACACAGGGATTTGGCTCGCGATCGTACTCGGTGCGGCCTTCATCGCGATCTATGCGTCGCGCGTTGCCGTGGAGGCGCGCAAACTCGCCGACGCCTTGGCCGCGACCGAACTCGTGATCGCCCGCGAGCAGCATTTAACCCAGCTCGACGGGTTGGCGGCGGCGGCGGCGCATGAACTCGGCACGCCCCTGGCCACGATCACGCTCATCGTCAAGGATCTCCAAAAGCAACTTCCCGCCAGTGATCCCCTCGAAGAGGATCTCACCCTGCTCGCGCAGGAGACCGGCCGCTGCCGTGCCATCCTAGGTAAGCTCGCCTCGCTTGGCGGCGATGCCGGTGATATTCTCGATGAAATGAGTCTCAGTCTGCTCATCGAGGAGGTCGCCGGGCCGCACCGCGATTTCGGAGTTCACATCTCGATTGTCGAGGATGGGCAAGGGCCGGAGCCGGTCTGCCTGCGGAACCCGGGGATATTGTACGGGCTCGGCAATCTGATCGAAAATGCGATAGACTTCGCGGTTTCCGAAGTCCGTATCGTGGCGCAATGGAATGGGGCACGGGTTAGGATAGTCATCGAGGACAATGGCCCCGGTTTTTCTCCCGATGTCGTTGGCCGGGTGGGCGAGCCTTATGTAACAACCAAGAACGACAGGCGCGCGAAAACCGACGAAGGTGCGGGGCTGGGCCTTGGCTTATTCATCGCCAAGACTCTGCTGGAACGCTCCGGCGCGATCGTTAAAACTGAGAACCGCGTGCCCCCCGCGACCGGCGCAGTGGTTACGATCGCGTGGGAAAGGGCGGCGTTCGAACGCGGGACCAAACGATTACTTACCGGCGCTACCGCGGCAAAAAGCGGGGCCGAACTCCGGCCGCACTCTTAAGATAAAGCCCAGGTACGTTCACTGTCCAAGAAAAAGCCAAAGATTTATTGGTTCTCCTTGCTTTGTGTGTTTTGTCCTGGAAATGGTTCAAGCGAGGCGACCGGCATGAAAAACGCCCCCCCCGAGCCCGTCAACGCGAGAAAGCCGAGCGAAGATCAAGATGTGCCGAGCGGTTTCGGGCCAGATCGCTCGCTCTTGATCGTCGACGACGATAATACCTTCCTCACGCGCCTTTGCCGCAGCATGGAGACGCGCGGCTTCACCGTGACCGCCGCGCACTCTGTCGCTGAAGGTCTCGCGGCGATCGGCGAAGGCGCTCCCGCCTTCGCGGTCATCGACATGCGGCTTGCCGACGGCAATGGGCTCGATGTGATCCGGGAATTGAAGGCGAAGCGTCCGGACGCGCGGGGCATCATCCTGACCGGCTATGGCAATATCGTTACCGCCGTGACCGCCGTGAAGCTCGGGGCTTTCGATTATCTGGCCAAGCCAGTCGATGCCGACGAAATTTTCAACGCTCTCATGGCCACCCGCCACGACAAGGCCGAACTCCCGGAAAATCCGATGTCGGCCGACCGGGTGCGGTGGGAGCATATTCAAAGAATTTACGAGCTTTGCGGCCGCAATGTCTCGGAAACAGCGCGCCAACTCAACATGCACCGGCGCACGCTACAGCGAATTTTGGCCAAAAAGGCGCCACGCTAAAGCAGGGCGTTATCATGAGAGCGGCGATTCCGGTCCGATCGCAAGGTACCATGCGGGCGGCAATCGCTGGAGTCGATTCCTTGCGTGCGCATGGGTCTGTCACGGCCGTTGCTTCGTGCCGCGAAATAAGTTTAATGCGCGCTTCGGCGCAACGCCAAAGCCATGCGAACGACTACACGGGGTCGGCCTCGAATTTTCCTCTTTGGCGGATATTCAGGGGTCACGGGCCCGCGGCCCAAGGTAGGACGCGGCCCCAGATCGAAGCCTGCCGGGGCCGGTAGCTCAACGGTTAGAGCCGGCCGCTCATAACGGTCTGGTTGCAGGTTCGAGTCCTGCCCGGCCCACCACATTCACCGTCCGACGGCGTCCCGTAGCATCTATCTAAATCCGGTAATCTTCGTATTAACATCATGATACCTCGTCCAATGGCGTCGCGAGACGCCCAAAACAAGTTGTTGGCATCCGACGAATTTGTTGGTATTTCTGTGGGCATACCAACAGCTATTTGGCCGAGATACCAACATGCCCCTGACCGACATCGCAGTCCGCAATGCGAAACGCCGCGAGAGACCCCAAAAGCTGAGCGATGGCAGCGGGCTGCACCTTCTCGTCAATCCCGATGGCGCCCGCTACTGGCGCATGGCCTATCGCTACGAAGGGCGGCAGAAGACCCTTGCGTTGGGCGTCTATCCGATCGTGTCGCTGGCGGAGGCTCGAACGGCGCGCGAAGCTGCAAAGAAATTGCTGGCATGCGATGTCGACCCGTCTCAGGCGCGGCAGAAGCAGAAGCGAGCCGCCCGCCTGTCGGCCGAGAACACATTCGAGGCCGTGGCGCGTGAATGGTGCGAAAATCAGAAGGATGGGTGGACCGCCCGCTACCATGACCACGTCGTCACGCGCCTTGAGGCCGACGCGTATCCCGAAATCGGCTCACGCCATCTCGGAGGTCGAGCCACCTGAATTGCTCGCAGCCCTGCGCAAAGTCGAAAAGCGCGGCGCGCTAGAAATCGCGAAGCGACTGCAGCAGACGGTAAGCCAAATCTTCCGATACGGCATCGTCACAGGCAGGGCGAAGCGCGACCCCTCGGTCGACCTGAAGGGAGCGCTCAAGGCCTCCGGGCGGCAAGCGCATCACAAGGCCATGCCGCGCGAGGATTTGCCGGAATTCCTGCGGGCGTTGTCAGCCTATGACGGTGCAACGCGAACACGGCTAGCGCTGCGTCTCGCGGTGCTGACTTTCGTGCGCACAACGGAGCTGCGGGCCGCGCGCTGGGACGAAGTCGACCTTGAAGCTGCCGAATGGCGCATCCCTACCGAACGCATGCAAATGCGCGCTCCCCATATCGTGCCGCTGTCACGGCAAGCCGTCGGGACCTTCGCCGAGCTGCGTTCGATTGCCGGCCGAAGCGCCTATGTGTTCCCGTCGCCGGGCGCCGAAGGCTTCATGTCGAACAACACCATGCTATTCGCGATGTATCGGATGGGCTTTCATGGTCGTGGGACGGTTCACGGGTTCCGCGCGGTGGCTTCCACCCTGCTAAACGAAATGGGGTTTCATCCCGATTGGATCGAACGCCAGCTTGCCCATGACGAACGCAACAAGGTCCGCGCCGCCTACAACCACGCCCAATACCTCCCCGAGCGCCGGCGCATGATGCAGCAATGGGCGGACTATCTCGACGATCTTGCCGAAAACGGAAAGGTTATCGTCCATCATTTTGGACGCACCGCGTAGCCCTTTATCCCTGCGTTGGATGTGGCCTCATATTTCGCGACCTCGACGTTGAGGTAGCCAATCAAGCACGGCCACCGTTCCGGCGCTATTCGCGCAAGTCCGAGAGCAGCGCCGCCCGATTGCCATCATCGTCGCTGCGTGCATCGCATAGCCGGTGGATCGTCGCCTCGATTTCCGATAAACTCCCTGACGGGGTACTGCTGTTACTGCCGATTGAAGCCGCCGATTTTCCCAAAGCCCTGGATTGGGCACTGCCATTGCTGTCGTTAGAGTTCTTTCGGTGGATAACGTCAAAACGACGGAGAGCCTAAAGCCTGAAAATCGGCCGGTGTTTGCGGCGGCGCGAGGTAAATTCAGCAGAAAAAATAGCTCAGGAAAATTCACCTTCCCGGATACCCCGGCCGACGGCGTTCCAAGGGCCGCGTACCCTGCGCGGGAAGGGACAGAGCCCCCTTAGAAATCCGGCCCGGCCACTTCGACCCGGTTTCTAATCGTTCGATGGCATTCATTCGAAGCCGTGAGAAATCTCGCGGAGCGGTTGAATCTCGCCGAGCCGCGAGTGATCTGGAAAAATCCCAAGCACGCCGCGAAATGGATTGTCCAACCCCAATCGGTTTACGCAAAATATTGTTCGTCGCCAGCCGAATTCTCGGCGAGTTGAAGCGCAAGTTTGCAAAGGAACAACCATTAAGGGGAATGAAGGTTGGGTCCGCTCTTGAATTTCGCACTTTGACGTGAACTTATACCAATTGCCACTCCTGATGTTGAGCACTGCAAATGATGAAAGTGAAAATTGTCTGCGCAGTAACGATGCTGGTCGCAGTGGCAGCCGCGGCCGAAACCAAATCGCGTCCGATTAGGCAGGAGTTGGTGCATGAATATGCCAGGAAACAAATACCCCTCGCAAAGGCCGCGCATGCGGCGACTTATGCCTGTCACGAAGTCACCTCCGATTGTGACTTTGCGAAAGACCTGAGAAACACTGAGAGATGCCATAATGCCGAAAGGATCGTGAAGCATCTCGGTATGAGAGTTAGAAAGGAACTTGCCAAGATCAAGCCTCCTGTCACGATGGATGAACGTGATGCGATAGCGGAGGAATCGATAACTCTAGCTCCCTCTCCTATTATAAAACATGGAGCGCCAGGGGAGAAAGACACATGCGTAACCGAGTGGAAGGATTGAATTGATGCCGGGCGAGTTTGGTAATGGAGACATAGCCCCAACTGCCCCTCGGCAAGCTTTGCGATATGTTCCCTGCAGCGCCATGATGCTGGTTTTCGGAGCAATGAGATGGAAGTAGCCCAGGAGTTAGCCGCGAAGCGGGCGAAACCAAACTCGCGCCAATTACGCAGCACAGAATCGCCGTCTTGGCAGGAGCGCGCAGCGTGGCTGCTTCTTTGCGGAGTGCTGATAGGCGTGGGCCTCTACATACTGGCGAACTACCTGCGCGCTTTGGCTTGGGCGCTCGTGCTCGCGATCGCAATCTGGCCTTCTTATGATCGTGTTCGTCGGCAAACGTCGCCTCTGGTGACCAAAGAGGTTCTGCCCGTTCTGTTCACCGCGCTTGTCGGCCTCGCAGTATTTCTGCCGTTTGCCACTCTTGCCGTCGACGCGCTCCGTGAGGTTCGCGAAATCGTCGACTACGGTCGGAGGGTCGAAGAGTCTGGCATTCCGGTGCCGGACTTCGTCATTCAATTACCTTATATAGGACAATGGGTCGCTGACTGGTGGCGCGAGCATTTATCCCACGCAGGTTGGGCCAAGGAGATTGTTCAGCAAATGAACACGTCTTCGATCCGGGAACTCGGCGCCAATCTAGGCGCAAGCGCGGTACATCGTGTGGTCCTCTTCGGAATATCTCTGCTGACGCTCTTCTTTTTGTTTCGTCACGGTGAGAGCATATCAATGCAATGTCGCACTGCGTCTCAAAAGCTATTCGGCGAGCGAGGCGAGCGCGTCGCCTTGCAAATGGTTGCATCTGTGCATGGGACGGTTGCCGGACTGATCCTTGTGGCGATCGGCGAGGGCATTCTGCTCGGAATTGTTTACTTTTTGACCAAATTGCCTCACCCGATCCTATTTGGGGTGGCTACCGCGATCGCGGCGACGATTCCCTTCGCAGCGATCCTCGCAGTTGGCCTCGCCGCTCTCGTTCAGCTTGGAAGCGGAGGAGTTGGCCCAGCACTTATCGTCGTTTTGGCCGGTTTTGCCGTGATTTTCGTAGCCGATCACTTCGTGAGGCCAAAGCTGATCGGAGGCGCTACAAAGCTTCCGTTTCTATGGGTTTTGCTTGGCATCCTCGGGGGTGTCGAGAGCTTCCAACTTCTCGGCCTTTTTCTGGGACCAGCGATAATGGCCGCGTTGATGCTGCTCTGGCGCCAGTTGACAACGTCCCCTGCAGATCAACGCGACGCGCTCGTCATATCCGAGCAGACCAACCACTGACGATGTGACCTTGCACAACTCCAGTCCATGTTTCGCGCTGTCGGGCTTCCTCGAAGCGACTTGAGGGCGCATGATGTTGTCGGCGGAACCGTGCCACCAAGGGGCGGCGCCTTCTGCAGGAACTGCGCGACTTCCCTTTCGAAGTCGTTGTCGCACGGAACAAGGTTGAAGATGCATTTGTCCGCGGCGAATGTCGCACGCGACCAGGGAAACGGCGGCGTTTCGGACAGCGGCCGGCCCGCATGCAGAAGCTGCGGCTCCAATTCCGCAATGACCATCTTCCGCAGTGCCTCAACGAATGTTTTCACTGTCACGTATTGAGCCACGTTGCTGCCAATCGCCTTAATCATCGCAGGCACGTTCAACGGCACCGGCCCACCGAACGCTTTGGTTTCGAGAAACTCTCTCACCTTCGGAGCCAATGCCGAAAACTGCGACGGCAGTTTCACGTCCTGCGCAATGTGCCTGGCGTAATAGCCGATGACCTCCTCGGCTGTCTGCGGCTCCGGAATGCTGTACTCTCGCTCGATCAGCTTTTGCAGCGTGATGATGTCGTAACCCTCATAGCGGAATGTCTTGGCTGCGGCGTCGTCTTGCTTGCGCGGCAGAACGGGACAGGTGAAAGCGCTTACGTCGAGTTCGGCGATTTCCTCGGCCAACGACTTATTGCGGGTGAGGGTCGGACGAGTACCGGGATCGCGATATCTTTGTCGTTCTTCTTTGGATCGGGCGCGATGGTAATGATGCTCACCTTCTCGCCGATCTTGAAGGTCTCGAGCTGGATGTCTTCTTCGCGTTCGAGCTGCTCGACGAACTCGATGAACGACTTGTTGCCGATCACATCGACGCACTCGATATAGCCGGTGGCGCCTCGAACATCAGGCGCAGCCCCCGCCCGACCGTCTGCTCTGGCAGGATATTGGCTTTCGACGTGTAAGGCCTGAGGCCGACGATGACCGTGACGCTTTGTACATCCCAGCCCTCGCGCAACATCATCACGCTGACGACGCACTTGATTGTGGCAGCGGAGGCCCGCTACAGCTATTCCCCCCCACCGGAGATCGCCGAGTTTCCGCTTCGATTTCAGAGCACGTCGGATCGTGACGCACGGCGCTTTCAGCCGGAGAACGCCTTCGCATAGGCCGCCTCGATCCTTGCAACTTCGTCCTCGGTCAATTCGGCGAATTCCCGTTCCCGCGCACGCCGGGAGAGTTTGCCGTCGTTCTGGCGGAGAAAGCGAAACAGGAGATCGACCGTGTTGTCCGGCATGTCGACAATGTCCTCAACCTGCCGTCTGAAGCTGTCATAGCCCTTTAGAAAACTGGTCTCGGCGGGAAGATCCACTTCGATCGTCCGCTCGACGCATTCATAAAGAAACTCCGCATGCGGCGTCGCGTCGAAGAAGCGGTAGTAGTCGCCCGTGTCATTCAGGACGCGGACATTCCCTTTGCCGGTCGGCTCCCACTCGATCAGGGGCAGCAGCCGTGCCGAGTAGCTCTCCAGGATTTTGCGGTAATCATTGATCCGGTCGAGGATGGCCGCTGAAACCGGGAACACCATTCCGGGCGGGTTGAAGCCGCGCTCGGCCAGGACATGGTGGATGAGGTACCGGTGGAGCCGTCCGTTGCCATCCTCGAAGGGGTGAACGTAAACGAAGCCGAAGGCGAGCGCGGCTGCCGCGAGGACCGGATCGAGGTGGGGTGCGGCGGTCCGGTCGAAAGCAACCAGTCCCTCTATCAGGGACGGCAGGTCTTCATGCCGGGCGCTGATATGTTCCGGCAGCGGCATGCCGGTTTCGCGGTCATGCTCGCCGACGAAACCGCCCTCATGACGCAGGCCCAAACGCACATAGCGCGCGTCGCCAATGACGATGCGTTGCAGCCGAAGCAATTCGTCGAGGTCGATCGGCCGGCGCCCGGCCTCACCGATGGCCCGGCCCCAGCGCTGAATGCGATCCTGCGGCGGATGCTCGCCTTCGATGGCAAAGCTCGATTTGGAATCCTTCAGCAGCAGGAACGCAGCGGTACGCGCGAGCAGGTCGCGGGGCACGTTCGCCACTGCGGCGCGCGCGCGTTCGGCCAGATCGCGCGCGGTGAAAGCGCGGAGCGCCTCTGTGCGGAAGATCATCGGGCAGAAAGACGGCGTACCCGGCAGGTTGTTTTTGACGCGATGGCGCGACGACGTCGTGCCAGCCATCGTCCATTGCTGGTCGGGATCGACGACGAGGACGTAGGCGCCTTTTTCGGCCGGAGGCAGGTCGAGCTCTGTTCCGAGCAGCCACTCATAGAGGAACCAGATGCGACGGGCATAGGAACCGGTCGGTGTCGCCCTGACGATCGCCTCGATCGGTCCGGGTCCTGTGGCTCGAAAGAGCGATTTCAGGACGAGAAGATCGAGCCCTTCATATTTCAGAGCGAAGCTCAGATGCCCTTCGAGGGTCTCCGGGGGAGCGTGCCGGGGTGTATAGATATTCCATCCGTCCTGCTGGTAAAGCTTATGCCGCTGGCCAATCGCCGAGAGCGTACGCGGCACCGGGGATCTCAGCCGAAATGCGTCGATCAGAGCGGCATACCCAACGGGCGTCGCCAGTTCCGGGAGCCGTCGCTCCTGAAAAACTGTAACAGGGCCTGAAAAATCGCTCTTAAGGCCATTCCTCATGAAAAATGCATCCTACTCGTGAATTTTCGTTCCAAAACCACTCTACCGTGAAAAACTGTAACATTCCATGAAAAACCGTAACTAAACGGAGATTTTCTGAAATTACATACTAAAAGGTTCTCCGATTGCGAGTCCCAACGAGCCCTGACGGATAAGGTGAGCTTCTTCGTAGCGCGATAGGTTTTTTCGCATACGTTCGCATGGCCGATTTCAAGCGAAGAAAGGAGCTTTTCAACAAGGTGGTTTCTAAATATTTCCTTAATATAGTACATTTTATACTAAGGTATGAATGAATGGCAGCCAACATCGTCTTTCAAACAGGCCGCAGATCCTGACGAAAAGCTTGCAATTGACCCTGATATACTGGCATGGTTCAAGGCACGAGGCGCGGGCTGGCAGGACGAGATTAACGGCGTCCTCGCGTTTTATAGAGACACCATCGAGCATCCGGCCTCGGAACCGGAGCCGCAGAAACCGAGCGGCCCCCTTAAATCTTGAAGGGATAGACGCCTCAGTGTTACCTGCAATTGGCGGATCAGTGCTAAGGACAAAAACCGAGCCGAAATTATTTTAGAACGGAAAAATATGTTCCACCAAATCTTCAAGAATATCGATGACGTCCTCTGGAAAGAGGCGGGCTGCACCACCGAGCTCGACTACACGGAGCAGACCTCATGGATATTGTTCCTCAAATATCTCGACGATCTGGAGCATGAAAAGGCTGTGGGTGCCGAGCTGGCCGGCAAGCCCTATGCGTTCGTCATTGACAAGCCGCATCGTTGGTCGAGCTGGGCCGCGCCAAAGAAGGCCGATGGATCATTTGACCACGACAGAGCGCTGACCGGCGATGACCTGATCGCCTACGTCAATGACGAGTTGTTCCCCTACCTGAAAGGCTTCAAGCAGCGCGCCACCGGCCCCGACACGATCGAATATAAAATCGGCGAGATTTTCGGGGAGATCAAAAACAAGTTTCAGAGCGGCTATTCGCTGCGAGACGCGCTTGAACTGATGGACGGGCTGCGCTTCCGCTCCCAGAAGGAAAAGCACGAGCTTTCCCATCTCTACGAAGCCAAGATCAAGAACATGGGCAATGCGGGCCGGAACGGCGGCGAATATTACACGCCGCGCCCGCTCATTCGCGCCATGATCCATGTGGTGAAGCCGAAGATTGGCGAGCGCATCTATGACGGCGCGCTCGGCTCGGCGGGCTTCTTGTGCGAGGCGCATGACTATCTGCGCCACGGCGAACTGACCACCAGCCAGCTCCAGACCCTGCAAACCAGGACCTTCTACGGCAAGGAGAAGAAGAGCCTCGCCTATGTCATCGCGATCATGAACATGATCCTGCATGGCATCGAAGCGCCGAACATCATTCACACCAACACGCTTGCCGAGAATCTCAGCGATATTCAGGACAAGGATCGCTTTGACGTGATCCTCGCCAATCCGCCCTTTGGCGGCAAAGAGCGCCCCGAGGTGCAACAGAACTTCCCCATCAAGACGGGGGAAACGGCGTTCCTCTTCTTGCAGCACTTCATCAAGCATCTGAAGGCCGGGGGCAGGGCGGCCGTCGTCATCAAGAACACGTTTTTGTCCAACTCGGACGGCGCGGCGCGCTCGTTGCGCCAGGAGCTGCTGGAAAACTGCAACCTGCACACGGTGCTGGATTGTCCGGGCGGGACGTTCCCCCGGGGCCGGAGTGAAGACCGTTGTGCTGTTTTTCGAGAAGGGCTCGCCCACCCGCAAGGTCTGGTACTACCAGCTCGATCCGGGCCGGAACATGGGCAAGACAAATTCGCTCAACGACAAAGACCTGAAGGAGTTTGTCGCGCTGCAAGCCAGCTTCGCGGACTCGGAAAAATCATGGTCGGTCGATGTGACGTGCATCGATCAGACCAGCTTCGATCTGTCGGTGAAGAACCCCAACAAGGCCGAGGAAGACGCCTTGCGCGATCCGCAGGACATTATCGCCGAGATGGCGGCGCTTGACGCCGAGAGCGCGGAGATTCTTGAAGGAATTCGGGGGATGTTGTGAGGTCGAGATGGCATACCGCAACGCTAGGTGCCGTCTGCAAGCTATTAAACGGGCGCGCATATAAGCAACAAGAACTATTGGACAAAGGGAAATACCCAGTTTTGCGGGTAGGCAACTTTTTTTCTAACAAGAAGTTGTACTATTCCGACCTAGAATTGGACGCAGATAAATACTGCGATGAGGGAGATCTTTTGTACGCTTGGTCCGCGTCTTTTGGTCCTAAGATTTGGGACGGCGGAAAAGTAATATATCACTACCACATTTGGAAAACTGCCATAGATGAAACTAAAATTGATAAAATGTTTTTATACTATTGGTTCGACTGGGATAGTGAAAAGATAAAATCGGATCAAGGTGCGGGCACCACCATGACCCATGTTACCAAAGGGTCGATGCTGTCGAAAAATCCGGTTTTTTGCTTATCGTTACGGTCTTTCGATTGAGATGCACCGGCGGCATTGAAGCAATCTTGAAATGGGGTCGACTTTGACACGGACTGAACTGATCCAATCCTAAGCGATTTCAGGCAAACGATGCGCGCCGTCGGGTTGACGGTGGCCCAAGGGTCCGGAGCGCGAGTGTTTTAAGGTTCTGCACAATGGCAGCGAGATGAAACTCATCGCGTGCGCCAGAAAGCCCCCTGAGGCGCATCCGCTCGAAGCCGTGGTGTGTCTTCAAGTGTGCGAAGCGCATCTCAACACGCTTTCGTTCGTCGCGTGATTTGGCAAACGCCTTTGTCTTCATCTTCCGCCGTGCGATATCGCGGGCATCCTCATGGAGGTCGCGCGGGATCTTGCGCGCATCGGCCGTGGTGCAGCACTTCGCTCGTATCGAGCATATATCGCAGTCCCGCTTTGAGGCGCGGTACAGCAGCGTACGTCCGTCATGCACGGTGCCGCTGGTCTGCAGCAGTTTCCCGCTGGGGCAGATGTAGGCTCCGCGTTTCCTGTCCCAGTGGAAATCCGAACGGGAGAAGATGCCGTCCTGCCGATCGCTCTTCTCCCACACCGGGATGTGCGGGATGATTTTCTTCTTCTTGACCAGCCAGCCGAGGAACTTGCCCGTTCCATAGGCTGTGTCCGCGGCGAGTCGCCTCGGCCTCAGATCGAAGCGCTCTTCTACTCGATCCAGCATCGTTTGTGTCGCGGCAACTTCCGCGTAGGTGCGAGCCGGCGTTGCCTCGACATCTACGATTACTGCATTCTCGATGTCGATGAGGTAGTTCAGCCCATATCCGAATTGCACGCGTTTGTTGGCCTTGGCTGTCCATGCCGATTGCGGGTCCGACGGCGAGATCACCTTGGGCGGCTGGCGCTCATAACGGCGCTGTCGTTTGCTCTCGGATCCACCGCTCTCATTTAAGGCATCGCCTTCAATCGCCGCCTCGGCTTCGAGTGCCGCAAGATACTCAGCCACCGCACGCTTCTGCCGCTGCTTCTCAGTCCAATCGAGTTCATCAGGCGCCTTGCCGTGATAACGGCTCGCGTTCGCCTCCATGACGCTCGCGTCCACGGCAAACCCCTCGCCCTTGACGAGGCCCATCCCCATCGCAGCCATGACGACGCGCTCGAAAATATGGCGCAGAATGTCGCTCTCACGGAACCGGTTCAACCGGTTCTCGGAGAACGTAGAGTGGTGGGGAATCGCGTCATTGAGATCGAGCCGGCAAAACCACCTGTATGCGAGGTGGAGTTTTACTTCCTCGCACAGCTTCCTCTCGGAGCGAATGCCGAAGCAGTAGCCAACGATAAGCATCCGGATCAGCAACTCGGGATCGATCGAAGGTCGGCCGATGGCGCTGTAGAATGGACCCAACTGTTCGTGCAAGTCGCCGAGCACAGATGTCACGAAAACATTGATCCGGCGCAACAAGTGCCCCTTCGGGATCATGTCATCGAGCCGAAATTCGTAGAAAAAGTTCGCTTGCTCTCGATACTTTCGTCCCATCATCGCCGAAATCATCCTACCCTCATTCAATCAGCAGGAATCATCGTTCAGCCCGTCGCGCAAACCCTTTTTCGACAGCATCGGTCAATGGAAGACCGCAAACTACTACTTCCCCCCCTTCCAGAACAAAAGCGCATTGTTGCAATTCTCGATGAAGCGCTTGAGGGGATCGCTGCTGCGGTCACCAATGCCGAGCAGAACCTCGCCAACGCCCGCGAGCTGTTCGAAAGCTACCTGAATTCCGTCTTTACCTTTAAAGATGAAGAGGCTGAGACGCGCCAGCTTGCTACCCTTTGTGATCACAACCGAATAATCACATACGGTGTTATCAAGCTAGGCGAGGAAGTTACCGACGGCGTACCCTGCCTGCGTACAAGCAACGTCCGTTGGCTGGACATCGAAACAGATGGCATGAAGCACATCGCTGCCTCGCTGTCGAAGGACTATAAGCGCACAATCCTTCAAGGTGGGGAAGTCCTGGTCAATGTTCGAGGAACACTCGGAGGGGTCGCAGTTGCGAAACCCGAGATGGTCGGTTGGAATGTTTCCCGAGAAGTGGCCGTCGTGCCAACAGATACGAAGAAAGTAAATTCATTTTATTTGGCCTACTGGATCGCAAGGAAGGCAAGTCAAGCTTGGCTAACCGACGTTCAGAAAGGTGTAGCCTACACTGGGATCAATATTGCCGACCTGCGTGAGTTACCTGTTGCGGTCCCTGATATGGACAAGCAAATCGAGGTCGTCGGGAAATTAGATAGTCTGTCAGAGGAAAGCCGCTGCCTTGAAGCGATCTACCAGCAAAAGCTGGTCATCCTCGCAGAGCTGAAACAAGCCGTCCTGCAAAAGGCCTTCGCCGGTGAACTGACCGCGCAGCCCAAGCAATTCTTGCACGAGGCTGTCGCGTGAACGAGGCCGAAACCCGCGCCGAGCTGATCGACCCCGCCCTGAAGGCGGCGGGCTGGGGCGTGGTGGACGCGAGCCGGGTACGCCGCGAGGTCATCACCCTCGGACGGTTGCAAGGGGCTGGCAGACGCGCCGCCCAGGACATTGCCGATTATGTGCTGACCTACCGCGACCACAAGCTTGCCGTGATTGAGGCCAAGCGGCGGGACTTGCCGGACACTGAAGGCGTGGGCCAGGCGAAGAAATACGCCGAGAAGCTGCAAGCGCGCTTCGCCTATTCCACCAATGGCGCCGGCATTTATCAGATCGATATGGAGACGGGCGCGGAGCAATACGTTTCGCAATACCCGAGCCCGGAAGAACTCTGGCACCGGACGTTCGCCAAGGAAAACGCCTGGCGCGACCGCTTCGCCGCCATCCCCTTCGAAGACAAAGGCGGGACGTGGCAGGCGCGCTATTACCAGCACAACGCTATCTAAAACGCGCTCGAAGCCATCGCCAACGGCCGGAATCGCATCCTTCTGACGCTCGCCACCGGCACTGGAAAGACCTTCATTGCCTTTCAGTTGTCGTGGAAGCTGTTTCAGAGTCGATGGAATCTAAGCGGCGAGCCAACTCGAAGGCCGCGCATTCTGTTTCTGGCTGACCGCAACATCCTGGCCGATCAGGGTTACAACGCCTTTTCCGCATTTCCCGATGATGCACTCGTGCGCATTTCGCCAGATGAAATCCGCAAGAAAGGCCGTGTGCCAAAAAACGGCAGCATCTTCTTCACGATCTTCCAGACCTTCATGAGCGGCAGGGATGCCGAAGGCAATGCGGCGCCCAACTTCGGGGACTATCCCCCGGACTTCTTCGATTTCGTCGTCATCGACGAGTGCCACAGGGGCGGCGCCAACGATGAAGGCAACTGGCGCGGCATTCTGGAATATTTCTCGCCGGCCGTGCAGCTCGGCCTCACCGCGACGCCCAAGCGCCGGGCCAATGCGGACACCTACGCCTATTTTGGCGAGCCGGTTTACATCTACTCCTTGAAGCAAGGGATCAATGACGGCTTTCTGACCCCCTTCAAGGTCAAGCAGATCGCCACCACGCTCGATAGTTACGTTTATACCGCCGATGACCAGTTGGTCGAGGGCGAGGTCGAGGAGGGCAGGCGGTACACCGAGGATGATTTCAACCGCGTCATCGAGATCAAAGAGCGCGAAAAATACCGCGCCAAATTATTCATGGACGCCATCGATCAGAGACAGAAGACCCTTGTTTTTTGCGCGACGCAGGAACACGCGCTCGCGGTTCGCGACCTCATCAACCAGATGAAGACGAGCAAGGACCCGAACTACTGCGTCCGCGTGACCGCGAACGATGGCGCGGTCGGCGATCAGCATTTGCGGACGTTTCAGGACAACGAAAAGACCATTCCGACCATTCTTACGACTTCCCAGAAGCTCTCGACGGGCGTTGATGCGCGCAATGTGCGCAACATTGTTTTGATGCGCCCCGTGAATTCAATGATCGAGTTCAAGCAGATCATCGGGCGCGGGACGCGGCTCTTCGACGGCAAGGATTATTTCACGATCTATGACTTCGTGAGGGCCTATGAGCATTTCAACGATCCGGAGTGGGATGGTGAGCCCCTCGAACCTGTTCCACCGCGCCCCAGAGGCGGGGGCGAAGACGAAGGCCCCACGCCGAACGGTGAAGAAGAAGGTGGCGGTGGGCCTGAAGGCGGGGAGGAAGAGCCAGCCGCTCGCCAGAGGGTCAAGATCAAGCTCGCAGACGGCAAAGAGCGCACCATCCAGCACATGATGGCGACGACCTTCTGGAGCGTGGACGGCCGCCCCATGTCAGCGGCGGAATTCATCACGCGGCTGTTTGGAGACCTGCCGGAGCTCTTCAGGGATGAGGACGAGCTAAGGGCGCTGTGGGGCCAGCCGGACACGCGGAAAGCGCTTTTGGAGAGCCTCTCCGAGAAAGGCTATGGCGATGAACAGCTAAGCGAAATCCGACGCATGATTGATGCTGAAAAAAGCGACCTGTTTGACGTGCTTGCCTACATTGCCTTTGCCTTGTCCCCCATCACGCGGGAGGAGCGGGTTACCGCCCACCGGGAGCAGATATTTTCCCACTACGATCGCAAGCTTCAGGCGTTTCTGGATTTTGTCCTCTCCCAGTATGTCAAGGAAGGCGTCGGCGAGCTGGATCAAGCCAAACTGCCGCACTTGCTGGATCTGAAATACAGGGCTGTCAGTGACGCGGCGGCACAGCTTGGTGGCGTGGCGCAGATTCGCGACGCCTTTATCGGGTTTCAGAGGCATCTTTTTGATGGGTAAACGGCAAACATGATTATGAAAGTCATCTAATGAAACTCAAGAAGGCACACGTCACGAACTTCCGGTCAGCAGAAGATTCCGGCGAATTTTCTCTCGAACAAGTAACCAGCTTGGTTGGCAAAAATGAAGCTGGCAAGAGCGCCATACTCTTGGCTCTAGCTGCGCTCAACTGCCACCCGAGCACGCCCGCTGCTCTTGACAAAGAGCGCGACTATCCAAGACGGCTGCTGACGAAGTACGGTGAGCGTCACCCAGTCCAAGATGCAATAGCGATATCGACAATCTGGGAACTTACGAAACAGGAACTGGAAAGCATTGCTGCAGAGTTGGGAGACGGGGTTGTCGAACAGCCGGAGGTAAAAATTCGACGACGCTACCAAGCAACGGAGCCTGAGTGGGAATTCGATATCAACGTTCAAAAAGCATTGAGAATGTCCTATCGACGAACGTCTTTGAAGAGGCACAAATTGCGACGTTGCAAGGGGCTAAAGACGAGGCCTCACTGATCGCGAGCATTGCGTCTTTTCAATCGCCTACGCCAGACCAGCAAACGCTGCTGGAGCGACTTAGAGGCTATGGGACATTCAAGAACCGTGCCCTCACAATTGCGAAGTCATTCTTGCCATCGTTCATGTATTTTTCCAATTACGATCGGATGGATGGAGCCGTTCAACTGGAGCACTTGAAGGAGATCAAGGCAAACGGACAGCTCCTTCAGGATGAGTATAGAGGTGCGCGTTTGTTTATGGAGTTCTTGGAATTTGCCGGTGTCCCGCTAGACGACATTCTCAGTGTCGGAACCTATGAGACATTCAATGCGAGGCTGCAGGCCGCATCGAACTACATTACCGATCAAATTCTTGATTATTGGACCCAAAATCCCGACCTCATGGTCAAAGTCGAGATTGACCCTGCGCGACCTGGCGACAAGGCACCATTCAACAGTGGCAACATTGGCCGAGCGCGAATTTACAATCAGCTCCATCGCGTGGACACTCCATTCTCTGAGCGCAGTGCCGGCTTCGTGTGGTTCTTTTCGTTTCTCGTGAAGTTTGAGCAGGTCAAGTCACAGAGCAAGCCGGTTATTCTTCTACTGGACGAGCCAGGGTTGACCTTGCATGGAAAGGCACAGGGCGATCTGCTCCGCTACTTCGACGAGAAGTTGGCCCCGCACCATCAGATTATCTATACGACGCACTCGCCTTTTATGGTCGCGCCGGACAAGCTCACATCGGCCCGCATTGTCGAAGACCAAGTTGAGATTGTGGGACAGCGCCGTGTCCCGATCGGCACCAAAGTCAGGGAAGATGTCCTGACGACTGATCCCGATACGCTGTTCCCGTTGCAAGGCGCGCTCGGGTACGAAATCACGCAATCGCTGTTTATCGGAAAGCACACGCTTTTGGTTGAGGGCGTATCGGATATCCTCTATCTGCAGGCGCTCTCGTACGCATTGAAGTCGCGGAAACGCGTCGGGCTTGATACGCGCTGGACGGTCTGTCCTTCTGGCGGTATCGGAAACGTCCGCGCGTTTGTTTCCTTGTTTGGAGGAAACAAGCTCGATATTGCGGTGCTTGCGGATCAAACCAAAGTCGACACGAAGAAGATCGAAGAACTGCGCCGCAGTGAAATTCTAAAGGCGGGCCGCGTATTCACAATCTCGGACTTCACGTCAAAGGCAGAGTCGGACATCGAAGATCTGTTTGAGCCCGAGCTCTTCGTCTCGATTGTCAATGCTACCTACACGCTTCCTGAAGCGCAGGTGCTGACTGCACAATCGTTGGAGGATGCGGACAAGAATGCAGTGCGCCTCGTCAAGAAAGCAGAGGCGGCGTTTAACTTGATGCCTGAAGCGATCCCGACATTCGACCACTTCATGCCGTCTGCGTGGCTAGTGGGGAATTTGAAAGTATTGGAGGGAGACGCAACCCCGGTTGCAACAACGCTAGACCGCGCCGAAAAGCTCTTCACTGCCCTGAACGCCGCTTTAGATTGATGCGCAGATGGCGAACCACGCCTCGACACGCACAGCCCCCCGCCCGTTGCGATCCCTCCCGCCAGCATCCCCCGAAACTGTTGCAAAAATTAGGTGCGTAATTCCGGCATAACTTATGACGGTCGCCCCCGCGCACGGTTGCGCAATTTCTCAATCCGCTGCCGCACTTCCGCATCGGGCAGGAACACCAGTGGATCGGATTGTAGTTTTTCGAGCGCATCCGCCAGGTCGGAAAACGACATTGAGGCCGCCTGTTCAATCTGATCGCAAATCCACAGGACGCCATGGACATTTACGCCGAGGGCAACTGCGCGTCCGCGCAGTTGCTGGTCGCCGGTCAACAGTATTGCGGCCTTCGTAGATTCCACAAGCGCCAGGCTGAAACAATCATAAGCGGAAAGACCCGGATATATGGTCTTCAGGGCAAAGGCACGTTCGACTTGCTTCGCGTCGAGATCGACGACCTTCATTCCGCGCGCATACAGATCTTGCCAGTCCTCTTTGCTGAAATCATTCAGCTCCGCTTCAACAAGAGGAAGGGCAACGATGAAGCGAAAAGGTAGCAGAAGAGCAGACGTGAGCAATCCCCCCTTCCGCAGGTCGATCAGACACGAACTATCATTGACAATTATTTCAATCTGCAAAGCCGGGTCCCCGCACGGCCAGCTCAACCTGTGAGACAGGCCGACGGAGCAGCTCAGCCGCGCGCGGGAGCGAAATCAGGCGATCGGCGAGCGCCCAATAGACGGAGCGCTCGAACCGCGTGGGCTGTTCCAGCTTGCCGTAATGTCCTTTGGGATCGAGCGGCATGGGTTCAGCGGTACGCCAGGCCCGCGCGTAGGTTTGAAACGCGTAGCTGACCGTCGAATCCGACAGAATGCCGATATCCTTCAGGCGCATCAGGATCGCCGCCGCGGCAACACCGTAGAAATGCTTAAGGCGGACGATCTCACTATATGGCGGCAGGGCGTCGTGCGCGCCGGCAACTTCATTTTGCAAATGAGTTTTGGGATCAGGAACGCGGCCGCGAAGCAATCCATGGCTTTTTCGAGCTTCAGGTCGCCATTGGCTCCTCCGATGATCCGATGCGCCAGCTCATGTGCCAGGGTGAAGCGCCGACGTTCGATCGTGAACTGCGTACTCACGACGATGATCGGCACATTCGGTCTTCCATCGGGGCGTTGAATATCGCCGGTGAGGCCCGAGAGCTTCTTTGGAATATCAACCGCAATAACCTTGATGCCCTTGTCTTCGAGAAGCCCGGTCATGCTCGGAATGGGGTCGTTCCCGAGATCCCAGTCCTTGCGCAATTGATTTGCCAGTGCCTCGACTTCGTCGAAGGAGCCGACGATCGCTCGTTCACGAGGCAGCTGATTTTTTTCGCTGTCCAATTCGAGGATGGCGTCGAGCGCAAGATGTCGCTCGACTTCCTCGATCACGACGGATTCCGCGCGCGCGCGTTCTGCGGCAGCAGTGCCTGAGTGTCTGCGAAATTCCACAGCCGCGAGCGAGGCGACCTGGTTGCTCATCAGAAAATCAAGCGACACATCGAGCGCCTTCGCGAGCGACACGAGGACACTCGAACTCGGAAACATCTTCCCGCTCTCGTATTTCGAAATCGCTTGGGCGCTGACATCGTTACCGATTTGGTCGGCAAGGCCGCGCAACGATAAACCGGCACGTTTCCGCGCCAGCCTGAGCCTATCTCCGAACATGTGGTGTTCCTATTTCTGATGGTTGACATTCTTATTTTATCTTGTATAATGTTAACATGAAGTTGATATTGTGTCAACGATAAATCGCAAAGGAACTAGACCATGACGAAGTCCTTCAAGCCCGGCGAGCCTGCCCCAAATTCCGGTGAATATGAAATCCGTGGCCCGCGCGGTGGCGACACTGGCCAGGAGCGGACCGCAGTTCAGGGGAAGCCTCTGCCGCCGACGCCGAAGGCTGGCCAGAGCTACACGCTGCATCGGCCGGCTCATAACGGTGCTGGAAAAAGCGGTGATCGAAAATGCGAACGGCACCAGGCCAAATTGCCGAACTGAGGGTGCCGTTCGCACTGGAACCATGAAATGAAGAAAAAGCCCCCTTGGAAGCAATCTCATCGTAGTGTCCCAGCTTCAATTACGGCGGACCTAGCCGGGATTAAGTCTGACTTCGTCATTGTCGCTGCCACCAAGAGAATTCCCGTTCTCGATATCACTCGGGGCTTATATGCTCACCTCGGGCTCTACCATGACGGCACCGATTTCAAAATTGCCGCCAGCATCGTTCCGCCGCCTACAGTGGGTAAATACTCGGATCGAAACTTGAACGGTTGGGAGGTTAAGAGGACCGATCTTCCGAAAATCACAAAGACGTTCAGTTGGGAAACTCCAAATTTCGGGGATGCATCGACCTATGGGACGCATACCCATTACCGAGATCGAGAGGTCTACCAACTACAGGTGTTTGAACCGCGCCACTTCCCGATCAAAGTTGAGCTATTGAACAGCCCGGGCGTTGATACCGCTTTGGTCAAGTTTGAGGTCGCCCAGATACTGGATCGTCGCGCCGCCGGATTCATGACGAGTTTCTTTTTTGTTAAATCTTATGCAGGAGAACACGGGGGTATCTGGCGTGTTTCCGAGCGATGCGACGCGAGATAATTTCATTGGCACCGTCCAACTGGATTGGGAGATTTTCCCGCCCGGCAATGCTGCGCAGTTGATTGCGTCGATCACGAAGGGCCGGGGGAGTTTATCGCCCGAACGTGCGGGCATTATTGCCGCTAGGCTCAAATTGTTTGCGAAACTTCCTGTTGAAAAGCTCATCAAAGGAACCAACAGCTGGTTCATATATCGGAGCCCTCTATGCCGACAATCTCGTGGTTTTTGAGAACATGAATTACGGGAACACGCTATATATTCTATGCAGATTGGGAAGATGTTTCCAAGCGATCGAGGCTCAACTGCTCCGAGGTACTACGAAGAACTTTGATCGTTTCGTCCATACCGATGGATGGGAAGATCGCTTCAAAGCCATATCGAGGCAGAGCTCAAAAAGCGTGGTCGCCTTACCCGCCGTCAGTAGGCCAACGCCCTCTACGTCGAGTACCGAAAAAAGCCCTGAAATCGCAGGGCTTATTCGTTGCATGAATCCGGTGCGTCAAACCGGGCACCCTGCCTACCGCCTAAAACCAGTTTCCCCGGCCGTACCAGCCGCCTCCGCCAAGGAGGAGAACAAGAATAATAATGATGAGAAGTGTCTGGGTATCCATGATGTCCAACCCTTTCAGTGCGATGGCTCCGGCTTGGGCTTCTCCACAAAATCTGCCTTCGCCCGGATGCCCATTATCTGGGGAGATGCGATCGTCCCTGCCAGCCCCCGCAGCGCGTCGTCATGTGCGGGACGTTGTTTTTGTTTGCCCGGCCTTATGAAACGCAACGGACCCGTCGCGGACCTGATTGAAGAAGCAGGGCGGGAGAGCCGAAGAATGAAGAATTCGAACGTTTCCGGGCGCAACGGCGCAGTTTCGCGACCGTCGATCTGGCCGAAGTCAAAGTCCGTGCGGTCATCCCTTGGCGAAGGCGGATTGTGATCCCGCCCCCCGGCCTCCCTCGTTGACGGCTCGGGAACAAGATTGTCGTACGCCGAGAATCGTGAGGGAGGAGGGTACGTTGCACAGTGAAGCCGGACGATCCTCCCGAGCGGATCATCATCCAGCATCTCGACGTCGCCATTCTTATGGACGCGCATCGATACGCCGAACAGCTCGTTTGCATAGGCCACATAGCCATGGAAAGCGAAGGCGTCGTCCTCAGCGTTT
>CAWEGU010000004.1:0-22500 GCA_963808645.1 uncultured Alphaproteobacteria bacterium
GAAATACATGATCACCCCGAACGCGCTGGCCTCGAGCGCCTCTGTCGTGGATCTAGCGACTGAACAGATGACCGAGATCCCGACCGGCGGAATCATCCCCATCGCGGTCTGGAGCGGCAAGGACCACAAGGCCTATGTCGCCAACCTGCTAGGTACGCCGCCGGCAATGCTGTCCTCGATGACGGTCATCGACATCGACGCAAAGAAGAAGCTTAAGGACATCGACTTGGCGGAGGACTACAACCCGGTGAGCGGCGAGCATAAGGGCGAGGCCTACGGACTCGGCCCCATCCAGACCCCGGTGAGCCCCGATGGCAAGTATGTGGTCACCGCCAACTTCCTGAGCTCGACCATCACCATCCTCGACACCAAGACCGACAAGGTCGTGAAGAGCCTGCCCTGTGAGCCCGGCTGCCACGGTGTCAACTTCGGTCTCAAGAAAGGCGGTGGCTATTACGCGTATGCGGCGAGCAAGTTCGCGAATGTCGTCGACGTGGTCGACATGGACAAGCTCGACCTCGTGGGCCGCATTCTCGTCGACGATCCAAAGGATGGCCAGATCACGGCCAACAACGGCATGGGCGGGCAAGGCATCCTGCCCCTGCCGCTCCCCGACGCTGGCGCGCTCGCCCCCACCCTCAAGCTCGCGGGAACGGGCAAGCTGAGCCCCGAGGTCGAGACCTGGATTAAGCTCATAACCAAGGAGCAACGCGGCTCCTGAACGTTTTATCGCCGACCAATCTTAGAGCCCCGCAAGGGGCTCTTTATTTATCCGATATTTAGCAAAACACAGCAGAATCCGACCCTGCTTGCAATTCCGCCTCTTCAGGAACCCCCCCGGCACTCAACGAAACGAACAGTCAGCGCATTCATGTCCGCCTCGGGTCGATGCTGTCGAAAAATCCGGTTTTTTGCTTATCGTTACGGTCTTTCGATTGAGATGCACCGGCGGCATTGAAGCAATCTTGAAATGGGGTCGACTTTGACACGGACTGAACTGATCCAATCCTAAGCGATTTCAGGCAAACGATGCGCGCCGTCGGGTTGACGGTGGCCCAAGGGTCCGGAGCGCGAGTGTTTTAAGGTTCTGCACAATGGCAGCGAGATGAAACTCATCGCGTGCGCCAGAAAGCCCCCTGAGGCGCATCCGCTCGAAGCCGTGGTGTGTCTTCAAGTGTGCGAAGCGCATCTCAACACGCTTTCGTTCGTCGCGTGATTTGGCAAACGCCTTTGTCTTCATCTTCCGCCGTGCGATATCGCGGGCATCCTCATGGAGGTCGCGCGGGATCTTGCGCGCATCGGCCGTGGTGCAGCACTTCGCTCGTATCGAGCATATATCGCAGTCCCGCTTTGAGGCGCGGTACAGCAGCGTACGTCCGTCATGCACGGTGCCGCTGGTCTGCAGCAGTTTCCCGCTGGGGCAGATGTAGGCTCCGCGTTTCCTGTCCCAGTGGAAATCCGAACGGGAGAAGATGCCGTCCTGCCGATCGCTCTTCTCCCACACCGGGATGTGCGGGATGATTTTCTTCTTCTTGACCAGCCAGCCGAGGAACTTGCCCGTTCCATAGGCTGTGTCCGCGGCGAGTTGCCTCGGCCTCAGATCGAAGCGCTCTTCTACTCGATCCAGCATCGTTTGTGTCGCGGCAACTTCCGCGTAGGTGCGAGCCGGCGTTGCCTCGACATCTACGATTACTGCATTCTCGATGTCGATGAGGTAGTTCAGCCCATATCCGAATTGCACGCGTTTGTTGGCCTTGGCTGTCCATGCCGATTGCGGGTCCGACGGCGAGATCACCTTGGGCGGCTGGCGCTCATAACGGCGCTGTCGTTTGCTCTCGGATCCACCGCTCTCATTTAAGGCATCGCCTTCAATCGCCGCCTCGGCTTCGAGTGCCGCAAGATACTCAGCCACCGCACGCTTCTGCCGCTGCTTCTCAGTCCAATCGAGTTCATCAGGCGCCTTGCCGTGATAACGGCTCGCGTTCGCCTCCATGACGCTCGCGTCCACGGCAAACCCCTCGCCCTTGACGAGGCCCATCCCCATCGCAGCCATGACGACGCGCTCGAAAATATGGCGCAGAATGTCGCTCTCACGGAACCGGTTCAACCGGTTCTCGGAGAACGTAGAGTGGTGGGGAATTGCGTCATTGAGATCGAGCCGGCAAAACCACCTGTATGCGAGGTGGAGTTTTACTTCCTCGCACAGCTTCCTCTCGAAGCGAATGCCGAAGCAGTAGCCAACGATAAGCATCCGGATCAGCAACTCGGGATCGATCGAAGGTCGGCCGATGGCGCTGTAGAATGGACCCAACTGTTCGTGCAAGTCGCCGAGCACAGATGTCACGAAAACATTGATCCGGCGCAACAAGTGCCCCTTCGGGATCATGTCATCGAGCCGAAATTCGTAGAAAAAGTTCGCTTGCTCTCGATACTTTCGTCCCATCATCGCCGAATCATCCTACCCTCATTCAATCAGCAGGAATCATCGTTCAGCCCGTCGCGCAAACCCTTTTTCGACAGCATCGGTCAAAAGCGGGGCATCCCAAAACTGTCCCCCTGCCAAGCGGACCACCTTTACTCCGGCCACGCGAACGTGTACCTCGTTTCCGCAATGGACCCGGTGCAGCCAGTTTGCGCCGGGCTTATTTTTGGCGGCTCTTGAACGGCAAGACCGCGACGAAAAGCGATCGGTTCGATGGCGAATGTGGTGGTGGTCGGCGCCCAATGGGGCGACGAAGGCAAGGGCAAGATCGTCGATTGGCTATCGCTCCAGGCCGACATCGTGGTGCGCTTTCAGGGGGGCCACAATGCCGGGCATACGCTCGTCATCGACAACAATGTCTATAAGCTCGCGCTGTTGCCCGCTGGCGTAGTGCGGCCCGGAAAACTTTCGATCATCGGCAATGGCGTCGTCCTCGATCCGCAACATTTGGTGGATGAAATCGCCAAGCTCGCAGCGCAGGGCATCGAGGTCTCGCCTAAGAATTTGAAGATCGCCGAAAACGTGACGCTAATCCTTAGCCTGCACCGCGAACTCGATGCCCACCGCGAATCATCCAAGGTCGAAGCGGTGAAAATTGGAACCACCAAACGTGGCATCGGGCCAGCTTACGAAGACAAGGTGGGCCGCCGCGCAATCCGCCTCATGGACTTGGCCGAGCCGGACAGTTTGGATCAAAAAATTGCCCGCCTACTTGCCCATCACGAGCCGCTTCGCCGAGGGCTTGGGCTCGAACCTGTCACCGCAAAGGCCATTCGCGCCGAGCTCGATTGCGTCGCGGCCAAGATTCTTCCCTTCATTGAAGCGACCTGGGAGTTGCTGGAGGCCGCGCGGCGCGCGGGTAAACGTATTCTCTTCGAAGGCGCGCAAGGCGCGATGCTCGATGTCGATCACGGCACTTACCCGTTTGTGACCTCGTCGAATACGGTCGCCGCCAACGCCGCCACGGGGTCTGGCCTTGGCCCAAAGGCAATCGGTTATGTGCTAGGGATCGCCAAGGCCTACACGACGCGGGTCGGCGGCGGGCCATTCCCGGCCGAGCTCAATGATGCCATTGGCGAGCGGATGGGCGACCGAGGACATGAATTCGGGACCAATACGGGGCGGCGCAGGCGTTGCGGCTGGTTCGACGCGGTGCTCGTGCGCCAGGCAGTAAAAACCTCGGGGATCGATGGTATTGCCTTAACGAAGCTCGATATTCTCGACGGTTTCGAAGAGATCAAGGTCTGCGCCGGCTACCATCTCGATGGCCAGCGCATCGGCAGATTGCCGGCAAGCCAGGCGGCGCAGGCGCGGGTCGCGCCGATCTACGAAACAATCGAGGGGTGGAAAGACACGACGGCCGGCGCCCGCTCCTGGGCGGCGCTTCCGGCGCAGGCGATCAAATATGTCCGCCGCATCGAGGAATTGATCGAGGCCCCGGTCACGCTTCTGTCGACCAGCCCAGAGCGTGCCGACACGATCCTCGTTCACAACCCCTTCCGCGATTGAATGAACAAAGCTTCGCGGCGGGATTGACGGAAGTCCGATCAAATGCTCTCAATACGATATGGCTGATTATTACCCGCTGCTCGCCAAGGCCGTCGCGGGCCTACCGGATTCGGCCGCCGAAGCACGCTACGCCATCTACGAGCGGGCGCGCGGGGCGCTTTTCGGTCAATTGCGCAATCTCGATCCGCCAGTGTCGGAGGAGGCGATCGGGCGCGAAGCGCAAGCCCTGGAAGTGGCGGTTGCCAGGCTGGAAACGGAAATTGCGTCGCGGTCAGGTGCCGGTAGTGGTGCGCCCTTGGCCGAACCAAATCTCGCGGACCTTGGCCTGAGCGCCGAGAGCCCGGCCGGTACATCCCCGGCGCCTGAGCCAAGCGCGGCGCCGGGGCCGGAACCCAATCCAGCGGACGCTCATCCGCTCGGCCCCGCTCCCTCCGCGCCGGTTCCCATTCCAGCCGCGCAAACGCCGCCGCCTTCGCGACCCCTCAAGGTTCGACGCGATTCGCGGCCGCCCGGCATGAACCCGGGCGCCCAGCCAGGTGGCGCGCCGCGGCCCGGTCCGGCTTTCAACCCTGCGCGGCCGGCGCCGCCTTCGGCCCGCAACCCGGCTCCGGCGGCGCGGACCGCGGCGAAGCATTCGGCCGCGCAGGACGAGCCCGCTGCAACAGGCAGGGCTTCTCGCGGCCAAATTGCTTCGGCCGGGCGCGACTTCGCGGCGTCTGCCTCGGCACCATCCGGCCCGGAGACCCGGACCTTGGAAGCGTCTGCCGCTGATGCGTCTACCCGGGAAGCGCCATACCCGAGCCCCGAAAATTCCGAACCCGCGGCAACAACGCGGCTTGAAGCTCAACATCCTTTCGCACCTCGGCCGGCGGTAGATGCCGGTCCCGCAAAGCGCCTGGTAATCGTCGCTGGAATCATCGGTCTGGTCCTCGCCCTCGTCGCGATCGCCGCCTATAGGCTGCGCGATCGCCCCGAAGATCTTGTGCGCCCGCAATCTCCTCCGCCACCGACCCAGGGCGACGCCGGCGCCGGCGGCAAGATCGCGGACCGTATCGGTGCCGGCACCGCGAGCGCGCCGGCTTTGGCCAGTGTGCCTTCAGCAACCGCCGATCGCAGCGATGTCGCCAAAAACAGTTCCGGGCCCGCCAATCCCCCCATCCCCGTCGCCCATCGCGCCGCGCTTCTTGTAGAGGCGCCGGAAGAAAATTCGAGAATGAAAACCTTTCTTGGCACGGTCGTCTGGCGCGTCGATAATGTCAGCACTGGACCGGATGAGCCGCTCAGATCAGCGGTTCGCGCCGAGATCGACATACCTGAAGAAAAGCTGCAATTGGCGATGACGGTTCAAAAGAATTTCGATGGCACATTGCCCGCTTCGCATACCATCAAGCTGATGTTTGCCGTGCCGCAGGACAGCCCCTTGGGCAATCTCAAGCAGATCAGCGTGTTGCAGATGCGCCGCGAAGATTCCGCGACGGGCGAGCCGCTGAAGGGGATTACGGTGCCGGTAATGGAGAATTCTTTCCTCATCGGTCTGGCCCGCGGTAACGCCGAGGCATCCAATCTCGATCTTCTGCGATCACGCCAATGGTTGGACGTTCCGATGGTTCTCGCCAATGGCCATATCGCGAAATTGACCTTCGAAAAAGGACCTTCGGGGCAGCGCGCCCTGGATGACGCGATGGCTTCCTGGCAGGCGCGATAGTCTCAAATAATCCACCTCTGGCGGCGCCGGTTCGGCCCGGCGGGCTGCCGGCCGCAGCCAAGACGAGCCGGCTACGGGGCGATCTATGCGCGCTGCTCTGCTGGCCTCGGTTTTATCCTATCTCTCCACAGTTTCCGCGCGGCCCAAAAACCACAGCGCGGCGTCTTCACGTCGTCGGCGTCTTCACGTCGTCGGCGGCGGCACGCGCGGCGCGGCGAGCGCGGCGCGCAATTGCTCGATCTGGATTTCCACCGGGCTCGGCGGCAGGCTTTCCTTTCCGCCCGCATCACGCGACGTATAGATCAGAAGATCGAGATGGATAATCCGCGCCTGCAGGCGAAGCGATATCCCGATAAGATCGCGCAGACGCGGCGGCAAGCGGACGAGAATACCCTCGTTCGACACGATGGCCTGGTCGGATAAAGGAACCCTGCGTTTTTCGGCGGCGGCCTCGGCACGGCTTAATTCACCCTCGTTGACGGCGCGCTGAAGCAGCAGCCAGGAGGCAATCTGCATGAGCCTAGTCGTCAAACGCATGCTTTCGACCGCATAGGCGACCGCCTCCGCGCGCGGCAAGAGCTTCGCCTCCCCCCGGCCGTCGCCGTCGAGGTAGGTGGCCGCCCGGCTCACCAAGTCCATTCCCTCCTGGAAGAGAACCATGAATTGTTCGGACGCCGCCAGCTTCTCGCCGAAGGAGACGGTTTTATCGTCTTTAATAAATAGCGTTTAAATCATCACGCGCCTTTTTTTTGCCGGAGGCCAATCGAAGTGGATTTGCCGGAAAGCAGAGCCCGCGGGCGGCTATATTTTTCACGTCATAGGCCAATTTGCCGGCCTGTGGGAGTTCACCTTTCATTAGGCTTAATACAGGATTTGCGCCGGCAAGGCGACGGGCCGGCTTGAACTGGATCCGTCCACGCTGGACCGCTTGAGCTAGTTTCGTAGTTGGAAGCTTTTGGAAGGGAGTGAGGCTGGCCTTCTTGTCGATAAATCCTGAGTGGCGTATGGGTCCCGGCCTTCGCTGAATACCTCACATCCGGAAAACGCCAAACTGCGTCGCCTCGACCGGCGCATTGAGGGCGGCGGAAATCGAGAGAGCGAGCACCATCCGGGTTTCGGCCGGATCGATGATGCCGTCGTCCCAAAGCCGGGCGCTCGCATAATAGGGATGCGCCTGGCGTTCGAATTGCTCGAGCACCGGCGCTTTGAACGCTTCCTCCTCCTTGGGGGACAAAAATTGTCCGGCGGCCTCCAGTTTGTCGCGGCGCACTTGCGCCAAAACATTGGCGGCCTGTTCGCCGCCCATCACGGAGATTCGCGCATTCGGCCACACCCAGAGAAAACGCGGACCGAAGGCACGCCCGCACATGCCGTAATTACCGGCTCCGAAACTGCCCCCGATTATGATGGTGAATTTTGGCACGCCCGCACAAGCGACCGCCGCGACCAGCTTGGCGCCATCCTTGGCTATGCCTTGTGCCTCGTATTTTTGGCCAACCATGAAGCCGGTGACGTTTTGGAGAAAGACGAGCGGGATTTTGCGCTGGGAGCAAAGTGCAATGAAATGCGCGCCTTTGAGCGCCGATTCCGAAAACAGGATTCCATTATTGGCGAGGATGCCCACGGGATAGCCGAAGATGTGCGCGAATCCGCAGACGAGGGTCGTTCCATAGAGCGCCTTGAACTCGTCGAACACGCTGCCGTCGACGATGCGGGCAACGATTTCACGAACGTCATAAGCCTCGCGCGGGTCGGCGGGGACGATGCCGTACATTTCTTGCGCATCGTAAAACGGTTCGGCGGGCTCACGAACCGCGACGCCCGGGCTCTTCGCGCGATTGAGAGTGCCGACGATTTGGCGGACCCGCAACAGCGCCTGCGCGTCGCTCAACGCATAATGATCGACGACGCCCGAGATACGCGAATGGACTTCGGCGCCGCCAAGATCCTCCACCGAGACGATTTCGCCGGTCGCGGCTTTGACGAGCGGCGGGCCCGCCAAAAAAATGGTGCCCTGCCCCGCCACGATAATCGCCTCGTCGCTCATCGCCGGGACATAGGCGCCACCCGCGGTGCAGCTTCCCATCACCACCGCGATTTGTGGGATGCCGGCCGCCGACATCCTCGCCTGATTGTAAAAGATGCGGCCGAAATGGTCGCGGTCGGGAAAGACTTCGTCCTGGCTTGGCAGATGGGCGCCGCCGCTATCGACGAGATAGATGCAAGGCAGTTGGTTTTCTTGCGCGATTTCCTGCGCGCGCAGATGCTTCTTGACGGTCAGCGGATAATAGGTGCCGCCCTTCACGGTTGCGTCATTGGCGATGACGACGCATTCCTGGCCGCCTATGCGCCCGACGCCCGATATCAATCCCGCCGCCGGAACGGTCCCTGCGTAAACCTCATATGCGGCGAATTGCGAAAATTCCAAAAACGGCGTGCCCGGATCGAGCAGCGCCGAGACGCGGTCCCGCGGCAAAAGCTTGCCGCGCGCGATGTGCCTTTCGCGCGCCTCGCCGCCGCCGCCTTGCGCGATGAGCGCGACCTTGCCGCGCAAATCCTCGATCAAACCCTGCATTGCGGCTTTATTCGCGGCGAAATTTTGGCTATCCGGCGCGACGGCGGATTTCAGAACATTCATCGCCCTAATTTCCGTCAAACAGCTCGCGCCCGATCAACATCCGTCTTATTTCGCTCGTGCCGGCGCCGATCTCATAGAGCTTGGCATCGCGTAGAAGCCGCCCCGCCGGGTAATCGTTGATATAGCCGTTGCCGCCGAGAAGTTGAATTGCATCGAGCGCCGACCTTGTCGCGCGCTCTGCCGCGAAGAGCAGGGCGCCCGCCGCATCCTTGCGCGAGGTGTGGCCGTTGTCGCACGCGCGGGCCACCGCATGAACATAAGCCCGGCAGGCATTGAGCCTTGTGTGCATGTCGGCGAGCTTGCCCTGAACGAGCTCGAACTCGCCGATCGCCTGGCCGAACTGCTTGCGCTCACGGACGTACGGCAGACAAATATCAAGACAGGCCTGCATGATGCCGAGCGGACCCGCGGCGAGCACGACGCGTTCGTAATCGAGGCCGGACATCAGAACATGGACTCCCTCGCCCGCCTCGCCCAGCACGTTTTCTTCGGGCACTTCGCAATCCTCGAAAATGAGTTCGCACGTAGGCGAGCCCCGCATCCCGAGCTTGTCGAGCTTTTGCCCCGCGCAAAAACCTTTAGACCCGCTCTCGATCAAAAAAGCCGTGATGCCATGCGCGCCGGCATTTGGATCGGTCTTGGCATAGACGACGAGGGTCGAGGCATAGGCGCCGTTGGTGATCCACATTTTTGTCCCGTTCAAGATGTAGCGGCCTCCTTTCTTGTCCGCGCGAAGGCGCATCGAGACGACATCGGAGCCGGAATTCGCCTCCGACATGGCCAGCGCGCCGACTTGTTCGCCGGAAATCAAACTCGGCAAATAGCGGCGCTTCTGATCATCATTGCCGTTGCGGCGGATCTGATTGACGCAAAGATTGGAATGCGCGCCATAGGACAGTCCGACGGAAGCCGAGGCCCGGCTGATCTCCTCCATGGCGATGCAATGCGCGAGATAGCCAAGCCCCGCGCCGCCATAATTTTCCTCGACCGTGATGCCGTGCAGGCCGAGAGCGCCCATCGCGGGCCACAAATCAATTGGAAAATTATCGGTGCGATCGATTTCGGCCGCGCGCGGCGCGATTTTGGCCGATGCGAAGGCGCGCACGGTATCGCGCAGCGCGTCCAGCTCGGTGCCGAGGGCAAAGTCGAGGCCGGGATTTTGCATGGATATGTGGTCCTTGGGTCGTCCCCTCGACTTTCTGCCCGCCATTCGGCCGCGGACTAACTCTTAAAGCATATTTGGTGGCAAAGGTTGCCGGAATCGCTATCCCGCCTGCCAATTTGCGGGCGGCGGTTTGCGGCAAGGCGGCCGGGCATGCGATAGAAGACGGGCCGATAACGCCGCCCGGAAAAACCAACATGGCCATGACAAGCGCCGCTCTCGACCTTTGCCGCGCTCTTGTCCGATGCCGGTCGGTGACGCCGGAAGATGGCGGCGCTCTCGGCATCCTCGAAGCGGCATTGAAACAAGCGAGGTTCGCGGCGCAGCGGATCACGTTTACCGAGCTCGGCGCCCCGGACATCGACAATCTCTACGCCCGCTATGGCACAAGCGCGCCCATTCTCGTCTTTGCCGGCCATACGGACGTGGTGCCGGTGGGTGAACCCACAAATTGGCGGTTCGATCCTTTCGCGGGGGAAGTGGCAGAGGGCGCGGTTTGGGGACGCGGCACCGTCGACATGAAGGGCGGGGTCGCCGCCTTCGCCGCCGCCGCCTGCGCATTTGTTTCACGGCGAGGATTGCCAAAAGGCTCGATCGGCTTTCTCATCACCGGCGACGAGGAAGGCCCGGCCATCAATGGCACCGAAAAACTCTTGCGCTGGGCTTACGACAAGGGCGAGCGGTTCGATCACTGCATCGTCGGCGAACCGACGAGCGCGGATGTGCTCGGCGACACGATCAAGATCGGCCGACGCGGCTCGCTCAATGGCACGCTGATTGTCCTGGGGCGCCAAGGCCATGCCGCCTATCCCGAACGGGCGGACAATCCCGTTCCAAAATTGTTGCGGCTGCTCGGAGCCTTGACCGCCGCGCCGTTCGACAAAGGCACGCCGCGTTTCGAGCCCTCGAATCTCGAAATCGTGTCGGTCGATGTCGGCAACCCGGCGTTCAACGTCATTCCGGCCGAAGCCCGCGCGCGTTTCAATGTGCGCTTCAATGATCTTTGGACGCCGGAGACGCTTGGCGCCGAGTTGCGGCGCCGGCTGGAACTCGGTGGAGACGAAATTCACTCTTGAATTCGAGCCTTGCAATGCCGAGGTCTTTTTGACAACGCCAAACTCATTTACAAAACTCGTCGCCGACGCTGTCGAAAGGAAAACGGGACGCCGCCCAACGCTTTCGACGTCGGGCGGGACATCTGACGCGCGGTTTATCCGCGCCTATTGCCCGATCCTCGAATTCGGCCTCGTCGGCGCGACCGCGCATATGGTGGACGAGCATGTCGCGGTGGCGGACATCGCCGCTTTGACGGAGATTTATGCAGCGATTTTGGAAGATTATTTTTGTTGACCTCACGGCAGAATCGCAAAGGCCCGCGCGGGAAAACCGAGACCGTCTTTGACCTTCGGCCAGCTCACCACAATCAACGCCCCCTTGGCAGGCACCTTGTCGAGATTGGCCATGACCTCGATCTGATAATGGCCGCTCGTCAAGAGATAGCTTTCGGTTTCCATTTTCTCGGTCGCATCGGCGTCCAGGGATTCATGCCCGATCGCCATGATCCCGCGCTCTTCCACAAGGAACTTGACGGCCTCCAGCGACCAGCCCGGAAATGGCGTGCGCTTGAATTTTTCGGGGTCCTTCTCGAACTCCTTGGACATATCGGTTCTAAGCGCCGCGAAGGCGCCACCCGGCACGCGGCCGTTTTGCGCCTCCCAGGCGCGAAGATCCCCGAGCGAAAAAGCGTGGTTCGGTTCGGCGGCGAGGTAGGGCGTCGCGTCGAAAACCACGAGCGGCAAAATCATCCGCGCGAGCGGGATTTTGTCCATCGTGATCCCATCTTTCGCAAAATGCGCGGGCGGATCGATGTGAGTGCCATATTGACCGGCCATTTCGTAATAAGTCGCGCGAAAGCCATCCTTCTCGATCGTATAAGGCTTGTGGGTTTTAGGGTCGATGGCGGGAACTCATTCGCGCTTGCCCGAAGCCGGACCAAACCGGCGTGTTCGGGCCAAAAGCATGGGTGAGGTCGACGAAAATTTTCGACGCGATGACATGGTAGGCGTCGGCAAGCGAACTCTGTGCCCGCGAAGGCAAGACCCACAACAGCGAGGCCAGAAACAAGGCTGAGGAAAGGCAAATCCTTTTTGCCGCCGTGCGCGTTCGCCGAGCGGCTTGTGAGTCATGAAAAGTTTCCAAGGATGGCGATCTCCTCGACCAAGTCCAGCGCGGAACCGCATGCTTCAGCTTCATCTACGATGGTAGTACGAAATTGGGCAACACCTCCTTCGATCGCGCTTCGCCGCAATACGCCGTCGACCCGTGCCCCGGTTGCACAACTGGCGCCGAGCCACTAGAAGCGAGCCTCATCTCAACGGGGATTTTGCATGCGTCCTTCCCATCGCGCCGCCGGCGAATTGCGCCCTGTCACGCTTGAACGCAATGTCGCGCGATATGCCGAAGGCTCGTGCCTCGTTAAATTCGGCGCCACCCATGTGCTGTGCGCGGCTTCGCTCGAAGACAAGCCGCCCCCCTGGCTTCGCGGTCAAGCACGCGGCTGGATAACTGCCGAATACGGCATGCTCCCGCGAGCAACCCACACGCGCACGAAGCGCGAAGTCGGCTCCGGCAAGCAATCCGGCCGCACCCACGAGATTCAGCGCTTGATCGGCCGCAGCCTGCGCGCCGTCACCAATCTTCAGGCGTTGGGCGAACGCCAGATCACCCTCGACTGCGATGTGCTACAAGCCGATGGCGGGACCAGGACCGCCGCGATCACCGGGGCCTGGATCGCCTTGCACGACTGTCTCAAATGGATGCACGGCCGGTCAATCATCAAGGACCGTCCCTTGCGTGATCATGTTGCCGCGGTCTCCTGCGGCATTTCGAATGGCGAAGCGGTGCTCGACCTCGATTACGAAGAGGATTCAGTTGCCGAAACCGATGCGAATTTCGTGATAACCGGCGCGGGGTCGCTCGTCGAGGTGCAGGCGGCGGCGGAGGCGGCGGTATTTACCGATGCTCAGTTGCAAACCCTGCTGGCGCTCGCCAAAACCGGAATCGCAAAACTCGTGGAGCTGCAGAAGAACGCGATCGGTTGACATGCTAAGCCGGCTCGAAGGCAAACTCCTCATTGCGACCCATAACCCGGGAAAGCTCGCCGAGATGCGGGAACTCCTCGCTCCTTTTGGCGTGGCGACAATCTCGGCCTCGGAACTCGGCCTGCCGCAGCCGGAAGAAAACGGCCCGAGCTTTATCTCCAATGCCGTGATAAAGGCCCGCGCCGCCGCCGATACCGCCAAAATTCCGGCGCTTGCTGACGATTCAGGCCTTTGCGTCGCGGCACTCGATGATGCTCCGGGCATAAATTCCGCGCGCTGGGCAGGGCCCGCCCGCGATTTCGGCATGGCCATGAAAAAAGTCGAACATGCGTTGCGGGCGGCAAACGCCCGCCCGCCGTTCAAGGCCCATTTTATAAGCGTTCTCGCCCTCGCCTTCCCGAACGGAGAAACGCAAAGTTTTGAGGGCAAGGTTTTCGGCGAACTCGTGTTTCCGCCCCGCGGCAGTCTTGGGTTTGGCTACGATCCGATTTTTTTACCGGAGGGATTTTCGCGCACGTTTGGCGAAATCACGCGGAACGAGAAACATGGAATTCCCGCCGATGGCTCGCCAGCCTTGTCCCATCGCGCCCGCGCCTTCCAGGCCTTTGCTCGCGCCTGCCTCGCCCATCGCTAGCGCCGGGCCCCAGCGATCGCGGAAAACCGCCCCTGAACGGATCGCGCTCTTAGCGGTCCACATCGGACCCGAGTTAGCCTTTGCAAGGCTGAAAATGGGCCGGTCTGGCGGTCGGCGCGCCGGCAGCGGAACGCAGAGATACCAGCGGCTTTGGTGCGGCGAAGGATCACGGCGATGGTTCGTCCTTGCCAAGGCTCGCCCAAAGCGGCAATCTCAGCCTCGAAATGTCGGCTAAGTCACGAGGGCCCCATGGAGCGATTTGTCAATCTCTCCGAACAGCAGATCCTTGCACTCGCGATCTTCTCTGAAGAGGAAGACAGCAAAGTTTATCGCGGCTTTGCCGAGGGGCTGCGCGAGCAGTATCCTGCCTCGGCAAAGGTCTTCGATGAAATTGGCCGATGAAGAGGTGCGCCATCGCACGATGTTATTCGACCTCTATCGATCGAAATTCGGCGATTTTCTGCCGCTGATCCGCCGCCAGGACGTCAAGGGTTTCATTAAACGCAAACCGCTCTGGCTAACCCGGCCGCTCGGTCTCGATGAGGTACGAAAATATGCCGAGACAATGGAGCTCGAATGGGCGAGGTTTTATCGCAAGGCCGCGCAGTCGGCGCGGGATGCTTCAGTCCGGGAGCTGCTGGACAGGCTTGCGGATGCGGAAGACGAACACGAGGGCCTCGCCCACAAGCTCGGCGAAACCATCCTGACCAAGACGGCACGGGCGAGAGAGGACGCTACTTCGCGGCGCTTGTTCGTGCTGCAATATGTACAACCCGGCCTGGCTGGGCTGATGGACGGCTCGGTTTCGACCCTGGCGCCGCTTTTTGCGGCGGCGTTCGCGACACATATTCCATGACAGACTTTCCTCGTCGGAATTGCTGCTTCAGTTGGCGCCGGCATCTCCATGGCGTTTGCCGAGGCCCTTTCCGACGACGGCTCTCTTACGGGACGGGGCGCGCCCGTGCTGCGTGGCGTGGTTTGTGGAGCGATGACGACCGCCGGCGGCCTTGGCCATACGCTGCCCTATCTCATCCCCGATTTTTTCGTCGCGACCGTCATCTCCATATGCGTGGTCGCGGCGGAGCTAGCCATCATCTCCTTCATCCGCCATCGGTTCATGGATACGCCATTCCTCGCAGCGGCGTTTCAAGTCGTGATCGGGGGCGTTCTAGTCTTCATCGCGGGCATCGCGATTGGTAGCTCATAGCATAGGCGCCGCTGGGCGCTTTACAAACGAGGGCCAGACGTGCGAGCCGATCAAGCTGGGAAAATCTCGGCCTCGAAATTTGCGCATCGGGTAGAATGACCGCGGAGAAGGAGCGAGGAGATGGCTCATCAAGCACAGAGTCTCGAAAGCAATGTGGAGCTTGCCGATATCCCCGGTACATCGCTGAGGGTTTCGCGCATCGCGATTGGCACCTGGGCGATTGGCGGCTGGATGTGGGGTGGAACCGATGAGGCCGAATCGGTTTCCACTGTTCACGCCGCGCTTGAGCGCGGAATAAACGTCATCGATACGGCACCGGTATATGGTTTCGGCCGCTCCGAAGAGATCGTCGGCAAGGCAATCGCCGGAGGCGGCCTGCGTTCCCGCGTGGCAATCGCCACAAAGGTTGGACTTGAATGGCGAGACGGCAACGTCTTTCGCAACGCCAGCCGCGATCGGATCATGCGCGAAATCGAGGATTCCCTGCGCAGGCTTCGAACCGATCACATCGACATGACATCGAGGCGGAGATTCTCCCCTATTGCCACAAAAACAAGATCGCGACCTTCGGCTATGGCGCGCTGTGCCGGGGCCTATTGTCCGGGAGAATGCAGCCGCACACGGTTTTTGACGGCGATGACCTGCGCCGCGAGGACCCCAAATTCCAGCAGCCCAGGTTCGGTCAATATCTCGCGGCCGTGCAGCGGCTCGATCAGCTCGCGCAGGAACGGTTCGGCAAGCGCGTCATTCATCTGGCGGTCCGCTGGATGCTCGACCAAGGAATCATTGCGGCGCTGTGGGGTGCACGCCATCCCGCTCAATTGGAGCCGGTCGACGAGGCCTTCGGTTGGTCGCTTGATGCTTCCGCCAAAGCGGAGATCGATCGGATCCTACGGGAACAGATCACCGATCCGGTCGGTCCAGAATTCATGGCGCCCCCGGCGCGATCCTGAGCGGATCCAGCTCAGCGCTCTAACGGCCCATGTCCGCATAAGCACTGAAGCCTGGTGGAAGTATGCGCTGCGCGCCGATAATGATTTTTGGCAACGCGACCCGAGCTAGCCTATGCACGGATAACGCGGCATCTGGGGGCCGGCGCGCCGGCGGCGGAACGGCTTGCGTAGCCCCGGCAAGCGACGGTCCGATTGCCGGTTGGCCCGCCGCTCGGATCGCGATGACGCCGGCCGTCTGCATGAGTTCAAAGGGGCGCGCCGGCGGCAGCGGTATTTCCGCGAGCACAACTTCGGTCAGCGCCGGCTTCGCGGCCGGCCGCGACAAAACCGCTGCACGATGGCGCCCCGCCACCCCGCCGAAGACCGACAGCATTTTATCCATCAGGCCGGCGAGGAGAGGCTTTTCCGCGCCGGGTTGGGCGGCAAACGGAGGCTTCCCGGCGGCCGACGCGACCGCGATCCTTGGCTCGTTGGTCTTGGGCTGGTTGGTCTTGGGCTCGTTGCAATCCCTGATCCCAAGCTCGATCAACTCGCTTCCGCTCAGGACCTTGTAATTGCGCGTCAAGACTTCAAGCCGCGCCCGCACGGCGGCCGGATAGGAATCAAATAGTTGCTGCGAGACTCGGGGGTTGGTTTGATGATTGCGGGGATCGTAGGCAAGATGAAATTTAAGCGTGCTGCCTGGATAGACGCAAACATTGGGCAGGCCGAGCGCCGTGGTGCAAGCCGAGCGGCACTCATGCAGTCTGACCTCGCGCTCCGATGCCCGGTAGATCGCGGTTTGACTCTGGTAATCTGCGATGGCGCCCCCAACATCCTTGATGATGATGACGGGCGCCGGCATCGGCGGCGGTTCAAGATAACTCAAATACCCGCCCGTACTTGTAGCCGCCGGGACCAAACGCGATGCTTTCCAAGCCGTGCAGTTTCCAAACTTAAGCAAACGTGGTGTACCCATTCTTAACAAATCGCGGCGAATCTACACTTTCCGGCGCCGGTTCGGAATTTGATCAACGTAGCGCGAGCTTGCCCGTGAATATGGCGCGACTTTGACGCGCCGATACCACGATGATGCCGAGAGCCGATGTTTCCGGCGGCTGCTCCAGGATGGCATGAGCGAAATGAAGACATCCTTGCAAACCAACGTCGCCGCCGGCCCAGGCTTCGGGGTCTATGTGCATTGGCCGTTTTGCCTCGCCAAATGCCCCTATTGCGATTTCAACAGCCATGTGCGCGCGAAGCCGATTGACGAGGCCCGTTTTGTCGAGGCCTTCAAGGCGGAACTCGCGCACCGCGCGGCGTTGACGCAAGGTCGCACGGTCGCCGCGATCTTTTTCGGCGGCGGCACGCCATCCTTGATGAAGCCCGCGACGGTCGCCGCTATTCTCGATTCGATCGCCTTGCATTGGCCGGTCGCGCCAAATCCCGAGATTACCCTCGAAGCCAATCCGACCAGCGTCGAGGCGGAACGGTTTCGCGGCTTCCGCTCGGCCGGCGTCAACCAAGTCTCGCTTGGGGTCCAAGCGATGAACGACGCGGATTTGAAGGCGCTCGGCCGCGGCCACACAGCCGGGGAGGCGCTGCACGCGGTGGACCTAGCCGCGTCCATCTTCGATCGCTATTCCTTCGATCTGATCTATGCGCGGCCCGGTCAAACCGTAGCCGGCTGGCGCGAGGAACTCGAGAGAGCGATTCTCCGCGCGCGGGACCACATCTCGCTTTATCAGCTCACGATCGAGCATGGCACGATGTTCGAGCGCTTGCGCGATGCGGGCAAGCTCATCGTCCCCGATAACGATCGCGCGCGCGCGTTGTGGGACGTGACGCAGGAGGTTACGGCGAAGGCTGGTCTGCCCGCTTATGAAATCTCCAATCACGCGCGTCCCAGCGCCGAGAGCCGGCATAATCTCATCTATTGGCGGTACGGCGAATATGTCGGCGTCGGCCCCGGCGCGCATGGCCGGATTTTGACGGAAAGCGGCCGCCGCGCGCAAGCGACGGAAAGACATCCCGAGATGTGGTTGACCGTGGTCGAGAGCGAAGGCCATGCCTTGATCGAGGACGATTATTTGTCATCCGAGGAGCAGGGCGACGAGTTTCTGCTGATGGGCTTGCGTCTTGCCGAAGGAATCGAACCGGCGGAGTTTCAAGCGATGTCCGGGCGCGGCCTCGATCCCCGCCGGGTCGCCTCGCTCATCGCCGATGGCATGGTCGAATATACCCCGCGCGGGCGCATCCGGGCCAGCGCGGAGGGCTTTCCGGTGCTCGAACTCGGTCGTCGCCGATCTCGCCGCCTGAGCAAGCTTGCGGTGGCAAGCCGGCGCAGTCAAGATCGCCGGCATCCTGCGGCTGATCGCTGAACTACGGCCGTCACCGGCAGCCGCATCGACGTCAGGGTTTGGCTCCGAATCGGTTAACAACATTACAAATCCAAAAGTTGACGGCGCCGGACGAAAAGGCCCCAGATGATGTTCGACCTTTATTATTGGACCACGCCCAATGGACACAAAATCACTCTGTTCCTGGAAGAGGCGGGACTCCCCTACACGATCCATCCGGTCAATCTAAGCCGGGGGGACCAGTTCAAGCCGGAATTTCTGGCGATTTCGCCCAATAACCGCATTCCGGCAATCGTTGACAAGGATCCTGGCGACGGCGGCGCGCCGGTGTCCGTTTTCGAATCAGGCGCGATCCTCATCTATCTCGCCGAGAAAACCGGAAAATTTCTCCCTCAGGATTTGCGCGGCCGGACGGAAGCGCTCGAATGGCTCTTCTGGCAGATCGGCGGCCTTGGCCCAATGGCCGGCCAGAACCATCATTTCAAGCAATATGCGCCCGAAAAGCTAAAGTATGCGATCGAACGCTACGAGAACGAAACCAACCGCCTCTACGGCGTCCTCAACAAACGCCTCGCAGACCGCCCCTTTGTGGCGGGGGATTATTCGATCGCCGACATGGCGGCCTATCCTTGGATTGTCCCGCACGAAAACCAAGGCCAGAAGCTCGGCGATTTTTTGCATCTGAAGCGTTGGTTTGAGATGATACAAGCGCGGCGCGCGACGCGGCGCGCCTATGCCATCGCGGCCGGAATCAATGCGATGCCAATCGCCGGAGATGAGGAGTCGCGGAAAATCCTGTTCTCGCAGACCGCGGCGAATGTCCGGTAGGGTTCTGTGCCGCTTGCGCCAGAGCCAAACCGAACGCCCCTCAAAACTTCACGAAAGGCAACGGGCGCTCACGCGCGATGTTCGTCAAATCAGCAAAGCCGCTGTTTTGTATCAAAATGGATACAGGTGTCCGCATACATCTTATCAATATAAATCAGGAAACTATCGCGCCCGCCCTCTACAGCGTTATTAATCGTATCAGATATATACTCATTTCGAACTGCAGTTACTTTGAGTTTATCTCCATTACGCTGCACTTCGTAATTAAGGTCGATGAATGAATTGCCGGGTAGGCGCTTCGCCCCGATCCAATAGGCTATGGCAACAGTGTCAGGTTCGCCACTGGCTCCATCGTACCCAACCTCAATCGCCGCGATCTTAAATTTCTTGGGGCGCATTTTCTCAGCGTATTGCAGCACTTGCAGAACGGTTGCCCCATCCGAAGTCTCCCGGTTCCTAACGGCATCGATCCATCGTTTCTCCTCGGCGCTGGAAAGAGTCTTTGGCTTTGCAAGTTCAACCGCGAACAATAGCGGGGCAAAGCCGCAAACAAGAAAAAGCACGCTTAGAACAATACGAATTTTCGTCGTGAAAATAGTCATTGTAGCTAGAAGCCACTGGTTTCTTCATCCCATTTCTTGCATTACGTCGACAATTACATTGTTTATACGTCCGTGCGCCCGCATGAAGGCGGCCCACACATCTTGGCGTTTTCCGCCCTTCGCGGCCGCCTCGGCATGCTCGGCCTCTCCCTGCACCCCGTCAAGCTGGGACTGGCGCTCTGCCGTGAGCGCCCCGTGCTGATTTAATTCGGTTCTGAGTGTCGATGCGATCTCGCACAAAGAAGTCCGAACCTGTGCTGCATCACTGAGCGTCATGTTGTGGTTAATTTTCTTATAGATTTCGAGCAGCCGGTCATTGATGCGAATTGCTGTGAGATACGCGCTCTGATTTTTCATGGGTGGCTAGCCTTTTTGGTTTGCTTTATTTACTGGAATTGTCGGCTTATATCAACCTCCTGCGGCTCGCCTTGGCAAATGCGCGCGGCGCGGCGACGGCCGGAAACGTGTTGCTTTTGGCGGCGCGGCGGGCCGCATTGGAGACGGGACGGAATGTCGGGACATAGCCAGTTCAAAAACATCATGCGCAAGAAAGGCAGGCAGGATGCGATCCGCTCCAAGCTGTTTTCCAAGCTCGCCCGCGAAATTACCGTTGCCGCGAAAATGGGACTACCCGACCCAGGCATGAACGCGCAGCTGCGCGCCGCCGTTTTGGCCGCCCGCGCCGAAAACATGCCGAAGGACAATATCGAGCGCGCCATCAAGAAGGCCTCTGCCGCCGACGCCGAGACTTACGAAGAAGTTCGCTATGAAGGCTATGCGCCGGGCGGCGTCGCCATCATCGTCGAGGCGCTGACCGGCAATCGTAACCGGACGGCGGGCGAGGTGCGCTCTTACTTCACCAAGGTTGGCGGCTCGCTCGCCGAGACCGGCGCGGTGTCCTTCCTGTTTGATCATGTCGGCGTCGTCGAGTTTCCGGCGAAGGCAGCTTCGGAAGACGCCATGATGGAGGCCGCGATCGAAGCCGGAGCCAAAGATGTCCAATCGAGCGAGGACGGTCACGAGGTCATTACCGCGCTCGAAAGCCTGCGCGAGGTCGCGCAAGAACTCGAGTCAAAATTCGGCGAGCTGCGCAAGGCGCGCCTGATTTGGAAGCCGCAAAATACGATCAGCGTCGACGACGATGCCGGCGAAAAGATCTTGCGCCTCGTTGGGATGCTCGAAGACAATGACGACGTGCAAAACGTCTATGCCAATTTTGAAGTGTCCGATGTACTGGTGGCGAGGTTCGCCGGTTCATAGCGATCGCCTGGATCGCGGCCGCTCTCGCGGGCAGTTACGGCATCCCTACCCTAATCACGCAGTGACTTTTTCCGGGATCGTGCCGTTCGGACGGCCGCTTTTCCCCGCCCCTTCTGCGGGCGCGGCCTCGACGGCGGCGCCGGCCGCGCGAATGATCGCGGCGCCGATTTCATTGATTTTATGCCGCAAAATTTCGTTTTCCTCGCGTTGCATGACGGCCCCGTCGACGTCTTCCGGAGGCAGAGTGGCGCGAAGCGCGGCCAGCCTCTGCGTGAGCCCGGCGCACGTCCTGCGGGCCGCATCGAGCGCATCTTGCGAGGCAGCATGGGCGCTACGCAGCCGCTCGATTTTTTCGAGATAGCCACCTTCGGCGGCTCGGGCTGTTTCGGCTTGCAGCATGCGGTGCCGGATCAAGTCCTTTTCCCGTTTGACAGCGGCTTCCAAAGCCTCTTCGCGATCCGCCACCCTCGCCGCCGCGTTTTTGAGGGTGACTTGATCGGCCTGCTGCTGAAGCCGCAGGGTCGAAAGATCTCCTTCGAGGCGCTCGATCATGGCGGCTTGCGCCGCAAGCGCTTGGCCCTGCCGCGCCATAGTGGCCTCAAGCGCCGCCAAGGCTTCCCGCTGCTTGGCGGCAAGCGCTTGCGCCCCCTCGAAGCTGGCCGCGAGCAGGTTGATTTGAGCATCCTTGCGCGTAATGAGTCCGCTTGTGTCGTAACATTCCTTTGCCGTGGCGGCGAGTTCGGCCGAAGTCTCCGCCACGGCGCGTTGGAGCGCGGCGAGTTCGGCGCAGCGTTCGCTATCTTGCTGGGTAAGAGCGAGCAAATCGGCGTCTTGACCGGAGATGACCGCCGCGCGGCGTCCGAGTTCGATCATATCGGCCGCATGAACCAGGTTGAGAGCTTCGGCCTTTTGCTCGAGCCGCCTGCGTTCGACCGCGAATTCGGCCCGCAACAAATCGCGCCTCGCGAGGATTTCCTCGGGCGAAAGCGAAAGCTGCATTTCGAGCCGCCGTGTGGACAACCTTATGGCGCGCCGCCAAAACGCCGGAGCGGCCGCGAGAGCGATAAGGCTCGCGGCCAAAAAACCAAGCGCAAAGACCATTGCCTGTTCAATCACTTCTCGCCGTGCCCCGCCTGGACAAAAGGACTCCCGCATCCTTTACGACAAATTTGTCCGCTACCCAAATTTCTCCACCGGACCGGGAAAGATAGCCATCTTTTCCTTGGTGGGAACGACGTCGACGCCCGAGATCGGTAATTTCTAAGGCATGATTCCATTGATTTGCCGCGTAATCTTTTAAAAAAAAACCGGCACTTTCAGTGATACAGACAATGAACGATAGGCTTGCGAGGCGCGGGCACTGTTTCCGCCGCCTGCTGACGCTCCAGTTTCTCGGATCATGAAGACCGCGGACGCGGGCTGCTGGCCTATCGGGACCGGGCGTTTACGCTGGCATGCGTGGTGGACAACCATCCTCGCTTGTTTACCGAATTGGTGCTCTGGGCCCACTGCGTCGAGCGATATATTCCGCGCAGCGGGTTCATTCCGATTATCTATTTCGGGGGGCATCCCCACGCGGAACTTGACACGCCGTAATCGGCATCAAAAGGGCGCGCCACTGACTATTTCGCGGTTCCTATCCTGTCCGAATGAGGGCAATTCCGCCCGCCGCAGGCTGATTGGGCGGGCCGGCTTTTGTGCTAATCCAACTCATGGGTTCGATCGCCAAGATACCGGTCAGGATGACCGTCGCGGAATTTCTCGCTTGGGACGCGGGGGATCGCCGTATGTGGCAGCTTGTGGACGGAGAGCCGCAAGCGATGGCGCCTGCCAGCCGGACCCATGGTGCCATACAGGCGGAGCTTTGCAGGCTTATCGCGAACTATCTCGCGGAGCGGTCGAGCTCATCGTGCTCGCGAACCCCGGCGTCGTTCCCAGGGTCCAGGCGGAACATAATGTCCGGATCCCGGATCTGGCGATGATCTGCTCGGAATAATTGAGTCCAAGGAACCAGTCATCGCCGATCCTGTCGTGGTCGTCGAGATTCTCTCGCCCAGCAGCGAGGCCGAGACCTGGGCCA
>CAWEGU010000004.1:27500-95888 GCA_963808645.1 uncultured Alphaproteobacteria bacterium
ACGACTTCACCCCAGTCGCTGACCCTACCGTGGTCGCCTGCCTCCTTGCGGTTAGCAAAACGCCTTCGGGTAGAACCAACTCCCATGGTGTGACGGGCGGTGTGTACAAGGCCCGGGAACGTATTCACCGTAGCGTTCTGATCTACGATTACTAGCGATTCCACCTTCATGCACTCGAGTTGCAGAGTGCAATCCGAACTGAGACGGCTTTTTGAGATTTGCTCGGGGTCGCCCCTCAGCATCCCATTGTCACCGCCATTGTAGCACGTGTGTAGCCCAGCCCGTAAGGGCCATGAGGACTTGACGTCATCCCCACCTTCCTCTCGGCTTATCACCGGCAGTCCCCCTAGAGTGCCCAACTGAATGATGGCAACTAAGGGCGAGGGTTGCGCTCGTTGCGGGACTTAACCCAACATCTCACGACACGAGCTGACGACAGCCATGCAGCACCTATGTTCTCGCCAGCCGAACTGAAGGAGACCGTCTCCGGTCCCCATACGAGACATGTTAAGAGCTGGTAAGGTTCTTCGCGTTGCTTCGAATTAAACCACATGCTCCACCGCTTGTGCGGGCCCCCGTCAATTCCTTTGAGTTTTAATCTTGCGACCGTACTCCCCAGGCGGGATGCTTAACGCGTTAACTGCGCCACTAAACAGCAAGCTGTCTAACGGCTAGCATCCATCGTTTACGGCGTGGACTACCAGGGTATCTAATCCTGTTTGCTCCCCACGCTTTCGCACCTCAGCGTCAGTACCGGGCCAGTGAGCCGCCTTCGCCACTGGTGTTCTTGCGAATATCTACGAATTTCACCTCTACACTCGCAGTTCCACTCACCTCTCCCGGACTCGATATCCCCAGTATCAAAGGCAGTTCCGAGGTTGAGCCTCGGGATTTCACCCCTGACTTAAAGATCCGCCTACGTGCGCTTTACGCCCAGTAATTCCGAACAACGCTAGCCCCCTTCGTATTACCGCGGCTGCTGGCACGAAGTTAGCCGGGGCTTATTCTCCCGGTACCGTCATTATCTTCCCGGGTAAAAGAGCTTTACAACCCTAAGGCCTTCATCACTCACGCGGCATGGCTGGATCAGGCTTTCGCCCATTGTCCAATATTCCCCACTGCTGCCTCCCGTAGGAGTTTGGGCCGTGTCTCAGTCCCAATGTGGCTGATCATCCTCTCAGACCAGCTACTGATCGTCGCCTTGGTGAGCCATTACCTCACCAACAAGCTAATCAGACGCGGGCCAATCCTCCGGCGATAAATCTTTCTCCAAAGTCGCTTAAAACTTTGGACGTATCCGGTATTAGCTCAAGTTTCCCTGAGTTATTCCGAACCGGGGGGTATGTTCCCACGCGTTACTCACCCGTCTGCCACTCCGTATTGCTACGGCGTTCGACTTGCATGTGTTAGGCCTGCCGCCAGCGTTCGTTCTGAGCCAGGATCAAACTCTCAAGTTGAATGAGAATTTGGTACCAGCTGGTCACTGTCTCTATGACGAGTCCCAAGCACACCTGCCTGCGAACCGTTAGGTTCGCAAACCTGGTGAACTTAACTTACGTGACCGCCAGAGTATCTCATCGACCGCAACCATTACATGGATGTATAATGAATACGGTCCGCAAGGACTCCGCCGTCCACGTTTCTCTTTCTTCCTATTTAATTGTCAAACAGCAAAGCCTAGGCCAAAACACCGGCGACGCGTTGCGCCCGGCGCCAAAACGTCCCCGCTTTTTCAACAACGGAGGCTTTTAGGCCCCAGGAGCTTCAACCCCGGCAGCGTCGAGACGCTGCGTGGCTTATAGATTGAGCCTGCCCCGACTGTCAACCTGCGTTTACAAAAATTTCCAAAGCGAGCCACTCAGCGGCCCGCTCACCACTCGCCCAGCGGCCAATTACGCCCAGGTAAACGCGCGACTAGATATCATCGCAAAATTGGAAACCGCAAGGGGGCCCGCGGAAAGGAACAAAAATGACGACGGCAAGGCCGATCCGGGCGCCAAGCTTGAACTTTTAGCCTCACGCCTTAGCTATACGGCTCCCGTTCGGGCATGCGACATAAAAGCGCCGCGCGGCTTCCATCTAGCTTGAGCCCGCCATTGCACCGCGCATTGCCCCTGTCGTGAAGCGCGCCAGGCCTTTCCCGACAAAATGCGCGGCATGACGAGGCGCGGGATCCGTCGGATCGATAATTCCAGGATTGCCTGGACGATAAGTGGTCTTCGTGACGATGGCTGGCGCCTTCGATCCACCGCGAAAATCGGGATCTGCCTCAGGGCATGCCCCAACTGATTGAACGACTATATTTTCTTCGATATTGCCGCCGAGCGGACAACCGGGACTCCGCTATCGGCGGCGCCATCGTACGGTGAACCACGTTCCCCACGTTTTTATTGCGCGCCGAGAGGGGTGGGGCCGCGCCCTTTGCGCAAGCATGGCCGAAGAGGCGATTATCAGCCGAGACCGAATTCATTCACGCTCGCGTCCGATTAGCCGTCCACCGGCGCGCCGGTCATCCAACTATCTTTGTCTCCGAGCAAGTAGCGCGCCACTAGGTCCTCCGAAAATCCGGCCGCCGCCCGGAATCGACATCCGCGATTGCAAGTATATTTAAAATATCCCCGGTTATCGTTCCGCATTATGGCATGGCTCTGTCGCGCGAGCCAGAGCAAACCAACTGTCGAGAGTTGGTTCAACCAATCTTAGCGGCTTTGCCGAATCCGCCTCGGCCGAAACTATTCTTCCGCTGCATGGCCAAATGGACAGAAGGCTTAGAACCCCATAAATAATGGGAGGCGCAGAGACGGACATTGGGACAATCTCAAACTTGGCTCTTAGTATCTTAACCGGCTGCGCCCCGGCAAAACCCATGACGGCGGCCCTCCGGCGGCGCATCACGCGAGTTTGTCCAAGTGACCACGCTTTTTTTGAGCCACTCATCGTATTTCGATCACGATACCGGGCCTGGTCATCCGGAACGTCCAGACCGTATCCGCGCGATAACGGAGGCCCTCGAAACCAAGCGCTTCGCGGCGCTGATCCGCGCGGATGCCCTCGGACTTAACCGCGCGGCGATATCGCGTGTTCATCCCGCGCAGTACATTGAGGCAATCGAGGCCGCGATCCCCGCGCGTGGAAAAATCCACCTCGATCCAGATACCGTGATGAGCGCGCAAAGTTTTGCCGCGATCGGCCATTGCGCCGGCGCTGCCACGGCGGCGGTCGATGAGGTCATGCGCGGCGGCGTCAAGAATGCCTTTGTCGCGTTGCGTCCTCCCGGTCATCATGCCGGGATCGCCTCGCCGATGGGGTTTTGCTTCATCAACAATGCGGCGATCGCGGCCCGCCACGCGCAAGCCGCGCATGGCGCCGAACGGGTGGTAATCCTCGATTTCGACGTGCATCACGGCAATGGAACGCAGGAAATTTTCTGGTCCGACCGCTCCGTCCTCTATGCTTCAACGCATCAAATGCCACTCTTTCCCGGCACCGGCGCGCGCGATGAACGCGGCGAGCATGACAATATCGTCAATGCGCCTCTGGTGGCGGGCGATGATGGCGCGGTGTTCCGGGAAGCGATGGAAACAAGACTTCTGCCCCGGATTGATACGTTTCGCCCGGATTTGATCGTCATCTCGGCCGGGTTCGACGCGCATCATCTCGATCCGCTCGGTGGTCTCAATCTTGTCGAAGCGGATTTTGCCTGGGCGACCGAGCGGCTCATGGACATTGCCGTGAGACACGCGAAAGGCCGCATCGTCTCGGTTCTCGAAGGCGGCTATGATCTCGAAGGGCTCGCCCGCTCTGCAGCGGCGCATGTGGCGGCGCTGATGGGGGCGTGAAAGACCGCTCCGCGGCAGGACGCGCCCTCACGCTTGGAATTGTACTGCCCCACGCGATGGACTGCGGCGCGATGGCAGGGGAACTGCAAGGATGGTCTGCCCGTTCTCCGTGTAGAGGATAGCTTGTCACAACTGAAGCTTTGGAGATCAGGGCAATGCGCCGGGGATGCAAGGCATGGGTTCTCGCGATCGTCACGGCGTTTGCATCTGCGCCAATCGAGGCCGCGCAGGCGCATTCGCCGTCCAAACGGGCTGTCTATCATGGGCACGCGCTTCATCGCAGCTATATCCGCAGCATCGAGTACGGCAACAGACTTTACGGGCTTCGCGCGCATCGCGTTGTGAGAGGACCGACAGGGCATTATGTTGCCCTCGTCGGCGACCCCGTCAGCGGCCTCGGCTTTTATCCGCTGCCAATCCGCTATCGCATCGGCGCTTGGCGCTATCGCGTGCGCCACCAGCGCCCACCGTGGCAAAACCCGGTCCTCTTCGCGATTGCCGCCGACGCCCTGCGCTACAACGACTGGATTCCGGCGAACCAGGGCTATCGCTACGGCGTCTTTAATCCGGTCGATGGAGTAGGAACGCCGTTCTTCGGCGGCTATTACGGGCACGCTGATGATGACGAAGAGCCTCCGTTTCCGTTCGGCCGGCCCTATGCCAACTGAGTTAACTGTGCGGCGCCTGCGGGCTTCGCCTTGACGCGCGATCGCAGCAGCGCGTGGCAATAACGGCTCGACCTTTGCCCGCTCCTTGTCACCCCACCAATCAAGCCGCTTCATTCAAGGCTTCGTCTAATCGGAAGCCTTAAATCACTTTTCGCAAAAGCCGCCAACTTTCAGGCAGTATCTGATCGGCGCCCGTACGAGCGAAGGGCGCGCCCGCGCCATGACGAACGGCGTCAGGCTTGGCCGCAAGCCGCCGCTCACTCATCAAGCACGGCGCCGCCCGCGAGGAACCGCTTGGCGAGATTGCGCGCTCCTATAATGTGAGCCGCTGGACGATTTCGAGGCTTGCCACCCCAATTCCTATAGGAAGCCCGACGCGAGGTGATCGATGCCCAAAACAGATTTTGATGAATTCGTGAAGCGCCAGCAGGCCGAAAAAGAGGCCGCAGCTTCAATCGATTGGGGTAGCCAGCGTGATCAGTGGCTTAACTACCTTAATGCGCTTTACGCACAAATAGAATCTTTCTTGGAAGCCTATCTCTCCGCTGGACAAGCGCAATGTGAATATCGCGAAATCCCGTTGAACGAGGAGAATATAGGTTCATACACTGCAAGGCAGATGTTTCTGAAAATCGGACGACAGGAAGTTACTTTCACGCCCGTAGGAACATTGCTGATCGGTACAAAAGGGCGGGTCAATGTTCTCGGGTCTGCCGGAGAATCCCGGCTCCTCCTACTCGACAAGAAGGCGACTAATGCTCGCTCACTTATTAAAGTGACGGTGAGCGTTGTCGGCAAAGGCACACCCCCTTCCACCCCTCCGGTGAGTCAGCCGCTAGAGCCAATTGAGTGGGTGTGGAAGATAGTCTCGCGTCCACCAGAAATGAAATTTACCGACCTAACGCAGGACGCATTTTTTGAAATGATTCTGGAAGTAGCGAATGCCTAAGCAAGTCACTTTTGAACCGCGAGCCCTTTCGATACTCGATGTAGCAGCCTACCATCAGGATACAGACTCGTCCCTTCGATTGTTTTTTACAAACTCAAACCCCAATTTTGCTCTCCGTTTCTTCGGACGAAGTCGCTTGCAAATAGAAGCGGAATTGGCCGACAGGCTGAACGAAACCGACTTGCGCTCCTCACTTGCGATATTGAGTCGATTGGAAGCTGCCTTCCGTATCGACTACGAACAACGTTGCGAAAAGCGCAAGCGCGATGCTGTCTCGAAGGCATTCATTGCCTTGTACAGAAAGAAACAAAAGAGAGTGCAATTCGAAGAACAAATTCTTGACACGTGGCGACAAAAGCATCCAGATAAAAGTCAACTCGTCAGCCAACTAAAGAGTGCGTTTAAATTTAGGCATTGGCTGGCGCACGGACAGCACTGGGAGCCAAAACTTGCACGCAAATACGATTATCAATGGATTTATGTTTTAGCCGACAACGTTTTTGCGAGTTTTCCACTACTCGGCCGGAACTAACGAAGCTCTGGCGTGGAGGCGCGCCAGCCCCTGAGGGGACTTTATTTGCCGCTCGTGTTCAGCCTTGAATTCTTCGCGGCAAACTTTCTTCAAAAGCGCGCCACGTTCCATATTGCCACTTTACGCAAATTCGTGCCGCATAAATCCAACTGGTTGCGAAAGTCCGATGTCGGTTTTGAGCAGATATCCACTACCTATTAAGCGCGGACCCCTACTCCAGCCCCTCACTCGACGAAATCTCGATGCCGAAGCCGGAGAGGCCGACATAGGTCATTGGCCGTGGCGTGCGCAGGCGGATCGAGGAGATCCCGAGATCGCGCAGGATCTGGGCGCCGAGGCCGATTTCACGCCATTCCATGATGCGCTTGGTTTCGGAATCGGGTTTCTCCATCCAAGCCGGATTGACCGGGACGCCCGCCGTGCCGTCGCGCAGAAAAATAAATACCCCGCGGCCGTTTTTCTTGAACGCCGCAAAGGTCTTGCGGATGCTGTCGCCGCCCGCGATCACATCGGCGATAATATCGATCCGATGCAGCCTTGTCGGAATATCGCGGCCATCGCCGATGTCGCCTTGGACGAAAGCGAAATGCCGCACCGGATCGTAGGGCGTGACATAGGCATAGCCGGTAAGCGGGCCGCTGGTGCCCATGACCTGAAACGCGTTGACGCGCTCGACGATTTTTTCGCGCGCTTGACGATGGGCGATGAGATCGGCGACCGAAATCCGCTTCAAACCATGCTTTGCCGCGAAAGCCTCGATTTGCGGCCCGGCCATGACAGTGCCGTCATCGTTGGCGAGCTCGCAGATCACGCCAACAGGAGGCAAACCAGCCAACCGGCAAAGATCGACCGCCGCCTCGGTATGGCCCGAACGCATCAGCACCCCGCCCTCCCTCGCGATAAGTGGAAACACGTGGCCGGGCCGGGCAAAATCGGCCGGCCCCATATTGCCATTGGCGAGACCGCGAACCGTATTGCTGCGCTGTTCGGCGGAAATGCCGGTGGTCAGGCCATGCTTGACATCGACTGATACGGTGAAGGCGGTGGCGTGCGGCGCGTCGTTGGCGGTCACCATTGGCTGAAGGTTCAATCGTCTGGCATCGGCGGCGGTCACCGGCGCGCAGACGATGCCGCTGCAATGGCGGATGATGAAGGCCATTTTTTCCGGCGTGCAAAGCGATGCGGCGCAAATCAAATCGCCTTCGTTTTCGCGGTCGCCGTCGTCGGTGACGATGACGATTTCGCCGCGCGCGATCGCCTCAATCGCCTCCGTGACCGAATGGGACATCGCCCCAACCTCCTTCGTTGCGCCGGACCTAAGCTCGCGGAGGATATTTTGCAATACCGGGCGGTGATCGTGCCGCACATTCATGGCGCAAACGGCCATTTCGCGCCGCCGCCGACTTGGGCGCGATGGCGCAAGAATTGATCGGCGAGCACGCAGGCAACCATCGCTTCGCCGACCGGGACCGCGCGGATGCCAACGCAAGGATCGTGGCGACCCTTGGTCGCGATTTCGGTCTCGGCGCCGGAACGATCGATGGTCCGACGCGGTGCCAGAATCGAGGAGGTAGGCTTGACCGCGAAACGCGCGACGACCGGCTGGCCGGTCGAGATCCCGCCGAGTATCCCGCCCGCGTGGTTCGACAAAAACAGCGGCGCGCCGTCGTTGCCGCGGCGGATCTCGTCGGCATTGGCTTCGCCGGAAAGTCCGGCGGCGGCGAAACCGTCGCCGATCTCGACGCCCTTGACCGCGTTGATCGACATCAGGGCGCTCGCCAACTCCGCGTCGAGCTTGCTATAGATCGGCGCCCCCCACCCCGGCGGAATGTTCTGGGCGACGATCTCGATGACCGCGCCGATGGAGGATCCTGCCTTGCGGATTGCATCGAGATAGGTTTCGAAAAACGCCGCCGCCTTGGCGTCGGGGCAGAAAAAGGGATTCTTGGCGCACGCGTCCCAATCCCAATTGGCGCGATCGATCTTATGCGGACCCATTTGCACTAAGGCGCCGCGTATTTTCACCTTATCGATGATTTTTCGCGCGATCGCTCCGGCCGCCACGCGCATGGCGGTTTCCCGCGCGGAAGAACGGCCGCCGCCCCGATGGTCCCTGATTCCATATTTGAGATCATAGGTAAAGTCGGCGTGGCCCGGCCGGTAGGTGTCCTTGATCGCGTCGTAATCCTTGGAGCGCTGATCGGTGTTCTCGATCAAAAGCGCGACCGGTGTTCCCGTCGTCACCTGGCGCTTGGATTTTTGGTCATGAAAAACGCCGGAAAGTATTTTGACTTGATCGGCCTCTTGCCGTTGGGTCGTGAAGCGCGAGGTGCCAGGACGCCGCTGATCGAGGAAAGCCTGGATGTCGCCTTCTTCGAGCGGGATCAAAGGCGGGCAACCATCGACCACGCAGCCGATCGCGTACCCATGGCTTTCGCCAAAGGTCGTCACGCGAAAGAGATGGCCGAAGGTGTTGTGGGACATGGGCGACGCGGCGAAGCCGTTGGGTCTCGGTTTGAAATTTGACTGGTGGTTACTTCGGCGGTTCAGCTGAGGGGTGACGCGGGGCGGGCTTATCTGGGACGAAAGTGTCATAGCTTGACGTACCAAAGTAATCGTATTTCAAAGGTTGCCCAAGCAGTTGTGCGCGCGCCTCCGGAGAAAATTGCACGCCACCGCGTTGGCATCGATGAGGTTGAGCGCCCATTCGCGCGCCGCGCTAATCTGCTTTTCCTTTTCCGGATCAACCCGCAAAATACCCACGCCAATCTTCACGAGATCGGCATTGCGATGTTCACGCACTGTCCAGGCTGTAAAGATAATAGCACAACCCGCGACAGCAACTGCGGCGACAGTGACGATGAGTTGCATCACGGAAGTCATAGGGTGCGGTTGCATCGCGGTCTTTCCAAAAAGCGACAGTTTCCGACTTGGAGCTTCTAACTTTCACCTCGCGGCGAGCATTATCGGCGAGACGGGTCCCCGCTTGTCAACACTCGCTTTGCGACCGCCTCCGCCGGCGGCCCGAAGGGTCGTCATTGCGAGGAGCGCAGCTACGAAGCAATCCAGTCGCCCGTTGCCCCTGGATTGCTTCCCGCTTCGCCTTCGGCTCGCGGGACGGGGCGGGCGCCGCCGCAACGACGGCGAAGGCGGCTCACGCCAGATCTTCATAAAGATCCCACCACGAGGGATTGCTTGCTTCGATCAGGGTCAGCTTTTTCTTGCGCGAGCCGGCCTTGATTTGTTTCTCCCGCGCGATGGCGTCCCGCATGGAATCGTGGGATTCAAACCACACCAGCAACTTGCAGCCGTAGCGCGCCGTGAAGCCAGAAACCAGCGCCTCACGGTGCTCCCACGCCCGCCGCGACAGATTTGACGTGACCCCAGTATAGATGGTGCCGTTTCGCTTGTTCGCCATGATGTAGACGGCGGGGTTTTTCATGGCCTTGTGCCTCGCCGCGCGAACAATGGGAAACAAGCCATGATCGAGGACAAGAGCTGGATTGCTTCGTCGCTGCGCTCCTCGCAATGACGGCCTGCGCCCGGGAGTTGCTCTTACAACAGGCTTTTTTCTTGCCAAACGACCACCACCCTCACCCCTTCTCCCGCAAGAGTTGCCGCTTTTCGCGGCTCCAGTCCCGCGCTTTTTCGGTCTCGCGCTTATCGTGCAATTGTTTTCCGCGAGCGAGCGCGATTTCGATTTTCGCCCTGCCCTTTTCGTTGAAATAAATTTTAAGCGGCACGATCGTCATTCCCTGGCGTTCGGTGCACTGCGCGAGTTTGGCGATCTCGCGGGATTTCAAAAGCAGTTTGCGCAGCCGCTTCGGCTGATGGTTAAAGCGGTTGGCTTGCAGATATTCCGGGATATTCGCATTGACGAGAAAAACTTCGCCAGCGCGATCGACACTCGCATAGCTTTCCGCGATGGTGGCCTTGCCGGCGCGCAGCGACTTCACCTCGGTGCCGGTGAGCATCAGGCCCGCTTCAAAAATCTCTCCGATTTGATAATTGTACCGTGCTCGCCGGTTGTCCGCGGCGATTTTTCGCGGGCGCTCTGGCTTGGATGTCACTTAGCACCCTACACGCGATTTCGCTTTTTCACGCATGAATGAGCCCCGCGTGGGTCATCGCCGCCTTGATCGCGGCTTGCGCCGTCTCCGAGGCCGGCAGCATGGGAAGCCGTATTTCGCCAAGAATCTTGCCAAGCAATGAGAGCGCATATTTTGGGCCCGCCGGACTGGGTTCGACGAACAAGGCCGCGTGCAGCGGGGTCATTTGATCTTGCAGCTTTAGAGCCGCCATGAAATCGCCGCCAAGACACGCCTCCTGCATTTGCGCGCATTGTTTGGGCGCGACATTTGCCGTGACCGAAATGCAGCCATGGCCGCCGTGCGCCATCACCGCAAGTGCCGTCATGTCTTCGCCCGAAAGCTGGATGAAATCCGGCCCGAGCGCATGGCGCTGGAGCGCCGTGCGGGCGAGATTGCCGGTCGCATCCTTGACGCCCGCGATATTCCTCAATTCGTAAAGCCGCTTCATGGTATCGATCGACATATCGACGACCGAACGCGGCGGAATATTGTAGATGACGATCGGAATGCCCACGGCATCGTGGACCGCCTTGAAATGGCGAAAAAGACCCTCCTGCGACGGCTTGTTGTAATAGGGCGTGACGATCAGAAGGCCATCGGCGCCGGCGCCTTCGGCGAAACGCGCAAGCTCGATCGCTTCGTGCGTGTTGTTCGAGCCCGCCCCGGCGATGACCGGAACCCTCCCCTTGGCCTCCCCGACGCAGGCCGCGATGACCTTGCGGTGCTCCTCGTGCGACAGGGTGGGACTTTCGCCGGTCGTTCCAACCGGCACGAGACCATGGGTGCCGTTTACGATCTGCCAATCGACGAGGGCACGAAAACGATCCTCGTCGAAGCGCCCGTCTTGAAATGGCGTGACAAGCGCGGTGATCGAACCCTTGAAAGCCGCCTTTTTTGCCATTGTCAATGCCGCCCTTCCGCCCAAGTCATGCCGCAATTTGCGGGCTCTGTTCGAAAATAAGAACCGTGGCGCTAATAACACCCAGCACGGATGCAGCATGAGACATAGACTCTGAAATCCGCTCTCGAAAAGGACTCTTTTGTCGAGACCGAACCGCCAATTGAGCCGAGGCCGTTTTCCGACACTCAAGGCGGCGGCGGAGGGGGGAGGCTTCGTTTGTCATTTGTTAAGCAAGAATGGTTCAGGGTCGTCCGTTTCCGCGCCGCTTTCTAGATTGGATGAACCATGCGCACAAGGCAACTGCGTTTCGGGCGCATCCCGGGAATCGGCACTGTAGCGATTTGTGCCCTCGCCGCGGGATGGACCGCGGGGCAACGCTCACTATTCGTGGCGGATCATCGCGAGGAGGCGTCGCCCATTTCCCTCCCTCTCGCCCCGGAGCGCGATTCTAAGGGATCCTCGTCTCCTAACGATCGGACTCGTTCGAGCAAGGGCGATCTCGCCAAGCCTGTCGCGGTGCCGCAAGCCGGCGTACTCTCGCCGGAGTTCATGTCCCAACAAGAACGCGACCTTACCGGCCTTGCCGAGGCGATCGCATTCTATAAGGCCGGCGATCTTGCGCGTGGCGACAGCGCGGCGGCAACCGCAAAAGACAAGATTGTCAAGACCGCCCTTGAATGGATCGCGCTGCGGAGCTTTCCGCGTGAAACCGGCTTCGAGCGGTTGCAGATCTTCATGCAGGGGCATCCGGTCTGGCCCGCGCTCGACTGGCTCAAGAAGCGCAGCGAGGAAGCCCTCCTCGGCGATCGCAAAAGCAGCGCGCTCATCAAGACTTTTTTCAGCGGCGCGGATCCCGAGACTCCAGCGGGCAAGCTCGCTCTTGCGCGCGTTTTGACCGACGACGGCAAGACGAGTGAGGCCGCCGCCCTGGTGCGCGCGGTGTGGCGCGAAGCCGACCTCAACCCCCAGCTCGAAGCGAAGGTGAAAACGGATTTCAACACGTATTTGAGCAGAGCCGACCACAAATTCCGTGCCGATCGTTTGCTCTACAAGGAGCAGATCGCCGGGGCATTTCGCGCCGCCGCCTTGGCCGGGCCCGATGTGCTGGCGCTGGCCAAGGCACGTGCCGCCGTGGTCAAGGAAGCACCGAGCGACAAGCTTCTCGCCGCGGTTCCCTTGGCCCTTCGCAGCGACCCGGCCTTTCTTTTCGCGCAGATTCACAAACTGCGCCACGCCGGCGAGATCCGCGCGGCGGCCGCTATCATGCTGGCCGCCCCACGCGATCCCGCGCGTCTTGTCGACGGCGACGAATGGTGGGTGGAACGCCGGCTTCTCGCCCGCAAGCTCCTCGATCAAAACGACGCGGCGACCGCCTACAAGCTGTGCGCCGAACATTCCGCGGTATCGCGCGAAATGCGGATCGAGGCCGAATTTACGGCCGGCTGGATCGCGCTTCGCTTTCTGAACGACCCGGCGCGCGCGGCAGGGCATTTCGATGCCATAGCCAAGCTCGCCGAGACACCAATGTCCCGGGCGCGAGCGGCTTATTGGCAGGGCCGCACCGCCGAGGCAAGCTTCGCGGACGGCTCCGAGGCAGCGGCCCGCACGTTCTATGAGCAGGCGGCGGTTCATCAGACAACCTATTATGGGCAACTTGCGCGCGCCAAGCTCGGGCTGACAACGCTGCCGATCCGCTCGATCTCCAACGAGGCGAAGGGAGAGGACCGCGAAGATGCGATCAAGGTGATCGAACTTCTTTATGCCGCCGGCGAAAAAGATCTGGCGGCCCCGCTCGTCATCGAAGCGGCGCGTCACCTTGCCGATGAGACTCAAGTGGCGGCGCTGGCGAGCGTCGTTGCAAAGCAGCGCGACGCGCACCTTTCGCTTAACCTCGGCAAGATCGTAAGCCAGCGGGGCATGCCGATCGATGCGCTGGCCTTCCCGAACTATGGCGTGCCTGCCTTCGAGCCTTTGCAAAATTCCGCGGCGCCAGCGGTCATCTATTCGGTCGCGCGCCAGGAAAGCGCCTTCGAGCCATCCGCCGTCTCATCGGCCGGAGCCAAAGGTTTGATGCAGATGATTCTGTCGACCGCGAAACGGACCGCCGATCGTGCGGGGATCGCCTTCGATGCGAAACGGCTCCTGACCGACGCGGCATTTAATGCCCAGCTCGCGGCACGTCATCTCGGCGAGCTAATGGCCGAACAGAAGGGCTCGTACATCCTGACCTTCGCCGCCTATAATGCCGGCGGCAAGAGGGTCAAGGAGTGGATCGACGCCCATGGCGACCCACGCAAACCCGGCGTCGATCCGATCGACTGGGTCGAACGGATTCCCTTCACTGAAACCCGCAACTACGTCCAGCGGGTGATCGAAAATCTCAGTGTTTACCGGATTCGTTTCGGCGATGCCGGACCGGCCTCGGCCGAGACCCTTCTCAAGGCTCAGGCCAAGCTATGAAGCTTGGCACCGCGAAAAGCGCGCGAGCCGGCTCCGCGATAAAACATGAAAACGCGCGATACCGCACGGTCCGCTGAGGTTGGCTATTAAGGTAAAAGATATCAGAGATAGACGTCCATGATCACGTCTTCGATCTCGCCGGTCGCAATCCGCATGATGTGGACGGTGTTACTTAATGACCCGCACACCACAGCGCTTACCTCCGCAATCAGATCGTATAAGATCAAAGAGCCGATTAGCTATTCGCTCTGCCTCTGTCAACGTGCCAGGCCGCGACGGCAACAGATAAGGCCCATAGCATCATCCGCCATCTATCGAGAAAGCACAGCCGCCTTGTTTTGCTGCGGGGCGTTATTGCAATGGCCAGGATGGTCGCGACCGCGGCTGTCGCGCCGAAATGCCGCCTTGCTATCGTGATGACGCTCGAGGCAAGAGGCCGAAGGCGAATGCGCGCCGGCGGTGATGGCGACCGTGATCCTCAGGGCGGATAGGACGGTGCGTGCTCGGATGATGAAGCTAATAAGGCGGACGGCGCTGCTGCTCGCCGTGGTCGCCGTGACGCTGCTGGCTGCCCGCGTCTACCATTCGCAACGCGGAGCCCCGCTTGAGCCGTGGCACACCTTCGTGCCGCACGAGTTGAAGGCCAAAGCAATCGATGGCGCTAATTGGACCGATTATCTCAGGGCTGAAGACAAGCTTTTCGTGGATGTGCTGCATGAAGTCAGCCAAAAGCTCGACGCGGACGAGCGAATTCCGGTCAATCGCTATTTCGAGGGCAGTCCCGTCTATCCGGAAGGTTTTACGCAAGACTGGAATCGCTCCTATGTGCTCGAGCCCGATGGAGCGCCGGTCGGAGCCGTGGTATTCTTGCATGGGCTGACGGATTCTCCCTATAGTTTGCGCCATATCGCCCGGCGCTATCGCGAACACGGCTATGTCTCGATCGCAATTAGGCTGCCAGCGCACGGCACCGTTCCGGGCGCCTTGACCGACGTCGAGTGGCAAGACTGGATGGCGGCGACGCGGCTCGCTGTCAGAGAGGCGCGACGTCGCATCGGCCCGTCGCTCCCATTGCATATGATCGGCTTCTCCAACGGCGGCGCCCTCGCGTTGAAATTTGCGCTCGACGCCCTCGAGGATCCACGTCTGACGCGGCCGGATCGTCTCGTGCTCATCGCGCCGATGATCGGAATCACGCGATTTGCGCGCTTCGCCGGATTGGCTGGCTTGCCGGCGATATTGCCGGCCTTTGCGAAGGCCGCGTGGCTCGGCGTGGTGCCGGAGTTCAATCCGTTCAAATATAATTCGTTTCCGGTGAACGGCGCACGGCAAACCTCTCTCCTGAGCGACGCGCTGCAACAGCAAATCACGCGCCTTGCTCGGGAAAAACGCTTGGATCGCCTGGCGCCGCTCCTGACCTTTCAATCCGTGATCGACTTTACCGTCAGCACGCGGGCAATCGTCTCGGCCTTGTATGCCCAACTTCCATCGAACGGCAGCGAACTCGTGCTGTTCGACCTGAACCGGACCGCCAAGTTCGGCCAACTGTTGCGGACCGACTCGGACACCGCGTTGGCGCGTCTTCTGCTGCCGCCGCCTCGGCTGTTCAGAACGACGATCATCGCCAATGCGAACCTCGACACTAGCGAGGTCGCCGAACGGGTGACCGAGGCCGACGCCGTCGCGGAGCAATCGCGCGACTTGGGGCTGTCCTATCCGCCGGGCGTCTACTCGCTCTCGCATGTCGCCCTGCCGTTTCCAATAAGCGATTCGCTTTATGGAATGCAGCCAGATCCGGCCGAGAACTTCGGCGTCAACCTCGGCGCCGTTGCCCCGCGTGGCGAACGGGGCACGCTTATCATCAGCCTGGATGCCTTGCTCCGCATGTCCTCAAACCCCTTCTTCCCCTATATGATCGAGAGAATTGAAGAGGGCATTCGCAGCAGCGCATCTGATACGCCAATCAACGCGACAACGTCGCCTTGATGTCTTGACGCTCGGGCTCGGTCAGGATTGGGTGCCCGCCGTAGGCGCGGCCGCATCGGACTCCACGGCGCCGGCGAGAGCGTGGCGTAGCGCCTGTTCCTTGGCGTCAGCGAGGGACGTCTTCAGCACGACGCCGCCATAGTCCTTGATCTGCTCGATCACCTTGTCCGCCGTCATTTCCCTGATGAGAACAAACAAGGCGGCGTCACCGGGATGGATGCTTTCGGCGAGTTGCTCCATGAACCGGTCATTGATACCGAAGTCCGTCAGCGCGCCTCCCAGCGCGCCTCCCGCCGCCCCCAAAGCCGCGCCGAGAATCGGATTGAGGAAAAGCACTCCGATCAGCAAGCCCCAGAAACTGCCCGAAACAGCACCGGACGCTGTTGTATTGACGACCTGATGCAATTGGATCTGACCATCGGTGGATTTGGTGGCGATGACTGCGTCCCCGAGTTTTATGATATATTCCTTCTGCAGTTCGAATAGGCGCTTTCGCACCTCTTCAGCTTTTTCCTGGGTCGGATAGACAATGACGACCAGATCGGACATTTGAGCATCTCCCTTTGCGCATGAGCCGGATCGCGGGAACAATATGCGCCGCCGTGCACGCGGCTTCCACCTCCGTTTCGCTGCTCGCCAGACTGGTCTAATGGTTCGCGGTATACTTTTCGCCCCGGCTTGGCCAGAAGGTGATGCCAAGCCCGATGAGAAGGACCGCGGCCAAGAGCAAAAAGAATGCGGACTGTTTGAACCACGCGATCGCCGGCACCGAAAGTGCCATAGCGAGGCCGAGAAAGCAGATTTCCAAGGATAGGAGATTTACTCCGGCGAGAAAAGTGCCGAGTGCAAGGAACATCAAAAGAACCAGAGTGTTTGCAGGCGCAGGCACCATCCTTTGAACGTGGGTCAATAGCATGATGTTCATGACGACCAAAATAGTCGCCCAGTGGAGTGCTTGCGTCCACATCAAACGAAAGCGAGCTTTCCTGTCGTCAACGTTAGGCCATACCGTGACAACGCTGACAGCTCCGATCGCGATAGCCAAAAACTCCCAGAAGCCAGAAATTGGTTGGTGCGACATGTTGGTATAGGCCACACCGACAATTGCCAGCGTAAGTACGGCGATGTAAGGCAACTTCCGCCGCAAAAAGCTCGCTTTGCGGGAATGGTCCGGATTAGCTGTATCTTGCGTCAATTTGGGTTCGCTCATCGACAATCCGATTCAAAGTAACGAGCCATCCAAATAGCGGACCTAATCACGGCAGCATTAGCAAATGGCGGAACTAGATGCAACACACTAGCGTTCGCTTGTCGCCGGTGTCAATTGCGATCTCAATGCCGCAGTCCGCAACATCAGCGGCACCGCCCCCAGACTCAGCTAGTATAATTGAGTGTCGGAAGCAGTGGCAGATGTTGATATTAGGTTCGCGATCCAACGCGTAGAGGGATTTGTTCCCAGATGGTGAAAAGTGCGATTGTCACTGGGATGCCAATAAATGCCCCGGGCATGCCCCATAGAAAATCCCAGAAGATAAATGCGAACAGCATCACGAATGGTGAAATTGCGAGAGCGGTGCCAGTGAGCACAGGCTCCAGGTAGTTGCCGATCACGAATTGGATCAGGTACAAACTTCCGAAAATGATTGCCGCCATCTGCCATGATTCGAATTGCGCGGTTGCGAAAATCACTGGAAGGACGACGGCTACAAGAGGTCCAATATACGGGATGTAGTTCAACACAAAGGATATTATGCCCCATGCAACTGCTAGCTCGAGCCCGACAGAAAGCGTGAAGACAAAGACCGCCAAGCCGGTCACCGCACTCGCCAGGGTGCGTATGAGCATGTATTTTCGGATTTTCGTGGCGATCTGATCGCTCGTTTCCAACAAGCTCCATCCACTCATTTTCTTGTCTAGCGCTTCAATTTTTATTTTGAAATCGCCCATTTCCGTAAGCCCAAACATCAGAAATAAAAAAACTACTAGAGCAAAGCCAATAAAATAATTGATTTTTACCGCGACAGCCTGAAAAATGCCAGCAAACCAGGACGAATCAAAGCTCTTGGACAAGTCCAGTGTAAAAATCTCATATCCCTTAAGCCATTGATTCGCTCGCATATACAAAGATTGAAACCGTGCAACATTGGCCACGCCCCAATGACCAATATCGCTAATACTCCAGACAATTGCTAACACCAGTATTGAGATGACAAGAAGCGTCAACAGAATGGTGAGGGTGAGTGCAAAAGGCTTCCCCATCCTGACCTCGACCGCCTTCTGGAAAGGCCAGACAAGAGCCATGGCGAACAGCACGAACGCGACCGGCTCAAACACGATGCGAGCAAAATAAAGAGCGGCGGACACAAGAACCACAGCGAAAAGGGCGGGAACGAAGCGGTCCCGTCCGGCGCCAGTCCTGACTGCTTCCTCACCGCTCATTTTCCTATCTCAAAGTGTGAGCGACGTCGTGCCCCTGGATGCCCCTCGTCCGACGCGCGATAGGCACGTGCGAGTTCACACCATCATGCCGTTGCCCGTATCGCGCACTTTGCCACGGAATTGAACGACGTATGACGCCGGTGTGACGATCAGCGTTCGAACCGTCGGCGCCAGCAGTCCATCCGTTATCGCCAAAGACCATCCGCCCCAAGAACACCCTCGAAGCAATCAAGATTAAGCCCGGCACCATGGAAACCACTTGCCCCAGAATCGGCCCGAATTGGGATGATGTTAACTCCTCAAGATGACGAAGATATTGCTCCTGCAAATCGTTTTGAGTGACGGCGAGCGGCGCCGTTGTCAATGCTCAATCACCCCGCCGTTTGAGTCACGGCACATGCCGCGCCTCGCGACGGCCCGCATAAGGTCTCCCGAATCCGGCGTGCGTGCACCTTTAATCGCCCGTGCGTGCACGTGATTTCCATTGTTCATCGGCTTGCGGCGAGTTGTCAGATCAAAACCCGTTATGGCTGCCCTATCATCGGCGAAAATGACATGCAAGGGGAACAATGCAAGCTGTTGAGTTTTGCCTACTTGCCAGCAGGAGACGCCCCGCTATATTCCAGTCACCGTGACCGAGGTAAACGCGGCGTGTCTCGGACGATAGGAATGGCCAACGGTGTCGCAATCTATTTTGCGGCCTTAATCAATTGGGAGGAAAAAAATGATGACTCGACGCTCTCTTTTAGGCTCTCTACTAAAGAGTTTTTTGGTCGCCGGGGTTATTGCTGCACCCTTGGCGACCATCGTCGTGCCGTCGGAGGTCGAAGCCGAACAAACGCCGAGTCCCAGCCCTACCTGGGGGCCCCCTCTCCATCGAGGTGGGGGCGCGCGTCAACATTATCGGCGCCAGATGGCGCAAGGGCGTCGGAAGCGCCGCGCCGCGTGGCGTACGCGGAGATCACACTGATCTACTTTAAATCGTGGAATGACGCACGACATCGCCGGCGCCGCCCGTAGCCTTCAGGCGCCGGAATCTAAACGGCAATACGGAGCCGGTATACCAAGCAAAAAAATAATGTACGTCCGGAAATCGTGTGCGACAAGGACGCAGTCGTCAATCGCATTGCTGGCACTGTCCGACGAAACGGCGCAAAGGCGCTGGGCATTTCGAACAGGTTCACTTGGGTCGTATAAGGCTGGAAGTTGCACCGCTGCCGCCGCTGTATCGGCAGAAAGCTGTTCGTGTTTGATGACTCTCTGGCGGGTGACGGTGCGGAGCCGCTCGGGTATGATTGTCCCTTATGGCGGCGTTGCTCCGCCGTTCCAATTTGCCGGTTAACCTGTGTCTCGCCAATTTCCCGGCCTCCGCCTCGCGCCCCTGGAGAAAGTCGATGACCAGCCCGACCGACCCGCCTCCGTCGCCGGACGGAGAGACCCACGGCGGCCATTCAAAGCTGGCGAGCGCGATCGAGCGTGGGATCTTCGCCAGCCGCTGGCTGCTAGACCGATGTATCTGGGGCTGGCCGTAAGTCTGCTTTTACTTCTCGGCAAGTTCGTGCAGGAGACTGTGGAGCTGGCACGCCACACAGGCACCGAAGATGTCCATAAGCTGATCACGGGCATTCTGTCGTTGGTCGATCTATCGCTGATGGGCAATTTGGTTGTGATGGTGATGTTCGCCGGCTACGAGAACTTTGTCTCGCGTTTCGGGGAGGTCACGAAGGGGAACCGGCCCGACTGGATGGGCAAGGTCGGCTTCGGCGCCTTGAAACTGAAGCTGGTGACGTCGATCATCGCCATTGCGGCGATTCATACGCTTGAGGACTTCATGCATGTGGCCGAGATCGACAACCGCGAGCTGGGCTGGAGTGTCGGCATCCTCCTCGCGTTCGTCGTCTCCGGCTTGCTGCTAGCCCTTATGGACCGGCTCGGCGGCAGCGGACATTGATTCTCCCCCAGTAGCAAAGTCACCAACTTCCACGAACAGACTGGAGGACGACCTATTCGTCCCCCACCGGCCGAGCCTTCAGATCCAGCGCCAGCGACAAACGCGACGTCCCCGATGCCACCAGCACACCCTCACCCTTCGGCGGCGGCCCCACCGGCGGCGGCGGCGTACAACGACTACCGCCTCCTCGACGAAGTTGTCTGTCGTAGCAGGACGACTCTTGCTCATCGTAAGTGGCGCGGATTTGGCTGGGACCGCCATCAAGGCAAATCCGGCGGTGGCGACTATGGCACCGCCCAGCATGACCCCTAACATTTCGCGGCGACGAATTGCTGTCATTGGTTTCCTCCCGATGAACACTATGTTATCGTTCATTAACTTAACGTTTAGATATTAGCGTCGGCAGCGGTTAGGTCCGTAGCGGAATCGGACGGTACACGACACCGAGGCATGCATCCACGGTTTCATCTCTTGCCGCTTGGTGCATGAATAGAATGCGGCCTCTAATTTCTGCCGTCGGTGCAAACGGCATCACGGAGCATATTCGCCGTCGACCACCACCGCGAACCCGAGCGTCAGCACCAATGGAGCTCTGTGAGCGATGCTTGCTTCGGCTTCTGCGTTTTGCGGAAACTGCGTGACGCTCCGGTCTAAGTGGCTTACAATATCGAGATCGTGATGCCTTGTCCCGATTAGTTCCGCGAGGTTAGATGCCCGTGGCCGCCACCACACGCGATCCCGCCCTCGTCGATCTTGCCCTGCAGGGCGGAGCTCGCATGGGCCTTCTCGTGAGGCGTGCTCGATCGCCTTCTGGACAAGGCCAGCCGACGCGTGGGACTGCCACACATCCCTTCTCACGTGCGGCTCTCGTTCCTGCATAGCCATCGTGCAATGCGATCGTTGTAGGCTTTGCCGCCCAGAACGCGAACGAGGCGCTCGCGCCTTTCTCATTCAACCGCCGCGATCTCGGGCCGAGCGACGTCAACATCGAAATTCTCTATTGCGGCGTTTGCCATTCAGACCTTCATCAGGCACGCGACGAATGGCATAACACGGTCTACCCTTGCCTTCCGGGGCATGAAATTGTCGGCCGGGTAACCAACACCGGCTCCGAAGCGACCCTTTTCAAGACCGGCGACCTAGCCGCCGTCGGCTGCATGGTCGATTCCTGCCGCACTTGCCGTTCCTGCCGCGAGGGCCTGGAACAATTTTGCGAACGGGGTTTCAACCCAACTTACAACGGCGTCGACAAAGTGATCGGCGGCCCGACCTTCGGCGGCTATTCCAACGCCATCGTCGTTGACGAAGCTTTCGTCCTGCGGATTTCCGACAAGCTCGATTTGGCCGGCGTCGCGCCTCTGCTCTGCGCCGGGATCACCACCTATTCACCGTTGCGCCATTGGCGGGTCGGACCGGGCCAAAAGGTCGGTATCGCGGGGCTTGGCGGGCTCGGCCACATGGGCATAAAATTCTCCCACGCCTTTGGCGCCCATACGGTTTTGTTCACCACGTCTCCACGCAAAGTCATCGATGCCAAAAGGCTCGGCGCCGACCAGGTCGTAATCTCAAAAAATCCCGACGAAATGGCCGCGCACGCGAACAGCTTCGACTTTATTCTGGACACCGTCGCGGGATCGCATGAGGTCAGCCGTTATCTCGACCTTTTGAAGCGGGACGGGACGCTAACCCAGGTCGGCGCCCCCGAAAAGCCGATGGCGGTCGAAATCTTCAGCCTCATCTTTAAACGCCGCAATTTCGCCGGCTCGTTGATCGGCGGCATAGCCGAGACGCAGGAGATGCTCGATTTTTGCGCCGAGCATCGGATTATCGCGGACGTGGAAATCATTCCCATTCAAAAGATCAACGAAGCCTATGAGCGGATGCTGCGCAGCGACGTGAAGTACCGCTTTTCGATCGATATGAGCTCGCTATCGCGCGCGGCGTAAAGCGCTGGTCTCGGCCTTCATCCGCGGACCGCCGGAGCGGCTTCCGCGAGCTGATTTGCGCAGCATCGTCTATTGGCTCATCATTTCTTCGACTTGACGCACCAAGACCTGGCCGTCGTAAGGTTTTGCCACGAACCTGCCTTCGCGCGGAATCGTCTCCTCGCTGATGTGATGGCCGGAGGTGAGAACGATTTCGATGCCTGGCCAGCGCCGGCGAATATTGTGCGCGAGACCCAGGCCGTCGAGCGAGCCAGGCATTTCGACATCCGAGAATACGACCCGCACGTCTTGGGTCGACTTAAGAATCCGCAACGCTTGATCGGCATTGCCCGCCTCCAAAACCTCGAAGCCAGCCTCGGCGAGAAGGTCCGCACCCGTCAGACGCACCAACGGCTCGTCCTCGACGATCAGGACGACACAGCGCGGCTTTGCGGGTTTTGCTTTCATGCCTTGGTAACAATAGGATTTGGCATAAGTTCCTATTGTTCGTCCGGTTGATTAATAAACCATTTTCAACTGCGCCGGCACGGCAGCGGTGAGTGCATGGCTATAGCGGAGCTTTCTTTCCAAAGCCGCTTTTATTCCGCGCCGGACGGGTTGAAACTTCACGTTCGCGAATACGGCTCAGCGCTCGATCCCGGCGTCCCCGTCATCTGCTTGGGTGGACTCACGCGCAATTCGGCGGATTTCGCCCGCTTGGCGAGCGCCCTTGCCGCCGGTCTGAAAGGAGCCAAGCGGCGGGTGCTGGCCCTCGATTATCGCGGCCGTGGCCTTTCCGATTATGACCGGAACTGGAAAAATTACAGTCTCGAAATCGAAAACGCCGATGTGCTGTCGGTTCTCGCCGCCACGGAGATCAATGCCGCGATCTTTATCGGCACCTCGCGCGGCGGATTGCACACGATGCTGCTTTCCGCGACGCGCCCAGCGGTCATTCGCGGTGCCGTCTTGAACGACATTGGCCCCGTTCTGGAGCCGCGCGGAATGGCCCGGATCCGTGGCTGCGTCGGCATGCTGCCGCAGCCGCGTTCGCTGCAGGATGCCGTCGGTCTCCTCAAGGAAACGATGAGCGAGCGTTTCGACGGTTTAAGCGAGGCCGATTGGGAAGCTTACGCCAGAATAACCTTTACCGATGCGGTGGGACGCTTTTGCCAGCGATACGATCGCAACCTGATGAAGCCGCTCGAAAGCCTCGACCTCGAACAGCCGCTTCCCACGCTCTGGCCGCTGTTCGATGGTTTACGCGACGTCCCTTTGCTCATCATCAGAGGCGCGAATTCAGATCTTCTCTCGGCCGAAACGCTTCGGGAAATGGCCAGCAGGCACCCGGGCGCGGAGATCCTTATCGCCAAAGGTCAAGGCCATGCGCCGCTTCTGCTTGACGAGGAAACGATTACCCGGATTTGCGCATTTGTCGCGGCGGCCGATTGCGCCGCGCGCGGCGACCAGTAATAGCCCACGAGCGGCCTTCAGCGCCGCGGCGTCGCCGCCGGGCAATTGAGAAAAACACAAGGTTGACGGCGCATTGCCGAGGAAGGAAGAGAGGATGATGATTTGATGCTTTGGCCGCGAGATATTCGCGCTATATGCTCCGCCCGATGTCCAGCGTACGCTTCCTGCCGCTTCCGGCCTCGCGCGCGGCTGATCGGGGCTGAACTTTTGCACGAGATTTGCGGAGTTTATCGATCACGGGAGCGGGAATGCTTTGCCCACAAGCGGAACGGCTCTACTTACGCGCCCTTAAATCGTCTGGTTATAAGCGCCAACTGCCGGATTCTCACGCAGGATTGCATCGACCGCCGCGAACATTTCGCGCATTCTCGCCTCCGAGACGGGGCTCTCGATAACAACCACGAGTTCCGGCTTGTTCGAGGACGCGCGTACGAGTCCCCATGTGCCATCCGCGACGGTGACGCGCACGCCGTTGACGGTCACGAGGTCGCGAATTTTTTGGCCCGTAAAAAATTCGCCCTTGGCCTGCATCGCCTTGAGACGTTCGGTTACCTTTTCGGCAACGCCGTATTTTTTCTCGTCGTCGCAATGCGGCGCCATGGTCGGCGAACCCCAGGTCTTGGGCAATTCCCCGTAAAGCTCGGCCATCGATTTTCCCGGGTTGCGGTCGAGCATTTCGACGACTTGGATGGCGGCGAGAATGCCATCGTCGTAGCCGCGCCCGACCGGCGCATTGAAAAAGAAATGCCCGGATTTTTCGAAGCCCGCGAGCGCCTTGAGATCGGTCACCCGTCGTTTAATATGGGAATGCCCGGTCTTCCAGTAATCCGCCTTGACCCCCTGCGCGAGAAGTTGCGGATCGGTCGCGAAAAGGCCGGTCGATTTCACATCGACGACAAAAGTGGATCCGGGGTGGAGTTTTGAGAGATCCCGCGCGAGCATAACGCCAATTTTATCGGCGAAAATTTCCTCGCCGCGATTATCGACGACGCCGCAACGGTCGCCGTCGCCGTCGAAACCAAGGGCGACATCGGCGCCGGCCTCCAGCACCTTGGCGGCCATCGCATGCAGCATCTGGAGATTCTCGGGGTTCGGATTATAGTGCGGAAAGGTGAAATCGGGCTCGGTATCAAGCGGGACCACCTCGCAGCCGAGCATCTCCAATACCTTTGGAGCGAAGGCCCCGGCGGTGCCATTGCCGCAGGCCACGACAACCTTGGGCTTGCGCGCGATTTTCGGCCGGTTGGTCAAGTCGGCAATATAGCGGGCCGGAAAATCCTCGACGAAACGATAGGAGCCGCCATTCGCGTAGCGGAATTTTCCTTGTAGAACGATCTCCTTCAAGTGATCCATCTCGTCGGGACCGAAAGTCACCGGCCGTTGCGTGCCTATTTTCACGCCGGTCCAGCCGTTGTCGTTATGCGAGGCGGTCACCATGGCGACCGCCGCGACATCAAGTTCGAATTGCGCGAAATAGGCCATCGGCGAAAGCGCAAGGCCTACATCGTGAACCCTTATGCCCGCGGCCATGAGGCCGACCGCCAGCGCATGTTTGATTGAAGCCGAATAGGCGCGAAAATCATGGCCGGTCACGACGTCGGGCGCAACGCCCATGTCATGGATGAGAGTGCCAAGGCCTAGCCCTAAGGCCTGCACCCCCATCGGATTGATCTCCTTTTCGAAAAGCCACCGCGCATCATATTCGCGAAAGCCGGTCGGCTTTACCATCGGGGAGCTTTCATAGGCGTATGTATTGATCTCTAATCGCGCCACGGGCTTGGGAAACATGGATTGTCCTTGCGTAAAGATGCCGGTCGCCAAAACGCCATCGCATGTGCGGGCCGATCAAAAACCGCGCCAAATATAATCCGGCGCGGAACACGCATCTCGCGACTGGTCTATTGCTGCTTGGCGATGATCTTATCTTTTATCCCGGCGTAGACGGCGGATGGAATTATTTTCTTTTGCACCAGCTCGTCCTTGCCCTTGTAGGGCCGGTTCTTGATGATGTTCGCGGCGCGGGCATCGCCGATACCTTTCAAGGCTCTCAGCTCTTGCTCGCTTGCCGTATTGATATCGATGAGCTGCGTCGCGGCGGGATTCTCCGCTGGCTTAGGCTTGTTCGTCCTGCTTGTTGGTGCCGGACTGGCCTTACCCGGGACAGCGGGCTGAACCGCTTGCGCGAAACAGGGCATTGCGAAAGCGACGGCCGCACATAGGCCAAGAGCAAGGATAGTCTTTCTGGGGTTGGTCATGACGGTTCCTTTCTGGCAAGGCCGGGCGGAACCGGCTCACCCTGGCAAGAGTGGCCGTAAAACCGCCGCGGCGTCAACCGCTGGTCGCGTTCACTTAAATCAATGAAGATGAAGCTGGCGTGAATAAGTTTGGTTCCAAAAAAGGCATACCACCCAAGAAAGGCATACTCCAATGTGAGTGTGAGATTGGTTGGATTGAGGAACACGAATTCGGTATTCTCAGTCGATATTTGGGAGCCAGAGCCCGCCTTACACCAAGTCTCGTGAATCATGAGCGATAGGACCATACAGACCGGAGGCCGACCAAATGGACGCAAGATCAAGTGATGACCGCATGAAAGCTCGAATCCAGCTTGTTGAGGAACACATTCGACTGGAGAACTTACATAACCTCGATGGCGTCCTTAACACATTCGGCCCAGATGCCCGGTATGATGACGAACCATGGGGCGACCATCGCGTTGGTCGTGATCAGGTTCACCTCTACTATAAGCAGCTGCTCGCAGCCGCGCCTGATCTTCAGATCGAGGCGAGCCATCGATACGCGACCGACGAAGTGGTAATTCTGGAGGTGACCATTAGCGGCCATCAGACGGGCGGCTGGCGAGGCTTGCCTGGCACCGGGATGTCATTTAGGTTTCCCCTGTGTGTTATCTTCACTTTCGATCAGGAGGATAGGCTTTTGGGCGAGAAGATCTATTATGATCGTGCAACAATATTCACGCAGCTTGGCGTGTTCCGGGAACCCACCAGTGTCCTTGGCCGGTTGTTAACTGGGATTAATCATCCTTTGACTATGGCGCGGGCTTTCGCTTGTAAGATACTTGGGCGCTGAACATACGCATGCGACGCCTAACTCCTATGAATCTTTGCCGCAGGAATTTACAAGCCGATCTTTTTTTATATGCTGGCTTAGCGCATGGATCAACGGAAGAGCGAAAACGTCTCCAGCGCGACAGCAGAGGATCAGCAAATGGTCAGGCAAGTCAATTCAGAAGTTCGCCCGGCCGTAGGGGAAGTCCCGAGCGAGGGCGCTGGCCGCAACGACTGATCTGATGACCTCGTTCTCACAGCCTTTATCGCGCCGCTGGCTGCTGCGCGGAGCAATGACAGGAGCAACTGGCGCGAGTGCGCTGGCGGCCGCGAGCGCGCTGACGGCGCTGGAATTGCATGCGGAGGCCAACTCCCCTGGCAAGACGCTGATCGAGTTCTTCAGTATCCTGGCTACCGGCGAAGAGTTATTCGTCACCTTCTATAGCAATGCTATCAAGAACCATGTACAGTTGGGGCTGTACGGAGACGAGCTCAACGCTCTGAAAGCTATCCGGGCCGAAGAGCAACTCCACCTGAACTTTGCCCTCGCTCAAGGGGGAGTGCCAGCCACGAGTCAGTTTAGCATGCCCCACGGTCATGAAACCTTCGAGGATCGTTCACTCTTCCTGCAAACCCAGCAGCTGGCCGAGGAGCTGACAAGTGGAGCGTTGCTCGCATGGATCAAGGATACAGCGTCTATGGGGCGCCCGCGCCTGGCTGAATTCGGCGGACAGCTCATGCAGGTCGAAGGCGGTCACCGCGTGATGGGCCGCGTGATCATGGGAAAAGATCCCATTCCCAACTGGGGATTCGCGCCTGTGGTGCTGGAACATTTCACTGATGTGCCAGCCGCGGTCAAGAACGCTGGCTTTCTGAGTCCAGGGCCCGGCAACACCTTTGATTTTCACGCGGTATCTCCGAGCTTCCCAGGAGTGATCAACACGACGCCAGGGACGATTTAAGTCCAAGCTTTAAGCCACTAGCTGTGCTGGTATTATCCTGACCTCGCGCGCTGCGCGCAGGATGAGTTCGCCTAGCTGGCAAGGAGGAGGCCGCGCGCATGGCGATGAAACAATGGAACTTTCAAATGGTGTTCGAGAGCGCTCGCTAGGCTACTAGGCGGCTCACCGCCGGTTGGCTGGGGCCGAGAGCCTCGCCCGCATGGGTTAGCGACAACGCCGTCACCGCCGCGCTAAACGTCCGCCGCAAGGCGTGGGCCTAAACAGTTTTGCAGGTCCGCCGCCCGCTTCGCGCTTTTCAGCGTCAAGCGGGACATCGCCCTTTAAGATTGCGCGGAGGAGCTTTCGACGGCGGGGCAGGAAATCGTTAACGAATACGCTCTTGAGTTTCCGGAACGTTAACCTGAAGACGCGCCATGACTTTATCCACGAGCCGAGCCGGCAGGATGCGGGCGAGGCGCGCCAAAAGATACAGGGATCTTGGAAAAGCAATAATCGCCCTGCCCCGTTCGAGACCGCGTTGAATGAGGATGGCGGCGTCAGTGCCGGTCATTTCGAGCGGCTTCACGGCGTCGATACTGTCGTTCAACGGGGTCTTCACAAAGCCGGGGATGACAAGACAGACGCGGACGCCTCGAGCCTCGATGCGGCCGCGCAAGGATTCGCTATAAGCATGGACCGCCGCCTTGGTCGCGCAATAGGAAGGCGCGTAGGGCAAGCCGCGTAAGCCAGCGATCGAGCCAACAAACGCAATTTGACCGGCCCCGCGCGCGCACATCGGCGCGATCAACGGTTCGACCGTGTTCAAGACGCCGATAAGATTGGTCCCGATAATGGCGCGAACCGCGTGCGGGTCCTCGGCGATGTCTTCCGGCGCCAAGCCGGTCGTGATGCCCGCGTTGGCGATGACGAGATCGAACGGCCGGCGCAGGTCGGCGGCTTCGATCCAATGCGTCATCGCGCCTTGATCGCGCACATCCAATTGGCCGATGCTGACTTCGGCGCCTTGCACGCGGGCGGCGGCAGCGGTGTCCTCCAGCCGTTCGCCGTTGCGCCCGACAAGAGACAAAGATACCCCATCGCGCGCGTAAACGAAGGCGAGCGCGCGGCCAATACCGCTCGAAGCGCCAGTAATGAGGATGGTTTTCGGCCGCATCTCAGCTCAGCGGACCGGGAATTTTGTATAATACCGTCGCTTCCCCCAAAATCGCGAGATCGTTATTTTGCGCGCGCGCGATCAGCCGTAGGATGAGTTCTGGTCTTTGAACGTCCCGCCTGCGCATGACCCGGCCGGACACGCGGATGCCTTCGCCGGCCAGCACCGGCCGCAGAAACCTGCCCGATAGCCGCGCGATGAAAAGATCGCGCCGCCACCGCATGATCAAAGGTTCGAAACAGGAGAGCATCAGCATGCCATGGACCGGCGGCCCGGCGAGCCCGGCCGCCCTAGCGGCAGTCGGGTCGAGATGCAGAGGATTGTCGTCGCCGGAAACGGCTGCATAACGCGCGAGCGCTTCCCGCGCAAACGGCCCGAAGTCTTGCGCGCGGATTTCGTCTCCGGCCTTTGGCCAATCCGTCGGCGTCGGCTCCACTGTGGCTTGGATCATGATGCCGGCTGCCTAAGCGGCACGATGCGCAGCACGGTTTCGACATGCGCGCAAATCTCCCCTTGACTGGTCGAAACGGCCATTTTCAAAGTCAAGCGCGGCGGCTTTGCGGTGCGGCGTGCCTCGACAGCGAGGATGTAATCGGTTTCGATTAGCAGCTCACGTTCGTAGACAAAGCTCTGCGCTTCTTGAAACGGCAGAAAACCCCGGCCGCCGACCAATTGCAAGATCAGCCCGCGGATGGCCGGAAGCGCCAGCCATCGGAACGGAAAGGTGAGAGGGACAAAGCCCGAAGTCCGGGCACCTCCTGTCTCGCGCAAAAATCCCGCAACCTCGCCTGCTCCGGTCCGGACCCGGATTGGGGGAAGATGAACCGATGCATCCGCGCTTGGCTCCGGCGCCAAGGCGGCGCTATGAGAATCAGGCGCGGCCTTCATGCCGCGCGCCGAACGACGAGACTGGCGTTGATGCCGCCAAAAGCGAAGGAATTGGTCAGCGCGGTAAGGATCGGCATGGGACGCGCTTCATTTGGAACGGCATCGACGGGGCATTTGGAATCGGCCTCGCGCCAGTTGATGGTTGGCGGCGCAACATTCTCGCGAACCGCTCCGATCGTTACGACAAGTTCGAGCGCGCCGGCGGCGCCCAGGGCATGCCCATGGATGGGTTTCGTGGAGGAAACCGGGAGAATCGAAAGCCGATTGCCGAAGACAAGCCTCAGCGCCTCCGCTTCCGTGGCGTCGTTGGCGGTCGTCCCGGTCCCGTGCGCATTGACGTAATCGATCGCCGCGCCTTCCACGGCGGCGTCGGCCAAGGCATTATGCATACATGCGGCCGCTCCTCGCGCATCAGGACGTACGGGATCCTTGGCGTCGGCCGAGGTCCCGTAGCCGGCGATTTCGGCGAGCGCTTCGGCGCCGCGGGCGCGGGCCAGCTCCGCTTCTTCGAGAATGAACACCGCGGCACCCGCGCCAATGACCATGCCGTTGCGGCCCTTGGAAAAAGGCCGGCAGGCGTCCGGTGTGAGCACCCGCAGCGCTTCCCAAGCCAGCATCGTGCTATTGGTAATGCAGTCCTCGGTTCCGCCGACGATGGCGCGATCGACGAGCCCGGAGCGAATGAGATGCGCGCCCATTCCGATGGCCTGGGTCGCCGAGGAACAGGCGCTCGCCACCGCGAAACATGGCCCGGTCGATCCATAGCGGATGCTCGCCTGGGACGGACCGGCGCTGGCGATATGACGCGGAATAGCCAACGGATCCGGGCGGCCCTGCTCCACCAGCGTCAGATATAGAGAGTTTTCCATGGTATGCATGCCGCCAACGCCGGTTCCGATGATGGTGGCGGTGCGCGGACCCATTGGCTTTGCAAAGGCAAGCCCGGCCTCGGCGACGGCCTCGTCGGCGGCCACCATCAAATACTGTGTGACCGGATCGCAGAACGGCAATTCGATTGCGGTGAAATACGATGCCGGATCAAAATCCTGGACCTGGGCGGCAATCCTGATGCGGCCGCGATAGGGACGGGCGAAGCATGCTTCGCCGACACACGAACGTCCATCGCGCGCGGCCTGCCAGAGAGCTGGTGCGCCAATGCCCGCGGCGGAGACAGCTCCCATGCCGGTGACGACAACTCGCCGCATGTCGGCCATTCAGCTTTTTTCTTTGCCGATATAAGCAGCGATGGCGTCCACTAAATCGCCGATGTTCCTTGCCTCGTGGAATGGGTCGTCCATTGGAATATAAACGTCAAACTTGTCCTCGATGGCGGTCAAAATCATCACGATGTCGATCGATTTCAGATCGAGGCTTTCAATCGTCGCATCCAAGGTCGCTTTCTCGCGGTCAACCATTCCTTCGTTGACGATCACGTCGATGATCTGGTTGCCGAGCTCGGCATGATCGAGGGCCTTTGTTTCCACTGATTACTCCTGCAAATGACCAATGGGCACCCGCATCGGGCGCGCCGGCGATGCGGGTGGGCTATCGCGACCAATAGACCACACGCGAGCAACTCTACGCCGAACCCAACTAGCCATCAATCCCGCCAAGCAGCCCATTGAACAACGCGTCCGCCGGAGGCCCAGCGCGGGCGCAAAATATCCGGGCCGGAAGAATTGGTTAGACCAATCCGCGATCGAAATAAAGCGGTCTCATGGAATCGCCACCACGGGTGTCCCTACGTCGACGCGATGATAAAGGTCCACGACGTCCTCATTATACATTCGGATGCAACCATAGGAAGCGGCCGTGCCGACGGATCTGCGCATGCTCGCGGACGTGCCGTGGATTGCAACTTCGGAGAGGTTCAGGGTGATTGCCGCAGCTCCCATCGGGTTGCGGGATGAGCCGCCGGGGATAACCCTCGAAAGCTTGGGGTGGTCTAGCAGCACGACGCGGGGCGCCGACCAGGCGGGCGAGACGAATTTGCCTTGCACGAAGGTTTCGCCTTGCCAAGCCTTGCCCGCTCGGCCAATCGCGATCGGATAGCGAACGGCGGTCCCGGCGCCCGTGGTGAAATAGAGCTTCCGCTCGCTTTGGTTGATAATGATCGTTCCGACGGGATAACTGGGCGAAAACGTGACAAATTCGCGCGCGCTCCCCTCTCCTGCCGCCGCCCAAACTGCCAAGCCCGCGAAAAAGGCGGTGCCAACCCGGATTTTCCCAACAATGCGGCCAAGGCTTATGCGCTGCTCATCCATCGATTTGCCGATCGAATACTGAAGGAACCCGTATGAGCTCAGTTAAGCCAAGCGTTGGTTCAACAATATCTAAGGTTACGTTCGATCGATGGGAGAATCTCCAGCAGTGGTTAAATTGTGGTTCCGTACTTACCGGCTGTTCAATCGCCCCGGTTGCGGATCAAAGCTTCGATAACCGCCGGATCGGCCAGGGTCGAGATGTCGCCGAGGTCGTGAAATTCCTTTGCGGCGATCTTGCGCAGGATGCGGCGCATGATTTTGCCCGAACGGGTTTTTGGCAGTCCGGGCGCGAATTGAACGATATCCGGGCTGGCGATCGCCCCGATATCCTTGCGCACCCAGGCGACGAGATCGGCGCGGAGTTCCTCGCTCTGCTCGACGCCGATCATCAGTGTAACAAAAGCATAGATGCCCTGGCCCTTGATGGCGTGCGGATAGCCGACGACGGCGGCTTCCGCGACCTTTGCATGCGCGACGAGGGAACTCTCCACCTCGGCGGTGCCGAGCCGGTGGCCGGAGACGTTTAGGACATCGTCGACCCGCCCTGTGATCCAGTAATCGCCGTCGGCGTCGCGGCGGCAGCCGTCGCCGGTGAAGTACTTGCCGGGATAGGGCGAAAAATAGGTCCGCACGAAGCGCTCGTGGTCGCCATAAACCGTGCGCATCTGGCCTGGCCAGGAATCGGCCAGAACCAGATTGCCCGAGCAGGGGCCTTCGAGGATGGTTCCGGCGGTATTAACCACCTCCGGCCGGATTCCGAAAAACGGCCGCGCCACCGAGCCGGGCTTCAACTCCGTCGCGCCGGGCAGCGGCGAAATGAGGATGCCGCCGGTTTCGGTTTGCCACCAGGTGTCGACGATCGGGCAGCGCGCGTCGCCCACGACATGGTAAAACCATTCCCAGGCTTCCGGATTGATCGGCTCGCCGACCGTGCCTAGAAGCCGCAACGAGGCGCGGCTCGTTGCCTTGACCGGCGCGTCGCCAGCGCGGATAAGTGCACGGATCGCGGTCGGCGCGGTATAGAAAATATTGACCCGATGCTTGTCGACAACCTCCCAAAACCGCGACACGCTTGGGTAGGTTGGGATGCCTTCGAACATCACCGTCGTGGCGCCGTTGGCGAGCGGCCCGTAAACGATATAGCTATGCCCCGTCACCCATCCGACGTCGGCGGTGCACCAAAAAATATCGCCGTCGTGGTAATCGAAGACATATTGATGGGTCATCGCGGCGTAGACGAGATAGCCCGCCGATGTATGCACCACGCCCTTCGGCGCCCCGGTCGAGCCCGAGGTATAGAGGATGAACAGAGGGTCTTCCCCATTCATCTCGGTGCAAGGGCACTCCGCCGCGGCTTGGGCCGTGGCTTCATGGTACCAGACGTCGCGGCCATCGGCCCATGCGACGGCGCCGCCGGAGAGCTTAAGGACGAGAATGGTCTTGATGATTCCGCCGGTTTTCGCGGCGGCCATGTCGGCGTGCGCCTTAAGCTCCGTCTTTCGGCCACCGCGCCACCCTTCATCGGCGGTGATGAGAAGTTTCGAGCGGCAGTCCTCGATACGCCCGGCGAGCGACTCGGCGGAGAAACCGCCGAAAACGACCGAATGGATCGCGCCAATCCGCGCGCAAGCGAGCATCGCATACACGGCCTCGGGGATCATCGGCAGATAGATCGTGACCGTGTCGCCCTTTTTGACGCCATGTGCCTTGAGGACATTGGCGAGACGGCAAACCTCGTCGTGCAGGTCCTGATAGGTGATATGCTTGGAGTTCTTCGGGTCGTCGCCTTCCCAGATGATAGCGGTGCGGTTGGCGAGCCGGGGCAGATGCCGGTCGATACAATTTTGCGCGGCATTAATGGTTCCGTCCTCGAACCATTTAATCGAGACGGAGTCCGGTCCGAAGGACGTGTTTTTAACTTTTGTGAAGGGTCTGATCCAGTCGATGCGGCGCGCCTGCTCGGCCCAGAATGAATCGGGATCGGCGATCGACCAAGCATAGAGTTCCAGGTAGTTCGCATTGTCGATGTGGGCGCGTTTCATCCAGCCGGGAGCGACTGGATAGATTTTGCCGGACATGGGTTTCCTCCCGGAGGCAACTCGCGAGCGCGCTTGCGAGTTTTGGACCAGTTCAAGGGCATTCCTTCGCAACTCTTTCGAGAGCTTGCGCCAGGCCGGCGAGAGAATAGCTGTCGGTCGTTACGTGGCCTCTCAGCGAGGACGCCTTGACGATGAGTTTCGAGCCCTTTTTCAAGGCATCGACGAATTTGGCTTCCTCGGCCTGGTTCTTGATCCAGGCGTTGGCGCCCTTGGCAATGAGAGCGAAGCCGGACCCGGCGATTTCCGCGCGGCCGCTGCCTTCTTTGATTGGAAACCCCATGACGATCGAGACCTCCTCGCGCACATTCTCTGCTGGCCGGTTGGCGATGAAGACATAGGCGGGGTCGCGTTTCAATCCGGGGGGAGACCTGACCTTGGGCGTCGCCAGCGCGTAGCAGGTTTTGGACTTTTCTCCCTGCGCAAGAAACACCCCCCAGTCGCCGTAGCTCGCCAGTTGCGACGGCTTCCCAGTCGTTACCGTGTCCGCGCCCGCGGTGCCGGATTGTTCGGCTTTCGCCGCTGGCTTTGTCTGTTTGGCCTTGGAGGAGGCGGGGCCGGTACAGGCCAGCGCGGCGGCGAAGGCGAGGGTTTGAACGGCGGCGAAACCGCGAAAATTTGGGCGAGACATGGCTGGCGATACTCCTGGCCGCGTTGCGCGAAGAGGGTGCGGCGTCGCCTCCTCTATATGCCGTGAGCGCGGCAGGCGAAAGGCATCGTAGCTGCCGATCGCCCGAAACTTGGAGCGGGGCCCCGGTTCGAGGCGGCGCACAGGGACCGTTTACTTCACAGTCCTTTGGTTTTCGCGCGGGCAAGTATGGCGCCCGGCCGCTCTGGCGTGCCTTTTTGGGGTAGCACGACAAAGCCTTCGCGTTGACATTCGTATAGGTTACGACGCGGCCAGAGTTCTCGCCGCGCTGGATCACCGTGCTAGCGCGCAACCCGCAGCGCAAAAACTCCCGCCGGGCACCGCTCCCGCCAGCGACCTCGGCCATATAATGGCCGCCAGCCTCGGATAGACGCATCGGCACGGTCAGCGCGCCATCGACTCCCTTGGTCTTAATCACTTGTGCGATTTCGGCCCGGTCGCTGCCGGCCGCGCCGGTCAGCCCATTCACAATAACCTGGGGTATAGACATTCGCCTCGCGCCGCCGCATAGGACGCGAGCGTATCCCGCCAGCCGATATAGTCCCAATAATCGACCGGAAAGGAAACCGCCACGCCATCGGGAGCACGCGCGATCGCCGCGAGCCATTGGTCGGCGCGTGGACAGTAGGCACACCCTTGGCTCGTGAAAAGCTCGACGACATAATTGATCGAGCCGGCAGCGAACGGCTCGGCTCCAAGATTGCAGCAAGCCACCATAACCATCGCCGTCCGCGCGCAGGCAACCAGGATCGAGCAAGGTTGACCGAACTTAGAGGAAGGGACGTTTGGCGCCACTCAATTCATGTTTACCGGCAATCGCTCAAGGCTGCATCCCCCGGACCACGCAAGCCGGCGCCGTCGTCGACCGATCGCTTCCAGGGCGGCGCCGTTGGTTCAGCCGTGTTGCAAATCGCTTGGGGTGGCGCCATTATGGGGGCGACAGTGATTGTCACTTATTGCCCATTGGTGCCGCTTGACGCGCCACGCCAAGCGGACGGCCTGCGTGAAATTTCTTCTTGCCCATCTGTCCGATCCGCATGTTGGACCCTTGCCGAGGCCGCGCCGGCGCGAGCTTATCGGCAAACGTGCCACCGGCTATTTGAACTGGACGCGCTCCCGCTCGCGCATCCATGGCATGGCGGTGCTCGAGCAAATCGTTACCGATATGAAGGCGCATCATCCAAGCCACGTCGCGATGACCGGCGACGTCGCGAACCTCGGTCTGCCGGCTGAATTCCAGCTCGCCCGGAACTGGATCGAAACTTTGGGCTCGCCCGAGGACGTGAGTTTCGTGCCCGGCAATCACGACGCCTATGTGCGCGGCTCGTTGCCTTATCTCGCCCGCGCCTTCGCGCCGTGGACCACAGGGGATGCGAGCGCCGGCGAAGGTTTCCCTTATCTGCGGATCCGCGGCGGGGTTGCCTTGGTCGGCTTGTCATCGGGAGTTCCGACGCCGTTGTTCGTAGCGGCGGGATATTTGGGCCGCCGCCAATTGCGGGCCGCCGAGATTTTTCTTGTCGAAACCGGAATGCGCGGGCTCGTCCGCATCGTGATGCTGCACCATCCGCCGCAAACCAAAGCCTCGCAGCTCTGGCGCGGCCTCGTCGACGCAGGCGGTCTCGCGGCTCTGATCCGCCGCGCAGGCGCCGAACTTATCGTGCACGGCCATAACCACAGGCTTTGCTTGGCACGAATGGAAGGTCCAAAAGGTCTCGTGCCGGTTGTCGGCGTGCCATCGGCCTCTGTCATTCGCGGCACGCCTAATCAACCCGCAGGTTACCATCTCTTCGAGATCAGCGGCAGCGGGACCAATTGTAAAATCGCTGCCCGGGCAAGGGGGCTGTTGCCGGGGACGGCTGCCGTCGGCGATCTCGGTCCGCTCGTGCCATGACGGCCGGGCCACAGCGAAGGTTTCGGGGCGCGAGAACCGGCACGCCAAAGCTTGGTTTAACGTACCGGTTCCGAGCGCGGCGTGCTTGCCCGATGCTAATCCGCGCCTGTCTCGACCGTGACTCGCGCCAAGCCGGCTTGGCGAAAACCGAGAACATCGGCGGCGCCAGTCGACACATCGACGATTCGGCCCTTGATGAACGGCCCCCGGTCATTGACCACCAGCACCGCCGACCGTTTGTTTGAGAGATTGGTCACCCGGACATGGGTTCCCAACGGCAGCGAACGGTGCGCGCAGGCCATGCTGCCGCGCCCACGGTAGTAAGAAGCCTTGCCTGTCCAGCTTTGGGCCTGCGCGGCAGCGCAAGAGGCGAGAAACGCAACAGCTCCGGTGATAATATTCTTCAATGTCCACACTCCATTGGAGGGCATCGTTTAGCTCGGAGCCCGAGCTGGGATGGCCTTGCATGGAATATGTGGTGAAAAAACGACCATATATTTGAACGGTCAGGCTACGTAATTTTCAAACTTGTGGATAACTAGATTTATATGGCCGTTATATACGATTTTTTAATCTCCTATTCATGGACATATAAATGAAATTCTTTCATTGTAGGAAGCCTCTGGGAGGTTGAACTCACGGTGATCCCCGGATCGGCAATTGTCCAATTCGACGTCGCGAGCGCTTTTGAAAATTTTACAGCTCTGCTCCGGTTCCGCTTTGTTCCGACTTCAGTGCGGCTTTGCCGCGAGCCAGCGGGGGAGCTCGCACGAGCTCCCGGCAACTCAATCGGGATTGCGGCGTGGGCGGAGGAGATTTTGGCGCGCTGAAGAGCCAAGTGGGCCATGGCTCATCAGGCCGGACCTTGCCCATTGCCGGCTAGCCGCGCGCCGCCTTGACAAAGCAGCGTTCGCCGAGTATTAAACCGGACGGTTATTTAACTATACGGTTATACGCAGCATGTCTCCTGACCGCCTCAGCACTACCCTCGCGGCTCTCGCCGATCCGACGCGGCGCGCGATCCTCGCGCGGCTCGCCTTGGGCGAAACATCGGTGACCGAGCTGGCCGAACCCTTCGAGATGAGCCTGCCCGCTGTCTCGAAGCACCTCAAGGTGTTGGAGCGCGCCGGTCTCATCGCGCGCGGCCGCGAGGCGCAATGGCGGCCTTGCCGGATCGAGCCGGCGGCACTCAAAGACGTCGACGACTGGCTTGAAGAGTATCGCCGGCTCTGGGGCGTGCGCCTCAATCGGCTGGACGACTACCTTAAGAAAATTCAAGCCAAAGAGAAGAATCGTGGACGCAAGGCATAGCCTCGGTACTACAGCGGATGAGTTGGCTTTCATTATCACCCGCGTTTTCGATGCACCGCGCGAGGGCGTGTGGACCAACTCGCCGAATACCTGGCTAAGGCCTAAAATTCCAAGGGCAGTTTGCAACGGCCACCCCAGCCTCTGAAAAGGAGACACCATGCAAGTCCAACCCTACCTGTCGTTCGACGGCCGCTGCGAAGAGGCGGTCGAGTTCTACCGCAAGGCGCTCGGCGCGGAGGTGACGATGCTCATGCGTTGGAAGGACAGCCCCGATCCCCAAATGCGCCAGCCTGGTGCCGAGGACAAGGTGATGCATATGAGCTTTCGCATTGGCGATACTACCTTGATGGCGTCCGACGGGCGGTGCACGGGGCAGCCGAACTTCCAGGGCTTTTCGCTGTCGCTCACGGCGCCTAGCGATTCCGAGGCCGAGCGGCTGTTCGCGTTGCTGGCCGATAGGGGACAGGTGCAGATGCCATTGACCAAGACTTTCTTTTCCTCGCGCTTCGGCATGGTCGCCGACCGTTTCGGCGTGCCATGGATGATCGTCGTGGCGCCTTGAGGGCCGGTTCCATCTCGCGCTGATGCCCAACAAAGGAATCCAGCGGACACTTTGAAACGGAAGGAGATAGAACGATGCGATTCATGATGCTAATGATCCCCAAGGGATACGCGACGGCAGCGCCAGGCGCCATGCCGGACGCCAAGGCCGTTGCTGCGATGATGAAATACAACGAGTCCCTGCAGAAAGCCGGCGTGCTGCTTGCGCTCGATGGCCTCCACCCGCCTTCGATGGGCGCGCGCGTCTCATTCTCCGGAGGGAAGCCCAAGGTGACCGATGGGCCCTTCACCGAGGCGAAGGAGGTCGTCGGCGGCTATTGGATGATTCAGGTGAAGTCGAAGGAAGAGGCGGTCGCATGGGCGTCGCGCTGCCCGGCTTCGGACAATGAAGTGATCGAGGTTCGCCAGGTGCAGGAGTTCTCGGACTTTCCTGCCGATATCAAGGAGGCCGCGGCCAAGTTTCCCGAGCTGCAGGCGCAGTCCGGGCAGCGGAGGGGGATCGTGACGCCGTAGCGGCGGCGCGCTCGGCCTTGCCCTGGCGGATTGAACAATAGTCTAACCGATAGCCGTGGCGGCTACGGGGACACCTCGCCCGATCGGCGCCGTCCTGGGGATCGCGAACCGCTGGGCTGCGGACGCCGTGCAGCGGGGGACGGACCAGGGCATGGCAGACAATCGAAAAATCCTTGCGACCAATCACATACAAGGACGAGTCCGATGACCGCAACAACTTATGCCAGTCCGTCCGAAAACCTTGTCATCAACATCACCCGCATCTTCGATGCGCCGCGCGAGCTTGTCTTCAGGATGTTTACCGATCCCAAGCACCTGGCGCGGTTTTGGGGTCCGGCGGGGTTTACGAGCACCGTTCGCGAAATGGACCCGCGGCCGGGCGGCACGTTCCGCCTTGAGATGCGCGGGCCAGATGGCGGCATATATCTATGTAAGGGCGCCTATCGCGAGGTCGTCGAGCCCGAGCGGATCGTCTACATCGGCGAGCCGAACGGCAGCCACGCGTGCGGGGGCGGGCTGCCCCCGCGCGCGCTCGTGACGATGACCTTTGCCGGGCACGATGGCAAGACGACGCTCACGATCAACTCCCGTTTCGAGGCGGCCAGGGATCGCGACGCGGCAGTTAAGATGGGGTTCAATATGGGTTGGGTCTCGAGCCTGGACCGCCTCGCGGATCTTCTCGAAAAACTCTAATCGGAAAAACCCGCCGCGCTCAGCGGGAGTCGGTCCAATGCTGGTGGTTTCCCAGCGTTTCGCAATGATCGAACGATGCCTTGGCCGATCCGGCAATAGTCCCCTCTAGCCATTTTTCTGGGCGACGTGCCTGCCGTCCAACAACTGTGCGGCGGCGTTGACTTCGGCATGAATTTGCGCCGGGGCTGCAGTGAGCAGGCCATGGCGGGTATCGCGGCGATTGTAAACAATCGCGCATCCGTCGACACTTGCCAAGCGCCCCCCCGCCTCGTGGAGGATGAGATCGGCCGCCGCGATGTCCCAATCATGAGCGTTTTCCGAGGCGAAGCCCGCGTCGAGCGCCCCCGACGCGACATTGGCGAAACGCAACGCAAGCGACGAAATTTTCGGCTGCAACGCGAATTGGAGCCCGGCCTCGCGCAGCCGCTCGGCGAGCAACACGGGCGCGGCCACTCTGGCCGTGGCATCAAGCGCAACGAGTTTCGACACCTCGATTGCCGTGTCATTGAGCCAGGCGCCGGCGCCCTTCACCGCGACATAGGTTTCCGCGAGCGCCGGGGCATGGACGACTCCGATCAGCGGACGCCCCTTTTCGACAAGCGCGATCGCGATCGCCCACGCCCCATCTCCTCTCATAAAGCCGCGCGTGCCGTCGATCGGATCGACCACGAGGACAATATCCTTCGAAAGACGCGCCGACGTGTCTGCGGTTTCCTCGGAAAGCCAGCCTGCTTCCGGCACCAGGGTCTCGAGACGCTGCTTTAAAAAGCGATCGACAACGTAATCGGCTTCGGTAACCGGCGAGCCGCCTACCTTGTGCGAAATTCCCGCGCTGGTCACCGCGCCCGGGCGAAAAAACGCTAGCGCCAGCGTTCCGGCACCGCGGGCGGCTTCGACGAAGGAGGCGACCAGCCCATCCCCATGCGAGATCGGAACCACTGTCATATGCCGGCGTGAGAAAAGGTCCTTTCGCTTATCCTGCTGCAGTGCGGGAAACAAGCGTTTCCCGCCGCGTCGCCGCGCCGCCCTCGCTTGCCGCCGCCGGCGCGGCCGATTGCCGTCGGCTCACCCGCGAGGATCCGCGGCGCCGCGTCGATCCGGTTGATGGCGAAGAGCGATCTTCAACACCGGTTGTTGCTGTGCTCTATAGGGCGTAATCGCGGCGGGTTACCGGCCGGACACAGCGCCGCGATCTTCTGGGGGTATCCGGGAAAACCGCTTGCGCGGGAGCAAGGGTCGGTTTCGGCTGGCGCACCGCTCAGCGGCCTTTAACTACGGGCGCTTGTCAATCGCGACGTAGTCGCGCCTCGGCGAACCGATGTAGAGCTGGCGCGGGCGGCCGATCTTCTGGCTTGGATCCTCGATCATTTCCTTCCATTGCGCGATCCAGCCGGCGGTGCGTGCGACCGCGAAAAGCACGGTGAACATCGATACCGGGAAGCCCAACGCTTTCAGCGTGATCCCGGAATAGAAATCGATATTGGGATAGAGCTTCTTCTCGATGAAATATTCGTCGCTCAGAGCGATTTGCTCAAGTTCCATCGCGACATCGAGCAACGGGCTATCCTTGATGCCGAGTTCGTTCAGGACATCGTGACATGTCTTCTGCATGATCTTTGCGCGCGGGTCATAGTTTTTGTAGACGCGGTGGCCAAACCCCATCAGCCGGAACGGATCGTCCTTGTCCTTGGCACGGGCGATGAACTTCGGGATATTCTCCACCGTGCCGATTTCCATCAACATTTTGAGCGCGGCTTCATTGGCGCCGCCATGCGCCGGCCCCCACAAGCATGCCACGCCCGCGGCGATGCAGGCGAACGGATTTGCGCCCGACGAGCCAGCCAGCCTCACTGTCGAGGTCGAAGCATTCTGCTCGTGATCGGCATGGAGAATGAAGATGCGATCGAGCGCGCGGGCAAACACCGGATTGAGCTTATATTCTTCGGTCGGCACGGCGTAGCACATGCGCAAGAAATTCGAGGCGTAATCGAGCTCGTTCTTTGGATAGATGAAAGGCTGGCCGAGCGAATATTTATACGCCATCGCGGCGAGGGTCGGCATTTTGCCGATCAGACGAAACGACGCGATCATGCGCTGCTTTGGATCCGAAATATCGGTCGTATCGTGATAGAAGGCCGAGAGCGCTCCCACGCTCGCCACCAGTACGGCCATCGGATGGGAGTCACGGCGCAGGCCGCCCAGGAACCTGGCCATCTGCTCGTGAACCATCGTGTGCCGGGTGACTCTGTGGTCGAAGTCCTTCTTCTGGACAGCGGCCGGCAATTGCCCATAGAGCAACAGATAGCAGGTCTCTAGGAAATCGCCGTGCTCGGCGATCTGTTCGATCGGATAGCCGCGATAGAGCAACACACCCTGGTCGCCGTCGATATAGGTGATTTCCGATTCGCAACTCGCCGTCGAGGTGAAGCCAGGATCGTAGGTAAACATTCCGGATTGGGCATAGAATTTGCCGATATCGACTACCGAAGGACCGATTGTTCCGGCCTTGACCGGCATTTGGACGGTGGAATTGCCAATGCTAAAAGAGCCGGTCGTCGCGCTCATAGACTGCTTTCCTTAGGTTCGTTGCGGCGAGCCTGCCGTGCCATCCATCGAGCTCCAACGCAACACGGACGATGCGGCGCAGCAACACTAGCTTATGCGCGGCGTTCTTTCAAGAGGAGGAACGGGGAGTAGGTCTCGGTTTGAATTCGGTGGTCGGCTGCCAATGTCTTGCTCCGCTGTTTGAAGATGGTATCGCGGGCGTAGTTGCAATTTGTTTAAGCGCGATCGCCAGCGGGACCAGGTTACCGCGACCATGCGGCGAGATTATTTGCTATGATCAAGGGGCCTTTTGGTAAGGTTTCGCCGATCTTGTGGATGGTTATTTAACCCAACTCAGCAGAGCCAGAACTACATCGCGGCGGTTTCCGCCCCCCAAGACGCGCTCGGGACGCTGCGCGGCAAGCGCGCGCGTCATCTTTCTCTCTTGCCCGCATGGAATCATTCGCGACCCCCACGTCGAGAAAACTGTGCGCTTTTTTATGAACCGCTCGATAGTGCCACAGGATCGGCGTGGCCGTTTTGCAACAGCGGTTGCGCATTCGCTGTTCGAAACCTTGTTGGAACTTGCGCAAGCGTTGCTCCAAGTCTCTATTGTCGAGCAGGACCTGGACGATGAGAGCAACGCCGATGGGCCGCCGCACCGGATTGCAGCTGACCAACAAGCCTTCCCCCCGCCGGCGTCGGGGCGGAAACGTCTTTGCCCGTCTTTTATTCGGCGGAGCCTTTGCGGCGGCCGCTGGGGCAGCGCGCGCCGCCGATTTGCCGTCCAAAACGGAACCGCCGGAGTTTGGACCGCCGCCGCCCGCCGAATTCGGCTGGACCGGTTTTTACCTCGGCGTTCACGCCGGTGGCGGGGTCGATCACTTCGGCTTTCCCTTTGCCATCCTCGTTCCGGGAGGCGACTTCTTTCAAGGAACGAGCGGGATCACCGCATCGGGACCCATCGGCGGCCTCCAGGCCGGATTTAATTACGAGCTTCCGTTCTTCCACATCGTCGCGGGCGTAGAAATCGACAACAGCGCGTCAGGCATCGAAGGCCAGACCACCGTCAATGGAACACTGGCCTCCGGCGCCCCGGCGACCGCCACCTTCGGCACCAAATTCGAGGATTTCGGTTCGGCGCGGCTTCGCCTCGGCTATGCATGGGGCCGTTTCCTGCCCTATCTGACCGCCGGCTTCACCTATGGAACGATTGAAACTTTCTACAGCGTCGCCACGCCACGATTCTTTAACGCCGGATCGAGTACCGCGACACGCTCGGGCGTATTTCCCCATGTTGGGGCCGTCGGAATCGGCGCTGAATACGCCATCGCTCAAAACTTCACGGTGAAGGTTGAATATTTGTACGATTTCATCAATGCCCGCCCGGTGGTGTTCAATCCGGTACCTGGATCCTCGATCCAGTTCAGCACGCGCACGGCGTATCATATCGCCCGCGTTGGTTTGAACTACCATTTCGATTGGCTGTCGCCGCTAGCGGCGCCGGTTACCGCAAAATACTAAAGCCTGCGCAAGTGCCGCCTGCTCATGCAACGCGTCTGGTCTGCCCGGAAAAGCCCCCATAAAAGGATTCGTGCGCGCTCGCCATATCCACGACGATTTTCGGCGGCGCGAAACGTGCTCCGTATTTTTGCTGGAGTTTTTCGCAAAGCGCGACGAAATTTGTCGCGCCCATTCCGTCGATATAACTCAACGTGCCGCCGGTGAAGGGCGCGAAACCGAAGCCGATGATCGAGCCGACGTCCGCCTCGCGCGGGTCCGTCACGACACTTTCTTCCATGGCCCGCGCAGCTTCGACCGCCTGGGTCACGAGGAAGCGTTGTTTGAGTTCGCCGGCATCGATCGTGTCCGGATCGAGCTTGGTTTGTTGAAAGGCGGCGAGCCCCGGCCATAGGGCCTTCGGTCTCTGCGCCGGATAATCGTAAAAGCCCTTGCCGTTCTTGCGCCCAAGCCGGCCATGATCGTCAACCATGGCCTTGAGCAAATTTTCCTGCGCGGGATCGACCGCGCCCGGCCCCAGATCGCGCTTTGCCGCCTCGAGGATTTTAAGTGCCAAATCGAGCGCGACCTCGTCATTGAGCGCGAGAGGCCCGACCGGCATGCCCGCCATTTTGGCCACGTTCTCGATCATCGCTGGCGGAACGCCTTCGAGGAGCATGATGTGGCCTTCATGAATATAATTGCCGACGCAGCGATTGGCATAAAAGCCGCGCGCGTCATGCACCACGATCGGCGTCTTCTTGATCGCGCGAATATAATCCAAAGCCACCGCCAGCGCGCGGTCCCCGGTCTTCTCGCCTAGTATCACTTCGACAAGAAGCATCTTTTCCACCGGCGAAAAAAAATGAATCCCAATAAAGTTTTCGGGCTCGGCATAGGCTTGCGCAAGCGAAGTAATTGGCAGGGTCGAAGTGTTCGACGCAAAGATCGTGTCAGGCCCGAGCGCCGCGCGCGCTTTTTGGGTCGCGGCGGCCTTGACCGCGCGATCCTCGAAAACCGCCTCGATCACCAGATCGGAGCCCGCGAGATACTGGTAATCGGCGTTCGGTTTGATTTTTGAAAGAAGCGCTTCCTTATCGGCGGTTTTCGCACGGCCCTTTAAGACCTGCGCCGAAATAAGCTTCTCGCAAATCCCCTTCCCCTTATCAGCCGACTGCTGATCGCGGTCAATCAGCACCACCTCCATTCCGGCGCTGGCGGTGACATAGGCAATGCCCGCGCCCATGAAGCCAGCGCCCAGAATACCAACCTGCTTAATCGCGGTCGCCGGAACATGCGCGGGGCGCCGCGCGCCTTTGTTCAGTTCGCCCATGGAAATGAAGAGCGTGCGAATCATCGCGGCCGCTTCCGGTGAACGCAGGATTTTGGCAAACCAGCGCGACTCGACGCGCAGCGCCAAATCCATCGGCAATTGCAGGCCCTCGTAGACGCTGTGCAAAATCGCCTTGGCGGCGGGATAATTATCATGCGTCTCACGCCGGTAGATAGCGTTGGCGGCCGGCCATACCATCATGCCTTGCGGCGAAAACACTTTTCCTGAGGGGAGTCTGAAGCCTTGTTCGTCCCAAGCCGCGACGCCCTTGCCGCCGCCAGCGATCCAGGCCTTGGCTCTCGCGACGATTTCGGCCGCGGGGGCAACCTCGTGCACAAGGTTCATTGTTTTCGCCGCTTTCGGCCTGATCTGCTCGCCCTTGAAAAGCATTTGCAGCGCATCGCCGGTCTGCATGAGACGGGCGACACGTTGCGTCCCGCCGGCGCCCGGGAACAAGCCGACCTTGATCTCCGGCAAGCCGACCCTGGCTTTATCATCGTCGGCGATGACCCGGTAGTGGCAGGCCAGCGCGAGTTCAAAGGCGCCGCCAAGACAAGTGCCATTGATCGCAATGGCGAAAGGCTTGCCGCAAGTCTCTAGCTTACGATAAACTTGTGAGAGGCGGCGCGCGCGCTCGAAAAAGAGCTTTGTTGCTGTGTCCTCGCCTTTTTCCTGCTTGGTCTTGAGATATTCGGCCGCCGCAGTCTGGAGCATGGAAAGATCGGCGCCCCCCGAAAACGTGTCCTTTCCGGAGGTGACGATGCAGCCCTTGATCGCGGCCGTGGCCACGACAAGATCGACGACCTGCTCGATCTCGTCGATGACTTGCGGCGTGATGACGTTCATCGACCGACCCGCCATATCCCAGGTAAGCAAGGCGATGCCGTCATTGTCCGTCTCGAACCGGAAGTTCGTGAGATTCATCGTTTTCTCCTCCAAGCGTGCTTCCTCCCTCACGCGGACGATGGCGGCGTACGAAGGGTCACTTCATTACTGGCCTTGCGGCAACCCGCCGATGCGTCGATCTGCGGAATGGATGTCCGGCGGGCAGGATTATTCCACATCTTTTCGTATCCAGACTTGATAACCCTTCCCCAGAACCGTGATATTGCGTCGGTAGATGCTCAGAAAAGTCTTGATTGCTAGTTTAGGTGTTGCGCCCGGGAAAGCTTGGTCCTTCCATTTGAAATCATCGAAACTCATAATTCCGCCACGCCTGAGGAGGCGAAACGAAAGTACGGCGTCTTCAAGCACGTCAACTGTTTCGTGGCTTCCATCGACATAAACAAAATCGAAAGCGTTCGTTGGACACGATCGTAGCAGATTTCGAGAAAGCCCAATTTCTAAGCGGACTTTGTCAGGCGATCGAGCAGCAAGAATGTTCTGCCGGAAAGATGCGTGCTCTGCGATGTCGATGCACTTGATCGTCGCATATGGATGCGTTGCAATGTTTTCGAGCAGCCATACCGTGGCGCGGCCTTCATAACAACCGATCTCCAATATCCGGCATGGTGTCTCCTCGAGATGGGCGAGATATTTGCTAAAATGTTTCTCGTTTCCGCAGAACCAGTCCGTCGTAAAATTGAACCTCTCCGGCGCTCTTTGAAATTTCGTTTCCGGTTCAGGCGGGCTCGATAGAAACTTACCAAAAAACATAGGAAACAGTCCGCCTCAAGGCAAGGAGCCGCTTACCGTCACACCCGCTCGATGATCGTCGCCGTGCCCATTCCGGCTCCGATGCAAAGCGTGACGAGCGCGATTCCCTTCCCACTGCGTTCGAGTTCGTCGAGGGCGGTGCCAAGCAGCATGGCACCGGTCGCGCCGAGCGGATGGCCCATCGCGATCGCGCCGCCATTGACATTGAGTTTTGTCATGTCGAGATCAAAGGCCTGGAGATAACGCAGCACGACCGAGGCAAATGCCTCGTTGACCTCAAAAAGATCGATGTCGTCGAGCGTCATTTTCGCACGCGCCAAGACTTTCTTTGTGACATCGATGGGGCCGGTCAGCATCATCGCTGGTTCCGAGCCGATATTCGCGAAGGCCCGAAGTTTTCCCCGCGGTTTTAGAGCCATGGCCTCGCCCGCTTCCGCCGAGCCGATAAGTACCGCCGCCGCGCCATCGACAATGCCCGACGAATTGCCGGCATGATGAACATGCACGACCTTTTCCACTTCAGGGTGCGCGTCGATAGCGACGGCGTCGAATCCACCCTGTTCTCCGATCATCGTGAACGACGGTTTCAATGCGGCGAGCGACTGCATATCGGTCGAGGGCCGCACGTGTTCGTCGCGATCGAGCAAAGTGATGCCGTTGATGTCGCGCACCGGCACGACCGAATTTTCGAAGCGGCCCTCGCTCCAGGCTTTTGCGGCGCGTTGTTGCGAGGCCACCGCGTATTGATCGACGTCGTCGCGAGAAAATCCATACTTTGTCGCGATGAGATCGGCGGAGATGCCCTGCGGCATGAAATAGGACTTGATCGCGATCGCGGGATCGACCGGCCAGGCCCCGCCAGAGGCGCCAAGGCCGACGCGGCTCATCGACTCGACGCCGCCGCCAACGGTCAGGTGATGCTGACCTGCCATCACTTGCGCGGCGGCGAAATTAACCGCGTCGAGGCCAGAGGCGCAAAAGCGGTTGATCTGAACCCCCGGCACATGGTTGCCGTAGTCGGCGGCGAGCGCCGCCGCCCTGGCAATGTCGCCGCCCGCTTCACCGACAGGGTCAACACAGCCGAGCACGACATCGTCGACAAGGTGCGTGTCGAAACCACCACGATCCTTAATCGCCCGCAGCACTGTCGTGGCGAGGCCAAGGGTCGAGACCTCATGCAGCGCCCCGTCTGGCTTGCCGCGCCCGCGCGGGGTGCGGACATGATCGTAAATGAAAGCTTCGGGCATGTTTGTCCTCCCGGTCTTGGTTCGCATGATCACGCGACGCGCGCGAAAATCAAAACTGCTCAGCCGGCAGCGCCATCATCGTTCCAGCGCCAGTGGAGATGCGGGCAAGGTGGGCGCTTGTCTCGGGCATGATGCGCTCCATGAAATATTTCCCGGTGAGGAGTTTCGCGTCCATCGCGGTGGCGTCGCCATTGCCGGCCGCCTTTCTGGCGATCGCCGCCTTGCTGATTTGCGCCCACATGTAGCCAAGCGCGACCAGCCCGAAAAGGTGCATATAATCATACGAGCCCGCGCCCGCATTCTCGGGCTTGGCAATCGCGTTTTGCATGAACCACATTGTCGCCTGCTCGAGATGCGCGAGGCCTTGCTCGAGACCCGCGAGATAGGGCGCAAGGGAAGCATCGGCTTCGTTGTCACTAATGAAGGATTTGACTTCGCCGAGAAACCCGATTATCGCGCGGCCGCCGTCCTTGGGAAGCTTGCGGCCGACGAGGTCGAGCGCCTGAATCCCGTTGGTGCCTTCGTAGATCATGGCTATCCGGGCATCGCGGACAAATTGCTCCATACCCCATTCCTCGATGTAGCCGTGGCCGCCGAGGACTTGCTGGGCCTTGACCGTGTTGTCGAAGCCCATATCGGTCAACACGCCTTTCAACACGGGAGTGAGAAGGCCCAAGCTGTCCGCCGCGGCCTGGACGTCGGGCTTGGTGTTCGACCGGTTTGCGATGTCGCTCTTGAGTGCGGTCCAAATCAAAAGGGCCCGCGCGGCCTCGTTGAAAGCGCGGATCGACAGTAAATTGCGCCGCACGTCCGGGTGGACGATGATCGGATCGGCTGGCATCTCGGGGTGCTTCGGACCCGGCAGCGCGCGGCCCTGCAAGCGCTCCTTGGCGTAGGCGGCGGCGTTCTGATAGGCGGCCTCGGAGACCGCCAAGCCTTGAAGAGCAACGCCGAGACGGGCCTCGTTCATCATCACGAACATCGCGGGTAAGCCTTTGTGCGGCTCGCCGACGAGCCAGCCATTGGCGCCATCATAATTCATCACGCAGGTGGCATTGGCGTGAATGCCCATCTTGTGCTCGATTGCGCCGCAGGTCACCCTGTTGGGAGCCCCGAGCGAGCCATCCGCCTCGATCAGGATTTTGGGCACGACAAAGAGCGAAATGCCCTTGACGCCAGCGGGCGCTCCCTCGATCCTGGCAAGCACGAGATGAATGATGTTTTCCGCAAGATCGTGCTCGCCGGCCGAGATAAAGATTTTTTCGCCAAAAATCGCGTAGGAATCGTCGCCATTCGGGACGGCCTTGGTTTTGAGGAGGCCGAGGTCGGTGCCGCAATGGGACTCGGTGAGGTTCATCGTGCCCGACCAGTCGCCGCTGGCCAGCTTTGGCACGAACATCTTTTTCTGCGCGTCCGTGCCATGTGTCAGCAGGGCAGCAAGCGCGCTTTGGCTTAAGCCCGGATACATGGCAAAAGCCATGTTCGCGGAACTCGCGAATTCATTGACGATCACGGCGAGCGCGTAGGGGAGCCCTTGGCCGCCAAAATCCGGATCGGCGGCAAGCCCGACCCAGCCGCCTTCGACGAAAGCGCGATAGGCTTCCTTGAACCCGTGTGGCGTGGCAACCGAGCCATCCTTATTGCGAACGCAGCCCGCGCGGTCGCCTGTTTGGTTGAGAGGTTGGAGCGTTTCTTCGCAGAGTTTCGCTGCCTCCGAAACGATTGCCTCCACGACATCGGGCGTGGCATCCGCAAATCCGGGCAGATTATTGTAACGCTGGATCGGAAAAACATCGCGGAGAAGGAACAGGACTTCCTCGACGGGCGCCTTGTAACTCGGCATGAAATGTCCTCCGGGCACCTCTAGTACCGGCACCCGCGCTTGAACCTACGTCTAGCTGGCGGCAGGGCTTTCGGCAAATTTGCCTGCGCAAAGGGCTTTGATCAAATGTGCTTGTAAACATCACGCGCATCCCGGCGCCAAGACGCGGCCAAACTCACAACTACTGACAGATAGTCTCTCCTACTTCGCCCGGCAAGATTGGTAGGCGGGTGGCTTGCGGCCTGGCGTTTGTTCGCCTGCCTTGCTTTGGCGATCTCCTTCGCTCACATTCCGTAAAAAAGTGGGAATGACACCAGCCGCCAAAGCCGAATTTCGCAAACATCCGTGCCCGTGTTCCCCCGTAGCACCAAGCGGCAGGTTGTTGTCGGATCGCTATCGCGCGGATGGATGCGCAGCCGCCGATGCGGCTAACCGAAATATCCGGCTTCGTCAGACTGTTTGGCCTTGAGCGTTCCCACGGCTTCCTTGACCAGCGGATCGAGCCCCTCGCCGCCTTCGTTTAAATGATGGACGATTTTCTTTCGCATGCTTGGGTCCCAGAATTTGGTGAGATGATTGGCGATCCCAGCGACCGCCGTTTCATGCTCTTGGGACGCGAAGAATTTTCCGATCTGATTTGCCATATAGATTAACTTTTTTGGCGACGTGTCATGCGACATGATGCGCGGCTCGACCGATGATGCGTCGACAGTGCGTGAAGACTTCGAAATCCTGACCGCGCGCGACGGCGACGAGGGTGATCCCGCAGGCTTCGGCAAGGCGGACCCCGGCCGCCGTCGGGGCAGAAACGGCGGCGACGACCGGCGCCCCGAGCCGCGCCGCCTTTTGGATGAGCTCGATCGAGACCCTGCTGGTCAGCAGCACGATGCCATGCGCGGCGACGTCCCCGCCCCGCGCGAGCGCGCCAACGAGCTTGTCGAGCGCATTGTGGCGCCCGACGTCTTCCCGCACGGCGACAAGGCCACGCGCCGGATTCCAAAAGCCGGCGGCATGAACGGCGCGGGTTTGGCCATTAAGCTTTTGTTCCGCCGAAAGGGAAGCCATGGCCTCGACGATCGCCCCGGAGTCGAAACGGCTCGCGTTGGAGACGAAAGGTGCAGGGCGAGTTGCTTCCTCGAGGCTTTCGATGCCGCAGAGTCCGCATCCGGTCGGCCCCGCCATGCTGCGGCGGCGGGCGGCATAGGACTTGGCGCGCTCCTCCGGCAGCCAGAATCCTGAGTTCGATGCCTAGCGGTAGCGCGACCACATCGAGGCTCGCGATCTCGCTTGAACTATCAATCAAACCCTCGGTGAGGGCGAAACCAACCGCGAAATCCTCAAGATCGGCGGGCGTCGCCATCATCACGGCATGGGTTGTGCCGCTAAAGGTGAAGGCGATCGCGGTCTCCTCCGGCACCGCGCGGGCCGCGGAACCCACTTCTCCGCTCCGCCACGTGAGGCAGGGAACGCTGAGCGACGGTGGCGGCGGAAGGCCGTCGCCCATGAGATCTTCATTCATTCCGCGGCTTCGACGGTCTCGGCAATGTGGCGGCTTCTCTCGGCCTGTTCGCGATAGCGCTCCTGCCAGTCGGTCGGCCCGTTCGAACGCGAGATTTGCACGGCCGTGACCTTGTATTCGGGACAATTGGTCGCCCAGTCCGAGAAATCCGTCGTCACGACATTAGCCTGCGTGGACGGATGGTGGAATGTTGTGTAGACGACGCCCGGCGCGACGCGATCGGTGACGAGCGCGCGTAAGGTGGTTTCCCCGGCGCGGCTGGAAACCTTCACCCAGTCGCCATCGCGGACGCCGCGCTGTTCGGCGTCATGGGGATGGATTTCGAGACGATCCTCCTCGTGCCAGGCGACATTCGCGGTGCGGCGCGTCTGCGCTCCGACATTATAGTGGCTGAGGATACGCCCGGTCGTGAGCAGAAGCGGGAAGCGCGCCCCGGTGCGCTCGTCCGTCGCCACGTATTCGGTGATGACGAATTTGCCTTTGCCCCGCGCGAAGTCGCCGATGTGCATGATCGGCGTCCCTTCGGGCGCCGCCGCATTGCAAGGCCATTGGACCGAGCCCAATTCATCGAGCTTTGCGAAGGAAACACCCGCAAACGTCGGCGTCGTCGCCGCGATCTCGTCCATGATCTCGCTTGGATGCGTGTAATTCATGGGAAACCCCATGGCATTCGATAGCGCCATGGTGATTTCCCAATCCCCGAACCCGTTCTTGGGGCTCATCACCTTGCGCACCCGCCCGATACGCCGCTCGGCGTTGGTGAACGTCCCATCTTTTTCGAGGAAGGTTGAACCCGGCAGGAAAACATGCGCGTAGTTCGCCGTCTCGTTGAGGAAGAGATCCTGCACGACCACGCATTCCATGGCGGCGAGGCTCCTGGCTACATGCGTCGTATCGGGATCGGATTGAAGAATATCCTCGCCCTGGACATAAATACCGCGGAAAGTGCCCTCGACGGCGGCGTCGAACATGTTCGGGATGCGCAACCCAGGCTCTTTCTCGAGCGTGACGCCCCAAGCTTTCTCGAAGATCGAACGCACGGCGTCGTTCGAGACATGCCGGTAGCCCGAGAATTCGTGCGGGAAGGAGCCCATGTCGCACGAACCCTGGACGTTGTTTTGGCCGCGCAACGGATTGACGCCCACTCCGCGCCGCCCAAGGTTTCCAGTCGCGAGCGCGAGATTGGCGATCGCGAGGACCGTGGTCGAGCCCTGGCTGTGTTCGGTGACGCCTAGCCCATAGTAGATCGCCGCATTGCCGCCCGTGGCATAGAGCCGCGCGGCCTTACGGATGGCGTCCGCCGGAACTCCGGAGACTTTTTCGACTTCTTCCGGGCTATTGCGGGGCTGCAATACAAACTCCGCCCAATCCTGGAATTCCTGCTCGTCGCAACGTTCGCGCACGAAAGCCTCGTTGACGAGCCCTTCGGCGACGATGACATGGGCCAGCGCGGTCAAGATCGCGACATTGGTGCCGGGCTGCAGGGGAAGATGATAGTCCGCCTCCACATGCGGCGTCCGGACAAGGTCGATCCGGCGGGGATCGATAACGATCAGCTTGGCGCCCTCGCGCAGTCTTTTTTTCATTTGGGAAGCGAACACCGGATGCGCATCGGTCGGGTTGGCGCCGATGATCATGACCACATCCGTCTTCTCGACCGAATCGAAATCCTGGGTTCCAGCCGACGTGCCGAAAGCGGTCCCGAGGCCATAGCCGGTCGGCGAATGGCAGACCCGCGCGCAGGTATCGACATTGTTGTTGCCGAAGCAGGCGCGAACGAGCTTCTGGACGAGGTAAGTCTCTTCATTGGTGCAGCGCGACGATGTGATGCCGCCGATGGAGTGCTTGCCGTAAGCCGCCTGAATGCGCTTGAACTCGGAGGCGGCATGACCGATCGCCTCGTCCCAGGAAACCTCGCGCCAGGGGTCTGAGACCTTGGCCCGGATCATTGGCTTTAGAATACGGTCCCGGTGGGTCGCGTAGCCATAGGCGAAGCGGCCCTTGACGCAGGAATGGCCATGGTTCGCCTTGCCATCCTTGTAGGGAACCATGCGGACGAGCTCCTCGCCGCGCATTTCGGCCTTGAAACTGCAGCCGACCCCGCAATAGCCGCAAGTCGTTACGAGAGAGTGTTCCGCCTGGCCGATGTCAATCACCGACTTCTCGACGAGAGTCGCGGTCGGGCAAGCCTGGACGCAGGCGCCGCAGGACACGCACTCCGATTCGAAGAAGGGCTCCATTTGCCCCGCCGAAACCCGGCTCCCGAACCCGCGCCCATCGATCGTGAGGGCAAAGGTTCCCTGGACTTCCTCGCAAGCACGAATGCAACGGTTGCAGACGATGCATTTCGCCGGATCGTAGCTGAAATAAGGGTTCGATTCGTCTTTTTTGTCGGCGAGATGGTTGGCGCCCGCATAGCCGTAGCGCACATCGCGCAGCCCGACATTGCCCGCCTCCGTCTGCAGCTCGCAATTGCCGTTGACGGCACAGGTGAGGCAATCGAGCGGATGATCGGAGATATAAAGCTCCATCACGCCCCTGCGCAGAGCTTTCAGGCGCTCGGTCTGGGTGTGGACCACCATGCCCGGCGCGACCGGGGTGGTGCAAGAGGCGGGGGTTCCGGCGCGGCCCTGGATCTCGACCAGGCATAGGCGGCAGGAGCCGAACGCTTCAAGCATATCCGTGGCGCAGAGTTTGGGGATTTTGGTCCCAACCTCCATCGCCGCGCGCATGATGGACGTGCCTTCCGGCACATGCACTTCCATTCCGTCGATGCTGAGCGTGACCGTTTTGTCCGACCGCGACGCGGGGGTTCCGTAATCGATCTCGGTGACTAGTGACATGGCGGTCTTCCTCATTCAGCGGCGGCAAGAGCACGCGGCACGAAATCTTCCTTAAAGTGGCGAACGGCGCTCATCACGGGATAGGGTACGAAACCCCCGAGTGCGCAGAGCGAACCAAATTTCATCGTATGGCAAAGATCCTCGAGAAGCGCGATATTCTCCGCCGGCTTCACGCCGTCGAGGACGCGATCGATGACCTCGACCCCGCGGGTCGCGCCGATCCGGCAAGGCGTGCATTTACCGCAGCTTTCGATCGCGCAAAATTCCATCGCGAACCGGGCCATCCTCGCCATGTCGACGGTATCGTCGAAAACGACGAGGCCGCCGTGGCCAACGAGCCCGTCGAGCGCCGAGAAAGCCTCGTAATCATAAGGCGTATCAAACAGCGAGCGCGGGAAATAGGCGCCAAGCGGCCCGCCGCATTGCACCGCACGCACCGGCCGGCCGGAGAGGGTGCCGCCACCGATGGTTTCGACGATTTCTCCGAGCGTCAGCCCGAACCCGGTCTCGTAAAGCCCGCCGTAACGGACGTTTCCAGCGATCTGGATGGGCATCGTTCCGCGCGAACGCCCAAACCCGAAATGGGCATAAAAATCGGCGCCGCGATCGAGGATCGTTGGCACCGCGACGAGAGACAACACATTATTGACGACGGTTGGCTTGGCGAAGAGCCCCTTATGCGCCGGCAAGGGCGGTTTCGCCCGCACGATGCCGCGTTTGCCTTCCAGGCTTTCAAGGAGGGACGTTTCCTCGCCGCATATATAGGCGCCGGCGCCCATCCGTAACTCAAGCTCGAAGGCATGGTCGGAGCGTTGGATGTCGGGGCCGAGGTAGCCCGCCTCCCGCGCGATCCGAAGGGCCTCCGAAAAAGTTTTCTCGGCATGGGGATATTCCGACCGGCAATAGACATAGCCCCTCGTCGCGCCGACGCCGATGCCGCAAATCGTCATGCCTTCGATCAGGGCGAACGGGTCGCCCTCCATGATCATACGGTCGGCGAATGTGCCGCTGTCGCCTTCGTCGGCGTTGCAGACGACATATTTGCGGTCCGCCGGCGTATCGGCGACGGTCTTCCATTTGATGCCGGTCGGAAAACCGGCGCCGCCCCGCCCGCGAAGCCCGGATTTCGTGACTTCGGCGACGATCGCGGCGGGCCCGATCTCAAGGGCGCGTCTGAGCCCCTTCCAGCCATCATGCGCGGCGTAATCGGAAAGCGAAAGCGGATCGACGATGCCGCAACGGGCGAAGGTGAGGCGTGTCTGGCCCGCCAGAAACGGATGCTCCTCCGGGCCGCCGATCCGGAGCGAATGCGTGCCGCCGGACATCAGGCCGGAGTCGAAGATGGAAGCAATGTCCGAAGCCGAAACCGGGCCGTAGCCAACCCGCCCTTGCGCCGTCTCGACCTCGATCAACGGCTCTAGAAAGAACATCCCCCGCGAGCCGGTGCGGACGATCTCGACCGAAAGACCCCGCGCCCGCGCTTCGGCCGCGATCCTCGCCGCGACCTTGTCGGCGCCCACCGCCAGCGCAGCGGCGTCCTTCGGAACGAAAATACGCGTCATGTCGCGCGCGCCTCTTCGAGAGCCTCGGCGATTTTGTCCAGGTCCAAGCGTCCAAGCGGTTCGCCATCGAGAAGAGCCGAGGGCGAGGTGGCGCAAAGGCCAAGGCAATACACCGGCTCGACCGTCAGTTCGCCGTCTTGGGTCGTGCCATGCCAGCCGACGCCGAGTTTGGCCAGAACGGCCGCCGCCAAATCCTCGCTGCCCATGCTCTGGCAGGCTTCGGCACGGCAAAGCTGCAGAAGGTGCGGCGCGCAAGGTTCACGGCGAAAATCATGATAGAAGGTCACCACGCCATGCACCTCGGCGCGGCTCAGATTAAGCGCTTGCGCGATTAGCGGCACGGCGGCGTCGCTGACGCAACCGAACTCTTCCTGCAAGCCATGCAGGATCGGAAGCATGGGGCCTTCGAGCCCGGCATGTTCGCCAATAATCTCTTTAGCGCGCTCGGCGTTCCAGCCGGAGGCCTTGGGCATGCTTCCATCCAAAATTTGTGCAGGTCGGTATATGATCCTTTGACCGCCAGAAATCAATAAAACAGTCTTGTAAACTTATCGAGATAATCTATCAATCGGAATCGCTTAAGGGTAACCGTTTTTGCGGCATGGCGAGCCTATCTGCTTCGGCGACGAGCGCCCGGGTTAACGGCGGAATTGGTTCTCGGTTTGGCGACACTAGTCCGATGATATGAAGCTCCCGGGGTTCCGTGATGGGAATCGAGCGCAGCGGCTCGCTCATGCCCAGCAGATTAGCGAGCTTTTCCGGCACGATGCTCGCGCAGCCGCCGCTCCGGGCATGCGACAATAAGACCACCATCGAGTTGGATTCGATGGGCGGCGGCGCGGCGGAATTTGCCAGGAGCCGGTCGATAATGCGGCGATTTTGCATGTCGGGGGTGAGCAGGCAGAGAGGAACGCTCCGGACATCCGCCCAAGTCACTTCCGCGCGTTCGGCCAGCGGGCTTCCGGTGGAGGTCAAGAGCCGGTACCGCTCCCGGTAAAGCCGCACCGTGTGGAGCTGGCCCAGCGGCTCGTTGTCGACATAAGTGAGGCCCGCGTCGATTCGGAAATCGTCGAGCATGGAGAGAATTTCGCGAGATGTACTCGAGAGTACGGTGAAGCGCACGTCCGGATGTTTGACCCGAAATGGCGTGGTGAGTTCGGCGACCATGGGGAGCGCGGTTGGGACGGCGGCGAGCGTCAAGTGCCCGGCGAGCGCGGTCTTGGAAGCATGAACGTCCTGGCGCATAGCGCGCGCGTCGCTGACGATGCGCCGCGCCCATTCGAGCACGCGCTCGCCTTCCGCAGTCAATCCATAAAAGCGCGAGCTGCGATTGACGAGCAGCACTCCCAGCGTATCTTCGAGCTGTTTGATGCCCGCCGACAAGGTGGGCTGGGTCACTCCGCAGCTTTCCGCGGCGCGGCTAAAATTGCGTTCCCGCGCTAACGCTATCAGGAATTCGAGCTTGTCGATCACGGCGCCGCGCCGGACCGCGAAAGTCCGATGCCGCCGGCGCGCATGGCAGTCTTCCGGCGCGCGAACGCCGTTATCAAGGCCGCGTGGCTCCAGGCGAGAGATTTGGCCGAGGTCTGGGCGCCGGTAGCTTGATCGAACTGCTCCGAAAGCTCACCACAGGCGGGGGTATAGGCCGCAACGGTTGCCATAAATTGATCGCCGCGACGGAGCAAGACTTCGAATTGGCGTTTTCGACGTTCTGGCGCCGGTGGCGGCAGCGCCAAGGACTCATCGGCCGGGCCCAGTCGAAGCAAGAACTCCTTATTGTCCGCTGTTACCGGAACCTCCGCCCCCGCCGCCGCTTCGGCGAGAGCATAGTAAAATTCCGCCGCACCGAGCGTTGAAAAATAATAAGCGCCACCGCTGAAGTAACGATCGCCCGCATAGCGCCCCATGGCGGGGCCCCGGGTCTCCGCGCGGCCTAGGTTGATCGCGTAGCTTGCGTCGAAGAGTTCCTCGAGCCGCGCGAGGGTCGCCATGACCTTCGGATCGAGAACGCCGTGCGCACCCTCCCCGCGCGCGGCATGGATCACCGCGAGAATCGACGCGAAATCGAGTTCCTTTCCGGGCGCCCCGTTCGCGACGCCCCGGCGGCTTGCGTAAAAACCCTTGTCGGGGCACCAGTATTCGTCCAGCGATTTAGCGATCTCTTGCGCCGCGGCCCGGCAGGCTTGCGCGCGCGCGGCGCCGTCAATGCCGGTTTCCTCTAGCCATTGTGCACCGTCGGCGAGGGCCGCATAGTGCATAAGCCGGGTGTAATAATGGTGGCCTAACTCTTCCTCCCAAATGTCGAAACAGGGCTCGTGCCAATGCCGGACGATAAAGCGGAGATCGGTCAGGATAAGCGCCCGCATGGACGCGCGGGCTTGGCCATCGAGGGTATCGAGAGGCCAAAAGCGGATCAGGGCGAGAGCCCGCAGGGCTGGGCCATCGTGTTGCGGGCGCGACCATTTGGAGATGTCGAGCGTCCCATCCGGGTTGAACCGCGGCTCGCCAAGAACACGATCCCCAGCGAGGTCCCGAAGGCTGTTATCGTCCCGCACATATTGCAAAAAAAAAGGATCGATGTCTTTCCTGAAATCGCCGGCAAGCCGCAAAAAGCCGGCCCCGTCAAGACGATTAAGAGAGAGGCTGAACGCGACAAACTCCTTGAAACGGCGGATCCCCTCCCCGGCGAAGGCTCCCTCGGCAATCACATGCCGCAAGGCATCGATGACAAGCGCCGAGTCGCGCAGCCAATGGAAGAAATAGTCTGGGTCTGGGTCCCAGGAGCCAAGCGCTGGCGAGGCCAAAACAGATCCCGGCGCCGGCCGGATCGTCTGGCCAAACCCGCGCCGCTCCTTGACGAGATGGGTCGCCGAAAAGGCGCGCAGCATCGAGGCCGCCGAAACGTCGTATTGCCTCGCCATCCAATTGAGCAAAAGAGTTTTTTCGTCGCCCTGACTGTCCCCGGCAGTCACCCCGGCCGTTGCCATCGGCTAGCCTCCTAGCTCACATGCGGGCTGGAAAAGCCGAGCCGCGCCAGCCCGGTTTTGACATCGGGATCGGCCATGAACAGCTTCCACAAAAGCCCGCTCCGGTAATTCTCGATCAAGACCACGATCGGCCCCTGATTGATTGCAAGATACGTGCTTGCATACCAGTCATGGGTCTCGCTGAAAGCATCGGTGAAGCCGAAGCGGCCCCAAATTCCGTCCCCCAGCGCATCGTAAAAATGGCGAAGCGCGCGCATCGCCTGTTCCGGCGCATAGGGAAAGCTCGACAGCGCCGCCGTGGGAGCGATTACGCCATTGTCATTGTCTGGAGCGTGCGCCTTATAGCCTGCCGGATCGTCGCTCCCGGTCAAGCCCCAGCATGAAGATCCGAAGCCCTTATGGTTGTTAGGATTGCGGACACAGTGCTCGTAATTGATCAAAGTATGCTGGACGTTTTGTTCGAAATAGCTTGCATAGGTGTCCTTGAGCCCGCGCGGATCGAGCCCGCAGAAGGAATAATGAGAAAAGAACAAAGGCCCTCCGAAGTCCGGGCCAAGCGGCAGATCGATATCGTAATAGCGTCGGCGGTTGATGAACGTGCGGCTTTGCGCGAAACCGTCATGGTAGACGGCGGCGCCGATCGCGTAACGGGGCGAGGCGGCCGCGAGCACGTAAGTGACGAGGCACTCGTTCCAGCCGCGGACATCCGCGTCGAGGTTGAAGCCATTGTTGGGGCTCCAGTGCCAGGTCAACACGTGGCGGCCATCGCGCGCATGCCAGTTCCATTCGGCATCGAGCCACAACCAGGTAATTCGATCTTGAAGGCTTTTCTCGGCGGGGTTGTCCGCTTTGAAATATTGGCGGGCGCATAAGAGCCCTTGAAACAGAAGCGACGTCTCGACGATGTCCGAACCATCATCCTTGCGGCCAAATCTTATCGCCGCCCCGGTGCGGCCATTCATGAAATGCGGAAACAGGCCATGGTAGCATGGTGCCTGTTCTAAAAAGCCGAGCATGAGGGCGAGGCGGTTCGCTGCTTCGTCCCGTGTGATCCAGCCGCGCTCGGCCGCGACAATGATTGCCATGACCGCAAAGCCCGACCCCCCGGTGCAGACGAGATCGTCGCTGGGATCCGTGGCAAGCCCGGTGCGGTCGCGCGCGAGGCCGCAGAGCGGATGCGCGCCCTCCCAAAAAAACCGGAAAGTCTGGCGCTGGACGAGATCGATGAGCGCCGCATCCGGCAAGCCCGCGCGGGGCTTGATATTTGGTACACCTCTCCGAACGGCCTGCATCGGCTGGCAATTCCTCATGCCGGCGGTCAACCGACGGGAGCCTTTTGTTTCGCGGGCTGTGCCGGAACCGGGATCCCGGCGCGGGGGGCTAGGCGCTGGCCTTCCGGGTCTTCGATAAGGTGGAGGACACGCCTGAAAAACCCTCGCCGCGTGTCCGCCTGGCCGATGTTGATAATCGCCGCATCCGCCAGTTCCTGGCCAAAAACATCAAGGACCAAGTTGCGCGTTTCCTCATCGAGGTGATCGATTGCTTCGTCGAGCAATATCCAGCGCGGCTTGTGCAGCAAGAGGCGGGCGAAGGCGAGCTTGTGCTGTTCCTCGGGGGTCAGCTCCCGTTCCCAGCGCGCGTCGCGATCGAGGTCCGGCGCCAGATGGACAAGCTTCATCCGCTCCAGTCCGGCCACGTATTCCTCGCTGGTGAATTGGGCGGGTTGGGCTGGATAAGCGAGCGCGCCGCGCAGCGTGCCGGGTGGTATATAGTCTTGCAGCGAGATAAACATTATGGTTTGCGCTGGCGGCAGCAAGATGCGGCCGGATCCCCAAGGCCAAAGACCCGCGATCGCGCTAAAGAAACTGGTCTTGCCGCCGCGCCGCTTGCCGATGATCAGAACCCGCTCCCCCGGCTCGATCGTGACATGCTTCTCGCTGAGCCTCGTGCAACCTGCGGGCGATGCGATGCCGATGTGATCGAACACGATCCGGTCGTCGCCCGTGGGAACAATCTCGATTTGACCTGTCTCGCCGCCGAGCCTGTCCATCTCGAGAAGCGCCAGGCGGAAGCTCGCGACCCGCAAAAGCGTGGCCCGCCAATCGGCAATCGTGCTGAAATTATCGACGAACCAGCGCAGCGCCTGCTGCACCTGATTGAAGGCTCCGACTGCCATCATCAGTCCGCCGAGCGACATATCGCCCGCGAAATATCCGGGCGCCGCCACGATGAACGGCGCCACGATTGCGAACCATCCATAACCGGCGGTGACCCAAGTAAGGCGCGTGATGGCGCTGACCAGCCGCCGCATCATCGAAAGCACCTGATCGAACTCGCGGTTCAGATAATCCTTTTCGTCCGCTTCGCCGCCATAAAGAGCGATCGCCTCGGTCCGCTCGTTTACCCGCACGAGACCGAAACGCAGATCCGCCTCGCGCGCGTAGCGCTCGGCGTTGAGCGCGATCAGCGGACGCCCCACCCGCCAACTTCCAAACGATGCGATTCCGGCATAGACCAGCGCGAACCAGACCATGTAGCCAGGCAAAGCGAAGCTCAATCCCGCGACGGAAAAGGTTACGCCTTCCGAAACGGCCCATAGGACGGTAATAAAGCTTACGAGAAGAAGCGTCGATTGGAGCAAGCCAATGCCGAGGTCGGTCGAGAGATCCACCAGATGGCGGGCGTCCTCGTGGATGCGTTGATCTGGGTTTACGCCGATTTCGCCGGCGCCGGCGAGGCGAAATGCGCGCCTGGGCACGAGCCATTGATCGAAGAGATCGCGCGTCAATCCTTCGCGCAATTTGAGCTTGCTTAGCTCTCGAAGCCAGGCCTGGGCGACATTCAAGGCCAACAACGCGCCGGCAATCACGCCAAAGACCACGAGCTGGTACAAAAACCCCCAAAAATCCTTGAGCGAGAGCGCATCATAGAACGGCTTGTTCCAAGCATTGAGTTTGATCTGGCCCAAGGCGGTCACCGCGACAACGGCGCAGACCGCAATTCCAAGCAAAAAAAGTTTGTTGCGGCCGGGCGAATACCAAGAGGTTTTTACCATCATCCGCAATTGCGGCGCGAGCCGCTGGCCTGACGCAGCCGCCTCAACCTGGGCCCCGGACGGTTTTTTCGTCTGCTCGTCCATGTCTACCTGATTCCATTTCTGTCGAGCCACCAATAGCATAATGCTTCAGCAACATGAACCGGGACGGGGAAACCTAATTCGCGGCCGGATCGCGCGATAAACATATTATAAAGCACGGTTTGCTTTAGCGAAGAGCGCGCCGGGCCTTCCCGCGCGATCGCAGGACTTAGCGGCTCCCATGGGTAGGATCGACAAACTCCTCGCGGTGATGACCGTCGAGGAAAAAATCGGCCAGCTCAACATGGCGGCGGCGGGCCATGTCGTCACCGGGCCGGTCCTGGCCAGCGGCGTGATCGACGGTATCCGGGCGGGGCGGATCGGCAGCCTCCTCAACATCTGGGGAGCGCGGGAGGTGCATGCCGTTCAGAAAATTGCGGTGGAAAAGACAAGGCTCGGCATTCCGCTTCTGATCGGGCTCGATGTTTTGCACGGGCACAAAACCATCTTTCCAATCCCGCTCGCCGAGGCGGCTGCTTTCGATCCCATTTTGTGGGAAAGCAGCGCCCGCGAGGCGGCCGCCGAGGCGTCCGCCGACGGTGTTAATATGACCTTCGCGCCGATGCTCGATATCGCGCGCGACCCGCGCTGGGGGCGGATCGCCGAGGGGCCGGGCGAAGACCCTTGGGTTGGCGCGGAATTCGCGAAAGCCAAGGTGCACGGCTTTCAGCGGGCCGGCTTGCTCGAGGGCTTGGCCGGGGCGGGCGCCGTCGCCGCCACAGCCAAGCATTTCTGCGCCTATGGTGCGGTACAGGCCGGCCTCGAGTACGCTTCGGCGGATGTGTCCGAGCGGCTTTTGCACGAAGTCTATTTGCCTCCCTTCGCGGCAGCGGTCGCCGCAGGCTGCGCCGCGATCATGCCGGCTTTCAACGATTTGGGCGGCATCCCGATGACCGCCCATATTCCGTTGCTCCGCGATTGGCTGCGCCGGGACATTGGCTTCGACGGCGTGATCGTCAGCGACTACAATGCGGTCGCCGAATTGCTCCGCCACGGCGTTGCGGGCGACTCCGCCGAAGCGGCGGCGGCCGCCCTTCAGGCCGGCGTCGATATCGACATGATGAGCAATGCCTATAGCCAGGGCTTAACGGAGGCATTCGCGCGGGGTCTCGTTTCGATCGATATGGTCGATGCCGCCGTGCGCCGCGTGCTCAAGCTCAAGGAACACCTCGGCCTTTTTCACGATCCCTACCGGCGCGGTTCGGGGGGGACCGCCTCTCCGGCCGCCGCCAAAGCCAGGATTGAGCTAGCCCGCGAGCTGGCGCGGCGCACGATCGTCGTCCTCACCAACGACCATGTTTTGCCGCTTTCACCAACCCTGCGGCGCATCGCACTCGTCGGTCCGCTCGCCGATGCCCGCGCGGAGATGCTTGGGCCGTGGGCGATGGCCGGAACCGCGGCCGGTGCTGTCACGATCCGCGCAGGCCTCGCCGCGGCGTTGCCCGAAACCGAGATCGACTTTGCGCCGGGGGTGTCGATCGCCGGCGCGGACATGTCAGGCATCGCCGCGGCGCGGGAGATTTGCCGCAATACAGATCTCATTCTCTTATGCCTTGGCGAAGCCGCTAGTATGAGCGGCGAAGCGGCGAGCCGGGCCAACCCCGGTTTGCCCGGAATCCAAAGTGCGCTCGCGGAAGCCGTATTCGATCTCGGCAACCCGGTCGTCGCGCTAATTTCCTCAGGGCGGCCTCTGATGATCGCGGCGATCGCCGCGAAGGCCCAGGCCGTCGTCGCCACCTGGTTCCTTGGCGCGGAGGCTGGAAATGCCATTGCGGATGTATTGACCGGGAAGTTCAATCCCACCGGGCGGCTACCCGTCACTTGGCCGCGCGAGGTGGGCCAAGTGCCGATTTTTTTTGGCGCGCGGCCTTCCGGCCGGCCGGCCAATCCACACGATCATTATACCAGCAAATATCTCGACATTCCGGTTGAACCGCTGTTCTTTTTTGGACATGGCTTGAGCTATAGCCGCTTCACCTTGACCAATTTGCGGTCGAGCAAGGCCGATTTCAAAATTGACGACGGATTAACAATCGAGGTGGACGCGATCAACGAAGGTCCCGCCATCGGGGAAGCAACGGTTTTCTTGTTCACGCGCGATGTGGTGGCGAGCGTGGCGCGGCCGTTGCTCGAACTCAAGGGCGTGGCCAAGATCGCCCTGCACCCCGGCGAAGGCGGAACGGTTTGCTTCCACCTCGCCGCCGCGGCGCTCGCTTTTCCGGGGCGCGATCTAAAGCCGGTTTTCGAGCCCGGCGAATTTTTGCTCTTTGCCGGGCAAAGCGCCGATCCACGGCAAATGCTATCAATCAAAGTGTGTGCCACTGAAGGCTGAACCGCCGCACGCCGGTGGTGCGGTGCGTATGCTAGGTTGCATCCGCTCTGTCTAGCGCAAGAGCGGCCGCGCGATTGATGCTGATCAGCAGCTTATGCCGCCCTCATGCCCGCACGGACGATTAGGCCCACGTCTGAATACACCTGAATAATCGGGGAAAGAATCTTGTGGAATAAACTTTTTGTGGTCAATACGTCATGCAAAGCTAAGTAATCGATGCCAGTGCTAAGGAAACATCCCAAAGCATCGCGTGGCTTTTCAACGATAGGTTCTCCCTTCACGTTGAATGAAGTATTTAGCAACACGGGAACGCCCGTGATAGCATCAAACTCCGTGAGCAAACTATGCAAAACCTCATTGTCCTTTGCCGAATTGTTTGTACACGTGCGGTGCCATCAACGTGGACGACTGCCGGAATTTTGTCTCTCCATTCTGGACGGACCCGTTTGACAAGCAGCATAAATGGGGAGTCTTCGTCACCTTCAAAGATTTCTTTTGCTCTTTCGGCAAGAACGATCGGGGCAAACGGCCGGAATGATTGCCTGTGTTTGACCCTGTTATTCAGATGATCCTTCATCTCGGCCTTGCGCGGGTCCGCTAGGATACTGCGATTACCGAGCGCACGGGGCCCAAATTCGGAACGGCCCTGAAACCAACCAACCACATTGCGTTCGGAAAGTACTTTGGCCGTTTCCGCGCAGATGTTTTTGCTTGGCCTGCTTTTCGTTACAAGACCAACGAGCCGTTTATCCAGAGGATCACGCACATCATCGTTGTTATACGCCACGCCACAATAAGCATGCCTCGTAACAAATGAGCGCTGTTTTTTCTGAATCGCCAGGTGCCCATAATACGCACAACCAATTGCAATTCCGTCGTCACCTGCTGCCGGTTGAATCCACACATTGTCGAATCCGGCCTCCCACACGACCCGGCCGTTAGCTACACAGTTCAAGCCCACGCCACCTGCAATGCACAGATTTTTGGCGCTAGTGTTGTCGCGCAGCCAAATTGCTCGGGCAAGAAGGACTCTCTCTGTGTCATCTTGAACCTGCCAAGCCAAGTTTTTCCAATGTTGCATGGACGGACTGGCTTCCTGCTCACTGTCGATCAAATATGGCTCTTTGAATTCGTCAGACCAGTCGGGAACGTCCAACTCATCGCCCTTGATTTCCAGCAGCCGCCTTATCCGTTCGGGGTGCCCATAAGGAGCCAAGCCCATCAATTCGCCGCATTTGTTCCAGTCTCCGAAAACATAGGTCGAGGCCCGGCTGTACAAGGCACCGAGGCCCGGCATGTTGTAAAATTCCTGACTCAGGAATCCACGACTAGGCTCCATCCAGATCGTTTTCAACGTCTCGATTTTGGAACCCTCAAATCTGTAGTAACTCTCCGACTCGCGAGCTAGGGGCGAAACCTTGTCACCCGAGGGGTATTTTTCTGAAACATCCGAACTATAGCTGCCCACTCCGTCCACCACCATCACAACTCCATCATCAAAGGGGCAAACGGCGAAGGCACTGTATGCGTGGGCGAGATGATGCGATACCGTCACCACTTTCTCTGAGCTTGAAAGATATAGAGGGTGTTTTGCTGCTTGCATCCGCTCCTTTTCATCCAAAAAAAAGGGCATGTGCTGGTGCAACAGACGTTTTTCCATTTCTTCAACAGGGAGGATATAGCAGTTCCGTACCACCAGATCGATGTCGTCCATCAAGATGCCTTCGGCATCCAGGCAATAATCTATGACTTCTTTATAAAAGCCACTGGCATGTTTTTCACGCGTTATTCGCTCTTTGGCGATCGCGAACGCAATCTCACCGTCGCGAAGCAGGCATGCGCTAACGTCATGGTCATATGTATTTAGCCCAAGTATATAGGTGCGTTTTTCTGACATGACCTTCGTCTAATGGGGCCGGTCCAACAAATCCAAATTTTGGGCCGATTGTGGTACTTTCACCTGGCCGGCGGGATATTTGCGCCCAATTTTACTGATGGCGCCCCGGACGCTGCCTAGTCAAGCTCGCACCCATCGACGCTGCCTCGGGCCCGCTGAAACGGCTGTCTTCGTGGGCATCTGCCACCGAGCCTTGCCAGCCCCACATGGGATAGGGCGAGGGCCTTACCGATGCAGCTTTATCTGAAGCGGTGGGATCCAACCTGCAGAACCCTTTGCGCGGCGCGATCCGCAAAGGATCGCGGCGTGGCCGGAGCAGGATATCCAGCAATCCCCGCGCTGGCGAAGCGCGAGTAGACGGTGATCTAATGGGCCACACGGCCGTCCTGACGCAGACCGCGCAGAAATTCTCGGTTAAGCAAAATCACCGCCGGGCGCAATCACGGCCTGATGCGGTTCGCGCTTCCGCGATGACCTCGTCGTCACCACCTCGTCGATCCCTCAAATCGATCCCAATGCGATCGGCTCAAGCCGTACTCCCATGCAAAGCATGTGCAGCTACGCTGCTTTAGGAGTCTTCTACTTGCTCGGGATTTTTAATAGCAGACCCACACCCGACCCACAGGTGTCCATTGCCAGCACCCGTAACCGTACCCGCCATAACCGTACCCCCGCCCGCGCCCCCAGCCACGACCGCCGCCACGCCCCCAGCCACGACCGCCGCCACGCCCCCAGCCGCCGCCGCCGCCGCGACCGCCCCCGCGACCGCCCCCGCCCCCGCCACGGGCCTCTGCAGACGTGCCCATTACGAGACCTGACACCGCAAGGGTACCCAGACCATAAGCTCCGAGCAAGGCGGCTATTGCCAAGCAGCGCGTTAAGAACTTGCGGTAAACTCCGCCTGATCCGTTGTCTGTCAATTCATGACCTCCCGCTTCCCTTGCTCTCCATCAACGAAAAATTATTTATCGACCAAAAAATTATTGGTCGGAGTGAGAGGATTCGAACCTCCGGCCCCCTCGTCCCGAACGAGGTGCGCTACCAGGCTGCGCTACACTCCGCCGCGCCGCCGGACCTCTTCTCCGGCCGCATACTTCGCCGTTCTTATAACGGCGCCTGAGCGTGCCCGCAAGCCTCGCCGAGCCCTGATCGAAAACGTCCTTCAGTTTTTTTAAAAGGCAATGACAAGCCCTACGGTTAGCTGGCCTTGCGGCTTGTGCCCCTGGTTGATCGAGCATATTCCATTATACACTGTTCGAGGTCTCTGAAATCGCGGTGCAATTGATCGAGAACAAAACCAAGGGCAAAGAAACGTTCTACCGCGTCGCCAGGCAGATCGCGCATAAGACCCTCGCGGCGAAGCTCGGCGATCTCCGCTGCGTAAAGGTCGAAGGCCGCATCGACGGCCTCGAACCGCTGCGGATTGCGCCTTGCCATGAGTGCCGCGCTGCTCCCGCGCAAATAATCCACCGTGGTCTCAAGCGCGCGGGCAAGCGGCGGTCCAAGTCGTGCCTGCAGTGCGTCAGGAAGCGGCACGACGGCAGCCCGTCCCATCATGACCAAGTCGTGGCGCAGCCTGAGCAGCGTACGCAACAGCGGTCCTGTATCGGGCTCCGAAGCAAGATAGGCCATCCGCTCGCGCGTCGCCTCGGCCGCGATCGTGGCCAATTGCACGAACGCCTGGCCGATGTTGTCCTGCTTTCGCCGGATCGCCGTTCCATCCAGCGTTTGCGTGAATCCGGCAAGCAGCTCGGGCAAAACCCCGGCCATGAGATCGAGCATACCGGCTGCCGCTTCGATTACCAGAATGTGAGCACGCGCCGGAAACACAAGGAGCGAGACTACGAGGCCAGTTACGCCCCCGATCGCAACCTCGAGCACGCGATAAAAAGCCAATTCGACCGGGCCGGCATGGGTAACTGACGAACCCACAACCACAATAACCGCAGTCAAGGGCCCGACCCGAAAGCTGGGGTTTATTGCAGCGAGCAGAGCGAGCGGCGCAACGGCGATCGCTAGAGCGGCTAAAAGCGAAACGTCATTCGTATGGGGAACAAGCGCCGCGATCGCACTGGCGTAAACCGCTCCGCCGAGGGTACCTGTCAAATATTCGATTGTCGCCTTCAAAGACCCTCCGACGCTCATCTGCGTCACGACCACAGCGGTCAACACCGACCACAGGCCACCGAAAGGAATGCTTAATGATTTCCCAAGGACGAAGCTTAACATGGCGGCGATCGTCACTCTCAAGCACAGCCGCAGTTGCGGCCTGAGGCCCCGGATTTGCATGCGGAGCCATGCCCAGGCTGTTGCGCTACAACTCATCCCGGCTTCCGGGTGGAAAAATTGTGCACCTGGCCACGGTTATTGCAATGGCCGGTTAAATAAAGAGCCATGACGGCGGACAGGATCTCCGGCGCGCTGCAAGCCAATGGCCAAAAGGGCGTGTCCGGATACCATACTTTCTTGCACGATGCTTGAACGGATTTTCGTTACACTGTTGGAAGCGGCCATCAGCCTTTAGTGTTTGCCAAACGTCCACGCCCGGACACCCTGCCGTTGTTGGGCTAGCGCCAAGGCTCCGAATTCCACACTCTCCCGCCCCTTGCCTCAGAACCGGGCCTATGCGACATACGCCCGCGCTCCGGAAAATCGAAAACCGCTCAGGCGAAAGCTGCGGTAGCTCAGTGGTAGAGCACTCCCTTGGTAAGGGAGAGGCCGAGAGTTCAATCCTCTCTCGCAGCACC
>CAWEGU010000005.1:0-243549 GCA_963808645.1 uncultured Alphaproteobacteria bacterium
AGAAGCCGGTCCAATCATAGGCGGCGTGGAGGACAGGGACGCCTGGGACGTCGGCGCTGCGCCCGGTGACGACGGGGTGATCGGGGTTCAGTTGGTAGCGAAGGCCGCCATTCATGCTCCAGCCGTCGATATGGTCTCCGGTCCGGTAGTCGCCGCGAACATAGGCGAGCCATCCAGTGTTCGGGAGGATGGCGACGACACCAAGGCCAATTGGCCATAGTTACCAATGTTGGTGGAGGGAGGAGATTCCCGCCCAATTGAAGGGAGAGTTGATGCCTGTGATGCTGGGATTGCTGGTGACCGTCGCGCTGTTGTTGCCGACGAATTCGCAGGAAGACCCGCTGACCGTGGCGAAAGGCTGCAGAATCCAATTGTCCGTGCTGGAAGCTTGTCCCCACCCGGAGGCTGACGCGTCCGAGAGTGCTGAAGATGTTGCTGATCGAAACCGTGCCGGGAAACGCGATAACCGGGCTATTCGCCCAACACCAATGTGCCAGATGTGTTGTTCAACGGATCGACCCAGACCTCCGACCAGAGGACCTACGCGGACGGCTCGATGAACCAGTTCTCCGGCAAGCCGTAATTATAGCCGATATTGGCGTTTACCGAAAAGCCGCGCGCGTCGAGATTTTGGCCGAACAAGCCATTTGACGTGTCCGTAAGCTTGTTTTGATAGTAATTCCACCGCACCTGGGCATCAAGCACGAAAAAGCCGCCTTTGGTGGCCGCGCCATCCAGTCCGACGAAGGGGACCTGCAAAGTCTGAGTTGAACTTTCCGCCGGAGCTCGAATCATTGGCGTTAGCGCCCAGGTAACCCGGAGGAGAGTCAAGCCCCCCATGCCAGTTCCCAGCCATCGACGTTGAATTGGGCGATGTCCGTGCCGATCTGGACGCCGGAGAAATTGATCCGCGTTTTTGTGTTGCAGCTCGCGCATTTCTGGCGGAAAGCGGCCCTCCAAACAGAGAACCCGAAAAGGCCGACGTCGCCGTGCTCCTGAAGTCGGTTTGGCCGGGGATGCCGCGGGGCCAGAACGACCGCCGCCCAATTGCCATGGCTCCGGATTGAGCGGGCTTCCGATAAACGCCGTGGACTGGGTGAGGAAAGCGGTGTTGGAGGCATTGGTGTCGCACCGCGGCGACAAGGGGAGTTGACCGACCCGCCGGAGGCAAACGGCGCAAAGGCTGTAACTAAGGAGGCATACTGGGCCGGTTGCGGCGCACGGGCCTGATGACACAGCCTGCGCGGCCGCTGGGAGTTCGACAGAGTCGCCGCGACAGCAAAGCCACCCAAGATCACACCAATAAAAAGGCCGGTAGGGACAGTAGTCCATAAGCAAACTGGCTCCGCGGGAGCGGACTTCACGCCAAAATTTGCTTAACCATTTTTTCACCCCCGAAATGGTGTATTCGCAAGTCCCGCTCGCGTCGCCTAGAGAGCGCAGGTTTGGTAACGCTTATCAGCGCGCGACCCAAAAGTCTGTGTCCCCTTTGCAACAGTGCACCGAGAAACACATCCGCCTGCGGCACCGGCAGCGGCGGCTGCAGGCCGTCTCGCAACGTTCCGGGGCCGGCCTCTAGGAAAGGTTTAGCTCCAACAATTTGATTGGCCTTTTGCGTCAAGGTGACGGCTCACATATCTTTTTGGGCGATAAGCCATGGGCGCCCCAATCACTAACGACGGAAATTCCTCTCGGAATGAGATTATGAAAGGACGTTGTATTTGCAACAGTGGACCACTTAAGCGCCAGGAACGTTGTCGAGTGTCGAAAACAAGTTGCCGCAAGGTCCCCAATGTACCAGACTTGAGACCCCGCATCCGGAGCCGGATCCGCATTTTAATTTCGTTCCCATCGATGGTTTTTAGAATCGGTCCTGATTAAAATGTTGCTTTCGGCCTTTCGGCCGCGGCTTGCACAAGAGGTATCGCGCCATGCGTCACGCCAAACTTTTTCTCGCCGCCGCAACGGTCTTGTTTGGGTCCGTCACGGCGCTTTGGGCAGAACCCCTCCCGGCGTCGAATTACACAGAAATCACCACGGAGATCACGCGCGACCTCGGCCCTTCGCCGATCACCATGCCCGCCAACTCCACGCCGGCACCCACCGTTGTGCCGCCTTCGTCACCCGTTGCCGAGATCGCGGTGGACCCTGGGATGAAGGGCGAGCCGCAAGAGGGAAAGTCTGACCCAATTCCACATGCCGGGCATGCGGTTGTGCCGCCGCACCGGCCGGCCACTCATCGTGCGCATCGTGCGCGGCTCGGTTATTTTTCCTCACGTCACCCGACACGCGGGGCAAAATTCGTCGTGCAGGCACGCGTTGCTGCGCCTCGGGCCACGGTGTGGCTGGCTGCGTCGAGGGAGCCGCGGTACGTGCTGCTCGGGGTCGGCTTTTAGGGGGTGATTTCGCCATTTTCTGGATTGGCGGCGGCAGCTTCATCATCGGCGGTTTGGGCCGCATGCCGCCTCCTTGCCTTCGATAGCTTGGGCAGGTAGCTCTCGCCGTTGAGCTCCAAAATACGGACATGATGGGTGAGGCGATCGCGCAGCGCGCCGGTGAGACGCTGGGCCGAGGTCGCATCAACGCCGGGGCATTCCATCCCGCCCAACTGGCCGGTTGGTGCGCGGTTCGCCGTTTAGCGCCGACAGCCGATGCTCGCGCCTCTTTCGCTCACCAAATAACGGCAAAAAAGGTTCAGCGACCACAACGGCGCGCCGTTTATCACGCGATGTCCAGCGTAGCACCTATGAGGCATATTCGGCGGTTTGAAGATGGGAGGATTTCTGGCTCATCGTAGCCTTTCAAGGAGTGAAGATGAGACAGAAATCCGGCCGGTGAAGGAATCGGCGTGAAGGACATCCGCCGCGCGACGCGGCGGCATTTTTCAGCGGAGGACAAGATCCGCATCGTGTTGGAGGGCCTGCGCAGCGAGGAAAGCATCGTGGAGCTCTGCCGTCGTGAGGGGGATCGTCCAGAACCTCTATTACCGCTGGTCGAAGGACCTTCTCGAAGCCGGCCAGAAGCGGCTGGCTGGCGGCACGGCGCCGGCGGATCGCGCCTGGAGCCAGATACCTGACATGGTACGCCAGCGGATCATCAGGCTCGCGCTCGACGCGCCGGCGCTCTCGCCGCGCGAACTCGCCGTGCGCTTCACCGACACGGAAAGCTATTTCGTGTCAGAGGCTTCGGCCTATCGCCTACTGAAGGCGCACGACCTGATCGCCAGCCCGGCCTTCATTGTGATGAAGATGGCCGACGAGTTCAAGGACAAGACTACGGCGCCCAATCAGCTTTGGCAGACCGACTTCGGTGTGCCGCAGCAAGCGGCGTAAGAGATGAGGGCAGGCCCCTCGCCATCGGCTTGCAGGAGCGGGTGGCAAACCACCGTAAGCGGCGCGGGTTAAAAGCTCGGGTCCTGAGCGTTACGGAAAAGGCGCCGCAAGGCGTCAGTGTGGAACAGGAAGGCGAACACAAGTGAACTGCCGTTCAATTGTCGAAAGCTGTCAATTGGCATCGAAACCGGGGAGTGATAATTGCTCCGGGATCGGCCTGGACGAAACCTGCTTACGGGTGTCCGGCATAGAGGCAGCGTCAGCCTGTTTCGGGCTCTTATGTTGAACTGCGGGATCGGCAATGCGGCCTCGAATTGCATTCGGACAAGACACGGATCGTGTACTGCAAGGATATCAATCGTCAGCAGGATTATCCCGACATCCAGTTCACATTCCTGGGATACACCTTCAGGCCGCGCAAGGCGCTGGACAAATATGGCCGGGTTTATGTGAACTTTTCTCCGGCGGTCAGCCGCGTGGCTTCCAAGTCAATGCGGCAGGCACCATCCGAGGATGGCATCTGCAGTTGAAGTGCGACAAGTAACTGGTCGATCTTTAAGGGAAGCGCTCAACAGCCAGCCATTACGGGCATCATAAGCTTTGAGTGCTGGTTGTATTGATAGAAGGGATGGCAACCAATCCGGAAAGGACCACTCCGTTACTCAGCGAGGTCGCCCCGAAGCTTTGATTTAGAAAACGCTCCCAAAGGATATGGCTATCCGCCGCATTCAGCGGAAAGAGGTTCAACGCATGCATACTGCGTTCTTGAAACGGAAGATCGCGGGGGTCGAAGCTGCAATGGAAAACCCCGGAGGACCACCGACCGCCGCGAGATTCGCTCCGGTCGTCAAAGCCAGCGCAATGGCGGTCGCTGAAAGAAGGTTGTTTTTCATCAGGAAGATGCTCGCTGCCGTCGTGTGACATGCTGAATTGCGGCAGACGCTGACAAATCTTGAAGAAGCCCTGCCAAGGATCTCGTTTGAGAGATGACAGCCGGTGCAGCATGTTTCCGACTGTAAAGTGGTCTGAACGGAGTCCGGGCGAAAGTTCCTCCCAATTGAGGGGCGTCGAAACCGATGCCCGCGGCAATGCACGCGTCGAATAGGCTGCGACAGCGGTGGAACCGCGGTCGTTTCGCAGATAGTCAACAAAATGCGAGCGCCGCGTGCCCGCTTCGCCATTGTGGCGACATAACGGTCTGTCCTTTCCTTGGCCATTATCCCCGCAATCGTTTTCGTAAACGACTTAACTTCGTCCCAGTCGGCATCCGGTTGAATAGGCACCAAGACGTGAAGCCCTTTCCCACCTGAAGTCTTGACGAAACTTTGCAAGCCAAGAGTAGCGAGCCTCTCGCGCACGTCATAAGCCGCGTCGATGACGAACTCCCAGCGGATATTCGCCCGGATCAAGATCAAAGATCAGACGATCGGGCTGCTCCAGGTGACCGATGGTTGATCCCCAAGGGTGGATTTCGACGACGCCCGACTGCACCAGGCTGATCAGTCCTATGACATCGTCGATCGCGAGCATCGGCTCTTTGTCGCCGGTATCGACGCGGCGGACCCTCTTGTCCAACCCTTACCATGGATGCTTGGCGAAAAAGCATTTGGCTGCCGTGCCCGAGGGGCAGCGCAGCCGGCAACATGCGGGAGAATCCAATCGGCGATGTCGGCGTAGAAGTCGGCCAGTCCCTGTTTGGTGATTCCCGCTTCTTCCCAGAGAATTCTCTCCGGATGCGTAAGGCGGACGCCAACTGGAGTTGGCGAAACGTGGGACTTCGATCGCATCGGCAACTCCAGAACGATTTCCTCAGCAGACTTGTCATCCCGGAGGCCCCTGAAGGCTGCCGCCCGAAGCAGTCTGTCCCCGGTCCAACCGCGGTATGCGATCTCGCAGATGAGGCGTGGCTCGACCAAAACGGACGCCCTTCTCGGGGCCGGCGGGGAGCGGTTTTGCGAATGATGGCTTGATCGCGCTGATGGTCTCAAGCTGATCACGCAGCGATCTCGCCTGTTCTTGGGACCAGCCTGTCCCGACCCGACCGGCGTAGATGAGGTTTCCATTCTCATGATAGCCGAGCGCCATCGATCCGATGGACCGGCTGGCCGCCGTCGAAGGAGTGTAGCCTAGGATGATAAACTCTTGTCGCTCGAGGCACTTGCTCTTGAGACAATGATCGCCGCGACGGGACCGATACGGCAGGTCCGCCCGTTTGGGGATGATCCCTTCGAGCCCGAACTGGCACGCATGCTCCAGCGTGATTGGCCCGTCCACATCGAGATGCTCGCTAAAGCGAATGGGCGAGCCGGGCGGCAAGATGGCGAGGAGCTGCTGCAGCAGGTTTTTACGGTCCTTGAGAACCACTTTTGTCAGATCGAACCCTCCACAGTAAAAAATATCGAAGACGAAGTAGCGGAACCGGTCCAGGCGACCGGTTTTCAGATCGGCTTGCAAATCATTGAAGCTCGAAATGCCGCTCGCATCCTCGACCACGATTCCCCGTCGATCAGCGCCGAGCCAAGACCGAGTGCCTTCAATGCGTCCGCAATGCTCAGAAAGCGTTCGGTCCAGTCGAGCTTTTTGCGCGTCAGCAGCTGGATCTTGCGCCCGTCGATCCGCGCCTGCATGCGGTAGCCGTCGTATTTGATTTCATGGATCCATTTCGGGCCACTCGGCGGTTTTGCACATGAGGCTGCAAGGCTCGGCTCGAGGAAAACCGGGAGCAGTCCCGCGCGAGCGCCGGAAAGTTCGCCGATATCCGGTAGGAAAGCTTTTCGCGCTTTCGCCACCCTAACTCTAGCCGCGTGATCCTTGCGTATCTCAAATGTGGCCGCGAGTTCTTCGTTGGTGCGGCCGCTGATTTGGGATGTTGTCTCCTCCTCCGTGACTTCCCGATCGCCCGCACCCCGGGCAAATTCGTCGTCCGACTTGATGAGCAGCCATGGCTCGGTCTTCTCTCCGGATCGCGGCCGCATCCGAGCCAGGTGCCAATGACCTTTGAGCCGTGCGCCGTCGAGCGTAAATGCCAGATGCCCTTTCGCAAGCCCCTTTTGAGGATCGCCGTCCGGTTCCCATCGGCCACGGTCCCAGACGATCATCGAGCCGGCACCATATTCGCCCTTTGGAATATTTCCCTCGAAATTAAGGTATTCGATCGGATGGTCCTCGGTGCGGACCGCAAGCCGCTTGTCGCCGACCGTGAGGCTCGGGCCTTTGGTGACAGCCCAGCTTTTCAGAGACTCCGTCCATCTCGAGCCGCAGATCGTAATGCAACCTGCGCGCTGCGTTTTTCTGAACGACGAACTCTCGGCCCTCGCCCCTGGTCGCCGAACCTGCAGGCTCTGGAGTCCGGGCGAAGTCGCGCTTCCCCGCATACTCTTTGAGTGGCTTCTCCGCTCGGACGTGGGGTGCGTTTCGTCTTGCCGACCGGCACGGCTGGTCTCCTACTCAGTTAGTGAAAGTCTGCCGTAGCCAGAATTCAATTCGGTCAAGCACTGCTTTGTATGCATCTTCCTGGGTGACGCCTGTCCGCTTCAAAACCTTGAAGGAGTGGTCCCCACCTTCCACGACGTAAAGATCGGCGGGAGCTTTCAGCTCTTTAATGATCGGCTGCAGTTCGTCAGGCGAGCCGAACGCGTCACGCGAACCTTGAACGAACAACATCGGAACTGTGATATCTGGCAAATGCTTCGCACGAAGCTGGTCTGCGCTACCAGGGGGGTGAAGCGGATAGCCGAGGAAGACGAGGCCTTCGACGCCGGGAGCGCTCGAGGCAGCAACCTGGGAGGCGATTCGTCCGCCCAGCGATTTGCCGCCAATGACCAGCGCGCCGCAGCCGATCTCTTTGTGCCGAATAGCCTCGATCACGGCCAGGAAACATGTTTCGAGGGCCTTGTTCGCGTCCGGAACGCGCCGGCCTTGCTCCGTATACAGAAAATTGAACGTAACGACGTTAATTCCGCGCACTGCAAGCCCGGCCGCAAATCTCGTCATGAAATCACTACTTTGATCGGCACCAGCTCCGTGCCCCAAAATCACGGTGACACCGGCGAGGTCCGGTTTGCCCGCAGTGTAGACGAGGGCCGTCGCTTCCTGATTTGGGGCAACCTCGATGCGCATCTTGTCAGGCATGGTGCGCCCTCACGTCCGGAATCAAGGTCGCCCTGTTGCTTCGGCCGGCTCGGAGGCCGTCGATGCCGCGCTTGCCATCTCCATTTCGCAATATTTCAATGCGCGTTTCGCGCGCTCAGCCCATGGCGAGATGCGGTCGCGTGCAAGATATCGCGTCCACCACGTCGCCGCTTCTGCGTGGTTCCCAAGCCGCTGTAGGAACAGCGCCAAGTTGAACATAGCGTCGGCGTATTGGGGATCGGCAGTAAGTGCGCGCCTTTCGCAGTCAACCGCCTCGGTCAGTCGCCCACTTTCATCAAATAAGTCTGCGAGGTTATGCCAAGCCGAAGGGAAGTTTGGATCGGCTTTCACGGCCCACCGATAGGCAGCTTCCGCCTCCACCGTGCGGTGCTGAACCAGCAGGAGATTGCCGAGATTGAGCCCGGCTGCCGGATCATTCGGATCGAGCTTCATGACACGCCGGTAGAGGCTTTCAGCCGACAGGAGATCGTCGGCCTCCTCAGCGGATTGCGCCTGCACAAACGCTTCGTCGGCGTCGAGATGATTGGTCGTTTCGACCGGCAGCACAAATTGCCCTTTTAAATCCGTGTGGCCCCGGGCTTGTTCGACGAGGAGCCTATCCTTTGATTCCGGAAACAGCCGCAGGTTCGAAAGCCGCGCATCGGGAAGCCATTTCCGGATCTCTCGCAGGCTCTTTGTGATCACCGAAAGCCCTATCCCAGAACCAAGGAGCTGCGCGGCCTGACGAGCGGCGGCGAGATCGCGAAAGCCGTAACGGCCATCCCGGACCTCGATCAAACCAAACATCGAAAGTTGCTCGACGACGTCCGTCGGAAGTTTGCTTAATGCGGCGAGCTTGTCCGTGGTATAGGCCTTGGCCTGTTCCTCCGGCGAAATTTTGCCGACCCATTCGAGGAACCGGCGTTCGCTGACAATCGGGACACCATAGGATTTCGCTTGGGTCAGGCTCTTCGAAGGTCGCCCATCTTCCTGGAGTGGCCAACCGAGCTCGCCGACGATCAAGACCCGGGTATCTTTGGTAATCCCCTGGCGGGGCTTTCCCCCATGCTTGGTGACGAGCGCAAATGCATCGGCCCGTTTCATCGATGCAAGCCGTCCCGTGAAGGCGACGATCCCGCCCTCGAGCGAAGATGAGACCGGTTCCTGCTTTGGCTTCAGCGTCCTGTCTTCCTCTTCGCACTCGCGGCTGCACCGGCTCGGGCTTTCGAGCTTGCCGCGGCAGGCTTCTTCTTTGTATCGGCGCCGATACTTGCCCGTAAAGCGTCCATGAGATTGATGACCCGGTGGGGTGCCGGCTCCTCCTTGGGCGCCTCGGTCACGCGGCCGGCCTGCTTGGCCCGGAGCAACCCAACCAGTGTGGTCTCGTAGTGGTCCACGAATGTCGAAGGATCAAAATGGGATGTTTTGCTGTCGACAATATGGGCGGCCAGCTCTTTCATATCAGCCGGCAATTTCAAGTCCGATATATCCTCGAAATAGGAAGCTTGATCTCGGACCTCATAAGCGTAGCGCAGCGTCGTGGCGAGCAAACCCTTGTCGAACGCCTCCAGCATCATGACATGCTCGCGCCGCGATAGGACGACACGGCCCAAAGCAACCATCGCCTTGTCGCGGATCGCATCGCGGATGACGGCGAAGGCCTCCTGTCCGACCTTGTCTGTGGGCGCGATATAATACGGGTCGTCGATATAGCGATCGTCGATCTCAGTTCTGGCAACAAAGGTATCGATCGAGATGGTCTTGGAGCTTTCGATCCTAATCTTCTCGATTTCCTCGTCTTCGACCTGGAGGTATTGGCCCTTTCCAATCTCGTAGCCGCGGCCAATGTCCTCTTTTTCGACCGTCTCGCCGGTTTCGGCGTCGACGAGCTGCTGCTTCAGCCTGTTTCCCGTCTTTTTGTTGATCCGGTTGAACGAAACTCGCTCCGAGCTCGACGCGGCCGGATAAAGCGCGATCGGACACGAAACCAAGGACAGCTTGAGATAACCCTTCCAGGAGGCACGCGGGGCCATGGAACGCTCCTGACGCAAACGGACATTTCGGGGCGGACCTGCGCCGGCCCGAGGTCGGGGATTATAGCAAATTCTTGCTATGCAGAGGAACTCCTTGAACCATGAGAACGGCCCAGGAACACGGTGGGGCTAATCGTCAAATCCCTGCGAACTCAGCGCGATCGCTTCGTCGGCGGCTTCGATACCGGTCTGATAGGCGCCGTGCGATGGGAAGTTGGTCAGGTCTTAGCAGTAGGCGTTTTCCTCTCACCCGAAGCGGGGCTTTCGCGATTGCCGCTCATCCCACAAAGCCCGCGATGGACAGATAGAGCCCGAGCGCGCCGGTAGTTGCCGTAGCGACGTAAGATTTCTGCTCGAAATGCAGCGCCTCGTAATATTGGACGAGTTTGCTTGCGGCGTAAATAACCAGACAACGCCGCGCAACGCGACCAGCCAGCCGATCAACGTGGCGGCGACCGTCAGTGCGCCGCCGCTCCAGACGTTATGGCCGAGCACAATCGCCAATCCAGCAGCAAGGTTGAACGAGCCGGCAATTAAAATGCGGCGACGATGCCTTGTCTGTCCATTACAAGCCGCGTCGAGGCTGAGAACGGGTCAAATCATTCATCCGCATGGGTGGAGCGGCGTCCGCGTGGTGATCGTAGGCTGGGTGCTTGCCACCACCTGGGTGGCCGTCGCCCTGCTGTGGACTGCCGCCGGAGCCGCCCCAAGCGATGGCGAAAATCGTATCGCTTGGGAAGCGGGTTGATGCAGGCGTTAGAACTTCTCGCGGGAATCAACCGTGCGAGGCCGATGGCGCGCCGATTTAGCAAGCTTGGCCCGCGAGGGTATATTATTTTGCGAAGATTATGAAAATCGAGATAAGCGCGCCGAGGATCACGACGGTCTGGAAACCGCTCGCGCCTATGATCCATTTTAAAAGGTCTTTTCTTGTTTCCGCGATTTCCGCTTTTAATTCAGTTCTCAATTCGGCGTTGTCGGCTTTGAGTTCAGCTCTGACGCTGTCGATTTCGGTCTTTAATTCGGTTCTCAATTCGGCGATTTCGGTCCTAACGCCGGCAATTTCGGATTTAAGTTCGCCCCGAGCGCCGGCAATTTCGGATTTAAATTCGGTTCTCAACTCCGCGATTTCGGTCCCAACGCCAGCGAATTCCGTCTTTAGCTCGGTTTTCAACCCGGCGATTTCGGTCCGTACCCCCGCCAAATCTGTTTTTGTTGCAAGATCGCCTTGGCTTGCTTCGCGGAGCGCCTCGGCCAAAGCTTCCGCCTGTTCGGAGGTAAAATTCCCCTTGTCCTGGAGTGCGCGGGAGAGGCGGAGCGTATCTAACAAAAGAGCGGTCATGGCGGCAATATGAGACGGAGCGATGCAAAAGTCCAATTGCGCCTTTCTCCCGTGGCCCGCTTCCATTGCGTTTGGGTTCGCCCTTTCGACAGGACTGACCGCTCCCTCTCGCCTTCGCAGCTGTACGCTGCGCTTTCGACGTTGCCGCTGCTTTTTGGCTCGCTCGTAATGGAACCACAGGTCTCCTTTCGCTCATGCTTCGAGACGGCGTCTGCGGCGTCTCCTCAGCATGAGGGTAAGGATACCTGGAGACGGAGTCAGAGTCCCTATTGAGCCATTGATTTTATTTACTTATTTCGCAAACTAAAAAAAAACCTCCTATATGCGTCAATGGGTTATGAGTGTTTTGCAAACCGCACGATGTATTCGCATGAGCGCGCGAAGGGCGAGGCGGCGACGATCGGGTTCCGTTTCGGCGCGGACGGCTTCGTGATGGAATTCGGCTCCGACGGAATTCGTACATGGCGCGCCGAGCCGCACGATTGTGCGCTGACGGTGAGGACCAATTCCGATGTCTCTGGCTTCCGTCGTCTACGGCGGCCGGCCGGTTGCGGATGCCGAGGCGGCCGGCGAATTGACGCTGACCGGCGATCAAACGCACTTCGATCGGTTCATCACTTAGTTCCCGCTACCCGAAAAGATCGGGTGATCTGGCGGGGTCCCGGCGTCGAGAAGTGGCGCGGCCGAGAAAGAGGACGTCATGACAAAGGTTCGAGTTCGCAGGTTTCTCGCTCTCGCTCGACGGGTTCGGCGCCGGGCCGGAGCAAAGCATCGACGATCCGCTAGGCAAGCGCGGGATGGAGTTGCACCGATGGTTCTTCGGCACCAAGACAGGAAAGGACATCGGATTTCAACGAGCGGGTAGTGTCCTAATTTGAAGTGCGGTCCACAAGTTCCTCAAGCAACCAAAGCCGCGCGTCAACTCCTGCCGCCATTGCCGGCGTCATACGGATTGAACTATGAAGGCGCACAAAATTGTAATGCGCAAAGTGAAGACCAACGGCCGCTTGCGGCGGGCTATAGCGCCCAGGTCCAATCGGCTCGGCTTCGTAAAATTTAACCACCTGCCCATAATCGACATCTGCGCCGAATGCCCGCTCAGTTGCGTCCGCATAGGCAGCAAGGGCATCCGATGAAAGCTGGACACGGTTTGCAAGGCGTTCGCTCAAATCGGGCATAAAGGCCGTCGCGGTGCGCAAGTCGCGTTCCAACGTAAGACCATAAACAACGCTTGCCTGGGTCCCCTTTGGAGCCGTAAGCGGCCGTCCGTCGCGGCGGGTGGCAGACATTTAGCCTCCAGCATTGCACGATCCGACTTCGGGACCCTTGCAACCGTCAACCCGGCGGTCCAAACATTTGCGCAAAGTTCGAGATAGTGGGGCGCGATAATCTCACGACCGCAAGACGCTCGCAAAATTCAAGTGAATCAAGATCAGGACGAGATACGCCTGCCGGCTTATTGCTCTGGAGAACTTAAACGTCGGCAGCTTGCTGCTTCACCCGATGAGGAAACGCAATGGATGGCAGTGAGATAGATGCCGTCCGCGCACTATTGAGTTCTAAGCCTAGGCCGGTGGGATGGGTCCAGCGGCGCGAACGCCTTGACGAGGTCGGTTCCATCTGGCCCGTAGCTAACGATGTGAATCTCGACTTGGTCGATCTCGACGGTGTGCCCGGCGAATGGTCGATCGCGCGAGGCAGTGACGCCACTCGCGTCCTGATGTTCTTCCACGGCGGCGGCTATTGCTCCGGCTCCATCCTCAGCCATCGCCGGATGGTCACCGAGGCGGGCCGGGCGGCAAGAACCCGGACGCTGGCGGTGGGCTATCGGCTGGCTCCCGAGCATCCTTTCCCCGCGGCCTTCGAGGATGCACTGAAGGCATGGCGTTACGTGCGAAATCAAGGCGTTGCTGCCGATCGTATCGCTGTCGGCGGGGACAGTGCGGGGGCGGGCTTACGGTGGCCCTGATCAATCGCCTGCGCAACGCGGGGGGAGGCGCTTCCCGGTTGCGCGTGGCTCGTATCGCCATGGACGGACCTGACCATGTCTGGTGAAACGCTCGCCACCAAGGACGCAGTAGATCCGATCCTCCACGAGGGCTACCTCGGCGAACTAGCCGATGCTTATCTTCCAGCCGGGACGAATAGGAAGGATCCGCAGGTCTCCCCTCCCTACGCTGACTTGAAGGGCCTGCCGCCGACGCTGATCCAAGTGGGTTCTGCCGAGACGCTGCTCGCGGACGCCACACGCTTCGCCGCCGCAGCCGGTGCCGCCGATGTGCGCGTGACGTTGGAGATCTGGCCACACATGATTCATGCGTGGCACCTGTGGAACGCGCATCTGGAACCCGGCCGCCGGGCGCTCGCCAACGCCGGAACGTTCATCCGCGAATGCCTTTGCCAAATCGGCGAAAAATGAGATTTGGCTGGGGGACAAGGATTCGAACCTTGATTAACGGAGTCAGAGTCCGCGATTGCCGTAGCCTGAGGGGTCGCAAGAGCGACCAATGCCATAGCCGCGAAGGCCTTTTTCTTGTTTCGCATTTTTTTGGCATTTACCCCTTCTGTGTCGCCGGGGCAAAAAAAACATTCTTGTCGAGATGGGGGCAACATGTGCGGGTCATGTGACCGAAAAAACACTGACGGCCTCCTGCAAAATCTGGTCGTCAGTCCGATGAAGGGCAAAGGCAAGCACTACCATGCTTGCTCAGGAAGACGGACGGGAAAACTTGCGGCAGCTGTTGCTCGGCGGATCTCGCTTCCCTAACGACATCCACCGGACGACGTCCTTATTGCGCTGACATTGCCTTTTCGACGGATTTTGGCAATGCCAGTTCAGGGCATCGCGCTTCAATCCTTCGATGATTTGCTTGGTGTCGTTCCTATTCAGGCATCTCGCATCCTACGTTTCAATGCGTCGTCGCGGAGCCAGTTGACGACCTTCGTCATCCTTTTTTGTGTTTTGCGCAAAGGCTTAAATCATTCGGATTGGACTCGATCTCCTCGTTGATTTCCTTCAGCGATTCTTCCATGTGAGGCCACATGATGCGCAACCGATTCTGCGCCTCCTTTTGTTCCTCCTCAACTGGGCCATCGATCCGGATTTTGCCTGTTTCGTAGTCGATGATGACGTCGTCGGGGTGAGGAACCGGCTCTGGCCCAGTCGTTCCCTTGCGGGCGCGCTCGGCGAGTACGTGGTGCCAGTGCTCCTTGTAGTCGACAGCGGTCTTAAGAAGCTCCATGGTGGCCACGCGCCGGTCGGCTTCGGCACCGATCAGGAGGTTCAGATAGTTTTGCTGCGCACGAATATTGCCGTTAGCCGCCGCCACGGCGACCTTGCGAAGGATAGCCTGGATAACAGGGATCCGCTCTGTTCGATCGCCTTCCCGGATTGTAATCAGTCGATACGCCTCCTCGATCTCCAGGGACTTGATCCGATCTTCAAATCCGATTCCCGGTTGGCCGCCGATTTTGGTGCTGACAAGCGCGCGTATCTTGCGCGGTCGTCCCCTGGGATTGCCAGAGACTCCCTTTCGGAAGCGATGCTCAATCGGAGGATTCCGATAACGGCGCGGAGTTTCTTCCGCGGGGCCGTCCGAGTCAATCATTGCACTTCCTCGCTGGACTCGATCGTCGAAGAACGGTCTTGATTCGGATCATGCGAGGTTTCGGACTGGGCAGATGTGGCAGCGACATCCTCGAATGTCTGCCCGGTCCGCGCCAGAATGGCGGAGGCGCCAGTTACAGCTTCGAACCGCCGGAGGATCACATCGCAATAGCCTGGATCATATTCGATGAGACGGGCAAGTCGCCCTGACTTCTGGGCGGCCGGCGACCATGGTCGCCCCGGAACCGCCGAATGGATCGAGGACAATAGCGCCGCGTCGGCTGCAGTCCTTGATCGCATCGGCCACGAGGTCGACTGGCTTGACCGTCGGGTGCAGTTTGAGGTCGTCCAGACGCCCTTCCCGGAAAGTATTAATGCCCGTATATTCCCACACGTTGGTCCGGTATCGACCCGTCTCGCCGAGGCCAAACGTGTTCACATGCGGCGCGATTCCGACCTTGAACACGAAAATCAACTCGTGCTTCGATCGATAGAGCGTTCCCATGCCACCGTTGGTCTTGTTCCATACACACAGGTTCTTCAGTTCGGAAAAGACTTGTTCGCCGGCGTTCAGGAGCTCGCCCATATGGCACCAACCCATGAAAACGAATGCAATCGCACCATCCCGGCAGCGCGCCGCCGCGCGCCCCAGAGTATCGGCCAGGAAGCGGGTGAATTGATCTTTATTCATCTCGCCGACGCCCATTATTCATCTCGCCGACGCCCATTGCAAAGTTGCGGTGGCGGATGCGCCCAGAGCCACAGACATGGCCGTCGATCGGAACATTGTAGGGCGGATCGAGCTAGTGCCCATTTGGCGTCACGGCTTGTGCTGTGCTTTACCGCTGCCCCGCGCTTAGCGAGGTGCCGCAATACGGTAAGCGCCCGCGCCGCGACGATTTCCTTGAACGCCGCATCGTTGAAAGGCATTCCCTTCGCCTGCATGACGGCGGCAGCTATTTCAGCCGACGTGAGCGGCCCTGATGCTGTCCGCAGGACGTCATGCGTAAGGCGGGACAGTTCATTGTGAGCGAAATACCTTGTCCGGCGATAGGACCGCTTGGGTGCAATGGCATCGGGAGTGGCGCCCGGCGAAAACAACTTGATCGTCGCGTCCAAATTTGCGAGGCTCGCTCGCTGGCGCGCAATCCGTTTTTCGAGGTCGAAAATGTGGCCGCTGATTTCAGCGCGTTTGAGGCGAAGGGCAGATATAACGTGAGGCTCGGCCATGCCCGGAAAGGACGGCGGCTTAGAAATTCTTGTGGCAGTTGCGCCATAATACCGGAAAATTGCCTGTTTTTCCAAACATAGCAGGGGAAAACAGGGAGTAACAGGGTGAGACCGGTTCGCGGCTGACTGGCTCGTCAGCCAAATCTCACTTTTCGCCAAATTCGCCGTGTTCCCCATGGCGAGCTGCGATAGCGGTGGTTTCCGCTAACAAATCAAATGGTTGGCGGAAGGTGGCGACCACCTCGCCGTCCTCCCAGGTGCAGTTCGATAGTTACGAAGATGAGCAAGCGACGTTTCTGGCGCGGTTGCTGCCGCTCGAACAGGCCGCTGGGCGTTGCGCGCCAGTTCGAGAATTTGCATCGGCTCAACGGCCGGCCGCTGCTCGCCAGCAGCCCTAGCGACTCCCGCTTGAACTCATCCGTAAATTGGCGACGCATCGTATGTATCAAACACCTTTCCAGCTCTTCGCGTCAGCGAAAATGACGCGAGCGCATCACCGGCAACCCGAGGGTGCTCTGTCCATCATGGGTCGCCGCCCATGATCCTTCCCTCGCCGAAACAAGTCGCGGGACGGAACAGGCGGTTCACCAGACGCACATCCGGTTCGAGCATGAGGCATTGCCGCTTGCGGATCATGCGCGTCGCCCCGAGGCGCTGATCGTCGCGGAAGACGTCGGCATGGCCGATTAGACGGAATTTAGACTACGCGGCAGCGGTTGCCGCGCCGACCAGCTTGCGCGCTTCGATCGCACTGATCGGATGGCCGAAGGTATAGCCCTGCGCGAATTCGCAGCCGAGCTGATAGAGTTCAATGGCGTCCGATTCTGTTTCCACGCCTTCGGCGACGACCTCCATCCCGAGATCATGGGCGAGCGTCACAATTGAGCGCAGGATGACGGGCCTGGCCCCTTTCCCATTCTGGCGCACGAATGACTGATCGATCTTGATCGTATCGAACGGAAATCTTTGCAGATAGGCTAGGGAAGAATAGCCGGTGCCGAAATCGTCGAGCGAAAGGCCGGCGCCAAGCTCGCGGATGCGAGTCAGCAATTGTGCCGCATATTCGGGATTCTCCATCACCAGGCTTTCAGTCAATTCGAGCTTCAAGGTGCCAGTGCTTATATTGGCGCGGGTCAGCACCGCCCTTACGTCATGCAGGAGATCGTGGCGGAGCAATTGGCGCGAGGAGACATTGACGCTGGCGAAAATCGGCGGGTCGACGTCGAGGGCGTGTTGCCAGGCGGAAAGTTCGCGCGCAGTGCGCTCCAGCGCGAAAATCCCGAGATCGATAATCGTGCCCGTCTCCTCGGCGAGAGGAATGAATTCGGCGGGGCCGAGCCGTCCCAGGCGCTGATGGTCCCATCTTAGCAAAGCCTCGAAGCCCGCGACGGTGCGATCCTCGAGCCGGACTATCGGTTGGAATAGGACCTTGATTTCGCCGCGGTCGAGCGCGCGGCGCAGGTCGGCGTCGAGTCCGAAACGATCCGAGCGCAACGTGCGCATCGTTGGCCTGAACACTTCGATGCGATTGCCGCCCATGCGCTTGCCATGCCGCATCGCGATCTCGGCGTCGTTCAGCATGTCTTCGCGCGTCGCGTGCAATTGCGGATCGTAGAGCGCGAGGCCGATCGAGGCGGTAAGCGGAATTTCCTTATCGCTGAAGGTCACGGGAGTCGACACGACGCGGCGAACCAGATTGGCGAAAGCGCTAATCTGAGCGGTCTCGAATTCCGAAACGATCAGGACGGCGAATTGGTCGGCGGAGAGCCGGGCGAGCGTATCCCGCGGCTTCAGAATGCGGGCCAGCCGCCGCGCGAGAGTGAGCAGAATGGAATCGGCGGCGGAAAGGCCTGCGGCCTCGTTGATTTGCTTGAACCGGTCGATGTTGATGTTGATGATGGCGGGGCGGATGCCACTGTCGGTTTGCGCGAGCGCTAGGGCCGCGTCGACGCGATCGAAGAAAAGCTCCCGGTTCGGCAAGCCGGTGAGATTGTCGTGCACCGCGTCGTGCAGAAGCCTTTCCTCGGCGATCTTTGCCTCGGTGATGTCGACGAGGGTTCCGATAATACGGACCACCTCGCCGTCGGTCCCGACGACGGGACGTGCCTTCATGCGGAACCAGTAATAATCCGCGTCGTCGGCGCGCAAGCGGAACGCTTGATTGATCCGTCCGCGCCTTTGCTCGACCATCGCATCGAGACAGGTGCGGAAACGATCCCTCTCGGTTGGATGCAAGACCGCGAGCCAGGCCGCGGCAGGCCCTTCGAGCGCGCCGCGGGCAAGGCCCAATTGAACCTCCACCTCGGGACTGACATAGACGCGGTCGGCCGCCACGTCCCAGTCGAAAATGACGTCGCCGCTGCCGGTCAAGGCGAGCGCTTTGCGTTCTGTTTCCGATAGACCGCCGGTCCCAAGGGCGCTGCCGGCGAAGGCGTTTTGCATGATCGTGAAACCGATCAGCATGACGATGAGGACGAGGCCGCCGACTAGGGCCGGCGAGACCAGATCGTTGGTCAACGCCCCGGTGACCGTGAAGGCCGCGCCGATGACCCAAATCAGGAGCAGCAACCATGTCGGGATAAGCATGAGGGCGCGGTCGTAGCCATGCATCGCCAGATAGAGCACAAGGACGAACCCGGCGCCCGCGATCGTCGCAAGCGAGATGCGCGCAACTCCCGCCGCGACCGGCGCATCGTAGAGAGCAAGGCCGACGAGAGCGGCGAGAAAGATCAACCATGCCGCCGCCACATGCGAAGCTCGCACATGCCAGCGGTTAAGCTTAAGATAGGCAAACAGAAAAACGAGCAGCGTCGCCGAAAGTGTCGTTTCGATGCAGGCGCGCCAGAAACGATCGGATTGGCCTTCGGTGCCGAATATCTTGCTCCAGAATCCGAAGTCGATGCAGACATAGGCGAGCACCGCCCAGGCGAGCGCGGCGGCGGCCGGAAAGATCACCGCACCCTTGACGACGAAGACGATCGTAAGAAACAGCGCAAGCAGCCCCGCGACCCCAATGACAATGCCCTTATAGAGAGCAAGGCTCGTCATTTTGCTTTTGTAGGCGTCCGGTTCCCAAAGATAGAGCTGGGGCAGGTTTGGGGTCCGCAGTTCCGCGACGTAAGTGACGGTCGTGCCGGGATCGAGGGTCAGGCGAAAAACATCGGCGTCCGCGCTTACGTCGCGTTCAATCGGAAATCCTTGGCTCGCGGTAATCGCGGAAATGCGCGAAGCGCCGAGATCGGGCCAGATCACGCCAGAGCCGACCAAACGGAAATGCGGCGCGACAAGCAATCTTTCGATTTGTTCGCTGGTATCATTGGTGAGCGCGAAAACGATCCAATCCGGGCGTGTCCCTTCGACCCGCGCCCGCACCTCGATGCGGCGAACGATGCCATCGGAGCCGGGCGCGGTCGAGACGACAAGACGGTCGCCGTCGGAATGATAGGTCTCAAAAGCCTTGGTCAGGTCGATCGCTTGCGCCTCGATCGGCACGCGCACCGATTCGATAGCTGTTGCCGGGGAAAGCCCCGCCGCGAGCGCCAAGAGCACGAAAAGGAAACGCCGATACGACATCATGCTCGATAAAAAGATCCTATCCCGCGTGATGGGCCAGATCAGCGAAACTTGCGGATCGCCCGTTGCGGCAAGGATTGGTAAGGCTTATCGAGCCGCGCGGCAAGAGCCGGGCCGAGGCCCGCCATGAAAACGCTCGCGGTGGATCATCGCGGTCGGTTCACTGGCCGTATACGTCGCGCTTGTACGGGATTTCATCTAGCAGGCGATCTAGGTTGCGATTCCTTGGAGTTGCGATGAACGAGCCGTGGAGTTGGTAGCGCGCGGCGATGTCGTCTCTGAATATGCCAATGCCTGCACCGGCCTGAGACCGTCCTCGACATTTGGAGGCATTCCGCGCCGAACGCATCGCGATAGAGGGGCAGAGCCCGCGCCTACCGTTCCCCTGTGCTGGGCGCGGATGCGCCAGACGGCTCGGCCGCTTCCGTCGACCCGGCATTAAACGTGCCACTCTAAAAGAAATTGCCAGGCGCTGAAAACTGAGCGAACATGAGTTCGTGGGAGTGGAATATGCAAGGTGAGGCAGCCGAAATAGGATCGACGAAAAAGGTCCCCCGAGGAACGGCTGGACTGAAGACGCCGCTCATTGCAAGCGCAGGTGGATTGATGACCGCCGCCGCTCTGGTCGCCGTGCTTGGCAGGGAACCGGCGGCTAATAGCGATTTCAAATTATCCATTGTAGCCCCAGGCGAGATTACCGCCGCTGCAGCAACGCTTGCGCCGGGCTGGTCGGCACAGATCACCGCCCAGGCGAAGAACTGTAGCGTGCCGATGGCCTATGTCACCATCGGTAGACAGCCGGGGAGTCTAGGGCGGCACGATCAGGCTCAAATCCGGTGCCTATGTATCTCCCCCCTTCCAGGTCACCGATGCGCCGCAACGCGTCGCTATTCCTTTTCCCGCACCTTATCCGGCCGGAAAAGGGCTCCTTGTGGCCGAGGGCGAGGCCAGCGGTATAATCATTTCGGTTGATCCAGACTGGCGCATCGAGGCGCTGCACGGTTTGCTCACCCTTGATGTCCGGTGGGAGCCGCGCAAACCCTGTTGAGATCGAGGTCGTGCCATGAAAGGCTTTTTTTCCAACCGGCCGATGACGAGCTTCGCGATGGCATCCATCATGGTCACTGTTATCAGCGCCTGGATTCTCAATCCACAAATCGGCCCCATAGCTTGGTTTTCGGGCTCGGGCGGATCAATGCCGGCGATCCTGCTCAAAATTGCCGCCATCATAGCGATTTTGTCGGCCGGCATGGCCTTGACCTATATTTTCGTGCGATTGGCTCAAGGCGCCGCCGCCACCGCCTGGGTAGCCGGTGCAAGCGCTTCGATAGGGTCCTTGCCAATGCTGAAGGTCCCGCAGCGGAAGGCAGCGCGAACCGGCGAGGCGGCCCTCGCCGAACTCGATGCGATGATCGGCCTCGCTCCCGTAAAAGAAGAAATCAACAATCTGATCGCCCGGCTGCGAGTGGAACAGAGGCGGCGTGAACAAGGCTATGCGGCCGCCCCGATGAGCCTGCATATGGTCTTTACCGGCCCTCCAGGCGTCGGCAAGACACAGGTGGCACGGGCCCTAGGCGAGATTTATCGCGGCATCGGCGTGTTGCGCAAAGGCCATCTTGTCGAGACCGACCGCTCCGGTCTCGTCGCCGGCTATGTCGGCCAGACCGCCCCAAAGACCCTTGACAAGTGCAAGGAAGCGCTCGACGGAATCCTATTCATCGACGAGGCTTATGCGCTTTCCAACCAGACCGGCATCACCAATGACTTCGGCCGCGAAGCCATCGATTCGCTGCTGAAATTCATGGAAGATCATCGCGAACGCATCATCGTGATCGTTGCCGGTTATCCGAACGAGATGCGCCGCTTCGTCGCCTCCAATCCGGGCCTTGCCAGCCGCTTCACCAAGACGATCGATTTCCCGGCCTATGACGCCGAGGAGATGGGCGAGATTCTGCGCCTGATGGCACGGCGTCAGTCTTTCGAACTGCCTGACGGCATCGAAGCGAAACTCGCGCCGTGGATCGCCGAGAACGCAAACCGCGAGGATTGGGGCAATGCGCGGGAAATAAGGACGCTTCTCGAAAAAGCACGCGAAGCGCAGGCGATTCGTCTTGCACAAGACCCGAATGCCGATCTGCAGAAAATCGAATTGCGCGACTTCGAGAAAGCTCTGGGCATCGCCGATTCGCATCGTGCTCCCCCAAGCGCCTCGCGCGGCGGCCAGCCGACACCGCTGCCGCTCTTGAAAGTTCCCGAGCGCCAAAAGGTGCGCTCAGCCGAAGCAGCCCTCGCCGACCTCGATGCGATGGTCGGGCTCGCCCCGGTAAAAAAGGAAGTCAACAAACTCATCGCGCGCCTCCAAGTGGAACAGAGGCGGCGCGAACAAGGCCATTCGCCCGAGCCAATGAGCCTGCATATGGTCTTCACCGGCCCACCCGGCGTTGGCAAAACACAAATGGCGCGCGCTTTGGGCGAGATTTATCGCGGCCTCGGCGTGTTGCGCAAAGGCCATCTTGTCGAGACCGACCGCTCCGGTCTCGTCGCCGGCTATGTCGGCCAGACCGCGCCAAAGACCCTTGACAAGTGCAAGGAAGCGCTCGACGGAATCCTATTCATCGACGAAGCCTATGCGCTTTTGAGCGGAGCGGGAGCACCTTATGACTACGGCCGCGAAGCCATCGATTCGCTGCTGAAATTCATGGAAGATCATCGCGAACGCATCATCGTGATCGTTGCCGGTTATCCGAACGAGATGCGCCGCTTCGTCGCCTCCAATCCGGGCCTTGCCAGCCGCTTCACCAAGATGATCGATTTCCCGGCCTATGACGCCGAGGAGATGGGCGAGATTCTGCGCCTGATGGCACGACGTCAGTCTTTCGAACTGCCTGACGGCATCGAAGCGAAACTCGCGCCGTGGATCGCCGAGAACGCAAACCGCGAGGATTGGGGCAATGCGCGGGAAATAAGGACGCTTCTCGAAAAAGCACGCGAAGCGCAGGCGATTCGTCTTGCACAAGACCCGAATGCCGATCTGCAGAAAATCGAATTGCGCGACTTCGATGCCGCCATGGGACATGGGTCATGAATACGCGTTTGCAAAATCTCGCCGCTGCGCATGACGCCTTGTGGTCCGGCGATCCGTGGTACCGGCGGTCATGGTTCATTTGGCCGCTCGCTATGGCATTGCTTGCGGCGGGATGGCTGACGTTCCACGGCGCGCCAGCGGGCCCGGACAGCCATGCGCCCTGGGCAGTTCCCGCGCAGGAGGCGCTCAGCCCGCATGACATGGACATGCTCCGCGATAATGCAAAAACCGATGTCGCAGCCTTCGAGCGGGTGAAGACTCTTGCCGCAAGCGGCGATAGAAATGCGCAATTCTCACTCGGAACACTTTACGATCCCCACTTTCACTTCAGCATGCTGACCAATCCCGACGTCAATCAAGCCATTGCCTGGTACACGAAAGCAGCGGAACAAGGTAATGCAGTCGCCCAATCCAATCTTGCGGGTTTCTTCTACGACGGCATATTTGGTGTGACGCAGAATTTCTCGACCGCCTTTTTCTGGTTTCAGAAATCCGCCGCGCAAGGTTATGTTTTGGGAGAAAAAGGTCTCGCCATGTGCTACGAGAGCGGTAAAGGCGTTGCCGCCGATCAGATCCGCGCCACAGAATTATTTCAGAGTGCGGCCAACAAGGGGGACGCATATTCGGAAGCCGAGATTGGCCTTAGGTATGAAACCGGATCCGGCGGCTTGCGCGTGGATCGGAGCGAGGCTATCAAATGGTATTTGAAGGCGGCTGGTCAAGGCGAGTTTTTTGCCCAGATGAAGGTCGGCGAAGCCTATCTCAACGGAACTGGCCTGCGGCGCGACGTCGCCCAGGCCTTCGACTTATTCCAGCGCGCCGCGCAACAAAATCAGCCCGTGGCTCAGTTCTATCTCGGCGCGATGTATGATCAAGGGCTTGCGACCGCCGTCGATACGAGCCAGGCCTTCCGATGGTTCCTGAAGGCCGCGAACAACAACAACGCGGATGCGCAAAATGCATTGGGCATGGCCTATGCCAAGGGCCGCGGCGTTGCCCAGAATATGGCGGAGGCGCGGCTCTGGTTCACCAAGGCGAAAGCCAACGGCAACGCCGCAGCAGCGAATAACCTTCTCAAGCTGCGCTGATACCAGCACGGCTGGGCTCCCGATCCTGCAGGTTTGCAGGTATAACATTTTCCCCGCTGCCGCCGTCAATTGCGCCGAAACTCTCTGTGATCGCGCCCGCAATCTAGGGTTACGAAACCGTTTCCTTCGCACCCACTATTCAGGGGTGCCGGTTTTGCTAATCGGCCCAACACCAGCGGCGGCGCCGGACCGGTGGGCCTGCCGAACATTAGATGAACAATATTCGCCATGGTCATCCCACGCCAGTAATGAGAAAAATCGACGTCCGTCAAAAGGTCCCTCTCGATGGGCAAAAAAACCGCCCATTTTCGCGACATGAAACGGAAGGGCCAGCCGATCGCCGTGCTGACCGGCTACGACGCGCCGACGGCCAAGGCCGAGGAGGCCGCCGGCGTCGATATCATTCTCGTCGGCGACAGCGTCGGTACCAATATGCTGGGCTACGCCAACGAGAGGGAGGTCACCCTCGCCGACATGTGCCACCACGTCGGCGCGGTGCGCCGTGGCGCGCCCAAAACCACGATCATCGCCGATTTGCCCTATCACAGCTATGACACGCCCGAGATCGCGGTGAACAGCTCCCGCCTCCTCACCGAGGCCGGAGCCGACATCGTGAAATTCGAAGGCGCACGGCCCGAGATCGCCGAAGCCCTTGCGAAGGCCTCGATCGAGGTCTGCGGTCACCTAGGGCTTCAGCCGCAGCATCATGACGACAGACGCCTCAAGGGCAACAAGGCGGCGGACGCGGCGCGGCTGCTCGCCGACGCGATTGCCCTCGACAGAGCCGGAATGGCGATGCTCGTTCTCGAGCTCATGCCGGAAGAGGTCGCCGATCACGTGACAAAATCCATCGCCGCGCCGACGATCGGGATCGGAGCCGGACGCAAGACCGATGGGCAGGTGCTTGTGATTTCCGATGTGCTCGGCTTTACGCCCGCCAACTATCATCACAACCGGCGCTACCAGGAAGTAGGCCAGCTCATGCTAGAGGCCGCAAAAGCCTATGTCTTGGACGTGCGTTCCAGAAGTTTTCCGGCCGAGGCGAATAGATTTTGCATGGACGCGAACGAGCTCGCGATCTTTCTTAAGGACAAGCCGTAAGGCTTATCCGCCAAGCATTCTCTTCACGCGCGCGCTGGCTTTCGCAAAATCCATCCGGCCCGCATATTTTCCCTTGAGCGCGCCAATCACGTTCCCCATCTCCTTGATAGAGGTAGCCTTGGTCTCGGCGATGGCGGCGGCGATCGCCTGCGCCACTTCCGCCTCGCTTAGCTGTTGCGGCAAAAAGCCCTGAATGATCGCGATTTCCTCGCCTTCTTGCGTGGCGAGGTCCGCGCGGCCCGCCTTTTCATAGATCTCTTGTGATTCCTCCCGGCTTTTCGTCATTTTCTGGAGGAGCGCCAATATGTCTTCATCGGACACGGTTTTTCCCTGTCCTCGCGCCGCGATCTCCTTGTCCTTGAGCGCGGCCATGATCATGCGGATCGTGGCGACGCGGCGCTTTTCGCCGGCCTTCATCGCCGCCTTAAGCTCGCTTGAAAATTTTTCGCGCATGGCTAGCTCCGCGCCTCTTCACGGGATTTGACGGCGGGAGTTGGCCGCTTTATCGAGATGCAAGGAGCGGATTTAGAGTGAGCATGACAGGCGAGCAAGAGCAAGCTTTACCGTTTTGGCGCGAGCCCCGCGCGACTGCCCTCCTCGTTCTGGCGAACGGCATGGTGCTCGACGGGTTTGGGTTCGGTGCCACGGGCGCGGCCGTCGGCGAAATCTGTTTCAACACCGCGATGACGGGTTATCAAGAAATCCTCACCGATCCTTCCTACGCCGGCCAGATCGTCACCTTCACCTTTCCTCACATCGGAAATACCGGCGCCAATGACGAGGATATCGAGACAATCAATCTCGCGGCGAGCGCCGGAGTGCGCGGCATCATTGTTCATGCGCCGGTCACGGGTCCGTCCAACCACCGGGCCAAGCGGGATTTCAATGAATGGCTGAAGAGCCGCGGCATCGTCGGCCTTTATGGCCTCGACACGCGCGCGCTCACCGCGTTCATTCGCGAGAACGGCATGCCGAACGCGGCCATCGCCCATTCGCCAGGCGGCGATTTCGATATCGATGGCCTGCGGGTGATGGCGCGGGTATGGCCGGGTCTCGCAGGCATGGACCTCGTGCCGGAGGTCACCTCCGCGCAGCGCTACGAGTGGACGCAAGGGGCATGGGTGCTGGGACAGGGTTTTCGCGCCGCCGGGCCTTGCCCATACAACGTTGTCGCCATCGATTACGGGATCAAACGCAATATCCTGCGGCTTCTGACCGAGGCCGGCTGCGCGGTTACCGTCGTGCCGGCGCAGACGCCCGCGGAATTGATTGTGGCGATGCGGCCAGACGGAGTTTTTCTTTCAAACGGTCCGGGCGATCCCGCCGAGACCGGGAAATATGCGGTTCCGGTCATCGCGACTCTCCTTGCCAGGGCCGTCCCAACCTTCGGGATCTGCCTTGGCCATCAGATGCTGGCGCTCGCGATCGGCGCGAAAACTTTAAAAATGCACCAGGGCCATCATGGCGCCAATCACCCGGTGCAGGATTTTACTACCGGCAAGGTCGAGATCGTGTCGATGAATCATGGTTTCGCGGTCGATGCGGGAAGTCTGCCCGCCAATGCCCGGGAAACCCATAGATCGCTGTTCGACGGTTCGAATTGCGGTCTCGAGATGACCGATCGGCCGGCGTTTTCGGTGCAGCACCATCCCGAGGCGTCGCCCGGCCCGCGCGACAGCCACTATTTGTTTGCCCGCTTCGTCGCGATGATGGAAAGAGCGAGGATGGCGGGGCTGGAGCCTTAAGGCATGAATGCGAGCATCACGCGGTTATAACGCCTTAAGGAATTTTCCATGGTGATTACGGTCCATTGATATCATTATTGCGGCACGCGTCCAGCATCCGATTCCCCAACATTGATAGAGACTTCCAATCGTCGCAAGCAAATTACCGAGCGGCACGTTCCAACTTTTTCCGTAAATTTGGGAGACATTGGCATCTGTTTGACGAATTGTGCATTGCAAGCCGGATTGGAGCCGGACAAAATGAATTTGTGAGATTATTCTCTGTATTGCTTCTGCTTCCAGCAATCCATCGTTGGTTTTAGTTACGGCGGATCTTGGATCGTGGTTGGCAGCCGCGGAACTAGGTCCGAATGGTCTGAAGTTCATTCGCAATACGGAGCTGATTTCTTCCGGCATCACCGATGGTCAAGAATCTTCTCTCGATAGCGGGTTCTGATCCAAGCGGCGGCGCGGGCGTCGCGGCCGATCTCAAAACCTTCGCCGCGCTTGGCTGCAACGGCATGGCCGTTATCGCCGCCCTGACCGCGCAAAATACGCAAGGGGTCAGAGCCGTGCACGTCCCGCTCGCGAGTTTTGCCGCGGCACAGATCGATGCGATTTTCGAAGACATTGATGTCGCCGCCGTGAAGATCGGAATGCTTGCCTCGGCCGCTGTCGTCACCGCGGTCGCGGATAGGCTCGCGTTTCATAAGCCCCGCTTCATCGTCCTCGATCCGGTGCTTGTCGCAACGAGCGGCGATGCTTTAAGCGCAGCCGATGCAAGCGAGGCGATTGTCCAGCATCTCTTTCCACTCGTAACCCTCGTCACGCCGAATTTTTCCGAAGCGGCCCGCCTGTCTAATCGTGCTGTCTCGGCGGATCGAGAAGGCATGCGCCGCGCTGCCGCGCTTCTGCATTCCCGCGGCGCGAAAGCCGTGCTCGTCAAGGGCGGCCATTTGGAAGGGATGACTTCGGACGACCTCTTATTCGATGGCGCTTCATACCGGCTTTTTTCCGTCCCACGCATCATAACACGCAACACGCATGGCACCGGCTGCACTTTATCTTCGGCGATCGCGGCTTATCTCGCGCAGGGCGACGAGCTTGGCGAAGCCATCGGCGCTGCAAAAACCTATCTCAACGGCGCGCTAGCCGCCGCGAATGAACTGAGCGCCGGCCACGGGCCTGGGTCAGTCAATCATTTTTATAAACTCTGGAGACGCTAAGCATCTCTGAACGGGGGCCATGGCGGTTGGAATAAGACGCTTTTGGTATATGATCGCACCTGTCCGTCTCTGGTCTCGCGAGAGGCACGTGAGGTGCGGAATTGGTTGGAATATGCACGCCCATTCCGGGCGCCTGCACGATTTGCTCATGGGTGGGCGCTGCACGCAGCCAAGATCGGTACGCAACGATGTCTCTCTCAAATCGGATCGAGCAGGCAAAAGATGGTACGCGGGTCATCGGACTCGATGATGCGGGCATTTGGAAACAGCTTAATCGCGCTCCTTACCTTTTTCACCATACTCTGGCGAACCATCCCTTGTTCGATATCCCCCAGCTGCTGAAATTGGCCAAGGGAGTCATCGACAGAGGCGATCCGACAAAATTCGGGCTCACGATTGAGGGAGACGCGAAATTTAACGCCGCTCCGCGGCAAGACAGTTTGCCCGAAGCCATACGCCGGGTCGAAGAAGGTGGGATTTGGTTCAAGTTATCTAGCCTTGAGGAATTGGATCCGGACTACAACCACCTCCTCCGCAAGACGATTGGCGAGATTGAAGACCTGACGGGGCTGCGCCTGCGGCACAACATTCGCTGGTCGGGAATCACGGTTTTCGTGGCATCTCCCAACATGGTGACATCCTACCATTTCGATAATGAAACGAATTTCCTTTTTCAGATTCGAGGCGAAAAGGATGTTCGTCTTTTCGACCCCCAGAACCGCTTCGTGCTGACCGAAAATGAAATCGAGCGGTTCTACGCCGGGAATCCAATGGCGGGAATCTATCGCGAGGAAGTCTTGGAGTTGAGTACGTTGTTTCATCTGACTCCTGGAACCGCGGTCCATCACCCGCCCTTGGCTCCTCACTTAGTGACGAACGCGAACAACGTGTCCGTGAGTGTCAGCTTCGCGTTCGCGCTCGCCCCCGAGTTATATAGAGCGCGAGTTTACCAGGCGAATTACTGCCTCCGCCGTCTCGGATTTATGCCGCTGCCGCCTGGCAATTCGCGGTTTAGGGACAAGCTGAAAAATCGGACCTTGGAAATGCTTGTGAAGTCGAGTCCGACAAGTCACGATGAACTGCTGTTTTCCGGCATGAACAGGCTCAAGGCGCCTTTCAGGCTCGCCAAGCGGATGATCCGGAGGACGAGCAGCCCTTGATGCAGCAGGTCAAGTTGTCAGCTCCGGCATTAGGCGCGCGATGGCTGTCAGGACCGTGCACAGCGATTGCGCGGTCAACTGTTTCAATATAGATCGAGGCCAAGCCGCGAGAGGCCTCGTCACTCCTTCGAACACTCATGCAAGGTGGCAACACATGATTTGGATGGTGATTTTTGCTGGGCTTTTATCGATCGCCTATGGCGTGGTTACATCATCGAAACTCCTCGCCGCCGATGCCGGGTCACCCCGCATGCGGGAAATCGCCGGGGCTATCGCCGAGGGCGCGCAAGCCTATTTGAAACGCCAATATGCGACGATCGCCGTTGTGGGCATTGCCATCTTCGCCGCCTTTGGCTTCTTCGTTTCCTGGCTCCTCGCGGCCGGGTTTTTGATCGGCGCGATCCTTTCCGGCGCAGCGGGCTTCATCGGCATGAATGTTTCGGTCCGCGCCAATGTGCGCACCGCCAAGGCGGCCATGCATTCGCTCGCCGCGGGCCTCGACATTTCCTTCAAGGCGGGCGCCGTAACTGGGCTCTTGGTTGCGGGCCTCGCACTCCTCGGCGTTGCGGTGTATTTCTATATTCTCACCGGGCCGCTCGGCCATGCGCCGAACAGCCGCGAGACGACTGACGCGCTGGTCGCGCTCGGTTTCGGGGCGTCGCTGATTTCGATCTTCGCCCGCCTCGGCGGCGGCATTTTCACCAAGGGCGCCGATGTCGGCGCCGATCTCGTCGGCAAAGTCGAAGCCGGCATTCCCGAGGACGATCCCCGCAATCCGGCGACGATCGCCGATAATGTCGGCGACAACGTCGGCGATTGCGCCGGAATGGCGGCCGATCTTTTCGAAACCTATGCCGTGACGGTCGTCGCAACCATGGTGCTCGCCGCGATTTTCTTCACCGATCAGCCGGTGCTCAATGCCGCCATGCTCTATCCGTTGGCAATCTGCGCGGCCTGTATCATCACCTCCATTGCGGGCACCTACTACGTCAAGCTCGGCAGCAACAATTCGATCATAGGTGCGCTCTACAAAGGCCTGATCGCCGCGGGCGTTTTGTCGATCGCGGGCCTTGCCGTCGCCACCTCTCTCACCGTCGGCTGGGGGACGATTGGCACGGCAAGCGACACCCCGGTCTTGGGCTCGCATCTCTTCGTTTGCGGTCTCATTGGGCTGCTCGTGACGGGATTAATCGTCGTCATCACCGAATATTACACGGGCAGCGGCAAGCGGCCCGTGATCTCGATCGCCCAGGCTTCGGTCACCGGACACGGCACCAATGTCATCCAAGGCCTCGCGGTCTCGCTCGAATCAACCGCGCTGCCCGCGCTAGTCATCATCGGCGGCATCGTCTCGACCAGTCAACTCGCCGGTCTCTTCGGCATCGCGATCGCGGTGACGACTATGCTTGGCCTCGCCGGCATGATCGTCGCGCTCGATGCTTTCGGGCCGGTGACCGACAATGCCGGCGGCATCGCCGAGATGGCGGGCCTGCCGAAGGAGGTCCGGCACGTGACCGACGCGCTCGACGCGGTCGGCAATACGACGAAGGCGGTGACCAAGGGCTATGCGATCGGCTCGGCTGGGCTCGGCGCCTTGGTGCTTTTCAATGCCTATAGCCACGATCTCGGCTTTTTCGCCGCAAACCCAGATCGGTTTCCCTATTTCAAGGGAATGGGCGTGGTGTCCTTCGACATATCGAACCCCTATGTCGTGGCAGGGTTGATTTTTGGCGGCATGATTCCCTACCTCTTCAGCGGTATCGCGATGACCGCGGTCGGCCGCGCGGCGGGCTCCGTTGTCGTCGAAGTACGGCGCCAGTTCCGCGAAAAGCCCGGCATCATGCAAGGGACGGAGCGCCCCGATTACGGCCGCGCGGTCGACATGCTGACCAAGGCGGCGATCAAGGAAATGATCGTGCCTTCGCTTCTGCCGGTGCTTGCGCCATTGGCCGTTTATTTTGGCGCTCTCTTGATTTCCGGCTCGAAGGCGTCGGCCTTCGCGGCATTGGGCGCGTCGCTCCTCGGGGTCATCGTCAACGGGCTTTTCGTGGCGATCTCGATGACATCGGGCGGCGGCGCCTGGGACAATGCCAAGAAGAGTTTTGAGGACGGTTTTGTCGGCAAGGACGGCGTCAAACACTTCAAGGGCGGCGAGGCGCACAAGGCCTCGGTGACCGGCGACACCGTCGGCGACCCATACAAGGACACCGCCGGTCCCGCCGTCAACCCGGCGATCAAGATCACCAATATCGTCGCGCTCTTGCTGCTCGTCATCCTCGCGCGTTGAAGGCGGCCGCAGCGCGCGATACCCTCAGAAATGCAAAAGATTAATGAACATGCCCTTGAGGAAGGTTGATTCGGCGCCGGCGGTCGGGGTGGTGCGCGATACGAAATCGATGAGCTTGCCGTCCTCCATGCCGTAATTGGCGACGCGCGCGACCTTTTTATCCTTGGTGAAATAGACCGCGAAGACCCGCTGGTCGGTGACCTTCGGCGGCATGAACTGCACGCTGCGATTGGTGACCTGGGTAATGTAATACCACGCGTCGCCACCGACGGTGGACGTCGTCGTCGGCGTCCCCAAAAGGACCAGGATTTGCTCCGCGGAAGCCCCGGCCTTGACCTGTTCGGCCGATTTCGGGTCGAGCTGATAACCGTGGACGACTTGACCCTCGTAGCCGAGGCAGCCGCCGAGCCCCAGCGCAAGCGCCGCCGCCAAGGCCAGCTTCGTGCGGCCCGGTGTCTGGCCGTTGTCGCTCCGGGCCCGCGCCCTCATGTATACCATTCCTCACGCCTCCAACGTGCTTCGGCGAAACATTTTCCTGTCCAGGCTACGCAAACGCCATGGCGAAGGAAAATTCCATAGCATACATGAACACATTGCTTGCGCAGTTGGCGTCACCGCGACGGACAACCGACCGGCCCTGTCGCCTATGCCTAATAATCCTTGCGTTTTGCCGCGCGATGCCTAGCCTCCGGGCCAACGAAAAGCAAGGCCGGCTGATCGCCGGGCGGCGGCCGGGGGGTCCCCATGGGATGAGGATAGCATAGTTTTGCAGTTCTTCCGGCGCTCCGCCAATCGGCAGCTGGTCGATCGGATCTCCGGCGAGATCGTGGCGGCCGCCCGCGATCCTGTCCTGTTCACCGAGTACGGCATCGAGGACAGCCTGGAAGGCCGCTTCGAGGCTGTGACGTTGCATGCGGTTCTTGTCCTGCGGCGCCTCAATCGCATCGATCCGCCTGCGCCTGAAATTGCCCAGGATCTCACCGACGCCATTTTTCGCTCCTTCGAAATCGCCTTGCGGGAAATGGGCGTTGGCGACTTACGGGTGCCGAAGCGCATGAAAACTATCGCCGGCGCTTTTTTCGGGCGCGCCGCATCCTACGACATCGCGTTGTGTGGGGGCGCGCCGGCGCTCAAAGCCGCGCTCGCGCGCAACGTTTATGAGGGCCGCAAAAATCCGGATCGCCTCGCGCGTTATGTGGGAACGGCCAACGAAGCCTTGGCCAAGGCCTCGCTCGAGGCATTCACCCTGGGCCCAGTTCCGTTTCCGGAGGCCGCCGCCGTTCGCTGAGCGCGGTCCGGTTTAGATCGAAGCCGGTCCGGGGTTTTCCTGCGAAACGGTTTCCATTTGCCGGCGTTGATGTTTGAATACTTCGCAGCAGGGGGTGCCGATGCCATCCAGCACCGTTCCCGGTCCGAAATCCCGCAAGCCCGGTCCCAGCAAGAGAGGCGTCAAGCTTGGACCGGGGCAATTTACACGCGCGCTTGTCGTCGCGGCCGTGCCGGATACCGGTCTTGACATAAAGCTTTGCGCCAATGAGACCGAACGCGCCGCGCTCGCGGACGCCTACGGCCTCGTCGCGGTTCAAACGTTCGAGGCCGGTTTCCATGTCCGGAAACGAGGCCTGAAAAGATACGCTGTCAGCGGCGTTTTGCATGCGCTCGTAACGCAAACCTGCGCCGTCAGTCTCGAGCCTTTCGAGACCGCCGTGAGCGCTCCTATTGACGTGGATTTCGCGCTCATCTCCCCGCCGTTGGGCGAGCCCGCCAGCCGCAAAAACACGGCGGGCGGCACGGCAACGTTTGCCGGGCCGCAAGACCCCCCCGATCCGATTATCAATGGCCAAATCGATCTTGGCGCACTGGCGGCGGAATTCTTGGCCCTGAATCTCGATCCTTATCCGCGCAAGCCGGGGCTCACTTTCGAAAACATTTATGTTGGCGGCGAAACGTCCGGAACGGATTCTCCCTTCGCGGTTTTACGGCGTCGTTCTTAATAACGCTTCGGGTTCCTCCCTTAATCGCCCCCCGCGAGCACCTCGGGGTCGCTCAAGCGATGCAGCCGGTGCGCCGCGGCATGGGCAAAGCGCATGAGCACCGCGCGGCGGGTGGCGGCGGCCACGCGATGTTCCGGTGCTTGCCGCAAAATTTCGGCGTCAAAGGCATCGGCCAAGATGAGCCCCGCGTCCTCCGGCATGATTTCGATGGGCACGGATTCGGGAATCGCGAAAAACAGCCTGTCGCAATGGGCGCGATAGTCCCGCCATTTGGCGTCCGCGCGTAAATCCGCGACGGAGGATTTGATTTCGATGATAAAAATCGTGGCGTCCATTGCCAGTGCGACGATATCGGCGCGCCGACCCGAGAGCAGCGGCAGTTCGGTGACGGTCGAGAAATTGAGGCGCCGCAATAGGCGCCGTGTGCCGCGCGCGACAAAAAGCGCCGTCCCGGACTGGCGGCCGTATTGCGGCGCGAAGGACTTTGGCGATCCCGGCATGGCGGATCTGTGATCGAGACTCGAACGCAAGCGATGGATCGCGGAGGAGACCTGCGCGAGCCATGCGCCGTCAAGCGCCAAGATGATGGCGGATTTTTCTGAACCACCCCTTAATCCCGAGGCGCAAGGAAGCTCGACGTTCCATTAAAGATCTCGTCTCGAAGGACAGGACGAGGCCTTCGGCGCCGTCCGTCAGAACGAAGCTTTGGCGGTCTTCGATCCTCGCTCCACCCTCTTATCCGGCATTATGTAGCAAACTCATCTAAAATAGCCTGGCAGTTTCCGTGCCTTATTCATCATAACGCGATGGCTGAGCCGCAATCGTCTTTTGCTCCCAACGTGGAGAATTAGAGCGCATCATTAGCTCTTAAGAGGCGTAACAGCTGCCCGGCGCGACTTGGCGCATGTCAATGCGACCGATTGCATTTCGGCCGATGAGACTTGAGCCTACGGCGTGGCATAATAAAAATCTCGCGCTATTTTATTCCATCGCGAAGAAACCAATTTTGCATGAGCGCCGGCGGATCCGATGGTAGCAGGACCGGAGATCGAACTGAAATTCCTGTTTGCGGAAAGAGACGCAGCCAAAGTCAAGGCCCTGGTTTTCGCGGCCTCCGGCTCCCGGCAGGCTACCCACCAGCGCCTTCGCACAACTTACTTCGATACGCCAAATCAAGACCTTTGGAACCACGGGTTCACTCTGCGAGTCCGGGCGATCGGGAAAAGCCATGTTCAGGCCATTAAGCGGATTGCATCCTCCTCACGCATCCAAAGGGACGAATGGGAAGAGGAAACCGGCCGGCCCGAGCTCGATCTGGGGCGTATTAAAAACACCCCCCTCGCGCGTCTCGCCGGCAAGTCTTCCATTCGCCGCGCAATGAGACCCGCCTTCGAAGTGAATGTCGAACGCACGTCCTTCCTGCTGGAAACCGGTGCTGGCCGGATCGAGGCCTCCATCGACCAAGGCGCGATCGAAGCGAACGGTGAAAAGCTTGCCGTGCGCGAGCTGGAACTCGAATTGAAGAGCGGCCGCCGGTCCGCCTTGTTCAACCTTGCCCGCGCGTTTGTGTCGCAGGCACCGCTCCATCCAAGCCTCATAAGCAAGGCCGAGCGCGGCCATCTTCTTGCCGGGGGAGGCTGGGGCCGCGCGGCGAAAAGTTCAAAGCCGCTTCTTGCCAAGGATATGACGTGCCGGAGGGCGTTCCAGGAAATCTGTCTGACCTGTCTGCATGACTTTCATTTGAATCTGCCCGGTTTGGAGAAGTCCGACAATGTCGAGGCATTTCACCAAGGGCGCATCGCAATTAGACGCCTTCGATCGGCCATGGCGCTTTTCAATCCTATGGTCTTCGATATTGCATACCAAGGACTTCGCGATGAACTGAAGTGGCTGTCGAACTTGTTTGGCGCGGCGCGGGACATGGATGTCCTGCGGGCGAACTTGCCGCCGCCAACCCCGGAGGATCAAGCGAGCATGCGGGCGGGAGAGCTCGACGGCGATTGCGAAGGCAAGCGTCTTCGTGCGCATCGGGCGGTCGTCGAAGCCTTGGACGGCGAGCGCGCGCGGACCCTGCAGCTCGATCTCGCGGTGTGGATCGAGGACGGAAGATGGCAAACGCAGGCGCGCCGCATCGCGGAAGAACCAATACCCAGGTTCGTCGGCGCCCGCCTGAGGAAACGCCGTGGAAAACTGCTGAAGCAAGGCGCGGGCCTCGCAAAGCTCGCTCCCGGCGCCCGCCACCAAATTCGCATAGAGGCAAAAAAGCTGCGCTACATGGCGGAATTCTTCGTCGACGTTCCAGGCGTCGCCAAGGATCGTAAATGCTTAAAAAGACTCATCAAATATTGCGAAAAGCTTCAGGCGGCCCTCGGCGCGATCCGTGACGATGATGCGATGGCCAAATTTATGGAAAACGAGGTCGAGAAGGGCGCCGATACCGCCAACAGCCTGACGGAGACAGCAGTTTCGCCGGCCGGTCCGCCCCCGCGACCGAAGAGCGGGTTAGCCAAGCAACTCCGAAAGGCTGTCCGATCCTATTCGAAATTGGCCGCGATTGAGCCGTTTTAAGCTTGGCAAAGGCCTTAAGTCAGGCCCGCGCAGGACGCCAGCCTACGAAGGTGTACATAAACGGCTCGGCCGCAACTCGCTCCCCGTCTATTGACAGCGAGCCCCGAACCGGCAATCTCGCGCGCCATGCTGCAGGGCGCAAATTTCCGGCCGCCAGAGAAGCTTAGGGTAAAGCCCAACCCTTGATGTTGAAACCGCCCCGCATCAATGCATCACCCTTGCCAAAAGGGCTGCGCATTTACGCGGTCGGCGATGTCCACGGTAGGGCGGATTTGCTCAAACACTTGTTTTCGCGGGTGGATGACGATCTCAAGGGAAACCCAATAGCGGAAGCTATTCACATCTTCCTCGGCGACTATATCGACCGCGGGCAGGACTCCGCGGTGGTTTTGGATTTGTTGATCGAACGCGCCCGAACCCATCGCATGTCGTGCCTCAAAGGCAATCATGAATTCTTTCTTGCCGAATTTCTAGAAAATCCCGGCGTTTTCAAGCACTGGGCCCAATACGGCGGCTTGCCGACGCTCACCTCTTACGGCCTGACGCCGACAATAAACGCAGATACCAGGGAACAGGCGGAACTCTCCGCAAGACTGTGTAACGCCATGCCCAAAAGCCACAGTCAATTTCTTGCCGGGCTAAAGCTCTGTTTCATGTGCGGGGATTTTTTCTTTGTGCACGCGGGAGTGCGGCCAGGCACGCCCCTGTCGCGCCAACGCGAAGAAGATCTGCTCTGGATAAGAGATGATTTTTTGCTGCACGAGAAGCCGTTTGAGAAAATTATCGTCCATGGCCACACCCCGGTCATGGAACCAGAGCTGCGGAATAACCGCATCAACATAGACACCGGCGCATATGCAACCGGCCGGTTGACATGTTTGAGGCTGGAACGCGATAAGATTGAGTTCGTTTAGGAAATTGTCCGGTTTGGCCGGACCGGATCATGTCTTAAACGTTCATTCCGGAAGATTTTTGGCTTCCCGTTCGCAAATCAGCGAATGCCTTGGACCTCGCCCTATGGCGCCACGAACGAGCGGCAATCGCGAGCGCGCTCGCGTAGAAGGACCTGCAAGCGTTCATCAAGGGCGATCTTCGCGGGATTGAACGATGAAGAAGATTAGGGTTGAAAATCTCGTCGTTGAACTCGATGGCGACGAAATGGCCCGGGTGATTTGGCATTATATACGCGACAAACTCGTTCATCCTTACCTCGACATCCAACTCGAATATTACGATCTCTCGATCGAAAACCGTGATGCGACGAACGACCGGATCACGGTGGATGCCGCTAATGCCATCAAAACACACGGCGCTGGCGTCAAATGCGCCACCATCACCCCGGACGAAGCCCGGATGGAAGAGTTCAAGCTGAAGCAAATGTGGAAATCGCCGAACGGCACGATCCGCAATATTCTCGGCGGCGTGATCTTCCGCGAGCCTATTATTTGTCAGAATGTCCCTCGCCTTGTGCCCGGCTGGACGCGGCCGATCGTCATCGGCCGCCACGCTTTCGGCGACCAATATAGCGCGACCGACTTCAAGGTTCCCGGCAAAGGCCGCCTCGTCGTCAGGTTCGAGGGCGATGATGGCACGATCATCGAACGAAAAGTGTACGATTATCCAAGCCCAGGCGTTTCTCTGGCGATGTATAACCTCGACGAGTCGATTCGCGATTTTGCCCGCGCTTCGATGAATTTCGGGCTCATGCGCGAATATCAGGTCTATCTGTCGACAAAAAATACGATTTTGAAATCATATGATGGGCGCTTTAAGGATCTATTCCAGGAAGTTTACGAAACCGAATTCAAAGGCGCATTCAGCGAGGCTGGAATTACTTACGAACATCGCCTTATCGACGACATGGTTGCCTCTTCGCTCAAATGGTCCGGCGGCTATGTTTGGGCCTGTAAGAACTACGACGGCGATGTCCAGTCCGACATCGTCGCGCAGGGATTTGGATCGCTCGGCCTCATGACTTCGGTGCTGATGACTCCGGATGGCAAAACGGTCGAAGCCGAAGCTGCTCATGGCACGGTGACCCGGCATTACCGCGAACATCAAAGAGGCAAGGAGACATCGACCAATTCGATCGCCTCGATTTTTGCCTGGACACGCGCACTGGCGCACCGCGCCAAGCTCGACGGTAATGCCGAACTTGCGAAATTCGCGCTGACTCTCGAAACGACGTGCGTGGCCACGGTGGAGGCCGGCTACATGACCAAGGACCTTGCCCTCCTCGTCGGCGCTGACCAGCGTTGGCTCTCAACAACTGGTTTCCTCGACAAGGTCGCTGAAAATTTGCGCGCCCGCATGAGCGAAGGATAGGGAAATAGCGCGGTTGGGCGGTCCGGCCACACCCCTGCGATATCCAACCCCTCATAGCGGGCGATCTCGCCTTCGGAACCAAGATTAGGGAAGCGCAATGACCAACGATGACGATGAGACAATAAAAATTGCGGTCGCGATAGGCGCAGTCCTGTTGATAATATGGGCGGCAAGAATGGCGATTATCGTCTTTAAATAATGCTTTGCGCCCGTGCTGCGGATCTATTTATATTATCGCAAGCATTCAGATGTGATTTTAAATGAGCTCCGCCTTAGCAATCTTCAAAACTGGTTTTGGCGCAGGGACACCTTAGCCTTCAGCGTGATCGCGAGCGCCGACGGCAAGGAAAGGCTCAACAAAGCCCGCACGAAATCACGTTTGCATCCCTTAAGATATGGGGACAGTTGTCCTCCGCGTAACTCGCCAATGCCATCGGCTTTGGAGTGCCGGAGCATCAAGGCGATGGTTCGCTATTGCCAATGCTCACCCAAAGTGGCACTCTTAGCCTCGAAATCGGGTCATCGGGTGGATGCCGGTTTCGCAAGGGAGGTGGAACATGAAAACTGAAGCTTGGGTACTCATAGGGATCTTTTGTGTGGTTATCGTAGCGATGATAGGATTCGCGCTTGTCGGGCTACCAACGCAGCACGGCACGCCGGGATCGGCGTTCCCACCCACCATAAACGGACAGTGACGTTACGCCCGCCGCGATGGCATGAGCATCACGGAGGTCGAGCGTCGGCTCGCGCCGGTTTTGTATTATGACCCGGCAAGCGTGGGCAAGACCGCGGCGGCGGTGGGCCGACGTCGTGGGGGATGCCGCGTTTGGCGCGGAACCCTGGAGCGTGAAGAAAGCCGCGCCGAAAACTGCGGTGACAAAAAACTCTGTCGCGCCTCTTGTCGCGCCTTGCCGGCGATGGCCGCCTCAAAACGACTAAAGAATGCGGCCGAGCGCGAGTCGGCCAATCGCGCTCGGCAAGAATTTACGGCTGGCCCAGCCAGAGGAAGGCGCGCGGCAATCTTCTCCCCCTCGTCAAGACCGGCAAACGCAGCGATGCCGCAGGAGTCCTTAGCAGTTTCCCTTCGCGCGACGCGTTCGAAAATGATCATGGCCTTTCGCGCCAAGTTCCACGCGCCCGAAAGCTTGCGCGCCGCCGTCGCGCGAGCAGACCTGCGCCCCGGCGAAGTTTCACCCTCGCTTGCGCCGGAACCTCATGAAATCCGGGCCAAACTCTCAGGCGCTAGTCACGCGATCGGCGCACCCGCCAGGCCTGCCGGAGTGCGGCGGCCGGCTCATTCTATCTCGTGCTCTTCGCGCCCGCTTCCTCGGAGCAGGCCTTTTGCTCGCTGGGATGCGAGTTCTCCCAGGTCGTGATCGACTGCGTCTCCGAGCCTGACATCTTCCTATTCATGCAATTACAATAGGCTTCAACGACGGTCGCGGTCTGACCCTCGCCTTGGTTGTCGGCCACGCACGTCTTGATCCTGGCGGCATTGTCGGCGGCAAAGGCTGGCCCGATCCCCGGCGCGATGGCAACGGCTGCGGCGGCAAAGAGGGCGATACGGCTGAATGGCATCGTTCTGCTCCAATTGTGATGCGAGACGCCCCACTGGCGCTCGGCTAAATCTTGCGTCCGCGCTTCCTACGGCTCGCCCAGCTTGAGAGCGCCTCCTCGTCCCGGTCGAATGGCAGGACGACGTCGTAGGTCGGCCACAAGTTGGGATTCCCCAGTGGACTCCCGAATCGCGTGAATACTAGCGGTTTTTCGGCTTCGCTGGAAGACCGGTGTGACACGCCGGCGGGGCTGCGGCCATAGTACAACGATCGGCCGCAAGATTTCCTGGAACCCCTACTACGGGATAAGCAGTTCATTGAGCAGGGCTTTCTCGCCTGGCCGTGAGCATTCCAACGATGTTCCGATCTTGACAAAAATCCGTCGAAGGTTGGCATCCGCGCCGCGGTTATGACGCCGCGAAAACAAGCCTTGACCGAGGCTACGCGCCCAGCGCTGGACGGCGCCTGGGCCTTAACCGGGCTCGGAGATCTCTCTCGGATCACCGGGCCGGATAGGGCCGCAGAGGCCCTGGGGGGAAAGCCTGGGATGCGGCGGGAAAGCCGGCAAACGCGATCTGTCGGTTGCGTTCGACAAACTCGGCGGCACGCAAATGGCGAAGGCCGCGGCGCGTTGTGGCAAGGCGGGACGGCTCTAACTCTTCTTGCGAAAGGCGTCGATCGAGACGACCTTGGGTTCGCCTTTTTGCGGCTTTCCGGCCGCACCCTCGGCCTCGGCTGCTTCGCTTGCTTTCTTGGCTTCCGGAAAAGGCGGGGCCTGGGCCAGGGTCTCCAAAACGCTCGCGGGCGCTGTTTGCGACGGCAATGATCCGGTATCGCTGACGCCGGCCGCCTCGTTCCCGGCCGCGAACTGCAACTCGAATCCGACGGACGGATCGGCAAAACGGATCACCGCATCGAACGGGATGAGCAGCATTTCCGGAATATTTTGAAACGATAGACCGACCTCGAAAGCCTCTGCGGTCACGCTTAAATCCCAGAATTGATGCTGCAGCACGATCGTCATTTCGTCCGGATATTGCTCGCGCATCCGCGACGAAAGCCGCACGCCCGGCGCGTGGGTGCGAAAACCGATGTAAAAGTGATGCTCTCCCGGAACCCCATCGCGCGCCACACCGGAAAGGACTTTCCGCAGCGCCCCGCGCAAGGCGTCCTGGACTAGGAGATCGTAACGGATCAGGTCAACCGCCATTCAACCCGCTCGCCAATGCGATTTTGGACAAAATTCCCAACACGAAAATATTCAATGGCCCGATCGGCGAAAGTGGAGGCTTCTGTTGCCAGGTGCCTCCGGACCCCGCCTTGAAGTGCTACCTCCAAGGGCTTAATTTCGGTGCTATTACCGCATTACGCGGCAACAGCCACCGGAGCATAGTTGTCATTCGCAACTATAGGTTTCGGCCCGATGACGGCGGAACCATGCCGGGCAAAGGATCGTCCTTTACACTCCCCGTCGAACCTATTTCGCCCCCACCGAAACCCGCTTCGCCCCTTTTGGATGAAACGCGAACCGGGTTTAGGTGGAGGCGCCGGGTACCGCCCCCGGGTCCGAAGAGCTTATTTCGACGCCGTTTATCGCCATAGCCGCGCAAGGCGGCGCTGCCAATATAAGCATTATGGCGCAGTTTTAAAAGCGGAAAACAAACGCGATGAGACCGGCGGCGCGCAAGGGGGATAAGGGACGCGCCGCTATTGGTGCAAGGCCGTGCCCGTTGGGGGCCGATGCGGTAAGCTCGGCGGCAAGAGGGGCTTCCTATTTTTCGCGGCGAGTGCTTCGGCGACGCCATGTCGCGGACGTCAATAGCGAATCCCCGTAGGCCGGGCTCATGCGAATTGCCCAAGGCGGCGAAAAGACGATAGAAGGTTCGCGCATGCAAACCTATCTCGATCTTCTTGCCAAAGTTCTCGGCGATGGCGAGGTAAAGGCCGATCGCACCGGGACCGGAACCCGCTCGCTTTTCGGCTACCAGATGCGGTTTGCCTTGCGCCAAGGCTTTCCGCTTGTCACCACCAAAAAGCTGCATTGGAAATCGATCGTCCACGAGCTTTTGTGGTTTTTGCGCGGCGACACCAATATCGCCTATCTCAAGGCGCATGACGTCGGTATCTGGGACGAATGGGCGGACGAAAACGGCGATCTCGGACCCATCTATGGTAAGCAATGGCGCGCGTGGCAGGCGCCGGATGGACGTGTCATCGACCAAATTTCCTCGGTCGTGGCGGAAATTAAGCGCAATCCCTTTTCCCGCCGTTTGATCGTATCCGCCTGGAACCCCGCCGATCTGCCGGCCATGGCGCTCGCACCCTGCCATTGCCTGCTTCAGTTCTATGTCGCGGAGGGGGCTGATGGCGGGAGAAGGCTCTCATGCCAGCTTTACCAGCGGTCGGCGGACGTGTTTTTGGGGGTGCCTTTCAACATCGCAAGCTACGCGCTTCTAACCGCGATGGTCGCGCATGTCGCGGGCCTCGATGTTGGCGATTTCGTGCATGTCCTTGGCGATGCGCATCTTTATGAAAACCATCTCGAACAGGCGCGCCTCCAGCTCGGCCGCACGCCTCGCGCCTTGCCCCGGTTGAAGCTCAACGCGCAAGTCAAATCGATCTTCGATTTCCGCGCCGAGGACATCGTTTGCGAGGGCTACGATCCGCTTCCAGCGATCTCGGCACCGATCGCGGTATGAGGCGGGCGATCACGCTGCCGTTCCTGGTGCAACATCAGACGGAGATTTTGCAGCGCCGCGCCGGATGCGCCCTTGCCGAGATTGTCGAGTTTTGCGACGAGAATTGCTTGGCGCCATGAATGGTTGGCGAAGACCCGCAGTTCGAGATCGTTTGTGCCATTGAGCGATTGCGGCTCGATCCTGCCAAAAGCTTCGGAAGGCATGACCTTGACGAAAGCGCTTCCCGCATAATGCGCCGCGAGCGCCGCCTCGAGATCAGCGCCCTTCGGCTTGAGCGGCAGATCGTCCAAAAACAGCGGCACGCAAACCAGCATGCCTTGCGCGAAATTACCGACCGAAGGCGCAAAAATAGGGCGGCGCGCGAGGCGGGCGTAACGCTCGATTTCCGGCACGTGCTTATGTTCGAGGCCAAGGGCATAGGCTTCGAACTCCGGCGCGGCGCCACGCTCGTAATCGGCGATCATCTTCTTGCCGCCGCCCGAATAGCCGGAAACCGCATGGATCGAGACCGGGAAATCGGCGGGCAATTGGCCGGCTTCCACAAGTGGGCGTAACAGCGCGATCGCGCCCGTCGCGTAGCAGCCCGGATTAGCGACGAACCGCGCCCTTTTTATCGCTTCGGCGTGGCCCGGTTCAAGTTCCGGAAAGCCGTAGGTCCAGCCTTCCGCTACCCGGTGCGCGGCCGAGGCGTCGAGAATGCGCGGACTTTTCTCGTCCATCGCCAACGCGATCGCGACGGATTCGCGGGCGGCTTCGTCTGGAAGACATAGAACAACGATATGCGCTTGCTCCATCGCCGCCTTCTTGGCGCCGGGGTCCTTGCGCTGCTTGGGGGGGAGGCTGAGGAGTTCGATGCCGGGGAGAGAATCGAGCCGCGCCCGAATGCCTAGCCCGGTTGTTCCGGCTTCGCCATCGATGAAGATTTTCACGGGCACGTGACGGCCTTTGGGCAAGCAATTGGATGCCAGACCATAATTGCTTCGAATTCATCGCTCATCGTCTCGGCACCGCCGCCGCCGAAGGCGCGATCAAAGTAGCTTGGACTGCCGCCCTGCCTCGTTCACGTCCACAGCGCGCGGCACCGGCTGCTGGCTGCCGTGATGGTGGGCATAGACCTTAGTGAACTCGGCTCCGAGCAAGAAAATCTGCGTCGAGTAGTAGATCCATAGCAGCGCCACAATCAGAGCGCCAGCCGCCCCATAGCTAGAGGCAGCCGCGCTGCTCCCGATGTAAAACCCGATCAGAAATTTGCCGATATTGAATAGGAAAGCGGTCACGGCGGCGCCGACGGCCACGTCCCTCCACTCGAGATCTTTGTCGGGCAGCACCTTGTAAATCGCCGCGAACAGGACCGAGATCAGCGCGAAGGAGATTAGGAAATTCAAGGCTTGCAGAATGAATTGGCCGAACGGCAGGTAGGCGTTCACGTATTCGCTCAATGCTGAGAGAGCCGCGCTTATCACCAGCGAGATCAGAAGCAGGAATCCAAGCGCCGCCACGAGACCCAGGCTGGCGGCGCGAGCGCGAAGCAGGCGGGAGATGGTGCTGCCCTTCGGGTCCGCCTTCCAGATCGCATTCAGTGTCGATTGCATTTCGCCGAACACGCCCGAGGCCGTCACCAGGAGCGTGATGACCCCCAAGGCGCTGGCGAAGACACCGGAGGATTTCCCGGCCGCGCTCCTGATGACATTTTGCAGCAGCTCTGCGCTCTGCTGTCCCATGAGCCCGCTGAGCTGACTGACAATAGCTCCTCGGGCGGCGTCCCGGCCAAAGGCGAGGCCAGCGATGGCAACGACGATGAGCAGAACCGGGCCGATAGAGGTAACGGCGTAGAAGGCGATAGCCGCTCCGCGGCTCAGCGCCCCGTCGTCGATGAACGAGGCGACGCTTTCCTTGCCCAGCTCCCAGGCCTTTCCGAACATGGCACCCTCGCGTTGCGGCGAGTTGAACCGGCATTCCCCTCGAGGGTTCACCGGCGTGATCGTAGCCAAAGCTCTTTCTGGCGGTCATCCACAGATACAACTATCCGCAGCGGAAAAGTTCCGTGCCGGGCGATTCCCGTTTGAATTGATTTGGCCCAATCTCCAGCTTAGGTTCAATCGTGCGGCGGGACAATCGTCTGATCAACGGACTTTTGTTGAGGCTTCGCCAGCCGTCCACCTTGCGCATCGTGATTCGGCGCGAAGCCAGCAGAGCCCAGAACAACATCACTGCTGTTTCCGCCGGATTCGAGAGCTGAGGAGGCAGCACTGCCTCGATCGGCCGCTTGAACTCTTCGTGCCGACGTCCAATTCGTGCGGATCGACGGCTTAGCGCTTCGAGAACTGGAAGCTCCGGCGGGCTTTCTTCTTGCCGTATTTCTTGCGTTCCACAACGCGCGGGTCGCGCGTCAAGAAACCTTCTTTCTTAAGAATGGGGCGCAGATCCGGCTCGTAATTAACAAGCGCCTTGGCAAGGCCGTGGCGCACGGCGCCGGCCTGGCCGGAGAGGCCGCCGCCCGCCACCCTGACCGTCAGATCATATTGACCGGTGCGCTTGGCGACCCCAAGCGGCTGCCGCAGAATCATTCTGAGCACGGGGCGCGCGAAATAGGAGTCGAGCGGCTTCCCGTTCACCAGGGCTTTGCCGGCGCCGGGCTTGATCCAGACCCGTGCAACCGCGTCCTTGCGTTTGCCGGTGGCATAGGCGCGGCCTTGCGCATCGAGCTTTTGCACATACCGCGGAGCAGCCTCGGGAGCAGGCGCCGCCCCGCCCTTCAGCTCTTGAAGCGAGGATAAAGTTTCGAGCATGGTCAGACGAGCCTTGCGTTCTTGCGGTTGAGGCTCGCGACATCGAGCGTCACCGGCTGTTGTGCGGCATGAGGATGTTCGGCTCCCTTGTAGACGCGCAGATTGCCGAGCTGCTGGCGGCCGAGCGGACCACGCGGCAGCATCCGTTCCACCGCCTTTTCGACGACGCGTTCGGGGAACCGGCCCTCCAGAATGAATTTGGCCGAACGTTCCTTGATGCCGCCCGGATAGCCGGTGAAGCGATGATAAATCTTTTGCTCGCGCTTATTGCCGGTGAGAACCACTTTTTCGGCGTTGATGACAATGATGTTATCGCCATCGTCCAGATGCGGCGTGAAAGTCGGCTTATGCTTGCCACGCAGCCGCAAGGCGATTAGCGACGCGAGTCGTCCAACGACGAGCCCTTTGGCGTCAATTAACACCCATTTTTTTTCGACGTCCGCCGCCTTGGCGGAGTAAGTCTTGCCGAACACTTGGGTTTCCATGTCAATTGGCGCGGGGCGTTGCGCGCAATGATTCATGCCGCCTCAAAATTCCGGGTTGTTGTAGGCGACCGTCGCGCGTGGGTCAAGGCTTTCAATCCCAAAGAAATCGACAGGTAAACAATCACTTGTATGATGTAGTACCGCTATATCGTAATGCTAGAAAGTCCCGCTAAGGGGGTCGAACCCGGCAACCGTGGGTTTTGAATTTTGCAACGGCAAATGGATCCAAAGGGGTTTTCGAGGGCGCGCTTTAGCGGGAGCGTCGCCCCACGGGGGCGGCGCGATGGCTAGACCAGCCGCGGGTCGTCGCATGGCGGTCATTCGAGGACCTCGCGCAATGTGCCCGCGACGCGCTCGACTTCGGCATCCGTCATACCCGGGAAGAGCGGCAACGTCACCGCGCCCGCGAAATACCGGTCCGCCACCGCGAACTCGCCCTGCTGCGCGGGATAGCGCTCCTTATAGTAGGTCATCTGATGAAGCGGACGATAGTGGACCGACGAGCCGATCCCCGCCGCGGCGAGTGCGGCAATCACGTCGTCTCGCGTCGCGCGGGCGTTCACATGGATGCGGACAGGAAACAGATGCCAGGAATGCAGGCTGCCCTCGGGCGGCAGCGCGGGTAAGTCGAGCGGCAGACCGCTGAGCGTATCGAAATAATGAAGCGCCGCTTTCCGGCGCTGCACTTGGAAGAAATGGGCTTTGGCGAGCTGCGCCACGCCGAGCGCGGACGCCACGTCGGTCATGTTGTATTTGAAACCCGGCGCGACGACGTCATAGGCCCAAGAGGCGCCGATCTTGCGAAACCGGTCGAATGCGTGGCGGGTAAGGCCATGGGTTCGCATGAGCCGCGCGCGCGCTGCGATTCTCGGATCACGCGTGACGAGCATACCGCCTTCGCCCGTGGTAATCGTTTTGTTGGCGTAAAAGCTGAAAATGCTAGCATCCGAGTCCCATGCACCGATGAGGCGGCCGTCGCGATGGGCGGGAAGCGCGTGCGCCGCGTCCTCGATGACCCTCAGCCCGTTGCGGCGCCCAAAGTCGAGCATCGCGTTCATGTCGCAAGGAAGGCCACCGAAATGGACGGGTATGATAGCTTTGCAATTCGGCGTCAGATGGCGCTCAGCGTCGGCGAGGTCGATGACGTAGGTGCCAGGCTCGACGTCAACGAGCACGATCTCGGCGCCGAGATAGCGGACAACCTCCGCGGTCGCCGCGAAGGTCAACGTCGGCACGATCACACTATCGCCCGGTCCGATGCCACAGGCCTCCACCGCCAAATGTAGGCCGGCGGTCGCGGAGTTGACCGCGACAGCCTCGACGCTGCCGCCAAGGAACGCCGCGAACTTCTCCTCGAACTCGAGGGTCTTAGGACCTGCAGTCAGCCAGCCGGAGCGCAGGACAGCAGAAACCGCCTCAAGCTCATCCGTGGCGATCGTCGGCCGGAAGAAGGGAATGTCCATGGGGACCTGAGATGGCGTCTCGTTCAGCTAGCCGGAACTCGGTTCGTTCCGGGTGTCTGGAGCCCGCGGGACGGTAACCTGCTGAACCCAAAAGACTGAAGCTTTCGCGAAGTTTCCCCCACTATGAGGTTCGACCGCGAAAAGTCAATCGTATCAATCGGCGTCAAAATTTGGGTCGAGCATGTCTTCGCCGAGCAGAAGGGTCGGATGGGTTTGTTCATCCGGACCATCGGGATCGCGAGAGCGAAGTCGAAGATCGGACTGGTGAACCTCGTCTACAATATCAAATGCCTGCTCTTCCTGCGGCGCATCGCGGCGGCATGATCGACAATCGCCTTCGTCAGGGGCTTTAAAAACCGCAAACACCGCGCCGGTCGTTCAGGTCAGATCAAATCCGCGCGGAAGCCAATCGAACCCGCTCAACCACGCAGTAATGGTCGCGTTAATAGAAGCGTCCAGCTTTTGAGGACAGTCGAGTCGAACCAACAGGTCCGCCACTGGTATCGCGTTCAGGCCGAGCTTGGCTTCGAGTTCGGCGACGCGCGCGCGGAGCGCGGCATTCTATCGGCGGGACCAAGCGTATCCGAAGCGGGTGAGAGAGCCATCCATGCTTGAACTCATATTCGCCGCCTCGATGCCGGTCCCTTCACGCCCTCCGGGCCAGTCGGCCGAACCCGGCCAAATCAGACGCGCTGATCCCCAAACCGCCAAAGAGGGGTGGGCAAATACCGCAAAATCAGACCGAGCTATCGCTTCCTCGCAACAACGAGAAAGTTTTGTGCAAATCGAGCAGGAATTTTGAGCGCTTTGCACGCCTTCTCTGTTGGCTCGATCATAGCCTCGCAAAGACCTGGCATAAATCGTCCTGGTCGAACAAGATATCCGTAAGCCATCGTGTCATCGATCGCGAATCCTGCTTCTAATAACAATTTTGTAAACTGATCGAGATCCAGAGTATTTTGAACTGGTCGCTGGATTATCCGAGCCACAATGCGATGGGCCAGGCCCACCGGTGAACTTGCATTCATGTGGATATTGCAAACCAGCCAACCTCGGTCGCATAGATGCCGATAAATCGCAAGTAGCGCTTCTCGTTTGAGAGCATCTTCTGCATTCAGGAAAAACCGAAACGCAGTTATTACGTCGAAAGTTTCTCCGAGATGCTTTTTTATTATATCTACGCGGCGAAGTCTCACATTTTCAGGAACCCGCGCACATGCAAGCATGGATTCCGATACGTCGGTACCGACGACCTCGCCGAAAAATGGGGCTGCGATGTTCGTGATACGGCCCGTTCCGCATGCAAAATCAAGGCACTTTCGGTCGGGCCCGCCAATCCCGCGCAGGATATTTTCGATCAGAGGTTTTTCGATTTTCCTCCAGAGCGCGGCGTAATAGCCCGATTGGTACGTTCTGTTGTAGTAAACTCCATAGCCCGCCGATTGGTGGCTCATGCGGTAATCGTCAGAATGAGTGTCCCCGACTTGCAGAGTGAGGCGCCTCGCAAGTCCGGGATCTGATACTTCCGTGGCCTCTTCGACTTGGCTCTCTGATGGCGCCGCCGCACTCGCTATGTGGGCGGAACTTGCAACGCGAGCATCGAGCGGGTCTTTATTGTCGGCTTGCGCCGCATAGGTCCGCTGCATCGCCGCTATCTTGCGCTTGGTATCGCGCTTGGCCAGGATGTCCTCTTCAATCCTGTCTAGGACCTCATTAAGCGAATGCTGGTCGACCGAGTTGATGCACACTATTGAGTGGCCGCGTGTCCGAAGCAGCGTACTCGCACGATCAACGATTGATGGTAGCTGGAGATTCGTTCTCAGGTCACCCTCAAACAGCCGCTCCATAAAGCGTTCGCTGCGCAGCCGATGGTTGAGGCGCGCCTCCAACAGCTTTTGAGGACAGTCAAGTCGAATTAACAGGTCCGCCACTGGTATGGCGTTCAGCGCACGTACCAGCGACGCCTCGTCGGCTGCTCGATTGTAGAGAGCAAGTGAGCAAACCGCTTGGATAAACCCCTGGTCAAAGATTATTATGTGATCGGATGTGGATCCGCGCCAGGCTTGCGTCAAGCGCAGCATGTACACAGCAAGTCTAATGAACCACGCCACGTTCCTGGGGGGTAGGATTGCGACGAGGTTTGCGGTAGCCTTAAGGTCGTGCGCGTTGGCGAGCGGGTGGCATGCAATTGCGATCGTGGCGTAAACCGCCCTGATAACGCGGTGCACAGCCAATCCGATTCCCCAGGATCCGGCCGCGAGCTATGTTTGCCCGGCCGGTAGAACATGAGGTCTGCGACGTGGCCGTGCCCCCGCAGGCGATGTAAAAGCGCATGCGCTAAAGTCGACTTGCCAGCGCCTGCAGGACCGAAGAACTCAACGATCATGATTTAAACCTCTGTCTTCAAGACGGGAAGAGGCTCTCAGCCGTTTTGCGCTACGTCACGGCAAGTCACGCCATTTTTCAGCATCGGTACCACATCATCAGGATCACGAAGTACCGCTAAGCGCTGGAAGGCACGTTGCGGGACCGCACACACTAACGATTATCCCGTAGGTCTGCAAGGAATTGGGCGAGATCGCCTCCGGCGTGTTGTCTCGGGAACATGTCCATATGTTCGTGGAAATCTCGCCGCGTATTGCCGTCAGCGACATCGTCCGGCGCATAAAGGGGTCACCGCATCGGGTGCAGATGGACCGGCGCGAGATCCAGACCGGAATCGGTCCCGTCGCGGTCAGCCGGGCGAAGATCCGTGATCGTGGAAAAGCGCTCGGCGAGATCTTCCCCGGTACGAAACATCAACGCTGCTTGGTGCACAAGCAACCCGGAATAGAAGGAGGACCCGGGAGGTCTGGCTTCCGCCGAACCGCGCTACGGCGGAGGCGGCGATCGACGCCGTCACCAAAAAATACGGGGCGAACTCTCCCAAGGCGGATAGAACGCCTGGCGAAGGATCGCCAGACGCTGCTCGCGTTCGATGACTTCCGGCGGAACATTGGGATCATTTGAAGCCCCATATCGAGGGTTTGGCATCGCCAATCCGTCGACAGAGGCAATCTCGATCTCAACAATCGCGTCCTGCATTGGTATCGGTTTAAGGTGCCCCATACTTAGCGTAGACCCAAATTTTTGCGAATATCAATCACATAGGATTGCACCGGACGGCTTGGATTTCCACCCGCGTTCCAATCGCTTGCAAATATGATTCTCGTGCCGCTCGGGCTTGGCACCACAAACCCCTGCGTATCGTAATCAGTGTACGTGGCGTGCGATTGGCCTAATCGCACGACCGTCTTAGACCCATCTAATTTTACTGCGAATATTTCATCATCATAAGGAGGATAGCTGTTTGGAATATACACATCGACATCGTCGACTACCGCCCATCCAGGCATTCCATAATTTCGCGTTGAAACAGCGGTTGAATATCCGCCGGTGACGAGATCGGTCAGGACTCCCGTCCTCAAATTCCGCATGGCGATGTGACCAGTCGGCACTCCTTGCGTCACAGTTTTGACCACGCCGACAACAACCTGGTCGCCAGCCAGGCTAACACCTAGATCAGAATGGCTAGGAACGCCGTATTCCAACCACGTTTGAATAACATTACCTTGCAAATCAAAAATTACAGCATTATCCTGTTGCTGTTGACCAGCGGACAGCGAACCGTTTACATAGATCAAATCCCCTTGTGGAGAAATTCTAGGCCCGCCTTCTGACGGCGCGAAAGGTAAAAATCCATTCGCAGCTACGTCGATATCCATGGATTTTGTCCCTAGCGCTAAATTAACCGAAAACACGACTTGCTTGTTGTCACTTAGACGTGTAGCCAATACAGCAACGACATTACCGTCCAGCGACCAATTACCCTTCCCTCCCACCGTGGCTCCGGTATATCCACTGAACGACACAGTGGTAGCGATAGCACCGGTCCGCGGATTCCAAGTGCCAAATGACGCCGTGGTTCCACTCGTTCCGACCCAATCCAACAAAGCTGGAGAAGAATGGCTCCATCGATATTCCGTAATTCCAGTAGGCAAAGTGGCTATAAATAACGGAGCATACGAATTTCCGTCCAAAAACAATATTCCGCCTAATCCCACAACATTTTCAAGCATCATCAAACTTTCATCGCTATTCCAAACTGGCCGCGAGTTGTATGCTTGGCGTGCAATCTGCCCCCATGTTCCTCCAACCGTCGGAATAGCAACTCCAACATCGCCGGTAATTCTCGTGATTGTGGTCCCAAATATTGGATCCACATAAGACCCAAGATAGGCAGGCTTCGCCTGGTTCGTGATGGCATAGCTCGTCGTGTTCGTCAGCAAGGTCCCGCTGTTATAGCTGTTAGAACTGAGCGGGGCTACCGCGCTGGTCGCGGCGCTCGTCGCGGCGGAACTCGACCCGCCGGAGTTCGTGGCGACGACGGACACCGTCAGCGTGTTGCCGACGTCCGCCGCGACGGGAACATAGGTGGAGGCAGTCGCCCCTCCGATCGGCGTCCCCGCGCGCTTCCATTGAAAGGTGAAACTCGTCGGCGAGTTCGTCCAAGTCCCGTTGGTCGCGGTGAGCGTCTGGCCGACCTGGGCGGTTCCAGAGATGGTAGGAACCGCCGAGTTTGTCGGGATGATATCGATGACGGAACTCGTGGCCGAACTGGTCGCGGCGGAACTCGACCCGCCGGAGTTCGTGGCGACGACGGACACCGTCAGCGTGTTGCCGACGTCCGCCGCGACGGGAACATAGGTGGAGGCAGTCGCCCCTCCGATCGGCGTCCCCGCGCGCTTCCATTGAAAGGTGAAACTCGTCGGCGAGTTCGTCCAAGTCCCGTTGGTCGCGGTGAGCGTCTGGCCGACCTGGGCGGTTCCAGAGATGGTAGGAACCGCCGAGTTTGTCGGGATGATATCGATGACGGAACTCGTGGCCGAACTGGTCGCGGCGGAACTCGACCCGCCGGAGTTCGTGGCGACGACGGACACCGTCAGCGTGTTGCCAACATCCGCCGCGACGGGAACATAGGTGGAGGCAGTCGCCCCTCCGATCGGCGTCCCCGCGCGCTTCCATTGAAAGGTGAAACTCGTCGGCGAGTTCGTCCAAGTCCCGTTGGTCGCGGTGAGCGTCTGGCCGACCTGGGCGGTTCCAGAGATGGTAGGAACCGCCGAGTTTGTCGGGATGATATCGATGACGGAACTCGTGGCCGAACTGGTCGCGGCGGAACTCGACCCGCCGGAGTTCGTGGCGATGACGGACACCGTCAGCGTGTTGCCGACGTCCGCCGCGACGGGAACATAGGTGGAGGCAGTCGCCCCTCCGATCGGCGTCCCCGCGCGCTTCCATTGAAAGGTGAAACTCGTCGGCGAGTTCGTCCAAGTCCCGTTGGTCGCGGTGAGCGTCTGGCCGGTTTGCGGGGTCCCCGAGATCGTGGGAAGCACCGAATTCACCGGCACGCTCCCCGCTGCCACGACGGCGCTCGTCGCGGCGCTCGTCGCCGGCGCGCCTGAACCCCCAGCGTTCGTGGCGATGACTGTAACCGTCAGCGTGTTCCCAACATCCGCCGTGACGGGAACATAGGCCGCGGCCGTCGCGCCCTTGATCGCGCCCCCGGCGCTGCTGTTCCACTGATAGGCGTAGCTCGCCGGTGAGTTCGTCCAGGTGCCAAGCGAGGCCGTGAGGGTTTGCCCAACCTGGGCGGTTCCCGTGATGGCCGGAACAATTGTGTTAACCGGAATCGCCATGAGTTCGGAGACGCTAAAGCCATTGGTTTGCTTCGGCGTATTCGTGGCGCCAGCCAGGCTCTCGACAAGATTGAACGTTACGGTGGAAGGCGCGCCCGACGGCGCCGGGCCGACCTGGAGGCTCGTTCCAATAATTTGCAGGGCGCCTGCCGGCGCAAGAGAGTTGAAGGCGATCGCGGACCCGGGCGAAGCCCCGAGGATGGTTCCAACCACGGTTCCTTGCGGATCGCCAACATGGAAGGCCAGTCCTGAGGTCCCCGAAGGGCTTAAAGTAAGCGTTTGAAGTATGGCGGGCTGGAACAGCGCCAGGGTCCAGCCGTTGGCTTGCAGGATAGGAACATCGAACGGCTGGGCCTCGATCGCGGCGCCAGGAGTTGTGGCATAGGTGCGGCTGTTGAAGGCGATCGAATTATAGACCGCATTCGCCGGCGGGAGCATGGTGATTGTGGTTTTCCCGGCAACGGCCGGATAAGTTGTCCACCCATTTGCTTGCAACACCGCCACATCGAAGTCAGGTACTGGGATTGAAACCCCCGGATTGCTCGAATAGGTGCGGCCGTCGAATGAAATGCTATTCCGGAGCCCCTGGTTCTGAGGCCACATTTGAATGATCGTCATTTGGCAACTCTCCAAAAAAAACCGGCCCGAGCTAGCCGCCCTGAACCTGCCGAAGGGCTACAGGATCAGGGGGCGGCGGGCTCAGCGGTTGGCATGGGCGCATATAGCGCTCACAATTGCGTGTCAACGCCCCCGAACCCTGTCGATTTGCGCATTCTTACAAAATCGGCAGCGAGTCTTTTGCCGCGTTACCAAAATGTTGCCAAATAGTGCGCGTTACAAATCTCCTGGCACACCAGGCTCACACCGCAGCAGCGACTTCATGCCATGTCTGCATGGCCGATGCCCTGGAAGCTCGGTGCGTTCTTGCTTAGGTGAGATGGCGCTGGACGTTGAAGGTGTTGTGGGCTGCTGCATACACTGAGAGAAACCTTTGCGCGGACCCACGCTCTTGAACCTTTGCATCTTGGGTTCTCGTCGGCGGGTTGGTTGATGCGAATACTCGGTTCTGTTGACACCCGCGCGCGGAACGGGCAGATGGCCCGCGCGCTTTCCTTGCGTGCATGGGCCGAGCGCCCGGAGCAAAACGAGTCAACGCCAATAATCGCTGAAAATCAGATTACACCCGGCACCGTCATCAATCGCGATGGCGACCTCTAAGTCGCCGTGAAAACCGGTGAGCCCGGCGAGGGCGGCGCGTTCAATCGGGTGGAATTGAAAAATCTCTTTGACGCGCGCACATTTAATGAACGTTTCCGCTTGATGCGAAGTCGAGGCGATCGATCTCGATCTCAAGGATCTCGGTTTTCTCTATCGCGGGGCGATCCGTTTATCGGCAGCGGCGAAAAGATCGTCGACGAAGCGAAATCACGTATATGCGGCGGGCAGATTAGACGGGCAGGCCACGGCGATACGATGATCAGATCCGCGCTCATGAATGTGATGACTGCTGCCGCCCTCAAGGCGGGACGCGGCTTGAAGCGCGACTTCGGCGAGGTGGAGAACCTGCAAGTCTCGGTGAAGGGACCGGGGGATTTCGTGTCCGCCGCGGATCGCAAGGCCGAAAAAATTCTCCATGATGAGTTGGCAAGGGCGCGGCCGGGCTACGGCTTCGTGATGGAGGAAAGCGGCCAGATAGACGGCCCCGACAAAAGCCATTCCTGGTTCATCGACCCACTCGATGGGACGACCAATTTCCTGCATGGTTTGCCCGTCTTCGCGATCTCGATTGCGCTAGCGCGCGAAGGCCAGATCGTCGCGGGGCTCGTCCACAATCCGGCAACCGGCGATATGTTTATCGCCCAGACAGGGCAAGGCGCCTACCAAAACAACCGGCGGCTGCGCGTCGCCGCGCGGCGCGACATGGCCGGGACATTGATCGGCTGCGGCATTCCGCACCTCGGCAAGGCCAAGGAACATCCGCGCTTCATGGCCGATCTCGCCGCGGTCATGGCGAAGGCAGGCAATCTTCGCCGCCTCGGCGCCGCCGCCCTCGATCTTTGCTTTGTTGCTTCGGGAAGTTATGACGGCTTTTGGGAACGTAATCTGCGGGCCTGGGATATCGCCGCTGGAATTGTCATCGTGAAGGAGGCGGGAGGCTTCGTGACCGACGCAGACGGCGGCGGCGAGATGCTGGGCAAGGGGTCTGTTTGCGCCGGCAATGAGGTTATCCATCGCGATTTACTGAACTTGATCCGCACTTGACCATGCCTTGAATGGACCATTCAACTCTTTGAATTTTAGCAGTCCTTTTTCATCACTTGATCTCATATGATCGGGAAGCACTCTCGTTCGATGCGATTTGACAAACAGACTTGCCACCAACGTTTCAATTTCGTATCGGGTGTGCGCGCTTTTGAGCCAACCTGCCGAGCTGGGATAGAGCGGAGTCTTCGTGTTTCTAACCCATATACAACCGCTCGTCGAGCAGCACGGCTATTGGTTCGTCTTCCTCATCGTCATGCTGGAGAGCGCGGGCGTTCCTCTCCCTGGGGAATCCGTTCTGGTTCTGGCCTCTATCTATGCCGGAGCGACCGGTCGGCTTGACTTGTCCCTTGTCATCGCTTGCGCGGCGGCGGGCGCGATCACCGGCGACAATATCGGTTTCTGGGTCGGCCGGAGATGGGGTACAGGATTCCTTCTGCGCTACGGTAAATTCTTTCATCTCCCGCACGAAAGGCTCAAACTCGGGCAATATCTCTTCAAAAAGCACGGCGGTAAGATCGTTTTTTTCGGCCGTTTTTTTGCCTTCCTGCGCGTTCTCGCGGCGCTGCTCGCGGGCGCCAACAAATATCGATGGCCGCCATTTTTGTTCTTCAATGCGGCCGGAGGCATCATTTGGGCGCTTGTGTTCGGAATAAGCGCCTTTGTGTTTGGCGATTCAATTCATCGCGCCAGCGGCCCGCTTCGGGTCATCGCGCTTACCGGTTTTATCGCCGGTGTGATCGCTGTCATGTACATCGTTCGCCGCGAAGAGAGGAGGATGGAGAAAAAGATCGCAAGGAGCGATGTTGATCTTCACAAGCTCTCATGACAAGGGCGCCTGCCCCTTTTCCGCGTTGCGGACTTTGACGACAAACCGTTCGTGTTTAAGGCCACCGGGCGCCGTTGTCGTAAATTTGGGGCACCCTTGCCGGCTGCTCCAGGCGCGCGATGAGGCTCGATGAATCCCACCCCGCGCCGCCCATCGCTTGAATCTCGGCGTAAAACTGATCGACCAGGGCCGCGACCGGAAGGGTTGCGCCATTGCGGCGTGCTTCGTTCAAGCAGAGCGCGAGATCTTTGCGCATCCAATTCACCGCAAAGCCGAAGTCGAATTTTCCCGCACTCATGGTTTTGTGGCGGGCGTCCATTTGCCAGGATTGCGCCGCGCCCTTGCTGATGATTTCGACGGCGGCACCGGGATCGAGGCCTGCGCGCTTGGCGAAATGGAGACCCTCGGCCAGAGCCTGAACGAGCCCGGCAATGCAGATCTGATTGACCATTTTGGTGAGCTGGCCCGCCCCCGCAGGCCCCATCAGCCGGCACGCCTTGGCATAGGAAAGGATGACCCCTTCGGCCCTCGTGTAATCGTCCGGCGCGCCGCCGCACATGACGCTGAGGGCGCCGGCTTCGGCGCCGGCCTGGCCGCCGGATACCGGGGCATCGACGAAGCCAAATCCTTGGGATTTCGCGATCGCGTTGAGTTCGCGCGCGACCATCGCCGAGGCGGTTGTGTGATCAACGAAGACCGCCGATTTTTCGAGGCTCTCGAAGGCGCCCTCCGCGCCGGTGGTCACGGCGCGCAGATCGTCGTCGTTTCCGACGCACGCAAAGACGAACTCCCGGCCTCTCGCGGCCTCGCTGGGGGCCGGCGCGCGGTGGCCGCCAAATTGCGCAACCCATTTCTCTGCTTTCGCGGCCGTGCGATTGCAAACCGTGACGTCATGGCCCTTCGCCGCGAGGTGCCCAGCTATCGGATAGCCCATCACGCCGAGACCGATGAATGCAACTCTTGCCATGGGCTCCTTTCTGCGCAATTCTCGACCAAGGGGGATCGCGGCTAATCGATCTTAAAGTCGAAATATTTGGCTGTGATCTTGGCAAATGTGCCATCGGCCACGCAAGAGTCCAGGGCCTTCTCGAACATTGCTTTAAGGGCCGTGTCCTCCTTGCGAAGACCGATGCCGATCCCATCGCCGAAATAGGCCGGATCGCGGGGAATGTCCCCGGCGAGGACGCAGCATTGCGCTTCCTTCCGCGTTTTCATGAATTCGGCGATGGCGTCCTTATCGCCAATGACGGCATCGAGCCGCCCTTCGGCGAGATCGAGGATGGCTTCCTCGAGCCTCGCATAAGGGCGGATCTCCGATTTTTTGTAGACTTCATCCACATAGGCCTCATGGGTCCCGCCCAACTCGACCCCAATAGATTTGCCTGCGAGGCCGTTGGGGCTCGTATCCAGGATCGCGTCCTGCTTCGACGTCACGAAAGCGGAGGGCATGCGGACGTAAGGTTTGGTGAAGGCGATTTTTTGGCGGGCTTCATCAGTGATTTCCATGCCCGCCATGATTGCGTCGTAGCGGTGCTCGAGAAGGCCGGGAATGAGCCCGTCCCAATCCTGCGCGATGAAGCTGCAGAACACCTTCATTCGGGCACATAAATCGCGCGCAAGATCGATTTCGAAACCGGCGAGCTCGTTGTTCTCGAGATAGTTGTAGGGAGGGCGCGCGCCTTCGCTCGCTATCCGGACCGTTCGCGAGCCATTTCGGGGAGCGTCCGCGGCGAGGCAGCTAAGCGGCCAAGCGAGGTCCACGATCAAGCAGGCCGCGAAACAGAGCGCCACCAGCCAGGCGGTTCGCACGCGGCGTTTGGGAACGCTTAAGAACAACGCCCTTCGCCTGGGTCTCATCGGAAGACCCATTTGGTTGAGGTGATCGATATAGCGGGTGGTTGGCCCGCGGGGCGCTTATATCCGGCGTTCACCAAGCGTACTTCAGCGCCTTCAAAAAAGCCAGCGCTAGAACCATGTGCCCTGCCAAGGTCGGATGCACCCGGTCGGAAGCCAGCGCCATCGGATGAATTTCCGTCAAGACACACTCGAATGCCGCCTCGGGATCGACCAAGATGGCCTCGTATTGCACCCGGCCAACCGGCGCACCACCTCCCCATACCGGTCCATCATCGCTCGCATGGGGTCCGCCAGGTTGGGTTCGATGAAGTAGGGCGTCATGACACCAACGCACGAGATCAAAACTGCCCCGCTGCATGGAATCGGCGAGACTTCCCCCTATCAGGAAACCCCTCAGGACAAAAAAAGTGACAACGGCCTCGCCCTGCAACCGGTATGAAATAAAAAAGTTTCAAGAATAGGCCGGGTTACGCGAGTGCGTCAGTGTATTGAAAATACGCCCTGCGGGTGTGCCCTAACGGCACAAGGAGCGCCGCCGTAGCGCGCAGAAAATCAAGGACCGGCCAATGATTCGGCACTTTGCCGGCCTTTTCGGTCATCGCACGTCCTGCGCTTTATGTTAGCGTATTTGCAATCGCTGCGCCGGCAGGCGGCTTAAAAACGCTTTAGCGGACATTCTCCGGATAGGATCCGTTCGCTCGCCAGCGGCGCGCTTGTATACGATCTCGAGTTGCGGAATTAAGGCAAACCTTTGCCCAGCTTTTTTAAGAGATGAATAGCCGCGGGCGTTGCTTTCCGGCAAGCGGCGGGCAGGGCATGCGCCCTGGATATGAACCAGCTAAAACGGGCGCCTACGAACCGCCGGGGATTTTTTCATACCGCGGCCTAGGAATTGCCGGAAGGGTCAGAGTTTCAGACGCGCGTTGCTTGCGCTAACGCTCATCGACGCAACGATCCAGGCGCGATACCGTCCCAAATGCATGTGCGTTTTTGGGTCGATGCGATCGGCTGGCGCGGACCACCGGCGAATTCAAATCGTTCGAAGGCTGTACCGATATCTACTTTAATAGGCCATCCCGGAGCCGGGCAGACCTTAGGATCGCGGCAAAATCTGCGGCGTAAACTCCGCGACCGTTGACGATTAATTGCGCAGCGAAGTGTTTTTCAACGTGGCCAGATTTCCGGATATGCGCTTTGTTTCGGCAAGCGTTGAAAAACGCGATGAGCACTATGCGCCACGTGAACATGAATGAGTTTCGACAGATCGGCACGGAGCTGCTCTGGAGACGCCTTATCCAATGATCGCGAGATTGAACGACCACTCGGAAGGCCTATATATCGCCCGTGATGCGGCAAAACGGAGCGTGCCTCGGAATGGTCAGCGATAAAGACGTTCTCGCCGCGCTGCAATCGGTCCCGGGTCCCGATGGCAAAACGCCGCTGCCGGGGTCTGGGGCGCTCTCCGGTCTCTCGATCAAGGACGGAAAGGTCTATTTGTCGATCGCGATCGATCCGCGCCAATCGGCGGCGCTCGAGCCAATGCGTGCCGCCGCCGAGGCCGCGGTCAAGAAATTAGCGGGGGTCGCCAATGCGCTGGTCAGCCTGACCTCTGAAAAGCAGGCGCCGCCGAAGCCCTCTCCGCCGAAAGGCGCGCCGCCGCGCGGCATTGCCATCCCGGGGATTTCCAACATCATCGCCGTCGCCTCGGGCAAGGGAGGCGTCGGCAAGTCCACGACCTGCGTCAACCTCGCGCTTGGGCTTGCCTCGCTCGGCTGGCGGGTCGGCATCCTCGATGCCGACATATACGGTCCGTCGGTTCCGCGCCTTCTCGGCCTCAAGGGAAAGCCTGAGTCCGAGGGCCGTTCCATCCGGCCGCTCATCGCTTATGGCGTCAAGGCCATGTCCATCGGTTTCCTTGTCGATGAAGAAGAGGCGATGATCTGGCGCGGGCCGATGGTGGTGTCGGCGATCCAGCAATTGCTGCGCGACGTCTTGTGGGGCGAGCTCGATTGCCTGGTTGTCGATATGCCGCCCGGCACCGGCGACGCGCAGCTGAGCTTGGCGCAAAACGTGCCCCTGGCCGGCGCGGTTATCGTGTCCACCCCCCAGGATCTCGCTCTCGTCGACGCGCGCCGCGGCATCGCCATGTTCCGGAAGGTCGCGGTGCCGGTGTTGGGCATCGTCGAAAACATGAGCTATTTTATTTGCCCGCATTGCGGCGGCCGTTCGGCTATTTTCGCGCATGGCGGGGCGCGCCTCGAAGCCGAAAAATACGGCGTGACCTTCCTCGGCGAGGTGCCGCTCGATATCGGCATCCGTGAACAATCGGATTCTGGGCGTCCGGTCACAGCCGTCGATCCCGATGGCGAGCACGCCAAGATTTATCGCGCCATCGCCGCGAAGGTAAAGGCGACGCTCGAAAAAGGCCGGGCCCGCGCCGCGCCACGGATCACGATCGAATAATACGAGAGGGCAAGCTCACAGCTTATTTGAACGCGGAAAACCGGACAGCCCGTGCGGTTCCTGTCTGACAATTTCTTTCCCGCCCTGCGCCGCCAAAGTATTTTCAATGTTAACCCAGCGTGAGTCCCATCCGCCAAGCCTTCGGGCCGGAATGGCCTCTGACTTCCTTCAGCGGTCTTTCCGGTTGCCTTGCGGGAGCTTCAAACCTAAGGTCGCGCCCAATTGGAGCTTTGCATTCGCCCTTGCGCCCCTCATTTTCCGCACCGGAGTTTTGTCAGATGTCTTTCCTCGCCGATGCCGTTTTGCGCATAAAACCGTCCGCGACGATCGCGGTCACGCAGAAGGCGCGCGAACTCAAGAACGCCGGGCGGGATATCGTTTCGCTGTCAACCGGCGAACCCGATTTCGATACGCCGGACAACATCAAGAAAGCCGCGATCAAAGCGATCGAACGCGGCGAGACCAAATACACACCCGTCTCCGGCATCCCGCCCTTGCGCGAAGCCATCGCGCAAAAATTCAAGCGCGAGAACGGGCTCGATTACAAACCGTCGCAGACGATTGTCGGCGCCGGCGGCAAGCATATTTTGTTCAACGCCTTTCTCGCCACCCTCAACCGCGGCGATGAGGTGATTATTCCCGCGCCCTATTGGGTCAGCTATCCCGATATGGTCCTGATTGCCGGCGGCACCCCGGTCGCGGTCGAGACCAAGATGGAGCACGGCTTTAAATTGCAAGCCGAGGCGCTGGACAAGGCCATCACGCCAAGAACCAAATGGCTGATTTTGAATTCGCCGTCGAACCCGTCGGGCGCCGCCTACACATGGGCGGAATTGAAGGCGCTCACCGATGTTTTGTTGCGCCATCCCCAGGTGTGGATCTTGACCGATGACATCTATGAGCATCTCACCTATGGGGACTTCACCTTCGTGACTCCGGCGCAAGTGGAGCCGGAGCTGATTTCCCGCACGCTCACCATGAATGGCGTATCGAAAGCCTATGCGATGACCGGCTGGCGGATCGGCTATGCCGCCGGGCCGGAACATTTGATCAAGGCAATGGACACTTTGCAGGGGCAACAGACCTCGGGCGCCTGTTCGATCGCGCAATGGGCCTCTGTCGAGGCCCTGACCGGCCCACAGGATTTCATCGCTGGGCGGGCCAAGATTTTCGAGAAGCGGCGCGACCTCGTCGTTGCGATGCTCAACCAGGCCAAATATTTGAGCTGTCCCTCGCCGGAAGGCGCGTTTTATGTCTATCCATCCTGCGCCGGCACGATCGGCAAGAAGACTCCGGATGACAAAGAAATCGGCAGCGACGAGGATTTCGTCACCGCGCTCCTTGCGGCCGAGGGCGTCGCCGTGGTGCAAGGCGCGGCCTTCGGGCTTGGCCCGAATTTTAGGATTTCTTATGCGACGGCGACTGCGGTGCTCGAAGACGCCTGCGCGAAAATCCAGCGGTTTTGCGCGAGCCTCGCGTGAGCGCGAGGGGCCTATACGGTTGGTCCCGATGCTCTGCTGTTCGTATCGCGGGGAGGGCGCTCCAGCTTCACCGCGCACCCTCCAAAAGCCGTGCGGCAGCCGCCCGCGCCTCGTCGGTAATCATCGCTCCGGCCAGCATACGGGCGATTTCCTCGCGCCGAGCGTCCCTTTCAATAATTGAGACCCGCGTCGCGACGCGGCTGCCTCGACCGGCGGCAGCCTTGGCGATGCGGAAATGACCTCGGGCGCGGGCCGCGACTTGCGGCGCATGGGTCACGGCGAGCACCTGCACGCGCGCCGCGAGCCGCGCAAGCCGCTGGCCCATGGCATCGGCCACCGCACCGCCGGCTCCCGTATCGATTTCATCAAACACAAGTGTCGGGGCCGAGCCTTGCTCGGCAAGAACCACTTTCAAGGCCAGCAGGAAACGGGCAAGCTCGCCGCCGGATGCGATTTTCATCAGGGGGCCAGGCTTTGTGCCGGGATTGGTTTGGACCCAAAACTCGACCTGATCGTATCCGTCCGGACCTTCCGGTCCAATGCGGAATTCGGTTCCGAAACGGGCGCCTTCGAGCTTGAGTGGCGCGAGTTCGGCGGTCACTTCGGCATCGAGCGCAGCGGCGGCTTTCTTGCGCGCCTCCGACAACGCCCGTGCCGCCGACGCATAGGCGGACTCCGCCGCCTCGGCCTCCCGCGTTAATTGCGAAAGCCTTGCCTCCCCGGCGTCGAGGGCAGCAAGCTCGGCGGCGAATTTTTCGGCGCGCGAGGCAAGCGCATCGACGGGAACCGCATATTTGCGCCCCGCGGCGCGCAAGGCAAATAGCCTTTCCTCAACCTGCTCCAATTCGCGCGGATCGAAATCGGCATCCCGCAAGGCCCCCTCGAGAGCTTGCCCGGCGAGATCGAGGGCGTTCAAGGCGGCATCGAGCGCCTCGGCGGCGGGCGCGATTAAGGCGGGCGCCTGAGTTCTGACGCCGCTGGAGTCTGCGCACCGCGGCGGAGAGAGCAGGAATTGGCGAATATTCGCCGGTCACCGTCGCGTGGACATCGCGCAATTCGGCCGCGACCTTCTCGGCCTGCATCAGGATGGAGCGGCGCTCGGCGAGCGCGGCCTCTTCGCCAGGTTCGGCGGCAAGCCCGGTCAACTCGGCGGAGGCGTGGCGCAGGTACGCAGCTTCCTCCCGTGCGTTGGCGACCCGCGCCTGTTCGCGGGCGCGCGCGGCCTTGAGACTCCGCGCCCGCGCATAGGCGGCGCGCATTTCGGCGGCCTCAATGTTCAAGCCGCCAAAGGCATCGACCAGTTGGCGATGCGTCTTTTGATTAACGAGCGCGCGGTCGTCGTGCTGGCCATGAATTTCGACCAGTTCGCGGGCGATCGCCCGCAATGCCTGCGTGGTCATCCGCTGATCGTTGATGAAAGCGCGGCTGCGGCCATCCGCCAATTGCAGGCGCCGCAAAATAAGGCTGCCGGCGGTTTCGATGTCTTGTGCCTTCGCCGCGACCAGCGCCGGGTGGTCCTCCGCAAGTTCGAAAGCCGCGCTGACTTGACCTTGCGCCATGCCGTGGCGGACCAAGCCGCCGTCGCCCCGGGCGCCAAGCGCCAGCGAAAAAGCATCGAGGAGAATCGATTTTCCGGCGCCGGTCTCGCCGGTCAAAATGGTAAGGCCACGGTCGAATGCGAGATCGAGCTTATCGATCAAAACGATGTCGCGGATGGACAGTCGAACGAGCATGGGGTCGAGGGACTCCCCGATACGCCTCCATACGGCGCGGCTCTTTCATGTTGTATGAAACAGAACTCGTCGATTTAGCGAGTTCCTCGCCGTGCGGCGTACTTTCTTCTAGAGAGCAGAGGCACTTCAATAAAAATGCCCCCGGCCGTGAATTTTCGCTCGACTAAAAGGCTTCCGTCAGCCTTCGGCCGCGCCTCAGCCGAAGCCGAATTTGCGGAACGCTTTCGAGATCCAGGAGCCCTGGTCCTCGTGCGGCTGCAGTCCGCTTCCTTGGAGCAGCGCATAGGCATCCTTGTACCAGACCGACTCCGGGAAATTATGCCCTAGAACGGCCGCCGCAGTCTGCGCCTCGCCCGGAACGCCAAGCGCGAGATAAGCCTCGGTCAGCCGCAGCAAGGCTTCCTCGGCGTGGCGGGTCGTCTGATATTTGAACAGAACCTCGCGGAAGCGGTTGATCGCCGCCGCGTAATTATGCTGGTTGAGATAATAGCGCCCCACGAGCATCTCCTTGCCGGCAAGCTGGTCGCGCGCGACTTGAAGCTTATAGTGTGCATCCTCGACATATTCCGACTTCGGATATTTCTCGGTGATCAGGGTGAATATTTCAATTGCCTTTGCGGCCCGGTCCTGATCGCGGTTTATGTCCGGGATTTGATTGTAATAGGACATCCCCTCAAGGTAATAGGCATAGGGGACGTCGGGGGAGGATGGGAATAGTCCAATGTAGCGTTTTGCGGAGGCAATGGCGTCATCGTAACTGGCGTTTTGATATTGGCTGAAGGTGGTCATCAAAATCCCTTTTCTTTGCCATTGAGAATAGGGATATTGTTTTTCGAGTTCGGCGAATTTTTTTGCCGCGCCGTCGTAATCCTTGGATTGCAGGCGGGCGAGCGCTTGATTGTAGAGATCGTCCGCCGGGACATCCGGCACGATCTTGGTTTCGTATTTTTCGCCGCCGAATATGTTGAAGGGATTGAATAAATCCAGCCATGACTCGGCCGAGGCCGACAGGGACGGCGCCGCCACCGCGAGAAGGATCGATAGCGCGCCCGCGGCTCCTCGCCACGGCTTTCGCCTCTTCTTCGAGGAGGTGCCCATAACGCTTTGCTCATTCATCGCGAATAAACCAACCACGGCCGCGGCCGTTCTGCCGCGACCGACGCTGCCCGCCAGCATCCCTGTCGGTCCGCAAAATAGCATAAATGTGGCGGGATTCTTAAACTTGATCCGGCGGAGGGCGGTCCAGGCCGCCCATTGATGTGAGCCGTCAAGCGAAAACACGGCACCCCACAAGGGCGGGGCGGCGAAATTTGTGCTACTTTATATGTGGAGGAGGCTAAAACTCACCTCCTCCTCCTGCTTACGCTGTTATTATTTGAGGTTGAATAAAGGACCCGGGGTATCGGGGAATGTTGCCGTGTTCAGGACCTGGATGCCGGCGTTATGTTCCCCGTTGAACGGCGTGTGGGTACCCGGACAGCCGGCCTTTTCGGCGTCATCCTCCGAATTGAACCAAAGCCCGAGGTGATAGAGCTGCACAGGATTGGTCTTTATGCCGGTTGTTGCCTCCGGGACGAAGGCGGGCGGGCTATGAAACACGTTAGGCGGGGGCGTCGATGGGACGCCGGGGGAAATCACGAAAGTTTCGATATTGAAGCGGCCGACGAAATTGCCGACACCGGTGCCAGTCGCATCGGTGTTAATATCGCCGATGTACCAGGCGAGCCCGAACGGCGCGTTTGGAACCTCAATCGAGAACAGGTCGAAGTCGGTGTTCGCAGGTAAACCAGTGACGACCACTTCGAGATTTTCGAATTCGCCGAAGGTATGATCGGTGACCGTGCCCTTGGCGTTGGGCAGGCAGGTTTTCGCACCCGCCGAGACAGTTAACGGGAACTGGAAAGTTGTCGACGCCGCGCGCGCTTGAATGGGCGCGAGCGCGGCAACTGACGCGGCCACGAGAACATACGGTTTCATGTTGCTTTCCTCCTATTGATTTTCCCACTACATTAGGCGAACTCGCATAGTGAGTGATCGTTTGCAAAATCAAGTTCTAACGTCAGGAATTCCTCCTGACATATTAATCTAACAGGTGTGGATGCCATGTGCAATTGTATTTAATAATAAAAAATATATTACAATTTAATACTTTCGTTACTACTTATAGAGATTAATGCAATACAGATGAATTTAAACGCAACGGCGTTAGAATAGGCGTCGAGAAGAGTAGTATCGCCGCGCGGGAGACCTTCGAATACAAGCGTGTCCGCGCGAGAAGCGGCAGGCGAGCCATCACCAGCTTCCGTCTAATCGAGAACGAGAGAGAAAGGTAAAAAATCGCGCTGGTCACGCCGGAAGATGGGGACCGACGGCCGGGTATTTAAGAGGCCGCGCGGGGCCGCCAGAAAGGCCTCGATATTTTTCCGGTGCGTCTAAACTTGATCCGGCGGAGGGCGGTCCAGGCCGCCCATGGATGTGAGCCGTCAAGCGAAAACAAGGCACCCCACAAGGGCGGGGCGGCGAAATTTGTGCTATTTTATCTGTGGAGGAGGCTAAAATTCACCTCCTCCTCCTGCTTACGCTCTTCTTATTTGAGGTTGAGCAAAGGACCCGGGGCCGAGGCCGAAAGGAACGGCGCCGCCACCGCGAGAAGGATCGATAGCGCGCCCGCGGCTCCTCGCCACGGCTTTCGCCGGCGGGCGGACCCAGACCGCCACGCTGCTGAGGCGGGGCGCGGCCAAGCGGCGCGGAGGATTTGGCGGGCAATATTGTCGAGACTGGCGCTCGCTTTCGCCCAGGTGAAGGTAAGCGCGTGCGCTTTTGCCTTGCCGCGCGGAATTTCAAATGCCGCGAGATAAGCGCTGCGCAGGTCCATGTCGAGCGCCACCGCTAAGGGGCGACTGGCGCCCCTCGACATCGCCGCCTTCTAGATGCAAGATCGACCAATTGCGATGCGGGAGGGGCGCATGGATTGGCGCACGGCTCAAAAGTGGGTTTACGCTCACGGGTGGTCGTTGTGTTGTATCGTCGCGCCCGTATTGCTGGGTTTCGGCGCGCTGAATCTGACAGCGTCCATGTTGACGCGTCAAGCGGATAGGCTCCCGCTGACCTACGAATTTCTTTCGGCGAAAGACTTGCCGCGCGCTGGCGGGGTGGCCGAAGTCAAGCAAATCGATGAGGACCCTGCCATGACCTTCGTGGCGAAGGACTTGCATGGCCGAGTTTCATACGCGGTTGCCAGCGCGTTCTTGTACCTCGCCTCAGCGGCGGCCATTGTATATGGATTCTGGGTCGTCCGCCGCCGCAACAGAGCGCGGATCGCATTCGTGGCTCTGCTCTTCTTCGTTTTCGTCGGATATTTCGTCGCCGCGCACCCCACGGGTTTCGACCTATTGCGGCCGCTGGTAGTCGAACACATCCTGGCGGCTGCCAACAAACTGGACCCGCGCTTCAATGTTCTCGCGAGCGGCGACGCGGATCGTTCGTTGTTCAACCAATTCGCTGGGTGCTTGTTCCGCGTCGACCAGTTTGGCGATCCGGCGGTGACCGGTCTCGTGCGCCTGAATACGATGATCGGTCTCATTGCGGTCGGCATGCTTCTCGCGGCCCTGGCCAGTGCTTCAGTCCGGCCGGAAACGCCGCCAAATTCGCCGACTAACGAGGAATTGCTGTTGCGTTACGAGGAATTGCTGTTGCGCCGCGAGATCATGCAAATCGTGCTCGCGTTGGGGGCCGTGGTTCTGGTCGTGGCGGTTCTCTGCAGCAAGATCCTCATCGAATGGCCGACATCCCTTCTCTCGAATTCGCAGCAAAAGGCCATTGGTCCGATCGGTGAGGCGTTGAATTTGATGTTTGGAGCTTCCTGCACAATGGCTTTGATCGCGGCATTAGGACCGGCGCTCGCCGCCTTACGCCTAGATCGTCGGGCGTTCCTCGCCGCGCGTCCCGACAGTCAACAGGCCGGGGCGACCGCGCAGGATCGAGCGCCGGCGAATACGGCTCCGGCGCAACGCTTCCCCGACGATCTCGGGTTCGCTGTTTGGCCGAGCATCAGCGCCGCCATCGCGGTCTTCTCGCCATTGTTGGCACCGCTGCTGGCTGAGCTGGTGAAGTCCATCGTCAAGAATTCATCTTCTTGAGCCGCATCTCACCGCGCGATCGGCGACACTCGCGACAGAAACTCGGCGATCGCGCGCAGCGTGACGTCCGGTCGTTCCTCTTGGGGGATGTGGCCACAGTCGTCGATGAGAATCAGTTTCGAGCCCTGAATGATCGCGTTCAGCTCAATTCCAATTGCGAGCGGAACGATCCTGTCTCGCCGGCCCCAAATCAAGAGGGCCGGAACCGTCAATTCTCTATATTTTTCGATCGTCCCCGCCAAATTGTCGGGAATCATTTGACGCGCCGTTTCCAGCAACGCATGGCGGCCTTCCTCGGACTCGAGGTTTTTCGCATAGGTTCGAACCATCTCCTCGGTGATACGGCGGCCATCATAAAAAGCAAAACGCAGCACGAGCCTCACGATTAATCGCGGTGGCAGGAGCGACGTCAAGAAAGATCCTAGTCGCGGCGAGAACGCTGGCTGGAGGAGCCATGGGATTCGCTGCGGCAGGGCCAGACCATCGACCAGCGTCAACGACCGGATCGAGTTTCGCCGCCTTTCCATGAGATCGACGGCGATCATGAGCGCAACGCCACCGCCCATCGAATGCCCCACCAGATCGAAGTCCTCCAGGCCTTCGCTTTCGATGAATTCGAGTACCGCCCGCGCGTGATCGGCCAAGCGGTAGCGATTATCCAGGCGCGGGGGCGAACGGCCATGGCCGGGGAAATCGATGCGGATGACCCTGCGATCGGGCAAGGCGAGAGGCAGGTGGCGCCAAGAAAACAGGGAAGCGCCATAGCCGTGCAAGGCCAAAAGCGGTCTTCCAGAACCCGAGGATTCAAAGTTCAGAGTAACCATGAATTTAGACGTCGCCTCGAATATGTCGAAAATGTCACCGGGAAGGGCCCACGAATCAAGATGGCGCGCGATGCGCCAAAACTTGCCGATCAATGCGGCGCCTCTCCCGATCGGCCAATTGAACGCCTAAATCACGAAAAGATTTCGATCTTGCAAAAATTTCATAGTGCCTATCGATGATAGTTTCCTTTACCCAATCCTCAACGCCGAGCAGCTTTGTTGAAGACCACGTCCATCATGGTGGCGCCAAGGCAGCAGGTCACGTGCATTGAGTAGGACGACTGACTAAGAAGCTTGAGGTCCACTGTCGCGCTAGGCAACGATCCCGGAAACCGGACCTGATAACTTGCCGTATCTTCAGCCTTTTGTCCTAATATGGAGCCTTTCAGTACGGGTTCGGGCGCGCCTCGCACAGTGGTGCTTTGGCTAAGATCGCCGGTGATTCGATTGCCATCGAGCATAATCGATAATTCGATCTTCTTGTGAAGCCCAGCTTCCCCATTGCAAACCGTGTCGCTTTTCATGCGACGTAGATCGGCTTGAACCTTCGTTTGGCAGCTTGTCTGCTGCAAGGATTCCCAAGGTTTATTCCTGTCCTTGCCGCTACCGCTCCACATGCCATTAAAGTCGGTCAGTTTAATCTCTGCGTTGGCCGGGAAGGGCGCGATCCACCCCATCAGAACAGCCGCAATCCCTATCCCAAGATGCTTGGTCAATCTCATGGACATGACGCCCCGCCATCTTCATAAGAGTGTCACGTCGCGATCCCGTAACTTAAGGGTTGGGCGGCGCGTCACCTGCTGTAGGTGCAACCGACTTTCTAAGCCAAATGAGCTATTTTCTCAACTCCAACCTCAAATCGGCGAGCCGGATCCATGGGTGTCGAAGGGCGCGACAAGGTCAAGACGCAGGATACCGGCGCGGCTGCCTTGTCAAATCAGCTCGGCAAGACGGTACAGCGGCTGCGCAAGGCCTGTCATCTTTCGCTGACGGAACTGTCCGAGCAATCCGGCGTCGCCAAGTCGATCATCAGCCAGATCGAACGCAACGAGACCAATCCGACGCTGGCCACGATCTGGCGCCTTTCGCAGGCGCTTGATGTCTCGATCGAGCGAGTGCTGCGGGCGGCCGACGACGAGCCCTTTTTGGAGAAATCCTCGCGCGGCGACACGCCGATCCTGGTTTCCGACGATGGCAAATGCAGGCTCGCCATCATCGGCTGGATCAAGACAATCGATTGGTTGCAATGGTATGATTTCTCGGCTGATCCCGGGGGCGTGCTGGAATTGGAGGCGCATCAGCGCGGCTCGGTGGAAAGCCTGTCGGTGAGCGCAGGGGAGCTCGAGGTCGAAGTGGGCAACGCGACCGAGCGAGCCAAGGCCGGAGAGACTTTGCGCTATCGCTCCGATCGTCCGCACACGATCCGCAACGTGGCGCAACAACCGGCCGCGGCGACTATGGTCTGCATTCTGAAGGCGGCGGCGATGGAATAGCGCGGTCGTGGCCAGGCGCGGCGCGAGGCGCGGATCGGCAAATTCATGCGGAATACCGTGCCGTGTCAGCGTCCGCGGCAATGCGCCGCGACCATTGCCTTCTCCTAGAGTCTTTCTTTGAAAACACACATGGTTGCTACGCGAAATGCGCCGATTGAAAAAAGGGGTAAGCTTGCCACCTTGCCCCTAGGCCCATGATGTCTCCTTCACACGCTTCCCAACTCTTTGATTTTTTTGAGCTGGGAAGACGAACTCGATCGCGCACTTAACGCGGCGCTCACCCGGGCAGGGCGGAGACGAAAGCGGCAACGGAACAATGAAGGTTTCTCGCGCACCTTGATGCAAGTCAATCGGTCGCACGGCAGGCTGTCTTCACGCGGCCGCGCCATGACAATGCTTATATTTCCGGCCCGAGCCGCAGGGACAAGGCTGGTTGCGCCCGACCTTGCGATAGACTGCCCGCTCCTCCGGCGGGTCGCGGACTAACGTCTCGGCGGCATCCGCCGCGGACGCGCCGAAAACCGGCTTGGGGGCTCGGGAAACGGCGGGGGCGGCGTTCGCGGGGCCAAAAGCGGCGTTGATCGCGCGGTCCGGATAAGCCGACGCATCGGCATGGGAAACCTCCAGCGCCTCCATCGGCGGCGGCTCGAAGGCGACCTCGACGCGGTTCAACTGCGCCGTCGTCATTTCCCGTAGATGGGCAATGAGTTCGCCGAACAGCTCGAATGCCTCGGATTTGTATTCGTTCAGCGGATCGCGCTGGGCCATGCCGCGCCAGCCGACAACCTGACGCAAATGATCGAGCGTCACGAGATGCTCGCGCCACAGGTGGTCGAGCGCCTGCAAAACGATCTGCTTTTCGACATAACGCGTAACTTCCGCGCCGTTCTTGTCCACACGAGCGGCATAGGCTTCGCTTGCCACCTTTCGCAGCCTCTCATGCATGTCCTCCTCGGTGATTCCTTCTTCCTTCGCCCAATCGGTCACCGGAAGATCGAGATTGAACGCGGCACGGACCGCTTGCTTCAATCCTTCGATGTCCCAGGTCTCGGGATAGGCATCACTGGGAATATGCTTGGCGATAAGATCGTCGACGACCCCCTGGCGCATGTCGGAAATCATGTCTTCGAGCAACTCTTGCGCCATCATCTCGCGGCGCTGTTCGAAGACGACCTTGCGCTGATCGTTCATCACGTTATCGTATTTCAGAACGTTCTTGCGCATGTCGAAATTGCGCGCCTCGACTTTTTGCTGGGCCTTTTCCAAGGCCTTGTTAATCCAAGGGTGGACAATCGCTTCGTCCTCCTGGAGGCCGAGCTTGACAAGCATCGATTCCATCCGGTCGGACCCGAAGATCCGCATCAGATCGTCCTTCAACGATAAGAAGAACTTCGAGCGTCCCGGATCGCCTTGGCGCCCGGAACGGCCGCGTAGCTGGTTGTCGATCCGGCGGCTCTCGTGGCGCTCGGTGCCGATGATGTAGAGGCCGCCCGCCGCGATCGTCTTCTCGCGGAAAGTTTCAACCTCGGCCCGGATAGCGGTTTCCTTCGCCTCGCGCTCGGGACCCGGCGGCAGATCGGCGCATTCTTGCGCGACCCGCATTTCGACATTGCCGCCGAGCTGAATGTCGACGCCACGCCCGGCCATGTTGGTCGCGATGGTGATCGCGCCTGGCACTCCCGCCTGCGCGACGATGTAGGCCTCCTGTTCGTGGAACCGCGCGTTCAAAACTGCGAAAAGCTTTGAGGGCTTGTCCGAACGCGCGGCCGCGTAGAGTTTTTGCAAGGCTTCGGGCTGCAAAAAATCGATCTGCTTGTAGCCTTGCTTTTTCATCGCCTCGGCGAGCTGCTCCGACTTCTCAATCGACGTCGTGCCGACGAGCATAGGCTGGAACTTCGCGTTGGCGGCCTCGATCTCGCGGATGATCGCTCGCAGTTTTTCTTCCGCCGTGCGATAGACTTCATCGTCCTCGTCGAGGCGCCTGACCGGCATGTTGGTCGGTATCTCGACGACATCGAGCTTATAGATCTCGGCGAATTCATCCGCCTCGGTCGCCGCCGTTCCGGTCATTCCGGCGAGTTTGCCGTAGAGGCGGAAATAATTCTGGAAGGTGATCGAGGCGAGGGTCACGTTCTCGGGCTGGATCGCGACATGCTCCTTTGCTTCGAGCGCCTGATGGAGCCCCTCGGAGTAGCGGCGGCCCGGCATCATCCTTCCGGTGAACTCGTCGACAATGACGACTTCGCCCTGGCGCACAATGTAATCCTTGTCGCGCTTGAACAATTTATGCGCGCGCAAGGCTTGGTTGACGTGATGCACAAGAGTGACATTGACCGCCTCGTAGAGCGAACCTTCGGAAAGAACCCCGAGCTCGCCCAGCATGGCCTCCATATGTTCATTGCCTGCCTCGGTGAGATTGACCGTGCGTTGTTTCTCGTCGAGCTCGAAGTCCTCCGCCGTAAGGCGCGGAATGACCTTATCGATCGCGACATAGAGATCGGATCTGTCGTCGGAAGCTCCCGAAATGATCAGCGGCGTCCGGGCCTCGTCGACGAGAATCGAATCGACCTCGTCGACGATCGCATAGTGATGGCCGCGCTGAACCATCTGGGCGAGCTCGTATTTCATGTTGTCGCGAAGATAGTCGAACCCGAACTCATTGTTGGTGCCATAGGTGATGTCGGCGCCATAGGCGCGGCGGCGTTCGTCATCGTCGAGGCCATGCACGATGACCCCGGTCGAAAGGCCGAGGAAATGATAGATGCTGCCCATCCATTCGGCGTCGCGACGGGCGAGATAATCGTTGACGGTGACGATATGGACGCCCTTGCCCGAGAGCGCGTTAAGATAGGCGGCAAGCGTCGCGACAAGGGTTTTGCCTTCGCCGGTGCGCATCTCGGCGATCCCGCCCTCATGCAGCACCATCCCGCCAATCAGCTGAACGTCGAAATGTCGTTGCCCGAGGACGCGGCGCGCCGCTTCCCGTACCGTTGCGAAAGCCGGCACGAACAGTTCATCAAGGCTCTTGCCGCTGGCGAACTCCTCCCGGAACGTGTGGGTTCTCCCGGCGAGTTCGGCATCCGTGAGCTTCAGCGTTTCGGGCTCAAGCGCGTTGATAGCCGCGACTCTCGGCCGGTATCCCTTGAGCCGGCGATCGTTCGACGATCCGAAAATCTTTTTCGCGAGGGACCCCAGCATTACGAAACGACCTTTCTAGAATACAGCCGGAACAACCCCGGCGATCGGTTTTAGCCCCTCGTTTTTCAGGTAGATCTTGTGCGATCCCGGCGGCGTTTGCGCGAGGCGCGGCCCGGGCCTGAATCATCCGCTCGCCGGCGGGCCGCCGGACTGTGATATAGCATTCCAAGATTTCCGGGCACCGCATACTCGCGTTCCTGGCTGGAAATCCGATTTCCCCCGACCGCTCGACAAAAGCCATGTTCCGGCGGAAGACCGCGCATCTCATTCGAGAAAAACTCGTGCGGCAGCGCGATGGTCGCGGAACGTCCGGCGGGAGGCGCCGGCAATGGGGCCGCGAAAGTGGAAAAAATCGTCCACGAAGGCCTGCCCGACAGATAAGATTGGGGCCGGGGCTTGTCAAATCCGCCGCTCCGTGCATGGTCACGCGGCAAACGCTCTTTTGACCAACGCGCCGCGAAAACCGCGGGGCAACTTTCCCGATTCAGCCCGGAGCTCGGATTCATGTTCTTGACGAAACACGCGCGTAACAAAACCGCTGGTCTAGCATGCATGCTCACCATGGCCTCGCTTGCGATTATTCCCGCCTTGCCGGCGGCGGCGAAGGTGCTCGCCACCGTCAACGGCAAGCAAATTACCGACGACGATTTGAACATCGCCGCTGGTGATCTTCACGCGAGCCTGCCGCCCCAGCTCGAAGGCAAAGCCCGCGACAGCTACCTTCTCGACTTTTTGATCGATGGCGAATTGGTGGCGCAAAAGGCGCTTGCCGAAAAGGCCGACCAAACCCCCGAATTTGCCAAGAAACTCGCCTATTATCGTGAGAAGCTGCTGATGGAGAGCGTGCTTGAACAGGTCGCGAAGACGGCTGCCACCGACGCGGCGATCAAAGCGACCTATGACGAGGCGGCCAAGGCGCAAAAGCCCGAGACCGAGATCCACGCGCAGCATATTCTCGTAGCAACCGAGGGGGAAGCAAAAGCGGCGCTGAAACGGCTAATGGGGGGCGAAGACTTCGCCAAGATCGCCAAGGAAGTCTCGAAAGACCCCGGCTCGGAAGGCGGCGATCTCGGCTGGTTCACCAAGGACCGCATGGTGCCAGAGTTCGCCAACGCAGCATTCAAGCTGGAGGTCGGGCAGGTTTCCGATCCGGTGAAAAGCCCGTTTGGCTGGCACATCATCGAGGTCCTGGATAAGCGACAGAAAACCTTTCCGCCCTTCGACGAGGTCAAGGAGCAAGTCGCCCGCTATGTCGTGCAAAAGGCGCAAACCGCGCTCGTCGCGGACTTGCGCAAGACTGCGAAGATCGAGCGGACCGAGCCTCCGGAATCCCCCGCGACCGGCAAGCCTGCGGCGGGAAGCCCAGCGCCTGCACCGGCTGCGCCCGCTCCAGGCAAGAAATAAGCGGCGAGGGTCAAACACGAACTGCCGAAAACAAATAGGAGGTGCTCCCCCTTGACCCCGGCATTGTGGCCTTGGTCGGGATTTGCCCTGGCTCGCCGAGGGCGAAGCTGCGTTAGGAACCCCATCCATGGCCGCCGCCATCTCGCCGCTCGCGCCAACGTCATTTCCAGAGCTGCCAGAGATCGAGGGCGTGCGCTTTGCCACCGGCACCGCCGGTATTCGGAACAACGATCGCGCAGATGTGATGCTCGCCGTTTTCGATAAGGGCACCCAGGCGGCGGGGGTTTTTACGAAATCGAAATGTCCCTCGGCGGCGGTCGATTGGTGCCGCGCAAGGCTCAAGGCGGGCAAAGCCCGCGGGTTGGTCGTCAACTCTGGCAATGCCAATGCCTTTACCGGCAAAGCTGGGGCGCAAGCGGTCAAGCTCACCGCCGCGCTTGCCGCCAAGGCAACGGGCGCGCCGGCAACGGAAATTTTCGTCGCCTCGACCGGGGTGATCGGCGAACCGCTCGACGCGACGAAATTCGACGGCGTCCTTGAAAAGCTGGCCGCGCGCGGGGCGCCGGGCGGTCTCCTCGAGGCAGCCCAGGCTATCATGACGACCGACACCCATCCGAAGGTTGCAACCGCGAGCGCGAGGCTCGCCGGTGTGGAGGTCCTTCTAACCGGCATGGCGAAGGGCGCGGGGATGATCGCCCCCGACATGGCGACCATGCTGGCATTCGTGTTTACAGACGCGCCGATCGTCTCGAATGTCTTGCAATCGATGCTGGCCAAAAGCGTGGAACGGTCGTTCAACGCGATCACCATCGACGGCGATACCTCGACCTCCGACACTTTGATGCTGTTCGCGACGGGGGCCGCCGCCAAACGCGGCGCGCCAAATATCGTCGCTGCCAACGACCGCCGCCTCGCTTCTTTCAAACAGGCCCTCGACCGTCTCCTCCTCGATCTCGCGCATCAGGTCGTGAGGGACGGGGAAGGCGCGCGCAAATTCGTCGAGGTGAAGGTAACCAGCGCGGCAACCGCCGCCGCCGCCAAAAAAATCGCTTTCTCGATCGCCAATTCGCCACTGGTCAAAACGGCGATCGCCGGCGAGGATGCCAATTGGGGCCGCGTCGTTATGGCCGTCGGCAAGGCCGGCGTGCCGGCCGAACGCGACAGGCTGGCGATCTGGTTCAACGATGTTCGGATCGCCCACATGGGTCAGCGCGATCCCTCCTACGACGAGGCTGGGGTCTCCAAGCTCATGCGTGGCGCGGAAATAAAAATTCGCGTGGATTTGGGCTTGGGCAGGGGCGCGGCAACCGTATGGACCTGCGATCTGACCAAGGAATATGTCGCGATCAATGGCGATTATCGTTCGTGAGCGGCGAGCCGGTTTGGTGAAACTTCTGCTCGTCGCCGCCGTAGCGCTCGTGGACCCGGATTGCCGCGTGCTGATCGCCCAGCGCCCGCAAGGCAAGAGTTCTTGCGGGCCTATGGGAATTTCCCGGCGGCAAGGTGGAACTAGACGAACGGCCGGAAGCGGCCTTGATCCGGGAACTACACGAAGAACTCGGGATCGCGGTCGAGGAGGCTTGCCTCGCGCCCTTCACCTTCGCGAGTTTTGCCCACCCAGACTTCCACCTTCTTATGCCGCTCTATATATGCCGGCGCTGGACCGGTCTTGTCACTGCACGCGAAAATCAGACGCTCAAATGGGTGCGGCCACGGGATCTGCGCGCCTATCCGATGCCGGCGGCCGACGCGCCCGTGATCCCAGCGCTCCTTGATCTTCTGGGCTGATCGCAGCCCGAAGGGGGCGCGCCGTGTCACTTGGGGGAACGGTGCTGGATGAGTTCGCGGGATTTTGGGTCTAGGCCGATGGCGCGGCACGCAGATTATCAGGCAAGCGGGCGATGAGCTGCACCCTCAGGCGCGCTATTTTCATGGCCCTCGATCGCGAGGAGCCGGAGTTTCGTCGCGGTGCCGCCGGGTGCCGAGAAACCGCCGATCCTGCCGCCGGCCGCGACCACCCGATGGCACGGCACGATGATCAAAAAAGGGTTTCGTGCGAGAGCCTGCCCAACGGCGCGAGCCGAGCCCGCGTCGCCGATCCGCGCCGCGAGAGCGCCATAGGTCATCGTCGCGCCCTGGGGAATGCTACGCGCGGCCTCGTAGACGCGGCGGTGGAATGGCGGCACAAGGCCCATGTCCAGCAGAACGGAAGAAAGGTCGCCCCGCTCGCCGCGCAAATATGCGACGATACAATCCCGCGCGCGCTCCACCTCGGTTGGCGGGGCTGCCTCTCTCGCGTGGGGAAATCGCTGGAGCACGCGCGCGCGGGTCTTCGGCTCGTCCGCCTCTGGAAGTTGCACGTAAGCGATCCCGCGCCCGCTCCATGCGATTGCGCATCGGCCAATCGCCGTATCGAAGACCGTAAAAGAAACCGTCATGGTGGCCCAATCCTAGCATTCATGGCGGAACTCCGTGCGAAAAATCTTCAAAAACGGGCAGCGGGTCGGAGCGCCTCGGCCCGCGCGATCGTACCAAAATGTTCTCTCAGTGATACCCTGAGATTCAATCGCAGCTTGCGATACGCTCTTCATCTATTGTTTTTTTTTGGTGAGCGCGATGGGATATTATGACCTCCTGATCAAAAGTCAGGGGTTACATGCACACCATGGTCACCTAAGCACACTTAAGATCACAATAAACCATTGACTTTACGCGCGTAACCTCTGATATTGGGAAGCATAAGTAAGCACGATTGCGCATGAGCGTGCTTCCCATGTGCTTCCCAGAACAATTCGAGGCGCTCCATGAAGCTCACTAAGGTGAACGTCGAAAGGCTGGCACTTCCCGCTGGCGTGAACGACCGCATCATTTTTGACGAAGGCCTGCCCGGCTTCGGCCTGCGGATTCGAGATGGCGGCAAGCGGACATGGATCGTCCAATATCGCGTAGGGGCGAAGCAACGCCGTGTAACGCTTGGAACTGTCGAGACGCTCAACGCCGACGAAGCGCGCAAGCGAGCGAGGAGCGCGCTTTCCAAGGTCCATCTTGGACATGATCCGCAGCTTGAGAAGGGCGAGACGCGCACTCAAGCGGTTATAACTCTCGCCGCTATCACAGAGCGGTACCTTGAAGAGCGCGCCGCAAATCGCCTCAAGCCAAAGACCTTGGCGGAAGTAACGCGCTCTCTGCGCGATCACTGGAAGCCGCTGCACCGTCTACCGCTGGCGAAAGTTGCGCGCGTAAACGTCGCAGGCGAACTCGGGCGGATCGCAAAGGAGCATGGTCCCATCGCGGCGAATCGAAGCCGCGCCTATCTTTCAACGCTCTATGCCTGGGCGATAGGCGAAGGGCTGGCCGACGTCAACCCGGTTATAGGCACGAACAAGGCGGGCGAAGAAGTCTCCCGCAACCGCGCGCTTGACGACGGGGAACTGCGCCTTGTCTGGTCATGTGCGGGTGACGGCGACTATGGCGTGATTGTCCGCCTGCTGATCCTGCTCGGGCAGAGGCGCGAGGAAGTCGCCGCAATGCGCTGGAGCGAACTCGACCTCGATAAGCGCCTATGGCGGCTCGGCGGCGAGCGTACCAAGAACGCCTTGCCGCATGACGTTCCGCTGGCAGACACGGCCATTGACCTCTTGGCGGCGCATGGGCGGCGGGCAGGACGCGATCTCGTGTTCGGCGAAGGGGCTGGCCCCTTTCAAGGCTGGTCAAACGCGAAGAGCGCCCTCGACCAACGATTGCAGGCGGCGGGCACGACCGCGCCTTGGCGGCTCCATGACATCAGAAGAACCGTCGCAACGCGCATGGCAGACTTGGGCGTTCAACCGCACGTCATTGAGGCCGTCCTCAATCACGTGTCAGGTCACAAGGCTGGCGTCGCAGGCATCTATAATCGGTCAATTTATGCAGCTGAGAAAAGCGCTGCGTTAACACTTTGGGGCGGCCATGTGACGGCACTGCTTACAGGAGACTGACAATGCGCAAGCCTGCGGCCAAAGCGGCGAAAACGTCGTCGCCTCCGAAAAAAAGCTACGCTTACCTTGGCGAACTCGACGTTCAGGGTTGGTATGCCGAGATTTCAAGGCTCTACAAGCTATCTGTCGATCATAATCTCGGGCTGCATAGCGCCGACCGCAACATCATTGTAACCCACGACGCTGGCGGCGCGCAGATCGGCCACATCTGCGGACCCTACGCGACCTTCACCGTAAACATTAACATGCCAAATGCGCTGCTCGTTACCGAATTTGAGCGCTGGTTGGAGGAGGCTCGCAAGCAACTCAAGCCGCCTATCGCCAAGCCGGGGCGACCTTCCTTGAACGCCAAATTCGACCCAAAAAAATTCGACGCATGGCGGAGCACAAAGATTGTTGAGCTCGCTGACTTGCTAGCGTGGCGCGCCACGCTTCCGGCGCATGAGCAAGGCAAATGGAAGCCTGCCGAGCTTGGTCGCTCAATAGGACGCAACTCGTCCAAGGATGTGAATGTGACGACGCGCATATTGAAGCAGGCGCTCGCGAGCTTGCAATCGCTCGGCGCACAGGTCGAGCATGAAATGTCCCAGAACCAAAGTGCTAGAAAAGCCATCGCCACCCGTATCGCGCGGGATATATCTCGCTGAATATTTGTTTCTCCTATTTCAGGGAATTACGGGGAACGACACTTGAGCTGCTTGCTGTCTAGTGATCCCTCGGAGCCGCCTTTCGACGCGGCGTAATACGAGGTGACGACATGCATCTGCCGACCAACACAGAAAATCGGGCCTATGACAAAGAGTTACGGGCAGCCTTGAAAAACACGACGACAGTCGTGACGCTGAATAATCTCCCCTCTGACCTTGGCCGGAGCCGCATCTTGGATGCCGAGGCGTCTGCCGCCTTCTGGGGCGTGTCGCTCCCCCATTGGCGTCGGCTCTATCGCGCCGAAAAAGTGCCGCGCCCCATCAAGATCGGCGACCGCAAGCTCGGATGGCGCATCGGTGACCTCGCCGATGGTCTGGCCAAGCGTGTCGACGCGGCGGCCTGAACACTCCCCCAACGAGAAAGGCTCGGCGGCGATGGCGTCGCCGACCGGAGCGGAGAGATCTTCAGATGGATGGTTCTCATACATCGCACGCCAACGGCGCACAATCGCGCACGGCGCAGCGCCACGCGTTTTACGAGGAGCAAAAGCACGCGCGAATGGAAGCGGTGATCGCTGGCCGCACTGATAGCGTGCTGCGCCTGATGCGCAAGGTTCACGGGATCGCGGCTTTGTGGAGAAGTGTCGCCAGCGCTACCCGGAGCAGGGCGCAACCAAGCGTCAGGTGGCGCATCATGAGGCTGGCCACTTCGCCGCGTTCGAAGTAGAAGGCTTGTCTGCCTTCGGCGCCAAAATTTACGGCACGCCCGGCTTCAATATCGATTGGGGTGGCGAAGCTTGGTTTCAAAACTCGCTCGATATTGATCACCACTGCGACGCACCGGGCCTGCTGAAAGCCGCGCGCGTGTGCGCCGCCGGACCGGTAGCTGGGCGATTGCTCGCAAATCATGACGGGTTCGCACCGGCGATTGAACTCGTCAAAGCACGCGTTCTCGTCGAGCGCGCTTCACAACTTTCCAGCCGTGACGGGCGCTCTCTCTGGAGCGAGACGGTTCGTGGCGTCTTCGAGATTATTGAGCGACACTCCGACACAATCGGCGATCTAGCGGAGCTGCTCGAAGCACGGAAGCAAATCAGCCGCTTCCAGCCGTCAGTTCGGAAGATCTTGAGCCGAATTCGCCCTGATGCGTCGATCTGCGCTGTCAATTTGTCGCCTCGTGGCCAAGCGCTTGCCCACATCATCGAAGCCGAGACGCCAAGCGTCGAAGAGTTGATGGAGGTTCGCTAATGACGGATCGCATGGCGTTGCTTCGCGCCCGCCCGAACAAGTTGCTCGCGAAGATTTGGATGCCGGATGGCAGCATCATCCCAGCGGAGAACGAGGCTTGGTTTCAGGCTCTGGAAATTCCCATTGCGGGGATCGAAGACGTTCACGACATCATCACGGCAGCTGAGAACCGGCCTCGGGTCGCGCTCGTGAAAGGAGCTATCGCGCCGGGAGCCAATCAAAATCGCCTGCGCCGGCGATGCGCTGCGGGCGTGGATGAGCGCACGGGCGAATGCTTTCCGGCGGGTCTCAGCGTAATCCCGCGGCGCTGGATCGTTCTCGACATTGAGAAGCTTCCATGCCCGCCATCAATCGACTTCCGCGACGGCGCTGCGCTTGCAAGTTATGTTCGGTGTTTACTGCCGAGCGAATTCAAGAACGTGGCGTGCGCTTGGCAACTGAGCGGAAGTTCGGGCCACCCATCGCGAGGCGATGAAATCCGGCTGCACGTCTTTTTTATGCTCAATCAAGTCGTGTTCCCATCGGCATGGAAAAGCTTCTTTGCAGGCAAGAAGTTCGTTGATCTGAGCGCCTTCGACAACGGAAAGCTGATCTTCACCGCTGCGCCGATCATTCATTACGGCAAGGACCCGATCAAGAAGCACCATGGCTTGCTGGATGGCGAGCCAGTCGTCGCTGTTCCGAAGGTGGTTATCGAGCGAAGCTCAGCGCTCACCAACGGCGCGGATAAAGCCACACGAGTTCCACTCGCCGCGCCTATTCTTCCAATGCCGGAAGCAGCCGCCGCGTTTGTCGCGATTATCGCGAAGGCGAACATCCTGCGTTCACATCATCCGGCTTATCGAAACGACCGAGCCCGACGGCTGGCGTTCTGCGCGATCTTTAGAGAGGCGTTCGGCATAACGGATGAGGCGGCGCTCGCCCAAGCGTTTTGCCGGGCATGTGTCGGCCGCGAGGATGTGAACACGACCTTCAACAAGCGCTGGCGTGGGCTGGAAGCGCATCGCCTAGCGCCCGGAGCTTCTCGCCGCGCAAGCTGCTCTGTGACGCTTCGGCGGCCTTGCACGCGGTGAATGATACTGAGACGGCGGGGCGCGCCGCGCGTCTGGCAATGGCCTTCTTGGAACTCGAAACAAATGCGGCGTAACCGCTAGGAGAGTGAGCGATGGGCGCGATGTTGAATGCGAGCGATATTCAAGCAGAGATGGTGGCGGCACTAGCTGGGTCCGTCGTGGATCCGACGAAATTTCGTCAGACTGACGCCGGCAATGCTTTACTCTTTATCGAGATGTTTGGCGACGACCTTCGGTATGTCGAAGCGTGGCGCAGTTGGGCACACTGGAACGCGAGCCGATGGGATATCGTGTCGGACACGGCGCTATTGCCTCTAGCGTGGCAGGCGAGGGCCTCCACGCTCCCCGAAGATCAACGGGCGTCGCTCCGTAAGCACGCCATCGCAACGCAGAGAGAACAGCGCCTTCACGCGAAGGGAGTGGTAAACATTAGGGCTGAACCGAGCCTCTTCGACGCCGATCCATGGTTGCTCGGGTGCGAAAACACGACCCTGAACCTTCGGACGAAACAAGAGTGCGCGCCCCGGCGAGAGGGCTTCATCACCAAATCGACCGGCGTAGTCGTCGATAAAGACGCGGAATGTCCGAATTGGCTCGCTCTTCTTGATTGGGCGCCGATAGGCGACGCTGAGACGATCGAACACTTGCAGCGTATCGCAGGTTACATGCTGACGGGCCACGTCTCGGAAGAGAAGCTTTTTGCCTTCTTTGGCGACGGGTCGAACGGCAAAACGACGATCGCTATGACCCTGTTCGAAGCGCTTGGGAATTATGCCGCTAAGGGCCGGCGAGACTTGCTCCTGCAATCGCAGGGCGAGAAGGGAGCCGCGTCGCCAGATGTCGCTGCGCTGCATGGCAAGCGGCTTGTCGTCGTGAGCGAAACGGACGAAGGCTGCGCGATTGCCGAAGCGCAGTTGAAAGAAATCACGTCAAACGAACCCATCACAGCCAGGAAGCTGCATCGCGATCCGTTCACTTTCATACCAAGCCACAAAATTCTGCTAATGACGAATCATCGCCCATTTGTGAAGGGCGGTGACGACGGCATTTGGCGCAGGCTGAACATCATCGGTTTTGACGCCAAAATGGCGGATGATGCGAAGAACCGGCACTTCCGCGAACGAAGACTACGCCCCGAATTGCCCGGCATTCTCGCATGGATGGTTCGTGGCTGCTTTATGTGGCAGCGTGACGGTGTCAAGCCGTCGGCTGCCGTTACTCAAGCGACCAAGGCCTATCGTGGCGAAATGGATTTCATCCAACAATGGCTGGATGATCGGACGATCGCTGACCCGCAGGCGAACATCTCGCGCAGCGCCGCCTACAGCGATTACAAATTGTGGTCCGAACTTGAGCATACGCCGACGCTGGGGAACCGGCAATTCGTGGAAGAACTCCATGCCCGAGGGTTCCGCACAACGAAGAGCGGCGGTGTCCGATTGTTCAATGGACTGCGGCTGAGACCGTCGGGTGTGGGATTGCACATTGTCGGCGGGACTGCGGCCAAGCCATGACGACAATCGCCGACATTGTTGGGGCACTTGGGGCAGATACGAAGGTGTTTTGGGGTTTTTTCTCTTCATAGTCCTTTGTAAGAGAAATTACCTAGAACAGGTCATTTGCTGCCCCAAGTGCCCCATCGGCGACGACAACGGAAAACATTGTTGAAATAAAGCGGTAATGATCACCACAATGGTCGATCCGGGAGCCAGTCATGAGCACCGCCTATGTAAGGAGTTTGATGGCTGTCGTCGAAGCCGAGCACGCGAAGCATCAAGCTCAGCGCGAAGAACAAGCGCGCGTTGAAGCGCAGACAGCACGCGAAAAACTTGTCCCGTTGGATGTGCGACTGAAAAGGCTACTCGACACGATCCCGCCCGAAGTCCAGACAGATGGGATTTCTCTGGAAACTCTCCGTAAGATGCTCCGTGGCGTGAAAGGGCGCGGGTGCCATTGCGGGGCCATTGGCGACGAGCTTCGCAGAATGGGTTGGCGAAGGGTCAGGAGCTGGACGAAGAGTGAGAACGGCTTCCGCGCGTTCTGGTTCCCACCTTCTTAAGCTCTCAATATCTTGGAAATGTGCCCGTCTTGGGAGACATTCCGAACGGTTCTCAGTTTGCAGGTCTGGTGATATGCCGCGCATTATTACCCCTGGAGCCTCGTGCTTGCCAAAGGGCGTCTGAAGTCGAGCCTGGATGCTTTAGGTGGTGGCTGCAGGCGAAGGCCTGCAGCCACTTGATACACTCGACAGTCGTTTTGCGACCTGCCGAGCGCGGCGGCCATGATCTTCGCGGTTCAGTAGTGGTGCCGGCGAGCGGTGCGGCGAACGGTGCGTCGAGCCGTACGACGGGCGACCCCGTAAGCCGCTTTCTCTACCACACTGTCGGACGCGACAACTTCCGTGCAGGCTCGCGCATAGTTTGCGGGGGCAGCGGCTTGAGCGTGCGTGCCGAGTCCTATTGCTAGCGCCGCTCCCAATGCCACGGTAGCGATTCCAAAAACGGTCGTCATCTTCATCGCAAATCTCCTCCCTAAAACTGGCGCTCTTATGTCATTAGCGGTGGCGAACTTAAGCTTGCTCGCTTTAGCTTCTGTTACAACATAGAGCACCCATTGCCAGATGGACGCGCCATCAGCGCTGCCATTATGCCTCCATAGGGTTTCTTAAGCAAGGCGAAGTCCTTGCGGAACTGCGGCCGTCGCCGGCACCGTATCGACGTGAAACGCTTGATTGGTTTGCGTCCGATCAAAAACAAAATGGAGACGCGTCTGGATGACGACAAAATCCAGCACTCGGCGCACCAAAGTCACTGGCTTGAATGCACGAGAGCTCCGTGCTGGGGAATTGGCATTGCCAAAATCTGTCGAAAGCGGCAATCTCGGCCTCAACATTTGCCACCGCGAAGAGGCCGCGTCTCGAGTTTCTACAGCGGCAGTAAGTCACCGTTTGCCGCGCAAATGAAAGCACAAGACAGGCGATGCGCCAAAATGCAAGGCACAGCCTTTGGCAGGCGTTCATAGCTCTGGTCGTGACCAGTATGGCCACGCTCCTTGCGCCGCTCTCGGCGAGGGCCGAATCTTCTATTGGGGGCGCAGACCAAGCGGCGACCGCCGGTGAAGATGCTGCACCGGAGTCGCTTCGCACGAACAATGGCTTTGACCTTACCCGTCCTCAGACCGCGTTTGAAGGGCGCGGTTTGGACGAGACTTCTTCGAACGATACGAGCGAGACGAATCGGGCCCAGATGGCCTTGCGGTTGGAGAGCATGATCCCCCTCGATGTTGGCTGGCGCCTGGGTGTGCATGCCCAGGTTCCCCTCGTGCAAAAAACGACCACTAATTTTGAGACGGAGAGGGCTGATCACGAGTTTGGACTTGGCGATGCATCCTTTCAGGCGTTGTTGCACATGCGATAAACGACCGCTGGGCTGCTGCCGTCGGGACGCGCGTGGTCGCGCAAACCGCGGCCGGCAGCCTTGGCAGCGGCGAGTGGCAAGTCCAGCCGGGGCTCGGCGTGCGCTATATGCTATTCGAATTGGGGGAGGATTGCTATTTTGTTCCTTCAATGCGCTATGCGATGAGCATCCCGGGTAATGCACAAGCACGAAGGATCAGTGAACCCCAGATCGCCCCCACCCTCAACATCGATTTGCCAGGTCCCTTTTTTATAACCTTTTACCCAAGCAACGATATCCGCATCAATTACGGCGCGCCCGTAGCTGGTCAGACCGGACGGCTATTCCTCCCCTTCGATGCCTTGATTGGCGTGCGGCTAAGTGACCACGTGGCACTCTCCCTTGAAGGCAGCGTGCCAATCGTCAAAGCCTATCCGGTTTACAATTTCAAGGCCGAGGTGAAGCTGCGGATGCTGTTTTGAGCGAATAGGATACGGTCACTTCAAGCCTCTGGTCCAATGATACTCCGCGTTAGTTCGCCGTAATGACAAGCGCAAGCATGAGCCTAACAAGGGAACCCCGGCCGGCAAGGTTGGTGCCGTGCTCGCCATCGGTGGTTCGAAATTCTCTCAGATCTAGGAAGAAAAGCATGAGAAAGCTTGGAACTTTATTGGCGGTTGGAACGGGCATTTGCGGCGGGGTTGGCTGGCCCAGCCGCGGCGTTTGACGCTATCTCACCGGCAAGGGCGCGGGCTTCCGTTCACTCCATGACACATGGGCCGACACGACGACCGCGCACGGGCGCTTGATGCTGACCGTGCTCGGCGGGCTTGCCGAGTTCGAGCGCGAATTGATCCGCGCCCGCACGGGCGAAGGCCGCGGCAGCGCCGGGACTAGTAGTGACCGGTACGCCGATGCTCACGTCGCATGTGGCGGCCCGTGCGCCGCTCTTCACGTCGCATGTGGCGGCCCGCACGCCGCGCCGCACGCCGCTGCATCCCAACGGTCTGGGCCTCAGCATCTGACACTGTTAGGATCGTGGGCGGAACTGCGAGGCTTAATGCGGCTAGTCCTAGAAGGGAAAACGCCCTTCGGCGGGAGATCATTTCCGATTTGATTTTTTCACTCATATCCAACCTCCGCTAATTAAGTCATTCCCATCGCACCTTCAAAAGTATCCGAGCGCAACGCCATTGTCGAGGTCGAAGCGAGAAGTTTTCCGGCTCGCGTGTCGAACTCGTCAGCCTTGTCGCTTCCGTGTCCCGTGGCAGACATTGCACTGCCTTACGTTCCATATTGCCGCTTACGCGAGTCTTGTCGTGGCTTGCGCGGCGCGTCCTAATCACCACGAGCTAAAAACATGAGATAATAGAAATATAGAACAAATGCGATATTTACACAGACAGCTTTACCAAAGGCTTCGAAGAACGCGCCGGCGAACACGCCATTCGGCTTTGTCACATTGCGATTGACGCGACTTTCCACACCGTCTGCTTGAATTGCACTACAGCGGCTGGTCGAAGACGGTCCTTGTCCGAGCTGGACCGGCCAGTCGAGGGTACCTTGAACGGCGGTAGAGATCGGGGTATATTGCAACTATGTGTATCCTCTTTCTTCGGCGATTGCTTATTGTTCTAACCGGCCTTTCCTTCCTCTTCGGGGCTGCGGTTCAGGCGATGCCTTCCGCGCGTTTGATGGCGTCAGCTTGTATAGGCGCGGCGAAATCCGCGACCGGCGATTGCTGCGCGAAATACGATGGTATGGGTGCAAGCCTCTAAACCCAGGTCTTCCACTGCAATTTGCGGGTTATTTTCACTACTAGGAGGAACGAGCCTTGCACAGGATACACTGCATAGCGGGCGTCATCGGCGCGTTGACCACCATGATAGTCGCCTTTGACGCCAACGCATTTTCAATTTCACCGGTTCCTAACCAGAGCTACAATGTGACGCTGGTCGCGGGAGGATGTGGCCTAGGCTTTCACCGAGGTCCCTATGGAGGCTGCCGGCCCAACATCGCGGGATACCCCGCGGTCGGGTACGGCGGCGTCTACCGCGGCGGCGTCTACCGCGGCGGCGTCTATCGCGGTGGCGTATACCATCGCGGTGGCGTATACCGTCGCGGCGGCGTCTACCGCGGCGGCCGCGGCGGCTTTAGGGGAGGCTTCCACGGAGGCAGAGGCGGTTTTCACGGCGGCCGAGGCGGCTTTCGAGGTGGTGGCCGTGGCGGCGGACGGCGATCTGATTTTAGGCTTAAGCACGAGATCATCCTGCTCGGCCATCTCAACAACGGCCTTGGCTTCTATCGCTTCGTTTATAATGGAGGCGAAAAAGCCTATGTCGGAGTTATCGCGCAGGAGGTGCAAAGGGTTATCCCGCAGGCGGTCGTGCGCGGTCGCGACGGCTACCTGCGGGTCTTTTACGACAAGGCCGGGCTGAAATTTCAAACTTACGACCAGTGGATCGCATCGGGCGCTCGGGTCCCGCCGTTTCCGTGATGTGATGGCCAACCATGACAGTGTCGCATCCCCGTTCGATCAGCTCGAATTCCAAACTCGAATCTCTCGCTGCCGCAAGCATGGCGATATCCACGCAAGTGGGAGGCACGAGGAAGCGAAGAAATTTGAAGCCTGCGGTGCAACAGCGAAGCGAATTCGGAACTGAGTTTTAAGGCCCGCCTTTCACGGCCCACTTTGAGTATGCGGGTAAATGCCAGTTCCGGAATTACACCGCCAGCGTCATTCTCCAGTGTTGCGCAGGTGCAACGGGCCTTCCGAATGGCACCCGTCAAACCGTCTTCCCGGCGATTTTTGGTTGACGCACCAAGGAAATGCGCGCAGTTTCCAGTCAAGATACGCACATATTGGCGCGTTGTTGGCGCTGGACCCTTGATGCGCGAAGGTGAGTGATACGGATTTGCAAACTGCTGCCGATTTCGGCATTGATCCTGGGCCTCTGCGCAACTTACGCATCTGCCCAGGAGGCCAAAGAATCAACCGAGGAGCTCGCAAAAGAGTTGCAGAATCCGGTCGCCGACTTGATCAGTGTTCCCTTCCAAAACAACACGAACTTTCAGGCTGGTCCATATCACGAGACCGGCAATATTTTGAATATTCAGCCCGTGATCCCAATCCAGATCGATGAGGATTGGAACCTCATCACACGAACGATTATTCCGGTCATTCTCTCGCCCAAAGATACTCCGCGTAGATTGCTGTAATGATAAGCGCAAGCATGAACGTAACAAGCATCGAATGACCCTTCGGCCACCTAGCCGCGCACCGGGGCTGTAGACCAGGGCTATATCGGGCTGAAGCCGCGCCAAGTTCACCTTCGCCCTTCCCAGCTGCTTGGCTTTTCATTATGATGGCTTCTGTTGAGCAAGGAGTGGTGCGGCTTTCGCCCCTTGGTTTGCAGCATTGCGGCTGCGCAACTCTCTGCCCGCGCCCAGCAGCCGGAGAAACTGCCGACCGTCGGACTTATCAGTCCCACTACGCCTTCGGCCGCTAAGCCATTGGTTGCCGCCTCTGCAAAGGGGCGGGGCGGCTTCGGCTGAACCGAGGACCGAATCTACTAATATCGATAGTCGCTGGGCGGAGGGCCGGATCGCGCGCTTGCCAGAACTTGCGACAAAGTTAGTCCGGCTGAAGGTAGATATCGTAATCACCTATGGAACACCGCCACTGTCGCAGCCAATGAAGCAACCTCGGTCATCACAATCGTAGCTAGCGCTAGAATGGAAGGGAGGAAGTTATGTCTGACACATCGAGGCAAGACGACTGGACGAAGCCCGCGGCCATGGCGATCCCCAAAGGGGGCTTCTTCGAGGATGAAGTTAAGCAAGGCAGATACGGCCCGATTTTCCCAAAGACTCCCGCGTGCTATGGCTTCTCGATCGTCGCGAAGATCATCCCCGGAAGAGAGGAGGCCTTCTATGAGCACGCTAAGAATATCGAGAAGGCGGTGGCGGACCAGCCGGACTGCCTCGCAGTGCTCAAGCTCCACTACCTGCGCTGGGTGCTCTTCCCGATCAAGGGGGAGACCTACATGATGTATCAGGGCATCTTCGACACCGACTTTGACAAATACACCGAGGATGCGGTTCGCCTCTTTGCGGCCTCCGGTCTCATCACCGTTTTCGAAAATCTGGAGGGCTTTCCGAAAGATTGGAAAACGAACGCCGCGGCATTCGTCAAGTTCGTTCGCGAGCATCAGTGCCCAAGCTTCCTGGAATACGGTGAGTATCCCTACGTGAGTGCGGACGAGATCAAAAAGGCGCTCAAGCTCAAGTCGGCCTTTTCGAACATGCTCGACCAGATGCAGTGATCCACCGCAGGACGCGCAATGCTTGAAAACGAAGACATTCAGCACATCCTGCTTACTCGCACGCCCGCGCTCACTGGGCGATACGAATTTCTTTCGTTTCGCAACGCCGCGGGCGGACGGGCCTGGCTGTCGGCGATTCGTGAAAAGGCGCAGTCGGCCGCGGAAGTCATGGCTTCGGTCGAAACGGACAAGCGCTGGGTAACGGTGGCCTTCACCTGGAACGGCCTGCGCGCACTGGGCGTGGATGAGGGTTCGCTGGCCACCTTCCCCGAAGAGTTCAGACAGGGCATGGTCGCCCGCGCGGAGATGCTCGGCGATACCGGGGAGAATCATCCCGACAACTGGGTGGGCGGCCTCGCCAGCCCGGACCTCCACGCCATCGCCATCCTGTTCGCCCGCGACGCCGCTGAGCGCGGGCGCTGCCTAACCGAGCACGACAGGCTCGTCGCACAGTGCGAAGGCGTTGAGGTGCTCTCCACGCTGGACCTAGAGGCGACGCCTCCGTTCGACTACGCGCACGACCATTTCGGCTACCGCGACCGGCTCTCGCAGCCGGTCATCGAGGGCACTGGCGAAGTGCCAACGCCCGGCACCGGCGCGCCGCTCAAGCCGGGCGAATTCATCCTCGGCTACCCGGACGAAGACGGACCGCCCGCCAATCTGCCACGACCTGAAATTCTTTCCCGCAACGGCAGCTACATGGCTTATCGCCGCCTGGAAGAGCATGTCGGCAAGTTCCGCGACTTCCTGCGCGAGCACGGCAAGACTCCCGAAGAACAGGAACTGATTGCGGCAAAGCTGATGGGCCGCTGGCGCAGCGGTGCACCGTTGGTGCTGACACCCGACAAGGACGATCCGGCGCTCGGTGCCGATCCGCAGCGGAACAACGATTTCAACTACAAGCAGATGGATCCGCATGGCTATGCCGTACCGCTCGGCTCGCACATGCGGCGAATGAATCCCCGCGATACGGCGCACAATATGAACCGCCGCCGCATGATCCGCCGCGGCGCCACTTACGGCCCACATTTGCCGAAGGAAACGCCAGAGGACGGCGTGGAACGCGGCATCGCTGCCTTCGTGATCTGCGCGAGCTTGATACGCCAATTCGAGTTCGCGCAAAACGTCTGGGCAAACGACCGGAACTTTCACGAGCTCGGTAACGAACGCGACCCGATCATTGGCGCTCAGGACGGCACGCTCGAATTCAAAATCCCCAAACGCCCGATCCGCAAAAAAATCACCGGCTTGCCGGCCCTCACCACCGTGAGAGGCGGCGCCTACTTCTTCCTCCCTGGCATCAAGGCGCTTCGATACCTCGCGACATTGGATGATGTCCATTGAAAGGGAATAGGTCTCGTCCATCATCGGGATAGCCAGACATGGTCGACACCATCGTTATTGGCGCTGGACCGGCGGGTGTGCTCGCCGCCCTGCGTGCTGCCGACCTGGGCGCGCGCACCATGCTGGTAACTCGCGCTGAGTTTGGCGGCATGGCAGCCAACGACGGACCAGTTCCGGTGCGGACCCTAGCCCATGCAGCCCGGCTGATCCGCGAAGCTCGACAGCTGGGTCAATACGGTATCGGCGTGGGCGAGCCGGTACTGGATTATCCCCGGCTGCTCGCGCGCGTGCGCGAGGTCGTCGACGATGTGTGTGCGCATTCTTCCTTGCGCCGGCAGATCGACTCCCTGGGAGTGATAGTCCACGAGCACGCCGGCGTTGCGCGCTTCGCCGACCAACACACCGTCGAGACCGAAGACGGCCTACGGCTTCAGGCTGAAAAGATCATCATTTGCACGGGCGGTGTGAGCCGGCGGCTCTCAGTTCCCGGCTTCGACTTGGCGAGTATTCATAGCGACGCCTGGGAGTTGACCTCCATCCCTTCGTCGATGCTGGTCATTGGCGCCGGAGCAACGGGGGTGCAGATCGCCTCGATTTTCAACGCTTTTGGCTCACGAATCCAACTCTTCGAGACTGGCCCACGCATCCTGCCGAGTGAGGATGAAGATGTATCGGCAGCGGTTGCGGCGGCGTTCCGGGAGTCGGGCATCGTGGTCCATGAGAACTTCGGCGCCATCGAGTCTTTCGAGAAGACCCCGGCGGGGGTGCGAATGATCTTCTCCAGGAACGGCAACCGGGAGAGCGCCGAGGCGACACTAGCAGTCCTGGCGATAGGCTGGGTCGCCGATACTGCCGGGCTGAGGCTCGCTATGGCGGGCGTCGAGACCGATCATCGGGGGTTCGTGCAGGTTGATGGGTATCTGCGGACTTCCACCCCCCATATCTTCGCCGCTGGGGACATTACCGGTCGCCAGATGCTGGTCCCTCAGGCAATACAGGACGGCTTCGTGGCGGCTACCAACGCCGTGCGAAGCCCGACTATGAAGATTGGGGACGCGGTGTGTCCTATCGGCAGCTTCACGGACCCGGAGTATGCCCAGGTGGGTCTCACTGAAGCAAAGGCCCGTGAAAACCACGATGTCGTGACCACGGTTATACGCTTCGAACTCGACCACGCGCACAATCATTGACGGGCGCACGATGGGCTTTTGCAAATTGATCGTCGACCGCACGACCTGCAGGATATTGGGCTGCCACGTTGTTGGCGAGCGGGCAGTGGAGATCACCCAGTTGGCGGCGATAGCCATCGCCGCCGGGATGCGGGTGAATGACTTGGCTCATATTCCGCTCTCGTTTCCTACCTACGCAGGAATATTGGCTCACGTGGCGGCCAGCGCGACACGCGAACTCAATCTGAAAGTGAGTTGGCAAGCACATCAAGCAGAGAGCACCTGGCAAACGAAAGGGATAAGGGAACAGCCATGAGCACTCTAACACCGGCACGCACCTACAACCAAAACCACATCGCTCGCAAATACACGGCGGGCAAACGCCGCCTGAGCATCTACTGGACGTGGAGCTACCCGTGGGAGTCCCAGCGCGACCCTGCGGCAATGGAGAACCGCTTCTCCACGATGACCGAGGTCCGCACCGTGCTGTGGCCGGCCTACGAGACGCCGGAGTGGAGCGCCGCGCAATTCCTCCAGGGGATCGCCGGTACGTTGGAGCTTTTTCACCGCTCCACGCTCAGCTTCCAGCAAATAGCCGGTGAAGCCACTGGCCACCCAGTCGCGGTCTTCCAGCGCATCGACCAGGCCGGCTACAAACTGCCGATTGACGAACGGATTCTAGCCGACACCGATACCCTCCTGGTTTTCGGATTGGACCACCTTCTTTCCGAACAGGAAGCCACGCCGGAGGAAATCGCCGCCATTCGCGAGTGGCTCAAGCGCGAAGGCACCTGCCTGCTGCTCGCGCCGCATCACGATGTCGGCTTCACCAGCGACTTGAAGCAGCGGCAGATGGAATACCTCCATCATGGCGACGCGCTCGTGCCGCGCCAGCAGCGCTTTGGTCAATGTACCCGCTCGCTGATGAAGGCGCTCGATGTTCCGGTGCACAATACCTACGGACTCCGTCCAGCGCTGGTCCAAGGCACGAAGGAGATCGCGCCGCTTACGGCTTTCCGGGACATTGACAAGCTGGGTCTGCTCAAAAACGTCCCTACGCTGAATTTCCATCCGCACCTGCCGCACTATGAGCTAACGTCTAAGGACACCAAGTCGGTGCATCTGCTCGCGCGCCAGCCCATTGATCTCGATCGTCCGCACCCTTTCACTGCAGCCGGCAATACGGAGTTCAATTGTCTGCTCTGGATGCCGCCAAATCAGCAGCGCCCTGGAGACATCGTGCTCGTGGACTCAACCAATTTCACCACGCTCTTCGGAGGCACGGAGAGTCTGCAAAACTTCTGGCGGAATTTCGCCCTGATGAAATGAACGCCAGCAACTGTGGACGCCTTGAGGGCTTCTGGAAGAGCCTTGGCACGGCGAAGGGGCATAACCTAATCGCCGGCAGGCGCATGAGCCCTTAAATCCCGATACGGGAGACATCGATGCTGATGGAACTGTTGAGCAAGGCAGCGACGGTCGCCATGCTGAGCATTGTCGTGTCGAGCATGCTCGCGATGGGTGCAGGTCTCACGGTCTCTCAGATCTCCGAGCCGCTACGCAATGCTCGGCTGGTCTTGCTTGCGCTGTTGGCCAATTTCGTCTTCTTGCTTTGCGTTCTTGGATGGACCTTCCCTGACAGGATGAACGCGCCGCCCTGGTTCCGGCGTCCTTGGCCGGGTTAAAGATGTTGAGCTTTCGTTCGCAGAGGAGATCGGTGATCGTCTTGGGTTAACTCACGGTGAATATGCTAGTATCACTCAATTGCTCAGGCTGGTGATGCGCAACAACGCAACTGCCATCCAGGGTTCAGAACGTCCACGATCCGGTTTGGTGAAAATATGAGAAGTGCAGACGAATTCGATTCGCGCCGCCAGCTATGGCAAAACCCAATTTTCACCGCCAGACGTCGCACTGCTGTTCCGCTTTCCGAACGTGGTGATGCGATCGCACTCGGTCTCCGGAATGCGCGCTTTTTCCTCGATAATCCGGGAGCGATATCCACCGAACAAGAGCAAGCGCTCCTTCGCGAAGCCAAAAGCCTTGGCATCAGCCGAGGCGGCGTCCTGCCAAACGCGCAGTACCTGTCGCTTTCGGGAGGCGGAGACAAGGGCGCCTTTGGCGCTGGACTGCTCGTCGGTTGGACCGCACATGGCGACCGTCCGAAATTCAAGCTCGTCACCGGAGTGAGTACTGGCGCTCTGACCGCGCCGTTCGCTTTCCTGGGCCCTGAATATGATGCGGCTCTCACTGACGTTTATACCAACATCGACCCATCGAAGGTCTTTAAGAAGAGGTTCCTGCCCCTCGCCGCGCTTATGCAGGACGCGATGGCCGACACGAGTCCGTTGTTTGGAACTATTTCACACTATATCAACGAAGAGATGCTCGCGAAGATCGCCGCGGAATACGAGAAAGGACGACTGCTGCTGATCCAGACCACCGATCTCGATGCCGGTCTGCCAGTCCTGTGGAACATCGGAGCGATCGCCGCAAACGGACATCCAAGCGCGGTTGATCTCATCTGTCGAATCTTGCTTGCGTCCGCATCCATACCAGCGGCGTTCCCACCGGTGTTGTTCGACGTCACTGCTAATGGCAAATCCTATCAGGAAATGCATGTCGATGGCGGCGCTGTCAGCCAAGCGTTTCTTATTCCGCCCAGTCTCGACGTGCGCATTGCACAAGAAAAGTCCGGGTTCCGCAGAGAGGCCTACGTTACTTATACCATTCGCAATTCCCGCTTGACAACCGAATGGAGCGATGTGCAGAGGGCAACCCTTCCGATTGCCGGCAAGGCCGTCTCGATAATGATCAACTATGTAGGCCTTGGCGATCTCTATCGGATTTATCTGGAGGTGCAGCGCGCTGGCGCAGGCTTCAATGTCGCTTACATCGGCGACGACTTTCAGGCAGAGCACAAGGAGCAATTCGACCAGGGATACATGCGCGCTTTGTATCGCTTCGCCTACGAGAAGGCAGCGAGGGGTTATTCGTGGGAGCATGCGCCACCGGGGTTTCAAGCCGAAGACCGGTGACGACGTTGGATCAATAAGAGCTGGTCTACGACGCCATCGTGGCGCGAGTGAAAGAGTACGTCCTCTGACGCTTCCTTATCCTCCTTCCGTCGACCCTAATTTATTCGAGCCACGCAAATTATCGATCAGGATGTAGACGCTTACCAACAAGACCCATGCAGGAAAAATGAACAGGGCCCAGTCAAGATAACCGCTGCCAATAAGAAGGAACAGAGCAGACGCGTATCCCAGATAGGCAATCAAACGTGCGACAAGCTGGGTCTTTATGGCTAGCGTAGACGTAGAGATCATAAAAACCGCAGCCATCTTGAATGCGTAAATCTGCATGGCGTCAAAAGCGAATGCGCGGCCGAATGAAAATGAAGGAGAGCCGACTAGCGCGCCGGTTGCAACTGAATAGGTATGGATGAGACCTCCCATAGCCGAAGCTGAAACGAATATCATTCCAAGGAACAAGAGACCGCTTCCCAAGAAAACAGTCGCAAAAAACTGGTCTTCCTTCTCCCCCAGGCGATCACGCAACACGCCGAGAAACCACAGGAAAGCAACTCCTGCAAATGGAAGGAGGTTCAAGGCAAGAGACACTCTTTCCGAACCCGTCTTTAGCCATGAACCGGTCTCGTGGGGGCTAACGGGCACTGACTGCCAAAATAACCAGAGGCTGCAACTGAGGAGGAGAGAAAAAAGGATACCGGCGATGGCAGCCGCTCGCGGCGTTTTGAGCCCGGGATGAATTAGGGGCGGTTTAGGATCAATTATGTCGGGGGATGGATTTTGCATTGTGTCACACTCCCAAGGGCAACGCGTGCGCGACGCATAAGTGACAAATTTTCGTTATTTGGGCCGTCGCGGCGCGGTGTCTTCGAATTCCGCCGAATAGCTCTCGCGAGCCGCGTCCGTATCCAGAGCGGCAGATGTTGCAGCAGTCGCCTGGGCGTTGGCTGGCTTATTGGCCGCGATGACCAACGCCTCGCCGATGAAGGCCGATGCCGCGATCACCTGAACCGCCGCTCAGTAGCACATCGCGACGCTTGATGCCGTAGCAATTCTTCGATGCATTGTCTTGATCTGTTTGTCGATAGTGGTCCTTGCTCATGTGTCTCTCCTAAATGCGAGCTCGCCGCGCATTTCAGCGTGTCGGTTTCTTTCGTCGTCAGGCTGATGAAGTCTTTTCGGGCGACCGGAGCGCTCGCTCCCAAGCCGAGCGGCGGACGCCGCCACGCCAAGCTTGATCCGCATCGGGCGTTTCTGCTCGGCCGCGTCGCCGAAAAAGCCGACATTACAATGCCGGAACTCTCGGCTGAACTCGCCATGGCCAGCGGCACGAAGGCTGATCCCGCCTCACTGTCGCGCTGGCTCATCCGCACCGGTTATCGCTTCAAAAAAACTCTGCTGGCGGGCGAGCAAGATCGTCCCGACATCAAAGCGGCGCGCGAGGAATGGACCACCACACGCCAGCCGCGCATGCGCCTTGAGCCGCATCGGCTGGTCTTTCTCGACGAGACCGGAACGACAACCAAAATGACCCGTCTGCGCGGCCGCTGCCCGAAGGGCCAGCGGCTCCGCTACAAGGCGCCTTTCGGGCATTGGATGACCCAGACCTTCGTCGCCGGCCTGCGCTGCGACAAGCTCACCGCTCCCTTCGTCGTCAATGCCCCGATGAACCGGCGCATCATCGAGACCTATGTCGAAAAAGAACTCGCCCCCGCCCTCGACAAAGGCGATGTCGTCATCATGGACAATTTGGCGGCCCACAAGAGCAAGTCCGCCGAGAAAGCCATCAAGGACAAGGGTGCATGGATCCTGTTCCTGCCACCCTACAGCCCCGACCTCAACCCCATCGAGATGGCGTTCTCAAAACTCAAGGCTCATCTACGCGCCAAGGCCGTCCGGACCATCGATGCCCTCTGGCAGGAGATCGGGCACATCTGCGATCTCTTCGAGCCTGCCGAATGCCAAAACTACTTTACCGCCGCCGGATATGGATTCAGCTGAGTGTCCGGCGCTCTAGCCAATTCAATCCAATTTTTTTCGCCTGCTGTTCATCGTGTTGGAAGTGTCACAGGCCGGCCAATTTGTTAAGGACCCTTTGGACCAGCTCCGCAATGGGATACTTGAACAGAAATAGCGGCAACATCGGCAGCAGCGCAGCGATCACGACAGCTATCAACAGCCGCGTGCTTACCGGGACCCAGCGCATATTGCGCACGATTCCGACGCTGCTGGACAAATCAGCCAGAGACTGCAAATCGGCTGTGCCCAACAAAGGATCCGCCGGGATAGTGGACGCGTTCAGCCATTTGTTCTCGAAGTCGTTCACGTAACGCGTCGCGAACACCATGTAGTCGCTCAATCCTTTCTCCTGGCAGGCCCTGAGCTTGAATGCGAAGACGCACGGGGGGAGAAATATCAGCGCCAGTTCCACGATAAGAGTGAGCGCAAACGCGGGGTAAATCACCTCGAAGACCGTCTTGCCTGAAGAAATTTCCTCGGCGAACGATGCGGACACAACGATCGAGATCGCCAGCACCAAGGCGGTGAAATGGGTCTGCACAACTTCCAGATATCCGAGCCCCGCGGCGCCATCGGGATGAACCGGCACGAGGTGGAGATCCAGTTTCGCCAAGCGCCAGAGGAAGCGACACCAGAGGGCGATTCGCCAAATCCAGCGAAACATCAGGAAGCGAAAGAGCGGCAGGCAAACGATCCAATACCACAGACCGGCTAAGGGAACATCGCTTAGGGATCGGGTCGGGTCGAGCGCCGCCGTTTTTCCCGACAAGTGTAGCTCCGCCGCAAACAACGATAACAGTGCAGCAGCCAACAGGCACATTGCTTCCGGCAGCCACGCGTCTTTCCATCGGACTATGCGTGCGATTTCGGATTCCAGGGTCGGCAGCGCGTTGCTGGGCACGACCCCGGAACGCACGATCGTGCTGACAAAGTCCCTCAATCGAGGGTCCAACGACGATTCGCACAAGAAGAACAGCGGAATGACCACCAGCAAGCGAACATTCGCGGCGATCGCCGAAAGCGAAAACAACTTGTCACTGACACCCCCGATGGACGCTAACGCAAGCAAAATTGACCATGAGAGCAAACCCAGAGCTAGCCCCAACGCGACCGTGTTCGTTTCCCCGCGGACGAGGCCCAGGCGCCGCCCAAGCCGGTGAAGCGGGCCGCCGAGCAGTGAAAAATTCTCAAGTCTTCCGCGTTCTTCCATACTTCGTGACTCGATTGCCAACGAACTCATGTTTTGCCGTGGCGCAGCGCTCAAAATTCGCTCCCGTCATATGAACGATTTCCCGCCAGTGATAAAGGATATCCTGCCGGAGGCGTTTCCACACTGCTCCTCAAACGCGACGAGTGCGCCGACGCTGGACCATTGTCGGCAAAGCTGCTGCAGAACGGGACGCTGAAGACCTACAAGGGCTTCCCGCACGGCATGCCGACCACGCAGGCAGACACGATCAATGCCGACCTGCTAGCGTTCCTCAAAGCCTGACGCTGAGGTGATGGCACTGGCGACAAAGCAATCTCTGTCCTAGGGACTAAAAAAGGCATCGTTATTTGATGACGTCACGTCTGCTTGTGGCGCAACTCGGACTCAACCTGACGTCCGGCTCGGGTCCCCAAAGCGCCGCAAAGCGGACATCGGTCAGGCCGCCCTAAGCTCTATTTATGAGTTCACGCTGTAGTACAATTTTAGCCTGCACTAAATTTCCACTTATATATACTTACAATTGGGAAAATTTAGCAAAATTCTATGCGCGATGATTGAGCGCGCCGCCCGTATGATCCTCGAATCCCCCTGGCCTTTGTCTGGGACTAAAAGAATTACTAAGACCATCCACGCCGATGGCCAGCCAATCAAACAGTCGCGAGACGACGGCGATCGGCTATGCAGATTAAGCGCGGTGCTGCAAGCACTCGGAAGATGACACGCCGACTGCACGAGCGCAGCGTCGGAAAACCCCGCCGTTGCTTCCCATGTGCTTCCCAATCGAGGTTTCTGGGAAGCAGCGCATCGCACTTAACGAGCTAACTAGGTGATTTCATTGGTGAGCGCGATGGGATTCGAACCCATGACCTCCTGATTAAAAGTCCCGCCGCGCCTCATATCGCTGGTTAACACTGAGAGGCATTCTAACAAAAATAAGGCCACGTAATCAGACTAGTGAAGGATAATCCTATAGCATCGCATATCACGGGCTAACACCAGTTGACAGGCCGCGATGTTTGCCCTATCGTTGCCCTTAATCGCCATCTGATTTTCGGTGCAACCTGTGACTCAACTATTGACAGACCGAACCTTGCGGGGACTGAAACCGGCGCCGCTGGGCAAGCGGACCGTCCTTTGGGACAGCGCGGTTCCGAGCCTTTGTGTCCGCGTGACCGATAAGGGCGCAGCGTCCTTTAATGTCATGCGGCGCCTTCATGGACGCGTCATTCGCCGGATGATCGGCGTGGCGTGGCACCTGCCGCTCTCGGCCGGTCAACCGCTCCCTTATTCGCTTGCCAATGCGCGAGACGATGCGCGGGCCGCGATCCTCGATATTTCCCGTGGCATCGATCCAAAGGCGAAACGGGAAGCGGCGCGGCATGCTAAGGCACAAACCGCGCGCGAGACGTTTGCCGCCGTGGCGAAAGAATTCTTGGCCGATCATGTCTCCGGCCTTCGATCGGCCCGCGAGGTTGAAGCGGCCTTCAATAACGAGCTTTCCCCAGTTTTTGGCAAGAAGCCGATCGCGGACATTTCCGACGCGGACATTGCGCGCCTGCTCAAGAGCATTGCAAAAAGCCGCCCGTACATGGCCCGGCATATTTTTGCCTATCTCTCGAAATTCTTCCGTTGGGCAATCGCGCAGCGCTGTTACGGCGCTGCCGTCTCGCCTTGCGCCGGGTTGTCGGCAAAGGATCTGCTCGGCAAGCCGAACCCCCGAACACGCGTCCTAAATGATAGCGAGCTGGCGGCCGTGTGGCGGGCCACGGCTGGACTTACCTATCCGGCCGGCCCGTTCGTACGGTTGTCGCTTTTGACCGGCCAGCGGTTGCGGGAAGTGGCGGAAATGGCATGGGATGAGGTCGATCTCGAAAAACGGCTTTGGATTATTCCGCCAGGAAGGATGAAAGCCGACGCGGCGCATATCGTCACGCTGGCGCCGGAAGCCGTCGCGATCCTTGAAGACTTGCCCCGATGGGCCGGCCCGTTCGTCTTTTCGACAACTAGCGGCCGGCGGCCTATCGCAAATTTTTCCGGCATTAAGGAAAAACTCGATGCGCTTATGCCTAGCGTCGAGCCGTGGCGGTTCCATGATTTGCGGAGGTCGATGCGAACCGGACTATCGGCCTTGCGTGTCCCCGACACGGTTTCGGAGCTCTGCATCGCGCACACGCAAAAAGGGCTACATAAGATTTATGACCAGCACGCCTATTTTGACGAAAAGCGGTCCGCCTTCGATGCTTGGGCACACCACTTGTTCGCCATTTGCGAGCCGGACACGCCGGCCAATATCATTTCATTCGCGGCGCGAGGATAAGGGCCGCTAACGAAAACACGCGGATAGCCCGACGGGGCGACAAGTCGAGAGTGCATCGCTCGATTTCCGCGTGTCCTTACGATGCGCAGATGCACGCAAATGGAAGACGAAAGACAACTTGTCAGGGATCTCGCCAAACGGCCCTACAGCAAACAAGCTCTTCACGACGTTCTCGATGCTTTTAATGACCTGTCCGGCAGGGACAAGCGCGCCCTCGTGGCCGAGGCCATGTCCAATCTAAACATCACGTCAGAAGACTTGGCGAAAGCCGGCTACGCCTTTGCGAGGCTAGGCGCCGGACTTGAGCGTCTTGCGAGGACTCTTGCGAGGATTGATCTAGAGCAGGTGATATACCACTATGCTCTACGGCTCGCGCCTTTGCTGGCGCGCGAGAGAAAGGCCGCGATCTTTGACGCCGCGGTGATCGATGAAGCGAAGAAGCTCAACATAACGCCAGCGATCAGCTCAAAATTCGCCGAGACCGTAGGTCCCGGACTCGAAAAGCAAGGGTTTAAAGCTGGTCGCGTAAAAATCCTAAATTCAGTACGCAGATCAAAATCGATGCGCAATCGCCGCAATAGTACCGGTTCTTAAGTACCCGCATTCATGTAGTACATGTTCTTAAGAACCGATATTTCAGCCTCGCTCAACGTCGCTTATCTCATTGCAGAAACTAACTTACGATGGGAAGATCGCGCATGACATTAGTTCGTTTCCGCTATCTACAAGAGCAGGGAATTTTCAACGACCGGGTCGCGCTGTCCCGGGCAATCGATCATTACGATTTCCCGAAACCAATTGCGCTAGGTAACAACACGCTCGCCTGGGATCTTGAGAAAGAGGTCGAGCCCTGGCTAAAGTCGCGACCACGGAGGACGCCAAAATGCTCATCTTCAAAATCAAAGCGACTTCCCGCTATCGTGGATGCCGGTTGAAGCATGGGCTTTCAGAATGCTGGGAGGGCCGCCCTTGATTCACCAAGGAACGGCCCTCTTGATGCACACAGCTTGGCGGCTTGTTGTTGCAACCTTCCTAATAGCGCCTCCGGCCCAGCGGAGCAAGGCAAAAAGCGCGGTGGCCGCGCGTCGCGCCAAAAAGGCAACCGTCTTGAACGCGCGATCGTGCGCCTGTTTCAAGATCACGGCGTTGGCGCCGTACGCGTCCCGCTTTCCGGATCTGCGGGCGGTTCCTATTCAGGCGATTTAACCGTCCCGATCCTCGGCCGCAACCTTGTCGTCGAAGCCAAGGCCCGCGCCAATGGATTCGCGCAGTTCTATTCGTGGCTCGAAGGCCGCGACGCTCTCATTATCAAAGCTGATCGGCGCAACTCGCTTGTCGTGCTGCCTTTGCGCGTGGCTGTTGGAATTGCGATTGCGGCGAAAACGCGGAAACCATGAGCTGCGCCTTTCCGCCTATCCTTGCGCGGTTGATCCCGAGACTTGGTTCAACATTCGATGGCGAGGTCGTAGCGACCGCGCGAGCGATCGAGCGTGTCTTAAAATCCGAAAGACGCGATTGGCACGACCTCGCCCGAGCGCTTCCTGCGCTCGCTCCGCCCCCGCGAGCCACGCGCGAAGCTGCGGACGAAGGCGCGCCACTGTGGGGCAATCTCGATAGCGAGGAGCGCCTTCAGTGGCTTGCTGCACTCGCCTCGGAGCCGGGGCTCAACAACTGGTCGAGATCATTTGTCGACTCCATAGCGGCACAAATTAGATCAGGGTGCCGGCTTAGCCCGAAACAACTTGGGTGCATCGACAAAATTTTAGCCGCGGCCTGGCGACGAGGCTTCCGCCATGATGCAAGGCGGCGCGCATGATCGCTCCTCATTTTGCCACCTGCGCGATGTGGTGGGCGCGGCGAGGCTTTGCGGTTTTCCCCGTTGTGCCGCGGGGCAAGCGCCCGCTCGGCAAGCTCGTCCCGCACGGTGTCAAAGATTCCTGTCGCGAGCAGGAGACGATAGCGGAATGGTGGCGCCGTGCACCAAAGGCGAACATTGGGCTCGCGGTCCCAAATGGCGTTTTAGTCGTCGATTTAGATGGCGACCAGGCCTGTCGGAATTGGGTTAATTTATGTGGCAGGAACGGTGAGCCGGACCAAACGCTTTCCGTCACAACCGGGCGCGGGCGGCATGTTTATTTCAAAACGTCCGTCCAAATCGGCAATTCGACTGGCCGGATAGGCCCCAGCATCGATACTCGCGGCCCTGGAGGATATACTATTGCACCACCGTCAATACATCCTGGAGGCGCAATTTATTCTTTAGATGGACACTGTATCGAGATTTCCGAGGCCCCGCGCTGGTTAACCGATTTGGCGCTTGCGGGCATCAAGCCCGGCGAGATGGAAATTCCGCCCGCTCCCCCATTACGTGCGACGCATGGCTTCGGAACCTTGCATGCCGTTGAGGGCATTGTCCGCGCCGTCGCGGGCGCCAAGCCCGGGGAGCGAAATTCCCTGACCTATTGGGGGGCATGCCGAATGCGGGAGAAAATTGCGGAGGGAGCAATCTCCTGCGTGCTCGGACAGGCTCTGCTTTTCGAAGCCGCGCGGCGGACGGGACTTCCAAAAATTGAGGCGCACAAGACGATTGCCAGCGGGATTTGGGGCGCACATGGATGACACCCCAGCCAATGTGGCCGATTTTGTCGAAGCGTGCACGAAGCGAGGGGCGCGGGAAGGAGTTTCCCTCGATGACTTCCACGCGTACATGCCGCTACACTCCTACATCTTCACGCCGTCCCGCGAAATGTGGCCGTCAACAAGCGTCAATGGACGAATTCCGCCGGTTCCTCTTTTGGATAAAACAGGGAACCCAAGGCTCGACAATGCTGGTAATCAAAAAACAATGCCGGCCGCTGCTTGGCTCGATAAGAATAGGCCAGTGGAACAAATGACCTGGGCGCCGGGCGAGCCCATGCTGATTTCGAATCGCCTCATTTCGGACGGCGGATGGATCGAGCGAGCGGGCGTTACCTGCTTCAATCTCTATCGGCCGCCGACAATCAAGCTGGGCAACGCGACCGAAGTCGGGCCGTGGCTCTCACATGCCGAAAGCGTTTTTCCAGACCATGCGAGCCACATCATCAAATGGCTTGCCCACCGGGTGCAATGCCCACAAGAGAAAATCAATCACGCGCTCGTTTTGGGCGGCAATCAAGGCATCGGCAAAGACACATTGTTAGAGCCGGTAAAACGGGCGATCGGTCCGTGGAATTTCGCCGAGGTTTCCCCAACGCAGATAATGGGTCGCTTCAATGGTTTTCTGAAATCCGTCATCCTGCGCGTGAGCGAAGCGCGCGACCTTGGCGACGTCGACCGCTTTCAATTCTATGATCACATGAAGGCTTACACGGCCGCGCCGCCGGACGTGCTGCGTGTCGATGAAAAACATTTACGCGAGCATTCCATGTTCAATTGCTGTGGCGTCATCATCACATCAAACCACAAGACCGACGGCATTTATCTGCCGGACGACGACCGCCGCCATTTCGTGGCCTGGTCCGATCTCGCAAAGGAAGAATTCGCGCCGGCGTATTGGAACGGGTTGTGGGAATGGTACGCGCGCGGCGGCTATGGCCACGTCGCGGCCTATCTCGCCAAGCTCGATCTATCGGCGTTTGACCCGAAAGCGCCCCCGCCGAAGACCCCTGCTTTCTGGGATATCGTGGACGCCAACCGCGCACCCGAGGACGCGGAACTAGCGGACGTGCTCGACAGCATGGGAAACCCAAACGCCACAACCCTGAGCCGGATTACCGCCGCGGCAACCGGCGACATCATGGCGTGGCTCAGCGACCGCAAAAACCGACGCGCTATACCGCACCGCCTCGAAAAATGCGGCTATGTCCCGGTCCGCAATGGCGACGCCAAAGATGCATTTTGGAAAATCCGGGGCGCGCGACAAGTCGTTTACGGCAAGAGCGCCATCTCAATCAGCGACCGCTTCCGCGCCGCACGCAAGCTCACAGAAGGATAGGTGAAATCACTGTAGTCACTGAAAAACCTATTATCATTCTATACCGTATCCATAACTGTTTAGCTTTAGTCTGTATAATCGCAAAGCGTCACGCGCGCGTAGTGCGCGCGTAGTGATAAAGCGTCACGCGCGCGTAGTGCGCGCGTAGTGATAAAGCGTCACGCGCGCGTAGTGCGCGCGTAGTGATAAAGCGTCACGCGCGCGTAGTGCGCGCGTAGTGATAAAGCGTCACGCGCGCGTAGTGCGCGCGTAGTGATAGTGAGAATTTCAGTGACTTCACTGATTTCACTGCCCGGAAACTCCAGCCAAGAAAATTGAAAATGAACTGCTAAGCTTACCACACATTTTTTCGTGCGCCAGCACTGCCGCTAAAACAGTCATGCCATAGGTTCCTATGGCATGTTTAGCTTAAGGTTACACGTGATCTTCAATCACGTGCTCTAAAATAATAAACCAATGTTAATCAGTGTTATGTGCGTTACTTGCCGCGCCCCTTGACATTCAGGGCAACGTTAGGGCTACTTTGAGTATGGAAACAGCCGCAGAAACTATCGCGCCGGTCGCTTCGCGATCGTCAAGGCTTCGAAGCAGGTTGAGCAACGGAAGCAAGCTACTCCCGATGACTGACGGCCGTTCGGCCACGGCTCGCCGGTTCAAGGATCTTGTCGAGGATATCGCCATGGACCTCGGCGGCCGGGACCGCCTGTCGGAAGGGCAGCGCCAGCTTATCCGCAGGGCCGCCATGCTGTCCGCTGAATGCGAGCGCCTAGAGGCCATGTCCGCCAGGGGCGAAGCCGGGTTCGATATCGAACTTTACGGCCAAATTTGCGACCGGCTCGGCAGGCTGTTCGGACGGCTCGGCCTTGAGCGCAAGTCCCGCGACGTGACACCGTCGTTGCAGAGCTACCTACAGGCAAAGGCGGCGCCATGACACGAGGAATCCCCAAGAAACGCGCCAATACCGAGCAGCTACGCAAGAAGTGCCTCCGGGCTTCGGGGGTATGGCTAACGGCGGATAAGGCGCCGGCGCTCTCGGCCGTCTGTGGGCCGCGCTGAGCCTTTGCCGCCAGCCCACTATCCGGCAAAGCGTGTCCAGCTTGGCAAGCGTCAGGCTCCAAGGGGCGCTGGCGGCGAGGGCGCTGGCGCATGAACATTCTCGCCGCGCTCGACGATCGCAACTTGCTTGGCGCCTCGATCCGCGACGCGGAGTCCTGGAAGCCTTGGCGGGCGTTGCTGGCGGCTGCTTTCGGCCTGGAGCTATCTGCGGACGAATTAGCGCTTTATCGCCAGTGTACGGGCCGCGCTGTGGCGCCTAGCGCGCCTGCCGCATATTTGTGGCTTGTGATCGGGCGCCGCGGTGGCAAATCGTTTGCTATGGCATTGATCACCGTGTTTCTCGCGGTGTTCCGGGACTGGCGCCCAAAGCTATCGCCGGGCGAACGAGCGATTGTGTTGTTGGTGGCGGCCGATCGCGAACAGGCGAAGATATTGCATCGGTACTGCCAAGGAATTCTCAGTCCGTCGATTTTGCAAAGCCTAGTTTTGAACATCACGGCAAGTGAGATCGAGTTAAAGGGCGGCGTAACGATTGAAGTTGTGACGCGCTCCTATCGCACAGTTCGCGGGCGTTCGGTTTGCGTTGCGGTTTTGGACGAGCTTGCTTTCTGGCGTGATGATGACAGCGCGAATCCCGATAGCGAAGTTTTGAATGCCGTGCGCGCCAGCATGGCGACGTTCGGTTCCGATGCGATGGTGATTGCGGGCAGCTCGCCCTACGCGCGCCGCGGCGTGTTGTGGGATGCATTTAGGCGCTGGTTTGGCAAGGACGGCTCGCGGAATCTTGTTTGGCGGGCGCCGACGCGGGTTATGAACCCGACGATATCGCAAGACTTCATCGATGCTGAATTTGAGCGCGATCCGGCATCGGCCAATGCCGAGTATGGTGCCGAGTTTCGTTCCGACGTTCAGGAATTTGTCAGCATGGACGTGCTTGAGGCATGCACCGCCGATGGCGTGTTTGAGCTGCCCCCAATATCCGGCGCGAGTTATGTCGCTTTCGTCGATCCGAGCGGCGGCAGTTCCGACAGCATGACGCTTGCGATTGCGCATCGGGACAAGTTTGGGTATGGAATATTAGACGCTATTCGCGAATGCAGGCCGCCATTTTCGCCTGAAAATGTGGTTGAAGAATTTTGCAACACGCTAAAGCAATATCACATTACCAAGGTTACGGGCGATCGCTATGCGGGCGAGTGGGCGCGTGAGCCATTCAGAAAGCGCAATGTCACATACGAGCTAAGCGAGAAGCCGAAAAGCGACATATATCGCGATATATTGCCGCTATTGAATTCCCGAAAGGTTCAACTTCTCGACGATCGCCGGTTGATATCGCAATTGCATGGCCTTGAGCGCCGGACGGCTCGCGGTGGCAAGGATTCGATTGATCACTGTCCGGGGGCGCATGACGATGTTGCGAATGCGGTTGCCGGAGCGCTTGTGCTAGCGTCTGGCCGGGTGCCTCTCGTCATAACCGATAGCGTGCTTGCCTGGTCGCGCAGTTCGACGCCGGCAATGCAACGCACATTTCATAGCTTTGAGGGGGGATATTGATGAGCAGACAACCCCCGTACCTTGCGATGGATGGCGTTTTAATTGACCGGCCGCAGCCGGGGTGCGTCGTCGGCAAATTCCGAGACAACATTAGCAACACAACCAAAAATGGAACATCGAAAATGAAAACAATGTCAAATTCTGACGCTGCCACTTATGGGAGCATGTTCGTCAAAAACCGCGCTGCTGCAAATCGGTTTTTGGGCTAAGTGCATGGGGCAGGATGCTGCGATGGATGATGAAACCACCGCGCGAATCAAGGAATTTTTGAGCGACAAGTTAAGCGACAAAGACCACACGAAACTCTGCTCCATGCTCGCGGGCGATGTCGAGGCGCAAGATACCGAACCGCCGCCGGGTGGGGCAGAGCCGCCAGCGAAATTTAGGGGCGCGGCTGAAGACTCGATGGCTGATTTCCTTCGGCGATTTCCCGCCGCCGCGAGAATAAGGATTGATAATTCTGGAATCCAGCCCCCCGCGCGCGCCGCAAGTTATTCGGCGAATCCTGCCAGCGTTGCTGTGCGCTCGCGATCATCTGCAGATCGCTTGTCGCCGAACTGATCGCGACAGGGTAGCGTTGCGAGTACGCCTGATTCATGGACTGCACATTGTAAGTGATACCATTGGCTTGTTTCAGCAGGTTCTGGATCTGCGAATAGTCCCGCTCGACGTCTTTCAGTACCGTCGTCGGCAGCTGTTCGAGCTGTTTCGCTTGATTGATCAGCATCTGCGCCTGGTTCTGCAGGCTTGTGATCTGATTCTGGATCTGCTGCAGGGAGCGAGCGGCGGTCAGCAAATTCTGACTGTAGTTCGAAGGGTCAAAGACAAGCATTTGGGCACGCACGGGCTCGACGACAGCCATCGCGAGGATCATCGCAAGGAGTGGGGCGACCACGGCGACATGAGTTTTGTGGGACATCACAATACCTCTGGAGTCATGCTGGGGAGAAGATCGGCGGCCCAGGCAACACCCTTGGCAGCCAGCCAGGCGGACGCGAAGTTCTCACGGCCGGCGGTGGCGAGAGCGACGGCAATGGCGGCCTGGTCAGATTTTGAGGATGCGGCGGTCAAAGCGAGCGCAACCTCGCCCAGTCCGAGTTCGAATAGACGGTTACCGCGCCGGGACTGGCAGTAGTAATCGCGCTTGGGGGTGGCGCGGCTGATGATCTCGATCTGCCCGTCGTTCAATCCGAACCGCCGATAGATGGCGGTGATCTGCGGCTCGATCGCCCGCTCATTGGGGAGAATATTCGAGTCGGGCAGCTTTCGATGAGGGCGGGTGCGATCGCGCTCGTCTCGATATCGGCGAGCGATTGCGTGGCGAAGATGACCGACGCATTCTTTTTGCGCAGTGTCTTCAGCCACTCCCGAAGTTGTTGTGCGAAACCCGTGTCGTCGAGCGCGAGCCAGCCTTCATCGATGATAAGAAGCGTCGGCCGTCCGTCGAGCCGGACTTCGATCCGATGAAAGAGATAGGCGAGAACAGCCGGCGCCGCGCCCCTGCCGATGAGGCCTTCCGTCTCGAATACCTGAATGTCGGCCGCACCAAGCCGCTCGGCTTCGGCGTCAAGCAGCCTGCCAAAGGGGCCGCCGAGACAATAGGGTTGAAGCGCCTGTTTCAGGGCGTTGGATTGCAACAGTACCGACAGGCCGGTGAGCGTGCGCTCCGAGGCCGGAGCCGAAGCCAAAGAGGTAACGGGGGACCAGATGTGCTCCTTGGCGTCCGGGGTAATTGTAATGCCTTCCCGGGCAAGGAGGGCTTCGACCCATTCAGCGGCCCAGGCCTCTTCGACATAATTCGTCGATCCGTGCGAGCGGCTGCAGAGCCACGGGTTCTTGCGCATCCTCCGAAAGTGCGCCGCCCAGATCATGCCAGTCGCCGCCCATGGCGAGCGCCGCTGCCCGGATAGAGCAGCCGAAATCGAAGGCAAAAATCTGCGCGCCAACATAGCGGCGAAACTGCAGGGCGGTCAGCGCCAACAGCACGCTTTTTCCCGCGCCGGTCGGCCCGACGATCAAGCAAGGAGCCGAGCCACGCCTCGATCGCATTCACCGTCTCATGGATGCAGGTGAAATCGCGGCCCTCTAAGACCTTCTCGACAAGCCGGAGCTTTTCGTTGGTCGTGCCGGCATCTTCATCCCAGACGGTCACCGTGGCGGTGACATAGGCCTGACCGATCTCGTCCGATCCCAACTCCTGCAAGGCCAAATCCGCGTCGGCAGCCTTGTTGGCGGCGTCCGTGTCGAGCAGCGTCGAGGCCTCGTTGGTCATCACCTCCTTCAGGATCGCGGCGATCGATTTGCGCTTGGCGAACCATTGCCGGCGGATTTTTGTGAGCAGCCTTGTCGCATCGGTCTTGTCGAGCATGATCGCCCGGGTCGACCAGCGATAGGGAAAAGCCAGGCGATTGAGTTCCCGGGAAAGGTCGTGGTCGGGAACCCAATGATGGTCAGGGTTCGCAGATAATGCGCGCCAAGCCTCGGCTCGAGCCCGCCGGTTAGCGGCTGATCCGCCAGAAGCGCGTCGAGATAGATGGGCGTCTCGGGCAGGCGCACGCGATGGCGCTTTGTCGAGACGCAGGCATGGAGATAAGTGAGCGTCTCCTCGTCATCGAGCCAGATGGCTTCGGGGACAAAGCCTTCGATGAGCTGCAGGATTCGCTCGGCGCGATCGGCAAAGCTCTTGAGAAGCTCTTTGCCGTCGACGCCTTCGCGCGATTTTCCCTCGTAGAGCCAGCCCTCCGCACGGGAAGAATCCTCGGCCGGTGGCATCCAGACGAAAGTCAAATAATAGAAGTTCTCGAAATGCGCACCCTCTTCCTCGAATTGTTGGCGGCGCTCATAGTCAACGAGCGCGGAGACGGGTTCCGGAAATTGGCTTCGTGGATAGTTTTGGGCCGGAACCCGGCTCGCTTCGACGAAAATCGCCCAGCCGCTCCCCAACCGGCGCAAGGCGTTGTTCAGCCGCGCCGTGGTGCCGACGAGTTCGGCCGGCGTGGCACCGCGAAACCGCGCCGTCTGCTGAAACGAGCCATCCTTGTTGAGCACGATCCCCGGCGCGATCAGAGCGACCCAGGGCAGAAAATCGGCGAGGCGTTGCGGCTTCTTGCGATATTCGGCGAGATTCAGCATCGGTTCCCGCCCCGAAATGCGATGGGTAGCGCAGATGGCGGCGCACCACGTCGACGAATTGCGCATCGCGTTTCGCGGCCCAGACGGCCGCCGCATGGCCGATCGCCCAGATGAAAAGGCCAGGAATCCAAAGCCGCAGGCCTAGGCCGACCGCGGCTGCCAGCGTGCCATTGGCGATCGCGACCGCGCGCGGCGCGCCGCCGAGCAGGATCGGCTCGGTCAACGCCCTGTGGACGGGCGCGTCGAAACCAGCCAGGGGTTCATAGGACAAGATTCCGCCCATCAGATGAGCGCCCCGCCGCCGAATGAAAAGAACGTCAGGAAAAAGCTCGACGCGGCGAAAGCGATCGACAGGCCGAAGATGATCTGGATGAGCCGGCGGAAACCGCCCGACGTGTCGCCGAAGGCGAGCGTCAGGCCGGTCGTGATGATAATGATCACCGCGACGATTTTCGCGACCGGCCCTGCGACCGATTGCAGCACCTGCTGCAGCGGCTGCTCCCAGGGCATATTCGAACCAGCGGCATGCGCCGAACTCGTCGCCAGCAAAGGCATCGAGACAGACAGCAGCGTGGTGAAAACGATTTGGGTACAGTCGCAATGCGAGAGGAAAGGCTTGTTCATACGGGATCTCCAAGGGAAGCGAGCTTGGTTATTGTGACGAGGCGATAGTCACCACGCTTATCGAGGCCTTCAACAGTGGCGAGCGCGATGAGGCGGCGTTGGCCGCCACGTCCGGCCAGGACCGCAATGACATTGATCGTCTCAGCGATCAGCGCGCGGGGAACGGTTACCACGGCTTCCTGGATGAGCTGTTCGAGACGCCGGAGCGCGCCGAGCGCGGACCCCGCATGGATCGTCCCGATCCCGCCGGGATGTCCGGTGCCCCAGGCTTTGAGAAGATCGAGTGCTTCGGCTCCCCGCACTTCGCCGATCGGAATGCAGTCGGGACGCAATCGCAACGAGGAGCGGACGAGATCGGAAAGCGACGTCACACCGTCCTTGGTGCGCAAAGCGACGAGATTTGGCGCCTGGCATTGAAGCTCGCGCGTATCTTCAATCAGGATCACACGGTCGGATGTCTTCGCCACCTCGGCGAGCAACGCATTGACGAGGGTCGTCTTGCCGGTCGAGGTTCCACCTGCGACAAGCACATTTCGGCGTTTCTCGACCGAGAGCCGCAAGATTGTCGCCTGTTCGGCCAGCATGATGCCGGCGGCGACGTAATCCTCCAGCGTGAAGATGGCGACCGCTGGCTTGCGGATGGCGAAGGCCGGAGCCGCGACGATCGGCGGAAGCAGGCCTTCGAACCGCTCGCCTGTTTCGGGCAGTTCAGCAGAAACGCGCGGGCTACCGGGATGGACTTCGGCGCCGACATGATGCGCGACGAGGCGAATAATTCGTTCGCCGTCGGCTGGCGCCAGGCACTCGCCCGTGTCCGCCAGACCATCCGTCAGCCGGTCGATCCAGATGCGCCATCCGGATTGAGCATGACCTCGATGACGCCAGGGTCTTCAAGCCATGTGGCGATCGCGGGTCCAAGCGCCGTGCGCAGCATGCGCGCGCCGCGCGTGAATGCTTCCGAACGAAGAGAATGTGCCCCCATGGCTGCCCCCGCGTGTCACAGGCGCGAGATGCGACCCATGAACGGGGATCATTAGAAGAGGTAGGAACTCGGACTATGCAACAAGCTTGAAAGTGTCGTAGCGCTCTGGCGCGGAAAAACAGGCAATCGGCGAACTCTATTATGCCATTAAATGGCATCTCTCCGGTCGTTATCGACAGCGAGACGATCAAGGTCTCTCACACGGTCCGTGATCCCGGTACTTGCCCATCGGCAGAGCTGCGCGGCGCTACGGTGGGGTGCATCCATGGCGTCTGCTCTTGTCGACGCCTTGGCGGAGTCGCGGACTGTTTCAGCAGCCGTTGCCGGCGGCCTATCAGGAAAGACCCCGTGGGAACAATGCCCAGGTATGGCGGGCGATCTGCTCGTCTTCCTGCGAGGCGAGAACGAGCACCGAGCAGCGCGATACGGGATTGTTGATGGGATTGTTCGCGGACCGGTTCCGAGCTTCATCAAGGCTGAGTCCGATCCAGGACAAGCCGCCGCAAATCGCGGCGCGAGCTTCCTCATCGTTTTCTCCAATGCCGCCGGTGAAGACGATTAAGTCAACTCCATCAAGCGCGGCGATCATCGCGGCCACCTGCTTCCGCACGGAATAACAGAACAATTGAATGGCAAGCCGTGCATCGGCATTTGACGGCGCGGCTTCATGCAGATGCCGCATATCGCTGCCAACGCCCGAAATTCCCAGAAGGCCGGAACGGCGATCGACCAGCTCTTCAAGCATGGCCGCATCGAACCTCTTTTGACGCATCAGATAAACCAGAACACCGGGATCGAGGTCGCCGCTGCGCGTGCCCATGATCACCCCGCCGGTGGGCGTCAATCCCATGCTGGTGTCGATCGATTTGCCGCGTTTGACCGCGGTGACGCTTGCGCCGTTGCCGAGATGGGCGATTATCAGGCGGTTCGGCAAACCGTTCCCAAGCTGGTGCACGATCGATTCGCACGAAAGGCCGTGAAACCCGTAGCGTTGGATACCTTCCAATTGCAACTCCTTGGGGATCGGAAGGACGCGTGCGACCTCCGCCAATTCGGCATGAAAGGTGGTGTCGAAACAAGCCACCTGCGGAAGTCCCGGAAAATGCTCTTGCGCGAAGCGGATGACTGCCAGAGCCGATGGAATATGCAGCGGCGCGAAGGCGGTGGCGGCTTCAAGTTGGCGTAGGACAAAACCATCAATGAGGCAATGCTGCCGGAGCTTCGGTCCGCCATGCACGATTCGATGTCCGATGGCGGCTGGTGCCGGCGATTTGGAGTCGGCAAGAAGTCTTCCGATGCGGATGATCGCTTCCCGTTGGCTGGGAATGAATACCGTCTCGGAGAGCAATGCATTTCCGCGCGAATCCTGCGCATAGAATTTGCCTTTCTCGTCGCCGATCGACTGAGCCTCGCCGGAGATCTGCGTTTCGGCCCGTGAAGAGCCGACGAGGTACAATCCGAATTTGAGCGAGGAAGAGCCGCTGTTCAGCGCGAGCACGTTCAGCCCTGGCTCGGCGTCTTTCATGCCGTGTCCCGGCTGAAACACGCTCACAAGTTCCAGCGCCAGTTGCGGACCTCCGGCATGTCGTCGCCATGCTCACTGACATAGAGCTTGTGACGCTCCATGGTCGTCCAGTAACGCGCCGTCGCCGTCTCCACTTGATCGCTGAGCCGTGGAATTCGCTGGATAGCGTCCAGCGCGAGTTGATAGCGGTCGAGATTGTTCAGCACGACCATGTCGAAGGAGGTCGTGGTGGTGCCTTCCTCCTTGTAACCGCGCACATGGATATTGTCATGATTGTGCCGCCGATAGGTCAGCTTGTGAATCATCGCGGGATAACCATGAAAAGCGAAGATCACCGGCTTGTCTGGCGTGAACAGCTTGTCAAAATCCTGATCTTCCAGACCGTGGGGATGCTCGGACTGAGGCTGCAATACCATCAAATCCACCACGTTGACGACACGGATGCGGATATCGGGGACATACGAGCGCAAGAGGGTCACGGAAGCGAGCGTCTCAAGGGTCGGCACATCTCCGGCACAGGCCATGACCACCTCGGGATCGCCGCCATCGTTGCTGGCCCATCGCCAAATACCCGCGCCGACGGTGCAGTGGCGAACGGCCGTATCAATGTCGAGCCACTGCCACTCCGGCTGTTTGCCGGCGATGATCAAGTTGATGTAGTTGCGGCTGCGCAAACAGTGATCGGCTACCGACAGGAGGCAGTTTGCATCCGGCGGCAGATAGATGCGCGCAATATCGGATTTCTTATTCGCGACATGATCGATAAAGCCGGGGTCCTGGTGGGAAAAGCCATTGTGATCCTGTTGCCAGACATGCGAGGTGAGCAAATAATTCAACGATGCAACCGGCTTCCGCCAGGGGATTTTTCTGCTAACCTTTAGCCACTTTGCATGCTGATTGAGCATCGAATCGATGATGTGGACGAAGGCCTCGTAGCAGGAGAATAGGCCATGGCGTCCCGTGAGCAGATATCCTTCGAGCCAGCCTTCGCATAGATGCTCGCTCAGCACCTCCATGACACGGCCCTTGACATCGAGATTAACGTCGACTTCTTCAACTTCGGCCATCCATTCCTTGCCGGAGACTTCGTAGACGGCCTCCAATCTATTCGACGCGGTCTCGTCCGGGCCAAAGAGCCGGAAATTATGTTTGTCGAGATTGAGCTTCATCACGTCGCGCAGAAATTTTCCGAGAACCCGCGTCGCTTCCGCCTTGACGCAGCCGGGCTTAACTACGAGCACGGCGTAATCTTCGAAGTGGGGCATCGCTAGAGGCTGTAACAATCCACCGCCGTTGGCGTGTGGATTGGAGCCCATGCGGCGATGGCCCGTGGGCGCGAGCGCAGCGAACTCGTCGCGGAACTTGCCGTGTTCGTCGAACAGTTCGTGCGGCCGATAGCTCTTCATCCAATCTTCGAGTTGCTTTAGATGTTCGGGATCTTTGAAATCCGCGATCGGGACTTGATGCGCGCGCCAGGTGCCTTCGACCGGCTTGCCGTCGACGAATTTCGGCCCTGTCCAACCCTTGGGCGTGCGGAAGACGATCATCGGCCAGCGCGGGCGCTCGAGGGTTGCCGTCTCGCCGCGAGACCGCGCGGCGCTCTGAATTTGGCGAATCTGCTCCAGAATCGCATCGAGCGTACCGGCAAGACATTGATGCACGGCCTCCGGATCGTCGCCCTCGACGAAACGCGGATCGTATCCGTAGCCGCGCAGCAGCTCGATCAGCTCCTGGCGGCTGATGCGAGCCAGCACCGTCGGATTGGCGATCTTAAAACCGTTGAGATGAAGGATCGGAAGAACCGCGCCATCACGCGCCGGGTTCAAAAATTTGTTGGAGTGCCAACTGGTGGCCAGCGCGCCGGTTTCCGCTTCGCCGTCGCCGACGATGCAGGCGACGATCAGATCCGGATTGTCGAAGGCGGCGCCATAGGCATGGGTCAACGAATAGCCCAGTTCTCCGCCTTCATGAATAGAGCCGGGAGTTTCCGGCGCCACGTGACTGGGAATTCCGTAAGGCCAGGAGAACTGGCGAAACAGCCGCTGCAGTCCGTTCCGGCTGCGCTCAATCGCCGGATAGTGCTCCGTGTACGAACCCTCCAGATAAGTCTGGGCCACTAGGCCTGGGCCGCCGTGACCCGGACCAATGACGTACATCATATTCAAATCGTTTTCTTTAATCAGCCGGTTAAGGTGGACATAAAGAAAGTTCAATCCCGGTGTCGTGCCCCAATGCCCGAGCAAACGAGGTTTGATATGTTCGAGCCTCAGCGGGGATTCGAGCAAGGGATTGTCTTGCAGATAGATCTGCCCGACCGACAGGTAATTCGCGGCGCGCCAATAGGCGTGCATTTTCCTGAGGAGGTCAGGTGATAAGGAGTCGGGCATCAGGGTCTCCGAGATTGATTGCTGCTCTCTTGCCTTGTGGGTCTGGGCGAGGCATGAGGTGGCCTTCCGACCGGCGCGCTGAGGGAGGCTTCCTGCGACAGGTTTCGCGCCGGCGGCGACATCGGCGTACGGCCACATCCCCACCGGTCGGATAGAGGCAACCCGTCGGCAGGCGACCATCGCCGCGCCTGAGGAAGCGCGGCATATTCAAACGCCGCGCTCCTTGCAATTGATCAAAGTGGCGCTATGCATGGCGCATCGCATCAGCAAAGAGGATCGAGGGCGCTTCGGATCTCGCTCGTCACCAACATTTGATCATTGCCCACGTTGATGGCGTGGTTCCGGGGCCAGCCTCGCGTAATTTCGTGTCGCAACCGAAGTAAGACCACGATAGGGACCTTGATCTTCGTCCTGCCGTCCTTTTCGCGGCTCCGGCTTTAAGCCCATCGCTTGCGTTCATGCGAACCACTGGACGACCGTTAGTGAGACATCAGGCAGCAAATCGAGTTTGTCGCAAGCAGGTCCCGGGTCATCCCGCCAAAGATCCATTCGCCGAGGCGGCTGCGTCCGTAAGCACCGGTCACAAGTAAATCGGCGCCGTCGTCTTGGGCGAGCTTGATGAGCTGAGCCGCACCAGATCCCTGCTGATTAGGAATCACGCGAGCACTGCCGTTGATCCGGTGCTGCGTCAAATAGCGGACCACGTCACCGACGTGCTCCTGCGCGGCGCCTTCCTCGCCTGACCCGCAGATTTCAACGACCGTGACCCATGCGGCCTCGTGAAGGAATGGAAGCGCGTCCTGTACGGCCCGGCGCGCTTCGCGGGTATCCTTCCAGCCGATCACGACACGTTCTGCTCGCAATGAACTCACTCCCTCGGGGACAATCAGCGTCGGACGGCCGATTGTTAGAAGCGATCCACCTGGATCAAGTGACCTGTAAGCATCTCCCGCGCCCATGGTATGCCCGATTACGATGAGATCGGCACTCCGCGCCTCGCGCGCCAGCGCGTCAGTCGGGAAGTCCAATATCGGTCGCCACTCGAGCCTACGGTGATCATCGCCCGCAATGCTGCGAAACCAGTTTCCCTTGGCAGCAAGCAACGCCCTCATTTCTTTGATGTCGGATTCAGTCACTTCCTGGAAAACAACGCCCTTACCGAGGAGTGGCGGCCCAAGGGCCGACAACCCGATCAGGGTTGCGTTGAACTTGTCGGCGAGGCTTGCGGCAAGGTGCACCCGCTTTTCCGGCATGCCGTCGGCGTCGACGTAGGCCATCAGCACTGCATAGGACATAGCAAAGCCCTTTCAGGACGAGACAATAATTAGGCATCGTCTTTGATAGGCATCGCTTCGAGCCCAATGTTGCTCCCATTCGGCTTTCCCCGCAACGCTGAGCCGTTCTCCTCGTTTATAGACGGGTCGCTCTTCCGGTCCGGAGCATCCTGCGCCAAGAGTTGCTGATCTTCCCGTCGTCATGACGCACCCCTCCCGTGGGTTTCGCTTGGACGCGTGACAACCGAACGCTTCACGCTAGCGCTGGATCAGCCGGCGGGCGCAATTCCGCGATCAACCGCAGAATGTCAGATTTCTCGGAAAGGGAAGCCGGAAGCGAACCGCATTGGCGGTAAAGGAACGGCACAACAACAGTGATCATTTGATCGCGCCTTTTCCCTCTTTGATCCATTGCTCACAGCTCCCGCGCTTGCTGTAGAGGCGACGACATTCTCTGCAAATCGCGCCATGTTCGTCACGACGAAGCCGATGTGCGGATAGAGTTCGCCGGGATGGAAAGCCTGTCAGAATGCAATCCAGCTGTAGAGGAAAACGGTGTTGTTCTGCGAGGCGTTGTGAAAGGTGCCATCGAAATTGTTTACCCCCCCGAAGAGCTTCAGATAATGCGTGTAGGATAGGCCGATACGGGCATTGGCCCAAGGCCAAACCGATGGCCCGCCTTTGCTGAACGGCAAATAGGCGGCGTCAAATATGATTCCTTGACCGTCGGGACTGTTGGCGAGCGAAGTGGGGCCGAACAGCAACGCATCCGCTGACCCATAGACGCTAAAATAAGCTGCCGTTAGGCTGATCGTGTGGTCGTAAACGTAGCCGAGCGAGGCCTTGAAGCTCTCGAGCGTGTTGAAATTGTTGAATGAAAGTCCTTGCAGAAAGGACGAATTGAGATGCTGCAGCTCGTTTATGTGCGTGATTTTGGCCGTAACGATATGTGGATCGCCAATGTACTGGTACTGCGCATCAAATCCGATATCCAGAATCTGATCGAACCCAAATCCGGGGACCCGCCCAGGCAGCTCATTGACTGATAGACCAAACGTGCCAAATTCAAACGAGTGCTCGCCGTAGTTGAATTCAAGAGCGGCGCGCCAGTAGGGCGCGGCGCCACACATCGAGAGATCGCCGATGCCTGGCTCGCCGAGTGCCTCCAATGCTTGCCGGGAGAGGTTTTGGTAGACGCTCCCTTCGAGGTAGAGCATGTCGTTCCAGAAGGTATAGATTCCTGTTCCGACGACTTTCCCCCCAAGAGCCCCTTCGATCGTTGTTCCAGGGGGCGCAAACTGCGGGGCAATCGTGGATGCGATGTAAGGAAAACCCCAGGCGGGGGTCGTGTTCCAGACGTCTTGAACGGTCGGATTGTTGTTGACCGACACGCCATAAATCAGATCGAGACCAAAAAGGCTTGCCGTATCCGCATAGCGGATATCGGTGTTATCCAGAAATGTGTGGTTCGATGCCCTGTCATAGGTGCCCTGAATCAAGGCGCCAATATTTCCGTAGATTTGGCCGCCGTAAAACACGCTCACTTGCTGCAGGATCGTATTGTTGTTGGTATGGGCGTCTCCGAGCGGCGGCGTATCCTGGTTTCGGGCGGTGTGGGTGAAAGTTGGGACGAGCATCGCGGCAAGTGGCGGTGCCTCCTCAAAAGTCAGACCGCCGCCCATCGTATAACCGGCCAATTTGAACCGGCGCCCGAATGGCGTGAGTTCGGGAAAAGCGGTATGACACGTCGCACAGGGCTGACCGGTTTGCCGCGCGAAACTCGGTACCGCCGATGCCATGGGCGGTTTGATCAAGATCCCCGCTCCGGTCACCATCACGGCAAGGAACGCTACCCCTCCAACAGCAGCCGCGGCTGGCCAATCACGCCGCGCGTAACGGGCTGTCATGGTTTCACTGCCGATGCCAGCTTTCGGACGCGCGGCTTTGTCGAAATCAGCGTTCATTGGAGTATTTTGCATGGGCCAGCGTTGCCGCCGCGATCGAACCGCTTCGAAAAGGGAGGTGAACACACGCGACCTTTCAAAACGTCCGGTTACGCTAACAGCCCTTGCGCGTTGGCGGCAAGCGAAATTAAGCCATACAATTTGGTCTTTTTTGTATGTGGTCGTAAAGCAACACAGCTGATCAGCGCAGTTGGTGAACAAATTCGCTGAAGAGCCTAAAGCGCCCTCTCAAAGCGGCTCGCTGGGCTTGCCGCAAAGCTATCGCAGCGCGACACTTCTACGCATTGATTTCGGAGGCTCGGGCGCGATGATCCGGAGCCTCTGTTGCGTGGCGATGCAATCCGGGACTTCTGAGCGTCACTCGCCGTGCAGCGCCTCACTGGAGTTGAGGCGCTGCTACTTTTCGCCCGAGGCATGGCAAGCCAATTCCGTCATCGGCGTTTGCCACGCAATCCCGCGCTCATTGTAGGCGATCGTACTCGACAAAGCTTAGGTATGAAGCGAGGGCTTCAATTTCGTTTGGGGATAATTTGTTTGCGATATTAGGCATGGGCTCTGCGGCCGCGTGAAACCCTTCGCCCCACTGTTCAAGCCTTCTTTTTAAGTAGGAATACGCCAGCCCCCCCAGCCTTGGAATTTCTCTTACCCCCTCGGCATTCGGGCCATGACAGACGAGGCAGGACACAATATTGGAATTCGGAATTCCCTGTTCATAAATCGTTCTACCTACGGCGACCAGATCCCTGTCTCCGTCATTGGCGGCTTTGGGGGGCAACATCGAAAAGTAGGCAGCTAGATCATGCGCCGTCTCGGGACTGAGATTTGCCACGGCACCCCACATATACTGCTTTGAATAGGGGTTATCCCGGCTGCGATTGCTAAAGCTCAGAAGCTGATTCGCGATATACTGATCTCTTTGTCCGGCTAGGCGTGGCGCAGTCGCAAACCCTTCTGCCGACGTTCCATGGCACCACGTGCAGTTCCGGACGGGAATGGGCTCACCTGCCAACAGCGGACCGGCAGCACAAGAAACGATCGCCAGGGTTGCCACTTTTGAGGTGATGAGTTTCATGATTCGCGTTCTCGCGCTTATGCAAAACTGGCACCCTGCTAAGCGATCAAAATCACTTCAGAGAGCTGATGTAGGCTGAGATGGCAGCAATCTGGGATTGGGTCAGGTTGTGGGTGGTCGGCACCATAATGGCCGATGTGTCTTTCGCCGAGCGTTGCCCTCGCTCTTTGCTCCAATTCGTCAATACTTTCACCGTGTACGGAAAGAGCTGGCCGGCAAGCCGGGGAATTTCGTCTTTACCCTTAGCCGCCGGACCATGGCACGCTGAACAGGCAGGAACGTTGGCTTCAGGTAATCCTTCATCGAAGATTGTTTTTCCTATGGCCAGGTTTTCCTTCGGAGCACCGCCTATTGGATTGGGATCGAGATCCCTAAAATGTGCGGCCAGGGCCGCGATCATCGACGGACTGAGAGCATGCGCCACGTTAAACATGGCGGCGTTCATCCGCCTGTGCTCAATGAAGGCCTGTAACTGGTTCTCGATGTATTTGGGCTGTTGCCCTGCGAGTCGGGGCATGGGAAAATATCCGCGATAACCCTGCCCAGACAGCCCGTGGCAGGCTTTGCAATATTCCAACTTGGCCTGAAGCTCCGGCTTCGAAAAGGCGGCCTTGCCCCGATCATCCGCGCGGCTCGCTGCGGAGAAAAGAATAGCAAGGGCTGCTGTTTGCAACGCCAATTGTAAACGAATGAACTTCATAATCCGGCCTCCCCGCCCTTCCTTTCGTGTCATCGCCCAATTGACCTTCCTGCAACTTCCTGCACGCCGGACTCAAACGGCTTTTCACTCATTTTCATTGTGCGCGATGGAGCCAAGGGCAGAGTGGAGCCGCGGACGATTATAATATCTTCGGTATAGGCAAACAGCTCGCGTTTTGTTACTTACCGTGGGGAAACGGATCGGATCGACGAGTTCAGTGCAAAGTACCCGGGTGGAACGGAAAACAACAAACCTCTCCCACTGCGCGCATTCTGCTCCAACGCACAAAAGGCCCACCAACCCCGTCATTATTAAACAGCTGGCGCATATGGTCTAGATCTGCGTGCCATGGCGTAGCGTCAGATAATATCGGAGGGCGGAGCATGAGAATCATTTTGGTGCCCGCGGCAATTCTCGCAATTGTTTTCACGACCGCGGGTCGCGCGGAAGAAACGAGTCCAGTCACCGTTTCGCAGCAAGAGCTTCAGGCTAAAATAGCATATTGCAAAACATGCCACGGATTGTCGGGGCAAGGTTTTCGTGGAGCGTTTCCGATGCCGCGACTCGCGGGGCAGCAACCCGAATATCTTGAAAATCAGTTGCGGGCCTTCAATGAGCGCAGGCGGACAAACCCAATTATGTTTAACGTCGCGCACGTCTTGAACCCGCAGATGATCACGGCTTTGGCAGCGCATTTTAAGGATCTGGACGCAAAACCGTTGGGTGGTGCTCCAAAGGAGCTCGTGGCCGCGGGAAAGACACTCTATGCGGGAAAGACACTCTATGAGGAGGGAGTGCCTGACGCCAACGTTCCTCCATGCTCTTCCTGTCACGGTCCAGAGGGTAAAGGCGACGGGGCTTTTCCCCGGTTGGCCGGTCAGCTCCGTGACTATATTTTTCGCAAGCTGGTGAATTGGAACAAGGAGCGAGGTCAAGATCGGTCAAAACCAGACACTTCAGCTATTATGGAGCCGATTGCGCACAGCCTGACGGAGCCGCAGATTGAAGCAGTTGCGGCCTACGTCAGCTATCTGGAGTAACCTGTTCCGGCATGCCGCACATGCTCGTTGACCGGAGGTAGGCCCCGCGAGTCCGCTTGGAAACTGAGAAATGTTCGTGGCGAGCATTTCTTTTCACCGACTATGTGCTCGCGGTGGCTGCCAAGGGAGCGATTGGAACCGGCGACGCTGAACCCTTGGCGCGCGCCTAGGACAGCGTCGAGTTGATGTACGAGCACCATGCGGCGCGCGAGGACACAATCGTGTTTCCGGCGTGGAAAGACGCGCTTTCAGCGCATCAACTCGACGAAATGGGCGAGTTGTTCGAGGAAATCGAGCATCAGCAATTCGGCAAGGATGGATTCGAAGACGCCGTGGCGCAAATCGGACGCATCGAACAGGCCCTCGGCATTGCCGACATCGCGCAATTTACCGCGCCGCCACCACCAAAGACTTGAGGTTCTTATGGGCACGGATAGCAACGCGGTCCCGTCCAAAGGGCATCGCTCCTTTCTGGAAGTGCTTTCTGTCTTCCTTCGGCTCGGGGTCACAGGCTTCGGCGGGCCAATCGCGCATCTTGGCTATTTCCGCGCCGAAATCGTCGAGCGCCGCAAGTGGCTCGATGAAGCAGCCTACACCGATACTATCGCGCTCTGCCAGTTCCTTCCCGGCCCGGCAAGCAGTCAGGTCGGTATTATTCTCGGCATGGTGCGCGCCGGTCTTCCGGGCGGATTCGCGGCGTGGCTCGGCTTCACAATTCCTTCAGCGCTCGCCCTCATCGCCTTCGCTTATGGCGTCGGCAGCCTCGGGGAGATATCGCATATTGCATGGCTGCACGGCCTCAAGATCGTCGCCGTCGCTGTCGTTGCGCAGGCGGTTTGGCGCATGGCGGAAAGCCTCTGCCCTGATCGGGAAAGGGTGACTCTGGCTATCGCGGCAACTCTGCTCACCTTGGCGATTCCTTCGGCAACCGGCCAGATCGGAGCCATTGTGGCGGGCGGTATCATTGGCTGGCGATTTCTTCCCGGCATGAATAACGCCGAAGCCACGCCGCCCTCGATTCCTGTCGGTCGCACAACCGCGATTGCTTCGATTGCAATGTTTGCCGCCTTGCTTTTCGGGCTGCCGTTGCTTGCATCGGCAACGTCCGATCACACAATCGAGCTTATCAGCCGCCTTGATATAGGTTTCCACCGGCGCGCAGGTGCAAACGAGGTTGCGGTCTCCATAAACATTATCCACGCGGTTGACCGGCGGCCAGTATTTATCGACCCGGAAGGCGCCGGCCGGAAAGCAGGCGGCCTCGCGGGAATAGGGCCTGTTCCATTCGCCCACGAGGTCTTCGACGGTGTGCGGGGCGTTCTTCAAAGGATTGTTCTCTTTGTCCATGCGCCCTTCCGCGATGGCCCGCGCCTCCTCGCGAATGGCGAGCATCGCGTGGCAGAAACGATCGAGTTCCCCCTTCGTCTCCGACTCAGTGGGCTCCACCATCAGCGTCCCCGCGACGGGCCAGCTCATGGTCGGGGGGTGAAAGCCGCAATCGATGAGCCGCTTGGCGATGTCGTCGACGGTGACGCCAGCCTCCTCGAGCAATGGCCGCGTATCAATGATGCATTCATGCGCGAGGCGACCCTTGGCGCCCGAATATAGCACGTCATAGGCGCCCGCGAGGCGTTTGGCAATGTAATTCGCGTTCAGGATCGCGACGCGGGTCGCTTGCGCAAGGCCTTCGCCGCCCATCATCAGGCAATAGCTCCAAGAGATCGGGAGGATCGACGGCGAACCATAATGCGCCACTGAAACCGTTACGGCGTTTCCGCCCGTCTCGGGATGGCCGGGCAGGAACGGCGCGAGGTGCGCCTTGACGCCGATAGGCCCCATGCCCGGGCCGCCGCCGCCGTGCGGAATGCAGAAGGTCTTGTGAAGATTCACGTGGCCCACGTCGGCGCCGAAGTCGCCAGGACTTGCGAGCCCTACAAGTGCGTTGAGATTGGCGCCGTCGAGATAGACCTGGCCGCCGTTCGCATGGGTGATCGCACAGATCTCGCGGCCGGCGGCTTCAGAAGCGTGAGCGCTAGCGGATCGGCCGCGATGACGGCGATCGCCTTCGCTGCATGCAACTTGGCGATCGGCTCCGCGAAATCGTGGAAGTCGCCGGTGACGCCTGGGTATTGAAAAAGCGCGCCGAAGACCTGGTCTGGCTCCAAGTCTTTGAAGGGATCTCCGACGATGATCCTCCATCCAAGTGGCTCCGCGCGCGTGCGCGCTACCGCAATCGTCTGCGCCAGGCAATTTTCATCGACAAAGTAAGCTGTCGCCTTCGACTTCGTGACGCGATCGGCGAGCGCGATCGCCTCTGCCGCCGCGTCGCCTCGTCGAGCAGCGAAGCGTTGGCGATAGCGAGCCCGGTCAGGTCCGAGACGGCCGTCTGAAAATTGAGCAGCGCCTCAACCCTGGCTGACCTCCGGCTGATAGGGCGTGTAAGCCGTGTACTTATAGCCTTGGCCGATGAGCGACGTCAGGACGCGGTTCTTGTTCGCGGTCTCATCGATCTGCGCGTCGAGACTCGAAACGCCCACGACCCGCAACATTTCGGCGATCTCCTCGGGCGCCGGCCCTATGTGGCGACAATTCGCGATGTCGTAGGGTTCGTATGCGTCGGCGCTCATCTCGTTCCCATCGGCCATCGTATCATTTCACTTTGAAATGGCTTGTCTGAGCACTAACGGCAAAATGGCCTCAAGTCCGCAATTACGGAATTGACGTACTCCAAGGCGGCGGTTGCTGCCGCCGGGTTGCTGACCGATCGGGGCCATCGACGATCAACCCAATATCGCTGCTGCGCGCGAGGCGATTACTTCGACAGGATCCGTGGCGTCTACGCGCAGCCAGTCCAACACTCCTGTTGGCTGCTTGGCCTGTGCGGACACAATCTCGGCCGTCGCGTCCGATGCATCCTTCTTGCGTTTGGCTATTCGCTCCGTAAGCGTGTTGATCGGCGCTTCGAGCCAGAGGCCGGTAAAAAGGGCTTTGCTCCGGCTCGCGACCCGCTCAACCGCGACGCGCTCTTCCGGCCTTAAATGCACGGCGTCGATTACGACGCTCTGGCCAGCATCAAGCGCGGTTGCAGCCAAATCGCGGAGACGTTGATAAGTCCGTGCCGTAGCTTCAGGGCGATAGGCCTCGCCCGGCAGGCGGTCGAATTCGTGGACATGGAAGAGCCGCTTGCGTTCAAAGTCGCTCCGCAGATACACGGCGCCGGGTGCGCGTCCTACCGAACCGGAGAGCGCGGCGGCAAGCGAACTTTTGCCGGTCCCGGACAGACCGCCGATGGCGACCAAATCGAGCCGGCGCGGAGCGAGAAATCGGCATGCGGCTTCGAAATGCCGGCGCGCGTCTTTTGCGTGATCGTCGTCTGTTCCAGGCTGGAGAATGGTCACCTTGGCACGAATAGCCGCGCGCAAGGAAAGAAAAAGCGGAAGCAGGGAAAGGCCTTTGAGCTGCTTTTCCACGCTATCGCAGATCCATAAATACCGGTTGAGCAGCAGGTTCGCGTGGCTCCTCAATCCGCGTGTCCACAGATCCATCAGAAGAAACGCGAGATCGTAAAGCACGTCGCACGTCGCGATCGTCTCATCGAATTCGATCGCATCAAACAAGACTGGCCGGTCTTCGATCAAGACGACGTTGCGCAAGTGGAGATCGCCATGACAGCGGCGGACTTGACCATGATTTTCGCGCTCCGAAAGCAATGGGGCGAGCCGCGCGAACGTTTGTTGCATTGCCTGGCGAAGGCCCGCGACCGCTTGCGCCGCGAAGTTTTCGGGCGCCGCTTCAAGCGAGATGAGGGTCTCTTCAATCTGGTGTTGCAATGCTTTGCCAGCATTTGCGCCTCTGATGATCGGCGCGCGCTGGTGCGACGCGGCGACAACCCCCGCCAATTTGGCGATGATTTCTAGACTGAGCTCGTTTCGCTTGGCGACCCGGTCGAGCGTGCGGTTTTCGTCAAAGCGGCGCAGATGGACCGCCCATTCGACGATCGTGCCTCCGCGGCCGAACTTCAAGTGGAAACCGTGTTTCGAAATCGGAACGACGCCTAGGTAAAGGCCCGGGGCATCGACTCTGTTGACGGCAAGCTCGCGCTCGCAAGCCCGGCGCCGCTTGTCGAGAGTCGAGACGTCCATGAAAGGAAACCGCACCGCCCTTTTGACCTTGTAGACATTCTTGCCAGCGAGGAACACCGCGGCGCCATGCGTGTCGATGCGAATGATGGGCTCGCGAAGCTCATGGGTCGCGGGGTCGGCCAGGAAAGCGAAGACGTCGCTTTGGTCGAAGCAGGCCTGCTGTTCCATGTTGGATCACCACAGCGGATGTCGTAACAACGTTGCTCCGTCGGCTTCGCCGCGATGGCGCCTCATACCGAGCGGCCACTATGCGAAATCTGGTGGTCCGGTATCTCAACTCCGGCGCGGCGCCAAGCGCACGGCGCGCCGGAAGGATGGAATCCGCGAGAGATTAGGGAATATTCGATCTGCAGGTCGGCGATCGGATGCACGGCCCGCCCTGCGGATCGTCGCCGCGACCTCAGAAAGCCCGATATAGCGGTACCGGCCTTCACCGTTTCGGCGATGGCTCCGACCGTGTCCTCGACTGGCACGTTCGGATCGACCCGCATAATCGGCGGATCGGCGACATTTTCTGACGTCGGCCGTTTTATTGCGTATGATGCTGGCGTACAATTGAAATTGGGTGCCCACAGTTAGACCAGGGATGGAGTGCGTCAATGAAACTACCGAGTTTGTGGTCTCGCAACCACGACCTAATGTACGACCCATTCAGATCACTCCGGCGCGAGATGGAAGACATGTTCCGCGTGTTCGATCGGAATTTGCCTTCGTTGAACGTTGGGGCAGGCGTGCCGACGATCGATGTGGCCGAAACCAAAGACGCTATTGAAGTAAGCGCCGAACTCCCAGGTGTTGACGAGAAAGATATCAAGGTCAGCCTGGATGGCAACCGGCTGGTGATCTCCGGCGAGAAAAAGGGGGAGACCAAGAAGGACGAAAAAGACTGGCACGTGGAGGAGCGTAGTTACGGCTCATTTTACCGGTCGATGTCCCTACCCTTCAAACCGGAGGATGGAGCTGTCGAGGCTCACTTTGACAAGGGAGTTCTCCACCTCAACATCAAGAAGCCCGCGGAAGTCGCGAAAAGCGCCAAGACTATAGACATCAAGCCTGGCGCACCACCGAAGGGAGCGCGATAAAGTTTATCCTTGTGCGGTGCCGCAAGCGAGGATTGGCGATAGTTTGTCGTTGATCCATTCGCTTTCGATCAGAATGGTCTGGCCGCACCCGAAGTTCAACGGCTTTATACCCGGGGGTGTCTTCGTATTTTGCCATGCCCACACGTCCTACGCACCGTCCACGTGACCCGCGGCACCGGGGGACGTCGGCCGGCCCAGGAGACGTGCTAATTATAGCGACCTTCCATGCTCGTTTTGATCATGGCAGGTTGATTTACCACTTGTCATAGTCGCGCGCCGGGCCGGAATAGGGGTCGCGATCGAACTTGGCGCCCTGCACCTCGAGGATCGCCAGCACCTCTCTCAGGGAGGCGACGGTGTCGTGGAGCTGGGGGTAGCCTGCCAGCATGTCAGCTATTTTAGTGAGCTCGCGGCACGCTACGTCGATAATGTGGGCAACGGTATTATCGCATTTAGGGGTCATTTCGGGGTCCAGACGTTGGCTTTTGGTTTCAATTGAGAACTTCGCGAATCGTGCGCCGGATCGCTGCGGGCGATACCGGTTTCGGCAGCGAGGCATATTGCCGAGCAAGGGTCGGCACCACGTCATCTTCAGCGTTTGTGGTGAGGAAAATAATTGGCGTTGATTGCAGCGCTGGGTTAGATCGGAGCCATCTCATCGCCTCGCGGCCAGGAACGTCGCGAAGCTGCACATCCACGAGAACGAGATCGGGAGGGCTTTCGCGCGCGGCAACAACCGCGGCAATGCCGCTATCCACGGCGTCGGCGGCGAACCCAGAACTCTCGAGGGCATCACGACACAGCTGTAGCGTTGCAGAATCCGCTCCCACGACGAGCGCGCGCCGCGCCGGCAAGCCGGAGGAAGCCTTCTGAGGCGTTTCCACGTTTGCCGCTTCGATCGCATCCTTCGAGCAGTTGGTGGCCGAGGGCCGCCGCAGGCGGGTTTCTTTCATTACCGTTCTCGTTTAGCTGCTTGTATTTGTTTGGACGTTCGTCGCTGGGATATGCTTTCGATCGTGAGGCCGAGATAGTCGGCGATGTCACTCCGTGTCATTGGCACATCCACTCTTCCACGCAGTCCCCGCCTTGCTGCATTATTCCTGGCAGATTAAGCCGCGTGTGACATAGACCCGCCCGTCGGGACCCGCCATGCGTGTGACTCTTACGCAATCCTCATCCTCGCCCGCTGCCGCGCGGCCAAGCTGGAACGCCGGGCCCTTACCAAGCGGCGCATAGACTGTTTTCGTTTTGGCGGTCCGCTGCGAAGGGCTAAAAACCTTCGGGGTGATCATCATCGGCGCTGCAAACCCCGCCGCACCGAGACAGGAGACCGCAATGCCCGCCATGGCATACCTAAGTGCTTGTTTCCCGATAGCGTTGCGCGACCTGATCATGGTTTCCACTCCCTCCAACCGGCGACACCGGCGGGCGTTGTTCGTCGTGTCGCCCGTCTCGCCGGGAACCTTTCTCTCGAGCGAGTTGATGGCCACGAGAGCGCCAGTCCTTTGGCGGCCCAGGCCCCCAGAGGCAGCGAGTCGCGCTAGACCATTCTTGGCGGTGGCCTTAGAAATGGCTTGTGCATCCATCGCTCAATCTCCCCTCATGATGGCGGGCCTCGAATCGGTCCGACGAGGACTAGGTTTACAGAAGCCATGTCACCGGTTGATGCCAGAAGCCACGGCTTTTGATGTCTGAAGGAGGTGAAATGTGACGCTTTGTGACAGGTTGAACATGCTCGCTTTTCCCCCGGGTAGGGCTCGATCCCGGCCCTTGGATGACTGACCCCCTTCATGTCCTGATCGTGGATGACGAGCCCGGCATCCGGAACATGCTGCGGCGTTATCTCGTCGAGGAGGGCTTCAAGGTGAGCGATGCCGGGGACGGTGCTGGCGTGCGCGCCGTGCTCGCGCGCGAGGTGATCCATCTCGTGCTGCTCGATCTGATGATGCCGGGCGAGGACGGGCTTTCCCTAGCCCGTTATATCCGGCAGCACTCCGAAATCCCGATCATCATGTTGACCGGAAAGGGCGATTTGATCGACCGCGTGGTTGGACTCGAGACCGGGGCGGACGACTACATCCCCAAGCCATTCGAACTGCGGGAGGTCCTTGCGCGCATCCGGACTGTCATGCGCAGGGCAGGTCCGCGCGCCGCACCTGCTGCGCCTGCGCCCGCCCCGGCCGCCAGTGGGAACACCAGCGAGGTTCTCGTCTTCGAAGGCTGGCGGCTCGACGTGCTCAGACGCGAGCTGCGACGGCAGCCTGGCGACCTCGTGCCCCTCACCGCCGGAGAATTCGAGCTGTTATGCTCCTTCGTCCGCCATCCCAATCGCGTGCTGAATCGGGATCAGCTGATCGATCTCGTCAAGGGCCGGGAATGGGCTGCTTACGAGCGGGGTGTCGACACCCAGGTGATGCGGTTGCGCAAGAAGATCGAAGTTGATCCTAGTAACCCCAGCCTGATCAAGACGGTTCGTGGTTCCGGCTATGTTTTCGCCGCGGCCGTGACGGTTGACTGAACTGAATGCTGTCGCCGGTGCTCAGTGCGCAAGCAGCTCGCGTAGCTTGGCGCCAAGTTCGTTGGTGCTATGGGGCTTGCCGAGCCAGCTCACATTCGTCGTTAGCATGCCGACCTTGAGCGCCGCAGGCTCAGCGTAACCGGAGGTAAATAGAATTTTTAGCTCGGGGCGCCGCCGCCGCGCCTCATGCGCAAGATCGAGCCCCGTCATGCCGCCGGGCATCACAATGTCGGTAAAGAGCACGTCGATCGGTTCTTCACGATCGAGCACAAGCAGTGCAGCGGGGCCGCAATCCGCCTCAATAACGGCATAACCAAGCTCTTTCAGCCTGCGAACCGAAACCCGGCGCACACGCTGATCATCCTCGACAACGAGAATCGCCTCCCCCAATGCTACACGCGCAATCGAAACGGCGGCCCGCTGTTCCGCCGCGTTCGAGCCGGCGTGCTCCGGTAGATATAGCCGCACGGTCGTACCATGCCCAAGTTCACTGTAGAGCTGGACATGGCCGCCAGATTGTTTCACGAAGCCATAAACCATGCTCAAGCCGAGCCCGCTGCCCACGCCAGCTCCCTTCGTCGTATAGAAAGGTTCGAAGGCGCGCTGCCGTACTTCCGGGGTCATACCAGTGCCGGTATCGGTCACCGCGAGAGTGATATACCGGCCGGGCACCACATCGGCGCCGGCGGCGGCATAGTCCTCATCGATCTCTGCCCGGGCCGTCTCGATAACAAGTTGTCCCCCGTTCAGCATCGCGTCGCGCGCGTTGATCGCCAAATTCAAGAGCGCGTTCTCGACTTGGCCGGGATCGGCGATGATCATGGGCAGCTCCTCCGCAAGGCGGGTCTCGATCGTCGTTGTCTCGCCGAGAATGCGCCGCAGCAGTTCGACCATGCCACCGGCAAGCGCATTAAGTTCGGTCGGCTTTGGGTTGAGCGATTGGCGGCGCCCGAAGGCGAGCAGTCGTTTGGCGAGTTCGGCGCCAAGCTTGGACGCCTCCTGCGCTTCATTGAGCATTTCGCGATGCTCCGGATCATTGATCCGACGCTCCAGCATCTCGAGATTGCCAGAGATCACGGTCAGAAGGTTGTTGAAGTCGTGAGCGACGCCGCCGGTGAGCTGGCCGATGGCCTCCATCTTCTGCGCCCGCCGAAGATCCTGCTCCATCTTGATGCGCGCCGTCAGGTCGCGGATGAAGCCGGTGAATATATGAGTCCCGCCGAGCTTCACTTCGCCAACGGCGAGTTCCATCGGGAAGATGGCACCATCCTTGCGCTGCGCCTCCACCTGCCGGCCAATGCCGATGATGCGCTTCTCGCCGGTCCGTAGGTATCGGGCCAAGTAACCATCATGGTTCTCGCGATGCGGCGCGGGCATGAGCATCTTGACGTTGCGCCCGATTACCTCTCCGGGAGCGTAGCCGAACAGCTTTTCTGCGGATTTGCTGAAATACTGGATAATGCCGCGCTCGTCGATCGCGATGATCGCGTCGGGGGCGGTCTCAAGAATGGAGCGGAGCCGTGCCTCTCGCTCCTGAAGCATCGATTGCGCGCGTTTTGTCTCCGTCACATCCGAGTCGAACTCCAGGACCGATACCGGATCGCCACCATCACGCCGGTACAATGCCCATCGGCTTGCCACTATCACTAGGCGGCCATCGAGATGAGTGCGCACGAGTTCACCCTGCCATAGTCCTGTTTCCAGCAGCTCAGCCTGAATTGCCGGCAAAGGCACCGGAAACTCAGTCGCGAGGAGTTCATGGGAGATGCTTCCGACAGCCTTTTCTGCCGGCCAGCCATAAAGCGCCTGAAGGCCGTGACCCCAGAGCATGATTTCACCATCGAGTTTGCGTACCATCGCTGGCACCTGATCCAAGGCATGCGCGAGTATTTCGAACTGGTCCGGTTTCGCTTGGAATTGCGCTTCTGTGTTCCTCCGGCCCGTAATGTCTTGCGCGATCTGAGACGCACCAACAATGCGCCCTATCTCGTCATGGATAGGTGACACGGTGAGCGAGATCTGAACGATGCGGCCATTCTTTCGCAGCCGGTCCGTCTCGTAGTGCTCGACGCACTCCCCGCGGCGAATGCGGTCCAGGATCTGCCCCATCTCTTTTGGATTGCTTGGCGCCGTGATGATATGTATTGGCCTGCCGACCATTTCGGACGTGGTGAGGCCGAATATCCTTTCTGCGCTTTGGTTCCAGCTCGTCACGATCCCATCCAGCGTCGTGCCGATGACCGCCGCTTCCGACGATTGGACAATCGCGGCGAGCAGCGGCGTTGCCATGCTGTCACGCTTGCGAGAATCGACAGCGCGGCGGGAGGCCCCATGCTTGCGGGATAGGCGGACCGGCGGCCTCTTCGCGGCCGTAGGCTTGGCAGGCTTGGCGGCGCTCCAACTGGACTTGTTCGTGATCCCCTGACGGGCCTTGGATGGTTGCTTGGCACCGGCGCCTCGCACATCCTTGCTGGCGGGCTTGTCTCTGTGTACCTTTGGCTTGGACTTTCCGGTTTTCTCTGCCGAGGCAGGCGCCGCTGCGTCATTCTTCGGCACCGTTCGGCGGCGCCTCGTGTCGTTGTTGCCACTATTCATCCTGCGGCGCCTCGTGTCGTTGTTGCCACTATTCATCCTGCTGCCCCTCTACGTGTTCCACCGTCCGCTGAGGCATGACAACGTTCCTAGTGAGTTAGCCTCACCGGTCATAGCGGTAACGAGATTCAACCTTGTCCGCCGCCCTGACTGATTTACCAGCGGAGACCAAGCGGGTCCATCATCTTTAAACCCGCGATAATTCTGAGATGGGATTTTAGATGAAGCGGGCGCTTCGGTGATCGCGCGTGAGGCAACTTCGCCTGCATTGGTCATTTCCTGACCAGAATTTACACGCCCCATCGGCGGACGAACCAGGTTTTGACCAGATGCGTCAGGATTGCGTAGCTCAATAGCGATCCCGAGGTAGAAGGGCTCCGGCCGCAGGCCATAGCGTTCGGCAAGATAGCCGGTGAGGAAGGCCGTGACGCCGACGGAGAGATATCCGGCAAACTCGTTCAGGCCGACCGCAAGCCCCCGCGACTTAGGACCGACGAGGTCGACCTTCATGATGACGGTCATCGACCAGGCAAGGCCCTGGTTGACGCCCAGAAGCGCATTCGCCCGCGATCACCCACCCCAGCTCGGTCCCCAGGCGATCATGAAAGGAACCGGCAGCCCGACCAGCCAGCCGAGGACCAGCACATGTTTGCGGCCGTAGACATCGGCGAAGTGTCCAGAAACCAAATTCGCGACCGCCTTGACGATGCCGAAGCTCACGATGAAGGAGACAATGATCGTGGTCGAAGCAATCTTGAATACTTCCGAGCCGATAAGCGGGACCACGGTCCGCTCCAGCCCCACCATGCCGCCGACGAACGCATTGATGAGGACGAGCAGCGAGAACTGCCGCCAGTTCTCGCGCAAGCCGAGCTCGATGCCGGATGAATTGGAGGCGTGTTGTCGTGTCGGCAAGATTATCCCGCCCGAACGTCCGCGATCATACGCACCCGAGGAACTCTACGTGAAAGACCGTCGGGATCAATTCGCGTCGCATTTCGCCGCGCAACAGCGACTACTTACGCAGATGCAGAACTTGCCTTCCAAATGGGGACGCATGACCTCGACGACGTCGAAAGTGGCCACCGTGCCACTGTAGAGGTCGAGGCGGATCGGCGCAGTGCCCGCACTTCATTCGCGCCCTGACATAAGGTATTTCATGAGCGCCGCGTGTTTTGAGGACGTCCTCTAGCCGGGCGATTCTTCGCCTGGCGCCGTCGAGGTGTGCCCACCGCTCAGGCGCCACCAAAACGTCATGCCAATCCCGATAAGAGCTACGACCCCCAAGACCAAGAACAGAGCAGATTCTGCGAGCCATGCGATCGCCGGCACGAAAAGTGCCATGGCGATGCCGAGTGCGCAGATGTGCCAGGATACATGAACGCCCGCGACAAAAGTGCCAAGCGCCAGCAGCATCAGAAGCGTTAGCCCGGTCGCGGGCGCAGTAAGCATTATTTGAACATCGGGCAAAAGCACTATGTTCATCGCAATCAAGAAAGCCAGCCAATGGAGGGCTTGCGTCCAAACCATCCGAAATCGAGCTTTGGGGTCGTGAATATGAAGCCATCCCGTGGTTACGCAGACAAGCCCGGTCGCCACAGCAAGAAACTCCCAAAAGCCGATGAGAGGCTGGTGCGACACGCTGGTATAGGCCACGCCCAATATTGTGAGCACCAGCACCACGATATAAGGCAATTCCCTAAGCCAGAACCTTGCTACCCGCGAATGGGCCAAGTAACCCGCCGCATTTTGCGACTTTTCCAGTTCGCTCATGGCGATGTTCCGATCATACTTCGTCTTCTACGGGATCCGGCAAGCATCGACATCCACCCGATGACCAGATTTCGAAACTGAGATTGCCGCTTTGGACGAGCATTGGCAAGGCCGAACGATCGCCGTGATGCTCCGGCACACCAAAGGACGGTGACCCAGATCGGCAGCCGATCGGTCGGCGAGAAGACCGAGACCGAATCGCTACCGGCGATGGTCCCTCGAAGCGGGTCTAAGGGTCGGAGTATCCAGGTGCAGAAGGTCACGCTTTGCGGGAGCTGCGCGGGCGCGACTATGACGGCGCCCACGACAGTGTGCATCGGTTCGCCCGCGTCCCTGCGGGTCCGCCGCCTGCTTCACATCGTCATGGAGTTGGCGGACGGCTATCGGCCGTTCATGGTGCTTCTCCCACCAGGTCGCAAACAGGTCGGCGACCGCCTGTCGGCGCCCGTCACGCTCCTTCGCCTCGCTCACCCGCTCGGCCGGGTCCTGACAGCCAAGAGCGAGCAGCGGATCACGTACCCACCCGCACCATTGTCCGAAGCTGCCGAGCGCGAGGCCGGGCTTGATGTCGGCCGCGACCCTCCCCCACCGCCAAATTGTAAGCAACGCTGCCAGCAGCTCCGTGCGCCGGTCCGTCACCTCGACACGGATGTCGGTCGTGAACGGTCGCGCCTCCGGGTCCTCGGTGCGCGGATCGAAATCCACCGCAACGAAGCGGCGCGCCAGGTCTTCCGAGAGGGTGAGGCCATTGCCGGTCAGGATCACAAAGGCAGATGCATTTAACGGCACCATCTGCGACTTGCCGAGCAGCCGCACACGTGCCGGCCGTTCCGTGATCGCGCTCGCGAGCAGATTGGACTTGAAAGCGGTGTTGTTCAGGTTATCGAGGAATAAGGCCGGACTGCCCTCGATCAATTCGGCGGCGATCCGCTTCTCCAGTTCGTCTGCCGTTGCACCCGCCGTCACGGCGTGCGGCTCGCGCCCGAACGCGATGATGCAGATGCAGCGGGCGAGCAGGTCCTTGCCGGCGCCAGCGCCCGACATGGGCGGCGCCCGCAGCAGCACGCCTGGAGCAAGGTGCAGGCTCGGCCGACACACAGCAGTCAACAATGCGACCAGAAATGAGGACTCGTCCCTGCCCGGGGCCTTGCTCGTGTCCACCGTGGCCACGCCACCGGCGGCATCGTCCATGGTCTCGGCATCGGCGAAGCAGAACGTCTTGAATGTCTCGCGGATCAGCCGAAGCGCCGCCGCTGCGTCATCTTTAGTTGGCCGCGCCGAAACGAACCCAGCGAGATTCGGCAGGTTCTCGCACCACATCCCTGAAACCGGATCGTGGCCCTCGGCGCTGTTGACCGTGCCGTCGTCCTGCAACAACGGCGCCGACGCAATGCCGTTGAGCGAGGCCAGCCGCCATTCGCCGCGCCAGTCGAGATACATGACCGCGAACGAGCGCGGCAGTCGGGTGCCATCCGGCTTCGCCTTCAGCACGTAGGGCCGGCAGACCGCGTGCGCCATCAGCACAAGGGCATCAGGTGTCATCACCTGCGCGACGGCGCCTCGCTGTATTTGGTCGAAGGCGAGACGAACTGGAATGCCCCGGTCATAAAGCCCGCCAGCCGCAGAGAGGGTGTCCCGCAGCGCCGCGACGGTGCGATCAGGGTTGCAGTCCTCGATCAGCAGCCGCGGCTTTTGGCCCAGTGTCTCGGCGATGGGCGGATCGCGAATTTCCTCGGCGCTATCGATCGCGTTGACGATCTGGTTCTCGGTCCCGGAGGTCATGCCGCTCCCTCCACGTGGCCGAAGGTGCGGCCCAAAAGCACGTCGTTGAAATCAAACCCTCGCGGTGGGCGGGCGATGCGAACGCGCCGCCCTCCTCGTTTCCAGCGCCGCGCCGCGTCGTGCGCTGCCGTCTCGCCGGGCTCGTCGCCATCGGCAAGCACAACGACATCGCGAGCCTCCACCGGCAATTCGAGCGTGCGCAGCCCGGATGTCGAGAGTGCGGCCCATGCCGCTTGTCCGGTCGCCTGCATGGCCGAGAGCGCGTTTTCGATGCCCTCCGCGACCAACAGCCGATCCGTGATCGGACCAAGCCGCACCGCGCCCCCACGACAAGGGCCAAGCATCATCTTCGCCGATTCGACCGGAGCCTTGCTGGTGCCGTCGCTGGACATAAAGGTGCGGTGGATCGCCAATGGCGCGCCGTCGCTGCCGCGCACCACCAGCGCGACCATCGCCGGCCAGATGCCACCCGAAGGATGTTTGAGCCCGGCATGGAAGCGGAGCGTCGTCGGCGGCGGAACATGCAGGCCGCGCGAGGCGAGATAGGTCTCGACCGGCGTGCCGTCTGCCGGCGTCGCAGACTGCCAGATGGCGAGCGCGGCCTCGGTGCGCTTGGCGTCGTCGTGATCCGATCGGTCGTTTGCAGCGACACGTGACGCGGCGCGCGTGAGCCGGCAGTGGCCGTTCTCCTCCCACAGCCCGCGCGAGCGGAGGGCCGCGATTACCCGCCGTTGGTCGCAGCCCGCATGGCAGCGGACCAGCACCTTGCCGTCGTTCACATCGCGGATCGACAGGCTCGGGTCGCGATCGTCATGGGCCGGGCAGCGCGCTATCCAACCGCCGCCCGCCTTCCGCCCGCCGAGGGCCTTGGCAATGGTCTCAGCGGTCATCGCGGGCCTCGCCGCGCGATTGTTGCTTGTTCGTTTGGCCGGCGGGCTTCACCTCGATTGCCGGGAGTTGTTCAATCCAAGCACGCAGGTCGCCCGCGAGCACAAGGGTGCGGCGACCGCGCTTGACGGCGCGCAGCTCGCCCAACTTGATCGCCTCGTAGAGAGCCGTCCGCCCGGTGCACGCGACGGCGCACGCCTCGGCGACGGTGTAGGCCAGCGGTGTATTCATCTTCATTTCGCCATTGTCGGGCCGGGATGGTCCCGGCGGCCATGTCCGCATATTCGCGAGCGATGGCGAAATGAGTAGGGTTCGCGAGGTGATTTTGCATTCCGCAAATACGGCAAATACCGCAATGCCGTACTTGCGTTATTTGCGTTATTTGCGCCGCCCGGCGGCTCTCAAAATCGTATCGTCCGAAACGTTCGGCAACTTGGCTTCCTTGAGCTTCGCACTGACCTGCCGGCATAAACTCGCGTTGGGTTCAGAGGCTTGGTCAGGAACGCCGTCGGGATAAAGCTCCTTGATGACAATCGCGCTCGGGTCTCGGGGGAAAGTTCCGCGACCGCGCCGCCGAGATCGACCAGGCGATCGACCGCAAGCACGCCGATGCCACCGCCATTGGTCAATATGGCGAGCCGTCTGCCGGAATACGGCTGTAGCCGGCCGAGCGTCTCGGCCGCGTCGAACAGCTCCTCGAGGTCGCGGACGCGGAGCAGGCCGGCACGACGGAAGGCCGCATCGTAGACTGCATCCGAGCCGGCAAGCGCTCCGGTATGGGTGGCGGCCGCCTTGGCCGCTTGGGCATGGCGGCCCGATTTGATCACGACAACGGGCCTGGTGCGCGCGGCTCCGCGGGCCGCCGACATGAATTTTCGCGCGTCTTTTATGGACTCGACGTAGAGGAGGATCGCGCGCGTAGCTCGGTCCATTGCGAACAAATCGAGCAGATCGCCGAAATCGACGTCGACTTGATCGCCGATCGACACCAGTGCTGAGAACCCGATTGAATGCTGCGTCCCCCATTCGGCCAATCCGGCGACGATGGCGCCAGATTGGGAGATCAGGGCGAGGTCGCCAGCGGGCGGCATGTGGGCCGCGAAGCTGGCGTTGAACCTGGCGGAGGGGACCGTCACGCCGAGGCAGTTGGGGCCGACAAGCCTCAGGCCGTGCGTCCGCGCGGCTTGCTTCGCGGCGTCGGCGAACGAGTTGGTGCCGTGACTCAGCCCCGCGGTGATAATGATCGCTGCCGCTGCACCCTTCGCACCCGCCGCCGCGACGATCTCGGGTACCGCCGCCGGGGGCGCTGCGATCACGACAATGTCGGGCACCTCGGCAATCGCCTCGACGGAATTGACCATCGGCAAGCCGTCGATGTATTCGTAATTTGGATTGACGATATGAAGTGAACCACCGAAGCCGCCGGCGCGCAGATTACGGGCGATCGAGCGGCCCAGTGACCGCTCACGCGGACTCGCGCCGACAATCGCGATTGAGCGGGGGCAGAACAATTTTTCAAGTCGATAGGTTGACATTTGGCACTGAAATTCACGTTAGTATTTCCCGCTTGCATCAGATAGGCTCAGAGCTGGGGCAAATGGAAAGCTGACTGCTCTCGACTGAAACGCGGTCTCTTCCAAACCACACGATCCGCAGCACCACAGCACGCGCAGGTTGGCGGGGACCGCGAAGGCGAACCAGAATGGCAGCACGGCGAGGAGATCGATGATGCCGGTGATGTACCCCACCGCGCGGTGCGCGAGCGCAAGTGCTGCTGCCCTGGAAATTCGCCCTCGACCCAGATCCTGGCCAGACACTCGAGGGTGACAGCTACGAGCGAGGCAGCCTCGATGATGATGGCAAATTGCGCGCGACAACCAGGGAGGTATCATAGCGCCCAATACGCTAGCGGACACTTTTGCGTGAAGAGGCCGTCCGCGCCTCCCTGTACGGAGAATCGAATTAATCGAGCGCAGCCATGCTGCAATCGAATGCGATCGAATGAAGTTCGTGCCCTTCATGTGGTGAAATGTTGCCCTGTTCAGGGCGCGCTGAATAACCGTCAACATGGCCTAACCTTGGGATCGGGTCACGTCGCCGGGGCACGTGAATTGGCGAAGTTCCTTAGTCATTTTGCAGCAGATTTTGAGGATTTCTCGTCGTAGCCACTGATGGGCTGGCTCTTTTTCCTCTCGAGGATGCCATATCATAATCAGATTATATGTCGGTAAGTCGATTGGAATCTGTAGTATTTTGAGCGGGGCGAGACGGACAAATTGTTCTGCAATCCTCAATGGGAGCGAAAGCAGCAGGTCGGTGTTCGCAACGATCCATGGTGCGGGCAGAAAATTCGGAATGACGAGAGATATCTTTCTGGCCAACCCTCGCGCCGACAGATAGTCGTCAATCAAACCCGTTCCGGTTCCAGTGGGGGATATCAGCATGTGTCTGCTTGCAATAAATTGTTCAAACGAAACTTCATTTCCGATAATACGCGGATGTTCTTTTCTTGTAATGCAAACAATTTTGTCGTTGAAGAGTTTTTCGTGGCGAATATACAATGGAAGATTGAAGATCGCATCAAAGCCAATAACAACATCGATCTCATCTTCTTCGAATGCTGTTTCTGGTAACTTTTTAATTGGTCGCTTAACGTGAATTTCAATATTTGACCCATCCTTATTAATTGACTCGACCAGTTTCGGCAAAAGAGTGAACTCGACATAGTCGCTGGTCGCAATCACAAATCGTCTTTGACTAGTCGTGGGCGAAAACTCTTCCGGACTCCGAATTATCTGTTCGACTTCATTCAAGACTGTTTTGATCGGTTCCAATAGTGCCTGAGCCCGGAGGGTTGGTTTCATTCCGGCGGCGGTTTTTACCAAGACGGGATCATCGAGCTGGCTACGGAGTCTTTGCAAAATGTGGCTCATAGCCGATTGGCTGATGAACAACTTTTCCGCAGCTCGTGATACGCTCCGCTCTTCCATGAGTAACTTGAATGCGTGGAGCAGATTCAGGTCGAAATTCCTTTTCGTCATTTGTCATACCGATGCTTGTTCCTGGGTGAACCATCCACAGTACGGCATGAAGGGACTCCTGGCCTGGATTTGCGACGCTGATGAATTTTTTGAACGCTTTCATGAAAACTATGCAGTTTACTGACCAACGGTTACATTTTACAAATTCGAATTACGGCGGGGGCTGTGCTGCCGGAAGAGCAGGACTTGGCTCGAAGCAGCCAAGGAGGAGGAGCTAATGTCCGCACTTACCCCGGAACTGATAGGGTTTGCAATCATCTCAGTTCTGCTAATTGGCATGGCCGTGTTTCTTAGCAGATCATAGTGCGGGGATATGAAATAAATGCTCGCGATTTTCCTGCCGCCTATGCCGTCAATCCGATCCCCGAAGAGGACTTGGCTCGAAGGAGCCAAACAGTGGAGGAACAAATGTCCGCAAACCTAGCCCTGGACCGCCCGCCCATCGACCCTTATCCGCTTAGCCCTTATGTCACCTGGGCGGGCGATCGAAACCGCGATCCGATTCTCAAAGTTTTTAAAGAGATATTCCCAAAAAGCGGGAATGTTCTCGAACTCGCAAGTGGCTCTGGCAACCATATCAACTATTTTGCGCCCCACTTTCCGCAATTGCGGTTCCAGCCTTCCGACTATAACCTCGATGTGTTCGAGACGATCAAGCAGAAACGAACTGAGCATGGCAACGCCAATGTTGCCGATCCGATAAAGATCGATCTGACCGCACCCGAGACTTGGCCCGACCCGAAGGATCGGCTCTATGACGCGATATTCGTCGTCAATTTGTTCCAGGTCGCGCCGGTCAATATCGCCGATGGCATCGCGCAAGTGGCGGCCCGCGTTCTGACCAAAGACGGCATAGTTGCGATCTATGGACCGTTCAAGGTCGAGGGGAAATACACGACACAGTCCAATGAAGCCTTCGATAAGGAAATTCGCGCCGCCCAGGTTCCTGAATGGGGCCTCAAAGACGTGAGAGACCTCGAAAAAGCTGCAAACAAGCATGGCGTCGCTTTGAAGAAAATCATAGATATGCCCGTCAACAACTTCATTCTCGTCTTCGGTCACGCATGAACGCAGCGCGAAAGGAACCCACTGGCTGCCGTCCCGCATGCGATCAGCTTGGGCCGGGGCGAAGGCGAGCTGTTTGAGCCAAGGCACAGCACTCGTTGTAGGCGTCGGGGCGGAAACTGGACTCGGCGCAGGGGTGGCCCGGCGTTTCGCGCGGGAAGACTTGCGCATTGTCATCGCCGGCCGCACCGAGCAGCGGCTACATGCGGCTGCCGCCAGCATTCGTTCTACCGGCGGCAGCGTCGTGGTCAAGGTAGCGGATGCTTCTCGCGAGGCGGATGTCATTGCGCTATTCGATGAAGCCGCCGGAGAGAACGATCTCGAACTCGTCGTTTATAATGTTGGCAACAACTTCGCTGCGCCCGCTCTCGAAACGAGGGCAAAACTTTTCGAAGATTTGTGGCGGCAGAACGCCCTGGGAGGATTTCTGGTGGGCCTCGAAGCCGTCCGCCGACTTATGCCTCGCCAAAGAGGAACCATACTCTTCACCGGTGCGACCGCCTCGCTTCGCGCGCGTCCGCCATTCCTTGCCTTCGCCTCCGCCAAAGCGGCGCTACGCGCCGTGGCGCAGGGGTTGGCGCGTGAATTTGGACCGCAGGGCGTCCATGTCGCGCATATTGTCATAGACGGCGTCATCCAGGGCGAATACGCGGCCACCAACTTCTCCGACTATGTTCGCTCGAAAGGCGAGGAGGGCCTGCTCGCCGTCGACGCCATCGCCGATGCCTATTGGGCGCTGCATCGTCAATCCACAAGTGCCTGGACTCACGAGCTCGACCTGCGGCCATTTAAAGAACCGTTTTGACATTGAGTCGCCTGAAACGCGGGCACGCCGGAACAGTGATGAGGGGCTTTCGTTCATTGATCCAAGGTGGACAGCGGTCTCTTCTGAGATCGATGAGGGTGCCCATCTGTCGTATTAAACGCAGCTTGGACCCTCGGCCAAAGGAGATCTCCGATGACATTGCCACACGTGCTAAAGCGCATTAGGCTCAATCTCGCCCGATCGAAGGAGTTTCCAGAGGGTTCCGCCCGCCGCGGCTACGAGTTCGTGGCTCCGCTCGACGCCGCTGGCCACATCGATTCGTCCCTGTGGCAGGAGTACCGCGAGCATTGCCGCGTCCACCGATTTTGGGACGGCGAACAGGACGAGAATGGCCGCCTTGTTCACAAGCCCGGTGGATCGGAGCATGCACGTTGGGTGTTTCACTACGAAGCTACCGGAGACAACGACGAAGCGGGCTATAGGTTCGGCGCACATGCGTTCAAGCTCGCCGAATATGTCTCGATCCGGGACCATCATGATGAGATACACACCTTCAAGGTCGCCTCGGTGGAGCCTGCAACGAACTAGTACCCATAATGTGACGGGCGGGCGCCGCACTGGGGAGAAAGCGATGCAAGACAACCGACCGGACAGACCCGATGTGATCACCCTGCCACCTTTGATCTTGGCCGCGACGATCGCGCTGGGAGTGGTGTTGAATTTTTTCTGGCCCGCGAGCTTATTGCCGAGCGCGCTTGCTGCGCCGCTCGGTATTCTGATCACCCTCGGCGCCATTGCCCTCGGAATTTCGGCGATCCGGGAGATGTTTGCGGCGAATACGCCCTTAGATGTCCGCAAACCCTCGACCGAGATTGTAAACCTCGGGGGTCTTTCGAAAGAGTCGAAATCCCATTTATCTCGCCATGCTTCTACTTTGCGCCGGCGTTGCTTTTCGCGCAAATTCGTTATGGATTTTGGTTTTCGTCCTGCCACTTGCAATTATTCTGCAAAAAGGCGTGATCGAACCGGAAGAATCCTATCTCGAAAAGAAATTTGGCGACAAATATTTGCACTACAAAGCCAAGGTCCGGCGCTGGATCTAGCCCCATAGCGACAAGCCGACCGTTTCGTTCCTAGCCCCCATCGAACCCTTTCACCACAAGCAGGATTTTGATGTCACCGCGTCGGATGATCAGGCGGTAGCAGCCTATCGGCTATTGGGAATTTCTTGCTGTGGCGACCGGACTTGTCGGCGTAACCACGGGATGACTGCATTTTCACGATCCCAGCTCGATTTCGGACCGACCTCCCCATCCTCAAAGGTAATGTCCCGTCATGCGCGCCCGGGGGCATCCTCGGTCACGAACGGGTCGACGCGGCACTAGCAAAAGGCCAGCGCCGATTACCGAAAAAGGTTGATTCCGAATTTATTCAAAATGTTTCATATATTTCTCTGGGGTTTGGCACCAGGTCAGGCGCCGCTTGCGGCCGCCTGGCGTTTAAACTGGTCGTAAGCTTCGATAGCTTGTGAGGCATACATGACCGAGGGTCCGGCACCCATATAGATCGCCATTCCCATCGCTTCCATGACCTCGTCGCGGGAAGCTCCTTGCCTTACGGCGGCCTGCGCGTGAAACGCGATGCAGGGATCGCATCTGACGGCGACCGAAATGGCAAGCGCGATCAATTCCTTGGTCTTGCTGTCGAGCGCTTCCGGTCCCGAGGCCGCCATTGCCATGGCTGAGAACTCTTTGCATCACGTCTGGCGCCCCGGTGCGTAATATCTTCACTTCGGCCGACAGCTCCGTGACCATATCAAGCCAATTCTTAGCCATTATCTCCCTCTCGTTGCCGCCAATGCTCGATGCGACTGGCAGTCTGATAGATTGCTTCGGAGCCGATCCGATGTCCTAGCACATGGCTATTCACGATAAGAGAGACCTGCAGTTTAGCCCATATATCGCGCATGATCGTCACATCAGACCCATGGAACCAATTCGCAACCCGTCCGCGATTTTCTTCTGTTCGTCGCTGAACGAAGCGTAAAGCGGGTCGAGCGCAGCCTTAATCGCCTGCAGACTCGCGAGATGTCCAGCGGCCATTTTCGCATGGCGTTCGAGCTTCTCGGGAAGGCTCGCTGTGCCGCCAGACTGCATCATCTGTTTGTGCATGCCTTCCATCAACTCTTCCATCGACTTGGCCGCCGCGAGGAGCGCATCGGCGAATTTATTCCATGCCGGCATTTGCGCCTCGGTGATTTTGAGATCGGCCTTGAGCGTGGCGACACGTTCTCCGGCACGGGAAAGTCTCTCGCGCATCATCGACATCATATGCGACATATGCTCTGGACTGCCGCCCATCATGTCGCAGCCCTTCATCATGTCCTCGCCCTTCATTTCGCCTCCCATCATGGGGGTAGTCTGGGCGGACGCCGCGAACGCCGCGAATGCGATTGTGGCCGCGATGGAAAGAGCGGACAAAGGACGTGGGACTTGAACTTTCATGACCAAGCTCCCCATTCATATCTCCCTTGGCGTTTCAGGTTCGTCACGCTAGAATTAAGACCTAATAAACCGACATTCCCCAGATAGCCGTAGGTTTCATCCCCATCCTGCTTCCTTTCCGCTCTCCTGACAAGGCGGAACGGTGCGCTTGGAAGCGGACCCGTCGGGATTCAAGCCGCCGACCCGTGCCTCTGCTGCAAAGACACGCCCGCCGTGACAAAAGGAGGAGAGCCGACAAGGCAAGGCAAGGTCAAAACCCAGGCCAAGTGCGAGACTGCGCAAGGTTAACACCCGCGCTCCGGAATCATTGGCGGCCATCGGCCCGCGACGCCCAAAGAAAAACACTTGGATCGTGTAGAGACCGGGCGGCCAAAGCTATCCGCCGCCGCGATCCATCTCGTTGACGCCGGGTAGCGATCCGTTGCTGTCGGAATGCGCCGAGGCGTCGCGCGTTGCCAGAAGGGGGCGACTGGGAAGCCCTGCGCTGCCATTTGTGGCCATCAGGTGTTCTTGGTGCGGTCTGCGGAGATTCGAGACCGCACCGATCGTGATGGTTCGTGAATACTGCCTTTGATCTACTTGACCTGTTCCAGATGCGTTAGCGCGGCTTCGGCGTGAGTCGTAGCCGCGTCGGCATGGCCCTTCTTGCCCTCATCGATTGCTTGTTCGAGATGTTTGATCGCTTCTTTGCAGTGAGGATTAGCCTTCGCCTTCTCACCGGCCTGCGCGTGGGTCAGCGCGGCCTCAGCGTGAGTGGTGAGGACATCGGCATGTCCCATCTTGCCATGGTCAATGGCTTGCTTGGTGTGCGTTATGGCTTCCGCGATATGATCTTCCGCAGCCAGCGGAACTTGCGGTATCAGAAACAGCGCGAGGCCGACACCCAACATGGTGATGATGAAAGGCTGGCTGAACCTCTGAGCGTTTTTACCGACGATGATGCGCGCCGCGCGGTCGATGCTGCCGACATTTTTAATCATGGGCCTCTACTTTGATGGATGCCTAGAGAAGATTCACCGGAATCTTTGAGGTAAGTGACGCCATTGTCTTCCGCGGGTGGAAGATGCCCAGCCCGCATGTTCACCTGCACCGACGGCAGGATGAGTTTCGGCAAGGGCAGAGTGGCGTCGCGCTGCCTGCGCATGGCGACGAAATCCTCTTCGCTCACGCCGTCATGGACGTGAACGTTTCTCGTCCGCTCGGCGCCGACCGTTGTTTCCCACACGAACGCGTCCCGCCCCGGCGCCTTGTAGTCGTGACATAAGAAAAGCTTGCTCTCGTCAGGCATAAACAGCAGACGACGGATCGATCGGTAGAGTTGCCGCGCGTCTCCGCCGGGAAAGTCGGCGCGGGCAGTGCCATAGTCGGGCATGAACAGCGTATCGCCGGTAAAGACGAAGTCGCCGATAACATAGGCCATGTCCGCCGGCGTGTGGCCAGGAACATGCAGCGCGATCGCCGGGATGTCGCCAATCGAAAATCGGTCGCCATCGTCCAAGAGCCGGTCAAATTCCGAGCCGTCGCGCGCGAACTCGGTTCCGACGTTGAAGATCTTTCCGAAAACGTTCTGGACCGTGATGATCTCGCGGCCAATAGCGAGCTTCCCGCCCAGTTTTTGCTGGATGTATGGCGCGGCCGATAGGTGATCGGCGTGCGCGTGCGTTTCGAGAAGCCAATCGATCGTCAGCCGATTGCGTTCCGCATAGGCGATTATGGCGTCGGCGGAGGTTGTCGACGTCCGGCCCGCGACTGCGTCGAAGTCTAGGACGCTGTCGATCGCGGCACCGCGCTTGGTAACCGGATCATGGATGACATAGCTCACCGTATTAGTCGGCTCGTCGAAAAAGCTCTCGACGACCATCCTCGCGCCGGGTCCAGCCCGCGTGGCGTCAACAACCTGCTCAATCGCGAGGGTTAGATTTGGATCGAAAATGGGCCTCTCCCAAAACTTTCATTTCACACGACTCATACACAAATCGTGTAATCATATGCGATCGAAGCTGGGCGCGCAGAATGATCATCTGGGCTAGTATATTCGGAGTCTACCGCCGTTTGCTACGCTGTCCGCAAGCCGCATCACATTACAAACCAGACGAGCCAGAGACTCTCTTAATTTAAACCGGTCCTTGTGCCAAAAACTCTGACGACGGACATTTCAATTCGATGGGTAGGAGTAATCGGCTTACGCACCGGCGTCCGCATCGAGATTCCGTTGTGCGGCCAACCGCGGCCTTTGCGACAAATTGTCGTGGATGAGCATTCCGGCAAGCATTGTCGCGGCGAAGACGTATGACGGCATGAGTTCAAGTGCAAGGGAGGCGATCGCCGGCCCGGGGCAAAGTCCGCTCATGCCCCAGCCAATGCCGAAGATCGCGGCGCCGGCAACGAGCGGCAGGTCGATGTCTTGTTTCACCGGCAGATGAAACGTGCTGTCGAGGAGTGGACGGTGCAGCCGCCGCGAGATCAGATAGCCGGCGCGCGAAACCGCCACCGCTCCGGCGAGCACAAATGCAAGACTAGGGTCGAAATGACCGGCACCGTCGAGAAAACCGCGCACGCGTGCTGGATCCAGCATGCCCGAAAGAGAAAGGCCGAAGCCGAACATCCCGCCAGCGGCGAGCGCCACGAAAATTCGTGCGACAATGATCATGGCGTCGTCAATCCCCCACGCGGTTCATCGCGGCAACGGTGATTATCCCAACGGCAAGAAATGTCGCGACCGCAATGATCGATCTTCGCGAAAGGCGCGCCAGACCGCACACGCTGTGACCGCTGGTGCAGCCAGAGCCAAACCGCGTGCCGAAGCCGACGAGAAGACCGGCAAGCGCAAGAATCCAAAGGCTGGTTGGGAAATGGACAATTGGCCAGCCGCCGAAACCGAGATGATAAATCATTGGTCCAAGAAATAGACCAAAAAGAAAGGACAGGTTTCGCAGCTGATTTTCGTTGGCAGTCCGGAAACTGCCTCCGATGATCCCGCTCACCCCGGCGATGCGGCCATCCAACAGCAAAAACAGAACGCTGGCGAGACCAATCAGCGCGCCGCCAATCAGGGAATCCAGATAAGTCAGTGGCATAACGCCGCCTTTGACGAGATTGAGGAGTTGCGGGATACACGCTCGTTTCGAATCTATAGGCCAACTTGTGAATTTGCAACATCGAGGCGAGACCCATGCCCCAGCCCATTCCCTCCATATTGGGTGTCCTTAGGACACTACCCCCATATTGCTCATCATTAACGAAATCCCTTACAATCGGTCAAAATTCTAGCGTCATGTCGGCAGCGAGCGCAACCAAGGCAAGCTCACCCAAAGCGCCAGGACCTCGCAATTGTTTTGAGAACCTCTTTTAGCTGGGCTATTCCTCGCCTGGCGCCGTCGAGATGTGCTCTCCGCTCAGGCGCCACCAAAACGTCATGCCAATCCCGATAAGAGCTACGACCCCCAAGACCAAGAACAGAGCAGATTCTGCGAGCCATGCGACGCCGGCACGAAAAGTGCCATGACGATGCCGAGTGCGCAGATGTGCCAGGATACATGAACGCCCGCGACAAAAGTGCCGAGCGCCAGCAGCATCAGAAGCGTTAGCCCGGTCGCCGGCGCAGTAAGCATTCTTTGAACATCGGGCAAAAGCACTATGTTCATCGCAATCAAGAAAGCCAGCCAATGGAGGCTTGCGTCCAAACCATCCGAAATCGAGCTTTGGGGTCGTGAATATGAAGCCATCCCGTGGTTACGCAGACAAGCCCGGTCGCCACAGCAAGAAACTCCCAAAAGCCGATGAGAGGCTGGTGCGACACGCTGGTATAGGCCACGCCCAATATTGTGAGCACCAGCACCACGATATAAGGCAATTCCCTAAGCCAGAACCTTGCTACCCGCGAATGGGCCAAGTAACCCGCCGCATTTTGCGACTTTTCCAGTTCGCTCATGGCGATGTTCCGATCATACTTCGTCTTCTACGGGATCCGGCAAGCATCGACATCCACCCGATGACCAGATTTCGAAACTGAGATTGCCGCTTTGGACGAGCATTGGCAAGGCCGAACGATCGCCGTGATGCTCCGGCACACCAAAGGACGGTGACCCAGATCGGCAGCCGATCGGTCGGCGAGAAGACCGAGACCGAATCGCTACCGGCGATGGTCCCTCGAAGCGGGTCTAAGGGTCGGAGTATCCAGGTGCAGAAGGTCACGCTTTGCGGGAGCTGCGCGGGCGCGACTATGACGGCGCCCACGACAGTGTGCATCGGTTCGTCAGCAGCGATTGCGATAAATCCTCCGTTGGCATCTAACCACTGGCGGCATATTCTGGAATGAAATGATGAAAGGATCGGAGCGAAGTGTCATGTACAAGCACATTCTCATCCCTACCGATGGCTCAGAGTTGTCCATGAAGGCCGTCGAGCATGGTGTCCTTTTGGCAAGGGCGCTGAAGGCCAGAGTCACAAGCATAACAGTCATATCGCTATCCACACTCTACGAAATTGAACCGGCTAGTTTTATGGAACTGCCGGAAGAATGGGGATATAAGAAGCTAACGGAAAGATTTGCGAACAAATGCCTCGACCAAGTGAAGACAGCGGCATTGGCGAAGGACGTGAGCTGCGACGTGATGTATGTGGAGCACGAGCTTCCGTATCAGGCGATCATTGATGCCGCGAACAACCAACACTGCGACCTGATCGTCATGGCCTCGCACGGCCGGCACGGGATCTCCGCTATTGTGCTCGGCAGCGTGACTGTCAAGGTCCTCACCCACAGCACGATCCCCGTCCTCGTCTATCGTTAGAGGCAACGTCGACCAGCGTGTTGCGCGGATGTTGACATCGGGGCTGGTGATCGTCCAGCTTTTCGCTCAATCTTCGGTGACACGAGGGGTCAGGCGGCAGCAGTTTGAGCTTGCGGCTGACAACCTCGATTCCGTCAGTGAACTTTAAACCGAGGATAACTTTCGGCGACTGGTTTTGGCCGTCGAGGCGACGCCAGCTTTGCCAAGCGCACAACCCTCGAAATCGAGCTGCAACGTCGCTGTGTCAGGCATAGCGCTTTCGCGAAATTTTGCTATTATTCAAAGTTGCTGCTTAAACGCGTACACGCAACAGTGCCATGGGGGTATCATGACGACCTTCGACGAGCGGGAGCATGCTTTCGAAGCGAAACTCGCCCATGACGAAGAACTGAAATTCAAGGCGAGGGCGCGGCGCGACAAAAGGCTCGGACTTTGGGCCGCTGGAAAACTCGGCAAGACCGGCGCGGCGGCGGAAGGTTACGCAAGCCGCCTCGTCGCTACCGAAATCGAGAAAGACAGCGCGAGCCAGATTTTTAAAACCATACGCGCCGACTTTGACCGCGCCGGAGTGGATATACCGGACCATGAGATACGCAGGAAGATGGATGAACTTCTCGTCGCGGCAGTCGAGGAAGTCATGAAAGTGGTCGCTCTGGAAAAGGCCCATCGCGGCGAGGCCTAAGCAGGGAGTCGCTGCCTGTCTCGCGGTTTCGTTTGTAAGTTGAATTTTGCCGTGGCGTCTTTCGTCAGGCGCGCCGCGGTGTACAGGGCGGTTCGGCGATGGGCGCGTGCGCCGCGTCGCCCCGGCGGAGATGGCCGGGATTTCGGAATGGCTGTGAAGCTGACGTCGCAATCGAGGCGCTTGGAACACAGGGACTTTCGAGGCGGCATTGCGAGTGCTCAGGCCGGGTGGCACGCTTTTCAAGCCTCGGCGTTTATTCGAGCGACCTTCGGATACCGCTCGATGCCTTTGCCGCGGGCCTTGGGGAACACATGATCGTCACAACGCTGTGCCCGGGCGGGAAAGAACGGATGCGCCGCCTTATGGAGGTCATTGCGTCTAACCGGGTCGACCTGACGCCCCTTGTCACCCACCGCGTGAAGCTCGACGATATCGAGAAAGCCTACGATCTTTTCTCCCATCAACGAGACAGCGGGTTGAAGGCTGCCATCACTCCTTGACCTGGGGTGAACAGCGAAGAATGCGAATGGCCAAGATCGAGGGGGGGTTGTCGACGCTTTCCAGTATCACGCGTGCGCTGGTGAACTTGACGAATCGCTGTGTTGCCGTCGAGTGGAACTAGGGCGCGCGCCGATGTCACCGGCTTGGGTGCTAGGAGCTCCCGTGTCGAGGACTTGGCATTGCGAAAATCCGTCGAAAGCCGGAATCTCAGCGTCAAGAAGGCCGCCGTCCGGTGGATGTTGGTTATGTATTCGTGCCAAACAAAACTGGGAAACGGCGATGGACGATGAGGTGGCGAACGCAGGAAAGACGTCTCGTGCGAACTTCCCGTGGCTCGCCGCCTATCCGGCCGGCGTTCCGGCACGGATCGAGACGTTGCCTTACGGTTTGCTCGGCGAGTTAGCGCCGGACCTGGCGGTGCGGAAGCCGGCGGTCCGGGCATTTACCACCATCATGCCGAACGGCATGGCGGCAAGCCTTACCTTTGCGGAAGTCGATCGCTATTCGGACGCCTTCGCCGCCTATTTGCGCGAAACGCTGCACCTCGAGCCAGGAGCCAGGGTCGCGATCCAGATTCCCAATGGGCTCGCCTATCCGGTCGTCGCATTCGGCATTTTCAAGGCGGGGTGCGTGCTCGTCAATGTCAATCCGCTCTATACGCCGCATGAAATGGCGCACGTCTTGGCGGACGCCGAACCGTCCGCGATCGTTGCGATCGACATATTCGCGGAAAAGCTCGCGGCGGCGATGGAACAGGTTCCGGTGCCGCATATCATTCTGACCGAGGCTGCGAGCCTTTTTCCAATCGCGTCGCGGCGTCTCATCGGTTTCGTGCAAAAATACGTCAAGAAGCAGAATTCCGCGGCCGCGCTTCAGACATGCGAGCCTGTCGAAAGCGCTTGCGTTGGGCGCGGCCAGCATTGGCGCCGGACTCAATGTTAGAGATTATATGAGGGGCTTGGAGCCGTCAGCCAACGCGTGCCTGCAATATACGGGCGGCACCACGGGGGTGAGCAAGGGGGCGATGTTGACCCACCGCAATCTGCTCATGAACGTGGCGCAATTCCTTAGTTTCAGCGGCGACAACATGCGGGAAAGCGATCATGTGCTGACCGCGCTTCCGCTCTACCATGTCTTTGCGTTCACCGTGAACTTCCTCGGCTTTGTCATACGTGGCGCGCACAATATTCTGATCCCGAGCCCACGCCCGCTGACCAATCTCCGCAAAGCCTTCGAGAAGGAACCAATCTCCTTCATAACGGGGGTGAACACCTTGTTCAACGGCCTGTTGAACCAGCCTTGGTTTTGCGCGAGTCCGCCAAAGAGCCTGCGGTTATCGCTTGCCGGCGGGATGGCTTTGCAGGAGGCGGTGGCCCTGCGCTGGCGGAAGATCACTGGAACCGAGGTGGTCGAAGGCTACGGCCTCACCGAATCCTCGCCGGTCCTCACCTGCAATCCGGTGGGACGCGCGAAGCCCGGCTCCATCGGCGTGCCGCTTCCCTCGACCGAAATGAAATGTGTCGACGACCAGGGAAACGAGGTCGCGACCGGCGAGGCCGGCGAAATTATCGCGCGCGGGCCACAGATCATGCCCGGTTACTGGCGCCAGCCCGGCGAAACCAGAAATGTCTTGCGTGATGGCTGGCTGTTCACCGGCGATATCGGGAAAATGGATGCCGAGGGCTATTTCACCATTGTGGACCGGCGCAAGGACATGATCCTCGTCTCCGGCTTCAATGTCTATCCCAATGAGGTGGAAGCGGTGCTCGCCGGGCTTGCGGGCGTGAAGGATTGCGCCGTAATCGGTGTGCCGGACGCGGCCAGCGGGGAAGCCATCAAGGCTTTTATCGTGCGCGGTGATCCGGCGCTTGACGCCAAGACGGTGCGCGATTTCTGCAGATGCGAACTCGCCAGCTACAAAGTGCCGAGATTGGTCGAGTTCCGCGAGGATTTGCCGAAGTCGAACATCGGCAAGGTCCTGCGCAAGGATTTGCGCAAAAAAGCCGCTCCCGAACGCCCGTGAAGGGAAGATCGGAGCAGCGCGGCGATCCGGCCGGCTTGTGTGCCGGGAGCCTGACCCTGCTCAAAAACCTATCCGTTCTGGGAATCGGGTTGCCGATGAAGATCGCGACTGACGGGTTTTAATAGGTCTTCCGCGGAAGGAAGCACGGTCTGCCCGTTGCTTGAACTCTTCATGCAGTCGCTCGATCGAGGATCGATTTCCATTGGCTTATCGGAAAGCGCGTGAAAGTGAAGAGTTGTTGGTGCATTAGAAGGGCCAGCAACTGCCTCGAAGATTTTTTTGCCAAACCCCCTTCTCGCGAGGAGCGCGCGCACGATCTGGCGACGGGATCGAACCCCAACACTGGCTGTTCAAAGCAATCTGGTTGCAAACGTGCTGCCTGCAACAGTGGTCTATGACCTGCACGCGAAGGTTCAGGCGCTGAATGCCGCGTTGCCGGTTGGATATACGATTGTGCCCGGCCGGCGACCGCAACGACGGAAGACGTCGACTAGGTTAACAGGAATCCGAACCATACCGCCGTGCCGGAGAGCAGGACGAGTGTGCCAACAACCGGCAAACCCCTGCGTTGGCCGGTGAAACCGACGGTGTAGGCTGCCTTCAAGAGATTGTTTGAGGCGGTCGCAGTGAGCACCGCGACCGCGGCGTCCGCTCCCGTGAGCGACGAGGCCTCGCCTTGGGCTATGCTAAGCACGAAGGGATCGATATCGGTCACCCCAACAATGGCAGCGATGGCGTAGAGGCCAGTGGCGCCGAAATGGTTCGCTGCCCAGGTAGACGCGATGGAGATCGCAACGAACAGAACCGCGAACAGAACTGCGGCCGAGAGCTCGAGTGGGTTGCTCGGTACTACGCACCTCGATGTCTGCGCCGCAGGACGTCCAGCATACCAGTCATGCAGGCCCGCGAGCGCGAACCCTAGAAGCGATAGCGCAAGCAAGCTTGGAGTTAGTCTCGCGGCGAGGCTCCAGTTGAAAACGGCGATTATCGCCAGGATGCGCAGATACATCACTGCGGTCGCTAACGCGATACCGACTTGCGCGCGGGCCAATGGAATCTCACCGGTGCTGGCACGGCGTGCTAGCACCACGGTGGTCGCTGTGGACGAATAGAGACCGCCGAGGATTGCGGTCACGAATGCACTTCGGTTCGACGCCCAATAGCGCTGCAGCAGGTAGCTCCCGTAGGACAGCGTGCACACCGCTACCAACGCGAGCCACGCCTGATAGGGCGTGACTCTCGTCAGCGGGGTGATCGGCTCGTTCGGCAGCAGCGGAAGGATAATACCGGTTAGGATGAGAAACTTGCCGGCGGTGACGACCTCTGGAAGCTCCAGCTCGCGCGCCATTGTGTGGAGCCGCTCGCGGCCTGTCAGGAGCAGCACTGCTGTCACGGTCAGGCCGACCGCAACCCAGTGCGGCTGAGTGAGTGCGATTGGACCAAGCAAATAAGCGAGCAGATTGCAGACGGGAACGGTGAGCCCGACATTCGGCACACCCTCTGCGTCGCGCTCTGCCACGGCGCTGCGGTAATAGGCATAGAGCCACGCACCCAGCACGAGCACCCCTACAGAGACGGGGATGAGATGGGTCGCATCGAGCAGGTAGAGCATGGCGCCAGCCAAGGCGAGCAGCGGAAAGGTACGCACGCCTCCTGGCTGGGTCCGGCCCTGGTACGGTTCGAACTCCTCGAAGGCGAGTCCGAAGAACAGCGACAGACCCAGAAGAAGCGCGAGATCGGGATTAATCGGGCGTGGATCCAGCGACACATCCTTGCCTAGCCGGTCTGCGAGGATCCGAAACGCGACGATCCGGCCGGCTTGTGCGCCGGGAGTCTACCGCGGTAAATAGACTAGCCACATACCGGGTGATCACCGGATCGTTCGGCTTGGTGCGGCGATCCTTTCGCGCGTAGCAGAGGTAAGGCACCACGGCGGTGACGCGCGCTGCCCCGGCGTCCTTGAGCGCGCCGATGAAAAACAAGAGCCGGCAGAGCTTGTCGTTGGCGCTTTCCGAAGGGCCGGCATGGAGGCTCTGCACGACATAAACATCCATCCCGCCGACGGTCTCGAGCGGCCGCGTTTTGTGCTCGCCATCCTCGAATTGGCGTTCCTCATGCGCCGCAAGCGGCGGGCCGAGAGCCGATGCGATCGCTTCTCCCAGCTCCGTAGTTGCGCGCAGCGCGAACAGCCGTAGACGCGCACTCTCCGGAAGGCCTCATCGCCTCGTTGCCGGCGACCACAGCGGGTGTTCTTGCCGCATCGCTTTGTCCCCCGGCCCAAGCGCGAATCATAGATGGCCCATTTCAAAATCATCGCAGGACCGGTCAAACAGCGACAGAGCCTCCTCGAGGTGATCGGCGAGGAGCGGCATGCCAAGCAGATATGCGGCCGTACGCTTATTATGAGCCCGCGCGGCTTCCGCACGCAATTCGTCCCAATCGTCGACCGTGCCGTCGCCGCGCCCAAGCCATGCCAGCGCGACGAGATCGATTTGTTCGTCCACGTTCAAGGCTGCGATAAAGCCACGGATCTCGTCGGCCACACGATCTTCCCGGTGATCCTCCAAGACCGACACCATGCTATCATCCGTCGCGTTGGACGCATCATCTGGGTTCAACTGGCCGGACCTCGCCACCCCAATTTGCAACAGCGGTCTCGTAAATGTCCTCCTCTTGGGCATTGTGAATGCGCACGAGGCATTCGATGGATTCGATGATCCGCTGCGCGTCCCTGATCATATAGCGGTCAAACTCGTCTGGGCGCAGGCCATCCGACAGGCGCGCCAAGAGCCTCGCCAGATGACGAATCTCGCGATGTGCGCGGCTCATCGCGAAAAGGCCATTGCTGTCGGAGAGGAAACTCGATAGCCGAGGATAAACGGAGTTCTCGTCCTCGCGTTCGTGCTCGACGATCACCTTGCCGACGATGCGATTGGCTTCGACAATATATTCCATAGCCGTCCCCGCCGCGGCATCGTCCAGTGCGTCCGCGATCTGGCGCAAGCGGTCAAGGCTCGCTTCGAGTCTTTGATGATCCCGGTGCAGATTCCGTGCTGCCGCCGCTGGCATCGAGTGCCGGTGGGGCGCCCGGCCTGGGCTCAGCGCCCGAAGCGCATTGAGGATCACCGCGACATCTATAGCCTCTTGTGTGAGCGCTCCCGCGACCGGGGTCAGCCATCCGAACGCAGCGGCCCCCATGGCCGTCCCGGAAAGGGCCATTCCGACAACGATGCTTTGCAAGGCGATGAGTCGCGTGCGCCGCGCTATGGCGATCGCATCCGAAACGCGATCGAGTTGATCGACAAGGATGACGACGTCGGCCGCCTCGGACGACGCGCTTGCGCCGCGAGCGCCCATGGCGATGCCGATGTCAGCTGCCGCCAAGGCCGGAGCGTCATTAATGCCATCGCCGACCATCACAGTCGGGTTAAGGCGCTGCTCCATTGCGACGGCCTCGACCTTGTCGGATGGAACACGATCAGAGAGCACGGCGTCGAGGTCGAGCGCGGCGCCGATCGTCGCGGCCGCGTCGGCCCGGTCGCCTGTCACCATGACGATTCGCGACACGCCTGCGCCGCGAAGCGCTCGGACAGCCCGAGGCGCCTCACGGCGCAGTTCGTCCGCAAGCAGCAAAGCGCCGATCGCGCGCCCGTCCACTGAAACGAAAACGCTGAGGGCGGAGCGCCAGGAGGCCCGCCGTAGCGCTCTGCCCGCCCACTCTTCTGGCCGCCCTCCGCCATAGACAAGCTGATGCGAACCGACGCAAACCTTTCGCCCGTCGACGACGCCCTCGAGCCCGGACCCCATGGTCTCGCGCACCTTCGCCGGAATCTGCAAAGAGAGGCCCTTATCCAGCGCAGCGGAGACAATGGCCGCCGCCACGACGTGCTGCGAAGCTTGCTCGAGGGAGGCCGCCAGCCTCAGCGCTTCATCGGGGTCTTCGCCGGGAGCGGTCTCGACGGCAACCAGCCGGGCTCCACCAACGGTTAGAGTGCCCGTCTTGTCGAACATCACCGTGTGCGCGCGGGCGAGCGTCTCGAGAGGTCTCCCGCCTTTGATCAAGATGCCGCGGCGGGCGGCCTGGGCGGCGCCGGAAATAAAGGCCACGGGCGCAGCCAGGATCAAAGGACATGGCGTCGCCGCGACAAATACAGCGAGCCCTCGAATGGGATCGTGCGAAAATGCCCAAGCGGCGCCAGCCACGACAAGCGTCACAGGCAGGAGAAGCAGCGCATAGCGATCCACCATTCGAATGAACGGAGCCTTGGCTGTTTGCGCCGCCGTGACCATTTTGATGATGCCAGCGCAGGTGCTTTCGCCCGCCGTCGCCGACGCCTGCATCTCAAATGTCTCTCCCCCATTAATCGTGCCGCTCCGCACTGCTTCGCCTGCCCGCCGCGTGACCGGGATGGGCTCTCCCGTCACGGCCGATTCGTCGAGCGACGCGCTCGGACTGGTGATCTGTCCATCGACAGGAATCACCTCGCCAGCGCACACCAGAAGCGCATCTCCGATCGAAACCTGGCCGATCGGCACATCTTCGAAAGATTCTTCTATTCTCCGGTGCGCCACGCGCGGCGCGCGGTCAACAAGAGATTTCAAGTCCCGCTCGGCGCGCCCGACTGCAAAATCCTCCAGCACATTCCCACCGGCATACATGATGGCGACGACCACTCCGGCGAGTGTCTGGCCGAGCGCCAGTGCGGCTGCCATCGATACGAACGCAACCGCATCGACGCCCATTCTTCCCGCCAGAACATCGCGAACGATTGCGATCGCAAGACCTGCGACCACAGGAATTGTGCCCGCCGCCCAGATCCACCGCGCAAGCCCATTATGTCCCGCGAAAGCGGCCGCGAGCCCGATGGAGAGCCCCGCCAACGCGATCATTATCAGGGCGCGGCGTGTGGTCTGCTCGTTGATCATCGCTGCCACTCTTTGATAGACGCTCAAAATTATAAAGGTTCAACATTCGGCGCCGGAAATTCGTTTAGCTGCGGGCGTCATCCGCGTCGCGGCCAGCCTCAGCTGTTGTGGCTATCTCCGTTAGTCAAGGCAAAACTTCGCAAAGGGGCGCTCATGAGAACGATCCTCGCGCGTATGGCGACCTTCTGAGCCGTGTTCCCGTCGGCGAGCAGACGCTCGAGTTCAGTGCGCGCTTTGCGTTGGAACACGATTTGCGGTTGCCTGTCCATCAGGCCGCAAATGAACCATATTCGCACCGAATCTGGATTCAAACGTTTGTGACGAGCACCGCACGACGTCCCAGCTATGGCCTGCGATCATCAGGTCCTCGTTTGTTGGGATGACGAATGCGGAGACGCGGGGATTGGTGAGGCGGGGAGCGCCGGCCGCATTGGCGGCCGCGTCCAGGTCCACGCCGAGCCAGCTCGCGCCCTCCAGAACCCGGCGCCGGACCTCGGCCGCATGTTCGCCGATACCCGCCGTGAAAACCAGCGCATCGAGCCCGCCGAGCGCGGCGGCGAGCGAGCCCAGTTCGCGGCCGATGCGATAGACGAAAAGATCGATCGCCCGTGCCGCGCGGATCATCGTTCGCGAGCAGCGCCCGCATGTCGTCGCTGATGCAGCCGCGCCAGCGCCTCGATCGCCGCGATATTATGTGGCTGATGCAGCGGCGCAAGTGGAACGAGTTCGCGCAAACTCGCGATGACCGCCGCATCGATCAGGATGGGGGCGGCAAAACGGCTTCCGCCATGGACCAACCACCGGTGTCCCGCGGCGCCCAAATCATTTTGTGGTGAACTTTTGTTCGAGCCATTTCAGCAAGATGGAAAGCGCCGTCTCATGCGTTTCTGGCTCGCCGAGATTTGATTCTATCGGCACGTCCCCTTGGCCTACGGCCGCATGGAAACGGGCGTCATGACCAATGCCGTCGACCGCACCTTCGCAAAGCGGGGTTTCGTCGGCGGTATCTTTCGTTACGGCGTAGAGCGAGAACTTGGTGCTGGACGACCCGGCGCTGAGGACGAGGATGTTGCCGGTCATGATTTGGCCTTCTACACGCGGCGAACCAGCAGCAGCGCGATCGCGCAGGAGCCCTGCCGCGCCAGCGGCTTGTCGGAGCGGCTCGTGAGGATAATGGGCACGCGGGCGCCGAGCACGATGCCCGCGATTTCGGCTTCCGCCAAATATTCGAGCTGCTTGGCCAGCATATTCCCGGCTTCGACGTCGGGGACGACTAGAATATCGGCTTCGCCCGCGACCGGAGAGACGATGCCTTTCGTTTTGGCGGCGTCGTCCGAAACAGCGTTGGCGAAGGCGAGCGGCCCGTCGATGATGCCGCCAACGATCTGTCCCCGGGCGGCCATCTTGCATAGCGCCGCAGCGTCGAGCGTCGATCTGATTTTCGTGGAGACAGTTTCCACGGCCGATAGGATCGCGACTTTTGGCGTCGCGATGCCGAGCGTGCATGCCAGGTCGATCGCGTTTTGCACGATCTCCCGTTTGTCATCGAGCGTGGGATAAACATTGATCGCCGCATCCGTGACGAACAGCGGCCTCGGATATCCAGGGACGTCGATCACGAAGACGTGGCTGATCCGCCGCGCCGTGCGCAAGCGTTTCTCGGCGTCTGCCACCGCGTGCATAAGTCGTCCGTGTGGAGAGCGCCCTTCATCAGCGCCTCGACCCTGCCTGCCCGCGCCATCGTCACCGCTAGGACAGCCGCCGCCTCGCTATGCTCCGTCGAAATGAGTTCATAGGGCGAGATATCGAGTTGCGCTTGCGTGGCCGCGGCGCGGATCTTGGCCTCCGGCCCAACGAGAACCGGGACGATCAACATTTCGCGCGCGGCTTCTAGGGCACTGAGCAGCGAGACCGTATCGACGGGGTGAACAACGGCGGTGCGGATAGGCGCGAGACCCAACGTCATTTCGACAAGCTTTCGATGGCAGCGGCCCTTCTCGCGCAATTCCACCTCGGGCAAGACAACCCTTGGCCTGGAAATCTTGTCTTGGGGCGCGATCACTTCCGCCGTGCCCGCGATCACGACCTCGCCCCGCTGGTTCACCGCCTGGCAATCGAGAACGACGCGATGATGTTCCGGTTTTTTCTCCGCCACCTTCACGGTGACCGTGATCGTGTCGCCGAGGCCGACGGGACCTCGAAAATGCAACGATTGGCCGATGTAGATGGTGCCGGGGCCAAGCAATAGGGTGCCGAGGACGGTCGAGATCAATGCGCCGCCCCACATGCCGTGGGCAACGATCTTGTGGAACATGTCGCTTTTGGCAAACACTTCATCGACGTGGGCCGGATTGACGTCGCCCGACATGATCGCGAAGAGTTCGATGTCTTTGTACGTCAGCGTGCGAGTAAGACTCGCGGCCTCGCCAACCTTCAGCTCGTCGAACGTGCGGTTTTCGATGACATTCATTGCGCGGCTCCGGTGCTCGAATTGGCTTCGCGGCTCAGCTCACGATGTGATAGCCGGCGTCGATAAATTCGATATTCCCGGTGAGAGCCGAGGCACCATCGCCGGCGAGGACACGGCGAGGTTGCCGATCTCTTCGATGCTCACCAGCAGATGTTCAGGGGTGCGTGAACGGGTACGCTCCATGAGTTCGTCGAAATGCGCGATGCCGGAGGCAGCCCTCGTTTTCAAGGGCCCCGGCGAGAGGGCATGCACGCGGATGCGCTTCACGCCGAGTTCGGCCGCCATGTAGCGGACGCAGCTTTCGAGGGCGGCTTTGACCGGTCCCACGAGATTATAGCCCTTGATAACCCGTTCCAATCCCTGGAAGGTGACCGTGAGGAGGCACCCACCATTCGTCATGAGTGGTTCGGCGAGCCGCGCCACCTGGATGAAGGAGTGGCACGAGACATCCATCGCCAACGCGAACCCAGCCTGCGAGCAGTCAACAACGCGGCTGTGGAGATCTTCCCTCGGCGCGTAGGCAATGGAATGAAGCACGAAGTCCAGACGTCCGCAGGCCTCCTTGATATGGGCGAAGACCGCTTCGAGCTGGCCTGGCTCGCGAACGTCACAGGGGACGACGATGGGGCATTCGAGGCGTTCGGCAAGCGGCCGGACGTAAGGTTCGGCCTTCGCGTTTAGACAGGTGACGGCAAGGCTCGCTCCCGCGCTGGTAAAGGCCTTGGCGCAGCCGTAAGCGACAATCTGGCTGTTGGCTTTGCCAATGATCAGCCCCTTTTTGTCCTTGAGCGGCATGGCAATCTCCTCGCCCGGCTTCCGAACCGGCACCAGGGCGATAAAATGCGTAGCGTCACCGTGCATCATACAATCAAAACGAAAACGTCCGGCCCTCAAGTTTTAAGGATATACGTTCCGGGCGCATCGCCCAAAGGCACATAGCCTTTTGCCGACGCGCCCATGCGCGGCGGTGGGACCATTTTGCTGGAATGGCGACCGAGCCAGTCGCGCCAGCGCGGCCAGGATCCCTCCGTATGGATGGCCGAAGCCTGCCAGGTATGGGGATCGACATAGGGCTCGCTCTCCTTGTGGGTTGCGATCTGATGATGGCGGTTGGGATGGCCAGGCGAATTCACAATGCCGGCATTTTGGCCGCCATTGGAAAGCACGAAAGTGACGTCGGCGTCAGTCAGGATTTGAATTTTGTAAACGGATCGCCACGGCGCGACATGGTCGGTTATCGTGCTCACCGCGAAAACTGGCGCATGAATGTCGCGCAGCGAAACCGCTTTCCCATCAGCCTCGTAACGGCCCTCCGCCAAATCGTTGGTGAGGAAAAAGCGCCTGAGATACTCGGAGTGCATGCGATAAGGCATTCGCGTGGTGTCGGCGTTCCACGCCATGAGGTCGATCATCGGCTGGCGCTCGCCCATCAGATACTCGTGCACGGCCGCCGACCAGACGAGATCGTTGGAGCGCAGCAATTGAAACGCACCGGACATTTGCTTTCCGTCGAGATAATTTTTTTCGGCCATCATGTCTTCCAGGAACCGGACCTGTCCCTCGTCGATGAATAAGGTCAGCTCGCCCGCTTCCGTGAAGTCCGTCTGCGCCGCCAACAAGGTTATGCTTTTCAGGCGCCGGTCGCCATCGCGGGCCATCGCCGCCGCCGGGTTCCCGGCAGGGGCTTTTCGTGAATAGGAGGATCTCCACAATGACAAAATCGACTTCACCGGCGGCCAATGTCGACGACGGCTTGCCAGATCTCAACTCCGGTGGATCAGTTCTAATTGAAACGGAGCATGGACTTTCCGTTTGGCGCCCCCTGAGATCATTGAAAACTTCTATGCTTTCAGCCAAATCGCTTGATGAGTTCATGGGCCTGCTGGACCGGTATGTTGCGTTTGGCGACCGTGAGGATGTTGTTCGCCACTATTGGGCCAAGCCCATGGGCTCATCAATTGGCCATGAACGCATCCAAGTGCACCCCGCAGAGAGAAGGTCATCAACGATCGAGTGGGCTACAGTCTGATGATTTCTAACTTCATACGGCTCAAGCACGGCGACCAGCTCGGTCTTGAAAAGGATATCATCGAGGTTCTTGGCGGGCGCCGAGCGTATTTGTTTTTAAATGCCCAATGAGATTCCGGCGCGCGCTTTTCTGGTCGGCGTGGCTTCGAGTGCCATGGCCCTGAACTTTACGTTGCCCCAAGTGTTGCCCTGATGGATTTCAGCCGAATGTTTTGTCAGACGTTTTTCGGATAACATACTGATATTTATTGGTGAGCGCGATGGGATTCGAACCCATGACCTCCTGATTAAAAGTCAGATGCTCTACCAACTGAGCTACGCGCTCGTTACGGAGCTTGGCTGGAGTAGCCGCATCAATGCGATGGGTCAATAGATGCGAAAATCAATCGGCAAAATCGGCGAACGCGACCAGCGCTGCGAAACCGGCCGCCGAGATCTGTTATCTATATAGCCTTGCCGGACAACGGGAACAGGGCGGGACTGCCCATGTCGCCCTCCAATAAGGCACGCAGTCGGTTGCCACGGCCTGAAACAAATAGGGCAGGCACGCCGAGGCCACAATATTAGCGGCGGTAACGTCGGGGGCTTCAAAATCCGTTCCCCGCGGTTTGGAGGCAGATCGCCGCGACAAATGATTTGAGCTCGGCCAGGGCCCGCACCTTGGCGAAATATGTTTCGCGGATTAGGCGCCGCGCGACCCGTCGCCACGCAGCGTGAGGCTGACCTTCTTCTGGCCCGCCACCCAAATCAATCGGATCGTTAGCATCCGCCGTGCAATCTCGCAACAAACTCAGGCGGTCCAGCCGCCGTCGATCGAATAATTGGCTCCCGTGATCTGCGCGGCGGCATCGGAACAGAGAAAGATGAAGAGTGAGGCAACCTGGTCCGCGGTTACGAATTGCTTGGTCGGCTGGGCACCCAAAATCACATCGTGAATGACCTGTTCGCGCGTCATGTTGCGCGCCGCCATCGTGTCGGGGATCTGCTTCTCGACGAGCGGCGTCCAGACATAGCCCGGTGAGACACAGTTAACCGTGACACCAAAGGTCGCGAGTTCAAGCGCCGCCGTTTTGGTCAGTCCGGCAAGGCCATGTTTAGCCGTCACATATGCCGATTTGAATGGCGAAGCGACGAGCGAATGGGCTGAGGCGGTGCTGAGAACGCGGCCCCATCTGCGCGCTTTCATGCCGGGGATCGCGGCCGCCATAGCATGGAACGCAGCGGAGAGATTGACGGCAATGATCATGTCCCAGTTTTCGCGCGAAAATTCCTCGATCGGCGCGACATGCTGAACGCCGGCGTTGTTGACGAGAATATCGACCGAGCCGAGCTTCGCCTCGGCTTCCCTCACCATGGCGTGGATTTCGTCCGGCTTCGCCAAATCGGTGTCCGAATAAACCGCCGTGACGCCGAACTCCTTCGCCATGCCCGCCCGTTCGGCGTCGATCGCCGCGGCATCGCCCATGCCGTTGATCATCACGTTGACGCCTTCCTTCGCGAGCGCGCGGGCGATGGCAAGACCAATGCCGCTGGTCGAGCCGGTCACGATGGCATTGCGCGTTTTAAGGGTCATGTATCCTCGAGATGGCCCGCAGGAAAGCGGTCCGGGCGAATGCTGCGTCGCGATGCTACAACGGTGCGGCCGAAAGATGAAACCAAACCGGAGTTTGGCGCTTATTGATCGCTCGCCCAGGTGGGATATGATCCGAGTATGAATGCTTCACGTCAAACGCGCCGGGAAAAGCTTTCCGAGGCGGGTGAGCTGGAGGGCGCCAAGGGCGCGCTCGCCACCGCGCTTGCGCTCTGCCGCCGGAACAAAATAAGCCTGACTCCCGGAAGACGGCGTATTCTCGAAATTCTCGCCCGCGAAGGCCGCCCGCTCGGCGCCTATGAGATGATCGACCGGGTGGCGCAAGCCACCGGCAAGCGTCCGGCGCCCATTTCGATTTACCGGGCGCTCGATTTTCTGCTCGAAAACGGCCTCATCCACAGGCTCGCGTCGCGCAATGCCTATCTCGCTTGCGGCCACGGTCACGCCGCCCAGGAGCCGATCGTCTTCCTGATTTGCGAGGTTTGCGGCGAAGTCGTCGAGGCGACCTCGGCGGCCATGCGCGGGGCTCTCGGAGAGCTAGCGGCGGAAGCCAAATTCTCGCCCCGCGCGCAGGTCATGGAAGTGGCTGGCCGCTGCCGGGCTTGCGCTGCGGCCTAGGTGCGAGAGGGCCGGACAAACGAACTTCCCGTCTCAGGAGCAGACCGTGAGCGGAGTTTTTCGACGTGGAGCTGCTTCGATTCCTCGGGTTTGGGCGGCGTCCTCATCGATGAAACGACGCGCCCTGATCGGGAGATATTCTAGTTTTCGACTGCTCCGGCGAAGGTTTCCGCTGCGGGTTCGCGTCCATCTTGCCTGCCTCGGCCTTCGCCTCTTCGACCGCCTCCTGGATACAGAAAGCGACCGCATCCTTGAACCTCGTCGCGCAGAAATCCGCTTTTGCCTCCGCGCACAGCTCGCTCACTTGGCCGGGACCACCCTGCCAGAAACCGGCCAGAATCTTGACCTCGGGGATGCGCCGGCGCAGACGCCGCACCGCGAAACGGGCTCCCGGCGTGTTCAAATCGGCATCGAAGTATGAGAGGCACAGGAGCCGCGCACCCTCGGCCGAAAGGCGCGAGATCCGGCCGGCGGTCAGCGCCCCGGCGGGCTCGACCGTCGCCCTCATGCCGTGCTTTCCGAGAATCTGCGCCAGCAGGGCTGCGGCCGCTTCATCGAGGAAACTGCGGCCCGCCATGCAGAGAACCGGCGTTTCGCTCTCCTGCGTGGGCGTGAGGCCGGCGCGCGGCCCGTCCGCGGACGGCAGCTCGACGTCTGGCGCAAAACTTGGCGTGGAACTTGGCGCAGAAGGGCTATCCGACCTTTCCAAGGCGAAGGGTTCGGCCGCCTCGGGCGGCGGATTCGACGCAGGCGGCTGATCGACATGATCCGATAGATCCTCGATCACTTCGTCGATCGTTTCCTTGATGCGCCTTTGTCGCGGTTCATCGAGCACGCCGCGGCGGAGATCCACCTGCGCCATAAGCAACGCCGGGAGCGCCACCTCGTCGTAGTAGTCGATGAGCGAATTGGTTTTCAAGAATTGTTCGGCCTGGCCGGAGACTTCCGAGGCGTCCCCGGCGAGTATGCGCTGATAGAAGCTTTCGACCGGAGTAAGAGGCGGCGCGTCGCCGAACATGACATCGAGAAAAGCCAGCCGCTCCACGTGCCGCCCGAGCACGACAAGACAGACCGTGAGGGGAGTTGACAACACAAGACCGGCAGTTCCCCACATCCACCACCAGAATGCCGCCGAGATCACGACGGCGACCGGCGAGGTCCCCGTATTGTGGCCGTAGAGCCAAGGCTCGACCACCTGGCCGATGATGGATTCGATGAAAAAAAACAAGGCCAAGGTTCCGAGCGCCATGCCCCAGCCCGGATCGATCGCCACCGCCAGCGCGGTGGGAAAACCGGCGGCGATCAGCGGCCCGAAATAGGGGACGAACCGCAGTAAGAACGCGACGACGCCCCAAAGGATCGGGCTCGGAAGGCCGATAAAATAGAGGCCAACGGCAATGATGACGCCGAAGGAAACGTTCACAAGGGTCTGAACCAAAAAGAACCGGCTGAGCCGTCCCGCCGCATCGTTCATGGCGAGGGTCGTGCGGTGCAAATCGCTCGATCCGGCAAGCCTGATGAGACGGTTGCGCAGATCCTCGCGTTGCAAAAGAATGAAGATGACGAAGATGACGACGATGACGGCCGTCTCCAGAGACGAAAGCGCGTCTTTGGCGATGGTCTCCACAATGGCGAATGGCCCCCACGCCGGCTCGTGAACCTCGGCCGGGACTGGCGGCGGTTTTTCCCGACCCCCGGTCGGTCGGTTCCTTGGCTGGTCCGAAGGCGCGGGCACGCTCGAAGGGGCCGGCCGAAGCGGATTAATTTTGCCCAGCTTGTCCAACGCGGCCGAAACTTTGGCAAAGAGGGCGTTGTCAGCGGCGGCAGAGCGCAAATCGTCGAGTTTGGCGTTGATCGTCGCCTGATATAATGGCAGATCAACTGCAAGCTCGGAAACCTGCCGGGTCAAAACGGCGCTAACTGAAAATGCAATGACCAGCGCCGCAAGGACGACGGTCAAGACGGAGGGCACACGACCCAAACCCCAGCGCCGCAGCAGGAGAACTGGCGGCGCCAAGACAAAACTCACCGGAATCGCGATTGCGATCGGAATGAGTATTTCGCGCCCGACATAAAGCGCCGTCACAGCGAGCGCGACCACAAAAACAGTGGCGAGCATTTCGAGCGTGCGTGCCTGATCGGGCTCCGGCCGGGGACGAGCGGGCGAACTTCCGAGAAAATGACTCATTGATTTACCGTTGCGGTGACAACGCGTCCGAAAAGCCGTCGCGCCCTCCTGCTCGCCGAAGGAGAGACGGCTTTACGGTGTAATGGCTCCATGCAATTGAAGCCGAGATCACCTCGTCAATGGGGCATATGACGAGGCGGTTCAAACCGAAGGCATAGTTATTTGCGTACGAAGTATCGCGCCTAGGATGACCACGCGCACACAATTATCATTGAAGAAATCTAAAAGGAGGAAGGTGCCGATAACTGAGTCCCCACCCGACACACTATTGCTCACGCGTTTGCAATCGTTCAGCTCTTTAAATCCTCTGGTAGCTTGCCGCCGTTAGCTGCAAGTTTCGCCATGATTTGTTTGTGAAGCCAGATGTTCATCGAGGCGGAAGCGCTAGTATCGCCATCGTAGTGAAGCTCATTTGCGAGTTGCTTACGCGCAGCGAGACTGCTGTCTATGGACAAGAGCTTCATGAGATCGACGATGGAGTGTCGCCAATCGAGCTTCTCGGTTGCTTTGTCGCTCAAGTCGTCGAGCACTGCGGCGACATCCACTGACGGCCCTGGCTGGATCGACGGTGAAGTCGAAGCTTGGGCGGATGGCGCTGCATTCGTCGCCCCGTTAGTTTTAGTCGGCCCGCTCGCTTTAGGGGACGACGCAGCCGGAGCGGCAGGGCCGGGAGAGGCCGGCGCCTTGCCCAACACTTTCTCCATGATCGTCCCTAAGATGTTCATCACACGCTCCAGTTTTTTATGCGGTTGCTGACTATTGCCGCGGCGCTCCACCACGCTGTTCGTAGTTAGAGCGCCCGCCACTCCCATATTCGCGATGGTAGGCGTTCCGCCGGTGCATCCCATAGGCACATCCGGCGGCTGCTCCAAGTCCGCCATGCCCCAGGAAGTGGCCAGCTACGCCGCCGACAATTGCACCTTTAATGCAGCCCCGTGCCTTCGCGTCGCCTGGGAAAGCGATTGCCATGGCGGCAACACAGAGGCCCGGAATCAAAAACGCTTTTTTCATAATTTCCTCCTCGTTCAGGGATTGGAACCGTTGAGTAACCGTTGAGGCGCTCGTTGGTTCCTGCTCGGTGGCGCGGTTTCATTTTTGGCCGTGGCCGCCCTACCCCAACGCCTTCAACCCTGGCAGAGCCGGAAGGGACTTAGGGCTGTCCCCGCATTACGCAGGATGGCACGGATTGTTGCACCAACTGTCGTTGGCCGCTTCAAAATCAACCATCCGTTTGGGGCAAATCGGCCCTGCATGACGACCTCAAACTGCACCGGTGTTGAAGGTCCGTCGCCATGGACGGCAAGCAAAAAGAAAAGTATGATCTTCGGTCAGGCGGCGGTGATTAAGTCTGCTCAAGACTTCGCTATTTTGGGACCATGCTTCATGGACGTGATGATGTTTTTGAAGTTGGCGCCAGCGGTGATCGGCATCGCGGGTTTGCTTACACTTTTTATGATCCGTGCGCGAGAGTCCGAACCAGATCTGGAACTCGCGAAGATCGTGCAACGCGTTCGCAACACATTTTTGCTACTCGGGTGCGTAGCGTTAATCATATTAAGCGTGTGGCTAATCCACCGGCCTGCGCCACCCGATCACGATACCTCCGTCTCTGGCCTCGCCGTTGGCGTATCCCGCGCGAAGCGCGTTTAAAGATGACTCAAGAGCTATCTCGCAGCTGAGATGGTTTTGATGCCACAAGGTTCACCTGATCCAAAACGCTGGCCAGCCGAGAACTCAGCACGCCTCACGATTTCTAGTGTGCATGGATGGGACAACATAAATGGCAGGAGTGGCATCCATAGGATGCCAAATTTCAGACCAATACCAGCTACTTAGGTTAAAACGTAAATCTGAGACACCAACATCAATACCAACAATTTTGGAAGCGCTGTGCGCGCTGGGGTTTGCGCACAACCGCGCGGGGGTTTGCGCACAACAAAGTGTGGTTCAAACAGGTAGGACGCCACGTGCCTCGGCGCGCGGCATGGAGAAGCTAAACAAGAACATGACTCGCGAAAAAAATACTCTCTCTCTCAGCTTGAAAGCTTCCTTTTCAAATCCGCAAACATTTAGCGCGGCAAGATGGACGCCTCCGAGTTCAAGGAATTCTATTCGTAGGCCGCACCATAAGGGCACCGCTGGGCCACTGCGCGGCCTCGTCCGCGCCGAAGATTTCTTGTCCCGAATCGGCGCGGCTCAGCCTCTCAAAGATGTGTTCGAGCAGGTCGCTTGCCCGGTTCCCTGGGTTCGATGCCGGAGTCGGCCAACAGCTTGCGGATGATGAGGTCGCGCCCGTCGTGCTTGAGAGAACAAGAGTGCGGCCAGCTGATGTCGAGGGCTCGCGTGCCGGATTTTCTCGACTTTGGGTTGTGGGCGAATGTCACCTTGATGCCGACTTGAGTAACCGTCATCTGCGTCAGCGGGATTCCCTTTGCCACCTTATCCAGCAGATCGAACACCGAATGCTTGTTATAGGAGCGGATTGGCGTCCAGAACGATGTGCTCCTTCTTGCCGTAAACCGTGAGCCGGAGCTTTTTCACGGCTACGCCGGCGATGCCCGATTCAGGGTCATACACAAACTGAAAGTGCCGTGAACGCACCGTGTTCAGATCGTAAACCCGCTCGTCCTTCTTGTCCGGCCCCAGTTCCGCTTTCAAAATCGTGTCGGCAAAGATCGCTTGCAGGTCTGGCACCGGCTTGCGGTCGCCAGTCAGGTAGATGTCCAGCGTCCCGTCATTCCGCGAGTAAACGAAGATGATCTGGAAGACAGGATGACTAGGGCGAAGCTTGAATTCCTTGCCCACCTATTCCACGCTCGCCTGCGCGTAGTCTTCTGGGTAGGCGAAGAATAATCCAGATCGTTGCGCTTGTAGCAGTCCACTTTGCAGTTCTCGCCACGGCCTTGCATTTTGTGGAAGTAATCGCTGAGGTTTCGTTCGAGCTGTCGGACGCTGAAGGCACCCACACTGGCTGGCTTGCGGGGCACGTTCTTTCGCTTACGCCAATAGGAAAAGGGCACCGCATCCGCGTGGTGAAAAGCCAGCGCGCCTCGCCAGTATTTCGGACGTCCAAGGATGGTCCAGAAAGCGTGTTCATGGAAACCGTGAGCGAGGCGAACTGCTCGGCCAAGTCTTCGCCATGCCACCGGGCTTCATCCAGGATGGCTTTTGATCCGCCCTCGGTCGCCAGCCCGTCAATGCCCTGGAAGTCCTGTTCCATCTCTTTGCGGGCATCGTCCGACAGCTTGAGCCAGGCTTCGTAGATCGGCTCGACCTGGGTTTCGGTCAGCGCGCCGAAGTCCACCTCGGGCAGCACATTGTGGGCGGCAAAATATCGTCGCAGCAAACGGTTGGGCGCATGGCGGAAAAACCGCCTCGGCTGATATTCCTGCGCCATATTCGGGGTCCCTTGGATCGCGGTCCGCTACTGGTTGCAAGAAGTATCAAGTTGTGACGCTAAGATGTAAAGTGATGCAAAAACCTCCGGGCGATCTATAGCCGCAAAACCAACTATTCAAGCCAGGCGGCGACCGGCACGCAGCTAAGCAGAGCGCCAGGCAGAGAAGGCTCCGGAGGCCACACCAAGAATTGGAAAAGCACCGCTTTGGCCCTGTGTGGCAAAGCCAATACGCTGCCCGCAAGCGCGGGATCGGAAAAACCAAGTCCTCGCTGGGCGAGGCAAAGCGCCACTTGACGCCGACGCTTGGGGCATGTTGCCTTTGGCGCATCGCGTATGAACCTCCTCCGGGCATGTGCGTGGGTTTGGTCCACCAATCCGATACGCCGCCCTTCACAAAACGTCACCGCCTCTCGTGAATTTTCAGAGGACGCTTCGCCTATGGATGCGCAATCATACTTTTCGACGAAGCTCGTAGACATGGGCGAATACGACTCTCGATTGGCTGGGATCTGGACGCCAGAGAGTCAACGCCACGCTGTTCCAGTTGGATTGACAGAGCAATTTACGGGGCAAGCCGGCGATTATGCCGCCAAATATGCCAGCACAGACTATTTCCGATCACTGATCGTCCGCGGGCTTGCGCTCAGCGGCGCCCGACTCGGGCGGGCTCCACGTATTCTCGATATCGGAACCGGCGCGGGCGATAACTCGGTCTTTCCTTGCCTCGATCTGTTCGAGAACGCCGAGATCGTTGCAACGGACCTTTCCCCTGATCTTCTGGCGCTGCTGCGCCGCGAAGTGGATCGCCGGCGCGTTGCGGATTCCGTGACGGTGGCCTGCGCGGACGCCATGCTCGACGTATTCGTGCCCGACAGTTTTGATCTTGTAACAGGCATGGCGATCCTGCACCATCTGATCGATCCCTCGCATGCGTTAGTCGCCGCGTTTCGCGCCTTGAAGCCGGGCGGATTCGCAATGTTTTTCGAGCCCTTTGAGTTTGGGCATTCTGTTTTGACGCTCATTTTCGAGCGGATCATGTCTGAAGCTTCTCTGCGCGCCGACGGGCTCGATCCAATGGTCTTGCATTTCATGCATCTTTTTACCGAGGATGCTCGACGCCGGCTTGGCCGCGACAAGTCTTCGGCAATTTTCCGCGAGGTTGACGATAAGTGGCTGTTTTCGGAAAGCTATCTGCGGAACGTTGGCAAGGCTGCGGGATTTGAGAAAGTCAGAGTGGAGTTGATCCACAACCCAAAGACCCAGATCACCGATCGCGCGGCCGCGTTGCTTTCCCTTGGCGCCAACGCACAGCTTTCCAGCTTGCCGGCATGGGCGCAGACGATCGTCGCACAAGCCCAATCCGCCTTTTCGGAAACGCACAACGACATGATATTCGAGGGAATTGTCACAATGCGTAAGCCTGGGTGAACGCGCGGCGGATTTAGACCACGGCAAAAGTACCGCGAGATGGCAACCTCGGCCATCCGGAAGGCGACGTAGCGTATCATTGCGGGCAGACAATCTGCTTGAATGGAGCGGGCGGTTGACTCGGCGGGCCCCATGGTTCTATTGTATTGTGATGCTCGCGCTCTCGACCCCACTGCCGCCGCATGATTTGATGGTGCTGGTCACCGGAAACGCAGACCCGGCGCAATGGGCGGCGTCGCGTCGGCTCGCTGTCGAGGAGGTTCAGAGACGGTTGAAGGCGCTGGACATTCAGCTGGCGAGAAATGCCGCGATCCTCGATCTCGGCTGCGGTTGCGGACGACTTCTTGCCGGATGGGAAGGTCTTCTTCCGGACACGGCAATGCTTCACGGCGTTGACATCAACCCGCAGCTTGTGGCTTTCTGCCAGGACAACATACCTTTTGCGTCTGTAAGCTGCTGCACCTACGATCCTCCGCTGAGCTTTGATCGCGCCAAGTTCGATCTCGTCTACTGCGCCTCGGTGTTCACTCACATGACCTTACCGGCGTGCCTCCGATGGGCCGCCGAACTTGCCCGGGTCGTTAAACCGGGAGGCACGCTGCTGATATCCTACCATGGAGAATACTATGTTGATACCTTGCGCGGACTGGCGGCCGACGGTGAAAAACGCCTCAGGCGCGATGGCTACTACATGTTATTGCACGGCGAGGAAGAGCAAACGTTTCTGGGATCAAACAATTATGCATCGTTCATGACAATCGATTTCGTCTCCGCTCTCTTCAACGGATTTGCTCTTTTGCATCTGCATCAGCCGGTTAAGGATGGCACAACTTATTTTGCGTCCGGACAGGACATCGCGCTCTTCCGCCGCCCCAAGGATTGAACCGAACATCCCCGGTGACCTGAATTCGAGGCTGAGATTGCCGCTTTGGACGAGCGTTGGCACGGCCGGAGCATCGCCGTGATGCTCCGGCACACCAAAGCCGGTGATATCGGCGGGCCGCGCGCCGGATAATGCCGATTTTGACCCAATGCATAAAGTTTACCCGGAGGGGGCGGTTCGGCACCTTGAAGGAGAAGAAGTCGCATAAGCATTTGTCCGAAGATCAAGCGGATCACAAGCGTTATTAGGGCCAATATCCAAAGGCGCGCGGACTGGATAGCTTCGAGCGGCAACGTGACCGATGTGGTCTAGAAATACATTCAGGCTTAGCAACGATAGGGACCAGGATGATCGCTTCAAGGTCAGTCCCATCGGGTTGAGCAATCCGGCTTTTAGCAATCTGAAGGCCCATCTTTAGCCGCTCTCGTGGGGTACGCATGCGGTACGTCAATGAAATCATAGTTGACATAGATCAATACCCGACGCGCAAGGCAGAAACGTTCCCGGAACTTGCTAATGAAACAAAATTCTGGGCGTTTTATGACCGCGTGAAGCAATACTCATTGACACATGTAACTGCGTTCTATAACACTTATCGAAGCCTGCATTATATTTCAAAAAATCGTGTTCAAGGTGAGCTTGTCGAATGCGGATGCTTTCTTGGTGGAATGACAGCTTTTTTGGCCATTCTTCGAAACGAGCTTGGACTGTCAAAACAAGTCTATGCATTCGACAGCTTTGCAGGGTTTCCAGAGGGAAGCATCGACGCCTTCATGGGCAAAACGGTTGTCGGCCCTCAGCTCGATAATTTCAAGAGCGCAGTGATGGGCAACCTGCGAGATTCTGTAGGTTCTACCGAGGGAATCCACCTGATCGAGGGCTTCGTGGAGAACACGATCCCGGGGTTTAATATCGAAAATATCGCTCTACTTCGTCTTGACACTGACCACTATGATAGTACTAAGGTTGAACTTGAGCAATTCTATCCGAAGTTGGTGTCCGGGGGCGTTTTTATCGTCGATGATTACGGGGTATACCAAGGGTCACGTCAGGCAACTGACGAGTACATTGCGCGTCTTGACGTAAAACCTATGCTTAACCGTATTGATCACAGTGTGTGGTCTGGGGTAAAGCCGTAGCCGGCTTTTCGCACCGTATCCAGCATCTTCGGTCGGCAAATTCGAATGGTCGGCTGCGCCATCAGCAGCCGGGTGTCATCCAGGCACAACCACAAGCAACTTACCCCATAGGGTTTGCTCAATGACGCTTCGATTGACGGCAGAGCTTTGCCTAAATTTGGCGCTGAGCGGTTCAATCTGATCCGCCACCACGATTTGCTCAAACGCATGCCTGTACGAGGGGGCCAGTTGAGGACGGCATAAAAACAGCTTGTTCGAGGTGTACGCGAAAGGGGCGAGGTTGCGCGGTGTGGCGAAAAACTTGTGGACCCCGACGTTCACGCCCATGGCGACCATGTTCATGAAGTCGTCCACGGCCACGAGGCCGCGCGGCGCGAGCATGTCTTCAGCCAGCCGCAGGTCCCAAAACACGTCGTCACATTCGTGCGAACCATCGATGCTGATGAACCGCGGATCGGCGCCTAGGATCTGCAGAAGTTGACGGCTCGAACACAAAGCCGATGAGCTCTGCACCCAGACGATGCTTTCGGGATCGGCGATCGGAGCCACCCCCGTTTTAACGGCCTCGAGCGCAACGAATTGAAAAGTATCGAGTGCGACAACCCGCTCTTTGGCCCGTAAGGCGGAGCGAAGCGTGAGGGCGAGACTGCGCCCATGGTAAATGCCTATCTCGAACAGCGGCCCGCGGATCGCGTTTTGCTCCTGCCACGCCAAAAGGTCCAATATCCGAATTGCGGCATAATCGACGAGCCAACCCGGAATAGGATGCACGAAGTCGCGCAAATATCCATAATCGTCGGCATCCTCCACCTTCGCGGCGTCAAATAGGCTTGGCTTGATCGTCAAGTTTTCGTATCCTCGTTATTTAGCATGCGGTGCCGTCGCCAAGTTCCCGCCGAAGAGAGGCGGTCGAGGCTTGCGCCGGTTAGCGGCTATTTTCGAAGATGTGGAATCCCGCGATCTGCGAAAGCCGAATGGCCGGACTATTTAGGCAGCATCCAGGGCATTACGGTGACTTCCTCATGACAACTAAATCCTGATGTCCGTTCAGGCCCGCTGAAGTATATGATAAAACCTCGAAGTACTTCGAAAACCTGTCTCGCACAAACTCCTCAGATTGATAGGCGTCGGCGTACCATTCCGCATGAATGCCCTCCCACACCGGAGAATGGAGAAAGAGGAAACCTTGAGCGTGAAATTGCGATTTCAATTCCTCCGGGAGTGTGTTGGCGATATTGGTGCCTGCTACAGAGAGGAGCAAGAGGCCTTGAGGTGCAATTATTCTACGTAATTCCGCAAGCCAACGCTGCTGAAAAACTTCGTTTAAATGGGTAAAAACGGATACACCAAAAACAAGGTCGAACGCCCCATCTTGGTAAGGGAGGGGCGGGTGGGCTCCGGTTACTTCGAAGTCCATCTGTCGAAGGTTACTTTGACACCATTCAATTGCTGCTGCATCGACATCGCAACCGGAGAATTGGTTAGGTTTAGCGCGTTCGGCCATCCAGAGCAAAGTCCGGCCACAACCGCATCCCCAATCGAGAACGCGTTCGTAAGAAAAGAGGCCCCCCCCAACGGCCGCCACACCAGCTTCCAGTTCATCCGCGCACCGCTTTCCAACCTTTAAAAACTCGCTAACATCACGGCTGTTCGCCACGTTAAACCGAAGTTGTTCCGGAGGCAAAGGCTTACTGCCATCCATATCGTCCTCAACTGTATGAGTTATACCCTTGGCGGCTATTTTGGTATTAGGTCATCGGCACTCGCCATCGCGACACCGTTCGATTTTTGGTGGATCGCGGGAAACAACAGGATCGAGGAAACCCTCTCCATATATATCGATGAAATATTTGCGCTGCATCCGATCGCGCTGGGCAGGACCATAGGCCTCTGGCGTAGCCGCCTCCGGAATGGACATGGAGAGAAGATGGTCATTGATCGCGCTGCCGCTCAGCCCGATCTCGAGTATGCAACCTATTCCCGCCGCCGATAAGCGTTCCGCCTGGGCGCCGAGATTCAAGACGACTGGATAGAGGCCGAAGGCGAGGAATTCGGAGAGCACATAAGAAAACGTCTCTGGCCAAACCGACGGGAGAAAACCAATTCGGCATTGTGTGCGGGACAAATAGTCGCCCAGGTTTGCGCGCTCGTATGTCCCCATTTTCCTGAGCTTCGTGCCAAATTGGTTTTCCTCAAGGTCGATCGACCCAAAGATGACAAATTGCAAGGGAAGACAACGAACGTAGGAGTCGAGCGCGCATGAATATATAATGTCGCGACCTTTATGAAGGCTGAGATTGCCTAGCACCGCAATTTCGCGGATAGCGGAGTCGGAAGTCTTCCTCTCCGCAGATGTCTCGTACCGCCTTTCCTCATAATGCGGTACAACCGAGACCAGCACATCGGGGAATACTTTGGCCACGGCATCTTTTACAAAATACGAAGGCGCTATGACGCGATCGGCTTTCCTCAGCGTGGCATGCCATTCCCGCCGCCACGCCGAAATACTGTCAGCGGGAACAGGGGGGTGCTTTTCTCGCAAGCATGTATTGCATATCTTTGCTGGCGGCACGCCGCAATATTGTAGTCTCTGATTCAATAAATTGAGCTGCGGGCATATTGATACGTAATCATGCAGGGTTATGGTCTGTTGAATATTGATATTGGAAATAAATTTCGTCGCCTCTGGCGAAAACCCTATAACATTATGGAAGTGCATCCGCGAAAGATTTATTTCGTTGAATAGCTTATTGACTTGGTCAGCGTCATCGGCGCAGTTAAAAATCAAGTTTGGCATGTCGCGAGCCGAGTACGCCGCCATCGTGAGCCGTCCAACGTGATCGGGCCGCGCAAAGACAAACTCGAAGCTATATCCTAAAAGCATCTGCGCGACATCGCGAGCGTATCCTTCCGTACCACCGCCGAGCGAATGCAGCACATGCAGAATCACACCTTTGTATTTCGACAGATGATATTTAAGCCTTTTTACGTCAACGTTACGGCGCACGCGAAAAAGACTATCTTCATCACAAAACCGGGCCACCAAAGGCCAATACTCAGGATGACGGATAGCAAGCGCCTGCCCGGCAAGAGCCTGGCGTTGTGCCGCTTTTTCAGAGAACGAGACAATGCCGTGGTGGTACACGTAAGTATTGGTCGCGACAACGTGCTTGTATCCAAGATAAGTTGCCCTCATGCACCAATCGCATTCCTCGCCATATCCCACTCCGAACAAGGCCTCATCAAAGCCTCCGACCGCCTGCAGCGCGTCTTGCTTGATAAGCATGCAGAAGCCGACGTTTACGGGAACTTCGACCGGCTTTGACAAACTCGCGTTTTCCGAAAAAAATTCGTCTAATTGAGAATGCGATAAAGCATCGACAAGCCCGTTTTCCCGATTCGGGTAGGGGTAGGACAAAATAGTCGCGTTATTGGTCATGGGCGAGACTGACGCTACGGTATCGTCCGATTTTGCCACACCAACCAGCATATCAACCCAAAAATCCGAAACGATCGTGTCTGAATTCAACAGTATTATATCGCCATCAGCCGCGAATAGGCCCCTATTAGCTGAATATACAAAACCGGCGTTCTCGTCGTTACGCCATAGCTGAAAAAGACCATATTCGTTTGCAAGCACCGACAATTGCTCAAAAACATCAGCTTCTGGACTGCAGTCATCAATTACAATTAAGCGAATATCCAAGCGGCTTTTTGCGCATAGTACGCTGTAGAGGCAATGAAGGGTCTCAAAAATCGCACCATATACAGGAATTACGACGGTAATCGCTTCAGCCGTTTTACCATTCAACGGCTTGAGCTTGCCCCAATTGAAACACTTCGGATCTGGTAATCCCAAATACGGAGAGCGCCGCTCGTTCTCTATGATAATGTTGCTCGGCATAGCCGCCCTTTCTTTGAAGTTCAGTTTCGCTGAGCTTTCCTAAAATTTGTATAGAGAGCTATCATTCTCTTTAAAACGCCGCCCAAAGCCAGCTCCACTGCATAAGCTCGTCTATAGCGGTCGCGCCAATCAACCTTAGCTGTCAGCATCTCACCTATGCCAAAGTTCTTGCTCATTTTAACAACAAGTTTAGATTGCCGCACATTTTCCGTGCGTTGCCGATAAAGTATATTGAATACGAGAATTCTTAGTCTGCACGGCTCGAAGTCCGTCCAAAAGACCGCGGTGCTTAACTTTGCCCTATTTTCAGTTGGATTAATCTTTCTAAATGGCATAAAACCGATGTCGGTTATTCGTTTAAACCCACGGCGGAAAGCGACCCTCGCCCGCTCCGGAGGAGCTAACGCACCAGTATGATTTCCTCCATGCTGAACGTATTGAACTAGCGGGTCAGATATATATCTTAGGGAATCGCGGCTTTTGGCGAGTAAAGCGATCCAATGGTCATGATATGTTAAATTCGGCGTCGCGGGGAAAGGCAATGCCAATGCAGCGAGTGGCTGTTTAAAAAGCATAGACATCCCGCTGGCTACATTTGCTAGCAGAAGACCTGCGAGACTCCCGTATGACTGTCTACGATTTACCCAAAACGACCCCGATAGCACCGTTCCATCGTAGAGGACAATTTCCATATCGGAATATACGCATTCATCATTCGGCGAAGATAGGTTTATTATTTGATGGGATAACTTATTTGGCTTCCAGATATCGTCTTGATCGCTAAAAGCCAAGTAGCCGCACTGCGAAGGCAGAGCTGCCAGCGCGCGTTCAAAATTTCGATAGAAGCCGACCCTAGAGAGATTTTTACGGACCACAAATCGCTTGTCACCGCGGACCGTCTGCAGAATGTAATTGAAATGGCTTTCATCGGATCCGTCATCCGAAATTAAACAAAGCCAATTTGAATGTGATTGATCCTTAATCAATTCAATTTGTCTCTTGAATAAGATAGGATCGGGATTGCAGGTCGCCATCGCAATCCCAACAAGGTTTTCCTTTGACTGATCTGCTGAAAATGAAACTTCTTTCTCCCGCTCAATACGCTCTACGTGAGCAGAGCATAATCGCAAGCTTGTTTCTGTATTATTATTCCATGTCATAGATGCATCGATAGACGCTAGGCCACTTACTATATCAATGTTATTAGGAAAAGCAGCTGAGACGTAAAATCCCGCATCAAGACCCAGAACGAAACCATGATCTAGGGTCTCTGCGCGATTTGGATCAATTATTCCAGTTTGAAGCGTCACATTTTGTGCAGAGCTGCAGCGCTGTTTTTGCTTTAGATCTAATTTGATCGATGTAAGGCGCAAGGTTGTGCTATGTACATAACCGTAAAGGCCGAAGGAAGCTCCATAATCTGACATCAGTACATGTGCGTTTGGAGTATCGACAGTAATGAGACAGGAGTTTTTCATAAGAGCTGTTGCTTCGCTGGAGCGGTTGCCATCTTAATCCTGTTCGCCGGATGACGCATTCATTTACAGCGCATTTGGCGCCAGCTATAGCCTAGGAGATTATGCCGACCCGATTGAGGCGCTGTAGCGCGTCAATCTGCATGGGGGGAGCGGCATCAATCAGGATGGCTTCGAAGCGGTCGCAACTACTGATCTGCATCGCGCGCGAACAATCCCGATGGTGCGGACGATCTCAGCTCCGATATTGTTCTTTTGATGGCCGAATCCATGCCCGACGCGCGCCGGCACCTTCGCGCGCGTCTTGTTCGCGGCCTTCTGCGCATTGCTGAGTTCGCGGTTACGATAGGCCCTTCTATGAATCCGGCTCTTCAGGCCGCGCCGGCTGAGTTTTTCCGCGATGGCGAAGGCAACCGGGTGAACCGGCACGTTTGGCACTAGCGTGAGTGGGTTGCGTAAATCGTCTTCCGCTGGCGCGGCCAGCGATCCCAAGTGGCCTGGCGAAAGGCCGAGCGGCCGACGATCCCGGCGGTAATGGCAGTGCACCATCCGGGGCGTTGGGAAAAATCGACGGCTTCTATCGACAGTAACGACAGTACCTCATCGGAGGATTTCTCGGAAATCGAGGCGACGATCCGCCGGCTATGCGATGCATGCAGCAACGATGATGGAACCGGGCGGCGCTGCTCTCGGACTTGCGCGAATAGCGCCGGAACGGTGGCCGTGCTTGATTGGCTACCTCAACGTCGAGGTCGCGAATATGAGGCCACATCCAACGCAGGGATGAAGGGCTACGCGGTGCGTCCAAAATGATGGACGATAACCTTTTCCTCTTCGGCAAGATCGTCGAGATAGTCCGCCCATTGCTGCATCATGCGCCGGCGCTCGGGGAGGTATTGCGCGTGGTTATAGGCGGCGCGAACCTTGTTGCGTTCATCATGGGCAAGCTGGCGTTCGATCCAATCGGGATGAAACCCCATTTCGTTTAGCAAGTTGGACGCAACCGAGCGAAAGCCATGGACAGTCGCGCGGCCTGAAAACCTATCCGATACATCGCGAAAAGCATGGTGTTGTTCGACATGAAGCCTTCGGCGCCCGGCGACGGAAACGCGTAGTCGCTGAGACCGGCAATCGAACGCAGCTCAGTGAGCGCCTCAACGGCTTGCCGTGACAACGGCACGATATGCGGAGCACGCATTTTCATGCGTTCGGCAGGGATGCGCCATTCGGCAGCTTCAAGGTCGACTTCGTCCCAGCGCGCGGCCCGCAGCTTCGTTGTGCGCACGAAGGTCAACGCCGCGAGACGCAGCGCCAGTCGCGTCCGCGCCTCGCCGTCATAGGCGGACAACGCCCGCAGGAATTCCGGCAAGTCCTCGCGCGGCAAGGCCTTGTGGTGCGCTTGCCGCCCGGAGGCCTTGAGCGCGCCCTTAAGGTTGACCGAAGGGTCCCGGCTCGCCCTGCCCGTGAGGATGCCGTATCGGAAAATTTGGCCGACGGTCTGCTGCAGCCGCTTCGCGATTTCGAGCGCCGGGCTTTTCGACCTTGCGCAGGGCCACGAGCAATTCGGGCCGCTCGACCTCCGCGATGGGCCGCGCACCAATCTTCGGAAACAGGTCAGCCTCAAGGCGCGTGACAACGTGGTCATGGTAGCGGGCCGTCCAGCCATCCTTCTGATTTTCGCACCATTCACGCGCCACGGTTTCGAAGGTGTTCTCGGCCGACATGCGGGCGGCTGCGCTTCTGCTTCTTCCGAAACCTGAGACGGGTCGACACTGACGGGTCGACACTGCATGCCAGTAACTTCTTTGCAGCGTCGCGCGCCATTCGAGCCTCCGCAGGCGACACGATCGGATAGACGCCCAATGCAAGGGTCTTCTGCCGCCCTTCGTAGCGATAGGCCATTCGCCAGTAGCGGGCGCCATCGGGATTGACGAGAAGGCGCAGCCCGCTGCCATCACTGCGGTGACGGTCAGGGGCATGTTGGTATCTCGCCCAGATAGCTGTTGGTATGCCCTCAGATATACCAACAAATTCATCGGATGCCAACCACTTGTTTAGGGCGCCTCGCGATGCCATTGGACGACGTATTAGGCTGTATATAAAATAATTCCTGGATTTAGGTGGATGCTATCGGACACCCTCGGACGGTAGATTTGGCGGAAGGAGTGGGATTCGAACCCACGGTGGGCTTGCGTCCACGGCGGTTTTCAAGACCGCTGCCTTAAACCGCTCGGCCATCCTTCCGCGAAAAGACAAAACTCTTGTTCAGATATGCGGCGCCAATAGGCAACAGCTTATTGCCTGATCCCGCCGCATCGTCCAGGTGAATACGATATTTCCAGCGATCTTGCTCTCGAGCCTGCCCGTCAAAGGACCCATAAGATCGGCAATGGATCGCTGAAAATCAAAGAGTTGAAGCCTCGATCGGGATCTTGAAATAACGGCGGCCGTTCAACTCGGGCGGCGGCAGTCCGCCGGCGCGCATATTGACCTGCAGCGACGGCAAAAAAAGCCTCGGCGTGTCGAGCGTTGCATCGCGGGCGGTACGCCGCGCGACGAACACGTCTTCGGTGACGCCGTCATGGATATGGACGTTATGCGCCCGCTCTTTGCCGACGGTTGTCTCGAAGGCGTAGGCGCGGCCGCCCGGAGCATAGTCGTGGCACATCAAGAGCCGGGTTTGCGGCGGCAATTCCAGAAGCCGCTGGATGGAACGATAAAGCGTCCGCGCATCGCCGCCGGGGAAATCGCATCGCGCCGTTCCATAGTCCGGCATGAAGAGCGTGTCCCCCGCGAACACGGCGTCTTCCAGCATGTAGCTCATGTCGGCCGGCGTATGACCCGGAGTATAGAGCGCTTTCACATCGAGGGTACCGACGCGAAAAGTCTCGCCGTCCTCGAACAGATGATCGAAACCGGCGCCGGGCGGGATTGCGGGCTTGTCGTTGAACAAATTGCCCAAGATCAGTTGCACCTGTCGGACATTCGAACCGATACCGAGCGCACCGCCGAGCTTTTTCTTTAAATAGCCCGCCGCCGAAAGGTGGTCGGCATGGACGTGCGTCTCCAGAATCCATTCGACCCGCAGACCCTCGGCTTGCACCATTTTGGCGAGGCCATCGGCGGAGTGCGTCCTTATCCGTCCAGCCGCGGGATCATAGTCGAGCACTGGATCGATAATCGCGGCGGCCTGCGCCGGAGGATCTATAACAAGGTAGCTAAAGGTTTCGGTCACCTTTTCGAAGAATGGGACGATCCGCGCACCCATGGCTTGCTCCGTTTCGACAGCATGGACAGAGAACTATTGCTCTGGATCAAATATAAACTTCAATCACATAAGGGACGCCGGCTACGGGGCATGAGCGTTGGGGCTAGGCGGCCCGCCGGCAGGCAAACCGCGCGGACGTTTTCGTGAGCCTCGCGGCGCGTCCGGCCATCGCTGAAAATTCTCTATTTGCCGTCTTCAAGCCCGCCAATATGTTTCTGGCTGTAGAGCTGGACGCCGAGTTGTTTGATGAGCTCCAATTGCGTTTCCAAAAAATCGATGTGCTTCTCCTCATCGATTAGCAGCTCGTCATAGAGCTCCTTGGAGACGAGGTCGTGGGCCGAAATGCAATATTCAGCGGCTTCGGTATAGAGCGCGCGAGCGGCGGTCTCGGTGTCGAGATCACAGCGAAGAATCTCCTCCACCGTTTGTCCGATTCGCAGCGGGTCGAGGACTTGGAAGTTGGGGAATCCTTCCAGAAAAAGAATACGAGCGGTCAAGCGATCGGCATGGTGCATTTCCTCAATCAACTCTTCGCGCCATTTCTTCGCCAGATCTTTGAAGCCCCAATTATCGAAGACACGATAATGAAGCCAATATTGATTGATAGCTGTCAGCTCGCTGCGCAGGCTGCGATTGAGATAGTCGAGGACTCTGTCGTCGCCCTTCATTGCTCGAAGTTCCTTGACACGTGGCGCTCTTGCCGTTGAAACCGCGGCGACGGCCGCCGGCAACACCGCCATGCTTCAAATAGACCGAAATTCATATAGACGGACGGCCGGCGTCCGGAAAGAGGCTGCACGGGAGGCGCGAAGGCGAGAATTGCCTACTGCGGACACAGCGCCGGGGCATCGATATCGCAAGCCTCGCGGGACGAGCCGCCGGTCGCCGACCCGGTGTTGGCCTCGTTGATAATCGTCCGGACGGTGGCGACGCAACGGCCGCAATCTAGATGGCAGCCGAGGCGTTCGTAGACCGCGAATGGCGTGCGTGGGCATGCCTCGCCGGCCAGGGCCGCTCTTATTTCCGAGTCGGTAACGATATTGCAGGAACAAACGATCATCGCGGCGGCAAGCGTGAAGCTAAGGGAAGAGCCGGGCAACGACTACCTAACTCTTTAATAATAGGCAAGACCGGAATGGCATATTACAATCGTTCCAAATGGCACGGCGGCTTCGCGTAGTTTAGCGTTACTCGAAACAATAATTTGACAGAAAGCAGTAATTTGGCCGCTACCACCGCCGTGGCTGCTCCGGTGCAGCCAGATACCTTATCCATATACTTATATGGTGTGCCGATGCAGCCAAGACATGTACCTTCCGGCCGCCGATGATGAATGACCTGTTTCAAAAAATCCGCGATGCGATCGAACGGCGAGGGAGCCGATTTTTTTACCCGCGCGCTGGAGCAATGCAAAGCGCTCCGAAGGCAGACCTTTTCCATCACGCTTTTGCTATGAACGATGACCCGCCGAACAGGCCGATACGATAGCCCCGTAAAGCCGAAACGATTGCCCCCTTAAAAGGGAGAACCGCGATTCCACAATTTAGGGAACAAACCCTTCGCTCCGGCGTTAGGAACGGTTGCGGAATATTGCTTTGGGTGCGCTTCCGTGACATTACTCGCGCTGGAGAAAGAAGATGGCTTCGACATTCGATCATGCTCGCCGCGGCGAAGTCCTTCTAAGGTCACAAGGTGACGTGCCCGCCGAAGACATAATAAGAAGCGCCGTATCGTGGGCAGCTATAATCGCCGGCGCAGTAGCGGCTATCGCAGCTTCGGTGATTCTTTTCGTGCTCGGCACTGGAGTTGGTCTTTCAGTAATCTCACCGTGGTATGGTGCGGGGGCGTCTGCTGCAACTGTCGGCGTTTCGGCGGTGGTGTGGTTGGTGGTCGTACAGTGGATTTCGTCTGGTCTCGGCGGTTTTCTGGCCGGACGGCTACGGACAAAGTGGGTGGGTGTTCACACTCACGAGGTGTTTTTTCGTGATACAGCTCACGGATTCCTGGCGTGGTCGCTCGCGACCGTGGCTGGGGCTTTGATGTTTGCGTCAGTCACCGCATCGGGCGTTAGCGGAGCAGCCAAAGGCACCTCCGATGTCGCGGCTGCGGCGGCGTCGGGTGCGGCTCAGGCGGGCGTCCAGAGTCACGCCGGTGCGGGTGACGGCCCAGCCTACTTTGTCGATACCATGTTCCGATCGTCGACGAACTTTGTCGACGGGGACAAAACAGCTTCCCGCGCGGAGGCAACGCGTATCCTGGCCAGAAGCATCCAGGACGGGAAGGTAGTACTGTCACCCGCTGACAAGACTTATATGGCTCAAATGGTCGCTGCGCGGACCGATCTTACCCAACCTGAAGCAGAGCAGCGCGTTGATACCGTTGTCAATCAGCTAAACGATGCCGGACAAAAAGCACGTCAAGCGGCTGATTTGGCCAGAAAGCGGGCGGCGCAGCTTTCCATTGTCACTGCGCTATCAATGTTGATCGGTGCGTTCATTGCCAGCGCGGCAGCGGCGCTTGGTGGAAGGATCAGGGACGAATACTAACGGCCGTGTCGGATTGATGGTTTTTTCATCACCGACGATCTCGGCACAAGCGACCGGGACGGCTATGTCCATATCATCGGCCGCACCAAGGATCTGAACCGGCGGGTTCAAAGTCCATCCAAACGAGGTGGAAACCGGAATCGACGCGCTTTCCGGAGTGATCGGATGCGCGGTCGTGGCCGCACGGATTAATAGCCCTGCAATTCGCCGCCTTCCTCCGAAAATAGCCGCAGTTGCGGCCTTTCTCCCACGGGTTCCGGGAGACCAAGATGGCGGAAGGCGTGCGGGGTTAGCATTCTGCCGCGCGGGGTGCGTTGTACGAACCCACGCTGGATAAGGAAGGGCTCGATAATATCCTCAATTCCATCGCGCGGCTCGGACAGCGCGGCGGCGATCGTCTCGATCCCGGCCGGGCCGCCGCCGAACGAGAGGGCGATCGTCTCCAGATAGCGACGATCCATCGTATCAAGCCCGATCGCATCGACGTCGAGGAGACGTAGCGCTTTGTCGGCGACGCTGCGGGTGATTTCCGGTTCGTTGTCGACGGCCGCGAAATCGCGAACTCGGCGTAGCAGGCGCCCGGCTATGCGTGGAGTTCCCCGCGAGCGCCTGGCGATTTCATTGGCGCCATCTTCGGAGATGGCGATCGCGAGAACCCGCGCGTTGCGCCGCACAATTCGTTCCAGTTCCTCGATCGTGTAGAACTCGAGTCGCAGCGGAATGCCGAACCGTTCGCGCAGCGGCGTCGTCAAAAGACCGGCGCGGGTCGTTGCTCCAACCAGGGTGAATCGCTTGAGAGGGAGCTTGACCGAGCGGGCGCCCGGCCCCTCGCCGATCATGAGATCGAGCTCGTAATCCTCCATCGCCGGATAGAGGATTTCCTCGATTGCCGGATTGAGACGGTGGATTTCGTCGATGAATAGCACATCGCGTTCTTCGAGCCCGGTGAGCTGCGCCGCGAGATCGCCCGCCTTGGCGATAACCGGCCCGGAGGTCGAATGGAACGTCACGCCGAGTTCGCGGGCGACGATCTGGGCGAGGGTTGTCTTGCCGAGCCCCGGAGGCCCAACAAAGAGCACATGATCGAGCGCCTCGCGCCGCGCTCTCGCCGCCTCGATGAACACCTTCAGATTTTTCCGCGTGGCCTCCTGACCGGTGAAATCCGAAAGGGCCAAGGGGCGCAGGGACCTCTCCGCGTCGTCGCCGCGCTTTTCGGGAGTAACGAGTCGAGGGCTTGCTGGCACCGGAAGCGGCCTTATGCGAGTGGTTTTTCATACACGATATGTTCGCCATGGACAATGATCGGTGCTGTCGCACGCTTATCGTCGGCCTCTTCCAGGCTATTGGGACGGCCTTGTTCTTTAGGCGCACCGAGATTGGCGTGCCTCGCGCCCGGTTAAACGGCGAGGGCAGCAAGACGAGCAGGTGGACAGCAAATCGCCGCGTCCCTGCAAGCGGATACGGCAAACTGTCGCGCCCACCATTTTTTGAAGATCAGGCACTGGCGGGCTACGACGCTGGGCCGGGGGACAGCTCCAGGTTTTCGAATTTGTGCCTGCCGCCCGTCGAAGGCCTCGACTTGCGCATGGACCCGATCCGCCAAACTTCGAAGCGTGGCCTCCGGCAGAGCGCCAACGAGGGCGTAATTGGCTCCCCTCTGACGCCAATGGATCGCGGCCGAGGGAAAATTACCGGCCGCGTGTGCAACCGTATCGCTCTGGTCAACGGCTTTTTCGACGCAGAGCGCGATATTCGCCTCGGCCGGTCTCGCGTAAACGAGGCATAGCATTTGGCCTTGTTCGCCGGGCATGGCGCGAACACCGGCAAGCTTTAGACCGTCCACAGGGAGATTCGGCAGTATCGGTCCCGCGCTGTCTCGCCCCGGCCCATCGCTATTTGACGAAAGACGCACCGCGCTGAGTGGCGGCTCAAATGCCCGGAGCGCCGACATTGCGCGAGCGACGAAGCTATCGTTCATCCCAGCCGGGGTGAGGCCCTCCGAGGAAGGCGGCGCAGCTTCCGGCGCGTTCATGCGACCGGCAAGATAGGTTGCGCTAGCCGCCAACAGCGCTCCGCTCGCGCAAGAAAGCCCAACCAGCCGCGCGAGCCAGCGTTCGCGCCACGAATGCGAGCCGCTCGTTTCGGCTTGTCCCCAGGCGGGTGTCCCATCGCCGCCACTCCCTCGCGCCGGGGGCCAGCGGCAAGGGCCAAGGCAGCGCGGTTTCGACCGGCGCGAAAGCGGCACGTATCGTTTCATTCTGCCGCCGCCATGTTTGGACCCGGGCCGCAATCCTCCGGCGAAGCTGCAAGAAACGCCTCAACGGCCTCGCGCCGGCCGCGATCGATGTTGCCATCGACAAAGCCGAGCAATTCGGCTTCGCTCACAGGCGGGCCGTCTCCGGGCATGACGCTCTCATTTGACCACGCGCAGATAGGAGGGCGCGCCTTGGCCGGACGCGATGGAGTTTCGGATGCCGGAATTTCGCTCAGCGCGGCGCGCGCGCATGCCAAACGCCTGATGAGAACGGTTCGCGAAATTTTCAGGATTCGCGCGGCCTGCGCATAACTGAACCCTTCAAGCACGATAAGCACAAAGCCTCCCTCTCTTCGAGCGCGAGGTCTAAGAGCGGGCCCGTAAATTTGTCGCGAGGCGAGGCCGGAACCGGCAGGTTTCCGGCGGCGCGCGGGCCGCCCGCGTAGAAGTTTTCCTTCTCCCTATGAGTTTTGCCGCGCATCCTTCCGCTCGCCAAGTTTTCGCGGTGCCATTCCGTGAGCAGCGTATAGAGGTGGAGATGGAGATCGTCCCCGGACCGCGAGGCGGTTCCAGCTTCCCATGTTCGCAGCAAAACCGCATGGGCAAGATCGTCGGCGATTTCGCTAGGCCCCGGCTGACCGGTAACGAGCGCGCGCGCATAACACATAGCCGCGGCGCGTAAAAATTCAAATCGTCCAGCAAGGCCACCTTTGCGCTCCCTCGTGCGCTCCTTGCCGGCGTTGCATTGCCGACCATTGGCGGATCCACCCGGACCATTGATATTACCGCCTGCGCGGCGCCCTGAACGTGGGAAAAGTAAAAATCCGCGCGGGCGTTTCCTCCGCGGGCCGTCTTGCGCTAAACCCGCGCAGCCTTTAAACGCAGCGGACGCTGCGGCCGTTCCAAAACGCGGCTTGCTTAGGTCTTTGGTCCGGATTGAGCATGATGCAACCGGGAAATTTAACGCCTGGACTGCACGCTTCGGGAATTCTAGCTGGCAAACGCGGCTTGGTCCTGGGGCTTGCCAACAGCCGGTCGATTGCCTGGGGGATCGCCAAGGCCGCCCGCGAGGCGGGCGCCGAACTCGCCTTCACCTACCAAGGTGAATCGCTTGAAAAAAGGGTCCGGCCACTCGCTCAGGAACTCGGCGCCAAAATTGTGGGCGATTGCGATGTCACCGATACGGCGGCCTTGAACGCGGTCTTCAAGGAAATCGCGCGCATTTGGGAAAATCTCGACTTCATCGTGCATTGCGTTGCTTTTTCCGATAAGGATCAGTTGACGGGCCGGTACATCGACACGACCACCGAAAACTTTGTAAATTCGCTGGTGGTTTCTTGCTATTCCTTCACCGCGCTGGCCCAACGCGCCGAAAAGCTGATGCGAAATGGCGGGGCCATGTTGACCATGACCTATTACGGGGCGGAAAAATGGATGCCGCACTACAACGTCATGGGGCTCGCGAAGGCCGCGCTTAAATCGAGCGTGCGCTATCTCGCCGCCGATCTTGGTGAACAAAACATAAGGGTCAATGCGATCTCCGCCGGGCCAATCAAGACATTGGCGTCCTCCGGCATTGGCGATTTCCGCTATATTCTCAAATGGAACGAATATAACTCCCCGTTGCGGCGCACGGTGACGATCGAGGAGGTCGGCGAGAGCGCCGCCTTTCTCCTTTCGCCGATGGCGCGGGGCATCACCGGCGAAATCCTTCATGTGGACGCCGGCTACCATGTCGTTGGCATGAAAAATCCCGCCGCGCCGGACATTGCGGTTGTGGGCAAGGATTAAGACGCTCGCCGCCCATTCAATCTGACAAGCCAAAGGAAAGCGTGCGCCATGATCGCGGCGGAGGGCAACGCCGGGCCTTGCTCACAAGATGCCATCTCACGGAGTGCAACATCTTCAATCGGCCGGGAACGCCAAAATGCCGCAGGCCCATTGCGGCACTCAAAGCCCGGTCAAGATAAGGTTGGGCAGAAAGGACTGATTTGTTGTAGATACGCCGAGGCTGCGAATTCTTGGATCCGCATGAGCGGTTTGCCGCGCGGCGGGCGCGCGAGAGGCCGTTAAGGTTCAGGAGAGCGTCTCCATGGCAATGTGTCCTCGAGTCCGGCGCGGAAATATTACGCGGCCTTGGTTGGCGGTACCGCCGCCCCCGCCCCGTCACGCAATCCGGCAGTGGCGCAAAGGCCGATGGTTCGAACGGGATAAGTCATGCCTCATACTCGGGCAGCCGAACTCTCCCTGGACGGTAACGATCGTTTGGCGCCCTCCGGCGCGGTTTTGCGTGGCCCGGCGCGGCCAGATTTGATCCGCGACGAGTTGCTCTGCGAGGTCTTTACCGCAACCGCGGCCAGCCGTCCTTCCGCCATCGCCATGATGACGGTGGAGGGCAATCTTACCTACGCCGAGGTCGATGTGAAAGCGGAGGCCCTCGCCCGCGGCCTTTTACAAAAAGGGGTTCGTGCGGGCCGCACCGTTGGCCTCTGGATGCCGCGCGGCCACGAAGTTCTGATTGCGCAAATCGCGATCGCGAAAACCGGCGCCGCCTGGCTTCCTTTCGATGCGGACGCCCCCGCTGAGCGCGTCGCCGTTTGCCTGTCAGATGCCGAAGCCAGGGGCCTCCTGACCTCCGCCACTCACGCCGCGAAGCTTGCGGCATCCTGCCCCGCTTGGACTTTTGCCGGCCTTTTGGCCAATTCCCAGGACACCGCTGGCCCGGCGAAGGTCGACGCACGGGCGCTCGGCGCACGCCCGGAGGACCCCGCCTATCTCATTTACACGTCCGGTTCGACCGGGACACCCAAGGGCATCGTGATATCGGGGCGCAATATTTGCCATTATTTGCGCGCCGCCAACGAAGTCTACGGGGTTGACGCGAGCGATGTCGTTTTCCAGGGCGCTTCCGTTGCCTTCGATCTGTCGATGGAGGAAATCTGGCTTCCTTACCTTGCCGGCGCGAGCCTTTTCGTGGCGACCGCCGAGATGATGGGCGAGCCCGACAAGCTTCCCGGTCTTCTGGAAGCAAACCGCGTGACGGTGCTGGACACGGTGCCAACCCTTTTGGCACTTCTGCCGCGCGACATCGCGAGCTTGCGGCTGATCATACTTGGCGGCGAAGCCTGCCCGCCGTCGGTTGCCAATCGCTGGTGCAGGCCTGGGCGCAAGATCTTCAATTCCTACGGCCCGACGGAGACGACGGTCGTCGCGACGGTCGCGGAAGTGCGGTCCGGCGCGCCGGTCACGATCGGGCGGCCGATTGCGAATTACACTTGCTATGTGGCGGGCGAGCGCCTCGCTCTTCTTCCTCCTGGCGTCGAAGGCGAGCTTCTCATCGGCGGGCCCGGGGTGGCGAAAGGTTATTTGCGTCGCGAGCGGCTGACCCGCGAGAAATTCATCGCCAATCCTTTCTTGGATGATGCGCCCGATCCGTTTTTGTACAGGTCCGGCGATGCGGTGGAGATCGCCACGGACGGCGAAATCGTGTTCCATGGCCGGATTGACGATCAGGTCAAGATTCGCGGCTTTCGCGTAGAATTGGGCGAAATCGAAGCAAAGCTCGCCAGTCTTCCTGGAATTGCGCATGCCGCCGTCGTCTTGCGCAACGATAACGAAATCGAACGGCTCGTTGCGTTCGTGGTTCCCTCCTTGGACCCCGAAATCGATGCGAGACTCTTGCGCAACCAACTGCGGCAAAGCCTGCCGGCATACATGGTTCCGGAACGGTTCGAGCTCGTCCAAAGCCTGCCGAAATTCGCCTCCGGCAAGATCGACCGCAAGGGGCTGAGGCAAATTGAACTTGCCGCGGCCGATCCCCTCGAGACGCAGGAAGAGCCGCGCAACGAGACCGAGGCAAAACTTCTCGACGCCGCCAAACGCGTGCTGCCGCCGCAGGCCATTCCTTTCGATGCCGATTTCTTCACGGATCTTGGCGGCCATTCGTTGCTCGCGGCACGTTTTATCTCGGCCGTGCGCGAAACGCGCGCCATGGCCCGGATCACCTTGCAAGATGTCTATACCGCGCGTTCACTTCGCGCGATGGCCGAACTCCTCGACCGCAAATGGGCACGTGGATTGAAAGTCGAGGATCTGTCCTTCGTGCCGCCGCCCTTGTCTCGCCGGTTCCTCTGCGGGTGCGCGCAGGCCCTTGCGCTTCCTGTCATCCTCGCTCTCGTGACCGCGCAATGGCTCGGCGTTTTTGTAAGTTACATGCTGCTCACCGGCGCGTCGGCGAGCTTCCTCGAGGAAATGGTTTCGCTCATCGGCGTTTATATGTGCATCAATATCGCTACGGTGGCGATCGTCATTGGCGTGAAATGGCTGCTTATCGGCAAGACCAAGCCTGGGCGCTATCCCCTATGGGGAGCTTATTATCTGCGCTGGTGGCTGGTGAAGCGCTTCCTTGGACTGGTCCATACCAAATGGTTCCAGGGTTCTCCCATCATGCGGCTCTATCTGATGGCGCTGGGGACGAAAATCGGCAAGGATGCGCTCATCGGCGAGATCGAGCCGGGCGCGGTCGATCTGATCTCGATCGGCGCCGGCGCGAGTATCGGAGCAAATGCTAATTTCGCCAATGCGCGGGTCGAGGGAAACGAACTCGTTATCGGCAGGATCGACATCGGCGCGGAGGCGTATATCGGATCCTCCTGCGTCATCGAGGAAAACGTCGTCATCGAAGAGGGGGCCGAACTCGGCGATCTGACCGCGATCGGCGCGGGTGGCCGGGCCGGCGCGTGGGAAGTATGGGATGGCTCACCGGGGCGCAAAGTTCGCATGGTGGATCGCGGCGCGCTGAACCCGCCGCCCACGGCTTCCAGGGTACGCCGGCGCGTCATGACTCTTATGCATGGGGTCCTGCTTCTGGCGATACCCCCGCTCGGCCTGTTGCCAATTTTCCCGGCCTTCTGGGTTTTCGACCGGATCGACGATCTGATCGGCACCGCCGATTTCGATCGCACCTTTTACATGCTCTCGATCCCTATTATGGCCTTGCCCACCGCCTTCGCCATGGTGCTCCTCACCGTCGGCTTCATCGCGGCTTGCCGGTGGATCATCCTGCCGCGGGTGCGCGAGGGAACTTATTCGATTCATTCCTGGTTCTACTTCCGCAAATGGGCAGTGGCGCTCGCGACCGAGGTGACGCTCGAAACATTATCGTCCCTATTCGCGACGGTCTATATGCGCGCTTGGTACCGGCTAATGGGCGCCAAAATCGGCAAGGATGCGGAAATCTCGACGAATCTGTCCGGCCGCTACGATCTCGTCGAGATCGGCGAGAAAAGCTTCATCGCCGATGAAGTCATCCTCGGTGACGAAGAGATCCGCAACGGCTGGATGTATTTGAAGCGCGTCAAGACTGGTCCGCGCGTCTTCGTCGGAAATAACGCCGTGGTGCCCGCCGGGGCCGAAATTCCGGGGGGCGCGCTGATCGGCATCAAGTCGAAGCCCCCCGCGAACCAGTTGATGAGCGAGGGCGATACCTGGTTCGGATCGCCGCCGATTAAATTGCCGGTGCGGCAAAGATTCGATGGCGGCGGCGCGAACTGGACCTACGAGCCTCCACGCTGGAAAAAATTCGCGCGCGCCTGCTTCGAGGCGGTCACGATTTCCCTGCCGATCATGCTGTTCATTAGCTTTGGAACATGGGCAGTGGAATGGTTCAGCACGGGCGTGCTCGAAGGCAAATATTTCGAGGTGCTGTGGCAGTTCATGCTTGCCTCGGCCGGCATTAGCCTGATCATGACCCTGGTGGTCATCGCCTTGAAATGGATCACGATGGGACGCTACGAGCCGATGGTCAGACCCATGTGGTCCTGGTGGGCGATGCGGACCGAGGCGGTTGCGGTCATCTATTGGGGCCTAGCCGGCAAGGTTATGCTCGATCATTTGCGCGGCACGCCGTTCCTCCCCTGGCTCTTGCGCCTGTTCGGTACGAAAGTCGGACGTGGCGTTTTCATGGACATGACCGACATCACTGAATTCGACTGCGTGAGCGTCGGCGATTACGCGGCATTGAATGCTCTGTGCGCTCTACAAACGCACCTCTACGAGGATCGCGTCATGAAGGTCGGCAAGGTCTTCGTTGGCAACGGTGTAACCGTCGGCGCGGGTTCCACCGTGCTTTACGACACGCTGGTTTCTGACCACGCGCGGTTGGGGCCGCTGACCCTCGTAATGAAGGGTGAGCAAATCCCGGCCCATTCCGAATGGGTCGGTGCGCCCGCGGAGCCCAAGGCGGCGGCCATCATTGAAAAAGCGGCCGCCTAAAGTTGAGTCAGAGAAGCGCGATCGCCGCGACATGGCGGCCGTAGTCGGGCTCGTTTCGATGCAACGAGCGGCGGTAGGAATAGAAGTTTTCGGGCTCGGAATAGGTGTCGCGGGCCAAATCATCGAATAAGCCGATGCCCGCAAGCCGCAGCCGCATCGCGATAAACCCCGGCAGATCGAACCTAAAATGCCCCTCGCGCGCCGAAGCCGAAAAAAAGCGCGCATGGCCGGTCGAGGCCGCGACGAATCGGTCGGCGAACCCGGCGCCGACCTCATAACTGGTCCGCGAGATCATCGGGCCCAGCGCGGCGGCCGTCGAAGCGCGGCGCGCGCCCAGCGTTTCCATCGCTTCGAGAGTATCTTCAAGCACGCCAGCGAGCGCTCCTTTCCAGCCGGCATGCGCGGCCGCGATTACCCGCGCCCCCGGGTCGGCGAACAGGATCATGCCGCAATCGGCGCCGGTGACGCCTATTCCTAGACCTCGCACGGAGGTCGCTAGGGCGTCGCAGCATGGGCGCACCACAAAGGCTTGCGTCACGATTACTGCCTTCGGCGAATGAACCTGGTAAGGTACGAGGAGATGCGCCGGATCGACGCAAAGATACGCCGCCATCCTGCGCCGGTTTTCGGCAACCGAGTGCGGATCGTCTTGCGAGCCGACGCCGCCGTTAAGCGATGTGTAAACTCCAGTGGAGACACCGCCCAGCCGGGTGAAAAATCCATGGGTCAAGCCCGGCGCGTCAAGAATGCTTGCGCGCAGCGCCGCCGCGGTTTGCTGAATCATGGCGATGCGGTCTCGAAGCCGGGCGGGCAAAGACCCGGCTGGGTCACCCCGAGCGCCATGAAGAGCCGCGCCATGTCCGTTGCGCCGGGGCCTCCCGAGAGCCGCAGGACGGCGGAATCGATGGCGGCCCTTTGATGCCCGCCTGCATGGCGCCGCAACGTCGCGGCGCGTTCATGGATGCCGAGACGGGCCAGCCATTCGCCTTGCGGCACGGGGCCATGCGCTCTAGCGCCCGCCGCGCGCGCCGCCCGGGAAAGGCCGCAAAAATCGACGTGCGCAGTGAGATCGGCTTCGCCGGGATCGCGCAATGGATCGGCGAAACGATGCCGCTTCACCGCCTGCAAGGTTTCGCCACGCCCGGGCGTGTTGTAGCCGTAGTCGATGACGAGGACCGCGCCGCCCTGTGCGGCAATGCGCGCCGCTAGCCGCGTCATCAAACGGGCGGCCGCCACACCGGCCTCGAAAACCTGCCCGAATTCGCCCGGCACGGCAAAGGCGGGTTCGGCGTCTCGCGCAAGGCCAAAGCACAAGCGCCCTTCGCCATCTAGCCCGACGAGCCTTTCGTGCCAGCCACCCTTGCTGCGGACGAAATGGCGCACCGGCAGGCAATCGAAAAATTCGTTGGCGACGATGATCGCGGGGCCACTGGGCAGGTCGTCCGCGTTCTTGCACCATCGCGCCGCTACCCGCGAATCGTTCAACGCCATGCGCTGCATTCGTTGCAAGACCTCGCTTGTCTCGATGAGATTCAGATCGATTGCGGCAAGGAAATCCGGCGCAACCCGTGCGGCGCGTAAGGCGTCCGCCATCAAACTGCCGCGCCCGGGTCCCAATTCGACGAGCAGAAGGGGCCTGGGTTCGTCCATGGCGCGCCAGACCGCGACGCACCATAGGCCAATCAATTCACCGAACATCTGGCTGATCTCCGGCGCGGTGATAAAATCGCCACTCTCTCCAAATGGCATTTTGGAGGCGTAATAGCCGTGCAGAGGATGGGCCAGCGCAAGGGACATGTAGGTTTCGAGGCTCATCGGCCCGTTCTCGGCGATCGTCTCGCGGATGAGATTTTCGAGCGGGCTCATGCGGGCCTGTTCACGCCGCGATCGGCCGGCCGCCGGCAGGCGCGGGTAATAAAAAAAATGCCGGCCGCGATCAAAGGCAGCGATAAGAGCATGCCCATGGTCGCGCCGCCGAACAGAAAACCCAGCTGCGGGTCCGGTTCACGAAAAAATTCGGAGACTATGCGCGCGATTCCGTAACCGGCGGCAAAAATCCCGGCGACGAGACCCGGCCACCGGAGCGCGCCCAATTGCACCGCGATATAAAGCACGACGAAGAGGATAAACCCTTCGAGGCCTGCCTCGTAGAGCTGGCTCGGGTGGCGCGGCAACGGCCCGGCACCGGGAAAAACCATCGCCCACGACACGCCGGAAGGCCGCCCCCAAAGTTCCGGCTTGACGAAATTCGCGATGCGGCCGAGAAAGAGCCCGATCGGAACCACGGCGGCGCACATATCGGCAAGGCTCAGCACCGGAATCCTTTTGCGCTTTGCGAGGATATAAATCGCTAGAGCGGTTCCGGCAAGGCCGCCGTGAAACGACATACCGCCTTTCCAAACAGCGAGAAGCTCGGCCGGATGCGCGAGATAAAAACCCGCGTTGTAGAAAAGCGCGTAGCCGAGCCTCCCGCCGAGAATGACGCCGATCGCCGCATAGACGAGAAGATCGTCAATGTCCGTCGGCCCGAGAGGTGCCGTGCCGCCCCAGAGAGCCTTTTGCCTCACCAATGCCCGCGCATAGGCCCAGCCGAGGACAAGCCCGGCGATATAGGCCAAGGCATACCAGCGGATAGGCAAGGGGCCGATGGCGATCAGCACCGGATCGATGCTCGGGTAGGCAAGGGAGATCGGCATGGTGCTCCGCAAGTCGAATGGTGACGCAACGGCAACCGGAACGGGAATTCCTGCCGGAGGTGGCTTGCATCGGCATATTGGCGCTTCGACCAAGGCAAATTGCCGAGCCTCGAGTTCAAGCTTGGATTGGGCAATGGCGCCGCATCGGCGCCGGTGATTGCCATCGGTCAACAGCCCGGGCCCGCCCATGCTTTCCATAGCGCAGCAAGATAGAGGTTGCGATCGGGCGACTAGGGACGAAGATATACAGCCGCGGCGATCCGTTCAGGCTTTCGACAAAACGCCCTGATTTTTCGAGCAATCGGGCAGATCCGACGCTCGGCCACGCGGTGAAAACCGAGGCGGTGGCGCCGCCAATACATTGAAAGTGAAAAATGCTTTTTCGACGGAAAAAGGGCGCCTCATCTGAGACGCCCTTGCGCCGGGCCTGGGAGGGAGCCGCCCGGCTCGCGAAGTTAGGCTGCCCTTGACGTCGCGATCGTCGGCTTTGCGGGCTCGGTCCCGATCGGGATCCGGCGCGGTTTCTGGGCCTCGGGGACTTCGCGCGTCAGATCGACGTGAAGCAAGCCGTTTTCAAGGCTAGCACCGGTCACGTTGACGTGGTCGGCGAGCTGGAAGCGGCGCTCGAACGAGCGGGCGGCAATTCCCTGGTAAAGAACTTCGGGCTTCGCCGTTTCGCTCTCGCCCTCGCGTTCCCGCGAACCGCGAATAGATAGGGTATTTTCCTTGGCTTCGATCGAGAGATCGGTTACGGCGAATCCCGCGACCGCCACCGATATCCGGTAGGCATTCTCGCCGGTGCGTTCGATATTATAGGGCGGATAGCCCGGCATGGTTTCGAGCCCGGCGGCCTGATCGATCAGGTTGAACAAGCGATCGAACCCGATGGTCGAGCGATACAGGGGAGAAAGATCAAACTGACGCATCTCACGATCCTCCTTGATGAAGCGAGACGAGGTGTTACAGCATTACGAAGCGGAGCGAGACAGTTTGCGGCAGCTTTCGCGCTGCGTGCAAGGCTCGCCTCCACCCGCGCGCCCTGGAGCGGCCCGCGCATCGTTGATGTGGGGAGAGGGTTTGGCTTTGCAAGATGGCCGAGCCGGCAAAAGTTCCGCCGGCAAAGTCTTTCGTGCATTGCGGTCGCTGGCCGCCAAAATCACTTCCGGGCGAGTCCTGGCGCAGCGAAATTCCGCAATGGAACTTTGCACGATCTTGGAAAATCCGGCACCCCCTGGCGCCGTCGTCTCGGCCATCGCCGCGCGGGACAATTGGAACTTGCGGGCAGCGCGCTGGAGCTGCGGCGCGGCTTGTGCCGGAACGATCGCGATTTTGCCGGGACGCGCGGAATTCATCGAAAAATATTTTGAGGTCATCGGTGAATTGCTGAGCCGGAATTTCGATGTCGCGATCCTGGATTGGCGCGGACAAGGTCTCTCTGGCCGCCTCACGAATGACCCCCGCAAAGGCCATATCGACGATTTCCGGGCCTTTGAGCGCGATCTCGACGCCTTAGTAGAACAGGTCCTCGAACCGTTCTGCCGTCCCCCATGGTTCGCGCTTGGCCATTCCATGGGCGCGACAATCGCCCTTGCACAGGCGCGCGCCGGCCGTTCGCCATTCGCGCGCATGGTCCTAACCGCGCCCATGATTGAAGTTTATGGGCTGCGCTTCGGGCGCGCCATGCGGATTTTCGCCAAAGCACTCGTATTGCTCGGGCAGGGCCGTCGTTTTGTGCCTGGCGGCGGCCCAAAGCCCTATATATCGGAGAGCTTCGAGGGCCACCTATTGACGTCCGATGCAAGCCGCCATGCCCGCACGGCGGCGATCATCGAGGTGGCGCCCGAGCTTGCCATCGGCGACCCGACGATCGGCTGGATCAATGCCGCCTTCCGCCTCCTCCGGCGCTTCGAGGATGCGGCTTACCCGCGCCGGATCTTGACCCCGATATTGATCCTCGCGGCCGGCGCCGACCGCGTCGTCAATACCCCCGCGACGGAATTTTTCGCGAGCCGCCTCAAGGCCGGCAGGTGCCTGACATTGGCGCACGCCCGTCACGAAATCCTGATGGAGCGGGATCCATTGCGCGAGCTCTTCTGGGCCGCGTTCGACGCGTTTCTTCCCGCCGGCTGCGCGGCCGGCGATGGCGTCGCTATCAATCAACGATAGATAATATCAATCGCTGAAAAACCTGAGCCGTCGGAATTGCCAAACTGCCCTGGAGGCGAGGCGATGCCGCAAGCCATCCTCGCGGCGGGCGGCAAGGCGCCGAGGATTGATAAAAACGGCCGGCCCGACCCGGGGATGGCTTTCTTGGGCAAGCTCTATGATCATGAACGGCTTGCATGACGGCCGCCGCCTGTCCGATGGAAACACGCAAGGACCGCGAATACCTACCCAAAGACCGGACCCTTCGAACGCCCCTCCGCGGCAGATAAACAAGGCGGGGCATCCCGCCAAGAACCTGAACCCCGCGCTAACGATTGACCGGATCAAATTAAACCGTGTTACATGGCAAAATAACACCGTCCCCCGCCTCTTTCAAAAGCATAGGCCTATCGCAATGCACATGAAATCCGCGCTCGCGCTGCTTGTCCTCTCGCTGGCCATGACAAGCCCCGCTCTCTGCCAATCCGATCTGCGGTCACAGCAGCAGGAGGCATGTGAGGATGACGCTTACCGTCTGTGCCCAGATGAAATTCCTGACGAGGCGCGGGTAGCCAGCTGCATGACGCGCCATAAAGCCAAGCTCAGCCCACATTGCCGCGCGATGTTCACGTCATCGCGTCGCCATCGCTCCGGGCGCTGAGTCGCCCGTCTGCTTCCGGTCACGCCGCCTGCGCCAACGCCGAGAGCGCCGCGCAAACGTCATCGACAACGCGCTCGACAAGATCGAGATTGTCGCCTTCGCCCATGACCCGGATGACTGGTTCGGTGCCCGATGCCCGGACGACGAGGCGGCCGCTTTTGCCAAGCTTCTCGCGGCCATCCTCGATGGCGCGCGTGACGCCCTCATCCGCCAAGGGCCGCCCGGCCTTGAACCGCACATTCTTCAAGACCTGCGGCACAGATTCGAAGCGGCGGCACACTTGGCTCACCGGCCTGCCTTTACTCTTGACAATCGCCAAGAGCTGCAAAGCGGCAACGAGTTCGTCGCCGGTCGTGCAATGATCCAGGAGGATAATATGGCCTGACTGCTCGCCGCCGAGATTAAACCCTTCCTGCCGCATGTGCTCGAGCACATAGCGATCGCCGACCGCGGTGCGCGCGAGGGACAGCCCGTGCCCTTCAAGGAAGCGTTCGAGGCCGAGGTTCGACATGAGCGTCGCGACAATGCCTGGCCGCGACAATCTTCCGTCTTCCTTCCAGCTTTGCGCGATCGCGGCCATCAATTGGTCGCCGTCGACAAGTTTTCCGGCCTCATCGACGATAAGCACGCGGTCGGCGTCCCCGTCGAGCGCGATACCGATATCCGCCCGCACTTCCCGCACTTTTTTGATGAGCGCTCCTGGCGCGGTGGAACCGACACCCCGATTGATATTGAAACCATCCGGCTCGACGCCGATCGAAACGACTTCGGCGCCCAATTCCCACAAGGCTTCGGGGGCGACCTTGTAAGCGGCGCCATTGGCGCAATCGACGACAATTCGCAAATCATCGAGCGTAAGATTACGTCTCAGGGTACGCTTGGCGAATTCGATGTAGCGAGCGCGATCGCCCTCGACCCGCATCGCGCGGCCAAGATCTGAGGGTTTCGATAGTTTGAGCAAGGACGGCTGATCGAGCAACACCTCTATTTTTGCTTCGACCACGTCCGGCAATTTATATCCGTCCGGGCCGAACAACTTGATCCCATTGTCCTCGTAAGGGTTATGCGAGGCCGAAATCATGACACCGACATCCGCCCGCATCGAACGGGTGAGCATGGCAACGGCCGGAGTAGGCATCGGCCCGAGCAGCAAAACATCGATGCCGGCCGAGGTGAATCCCGCGACCAAGGCATTTTCAATCATGTAGCCGGAGAGCCGGGTATCCTTGCCGATCACCGCCCGATGGCGATGCTCGCCGCGTTGAAAAATAATGCCGGTCGCCTGCGCGACCTTCATCGCGAGCTCGGGCGTGATCACGGCATTGGCGATGCCTCGGATGCCGTCGGTGCCAAAATGTTTCTCTGTCATCGGTAAACTATCCTTCGACGCAATCAATCGGCCTGCCCGCGTTTTCTCCGGGATCCAGCTTCTCCGCCGGCACCCTTCGAGCCCAAGGGTGGCGGCTTTAGTTAGAAGCGTGGAAGCCCTTGAAGGTTGCCCGCGCGGTTGTTAATAGCGGTAATGATCTGGCTTGAACGGACCAGTCCGCGGCAGCCCAAGATAGGCTGCCTGGACGGGTGTGAGCTGGGTCAGCTTAGCGCCGATCTTCTCGAGGTGGAGGGCTGCGACTTTCTCGTCGAGATGCTTCGGCAGGGTGTAGACCTTGCGGTGGTACTGGCCTTGCTTCGTCCAAAGTTCGATTTGCGCTAATGTCTGATTGGTAAACGAAGCCGACATCACGAAGGAAGGGTGTCCCGTCGCATTGCCGAGATTGACGAGCCGTCCTTCCGACAGAAGGATGATCCGCTTGCCATCCGGAAACTCGATCTCGTCGACCTGTGGCTTGACATTTTGCCATTTGAAATTGCGCAAGCCCGCGACTTGGATTTCAGAATCGAAGTGACCGATATTGCAGACAATGGCGCGATCCTTCATCGCGCGCATGTGGTCGACCGTGATGACGTCGACGTCGCCGGTGCAGGTCACGAAAATATCGGCGCGCGGCGCGGCATCTTCCATGGTTGTGACTTCATAGCCCTCCATCGCCGCTTGCAAGGCGCAGATCGGATCGACCTCGGAAACCATCACGCGGCAACCGGCATTGCGCAGGGAGGCCGCCGAACCTTTCCCGACATCGCCGAAACCTGCGATCATCGCGACCTTGCCGGCCATCATCACGTCAGTGCCGCGGCGGATGCCGTCGACAAGCGATTCGCGGCAGCCGTAGAGGTTGTCGAACTTCGACTTGGTGACCGAATCATTGACGTTGATCGCGGGCCAAAGCAGCTTGCCGTCGCGCTCCATCAGATAAAGCCTGTGGACGCCGGTCGTCGTCTCTTCGCTGACGCCCTTGATGGCATGGCCGCATTTGGCGTACCAGCCGGGAATGCTGGCCAGCCGCTGCTTGATCGCCGCGAAAAGAACCTCTTCTTCCTGGTTGCTCGCGTTGTCGAGAAAAGCCGTGTCGCCCATCTCGGCGCGCATGCCGAGATGAATGAGCATCGTGGCGTCGCCACCATCGTCCAAAATGAGATTCGGCGTGCCATCGCCACGCCATTCAAAGATTTTATGGGTGTAATCCCAATAATCGACGAGGCTTTCGCCCTTGATGGCGAAGACTGGCGTGCCGATCGCGGCGATCGCGGCGGCGGCGTGATCCTGGGTCGAATAAATGTTGCAGGAGGCCCAGCGGACATCGGCGCCGAGCGCCTTTAACGTCTCGATCAGCACGGCGGTTTGGATCGTCATATGCAGCGACCCGGCAATCCGCGCGCCCTCGAGCGGCTGGCACGCGCCATATTCGGCGCGAATTGCCATCAAACCCGGCATTTCGGTTTCGGCGATGGCAATTTCTTTGCGGCCCCAGGCGGCTAGCCCGATGTCGGCAATAGCGTAATCATGCGGCGAGTGAGTCATGGGGCTGCTGGCGCTCCGGAACGAATACTCCCGGTCGATAACACGCTCCCGCGCAAGAGGCAAAAAGATATTAAGCAAGTCTTTATATAAAGCCCCGCCATTCACGTCCCTGGCTTCGTCAGCGTTTCCCGGTTGCGCCTTCGGCGCCGGGTCAACGCAAAAGCGCGAGCCGATCTCGCCGAGTTGTGGTCTGACACCCGATAGCTTAATTCACACCCCCGTGGAGGACCGGGTGGTTGGCCTCGCTGTCCGCATGCGGTATCAATGTTTAGCGCCTTTGCCGGCGGGCTTATTCGCGCTCGCGCCCTCGTCGATGCCGACCTTTATCGTATAATCGTCTTCGGCGTGGTCCTGGATGAATGGCACGCGGAGTGGTTCGGAGACGATGGTGAAATCCGCTCGGGTCTCGCCGGCGGCCACCGTCGCGGCGGCGCGATAAAGCTTGCTGACAATCGGCTGATTGTCGTGTTCGCGAAGAACGGCCATGCGCACCGGCACGCTAAAGCTGCCGGGGCTGCCCGCGGGTCCAAGCAGCACGTTGCCCGCGACTCCGATCTTGATTGCGAGTTGATCGCCGTCGAGCGTGCATTCCCGCGCCGTATCGTCGAGGGCATATTGATAACGCAGATTCGCGCTAGAAGGCGGCGTTCCGGCATAAGTCTGGCTTGCCGCGGTGCCTTCGAGAACAACGACCTCCGGGCAGAAGATATGCCGGACCTCGGCTCCGGCCGCCGCCGGCGCGTCGTTGCTCTTAAATCCGAGTAGAGTAGCGAGCTTCGAGCCGCCAGTTTCGGGCGTGTCGAAAGTGCCAAGATGGCCGCCGCAGCCAGCGAGACCCAGCACCACCGGCGCGGCTAGGATGTATTTAGCTGCGGCTAGGATGTATTTAGCTAGAGGGATCGGCACTCGCCGCGACATCAAATTGCAGCCCAATTCACGGCAACGCATCGAACCCTTCCTTAAACCCGGCCAGGGCGAGCGGTATGCCAATTCCTTCTTCCGGGGTCTGAAAAATGATGAAGGTGGCTTTCTGGCCGGTTTTCATTTGATCGATCAATTTTTCGTCCATGACCACCTCGGCCACGCATCCGGTTGGAAGACAGCGGACGAAACCCGCGCGCCCCACATCGATATCGTCGATCTTAAGCCCCAATCCGGAAGGAAGTATCACCCCAAGCGGTGCAATGACCCGCAAAAGGCGGCTCTTCCCATCCGCTGTTTTGAGAACGATGACCATCAGATTGATGTTTGGCCGATCTTCCGCGGCGACGCTCTGCAACAGCGCGCATTGCTCCTTTGCGGCACCTGGCGGCGTCTCGCAGCGCAGCTGCCAATCGCCATGCTTAGATTTCACGACGCCTTGGCAGACAGCGCCCGGCCCGCTCGCCAGCAGCCAAATAGCTACGAGCGTCAGCCCGAAAAGGCGCCGCGCGCCCCTTTTTTTGATTGATCCGATCGCCCGTGCCACGGAAGTTTCCTGTCTATTTGAAGATTATGAGCCGCTACGGGCCCGATTTGTGCTCGGGTACTGGCCGTTACATGCGGAATTACGGGTGGACATGCTAGAGTTTAATTCGTGCCGTAACGATTGTGAACTGCCGCAGGCTTTTATGCGATGGCGATTGCAATTGTGCTCCGTGCGGCGGCGTGTCAAAGACGAACTTGCTGCCGGAAGGCGGCCGCCGGCGCCTTGGAGGCATCGGGAGGCGGGAAGGCCTTGTCCGGACTCCAGGGGCGAGACATTTTGAGCGGAGGAACGTGATTTGAGGCTTTGCTGATGGACGTTGAGCGCCGGCCAGGGGCTGCACGGTTTCTAATATCCCCGAATTTAGGTTCATGCCCACAGCCGCCGGTCAGAGCTGCTCGTTCGTTTTCGCGCCGCATTGGGCGCGCAATCACGACAACATCTCCATCGCCTTGAACGTCAATTAACAGCTGCGCCCGATGCTCGCCGTAAAACGCATATACCGGTTAGATGGCGTGCTGCGCAAACACGGTGCAGCCCCAAAGCCGCCGCGCATTTCCCCTTGGCGCGACCGCTTGAAGCTCGCCGCTGCCAATGGTGACGCGGGATATCCGCCGCGCTACCAACGGCAAACGGGACGCCTGGAAGGTCGAGCGGGTGCCCAAGGTCGAAAAATATACAAACAAGTATTCCATTGCTGTATTATATGTATAATAACATAGATTAAATGTATTTCATGTGGCTCTACTGTGTTATTATGTCGCTAATTTTTCTTTGCTGCAGTTAAAAAATAAATAACAAAGATCAACGCAATTTATGATGAATATTGAATTTCTTCATAATCCTAGGATTTGGGAAATTAACGGCTTTAAAAGGGCGTTTCGTGACCTGTTAGACCGTTTGGGTATTTGAAAGGCTACTGCTTTAGGGTATGATCACAATTGTTTTTTGTAGACAGCATATTTTGAGGCGATTCGATGTCCGGGACCGATTTCGACAACGTGCCGCAATGTTTTCAAATTCCGGCCACGGAGAAGCCCGGGTCTTTCGCCGTCCGGAGCGGCTCGGAGCGGTTGACCTACGCCTCCCTCGATGCCCGGACCGATGCCCTTTGCGACCGGCTCACCGCCGCTGGAATTGCAAAAGGCGCGCTCGCCGGCGTCCTCCTCGACCGCTCCTTATCCACCATCATATTTTTCCTGGCGATACTGAAAGCGGGCGGGGTGTTCGTGCCGCTAGACCCAAGCAGCCCGCCGCAAAGCATTCTCGATATTATCCATCGGCACAAACTGGCATGTGTCGTTTCGAACGGCGCAACGCTGCGCCGCTTCCCCCAACTCGCCGCGGCGGCGCCGGTGGTCGACGTTGAGACCGCGCCATTGACAGGGCCTCCCGGCCGCCGGGGCGAGGCCGCGAAAGTCGCGGGCTCGGACCCCGCCTGCGTCATGTTCACCTCCGGCTCCACGGGGGAGCCGAAAGGCGTCGTTATCCCGCATCGCGCCATTGTCCGGCTGGTCAAAAATCCCGGCTATATGCGGTTTTCGGACGACCAAATCTTTTTGCAAGCGTCGCCCTTGACTTTCGATGCATCGATTTTCGAAATTTGGGGCGCACTGCTCAATGGCGCCGAACTGGTGATTCCAGAAGCGGGCTTGCTTAGCCTCGACGCGATCGCCGCCGCGATAGAGGAACAAGGCGTGACGACCCTGTTTCTAACCAGCGGCCTCTTCAACCTTATGATCGACCAGCGTCCCGCTCCTTTGCGCAAGCTGCGTTATCTGGTTTCGGGCGGCGACGTCATGTCTGCGGCGCATGTTGCCAAGGCGGCGCGGCTTCTTAATTCTGGCCATTTCATCTCGGTTTACGGGCCGACCGAGAATACGACCTTCACCACGACCTTCGCCGCGTCGCCGGACTTGCCGATCAATTCGCCGGTCCCCGTCGGCTGGCCGGTCGGGGGCACGATTTTGCGCATTCTCGATGACGAAATGCGCGCTGTCCCCGAAGGCTCGGCAGGAGAGCTCTATGTCGGCGGCGATGGGCTGGCGCTCGGTTATCTTAACGCCTCGGATCTCACGCAACAAAAATTCGTCGCCGACCCGGCCGCGCAAGATCCGGCGCAACGGCTCTATCGCACCGGCGATCTCGTGCGGCGCGACGAGACAGGCTTGCTGCACTTCCTCGGACGCCTGGACAATCAGGTCAAGGTGAACGGCCGCAGGATCGAGCCCGAGCATGTCGAAACCGTGCTGCGGCGCCACCTCCCGCTCACCGACATCGCGGTCGTCGCTTGCGCCATGACGAATGGCGCCAAGCATCTGGTCGCCTTCGTGGTCCCGCTTCCCGGCGCATCCTTTTCCGGCGCCGCCTTCCGAGATGCCGCCAACCGCTTTTTGCCGCCGCATATGATCCCGGCGCGCGTGGAGACGGTCGATGCTTTTCCACTAACCAGGACAGGCAAGATCGACCGCCTCGCCCTGAGTCGCCAGGCCGCGAACGCGCGGGCACAAAACCCTTCGAACAGCCAATTCAACGCCCCGGTCGAGGCTGTCCTGATCGATTTGTGGCGCCGCCACCTTCAGCTGGAAACCGTCGATGTCGACCAAAACTTTTTCGACCTCGGCGGCAGCTCGCTCCAGCTCCTTGGCGTGCATGCCGACGTCGAACGGCTTTTCCCGGGGCAGATTTCGATCAAGGATCTGTTCGATCTACCGACGATCCGGCTTCTGCATGGCCGCCTGTCCGGAGCGCCCACGGCCAGCGCCACCGCTCAAGCCGTGATGCATGCGGCACTCCAACGGCGCGCGCGCCAGAACCGCCCCCGTTCGCCCATTGCCCACTCGGGCTCGGCCGCAGGCAATTGATGTCCGCCCAAGAAGCGCTTCCCGCGATAGCCGTGATCGGCATGGCCGGCCGCTTCCCTGGCGCGCCGGCGCTCGACGCGTTCTGGGACAATCTCCGGCGCGGCGTGGAATCCATCACCTGTTTTCCTCCGCAAGAGCTGGAGGACAACTATGGCCGTTCGGTACAAGGCCAGCCGGGCTATGTCCGCGCAAGATCGGTTTTGGATGGAGTCGAGCTGTTCGACGCCGGCTTCTTCAACTTCCTGCCGCGCGAGGCGGAGCTGACCGACCCTCAACAAAGGGTCTTTCTGGAAATCGCCTGGGAGGCTCTGGAAAGCGCTGGTTACGACCCCGCCGCCTTTCCTGGCGAGATCGCGGTCTACGCCGGAAGCAGCTTCAATACCTACCTTCTCTATAACGTGTTGAAGGACCGGCAGCGGCTCGAAAATATGACCGGCACCTATCAAGTTGGCGAATTTCCGACGCTCGTCGGCAACGGCGCCGATTTCATCGCGACGCGGGCCGCTTACAAGCTCGATCTGCGGGGTCCCGCCTTCACCGTGCAATCGGCGTGTTCGACCTCGCTTCTTGCCGTCGCGGAAGCTTGTCAATGCCTTCTCGATTATCGCGCCGATATGGCGCTCGCTGGCGGCGTCTCGATCACCTTCCCGCAGAAGCGCGGCTATCTCTATCAGGAGGGCGGCATGGTTTCGCCGGACGGTCACTGCCGAGCCTTCGACGCCGATGCGGCGGGGACGGTGTTCGGCAGCGGCGCCGGCGTGGTGCTGTTGAAGCGTCTCGACGCCGCCTTGGCCGACGGCGACCCGATCCGCGCGGTCATTCGCGGCAGCGCGGTCAACAACGACGGAGCCAGGAAAGTCGGCTATACGGCGCCGAGCAGCGATGGCCAAGCCAAGGTAATCGCCCTCGCCCATGCTATCGCGGATATAACCGCTGACTCGATTTCTTATGTGGAGTGCCACGGCACCGCGACCCCGCTCGGCGATCCGATCGAAATCGCCGGCCTCACCAAGGCGTTTGGCGCGACCACCGATCGAAAAGGATTTTGCGCGATCGGCACGGTCAAAACGAATATCGGCCATCTCGACATCGCGTCCGGCGTCGCCGGGTTAATCAAAACCATTCTTGCGCTCGAACATGAAAGCCTGCCGCCGACGCTTCATTTCAAGGCCCCCAACCCGAAACTCGGCCTTGAGGACAGCCCGTTCTTCGTCAATGCCGAGTTGCGGCCTTGGCCGCGTGGCCCCAAGCCGCGCATCGCCGGGATCAATGCCGCGGGCGTAGGCGGAACCAATGTCCATCTGATTATCGAGGAAGCGCCCGCGGCCCCGGCCGCCGCCGCGGCCGCCCCCCATGGCGAGACCCCGCATTTGTTTGTCCTGTCGGCCCGCGACGACAATGCCTTGGCGGAAGCCCGCGCCCGCCTCGCGGCACATGTCGAAACGCACGCGGAACAGGGCATCGGCGAGATCGCCTTCACCTTGCAGAACGGAAGGCGCGGTTTCGCCAAGCAATTCGCTGCAGTCGCCAAGGACAGGCGAGGCTTGATCGAGAAACTCGGCGGCCCCGGCAATGCCAAGACGGCGGCCGCGTCCCCGCAAAAGCTCGCCTTTTTGTTTCCAGGCCAGGGCGCGCAATATCCTGGCATGGGTCAGGGCCTTTACCGGCGCTATCCGGTTGTCGCGCGCACGATCGACCAATGCGCTTCGATTCTAGAGCCTTTGCTTGGCCTCGACCTGCGCAAGATCGTTTTCGGCGACCCGCGGGAGGCCGGGCCGCGTCTTCAGGCGACCGCGCTCGCGCAACCAGCCCTGTTCAGCGTCAGCTTCTCGGTCGCGGCCTTATGGCGGAGCCTGGGCTTCGAGCCCGCCGCCATGCTTGGCCACAGCATCGGCGAATTCGTCGCCGCGACGCTCGCCGGCGTGATGCGGCTCGAAGACGCCCTGACGGTAGTCGCCGCGCGCGGCGCCATGATGCAGGAGCTGCCGAAAGGAGCGATGCTCGCGGTCATGCTGACGGAGCCCGATCTTAAAGCTTGCCTGCCCAGCGATCTATCGATTGCCGCGGTCAACGCCAACTCCGTCTGCATTGTCGCCGGTCCGCACCCCGCAATCGAGGCTTTCGAGGGGAAGCTGATTGCCCGCGGCGCCGGCTCGCGGCGGCTGCGGACCTCGCACGCATTTCATTCGGCGATGGTCGATCCGGTGATCGAACCGCTCGCAAAGATTTTGGCGAAGATTCCTCTCAGCCCGCCCCGAATCCCCTACGTTTCCAGCATGTCGGGAACTTGGATAACGGTGGATCAGGCGACGGACCCGCTATATTGGGCGCGGCATTGCCGCGAGACGGTGCGCTACGCCGCGGCATTCGCGTGCCTTGCCGAACCGCTATCCCCAATCCTGATCGAGGTCGGTCCCGGGCGGACGCTCACCAGCCTCGCCCGGCAAAACGACGCGTCGCGCGGGGCGCCTCTGATCGCCGCTTCGCTCCCAGACCCAGCCGAAGAACGCGACGCGGACGCGGTATTTCTTGATACGCTCGGACGCCTATGGGCCATTGGGGCGGCGCCGAATTGGCACGCGTTGTACGAAGGCGCACCGCAACGGCGCGTCGTCCTGCCTACGTATCCTTTCCAGCGGAAGCGCTATTTCCTAGACGCGCCACTTCCTTGCCCGGACACGGCCAACCCCATTACCGCCAATCCTATTAATGCCAATCCCATTAATGCCAATCCCATTAATGCCAACCCTACTAAAGCAAACCAAGTTACCGCCATGGCAAATGAAACAAGGCAGCCGGCCGACAATGAGGCTATCGCGCAACCCGAAACACCAAACCGGCTAGCAGCGATCCGGGCCGACCTCGCGGCTTTGCTCGAAAATCTTTCGGGCATCGACGTTGCCGGCGCGCCGCCCGGCACAAGTTTTCTCGAGCTCGGTTTCGATTCGCTCTTCCTCACGCAGGCGAGCCAAGCCATCAAGACAAGATTCAATGCCGCCGTCAGCTTTCGCCAGATGATGGGCGAGCTTGCGACGACGGATGCGCTCGCCAAGCACCTGAACGAGGTGGCGGAGAATTTCACGGTCGAGGCCCCAGCCGCGCGGAGCCAAATCGAGGCAAACTCCGCCACGCCACAAGCCGCAAACCCCACCCCCGGTTTTGCGGCTGTTTCCGGGCCGGGGCAAGGCATCGAGCAAGTCATGGCGGCGCAACTCGCCAGCATGACCGACCTCATCAACCGGCAGCTCGAAACGTTGCGACAGATCGGCGGCGCGGCACCTTTGGCCGCGGCGGCGGTCCCAGCCGTCCGGCAACCTCCTCAAGCAGCGGCGCCGGTTCAAGCAAAGCCGCTTCCGGGGAAAAAACCGGGCGAGGCCTTTGGTCCTTTCAAGCCCTTTTCGCACGCGCGCGATGCCGGTCTCGACGCTGGGCAACGCCGTTTTGTCGCCGATCTGATCGAACGCTACACGTCGCGCACGCGCGGTTCCAAGGACATGACCCAGGCATCGCGAGCGGTGCTCGCCGATCCCCGGGTCGCCGCAGGTTTCCATCCGGAATGGAAGGAGATCGTTTACCCGATCATCACCGTCCGCTCCGAAGGCTCGAAACTTTGGGACATCGATGGCAACATTTATATCGATCTCTTGAACGGCTTTGGTCCGACCGCCTTCGGCCACGCACCCGATTTCGTTCGTCAAGCGCTCATCGCGCAAATCGACCAGGGCTTTGAATTGGGCCCGCAAACGCCTCTCGCCGGCGAGGTCGCGAAGCTCCTTTGCGATCTCACGGGCAACGAGCGGATGACCTTTTGCAACACCGGGTCCGAAGCGGTGATGGCGGCGATGCGGATCGCGCGAACAGTGACCGGGCGCAACCGGATCGTCTATTTCGCTGGCGATTATCATGGCCAATTCGACGAAGTGTTGGCGCGAGGCGGCGTTCGCGACGGCGTTGCGCGGGTATTTCCGATCGCCCCGGGTATTCCGGCCGAATCCATCGCCAATATCACCATCCTTGACTATGGAACTCCCCAGAGCCTCGCCTGGCTCGAACGACACGCCCATGAATTGGCGGCGGTGCTTGTCGAGCCCGTGCAGAGCCGGCGGCCGGACTTCCGTCCCCGGCAATTCCTGGAAGCTTTACGTGATCTAACCGCGAAGGCTGGGACCGCTTTAATCTTTGACGAAATCGTTACTGGCTTCCGCGTCCATCCGGGCGGCGTACAGGCCTTGTTCGGCATCTGCGCCGATCTTGTCACCTATGGCAAGGTGGCCGGCGGCGGCATGCCCATCGGCATATTGGCCGGCAAGGCGGCGTTCATGGACGCTCTCGACGGCGGGTTCTGGCAATATGGCGACAATTCCTATCCGGCCACGGGCGTGACGTTCTTCGCCGGCACTTTCGTGCGCCATCCGCTAACGCTCGCCGCCACTGCCGCGGTTTTGAAGCATCTAAAAGCTGCCGGGCCAAGCCTGCAGGAGAGGCTCTCCGAGCGCACCGGACGTCTCGTAGACGACCTTAACGCCGTCTTCGAGCGCCATGGCGTGCCGGCCGAAATTCACCATTTCGGTTCGATCTTCTTCCTCAAGTTCCCCGCCGAATATCATTTCACATCGCTCTTCTATTACCTGATGCGCGAACAGGGCATTCATATCCAGGAGGGCTTCCCCTGTTTCCTGACGACCGCCCACGATGATGCCGATCTCGCCGAAATCGTCGAGGCTTTCGATGCGGCTTCGGCACAGATGATGGCCGCGGGCCTCTTCGGACGGACGCCGGAAACAGCCGGGCGGCAAGGTCATCTCACCGAAAGCCAAATGGAAATATGGCTCAGCGCCCAACTAGGCGACGCCGCTTCGTGCAGCTTCAACGAATCGGTCACGCTCGATATGCGCGGCAAGCTCGACAGGCAAGCGCTGCGGAAAGCGGCGCGCGATTTGGTGCAACGCCACGAAGCGCTTCGCATCCACTTTGCGCCGGCGGGCGACGGCTTTACGGTAATGCCCACGGCACCGCTAGTCTTCACTATCGCCGCGCAGGGAGAAGAGGCTCCTCTGGATGGCCGCCTTGCCGCAGCCATCGAAAGCGAGGCCTCGACTCCCTTCGATTTGGTTAATGGACCGCTCATTCGCTTTACCTTGGTGCCGGACCATGGCCAAGACCGCCAAATGCTGGTCATGACCGCCCATCACATCGTCTGCGATGGCTGGTCGATGAATATCCTTTTGGAAGAACTTGGGGCGCTCTATTCGGCCCGCCTAAGCGGCGCCACCGCCAATCTGCCAGAGGCACACAGCTTCGCCGATTACGCGGCGCGGCATGGGGCGGTGCAGCCGGAGGCGGAGGCCTATTGGCTGCGCCAATTCGCGCAAGCGCCGGAACCTTTGGCCCTGCCGCTCGATCGCCCGCGCCCGGCGCTTAAGAGTTTCGGCGGCGACACGCTTCGCGGAACGATCGAGGCTTCCCTGCATGATCGCGTGAAGCGAGCGGCCGCGCGCAGCGGCTGTACCTTGTTCGCCGTGCTGTTGACTGCCTATCAGTTGCTGCTTGCCCGCTTAAGCGGGCAAACCGATATCGTCGTGGGCATTCCGACCGCCGGGCAGAACTTGCATGGCGAAGCGCCTCTCGTCGGCCATTGCGTCAACTTCCTGCCGTTGCGAGGCCGGTTTCCAGGCGACCTCCCCTTTCTCGAGGCCGCGCGCAAGACCCAGCAGCTTCTTCTCGATGCGGCCGATCATCAAAGCTACACTTTCGGGTCCCTCGTCCGGGCGCTCGACATGCCGCGGGACGTCAACCGGCTTCCCTTGATCGAAGCGCAGTTCAATTTGGAGCAAATCGGGCAAAATCTTCCCTTCCAGGATCTCGCCGTCTCGACCGACGCCAATCCCAAGCGTTTCGTGAATTTCGACCTGTTTTTCAACGTCGTCGTTGAGGATCACGGCCTCATCATCGATTGCGATTACAGCACGGACTTATTCGACAAGGCGACCATCGCGCGCTGGATTGGCCATTACCGGACGCTGCTCGAAGCCATTGCCGGCGATATGGGCAGGGGGGCCTTGCAGCTGCCTATGCTGACGCAGGCGGAGGAGAATCGGCTGCACGCCGCCTTGGCGGGACCGGATGATCCCATCCCGGAACTCGCCATTCATGAATTGATCGATTTGCAGGCGGCGGCTACTCCGGACGCCGTCGCGGTCCGCTTCGAAGATAACACCGTCACCTATCGCGAACTTATAATGCGCGCGGATCGTGTGGCTTGGCGGTTGATTGCCGCCGGAGTCGCACGCGAAACGCCAGTCGCGATTTATCTCGACCGCTCGGCAGAACTTCCCATCGCCATGCTCGCCGTCCTCAAGGCGGGCGGCGCCTATGTTCCGCTCGATCCGATTTATCCGCTCGCGCGCATCCACGCGATCGTTTCCGAGGCCGACGTTAAGATCGCTTTGACTTCGGCAACGCTCGAAGACGGCATTAAAGCGGCGATCCCGATTTGCATCGGCATTGGAGAAGCAGGCGCGGACTCGGCCAAAGAACAACTGCCCCCTCTTCCGCGCGTGCGATCGACCGATCTCGCTTATCGCATCTTCACCTCCGGTTCGACGGGCCGGCCAAAGGGCATCGATATCGAACATCGCTCGGTCGTGAACCTCCTGACCGCGATGCGACAATCGCCCGGAATTAGCGCCGCCGATGTCTTCCTCGCGGTGACGACGCCCTGTTTCGACATTGCCGCTCTTGAAATCTTTTTGCCGTTGACGGCCGGCGCCGAGCTCGTGATCGCGAGCCGGGCCGATGTCATGGACCCGTTTTCCCTGACCGCGCTGATCACCCGCACCTCGACAACGATGATGCAGGCCACCCCGGCCCTATGGCGGGTGTTGCTGGAATCGGGGCTCAATCCGAAGGGTCTCAAAATCCTGTGCGGTGGCGAGGCGCTCGACCAGAAACTCGCCCAGGATCTCGGATCGGGCGAATTGTGGAACATGTATGGGCCGACCGAAACGACGATCTGGTCGCTGGCGGAACGGCAAAACGGCGGCGCTATCGATTTCGGCCGGCCGATCGCGAACACAGGCTTGTATATCCTTGACGCGGCGGGAAATACGGCGGCAGTGGGGGCCGCTGGAGAGCTTTGCATCGCCGGCGCCGGACTGGCGCGGCGATATCATAAAAATCAATCGCTCACCCAACAAAGCTTCACGGAAAATCCGTTTTCTAGCGACCCAAACGGGCGCCTCTATCGCACTGGCGATCGCGCCCGCTATCTCGCCAACGGCCGCTTCGAATTGCTCGGGCGCGCCGATAGCCAAGTCAAATTGCGCGGTTTCCGCATCGAACTTGGCGATGTCGAAGATGCGCTGCGGCGCGTTTCCGGCCGACCGGAAACCGTCGCCGTTTTGCACGGCGATGATCTAGTCGGCTATATCGCGGCGCTCGACGGCACCATCGAAAGCATGAGCGGGCTGCGATCCAAACTGCGCGAGGAATTGCCGGATTACATGATCCCCGCGCACATCTTGCGTCTTGACGCGCTCCCCCGCACCCAGAACGGCAAGATTGACCGCAAGGCGCTGCCGCGACCCGAACTCCGCGCGCGCGCTGCCGGAGCGGGTGATCGCGCCACCCCGGGGACCGCTCGAGGCCAAGCTCGTCACGATTTGGCGCGAAGTTCTGCAAATTAACGAGATTGGCATTCACGACAACCTCTTCGCGCTCGGGGCGGATTCCATCGACCTGTTTCGCATCGCGGCGCGGACGCGGGACCAAGGCCTCGGCCTCGGGGCGGCACAGATGATGCGGCATCCGACTATCGCCGAATTGGCGCGGGCCGCGAATGACCCGCCGGAGCAATCGATGCTCGCGAGCAATGTGGCGCCCTCGCTAAAAAGTTTCAGGCGCAGCGCGGGTGCATCGAGATGAATCAGATGATAATGGAAGGGGTTCAACACTTGCCCGGTCCAGAGACGAAGCCGAGCGAAAAACTGTTATTTCCCTGCTCGTCATCGCAGCAGCGATGCTGGTTCGTTAATGCTCTAAGCCCTGGAAGCTCGGTTCTCAACATCGCCCTGCGTTGGGAGCTCAAAGGGCGACTCAGCCCTTCGACGATCGAGCAAGCCTTTCAGACGATCGTCGACCGGCACGAGATCTTGCGCACGAGGTTCACCGATAACGACGGTGAACTCATGCAGGAAGTAGCCGGACGCCTCGATTTCCATTTGTCCATCATCGATCTGACGGCCATTCCCGAGGAAAAGCGGCTCGATGAAGCCATGGCGTTGAGCCGCCGCGAGGCGCACGTGCCGTTCGACATTGAACATTTGCCGCTGATTCGGGTGAATTTGCTGCGCCTGTCCGCCGATCACGGGGTCTTGCTCGTGACCGTGCATCAGATCGTCTTCGATGGCTGGTCAATTCGCAATCTCGCCCATGAGTTTGGCACAATCGCTGCAGCGCTCGACGCCAAGCGACTGCACAATCTTCAAGAACCGCCGCTGCAATATGGCGACTATTGCCTCTGGCAGAAGGAATATTTCGCCAGCAGCAGCTTTGAGGCGGAGACCACTTATTGGAAAAACAAATTGGCGGAAGCGCCCTATTTCGAGGTTCTTCCAGACCATGAGCGTCCCTCGAAGCCAAGCTACCGGGGCGAAATCCTCGCGGCCATTCTGCCGCTGGCGCTTGGCGGCAAATTGGAAGAGGCCGCGCGAAAACACAATCTCACCTTGTTCAGCTTCGGTTGTGCCGTGACGGCTTTGATGCTGCACCGCTACAGCGGCGCCACCGATATAATTTTCGGGACTCAAATCGCCGGCCGTGACGATCCGGATCTTGAGAACATGATCGGTGTCTTCCTCAATAATCTCGTGATGAGATTCGATGCCTCCGGCGACCCGACCTTCGATGAATTCCTGACCAGAGTAAACGGAACGGTTCAGGATGCGCTGATCCATCAACGGATGCCATTCCACAAATTGGTCGAGGTTCTCAACCCGCCGCGCGATTCTCAACGCACGCCTCTAATTTCCATCAATTTCACTGTCCTGCGCGAGGTCATGGACCATAAAACCTACGGCACCTTCGACCTTCATGGGCAACCTTCGCTGTCCACGGGCTCGCTCTATGATCTGTTTTTTTTCATGGTGCATTGGCCGAATGGCTGGCGGATAGCCATGGAATTCAATCCCGACCTGTTCGAAAGGCGCACCGCCGAGCGAATGCTCGAATTCCTGATCGCGACTATCGAGTTCGCTATTTCCAATCCCGATGCAAGATTGTCCTCGCTGGTTCCGCCGGTTCGAGACAAAATCGCGCCTCCAAAATCCATCGACGGTTTCGCCGTGATCGACGCGTCGCGCCCGCCACGGAGCGCGCCTTCTATCGTAGAGCCGACCGATGCCGAAAAAACGATGATGGCGATCTGGCGGGATGTCCTTCAGGTTTCGGAAATCGGCCCCATGTCGAATTTCTTCGAGCTCGGCGGGCATTCCTTGATGGCCATGCGCCTGGTGACCAAAATCGCGAGCTCCCTTGGCGTCAAAATCAATGTCATGACCCTTTTTCTGGCGCCGACCGTGCGAGAGTTCGCGGCCCATGTGTCCAGGATCGAAACGCCGCTGGATCCTTGGAGCATCGTCCAGATTCAACCGCTCGGCGGCAAGACGCCAATTATCGTCATTGAAAATACGATGAGCTATTACAATCTCGCGCGAAGGATTGGAACGGATCGGCCGTTCTTTGGCGTTCAGCTGTACGATCCCAACATTCCTCGTTCATTGCCCCCTCGCGACATGAACGAAATCGCGGCCGATTATGTGCGCCTTATTCGCGAGGCGCAGCCGCACGGTCCCTATATCCTGGTCGGGCTCTGTGTAGCGGGAGTCATCGCCTATGAAGCGGCGCAACAATTGAGACACGCCGGAGAGTCGGTTCCACTGCTCGTGATGATCGACACCTGGGCCCCAGGCTATATCAAAGGCCTTCCGTTCCTCCAGCGTTTTCTGTTCCGCTGCTCCTACAAGTTGCACTCCGTTAGGCGTAAAGGCGAGTACCTTTTAAGCGGTAAGATGTCGGTGGCGGAGTTTCTTGGGTCCCACGCGCTGGTGCGCCACAGCAAGATTCTCGACTTGGCCGCCGCGCTCCACCTCGTCAGCCGGACAACGCTGGCAAACGATCACTGGGACCAGCGGTGGTTCACGCTCTATCTCGAAGAAGCACGAGGCCGTTACCGGGCATCCGCCTCGGTTGGCAACGTGGTGGAGTTGCAAAGCGACGAAATCGCGACCCGTTTTGCCGACCCGAAGATGGGATGGTCCGATCTCATCAAGGGCAGGCTATTCGTTCACCGGGTCCCCGGCTGGCACACGGATATGTTCCAGGGTGAGGGGGCGGACCGGACCGCCGAATATCTGCGGTCTCTGCTCGACCAAGTGGATGCGGAGCGCGACCAAATTGTCCGGAACAAAGCCTCGCGGGCTTGATGAATTACTCCACTCATGCCGCCCGCATCGCTTTTTTTAGAGAGCCGAATCGCGCTTGCGCGGAAACGCTAAGCTATGGCAAATGTCGAAGCAGATGGCTATCTTTTTATGGATCCGCTTTATTATTTCGAGCGATTGATCACAAAGCAATCAGGAGGGAGTTGACCGCGAGCCGAGGAACTGCGCCGCCGTCCGACAGGTAATTGCGAAAATACCCGAAATGAATTTCGATCACTACATGGACCGATATGGTTGGATGATCGGCGCGCTGATCATCCTAACGGCCATTGTTATAAGCATTGTACAGTATCGCTCGATGTTGCCAACTCGCGCATTCACTCTCGTCGCGTTAGCGGCTGGACTTGGGATCGGCTGTCTACTCTTCGTCCCATCGGTGCCCCGTATCTTAACGGCCTTGCGGCATTTCGTGATCGCCCAGGCACCAACGGCAACTTCCGGCCCATTTCAGGTTACCGCCGTCAACGCCGCTCTCCTGGCTTCAGCGGCCAATGACCCAGCGATCTTTGTGCAAATCTGGTACCCTACGGCGGCGAACCTTCCCGCAACGGGATTGTTGTCCCATGCCGCGGCGCCGGTTGCCTGTTCAAGAGTTTTGGAGGTTCGTCGCCTATCTGATTCTCGGTCACGTTTTCCCATTCTCCTCTATGCGCCATGGAATGGCGGCGTAAAGGACGACAATGCCTCGGCTGCCGCGGAGCTTGCGAGCCATGGATATGTTGTGATGGCCATTGACGACATAGATCGCGACCCGCGCTCGCCGACCGCTGAGGACGACTGGCAGCCCTTGGCTTTCGACTTTTCATCCGCCGAGGCCGTAAAGACTACTTTGCGGATCAGCGATCAAAAAGTCCGCCGTCAAGCCGAAAAAGCTTTAACGGCGCTCGACCGGCTCAAAGCCTGCGCCAGCGCGGACTGGCGCGCACGGATTCAATTCGATCGCATTGGGTTCTTCGGCTTTTCCTTCGGTGGGTCCACGGCGGCGGAGGCCGGCACTTTTGACCCGCGCGTCGTTGCCGTGGCAAATCTTGATGGCTGGCTGTTCGGCCGCGCGGCATTTGGGGCTCTCGATAAGCCCTACTTGGTTATCCTCACTGAGGACGCTGTCTTTCCAGGGCCGCGCCAACTCCAGTCCCCCAGCCCTAGCAAGCGGTTTGAGGCAGTGCTGACCGCTCGCGATCTATGCGAGGAAGTGAGGCTCGCAAATCGGTCCGGCGGCTTTGGGTATCATCTTCTCGAATCATTCCACGAAAACCTTTCCGATGCGATCTTCAGTCGCCGCTATTCCAAGTCGTGGTTGCTCACGAACCCCTATCGGATCAAGGCGATACGCGATGCTTATCTCCTCGCATTCTTCGATACTTATGTTCGCAATAGGCCCTCCCCTCTGCTAACTCGATCGCCCTCGCCGTTTCGCGGGGTCGAAGTGTTGAAAGCAAACGAACATTGGCTCAAGGAAGCCGCCAAGAGCGCAAGTCAATCTTCCGCCGGATCGAATTGATCCCCCGCGCCGGGCTCTGGATGGCCGAGGGCGCTCACGGGGCTTTCTAGAGGCTTCTTTCTGGCGGGAGCTGGGGGCGAAGGCGGGGCTCTCCTAGAGGGCAGCCCCGCCCTGGTTCTAGTCTACATCTTCATGCTCGTGCTCGATTACCACGGGCGCACGGCGATGGTGCTCATGCACAACCACGGACCGGTGCTCCCTCTCGATGACGACGGGCCGCCTGTCGTAATGCTCGCGCTCGGGCGTGGGAATGCCGATGCATCCCTCTCCGATCGACCCACCGATGCAACCAGCATAAGCTGGCGCGGTGGCAAGAATGAATGTGCTAGCTAGCAAGGCTTTCAACATTTTTTGGTCCTTATTTTACACAGCCAAAAAGAGGGCTGCTATCCAAGGCAACGAACATCGAAGGGAAACGTTCGCCTCTGGCATCGAACAGCGTGAATAAATCGTTGCTCATAGCTTTGCCTTCCTCTTGAGGAACTCGAAAATCAGGCTTGACACGAAACCGGCGATTCCGCCAAGGCAAGCCGTCAGGAATATTTTCTTCGCCATTTCCTACCGCTAGATTTGAAAAAGCTTAAGCATAAGCTCATAGGCCGCGACGCCAGACGCGACACTGATCAGGGCGGTCGAGACGATTTGGTGCCCGCTCAACTCCGGCAGCCAGGCCGTGTCCGCGAGCGGGTCCGGTCCTCGGGGCTCACGTGGGCCAACGGGCGGAAGACAGGTCTCGACCCCGCCCGATGAGCCGCTCCCCTCGCTCAAAGGCGCTGTCGCCGCTCCCCCTACGCATTGGCACCCGCGCCGCTTCGCCCTGCCATCGACAGGCCAAGTCCAAGCAGAACCAGCGCTGCCAGGCCAACTCCTCCAGCTCCACGACAGCTCCGGCTCCAGGACAGCTCCAGGCCGGAGGCTACACCCAACTCCAAGGCAGTCCATCCACAGTCACCGAGCACCTGGGCAGCGTCACGACCAGCTCCCGAGCAGCGTCACGCCGTAGGACGCGCCCCCCAAAATTCACGTGAATTTTGGTACGAACCGCCCGCGAAATCAGACAAACGATCAAGGCGGCGCGTCAAATATGGATCGCCCTTTTATTCACCGCGAGGGCGGCTTCGCGCACCGCTTCGGACAGCGTCGGATGCGCGTGGCAGGTTCTGGCCAAATCCTCCGCGGAGCCGCCGAATTCGATCAGCACGCAGGCTTCCGCGATGAGTTCGCCCGCCGTCGCGCCGATGATGTGAACGCCCAACACGCGGTCGGACGCGGCGTCAGCCAGGATCTTGACAAAGCCTTCCGTTCGCCGCATCGCCCGCGCGCGGCCGTTCGCCGTAAAAGGGAATTTTCCGGTTCTGTAGGCAACACCCTTGGCTTGAAGCTGTTCCTCGGTCGCGCCAACGGAGGCAATCTCCGGCATGGTGTAGACGACCGAGGCAATCGCCTCGTAATTCACATGACCATGTTGGCCCGCGAGAATCTCGGCGACCGCGATTCCTTCATCCTCGGACTTATGGGCGAGCATGGGGCCGCGCACGACATCACCGATCGCATAGATTCCTGATACATTGGTCGCAAAACGATCGTCGATCACGACGCGGCCACGATCTAGCGCGACACCGAGAGCGTCCAATCCGAGCCCTTCGGTGACAGGACGCCTGCCGACCGCGACGAGCACGGCATCGGCGGCGAGCATTGAAGCATCGCCTCCGTCCGAAGGTTCGATGCTGACTTGCAGGCCCGCTTTCGTTGTTTCGGCCTTGGTGACTTTATGGCCGAGACGAAATCCAAAACCTTGTTTCTCCAGCAAGCGCCGGAACTGTTTTCCAACCTCGCCGTCGAACCCCGGCAAGATGCGGTCCAAATATTCGACCACGGTCACTGCCGCGCCAAGGCGGCTCCAGACCGAGCCGAGTTCGAGGCCGATGATGCCCGCCCCCACAATAAGCAGTTTTTGCGGCACCGTTTCGAACGAAAGCGCGCCGGTCGAGGAAACGATGGTCTTTTCGTCGATCTCGACGCCCGGAAGCCGCGCGGCATCCGAGCCTGTGGCGATGACGATATTCTTGGTCTCAAGCCTTTGGGTTGATCCATCATTTGCCTTCACGTCGATTACGCCCGGCGCCGCAATCGTGCCAAGCCCGCAAAAAGCGTCGATCTTGTGCTTCTTCAACAGAAAGCCGACGCCGTTGACATTGGCGGCGACCGTCTCGTCCTTATGTTTCATCATCGCCGCAAGATCGAGTTCCGCCTTCCCGGTGATGACACCGAAGGCGGCAAGCTCATGGGCGGCTTCGGCGAATTTGTCCGAGGCATGGAGCAGCGCCTTCGAGGGTATGCAGCCGATGTTGAGGCAAGTGCCGCCATGCGTCTTGCGTTTTTCCACGACCGCGACCTTGAGGCCGAGCTGCGCCGCGCGGATCGCGCAGACATAGCCGCCAGGGCCGGTTCCGATGACGACGAGATCGTAGGTCATCAGGTCTATCCAAATTAGCTGGCCGCCGGCCGTTGACCCCAGGCCTGAATGACGCGCGGTACCCCCGCCACGGTTCGCGGATTTTCCGCGAAGCGATTGAGCTCCTGTACCAAGGTGTTGATTTCTTGCCGTGAGGCAAGGCCATCCCGCAGGATAGCGTCCGCGATATTTTCCAAGGTGATGGCGTTCAAAAGCTTGACCTCGCCCTTCGTTCCTATCGGTTGAGCAAGGGTCATATCGACGTTCTCAAAGCCGCCGTCGGTCAGCAGAATGGGCAAGCGTGGCCCGATATTCGGATCGCCGCCGCGTCTTCGCACCAATGTGCAATAGAGTTCCTTGTATCGTTGAAACGCTTCGGAATCGGGATAGGTGAAATAGCCGCTGAAATCTATGTCCTCGACGATGACGACCCCGCCGGGACGCAAATAGCGATAAAACGCCGCGACGACGCGAGATGGGTCGTCGAGATGGGTGAGCAGGAAGCGGGCATAGACAACGTCGAAGACAGAGCCAATATCCTCTTCCGTGGTTCTTATGTCGAGCAAGCGGAACTCCACATTGCGAACGCCCTTTGCATCCACTTCGCGGCGGGCTATGTCGAGTTGCGTCTCATCGATATCCGCGCCGACGGCCTTGCCGCGCGGGCCTATGCGTCTGGCCAATTCCAAGGTGACGTCACCCCCGCCACAGCCAACATCGAAGCACTGCTGCCCGTCTTTGAGACCGAAGCGATCAAACAATGACGCCGTGCTCGCGTACATGATGCGGGAGAGTATCCTTAGGCGCTCCCTGCCAGCGGCGCCTCCGCGAATGACGTAATCCTTACCCTGCACCATAACAATCTCCACCCGAGGAGGGACCAGACGGTCCAGGTTTCAAATTATTTTTGGAGCTGGGTCGAGAGCGCTACGGAACACCGACTCGATTCTCCCTCTTAGCGAAATAGTGCTGGCTCGCCGGCGAAGTTGGTCCGGCCCGACGCCGGAACCGTGGAGGAAATTTGTGCCCTCCTCACAAATCCAGCAGCAGACGCGCGGGGTCCTCCAGCGCTTCCTTGACCCGGACCAGAAAAGCCACTGCCTCCTTGCCGTCGACGATGCGATGATCGTAGGTGAGCGCGAGATACATCATCGGCCGGACTTCGATCTTGCCCGCGACCGCTACCGGCCGCTCCTGGATTTTGTGCATCCCCAAAATGCCGGATTGCGGCACATTGAGAATCGGCGTCGACATCAGCGAGCCATAGACCCCGCCGTTGGTGATGGTGAACGTTCCGCCCTGCATCTCCTCGATTTTGAGTTCTCCCGCCCGCGCGCGCTTGCCAAGATCGGCGGTCGTCTTTTCGATGCCGGCGAGGTCGAGCCTATCGCAATCGCGCACGACCGGCACGACGAGACCCTTGTCCGTGCCGACCGCGACGCCGAGGTGATAGTAATTTTTGTAGATGATATCGGCGCCGTCGATCTCGGCGTTGACCGAGGGCACGTCCCTGAGCGCGCCGGCGCAAGCCTTCACGAAAAAACCCATGAAGCCGAGTTTTACGCCGTGCTTCTGCTCGAACGCGTCCTTGTAACGGGCGCGCAGGGCCATGACTTCGCTCATGTCGGCCTCGTTGAAGGTCGTCAGCATGGCGGCGGTGTTCTGCGCGTCTTTGAGCCGCCGCGCGATGGTCTGGCGCAGCCGTGTCATGGGCACGCGCTCTTCGCTATCCGTGCCGGGAGCTGGGGATGGAAGCGGCGCAGCGGGGACAGGGGCAGGGCGCTTTGCAATATAATCGAGAACATCGCCTTTGAGGACCTGGCCGCGTTTGCCGGAACCATCCACGGCGGCCGGATCGAGGCCGCGATCGGCGGCGATCTTGGCGGCGGCGGGCGAGGCCGGCATGGCCGCGGCGGCCATGGGACGTACAGGCTCCACGGGCGCCGGTGGCGGCGGCACCGGCTTGGCTTCGGCCCAGGGAGGCGGGGCAGACGCGGCGTCCCCGATTTGGCCGAGCAAAGCTCCGGCGCTAACCGTCTCGCCATCCTTGGCGATGATTTCAGCCAGAACCCCGGGCGCCGGCGCGTTGACTTCGAGCGTTACCTTGTCGGTTTCCAGTTCGAGGATCGGTTCGTCCGCGCTGACCGGCTCGCCGGCCTTCTTGAACCATCTTCCGACCGTTGCTTCGGCTATCAATTCGCCCAAGGCCGGCACCCGAATTTCAACTGCCATATGTCCCGTCCAAAGCCGTCCGGCTTTCTCTGGAGTGCATCAACTCGAAGAAGAAACGGCCCCGCCGCTCAAGCCGCGAAGACGTCGTCCATAAAGGCTTTGAGTTGGGCCAAATGTTTCGCCATAAGCCCCGTCGCGGTGGAGGCCGCCGCAGGTCTGCCGGCATAACGCGGCCGCTTGGTTTTGCCACCCGCCTGGCCAAGCACCCACTCAAGGTAGGGATCGACAAAATTCCAAGCGCCCATGTTCTTTGGCTCCTCCTGGCACCACAAGATATCGGCCTGCTTGAACCGCGACAACGCCGCGACAAGGGCCTTCAACGGGAAGGGATAAAGCTGTTCGACACGCAGGAGATAGACGTCGTCGATTGCCCGTTTTTCACGCTCTTCGAGAAGATCGTAATAAACTTTCCCGGAACACAAGACCACCCGGCGCATCCTGATATCTTCGACCAGGGCAGTCGTCCCGCCCGGCGCCTGCTCCGCATCATCCAGCAAAAGCCGGTGGAAGGAGGCGCCGATGGTAAACTCGTCGAGTTTCGAGAGCGTGCGCTTGTGGCGCAAGAGCGATTTTGGCGTCATCAGGATGAGCGGCTTGCGGATGTCGCGCTTCAACTGACGCCGTAGGATGTGAAAATAATTGGCGGGCGTCGTGCAATTCGCCACCTGCATATTGTCCTCGGCGCACAACTGGAGAAAGCGTTCGAGCCGCGCCGAGGAATGTTCCGGCCCCTGGCCTTCGTAGCCATGCGGCAGGAGGCAGACGAGACCCGACATGCGCAGCCATTTGCGTTCGCCGGATGAAATGAATTGATCGAAAAAGACCTGCGCGCCATTGGCGAAATCGCCAAACTGAGCTTCCCAAACCACCAAGGCATTGGGTTCGGATAGCGAATAGCCATATTCGAAACCAAGCACCGCCTCTTCCGATAACATTGAGTTGATGACTTCGAAATGCGCCTGCTCGTCACGGATGTTGTTCAAGGGGATGTAGCGGGCTTCCGTCTCCTGGTCGATCAACACGGAATGGCGTTGTGAAAAAGTGCCGCGCTCGGTGTCCTGGCCGGAAAGACGCACCGGATAGCCTTGGTCGACAAGGGTCGCGAAAGCGAGCGCCTCGCCCATTGCCCAGTCGATGCCCTCGCCGGTCTCGACCATCTTGCGCCGATTGTCGAGCAGGCGTCGGATGGTGCGGTGGACGTTGAATCCTTCGGGAACCGACGTGAAGCGACGACCGATTTCGGTGAGCCGCGCGCGATCGACGCCGGTGCGGCCACGGCGATCGTCCTCTGCGGCGTCCGCCGGCTTAAGACCCGCCCAGCGGCCATCGAGCCAATCGGCCTTGCCGGGTTTGAAGGATTTGCTGGCTTCGAACGCGGCTTCGAGGTGATGGCGCCAATTCGCTTGAAGCTTTGTAACCTCGCCATCGGTCAAACCCCCCTCGGCAACGAGCTTCGCGGCGTAGATTTGGACCGTCGTCTTATGCGAACGGATTTTCTTGTACATGACCGGCTGGGTGAAGGCGGGCTCGTCGCCCTCGTTGTGGCCGAACCGGCGATAGCAAAACATGTCGATGACTACCGGCTTATGGAATTTTTGCCGGAATTCGATCGCGACCTTCGCGGCATAGACGACGGCTTCGGGATCGTCGCCGTTGACGTGAATGATCGGCGCCCCGATTATTTTCGCCGTATCCGACGGATAGGGGGACGAACGCGAATAGCGCGGCGAGGTGGTGAAGCCAATCTGATTATTGATGATGAAATGAATCGACCCTCCGGTCCGGTATCCCTTGAGCCCGGAAAGACCGAAACATTCGGCGATCACGCCCTGGCCCGCGAATGATGCGTCGCCATGAAGGAGGAGAGGCAGCACTTTCGTGCGTTCGACGACATCGTGCAGTTGATCCTGTTTGGCACGGACCTTGCCGAGAACGACAGGATCGACGCTCTCGAGATGCGACGGGTTCGCGGTCAGCGAAAGGTGGACCCTGTTGTTGTCGAAGTCGCGGTCGGATGAGGCGCCAAGATGATATTTGACATCACCGGACCCCTCCACGGTGTCGGGGGTGAAAGAGCCGCCCTTGAATTCATTGAAAATCGCCTTGTGCGGCTTCCCCATGACCTGGGAAAGGACATTGAGGCGGCCGCGGTGCGCCATGCCGAGCACGATATCTTGGATTCCCAAGGCGCCGCCGCGCTTGATAATTTGCTCTAGGGCCGGAATCATGGCTTCGCCGCCGTCGAGACCGAAGCGCTTTGTGCCCGTATATTTGAGGTCGAGGAACTGCTCGAACCCTTCCGCTTCGACGAGCTTGTTGAGAATTGCGCTTTTGCCTTCCCTGGTGAACGTAATTTCTTTGCTCGGGCCTTCGATCCGCCGCTGCAACCAACCCTTTTCAGCCGGATCGGAGATATGCATGAATTCGAATCCGATGGTGCCGCAATAGGTGCGGCGAAGGATCTTCAGCATTTCGGGAATGGTCGCGAACTGAAGCCCAAGTACCCCATCAAGGAAAATGTTCCGGTTGTAGTCGGCTTCCGTGAACCCGTAGGCGGCCGGATGCAGCTCCTCGTGATCTTTCGGGGGCTCGATGCCAAGCGGGTCGAGATTGGCATGAAAATGGCCGCGTATGCGATAGGCGCGGATCATCATCAGCGCGCGCACCGAATCGCGGGTCGTGCGTAATGGATCCGCGAGGGAATGCAGAACGCGTGGGCGAGCCTTAGCCTCGATCCTGGAGCCGATCCGCGTCTCTGCTCCCGCCCAATTGCCGTCGAGCGCCGAAACGAGTTCGCCGGCGCGGGCGGCGGGCCGGCCGGGCCGGGCCCAGCGGGGCCCTTGCGCAGCCTTCGCGATCGCGGCGCTGTCGTCGTTCATCTGTGTGAAGAATTCGCGCCACGAGGGGTCGAGAGAGGCGGGATCGTGGAGATAGCTATCCTGGAGTTGTTCCACATAGGTGGCATTGCCACCATAAAGAAACGATGTCCGCGCAAATGCGGAATTGGAGGCGGAGCGGCTGCCCGGGCCGCCGCCCGAGCCATTTGCCTTTCCGTTCGTGTCCTGGCGCGCCATCGTCATCTCCTTCGGGCCCAGGTCATTAAGCCCAACCGCCCAATACATTCAAATCCGCTTTGCATTTAAAATTCCGTCCAAGCTCGCATGTTACGGTTGCAGAACCAGCGCATCATTGCCATTTTCCCGTCACCGCGTTGCATTTGCTTCCGCCAAGAACCCAAGCCTGGCACGTCAGGCCCGGTTGCGCGAACTTTGTCGAACTTACATGCGGACGCCCATCGCTTTTCTCAAGGTCCGGCTCATCTGCGCAGCACACCGGCAAGGGTTTTGCCGAGCCTTGCGGGCGACGGCGATACGAAAATGCCGGCCGCTTCCATCGCGGCAATTTTGTCTTCGGCGCCCCCCTTGCCGCCGGCGATGATCGCGCCTGCATGACCCATGCGCCGGCCGGGCGGCGCAGTGCGGCCCGCAATAAAGCCGACGACCGGCTTCGTGCGGCCGCGCTTCGTCTCGCCGGCGAGGAATTGCGCGGCGTCTTCCTCTGACGAGCCGCCAATCTCACCGATCATGACGATGGATTTGGTGGCATCATCGGCCAGGAACAGTTCCAACACCTCGATGAAATCGTCGCCCTTGACCGGATCGCCGCCGATGCCGACCGCGGTCGTCTGGCCGAGCCCTTCCCGCGTTGTCTGATACACGAACTCGTAAGTCAGGGTTCCCGAGCGGGAAACGATTCCGACCGAGCCGGGCTTGAAGATATTGCCCGGCATGATGCCGATCTTGCATTCTCCGGCGGTCATCACGCCGGGGCAGTTTGGCCCGATGAGCCGCGATTTCGAGCCACAGAGGGCACGTTTGACCTTGATCATGTCTTGCACCGGAATCCCCTCGGTGATGCAGACGATCAGCGATATTTCGGCGTCGATCGCCTCGCAAATCGCGTCGGCCGCGCCCGGCGGCGGAACATAGACGACGCTCGCCTCGGCGCCGGTCGCCGCGCGCGCTGTGGCGACGGTATCGAAGACCGGCAGGCCAAGATGGGTCGCGCCGCCCTTGCCGGGCGAGACGCCGCCGACCATCTTGGTGCCATAGGCGATCGCCTGTTCGGAATGGAAGGTGCCATTCTCGCCGGTAAAACCCTGGCAAATGACCTTCGTATCCCTGTTGACGAGGATCGGCAATGCGTCAGGCCTTTCGCGCCGCCGTGACGATTTTCTGGGCGGCATCGTCGAGGTCATCCGCTGGGATGACGTTAACGCCGGATCGCGCGATGATGTCCTTGCCGGCATCGACATTCGTGCCTTCGAGCCGCAGGACTAGAGGCAGTTCGAGGCCCGTTTCCTTCACCGCGGCGATAACGCCCGCGGCGATCACATCGCATTTCATGATCCCGCCGAAAATATTCACCAGAATGCCTTTAACTTGGGTGTCGGCGGTGATGATCTTGAACGCTTCCGCCACCTTGTCTTTTGTGGCTCCGCCGCCGACATCGAGAAAATTCGCGGGCTCCGCGCCATAAAGCTTGATGATGTCCATCGTCGCCATGGCAAGACCGGCGCCATTCACCATGCAGCCGATCGTGCCGGAGAGAGCAACGTAATTTAAGTCACGTCTCGACGCCTCGATTTCCTTGGCGTTCTCCTCGGTTTCGTCGCGCAGGGCAGCGATCTCCGGATGCCGGTAAAGCGCGTTGTCGTCGAACGAGATTTTGGCGTCCAGGCATTTGAGCTGGCCCTCCGCCGAAACGATCAGCGGGTTGATTTCTAGCATCGCCATATCCTTGGCGGCGAAAGCCGCATAGAGCCGCGCGGTCATTTTTTCCGCCTGTTTGGCGAGGCCGCCGGAAAGGCCTAGAACGTTTGCAACCGTCCAGCCGTGGTGCGGCATGATCCCGGTCGCCGGATCGACCGTGAAACGGGTGATCCTGTCCGGCGTGAGGCGCGCCACTTCCTCAATGTCCATGCCGCCTTCACGCGAAACAACGAAAGCGACGCGGCTTGCTGATCGATCGACAAGGAGGGAAACATAGAATTCCTTGGCGATTTTGGCGCCTTCCTCGAGGTAAATCCGGTTGACTTGCTTGCCGGCCGGGCCGGTCTGTGCCGTCACGAGGGTTCGCCCAAGCATTTCTCCGGCAAAGGTCTCTGCCTCGGCCACCGATTTGGCGATTCTTACCCCTCCTTTGCCGCCCGCCTCCTTCTTGAACTTGCCTTTGCCCCGACCGCCGGCGTGGATTTGGGATTTTACGACCCATACCGGGCCTCCTAGCTCCTCTGCCGCGGCGACGGCATCGGCGGCGCGCAGCACGGGGATCCCGCGCGGAACCTGGACGCCGAATTCCTTGAGGATGGCTTTGGCCTGGTACTCGTGGATATTCATTGCGATCTATTTTCCAGCAGTCGCCCAGGCAGTAACGGCTGACCAAGCAGTTTTCACACCAGTTCAACGGGGCAAACCAGCTCCCGAGCTGGCTGCGGCCTGGCGGGCAAGAATATAGGAGGTTATACGTTCTACTTTTTATACTTTACTCCCGCTCAATCCTTCCACGGGTCGAACTCCGCTGCCCCGGCCATCGCCACCGCAAACGGCCTCAATGTATGCAACACCTTCGTCGAGGCGGCGTGGTGCGCCAGCACCTGGGGCAGCCGCCGGTACGCCATCGGGCTTTCATCGACGCCGCCCCCAGACAGCATCACGCCAAGCTCTTGTAACCATCCATCCATCTGCGGCTTGGTGAAGGTGCGGATCGCCTGCTTGCGGCCGAACAACCGGCCCGCGCCATGGACGGTCGAATAGAGCGCCGCCTTGGCTTCCTCGCTATCGACACCTTCCAAGATCACAGCATCATCGCCCATCGAGCCGCCGACGAAGCCGCGCTGGCCGGGAAAGGCTGGCGTTGCGCCCTTGCGGACAACCCAAATATCGCGCCCGTCGTGCGTCTCGCGCCACGCATAATTGTGATGGTTGTGGACCATTTCGGTCACTGAGCCGCCGACGATCTGGCGCACCCGCTCAATCACCCATTCCCGGCCGGCGTAGGAATACCGCCCGGCAAGTTCCATCGCGGCGATATAACGACGCCCGAGCTCGCTGCCCTCGTTCACGACGGCGGGCGCGACGTGCATGCCGTCCTTACCGCCAGCGGCCTTGAGGTAGCGGGTCGCGCTCGTGTGGCCCAGTCCACGGCTCCCGAAGTGCACGCCGACCCAGACGAAGCCATCCTCGTCCCGCATCAGGTCCACGTAATGGTTGCCCGATCCGACCGTGCCGAGTTGGGCGGCGGCTTTAAGGCGGTAGTCCCCCATGCCGGATTCCCACCACGCGTCGCCATCGTCAAACAGTTCATGCTCGACTCGCTCCTCGTTGACGCGCCCGACGCCGAACGAAATGACCTTGCGGATATCGGCTAGAATCGGCGCAACGCGATCTTCGATGTCGGTAAACGGCGCGTCGAGCCGGACGGACATATTGCCGCAACCGATGTCGAAGCCAACGCCCGAGATGCTGATCTGCTTCTCGTAGGCGATGACGCCACCAACTGGTTGCGCATAGCCGAGATGGCCATCGGCGCAGATGACGCCCTTCACCGCGTTGCCGATGGCCATGCAGTTCCGCATCTGGGCTATGGTGCTTTCATCGTGGTCGCCTAAGATAGTCAGCGGACTGTTCTGGAACCGCTCCTCCTGCGGGCGAAGATTGACGATCTGGGCCGCGAGATCGGCTGCCTCGCGGGCGTTTCGCGCCGCGCGAGCGGCGTCGCGGAAGTTGCACCATGCCGGCATGCCACGCGAACTTCCTGGCTTAGCCACACGGGAATCGGGATCTATCCCGGCGACGAGGCACATATCGCGGGCCTCGGTTTCCAGCGGATCGGCACGGCGCGTTGGATTTTGTGCGGGTGACATGGGGCCGGCTCTCAGGGCACCGGGGTTTTATCCGGAGTTAAAGTATAAAAAGTATATAATTGCGACAGTATCAGTTGGCGAGGGCCGGATTGATCGTCTTGCAAGCCTCGACCAATTCCCGCACCGAGCTAATCGATTTTTCAAACATCTGCTGCTCCGATGGGTCGAGCGCAACTTCGACAATTTTTTCGACGCCATTGGCGCCGATTACCACCGGAACGCCGACATAGAGGTCTTTGACCCCATATTCCCCGTTGAGCTTCACCGCGCAAGAAAACACCCGGCGCTTGTCCTTAAGATAAGAATCCGCCATCGCGATCGCCGCCGCAGCCGGCGCATAAAACGCCGATCCAGTCTTCAGAAGACCGAGGATCTCGGCGCCGCCCTGGCGGGTGCGAGCGACAATCGCGTCGAGCCTGTTTTGGGTTGTCCAGCCCATCTTGACAAGATCCGGCAGGGGAATTCCCGCCACGCTGGAATAGCGCAAGGAAGGCACCATGTCGTCGCCGTGGCCGCCAAGGACGAAGGCGGTGACGTCTTCGACCGAGACCTTGAGTTCCTCGGAGAGAAAATAGCGGAATCGTGCCGAATCGAGAACACCGGCCATGCCGACGACCATGTTCGCCGGGAGATTTGAGGCCTTCTGCAACGCCCAAACCATTGCATCGAGCGGATTGGTGATGCAAATGACGAACGCGTCCGCCGCATATTGTTTGATGCCGGCGCTGACCGCTTCCATGACCTTTAGGTTGATGCCGAGCAGATCGTCGCGGCTCATCCCGGGCTTCCGCGGTACGCCAGCCGTCACAATGACGACGGCGGCACCGGCGATCGCTTCGTAGCTATTGGCCCCTTCGAAAGCCACATTGAACCCGTTTACCGGACCTGATTCGGCGAGATCGAGGGCCTTGCCTTGCGTCGTACCTTCCGCGATATCGAAGAGCACGATGTCGCCAAGCTCCTTGAGCGCCGCCAGGTGAGCCAAGGTTCCACCGATCTGACCGGCTCCGATCAATGCGATCTTACTACGCGCCATCTTGTGTCCTTCTTTCTCGCCAAGCGGCGAAAACTGCGAAAAAACGTCCGCGCAAATCGTGAAACTTATGCAATCCTTGCAGGGCATACCCTCGCGGTGCGAGCAGCCATACAAGTCTAAGTCCTTGCTGTCCTGCCGCGGGGCAACCTAACTCTAACAGTTATCCCAGCGGTAGTGAACTTGCCGCTGACGCCGAAGATGCTGGCGGGGATTTTGGCTGGGGCTGGGCCGCGGCTGAATGTCCCGACAATTTCCATCGCCCGGCAAGGCCAAGAACGCGCCTGGCCGCGCGATGACGATGTCGGCGCGGCAGTCGGGGCTAGCGCGCCGTGGCTGACCGCGGCGGGGGCGTCACCGGCGGCAAATCCGGCCCGGCGTCTGGATCGACCGGCGCGGCGGCGGCGCCGTGGCGGTCCTCCGCCAACGTGAACGTTTTTTTTCAACGCGCGGCATGAGTGTGGATTTAGGCGATCCCGCCCGGCGTGAAAAGGCTCGACCGAAACGGGGAGTGTTTCAGTTCTCGCGCCCAGTAATGCGCCGTCGCGCAGGCCTCCATACCTTTCCCTGTGTACACAACGCAAGCCACGCTCGCTATCCGCGAAGCCTCCGGCTACCATCAGGCATGAACGAATCGCTTTCCGCTGCCCGCCCGTTTCTCGGCATCGAGCATTCCGTGCTTGGGCGCCCTTGGCGCGGCCGGCTTGACGTCGCGGGTGAGGCGCGGGCGCTCGCCATCGCGCAAGTTCATGGAACCGGCGATCTCTTGTCGCGGGTTCTCGCCGGGCGGGGCATCACTCCGGGTACTGCGCAAGATTATCTCGACCCAACGCTGCAAAAACTTCTACCCGACCCCTATTGCCTGAAGGATATGGAGGCGGCCGCGAAACGGATCGCCGGGGCGATCGAGCGTGGCGAAACGGTCGCGGTTTTTGGCGACTATGATGTCGATGGCGCCGCCGCCTCGGCGCTGCTTCATGATTATTTCCAGGCTTGCGGCACGCCTTGCCTGATCCATATTCCCGATCGTATTTTCGAAGGCTACGGACCTAATGTGGAGGCAATAAGGAACCTTGCGCGAGACGGCGCGAAGCTTTTGGTCACGGTGGATTGCGGGACGATGAGCCATGCGCCGCTCACTGAGGCGGCAAGGCTCGACCTCAACCCAGTCGTGCTCGATCATCACCAAGCGCCGGAAGTTTTGCCAGACGCGATTGTCGTCAACCCGAACCGGCAAGACGATCTTTCCGGTCTCGGATGTCTTTGTGCCGCGGGCGTCGTTTTCATGACGCTCGTCGCGGTTCAACGCGATCTGCGCGAGCGCGGCTTTTTTTCGGCCTCCCGGCCGATGCCCGACCTTCTCGCCGGGCTCGATTTGGTGGCCCTTGCGACCATCGCCGACGTCGCGCCATTGGCCGGGCTAAATCGCGCCTTCGTCGCCAAGGGCCTCGCCTTGATGCGCGCGCGGGGGCGTCCCGGCCTCAGAATCTTATGCGATATCGCCGGGCTCGCGGGACCGCCAACGCCCTATCATCTCGGTTTTCTGATCGGCCCTCGCATCAATGCCGGGGGACGGATCGGCGATGCCACGCTTGGCGCCAGGCTTTTGAGCCTGACCGATCCGGTTGAGGCCCGGCGCATCGCGGAAGCACTCGACCGGCTCAATCGGGAGCGCCAGGAGCTAGAGCGCGGCACGCTGGAAGAAGCCGAGGCGCAGGCGTTGGCTGGACTCGCCATGGAAAGTTCCGCCGTGATCGTCGCTGCGGGCCACGGCTGGCATCCGGGCATAGCGGGGCTTGTCGCCTCCCGGCTCAAGGAGAAGTTCCGGCGTCCCGCTTTTGCGATCGCTTTCGATGCGAACGGGGTGGGCCCCGGGTCCGGCCGCTCGATTCCAGGCGTTAATCTTGGCCGGGTGGTACGCGCGGCGGCGGATGCGGGGATCCTCGTCAAGGGCGGCGGCCATGCGATGGCAGCTGGGATGATCATCGCGCGGGAGCGATTGCGCGACTTTAAGCGTTTCCTCGAAGAAAACCTCGCTGCGCCAGTCGCGTCCGCTCGGGCGGGGGAAATTCTGTTGATCGATGCGGCGCTGACCGCGGCCGGGGCCAACACCAATCTGATGGACGGTCTTGTGCGAGGCGGCCCCTATGGCGCAGGCAATCCCGAACCGGTTTTCGCCTTGCCTGCGCACCGCCTTATCGATGTCGCCGATGTTGGCAACGGCCATGTGCGGCTGCGGGCGGTGGCGGGCGACGGCGCCAGCATGCACGGCATCGCATTCCGCGCGGCCTCGGAGCCAATAGGCCGCGCGCTTTACGCTGCGCGCGGCGGCCTCGTTCATCTTGCCGGAACCCTGACCAGCGATCGCTTCGGCGGCAAGGACCGGGTGCAATTGAGGCTGCTCGATCTAGCTCCCCTGGGGCCTTGCGAAGCGCTTCGCCTGGCGTGACCTTGCCCGCGTGGGCGGCGCCCGTTATATGTCCCCGCGGCCGAGGGAAGAGCCCGCCGCCCAAAATTTCCGCGCCCATCGTCTAGCGGTCTAGGACGTCGCCCTTTCACGGCGAAAACAGGGGTTCGATTCCCCTTGGGCGCACCAATGGCTTCAATAGATTACCGAGAACCAAGCCGTCGCTCATACCCATACCTGCGCGCTCGGACGCCGAGGGCCTGCGCGATCGCCAGTCGTGCCAAGCGCATTAGGGACGCGCTTGCCCGGCAGGACCTAATCCGCAAAAGCCGTCCGCCCATTTCGTAATAGGCAAAGAACGGGAACGAAATCGTACAGCTTGTGTATACGAGCTTCGTTGCCAACCATACGCGAGGGGCGAACAATCTAAGGTGCGCCGCCATGGGCACGGCTTCGGCGCGAGTGGGGCGAGCGAGTGGGGCTCGAATTGCGCCCTGCCGAACACGAGTAGTTCCTAAAAATCTGCCGTGCAGACCGGCAGCTTCGCCCGGCGCCGCTTCTCCTTGAGTATAAGCCGGGGCACTACAACTGCCTCCACAAGGATCTCTACGGTGAGCTGGCCTTTCCACGCCAAGGTGGCTATTAAGCTGTTGAAGTCCGGGGTCGACTTCACCGGCGGCGAGTCCGTTTTGAGCCGACAGCGGCCGCGCATGCGATCGGGACCAGAGGTTCCGTTGCTCCGAGGCGACGCGTTGATCTTCGCGGTCCATCACTGCCCAGCGGCAACGGTTGACGTCGGTCATGGCGGAACACGCTCTGGCGTTGGCCGCACGATGGGCTATGCTCCCGAAATCGGCGGCAAGGTGCATATCGTGGAACCGCCATCTAGGGCGGCTAAAGTTCAGAATAGGAGTTGCGAAGATGGGATGGCTCGTTCGATATATCGATGACGAATTGAAGCACGAAATGATGTCCCGCGAATTGGCGACCGAGGAGGAAGCCCTTGAAGAGGCCTGGAATTTGGCGCAAGGCGACAACGAAGTGATCGCCATCGAAGGGCCGGATGAAGAGTCCGTTCCAATGGTGGAGATAGAGGCGTGGTTCGAGCACCGTTCCGCCTCCAGCAAAACGGAGTCTTCGTCCTGACGCGGCCGGGGCGGGCGGGCAGGGCGAGTACCTGGGTCTGAAAAACGGCCCGCTTTTGGCCCTGCGGCAGCCGCTTCACGCGGCTTTTTCTTCGGCGGGATTGATCTATAATTGATAAGTTTTCGCCAGTGTTCCCGCCAACCCAAGCTGCCCGACCAAAATCAATATTCAGGATAATACCTTCGGTACCCTGGCATGACGGCGGCTTGAGGCCAGGCCGGGATCTCTCTAGCTTGATTTAGCGTAGCCACAAGAAACTCGCGGAGCGTGGAATTGACCTTCCCCCGCAATGACCCGCACGAAGTGCTCGTCCAGCAAATCCAAGAAGCGCTCACCGCCCTCGGTTGGTGTGTGGAACCCATGGGGCAAGAGCTATTCAGCGCCACCATGCAGGAGACCTCCGCAACTGCGCATTACCCGACGGGCGACCGCTTCCCTTCCGCTGGCTGCCGGATTTACTCGCCACGCGCCCACCCCACGCTTATTTCATCGACGCAAAGCCTCCGAAACGTGGCGACAAACCGGCAACCACGCCCTCGAACGGAACGCGCTCGCGATGGCACTCAATTGGACGGGGATCTGGGAAATGGATGTCTGGTATATCTTCACGGATGGGAGCGGCACGACGGCCCGGCAACTCGCGAAGTCCTCGGCGAAATGGCCCGGTCCCCAGCGGGGCAACGGGTCGGGCACGCCGTTTTGGTTGTTCCCGGTTGGTCTCACGACGCCCTGGGAACAACTGCCCTTCACCAACCCACCCTCAAAACCAAAGCTCTGCCCCTCTCCCGACCTCGACACCCAACTCCGTGCCAATCTGTGCCTCCGACACCCCACGGCAAACTAGGGTTGAAACGAGCGGGATTCGTTTTGATCCGCTTATTCGGCCAGCCGCATGAAAATCGCTGGACGACGACGGCTTCACGCTGCACGATATGCGCCATGGACCCCCGGGGAAGTCGCGGAGCGATCAGCTCGGGCCTGGGTCAATCCCGAGAACGTGATTGATCTCCGTCTCGATGACTAAACATCAGTCGGGCCCGCCCTCTTCGTCAAACCGCGTCCCCGCGAAAGAGCATGATCAGCATCAAGCTCAAGGCAGTCCGAAAACCCAAATACGGCCCAAGGGCCCAGAAACATGCAGCCAAAGGCGAATGGATGCGAGCTTGATATCAGCGGCGGCATGCAATGCAACGGAAGTTGCTAATTGGCTAAACTCTGGCTATTTCTGACCCTATATTTGGTTGTGATAGGTAAATCTTGTTTTCAGTTTATCTATTACTTGAATAAAAATGTCCTCGTCAAACATTTCTGCCAAAAATACCACCACAATAACTAATTTCCCCATCTCTTTCCAACTATATCCCGCTGAGAATGGGTTTTGAGCCCATCTGGTTATTTGAAATTGTAAATCACGCTATTGGGCCCAAACCTTTGCTGGGGGTGTGCCTAATAGCTCCTCTTTGATAAAAGTTATTTCGAAGAAAGCAAGGAGATCGTTCATCAATCCTGTCGGATAACCTTGTATTACACAGAGAAGTGGCACAAATACCTTGCGGTCGCGGTAAAACTCTGAATTTGATCTGTCCGTTGCCTTCGGGATCGGCGGCGGAGAAGGTAGAAAGGACGCCCCTGACACAAGACCTCAACCGGGAGGGAGACCCGAAGCCGTTACGGCGGACGGCGGCGCGATCATTCTCACTGGCCACGAAACAACTGCGCTTCCAAGAAGTCGGGGGGCGCTGCGAAGCCTGCGGCGAGCTCATCGGGACGGCACCGACTGGCGGCGAGCCATCTATCACCGTAGACATCTCGTGAGCGACCCCAATGTCAGCGACAAAGAGGCGCGCTCGGCGGCGAACTGCATGGTGCTGCATCCGGCGTGACGACGACCCGGTCGAATTTTACACCTTGCACAGATTTTGGCCGGACAATCTCAGAAGGAAATAGGAAACCGATAGCCGCGCCGCCAGGGGGATCAGCGGCTGATGTTCATCACCCTGGGTGCGGCTTTTTCAGATGGGTCACCATGCAAAGTGAAATGAATGAACCGCCGGAAGACCCACGAGCTCCGCCGGAAATCGCGAGCAAAAATAAAAAAAGCTGAATTTGGGTACGGGCAAATGGGCAGAATTGAGATTGACGCTCAGCCGGTCAAAGGCGCACAAAAGCCGCCCCTTTCTGATTACAATAATGAAAACGAGACTAACAGTTCCCATCTAAAGCTGAAGCGTTTTGTTTGAGGTGACGTTTTTGCCTCGCCACGCCTATATCGCAGCATGCCCGGGTCGGAGCCCCAGAAGGGAAAGTCTCAGAATGGAGTCGCGCCATGACCGTCAATGTTGATGAACAGAGCTATAGGATGCAACAGAGCTATAATTTGGCCCTCGCGATTTGGTCACTGCTGGAACAGAATGCAGCGTCGCTCAGAGCTGAAGGAGCCTCCGATGCTACGGTCAGCGATGTTCAACGGGACGCCGTCGCCACGTTATTGGCAGAGGTTGGCTACGCCACCGGCGGGAATGAGGATGAATTAATCAGAGAATTTTCAGAGAATTATTCCCACGTTAGGTACAACCCGGAGCTGTCGTTCCGGCATCACGGTGAACCATCAGAGGCAGATTCCCTGGCGGACGGCGATGTCTCTGTCCCATCGGTCAATCCCTTTGGAGATCGCCGCCGAGACGCGGCCAACTGAGACCGGGATCGAAGGACTTCGGATATAGGGCGAGCAATTAAGAAGCGCCCGCTCAAGCGGAGGACTGATGACGTGCGGCGGTATTTGATTGACTGCCGCCAGCCACGGAGTCTCTCGCGACACGCTTTTCCATCTCCCGCAGCAACGCATAGAAGACCGGCGTCAGGAACAAGCCGAAGAACGTCACGCCGAGCATCCTGGAGAACACCGCAACGCCCATGGCGTGACGCATCTCGGCACCGGCACCGGACGACCAGCGGCACGACGCCCATGATGAAGGCGAAGGAGGTCATCAGGATCGGCCGCAGCCGAAGCCGCGCCGCCTTCTATCGCTTTAAACCGCATAGTCGGTGAGCTCATATCGCTTGATTCAAGGCTCCCGTTGGGGAGTTCCAGTCACGATCCCGCGGCCTGCCTCAATTCCGAACGCCTTTCTCTGATCGAGGCCAAGTCCTGAGGCCGACAGCGCCGCGGGCGAAGGTCTGCTATTGGGGACAACCCGGAAAACATAAGCTCACTTCGAGATTACCCCGTATGACCCGAAGAGGACATTCAACAATCACAGTCGCTCAACCGTCAAGCGATCCGGTTCGCCTCCAAAATACTTGTGCAAGGCATCCCTAAACACCTGATTATCGGATGTGACATTGGCAAACAATGTCATAGAAGAATGAAATTTGAGATCGTCTGGGTCGCCAAAAATCTGGTCAATCGGACGTCCCTCTACGAGCGTGACAAGACGAGTGCAGTGTCGCAGTCTTGGCCCGAGAATTGGATGATTTAAATACGCCTCGGCTTCCTCACGAGAAGAAATCGCGAATTTTCGTGCTAACGGGCTGTAGCCTAGACCCTCAATCTGCGGAAAGATAAACCACATCCAATGTCCTCTTTTACGGCCATCCTGTAGTTCCGAGCATACTTCCTCAAACACAGGGCTTTGGGCGTCAACAAAACGTTGTAAATTATGACGATCATTTTCATCGTTTTCCGCCATCGCCGACGGCATAATCGGCGGAGCTGCGCCGGCCTTGCTTTCGCCTCCAAATACGAGAAAGCGCAATTGTTCCGTCCCGACGGCCCGGCCAAGTTCCCTGAAGGCGAAGAACGGCATCAACACGACGAACATGATAATTCCGACCATGAGTATTCCCTGCAGTGTTCCGCCGCCGATATTAGGAATGCTTTGAGAAAGCGTCTTGCCATGGAATATTCCTAAAAGCGTTTCTTCGATTATATGGAAGCAAAGCAGTATCACGGCAAAAACAGCGGACTTAAACAGGATGGGATAGATGAGCGGTCCATTTTTGAAGTTGTCTCCGATATGAAAAATCTCTGCGATCAGCACGACCTTTGCCAAGGCCAATGCATTGATAAGAGCAAATCCTTGATGGTAAATCAGGCTCTCGTCATTCAAAACGAGCGCTTTATGAAGGGAAAACAAACTCAACAGAACCCAAAGATAGATAAATATCCCGAATAGTTTTCTTATTTCGCCGATGGCTCCCGCTTTCAGCCGAAGCAGTCGCTCATTCACCATGTTCCGACCTCCATGCGCGGGGGCCTTGCTGTTCGCCCCTGCCGCCAGCGTGCCTTCTTTTCCGCTATTTCTCACCGCCCTTATCGTTCTAATTGCCGGAATCACGGCGTTGCAGGTATCGGCGAACCCCTACGTTATGGTGTTGGGGCCCCCTCGCACAGCATCCAGCCGTCTGACCCTGACGCAGGCGTTCAACTCACTCGGGACCACCATCGCACCGTTCCTGGGGAGTCTGCTAATCCTGAGCGGTGCCCCGAAAACCATCGCGGAGATGCGCCAGCTCGCACCCGCCGATCTGGAGGCTTACCGCTTGCAGGAGGCCGGGTCAGTGAAGCTGCCATACCTCGGGCTGGCGCTTGCAGTCCTCATCCTCGGCGTCCTGATTGCAAAATCAAATCTTCCCGCCCCTGCGGTCGAGCGGCGTGATGCGGCGGCCAGAGCATCGGTTTGGAAGCAACGCCACCTGGTGCTCGCGCAATTGCCATCTTCGTTTACGTGGGTTCGGAGGTCTCGATTGGTAGCTTCCTGGTGAATTACCTCAATCAGCCGGACATTGGCGATCTGTCGGAGACGCTCGCCGCGCGCTACGTTTCGCTGTACTGGGGAGGCGCGATGATCGGCCGTTTTGTCGGTTCGGCTTTGCTGCGAAAGGTGCCTACCGGCAAGCTGTTGGGAGTTTTCGCGACCGTAGCCTCAGCTTTAGTATTCACCTCAATGCTCACATCGGGTTTTATAGCGATGTGGACCATTCTACTGGTTGGGCTCTTCAACTCCATAATGTTCCCAAGCATCTTTGCGCTTGCGATCGACGGGCTTGGATCACAGACGGGGAAGGGATCAGGGGTGTTGGTGGGCTCGATCGTTGGCGGGGCGGTGATTCCGGTCCTGCAGGGCGCGCTGGCCGATCACTTCGGAATCCAACGCGCATTCATTCTGCCCGCGTTTTGCTACGTCTACATCATTTACTTCGCATTGCGAGGCTCCCGGCGGCGCACTGCAAAGGGCTCTTGGTGAAAGCCACCCGTCCGAATTAGCAACCTGTGAAATCACCGCTTGCGCCGTCGAACTCAGCACCGTCTTGCTTATGCTCGAGCGCACTGCGCCTGCATGGCTGCTCCCACGATGCTACTGATTTGTGCGACGCTTGCGCGTTCGCGCCGCTCTGCGCGAAGCGGCGGAGCGTTCTTCCACCCCTTTGGTCAGTGCCGCTTTCTTGGCTGCCGCCGATCGCAGGGAAGGCTTGCGCCGCGAGGCAGCTTTCGTGGCATGACGCGAGAGAGCCTCGTGCGACGCGGTGTCCTGCGGCTCCTTTTTCAGCACCTCGGACACGGCGCGCGCAATGCGCGGCTGATGCTTCGGCGCGCGCTCATGCTGCCCGACCTCGTAAGCATATTCGGCACTTTTCCGGGTGCTTTCTTTGACCTTGCCCTTCTTCGGAGGCGGCAGGTCGACGCCGGCCCGTCGCGCCTCCGAAAGGCCAATTGCAATGGCCTGTTCTGGCGATCGCGCGCCGTGCTCACCGCGGCGAATCTTGTTTATTTCCTCGCGCACGAATTCGCCGGCCTGGGTTGTGGGTGCCTTGCCTTCGCGCTTGGCCTTGTGTGCTTTCTCAATTGTCTTCTTCTCGGGCATCAGCGGTTTTCTTCCTGATCTTTTTGAAGTCTTTACTTGCTCACGGGGCGTTGGCAGGGCCGCTGAGACCTGAGCGCTGTCAGTTTCTCGTCAGCCGCCTTTTCTTCGTTTAGGTTCTCCTGAAGGACACTTGCACAGGACCTAGCGCTCGAGAGAAGGAAAGCGCAACAGTACGTTATGTCGCCGCACTTGGCAATGTGGCTGCAATGCATCTAACCACGCCCGCTCAAGCCTGCAAATCTCCGCCTTAGTCAACGAATCTTTGCGAGGGGTTGGATCATTTCGTTTGTATTTCAGTTATTTACGCAGCAATTGACCTGCAGTCGCGCTTCAATTCTTATGAACCTCACTACGGACACACCACGTGCCGCTTCCTCAAGCTTGGGACGAAGGTTCAGCCATGTCTGCCCAGCCAACTCAAAAGCCTGTCGTGCTGTCGTCGGCGTCGGTCCCGGCAATGGCGCCGCGTTCGCCCGCCGGTTTGCGGCGGAGGGATATGCCGTCGCGTTGCTGGCCCGCACGACCAGCCTCACGAGCAAACTCGCGCAGGAGCTCCCCCTGGCGCGCGCCTATGCGTGCGATGCGGGCAACCATGCAACGGGGGAGCGGACCTTCGGAGCCATCGAGTTCTGACCTCGGATCTGTCGATGTCCTTATTTACAATGCGGGCAAGGGCGTTTGGGGCTCCGCCGAGGAAGTGACCTTCGAAGATTTCGAGGCGGCGTGGCGGACTAACACATTTGGCGCCTTCGCCGCCGCGCGCAGCGTCATCCCTGCGATGAAGCGGCGCGCCGCCGGGCACATTATCTTCGTCGGCGCGACCGCTTCGCGCCGAGGCGGCGCCAAGACGGCGGCATTTGCTTCGGCCAAGGCGGCTCAGCGCAGTCTGGCCGAATCCCTCGCCCGTTCGCTCGGGCCATCGAAGATCCATGTCTCGCTGATCATCATTGACGGAATTGTCGACGAGCCGTCAATTCGGACGAAACTTGCGGACAAACCAGACAGCTTCTTCGTCAAGCCGGACGACATTGCGGACACAGCTCTGATGCTGACAGGTCAGAAGCCATCTGCCTGGACATTCGAGCTCGAGGTGCGTCCTTTCGGCGAGACGTGGTGAAGCGGCTGCACAATTTCGTGCTCCACAATCTTTGTCATCTCACGCACGGGAATTGTCACGCCGCGGCGCGCGATCCCAGATGGCGCATCGGAATCGAATCGGTCGACGGCGAAACAACAGGACCAATTCTTTGGGGGTGTTGTTGTCTTCAAGTTGTAAAGGGGCGCGAGGGGTCTTTCTCCGTGCCGGGCGGGCAGAAGCGATAATTCACGCCGCAGCCGCCTAGCAGCAGCACAGCATTGATACACAAAGTCAGCCTAAATGCGGGCCGCGGACATGGGCAAAGCAATGAGCGCCCTATTATCCTCTTCGATTGGCCGCGACGACGCACTTCTGCACCTCGGCGTGAAATCTGCTATTTATTTCAGAGCATGAGATTAAAGCTGGGCTCTCGAGGCACTGGATGTGAAGCGTCTTAGCCGCCTCGTTGTAGGACCAGGAGAAGCTGAACCCTTCGACAGATGCACTTCCAGAGTCACGGCCGCCGACACCATACGAAGAGGCCGCGCGCTTTATCTGCGAGCCTCAAAAGCTCATGCTTCTCAGCACGTCCGTCGAAGTCCGACAATCGAAAACCGCCAGCCGGCCAACCATCCGCCGATCACGCATCTGCATTTTTACACAGCCTCCACCCTTTGCGGAACTTCGGCTCAAAGTTCTCAATGACGGGAGTTTCCCCCGGATCGGACATTTGCGGACGCTCCCTGTGCTCCAGCGCTCAGTGCAATCCAGGTCTGCGGACGCTTTAACATTTGTGCGCTAACCGAGACCATCGTCTCGCGAAGACCACGGCGGGGTCAAGCTTCAGCACGGGGCGAAAGCTGATCGTCGCAAGCACGACGCTCACCAGCACGCACGACCGTCACACCCCCGATCAGCAGCGTGAACCACATCATGCGGAACGGATACCCGGCCTCCGATGCGATCTAGCCAATGATGCCGCACAGACCTACCCCAAGTCCAGTGCCCAGAAGCGCGCACAGTCCGGCCTGGACAAAGATCATGGCCAGCAGCTGTTTCGAGGTTGCGCCCATTGCCTTGAGCACCGCATACTGCTTCAAATTCTCATTCGTGAACATGTAGAGTATGATACCGGTTACCCGGAACCGATTGACATGGCCAGAGAGAGCATCCCGGCGATATCCCACATCTTCGGAGCTGCTCAAGTACCAGCGCACCGTATCGGCTTTGACCGCGGACGGAATATCCATCTGCCCTTCATCCGGCCCGATGTGTTGTGCAGCGCGCCAGAGCCCCAGGGGAAAGCCTCTTGCACAAAGAGAAGGGGTCGGTCCGCCAGTGATGCACCACGCAGCCGTCTTCGCGATCGAGTCACGTCCCATGCCGAGACTTCAGATCATCGAGCGCCGACACTCGCGACCGCGCCAGCCTCAAGCCCTGATCGCCACTTGCAGCCCGTTTGCATCGATACCCGGCTCAGAGGGAAAGACCCGTTCTCCTTGTTCGAAGATACGTGCGCCGCTCCAGGCACAAGCGCAGGCATCATAAAAATCGTCCAATGCCGCCCCGCGTGGTAAGTGCGCCTCCAAGAAGCCAACGGCAAGGCCTTGTTTTTCTAAGAACGCCTTGCGACACCGCATTCCAGGCTCGTGAATGCGACCTTTGACTTTCTTCGGCTCGAGTATCGGCTCACCGCTCATAATGGTAAACGAGACCTCAGGATGAACCTCGAAAACACGCCGGCGCAGCGCGTCGTCCTGCCGTAGCATCTGATCGAGTTGTTGAATGCGAGGAAAAATTGAATAAGCCTGTATCGAAGGGGCTCTCGGCGGATCTGAGGTCTCGCGCGCCACGGTGCAAACCTGCGCGTAGCCTTGTTCATACGCATAGACCGCCGGTCGCGATGGCACCAGAAAGACCGATCCCTTGCGCGGGCCGAGGAATTCCTTAGCCATCCGGTCGGGCGCACGACCGCCTTTGCTCGCGCGTTCCGGAAGGCCGATTGGCATATCGACGGCTATGATCGAATCCGGGTTCAGTGCGCCGGCAAGGTTCGTGAAGTTCTCGAAAACCTTCGCCTCCGCACGGGCGGAAGAATCCGACTGAAGGATCACGGCGATCCAGCCAGCCTTGCACCCGTCCACGCCCGCGATTTGTGCCGATACTCTGGTAGCCATGCGGCTTTATCTCAGACCCACATAAAATAATCGAACTTACGGTACCGACAGCAATCTCAGCCTCGAAATCTGGTCATCGGCTGGATGTCGTTTAACTGAGTCTGCGCCGACCAACTTCTACTAATTTCCGGGTTAGCTTTCACGCGGGGAAGTCACATGGCAATTTGCAATTTCAGCAGCAATACATACGGTGACAGGGGGGAGGCATTGGGGAATTTGGTCGCGGAGGACCCAATGGAGGATAAGGCGTATTTGGCCAACCTGCTAGTGAATCCAGTGGCATCTACGGGAAAAGCACAAACACACGTATTCGTACGTGCAGGCACGCTGGAGGAACTCAAGAGCAAAGGACGGCTCTTGGTCCACGGACCTCATCGACCGATTTTGGTCATCGAAGAACAGGGTCGAGTGTACGCCCTGGACAACCGGTGTCCGCATATGGGCTTTCCACTCGATCGTGGCAGCGTGGAGGATGGCATTCTAACCTGCCACTGGCATCATGCGCGGTTCGATCTTGCGAGTGGCTGCACCTTCGATCTCTGGGCGGACGATGCACCTACCTGCCCGGTGGAAGTGCGCGGTGGGGAGGTATGGGTCAAGGCTGAATTTGGCCATCCGGAGCCAGCTGCCTACTGGCGGCAGCGACTACACGAGGGCATGGCTCACAAGCTTGGGCTCGTCATTGCAAAAGCATTGCAGGGTCAACTAGCGGCTGGCGTTGACCCGCTCGATATTGTGCGCCAGGCGGCAGTCTTCGGCGCCCGGAATCGGGACGGATGGGGCACGGGAATGACCATCCTCACTGCCCTGGGCAACCTCCTGGCTATCCTACCAAAGGAAGAGATCTACTTGGCGTTGTTCCATGGCGTCAGTCAAATCGCCACCGATTGTGACGGTGCTGCACCGCGCAGACAGCGCTCACCGCTTGCCAGTCGACCGGATCCTCATACGCTCAAGCGGTGGCTACGGCGTTGGGCGGCCGTCCGTCATCGCGAGGCAGCCGAGCGAACGGCACTTACCGCCATCTCGACGGGTGCTCGGCCCGCCGCCCTGGCGGACCTGCTATTCGCGGCTGAGACCGATCGCGTCTTTGCCGATAGCGGACACTCGTTCGATTTCATCAACAAAGCATTCGAGTGCCTCGACCTCATCGGTTGGCAACACGCGGCCGATGTGCTGCCCACGGTCATCGGCCAAATGGTCGCGGCGCGCGGTGCGGAAGAATCAGCGGAGTGGCGCCAGCCCGCAGACCTCATAGCACTGTGCGAGAAAGCTGCCACTGACTTACCGGCCCTTTTCGCAGTCGGTCGTGGTCGCGGTCCATGGTCGCAGCACGCCGAGTTGGCCCAGGATCTCCTGGGCGACGATCCGAGCGCGATTATCGCCGCGCTCGAGACCGCGGTCTCTGACGGAGCCTCATTCGCTGACCTGGGCCGCTCGCTTTGTTATGCCGCGGCGTTGCGGGTCGCACGGTTTGGCACGGCGAACGAGCAGGCGGATTGGGAAACGGCGCTTCACGTCCTCACTTATTGCAACGCGGTGCATCAGGGGCTGAAGCGCATCGGCTCTGATCTCGACCTCGGCGGGCACTTCGTCGAGTTGGTGCGCGCTATCCTGCATGGAGCCATCGCGATCTATCTCATTCGTTATTTGAATGTGCCGCCGGCGCGGTTGCCGGGTGAAGGC